>NZ_LVJI01000007.1 GCF_001637225.1 Paenibacillus antarcticus
TTCTCTATCAAATGATTTCTCATTTGTTTTGATTTCACTTATCGCAAAATCTACTCACTCGTTGTTCAGTTTTCAAAGACCAATTATTTCGTTTCGTCAGCACCGTATGTTCTCGGCGACAACTTCTATATTATATCATGTCCGGTTCGTTTATGCAAGCTTTTTTTCGATTTAAGTTTCAATCGATTTTGGCTTGCCGATTCAACAAATGTGTTATTTGTTGGCCGGACTAATAATATATCACGTCTATCAACAGGTTGACAAGTTGTAAAAATTTACAGTCAACGGTTTGTCATTTACGTTATTGTATATTCCTCATAATAACCACTAATAAGGGGAGACTACTTTTATAATTTAATTGGAGGTAGTCTGTTTGAATACTAATGAATCAACACTATCGATTGTCGCTCTAGGTGGTGTAAATGAAATCGGCAAAAATATGTATGTTCTCCGATATGCTGATGATATCATCGTCATTGACTGTGGTTCAAAGTTCCCCGATGAGAGCTTATTAGGAATCGATCTGATTATCCCTGATATTTCATATCTATTAGAGAATCGTGATAAGATTCGAGCCTTAATTGTCACCCATGGACATGAAGATCATATTGGCGGCATTCCATATATTCTGAAGCAATTGAATATGCCCATATATGGAACACGATTAACGCTAGGCTTAATTGAAGTTAAACTACAGGAGCATAACCTTCTCGGGATTACTGATTTATTCACAATCAATGCCGAATCAACTTTAGAGTTCGGCAATATCGAAGTAAGTTTTTTCAGAACAAATCACAGTATTCCTGATTGTGTTGGTGTTGTATTCAGCACCCCTGAAGGGACTGTCGTTCATACAGGAGACTTTAAATTTGATCTAACACCTGTAAATGATGAGTATCCGGATTTACACCGCATGGCTGACATTGGAAGCAACGGTGTTCTGGCACTTCTATCCGAAAGTACCAATGCGGAACGCCCGGGATTCACTCCTTCAGAACAACTCGTAGGTGAAAATATAGAAGAAGCATTTATCAGAGCAAAGAAAAAAATATTCATATCCACCTTTGCATCCAACGTGCATCGTCTACAGCAAGTGATCGATGCGGCCCGGAAAACAAATAGAAAACTCGCATTGTTGGGAAGAAGCATGGTCAATGTTGTATCCATTGCTCATGAGCTAGGTTATTTGAAAATTCCTGACACCATGTTAATTGAGCCGAGTGATGTCAAAGCCTATGAACCTCACCGAATTGTTGTCCTATGTACGGGTAGTCAAGGCGAACCTATGGCTGCCTTATCCCGTCTAGCTAGTTCCGACCATAGACAATTAGAAGTTCTAGCTGGAGATACTGTCATTCTAGCTTCTACACCTATCCCCGGAAATGAACGAAACGTAGCGCGTATCGTAGATAATTTATTTCAACTAAAAGCCAAGGTCATTTATGGATCAGCATCGATTACAGGTATGCATGTATCCGGTCATGCCAGTCAAGAAGAACTCAAGTTAATGTTGTCTTTAATGAAGCCAAAATATTTCATACCGATTCATGGTGAATTTCGAATGCTTCATCAGCATCGGTTATTAGCTGAATCCGTTGGCGTGGATCAGAATAATATCTTCATTGTTAATAATGGTGATGTCGTCGATATTACCAACCAAGAAGCTATTCAAAGAAGAAGAATAACAACTGGGAATACACTTGTTGATGGACTGGGAATTGGTGATGTAGGAACGATCGTTCTACGTGACCGTAAACTTTTATCCGAAGATGGTATTCTTATTGTGGTTGTTACACTCAGTAAAATGGAAGGTAACATCTTGTCTGGACCTGATGTTATATCTCGTGGGTTCGTGTACGTTCGTGAGTCAGAAGCTTTATTAAATGAAGTACGCCAAATCACCGTACAAACGATTCATAAATTACATGAGAAGAAGAATATTACCCAATGGGACTTTTTTAAACAAATGATTAAAGAATCAGTCGGAAATTATTTGTTTACTCACACGAAAAGAAGACCCATTATCCTTCCAATCATCATTCAAGTCTAAATTACGTACCCTAACTATAGCGAAGGACACTAACCTATTCATAGGTCGTGTCCTTTTTAACTTGTTTATTTGGTTGCGTTCGACAGAAACAATCTAACGTGTGGTCGTTCACCATACCCGATGCCTGCATGAATGCGTAACAGATCGTAGTACCGACAAACTTGAAGCCTCTTTTTTTCAAAGTCTTACTCATATGATCCGATATTGGTGTATTTGCAGGAACCTCAGATATGCTTGTCCATTGATTCACGATAGGCTCACCATCTACAAAGTGCCACATATAGTTAGCAAATGAACCTTCTTCCTGCTTAATCTCTTGATAGATACCAGCATTATGAATGATTGCCCGAACCTTTAACTTATTACGGATAATACCGGGGTCTTGAAGTAACGCTTCAACTTTCGCTTCATTATATGTCGCTATTATTGCAGGATCGAAATCGTCGAATACTTTGCGATAATGCTCTCTTTTCTTCAATACTGTATACCAGCTCAATCCAGCCTGCATTCCTTCTAACATTAACAATTCAAATAACTTCTGATCATTCGTAAGTGGCTGGCCCCATTCTGTATCATGATAATCCATATATAGAGGATCTTGATTCACCCATCTACAACGTTGCTTCAATTGTTCCATCTCACTCACACTCCTCTCATTGATCAACCTAGGTTATGATTCCAATGTATCTCATTGAGATAAGAAAAACCATTACCACTTTCACTCTTTTTTTGAAATAAGTCGCTGCAGGCCATGATAAAATACAACTATACAAACCAAAGGAGTGAATGAATACATGAAACAAGAACTCATTGAACGATTTATTTCCTATGCAACGGTTGATACACAGTCTAATGAAGACAAGGACACATGCCCTACAACCCCCGGACAACTGACTCTTGCGAATATGTTGGTGGAAGAACTTAAGACTATTGGTATGCATGATGTAACGATCGATGACAACGGTTATGTAATGGCCACTCTCCCTTCTAATACAGAAAAAGAAGTCGATACGATCGGATTTCTCGCCCATCTAGATACTGCAACAGATTTCACAGGCTTGAATGTATCCCCGAAATTAATAGATAACTATGATGGAAAGGATATTACATTAAATAAATCTTTACATATCGTAATGTCACCTAATGATTTCCCTAGTCTTGAAGAATATAAAGGGCATACGTTAATTACGACTGACGGAACGACTCTTCTTGGAGCAGACAATAAAGCAGGTATTACTGAGATCATGACCGCTATGGCCTACTTGATTCAACATCCTGAGATCAAACACGGAGCAATAAGAGTAGCCTTTACCCCAGATGAGGAAATTGGTAGAGGACCTGAGAAATTTGATGTTGCTGCATTCAACGCTAAGTATGCCTATACGGTCGATGGAGGTCCACTTGGTGAACTAGAGTATGAGAGTTTCAACGCTGCTTCCGCTAAGATTACTTGCAAGGGAAGTAACATCCACCCCGGAACTGCCAAAGATAAGATGGTGAACTCCGCCAAAATAGCGATGAAACTTCAAAGCATGCTTCCAACAGAGGAAGCTCCTGAATACACTGACGGATATGACGGTTTCTATCATTTATTAGAAATTCAAGGTGATGTTGAGCAGACAAAACTTAGCTATATTATTAGAGACTTCGACAAAGAGAATTTTCAAGCCAGAAAATCGAATATGGAACGTATTGTTGCTGAACTTAGAGCGCAATATGGTCAAGACCGCATCGTCCTAGAGATGAGAGATCAATACTATAACATGAAGGAAAGAATAGAACCTGTTAAACACATTGTGGATATTGCATATGAAGCAATGAAGAATTTAGACATCGAACCGATTGTTCGACCTATTCGTGGAGGTACAGATGGTTCTCAGTTATCTTACATGGGACTGCCTACACCGAATATTTTCACTGGAGGCGAGAACTTCCACGGGAAATTCGAGTACATTTCGGTAGATAATATGATCAAGGCAACACAAACGGTGATTGAGATCATTAAGTTGTACGAGCAAAAAGCGTAAGAAAATTATTAAGAAAATTATCGCATATACTGTTAGGATGCCTTAAAGTTGTTCGTATGGGTATCGTTATACCCCTAACAGTTATCCTGATTGAATCAAGACAAGATTTGTATGTAAGAGAAGGACACTAACCTATTCGTAGGCAGTGTCCTTCTTTATTTTCTCAATTTCAGTTTGTTTTTTCCGATTTCCCCAAAGGTTTCGTTAGCAGTCGTAGGATATACGATTTCAAATCAACAATTCGTGTATGATCAGGCTTATCAGTCGTTCCGCTAATGATCAAGGGAACTAACGACTCCACTCTATGGAGTGCCCCATGTCCTCCTCCACCCTTATGTGTGGGTGAACTCTGACCACTCAGTTCATATCCTTGCTTCGCAGAGACCACTAGGAAATCCCCTTCATGCGAATTTAAAGCGCCATAGAGTCTCTTTAACGCGTCAGGGTATTCTCTGTACTTAAGGGTGTTCAGATCTTTATTTATGTGTAGATCCAACACATCTGGGTTACTTCCTATCGTCCATGTTTGTCCATAAGAATCCGTTATTTTTCCATTTGGTTTATACGTAAACTCCTTTGCTGTACCAGCCTCTACCACATGAATCCATCCCGCTTCTTTCCATGAAATGAAATCGATACGTGTCTCTTCTTTCAATATATCAGCGATTTGCTTAAGTGAATCTTTAGTATTCAGCTTATATACATAGGCCATAGTTTCATTCACAGCAAGAGCAATGTCTGTTGCTGATGTAGCTTCAGCTCCCGGTCCTAAAATCGCGTATTGGTGTAACACCTGTGGTAAATCAATGACCGGATGTTTACTATCAGGTAGAATGGTACTCATTCCGCTATCCCCAGCAATCATAATAATCGCCTGATCTAGCGCTTCTTTAAAAGATCCAAATGCATTTAATATAGATTGAACTTGTTTATCCGTCTTGATAACACCATCAATTACTGAAGGGCCTTTCTTATGTAACTCCTGGTCTAAATCAGGTAAATATACATAAAGAAAATCAGGCAACTTATTATTTCGCACTAAGTATTTAACTGACTCTACAGCATATTCATTGTTGAATCCCATCCGTTTCGTTAAAGAATCAGGCATCTTCTTTATGCCTTCCAACGGATTAGAAAATGAACCCAACGATAAAAAATCAGGACCTTTTACTATTAATTCTCCCGGTAGTGAAGTCGGTCCCTTTATCCATTCAGGAATATTTAACGTGTGTTCTACAGTTCCTCTGTAAATCAAGCCGTTGATTGAACCTGATTTCAGTCCAACTGTATTCAATTGTTCATATATCGTTAATGTTTGCGCACTAAGATGATCTCGATTTAAATGAATCATGGCATTACTTAACACGGGGTCTACGCCATGCTTAAGTATCTCCATAGGGCCTGTTCCATAATTAATGACTTTCTTATCTTTAGCCGAATACCAGATCAGCCCAGGAACACGATGTTGGTCAGGGTATGTCCCCGTAATTAAAGAACTATCGATTGTGACGGACATCGTTGGGAATGAACTTACGAGATCCTTATAATACTGACCATGATCAATCAGATATTTTAATGCGGGAAGCTTATTTTGCTGTAATCCTTTATCAATAGATTGATACATGAGAGAGTCTACCAAGATAAGAATAACTTTTTTCGAAGGATGCTCTGCCTGAGACTTCACACGGAGAAGATCTTCTTCCTTCGACTTCGCTTCATGCCCATAACATCCTGAACAAATTATGAGCAGCACAACAATCCAAATCAACCAATGGATGATACGCAACAATACCACACCTTTTCCTTCAGTCTTTTTCAACCTATTTCATATTGAGTATACTCAGTTTGTTCTTTAGTAAATTCAAGTATGCAAGGAAATATTGGGTAGTTTATCTGGATGATTAACTGAATTTTTTCACAATAGTGGGTAAAACTAACGGCATGAAATGACTAGGGAGTGAATAGATTGGATTTTCTCAAGAGCCAAGAATCGTTGACAACACTTGAATGGATCTTCAGAGCCATCATTAGCTTTATTTTTTTATTAATTGCAACCAAACTAATGGGACAACGTTCGATATCTCAATTAAGATTCCTCGATTTCATTATCGCTCTAACTCTTGGAAATATTATCGCTCACCCGCTTTCAGATGAGAAATTAGGTATGAAGGGATCTGTAATCACGACCCTTGTTCTAATTATTTTGTATGTTGCAGCGACATGGTTAAGCCTGAAATGGCCATTATTCAAGAGATATCTCGATCCGTCACCCATTACGCTCATTAAAGGTGGGCAAATTCATTTCCAGAATCTATCCAAGGCAAGAATTTCGATTGATTTCTTATTCAGTGAGCTACGAAAAGAAAAAGTAGAGAACGTAGAAAAGGTGTCCCTCGCAGTATGGGAACCGGGAGGAACCATCTCTATTTTTATAGATACCCAATATCAGCCGCTTACGCCCTCAGATATGAAGGTAAAGACACAACCATTCTCCCTCACAAGGCCTATCATCGTTGAAGGCGTTACCGACTTATCACTTCTAAATGAATTGGGAAAGGATATTAGCTGGCTTAAGAATAAGATAGCACCTATTTATACAGATATCCGTGACTGTGTATTAGCGACTGTTGATGACAATGAGAATGTGCGGATTTATGCAAATCCTAATAAATGATTACCTAACACACGTTGACCAATAGCCGAGTGAGTGTAATATTTCTACGCAAAAAACATTCAAATCCATGATTATGGGTTTGAATGTCTCTTTTACGTCTATAGAATAATAAGATGAACCATAAATTAGTTGCCTCTGTATTGCTCGGTGAACACTTCAAAAAAGGGTGTTGTATCTCGCTCTGCCATTGATGCTCCCGAACCTTGTCCCCAGCCTATTTCTTGTCGCCAGCTGCCGAGCAGACCGGAGCTTATCAATTCTTCTTCGTTGACTTCGACAGTACGATCTGCCTGTGGTGCAACGTACATCGCATCAACAGGGCAATACGCCTCGCACATGAAGCAGGTCTGGCAATCCTCCTTACGAGCAATAACGGGATGATCTTCTTCCATATCGAATACGTTAGTCGGACATACCTTTACGCACAAATTGCAATTGATGCAACGATCCGAACTAATAAGTTCAATCATACCGTATGCCCCTCCTTCAATGCATTCAGTTCATGGGCGTGGGGTACGCTTTCGGTACTGATGCTAATATCGTCGATACCCGACAGAATTAATCGATGAGTCTGACTTGGATCAAGCTCGGGGTATTCCGCCATCTTCTGTAATCCGCGACTTTCCGTACGTGCTAACGCCGCAGTATACATCCATCTTCCAACAGTAAGCATGGCTGCTGCTTCACGAGACTTCACTATGCCCTGCACTGTGGCTGGCGCTTGATCTTTCAGGTGAGGAACCAATGTATCTAGCTCTTTCAATGCCGCGGAAATGCCAGGTTCGCTACGGAAATAGTTAATCTTCAGTGGTAATATTAGATCCTGAATTGCCTTAATCAGCGGTTGCACCTCAAGCTTTGTGGAAGAATCGACACCTGCTGCCATACCATAGTGCCCCGCAGCTACCAACTGCCGATTGTCCGCTCTCCTTGGCTGAGACATCGCGTAATGTGCCGCTCCCTCACCTGCCCAATGTCCACTGCATATGGCCCATGAAGCATTATAGGCTCCGCCCCCTGATATCGCGCCAGTTACTTTTTCCCGCGATGCAGCATCCCCAGCCGCATACAAACCAGCGATCGTGGTCGCACAATCGTTTCCAGTCAGACGCAAGCCACCTGTACCGCGCATTGTTCCTTCATAGCGAAGCGTAAGTGGGAATCTCTCCTTAAATGGATCAATACCAGACCGCTCTAAGGGCATGAAGAAGATTGGATGAGCACGACGTAGAAATTCCCGCTTCTCCTCTGTGTCTGCGAGATCCATTGCAGCGTAGACGGGTCCTTTCATCAACAACTCTGGAATACTTCTATTGGTGCGATCGCCTTTCACTAAAGGCTCACCATCCTCACCATACAAAGTAGACCAGAAAAGCATACGCCCACGCGTTACCGTACCCTCGGCAAAGCTCGGGGCATATTGACGACTGAATTCCATCCCTGACAAATCGGCGCCTAGTTCAGCAGACATCAGTAACCCTTCACCAGTCAATACATTACATCCGAGACCTTTACTAAGAAAAGCACATCCGCCTGTAGCCATCACAACTGCATTGGCCTTTACCTCCCAAGTCTCCCCGGTCATACGATTTATGCCCCGTGCACCACCAACACCGTGTTCATCATGTAGCAACTCAAGTGCCGGAGATTGATCCATAATCTTAACTCCCGCTTTACGCACTACATTTCTCATCAGCTTCATATATTCTGGTCCGTGCAAATGTGTACGTAGCGATTGTCCCTCTTCATCTTTGGGAAATGGATAACCCCACTGCTCCACCAACTCCAAATTCTTCTCAACCTGGTCCAATACACGGTGTATCCAAGCATTCTCCGATAAATATCCGCCTGCTTTCAGTCTGGCCTGAACAGCCTGCTCTCGCAACTCTGCAATCGGAGGAATAACAAGCAATGTTGTACCTCCCGGAGAGGTAGCGCCGCTTGTTCCAAGGTATCCTTTGTCTGCAAGTACTACGCTTGCTCCCTGTGAAGCCGCACGCCATGCCGCCCATGCTCCGGCTGGTCCTCCGCCGAGAACAAGCACATCTACGGTTAGTTGCTTAACCTGCTTCTGTAACATTTCTCTTCCCCCTCTATATCTATTTATTAGCTAAAACGGATACGCCTTCCCCTTAAGGACGGCCATCCGTCTTTTAGGAAATATTAAAAGAAGCGTATCGAGTGAAAGTAATACGTTCTTATATTGTAATAAAGGAGACACTGGGGAATAACACCCCAGTGCTCCTTAGCTAATTAACGTAGCTTTACATATTCAACTGTTATTGTTTCTGCCAATCGCTAATCTGGAATTCTTTCTTCGCAAGCTTTTCTTTCACGAGGAAGTTCTTCGTTCCCTCCAACAGCTTTAACCCCTCTTCTGTAAACGCCGTATCATTAATACCACTGATCGGACTCACTTTTTTAGCCAGTTCAGGAGTTGTACCTCCAGCCTCCGCTAAGAATTGGTAGTATTCATCTTCATGCTGCTTCAAGTCAGCAAGAGCCTTCTCACGCGCTGCGTTCCATACCTTTGGGAAATCCGGGAATTTCGCCAAATACTCTTCCGACACTACCGTTGCACCGGTGCCCAACAGATCCGGATGTTTCGATGCATCGTCTAAATACGTGTACCCATCGTCAATTTGCTTCAATGCCCCTACTCCAAGATTAGTCGTAGCATCGATATCCCCACGGGCTAGAGCAGCCCCAGCGTCAGCAATTAACATATGAACAAGCTTGTAGTCTGTTACACCTTCTTCTTGCAACAATCCAACCACGTACCGGTGCATAAAGGAGCCTTTTTGGATGGCAATGGTTTTACCTTCTAATTCTTTGACTGTTGTCGCACCATTCTTCTTACCGATCAAATATCCAATGTTATTCGCCGCAGTTTGTGTAATTAGACGAGTCTTTGCGCCAGATCCGTAGGCGATAATAGCAGGGGTGTCACCAAGACTACCAATATCCAATCGACCACTAATAAGGGATTCTGTCTGATCTGGACCATTCGGAAAACCCGTTAGTTTCACTTCGGTAATCCCGGACTTTTTCAGTTCTTCTTGGATAATACCTTTATATAAGCCCCAACCCTCTGCGCCACCACTCGGTACATTCAGCTTATTAATGCCGATATATCCATAATTCAACACGGCTGGAACCTTACTTGTTGCTTCTGTGCTTTCTCCTGAAGAGGATGGCGCTTCTTTGTTAGCGGTACTGGCATTATTTCCACAAGCTTGAAGGACCATCATGACCATGACTATCGTTGCAATAAGCGCAAATCGAACTCCTTTAATAGGTCCCACATGAGTTTCTCTATACGCATTTTTCATTGTATTTCTCCCCTTTGATATGTTTGATTTATCTACAACCCAACCCTAGTCGATAATTTATACATAAAATGATGACTTGCTACTGGCTGTCCGCCCTTACCCAGCCCACCTTTTCACGGTAACCCCCAAGCATCCCATGTACCTGCTGGACCTCCACCAATCACAAGCACGTCCGTAACTAAGGAGAGTGATCCTTGTTGTGCTACTTCACTCATTTGCTTCGCCCCTAGAATTTATTAGCGCTAACCATGATAACTATCCCGCCAGAACAAGAACTTGCGTTCAATAGCATGGAAGAGAGAATCGATTAATTTACCAACAACTGCAAAAATAATAATACCTACAAAGATAATTTCTGTTCTCGAATTCTGCTTCGCTTCATTAATAAGAAATCCGATCCCCGACTGCGAACCAATAACCTCTGCAACGACGAGACCAATCCAAGCTACCGCAAGCGAAATCCGTAAACCCAACAAAATACTCGGTAACGCCGCTGGTAATATCAACCTACGCAACTGCTGATATCGACTAAACCCGAGTACCCTCGCTACTTCAAATAGCTTGTTATCCACATTACGAATACCCATAAATGTATTAATATAAAGCGGAAAGAAAGATCCACTCAGAATGATCACTACCTTGGAGATTTCACCGAAACCGAACCAGAGAATGATGAGGGGAGCAATCGCTAAATGTGGAACAAGACGTAACACCTGTACGCTTGGGTCCAATAGGTATTCCACACTGCGAAATAATCCAGTTAATACTCCGAACAGCAGCCCAAGTATGCCTCCAATAAGAAATCCAATTCCAGCTCTACCTATACTGATTCCCAGATGATGTATCAGTTCACCCGAAACGGCTAGCTCCACCAAAGCATCCAATATCTTTAGCGGCGTTGGCATAAATTCTGCGGATATCCATCCAGCATTACCTGCCAACTGCCAGACGACGATGGTTACCACCGGAATAATGGCACCTATACTTAGATCGGACAATAGCGATTTCCACACGCCAGGTGTTGTGTTACTTTCGAGCTCTTTATTACTATTTATCGGAGCAGTTCCCACGTTATTCGGCGTTTCTTTTACCCCTTTTGTCGTCTTTATCAGGGCTTCTACTCCCTCACTCATGGTGTTATCCTCCTTTTATCCTTGGTAACTGTCTTTCCATCTCAGCAACCGCCGTTCAATCAGACGGACAACAGAATCACTCAACAATCCCGCAATAGCGAATATAATAATGCCTACGAATACGACAGGCGTATCTGCGAACTGACGAGCATCTGATATCATATATCCGATTCCTGAGGAAGACGCGATCAGTTCTGCAACGACTAGACCTAACCAAGATAGTCCCAGCGATAAGCGTACTCCGAGCATAATGTTCGGTACCGCTGCCGGAAGAACCAGTCTGATAATCTGTTTCATTCTGCTGAATCCTAACACCCGAGCCACTTCGAATAACTTGTTATCCACATTGCGGATGCCCATAAAAGTATTAATATAAATCGGAAAGAATGCGCCTTTAGCAATAAGTAGCACTTTCGATTCCTCACCTATACCGAACCAAAGAATAAACAGCGGGATGACCGCGAGACTCGGAATCATACGAATCATTTGTATCGAAGGGTCTAGTAACTTCTCTGATCTTCGGAATAATCCGACCACAATGCCTAGCAAGAGGCCGAGTCCTCCACCGAGGAGAAACCCTAATAGTGCTCTGGCAGCACTTATTCTGAAATTAGTCCATAAATCTCCTGCAATCGCTAGTGTTATAAAAGATTCTGCAATCGTGTAAGGTGTTGGAAACAACAGCTCTGAGATGATGCCATAATGTCCCAACGTCTGCCACAGAATCAGTACGCTTGCCGGTAAAATCATACCAAGTCCAATAGTTGCCGCCTTCCCTGGTCTACTGGAGCCCCTTACCACGACAGCCTGGTTGGTCATATAGCAACTCCCTCCTTCTTCTCTTGAAATAAATAAAGAGACTCCCGATGAATGACATGTTCGGAAGCCTCCAATGTGTATGGTTGACTTGATATTTATTTAAATTCCAGCTCCGTCTGTGAGCTCTAGTTCATCGACTTTCTCGAACTGATTCAACACTTTCAAACGTAACTCTTGAAATGACGTTGTCGTCTTTTTACGTGGATACGGTAAGTCAATCGGTATTATATTGCGTATTTTACCTGGACGGGGCTCCAAGATCACGACACGATTACCCAGAAATACCGCCTCATCAATGTCATGTGTAACAAATATCATCGTGGTTTGGTTCGTACGCCAAATATCTAGCAACACCGTCTGCATATGCGCTCGAGTGAATGCATCAAGGGCCCCGAACGGTTCATCTAATAACAGGATCTTGGGATTCCGTAGAAGTGCCCTAGCTATAGCTACACGTTGGGCCATTCCACCTGACAACTCCCGAGGATACGACTTCTCGAAGCCCTTTAATTTCACTAGTTCAATAAGTTCATCTACCTTCTGCCTAACTTCCTTATTACCAAGGGGTAAATCTGAGGCAATATTCTTCTCTACGGTAAGCCAAGGGAATAGGCGATGCTCCTGAAAAATAAATCCTTTATCAATACCAGGTCCGCCAATCTGAACCCCTTCTAGCGTAACACTACCCGTATAGCCACTGTCCAGACCAGCTACGATGCGCAGCAGCGTGCTCTTTCCACATCCACTGGGACCAATAACTGTAACAAATTCACCTTCTTGCACTTGTAAATCTACATTGTATAATGCCTGAACATGACCTGCTGCTGTGTCAAAACGTTTGTTAAGATTCGATATGGCGAGCATTGCATCTCCCATTTCCAGCTCCCCCTTCAACTATTGGCATACACAAAAACAGAGGTATCGCGTAAACAACCGCAATACCTCTGTTTATACAGTCGGTAATGTCTTTCAATTAATTCATACCATTCACGTAGGATTAATGAATTTAAGTTATCATTTTATCCAAACATTGTCAATAAAAATGTAAAATTTAGATATCAACACAATTATGCTCACAACAAAAAAACGAACTCAGCATAAATCATACTAAGTTCGTAAAAGCTTTTAATTCATTTATTAAGAAAAGTATGAGTAGAATCTTGTACTCGTGAAGACGGTCGTCTGTTAAAAAACCACGAGAACGCCATCTTCGCACAAACAAGCGAAAATGCTACAAATAATAATGCCCAGAATATCGCAGGTACCGATGTCCAAGAAGCAAGATTAGAAGCGTCCCCTGCCCTTCCTCCGCCCGAAAGAGAACGGGTGACGAGATATATCGGTCCTAATACGGATTCTTCTAACGTTAGGAAGGCTAGTAATCCATAATACATATTGCGTACTGTAAGAGGTAAATACATCATGACGATATTCAGGACGATAAATCCAACAAGCCAAAACACCCCATACCCATGATGTACATACATGACAAGCATCACAACTGCAATCACAGTAAGTAGTACCATACCCCGCTTTTCTTGGCGTCTACTCATCCAATAGAACAATAGCGCAGCACATAATGACGCCAAGGTATAGCCTGCAAGTGAGACAAGTATGGATGACCACGTCGATGTCGTCGTCGAATACGTAACCCCACTATGGTCTGGATTTAATTGAATAGCTAGCACACGCCCTGACGTCAGTAATGTCACTACCGCATGAGCGAACTCATGAATCATGGTATCTACTGTACGAAAGACATAACTAAAGGGTATAAGTCTCGTTAAGATTGCTGAACCTACCAGAATTACAATTGTCTTCAGCCACTTATTCATATCTTTCTCCCTAATTTGCCTATACCAGGCAAGTATTCTTATTCTGATAATAACAAGAATACATGGGATTTACATCTATTAGACCACAGGGAACCAACCGGTTCTACTTACAATGGCTTGCCATAATGGATCTGGAACGACGAGTAGTTCTTGTTCATCTGTACTTAATGTCGTTCTGATATCCGCTTCTCTACCTGCCTCTATCTTCTCCACCCAATCAGGTTCAACAATAAGTTCTCTACCCAATGCAATAAGTGGAATTCCCATCTCAAGAGCTTTCAAGGCGTCATCCGCAGTATGAATAGAACCTACGCCCATGATTGGAACGCTTGCGCCAACACGGTCTCTAATTAATTCCATCCGTACAAGACCCGTATCTTCTACACCCCGTCTTGCCTCTGACCAGAAATCCATAAGAGAAATATGAATGTAGTCTAAATTCTTCTCTGCTAATGCATCAAGCAATACGAGAGTATCTTCCATGGTAAACCCTAATTCCTCTGGCTCTTCTGGTGATAAACGATACCCTACAAGAAATGGGCGATCAGCATACTTAGCCACAGCTTGTTTTATCGCATCTACAACAGCTAATGGAAAAGATAATCGCTTCTCAAGACTTCCACCCCAACGGTCTTCGCGGCGGTTCGTATGACCAGAGAAGAACTGATGCAATAAATAATTGTTAGCACCGTGGATCTCTATACCATCATATCCAGCTTCGATCGCTCTACGTGTCGCTTCCCCAAAGTCATGAATAATCGCTAAGATCTCTTCATCTGAAAGAGCACGGGGTGTTACTTTACCGTCATCCGTTGGCACTGCGCTTGCACTGACAACATCTCCATTAACGAGTTCAGGCGGACATTGACGTCCACCGTGGAAAATTTGTAACACAGCTTTTGATCCTTTTTCCTTAATCGTTGTTGCTAATCTTGCCAAGCTAGGTATCATCTCATCGTTATACCCTGCGAATTCACCATGAAATCCTTGTCCATTCTTGGAAACATGGGTACATGCCGTAATAACCATACCTACGCCACCAGCTCTACGGCTATAGTAATCAACCTCAGCATCTGAGACTGTTCCATCTAAATTTGAAGACCAATTTGTCATCGGAGCCATGACAACACGATTCTCTACTTCAACTCCACTGCGAAAAGTAAATGATTCAAAAAGCGGTTTATACTTAGCTTCCATGACAATTCCTCCGTGTGATTCATATTATGACTTACTGTAATTATTATAGTTACAATTATATTGATTTGCAAATAAGCCACGTTATCCATCAAATTGGTCAGATACTCATTAACAAATAAAGAATGCCCGAGAATGTTCTCGAGCATTCTTTAAAATTAAATTGTTGTACAATATTACTTGTTTATCGATTTGATTGCGGGTTCTATAGTTAAGAAATTCCCAGATGGTACAGCACTCTCTAGTTTACCATTCTTAACGAACTGCTTCTGCAAATTATCATACCATTTAACAGCTGAACCATCTAGGAACACTTCAACCAATTTCGTATTATCAATCCAGTCAATCGACTTAAGCTCTTCCGTGAGACTATCTTCAGGAACTCCTGTATATGCCGCTGTCAGCTTTACAGCTTCTTCAATGTTATTGATTTTGTACTCTGTTGTCTTCGTTATGGCTTTCATAAATTTCTCAACAAGCTCTGGCTTCTCCTTCAAGAACTTCGGACTTACGACCCAACTTGAAGGAAAGCTATATTCTGGGTAAAAATCACTGTTATCGCCTAATTTAACCATGTTATCCTTGCCGACTTGCTTCTCAATTTCCACCGTAAACGGAGACCAGATGGCCACTGCATCCACTTTACCTGCGATATATGCTGTAACTGCACCCGCTACCTCCATATTGACAATATTAACGTCGTTAGGATTTAATCCTGCCTTTTCCAGTCCTAGATTAAGTACCATTTCACCAGAAGTTCCTTTAGGAACACCTACTGTTTTCCCCTTCAGGTCTTTCCATTCTTTAATTCCCGATTTCTTAGTAGCAAACACCATATCGCTTTTCCCTAGACTCACTAATCCAATAATATTCCCTTGCCCTTTGGCAGCTAAGAACGTGGCTCCGGGTCCAATATAGGCAATATCAATATCCCCCGCAGCCATCGCTTGAAACTCAGGAGGACCACTCAGAAACTTCACTGCATTCAATTTGATGCCTTCGTCTTGAAAGAATCCTTTCGCCTCACCAATGGCAACTGGAGTTGCACCACCCATGTTCGGCATATAAGCAAAATTGATCGTCTCTATTTTCTCTTCTGCCTTCGCTATTACGGTCGTAGTCTCTTTCACATCCGGAATAGACTTTTCTGCTCCTGAGTTAACACCGCTGTTATTTGCACCACAGGCACCAAGGAGAAGTGTCATACTGACTAGTGCTACATTCATAGAAATCTTAGATAATGACCTGAATTTGTTAAACATGAATAAATACCCTCCCATGAAATCTATATGCATCATGCTTTCGCACAGATGGCCGATTATTTAGATACTTCGAGATATTCGCGATACACCTTAGACCAAATATCGTTCTTGATTCTGATAAATCGCTCATCCAGCTTCGTTGACTGATCTCTTGGGTAAGGAATGTCGACATTAATAATTTCTGTAATCCGACCAGGCCGTGCACTCATAATGACAACACGCTGAGCCAGAATAACGGCTTCCTCCACATCGTGCGTAATAAAGAAGCAGGTTTTCTTTTCTTTCATCCATGTCTTGAGCAACTCTTCCTGTAGCTGCGCTCTCGTCTGTGCGTCCAAAGCTCCGAATGGCTCATCCATGAGCAGTACCTCAGGTTCAACCGCATAAGCGCGAGCAATCGCTACTCGCTGCTTCATACCACCCGATAACTCTTTCGGATACGCATGTGCGAAATCTTTCAAACCAACCAATTCCAAATAATGCTCTGCCCTTTCTTTACGCTCCTTCTTGCTGATCCTTCGCAACTTCAAACCGAATTCTATGTTCTCAAGTACGGTCTTCCAAGGAAACAGTGCATACTGTTGAAATACGACTCCCCGCTCCCTGCCAGGTCCTTTCACTTCAACCCCGTCCAATTGGACAGATCCAGAAGTTGCTTCTTCCAATCCACCAATGATGTTGAGTAGTGTTGTCTTCCCGCAACCGCTGGGTCCTACAACGCAGACAAATTCATTCTCCTGAATGGATAAGTCTGTATTCTGAAGTGCGATTGTATTCCCACTCCGTCCTTTATAAATCTTCGTAAGTCCACTAATCGCAATCTTGGTATTCAAAGATTGCGTCACAATACTATTACCACCGTCTACTCTTGCCTCAGTTCCTGCCACCCGGTCAGCCTCCTCTCCAGAAATAGTACAAATCTATCCATGGCTAGCCCGATCACTCCGATGACAATAATGCCAAGAATGACCGTGTCCATACGGAAATATAAGCTCGCTTCCATAATCATATTTCCAAGACCTTTATTGGCTCCGGTCAGTTCAGCCGCTACCAATGTTGTCCATGCTGCAGCAAGCCCAAGTCTGACACCAACCAGAATAAAAGGGAAAGACGCGGGCACGATAACCTCGAAAAAGATATCTCTATCCTTGGCACCAAGTACCCTGGCCGCACGAATTAGCGTAGGGTCCACATTGCGAACACCTTGGAAGATCGTAATAACCATGACTAGAAAGGTGGCTACAAAGATTACTGTTATTTTGGCTGATTCTCCAACGCCCTGCGAAATGATAACTAGCGGTATAAGTGCAATCGGCGGTATTGTACGAAAAAATTGAATCCAAGGATCAACAATGGAGCGTACCATAGGGTACCAGGCCATAAGAAAAGCAACAGGGATGGCAACGATTAAACCAAGCGAGAAACCACCCACTACGCGCAGTAGACTTGCCCACACATTAATCCACAAACGCCCGCTCATGATTTCAGTCTGAAACGTTGTGAAGACCTTCACAGGATTCGTTATAATCGTTCCAACCGCCGGTATAGCAGATAACAGGTACCACGCTATTAGACCAATGACGATAGAAAATAGGGTTAATAGCCAGTTCGGGGGCTTTTTCATAAACTCCATCTCCTTATGCGTGGTGTTGAAGGTACGTTAACCATCGTAAGCCGGCTGTAATGCTTCGCTCTTATATTTGCCGCGGATAACATTCGCCTCTTCTTTCCTGCCTACTCGCTCAAGCTTTCGTACCCAATCTTCTGGCTTCAGATATTTCCACGGACCCGTCTCCAGTACTTTCTGCATCGGATCCACTTTATAGCCTGGCTTGCGGGTCTGTTCATGTTGCCAAGCTGCTAGCCTGTGATCCATTTCCTTCACAATGTTTGGGTACTCTGCTGCAACATTACGTGTCTGGTTCGGATCGCTCTTCATGTCGTACAAAATAACTTCGTCAAAATGCAGATACAAGCCCGGATGATACGTCCGGATAAAATACCACTGCTCATCACGTACAGCACGTTGACATACATATAGGGCATGATCCATGACCAAATAATCGCGTCCCTGCCAGTGTTTTCCTTTTAGCGCGGGTAAGAAAGAACGTCCATCCCAACCCGAAGGTACTTCAAGACCGACCAATTCAGTAATTGTCGCGATAACATCCACATTGTATACAAAGCCTTCTACCACTCGTCCTGCCTCAGTTAGACCCGGCACCTTAATAATTAATGGGATATGATGTACGGCCTCGGTTGCACATGGATGCTCGATGTAAATACCTTGTTCCCCCATAGATTCTGCGTGATCCGCACTAATGATGAAGCATACTTCTTCTTCAATACCAAGCTCTCGAAGCGTATCCAGAATCTCACCCACATATTTGTCCATATAGTTGATTCCACCGTCATACCCATCAATGACATGTTTGAAATCATCACGGTTAGCGATCTGACCTGGCATGGTTGCCGGATATTTATCACCCCAGTGCAGTAACGATGCAGATCGAGGGAAGGAGTCCTTTTGTTGGGATGCTATCGTCGCTTCATCCGGAAAGTCTTTCACCTGAGCATCTTGCCACTGTTCCATGTATTCAATGGGGTACGTATAGAACGTGTGTGGATCCCAATATTGGATATGTAAAAAATAATTATCATCCAACCCATGTTGCTTTAACCAAGGAATAACCGAAGCATTAACTTCATCTGCATTCTCATTACCTTCCTTCAACGTGTGCGTATGTACCTCATTCCAACCTGCAAAATACCACCACGCATGATGTCTGTCACCGAATGTAGAGAATGTTGTCGTTCTATAACCCGCTTCGCGAAGATATCTCGTGAAAAAAGGGACCTCTTCACTATGCCCATCTCCATCTGGATATTGAAACTCTCCTCCCGGTCCCCAATGCGTAAGCGCGCCATGATTAATACCGAAACGTCCAGACATGAAGCTCGCTCTTGATGGAACACATGGAGAGGATGCCGTGTAACAGCTGTTGAATCTTATACCTGCGGCTGCAATGGTATCGATATTCGGTGTCGTGGTTCGATTGTAGCCATAACAGCTCATATGATCCGGTCGGAGTGAATCGATATCTAAATAAATAATTTTCAAATCATGTCCTCCTCCTTGAGATAGCTACTAAATTAAAATAATTAAGTCTTGTGAACCGTTCAA
Organism: Paenibacillus antarcticus; assembly: GCF_001637225.1. Classification (GTDB taxonomy): domain Bacteria; phylum Bacillota; class Bacilli; order Paenibacillales; family Paenibacillaceae; genus Paenibacillus_AQ; species Paenibacillus_AQ antarcticus. Next base: position 19,511 of record NZ_LVJI01000007.1, read on the forward strand.
TAAAGGGTTAAAGTAAGTATCAAACAAATCCTCCCTATATACTTGGTATTTAATTATTATAGTACTGGATGGAGTAAATGAAAGTCCATGCATAATACACCGATGATGTGTATGATTCTCATGTCATCGTAATCTGAACAATCCTCGCCTCCTATTTCAAATAACCCCCATCCTGTGTAAACATACGGTCAAGCTATTCCACAAGGAAGGGAATCCCCTATATGATGTCTCTAATTTCGGTTCATTTTGACAATAACATCCCCAACTGGCGAAAAAATCAGGAAGTGCTGAATCACAATGTACTTGCATTAGTTGTTGAAGGAAGAGTTAAATATTATATTAATAATATTTCTATGATTGCTGAAAAAGGAGAGCTGCTATTTATTCCAATTAGTACGCTTCGTTCCAGTGAAAACTTTGAAGGAGAACATCAAAAAATCACCATCTTATTTACTCATGACGAAGAAGACGCGCAACAATTATCGCTTCTTAGTAAAGCAACGTTCAATACGTGTAGAAGCCGTAATTTCGAATATATTAAGCGCCGCTTCGAACAGTTGTATCTTGAAGTGGCAGGAGCGGGGATATTCAGTCCGTTTATTATTGCGGGTGTGTTCCAGGAAATCGTTGGGCTAGTTGCACGTGAATTCGAACTCGTAGAGGTCACCCCTATCAAGCTAAGACTCGCAAACCAATTACAGAAATATTTAGTTGCTAATTACCGTGAGACGATCCAGATTGAGCAACTCGCTGCACTTATCGACCGTTCGGCTAACTATACCATTTCATTATTTCGTGAAATGAAGGGATTATCTCCAATCCAATACGTCCACATGCTTCGCATGAAGGAAGCGTGTAACCTATTAGCGAATTCCGATCTTACGGTGACGGAGATATCCGATTACCTCGGGTATTATGATCATTCTTATTTTTTTCGTATATTCAAAAAATATATGTCTTCATCACCTACGGAATATCGTCAATCCGGATTACATACTCAAACGATGCACGTATTTTAGCTGATATCGATCATATGAAACAAAAAAAAAGCAGACCCACGTTTAATTCGGGTCTGCATCTTCTTACGAAATTATTCTATTCCAGCAATCCATTGGTTAACCTTCGCTTCATTGGCTTCTACCCATTTCTTAGCAGCTTCCTCTTCAGGCATGCCAGCAGATATATCGCCCATCACAGATTCCATATCTTCTGGCGTCCATTCAAATTGATCTAGGAAACGATAAGCCGCAGGATGATCTTCTTTCAGACCTAAGCGTACCAGGGTATGAATTTCTTCATTTCCACCAAATACTTTCTTAGGATCATCAAGATATTTCAATTCCATGTCATTGAACATCCAATGCGGCGTCCATCCTGTAATCACGATTGGTTCTTTTTTGGCATAAGCATCTTGAAGCACTTTTACCATCGCTGAAGATGAACTTCCAAGTAAATTCCACTTATTAAGGTCATATTCAGTGATCGCCTTCTCAGCCTGAGACATGATACCCGCACCCGGTTCAATCCCTGTAATCGTGTGATCAACTGATTTCCCTACATCTTCTTTCTTCAAGTCTTCAATCGTCTTAATATCCATATAGGTTGGTACGACAAGCCCATTCTTAGTACCTATAAGATTAGCTCCCAAATCTTCAAGCTTGTCTTTATTTGGTTCATAGTAGTTCTCACCATGTGTACTCGGTAACCATGCAGATACCATACCATCTACGCTACCATCTGCAACACCCACATACATAGGTCCTGCATCAACCTGTAACATTTCTACTTTATAATTCAATTTACTCTCCAATACTTCCTTCACGACATTCGTACTGGCAATTTCAGAATCCCATGCCACATAAGCCAATTTAATTTTTTTAGCCTTCTCACCACTTGTACCATTCGCGTTATTGTTACTAGAACAACCCGCAAGTACTAACGTCATCACCATAAAGGCAGCGATCAGGATATTCATCTTCTTATTCTTCAACAATTACGTTCACCCTTTCTTACTTTTCTTATTTTTCTTAGCTAACTTCTGTGTCATCCGATCTAACATAATTGCAAGAACAACAACCGCTAATCCAGCCTCCGTACCTACACCCGTCTTCGCTTGCGTTACTGCTTTATAAACATCAGCTCCCACGCCTTGCGCTCCAATCATTGAAGCAATAACTACCATCGAGAGTGATAACATAATCGTCTGATTAATACCCGCCATAATGGTTGGAATCGCAATGGGTAACTGTACCTTAAATAACTTCTGCATGCTTGTTGAACCAAAAGCATCTGCTGCTTCTACTAAATCCTCAGGCACCTGTCTGATACCCAAACTGGTCAAACGAATCGTAGGTGGAATAGAGAATATGACCGATGCAATGACGCCCGGTACGACACCTAATGAGAAGAACGCAACCGCTGGCAACAAATAGACAAATGCCGGCATCGTTTGCATCAAATCCAGTAAGGGTGTTATCACACTCTGAACTTTCTTGTTTCCGGCACATAAAATACCCAAGGGAACGCCGATAACAATAGAAATAAAGGAAGCTGTCAACACCAATGCAAGGGTGTCCATGGTATGGGCCCAGTAACCTAGGTTAAGGACTAGCAACAAACCAAGCAGCGTAAAGGCTGCTAATCTATATCTTCCTAGCCAGAAGGCAAGGATCGTAAATATAGCGATAACGACAAGTGGTGGGAAGAAATTAAATCCATCTGCCAACCCATCAACAATACTACCAACAACGGTTTTAACACCATTAAAGAACGGTTCAAAGTTCGTCTCCAACCAACCTTCTAACGACTCTACCCATTCCCCAATAGGGATCTTAGGAACACTCATTCAACTTCACCTGCTTCCGTCTCATTATTACCCGTCAATGCTGCAAGGACAGCGCCTCTAATCACAATGCCAACTAAGCGATTACGTTCATCAATAACGGCAACTGGAATTTTGGCACTACTCACAACATCAAATAACTCAACTAGAAGTACATCAGGAGACACAGTAGGTGTATCTCGAATAATAATCTCCCCAAGGGTCTGACCAGACTTGATAGCATTTAAGGCATCTTCAGCTGTAACTACGCCTAGGAGTTGACGAGATTTGTCCACGACATAAAGGTTCGAAATTCTTCGATCACGCATGAGCTGCAGCGCCACTCTGGGTCCACGGTCCATTCCAATTGTCTCTGCACGAATCATGACATGAGCTGCCGTAAGTACCTTGGATAAATCCACATTCTCAACAAAACGCTCAACATAATCATTGGCAGGGTTCATTAGAATTTCTTCCGGTGTCCCAATCTGAACAATGGCTCCATCTTTCATCAACGCAATGCGATCCCCAATCCGTAACGCTTCATCGAGGTCATGCGTAATGAAGATAATCGTCTTCTTCATGTTCTCTTGTAGCTCAAGTAATTCATCTTGCATATCTTTACGAATGAGTGGGTCAAGCGCACTAAAGGATTCATCCATGAGCAGGATATCAGGATCGTTAGCCAAACCTCGGGCTAGACCGACACGTTGCTGCATCCCCCCACTTAATTGATCAGGCTTCTGATCTTCGAAACCAGACAGGCCAACTAATGCTAGGGATTCCTTAGCTTTCTTTACACGTTCTTCTTTGCCCATCCCTTGTACTTCTAAGCCATATTCAACATTTTCTAGTATCGTTCGGTGTGGAAAAAGAGCAAATTTCTGAAAGATCATACTCATGGTCTTTCTTCTAACCTGTCGTAGTTCTTCGCGATTCATACGAACAATGTCCTTACCATTAACAAGTACTTGTCCAGCCGTTGGTTCAATCAGACGGTTCAAAAGTCTAACTACCGTTGATTTCCCACTACCTGACAAACCCATAATAACGAATATTTCACCAGGTTCAATTGAAAAACTGACCTGATTAACCCCAACTGTTAATTTCGTTTCTTTCAAAATACGTTCCTTAGACCAACCTTGCGCAAGTAGAGGAAACGCCCTTTTCGGATCATTACCAAACACTTTACTTAACGATTTCACCTCTATAATTGGCATCTTTATGCCCCTTTCAATCATCTGTATCTAATTTATGGCACTTATTATAGTGTAGACTCCCACAAAAATAGGGTCAAAATGTAAAAACGTCCGTATAGTGCGTACAGTTTTAACTTTACGTACTATACTAACTGTATACTCCGTTTAACATACAAATGCTCATACAGCGTATTCTTTACTTTTCAAACACTTTTTTTTACAATGGATGCTGTGGATATTGTTTCCGCTCATCGCAAGCGTTATTCAAGGGAGTGTACGATATGACAACATTTGATGGATTAAATGAAGAACACACTAAAGTGATCGAAAAGGCGCGTCAACGCGTCATGGATTCTATTGGAAAAAATATGGATCTTTATGGGGTCACGATGTCCATTGGTCATTTGTACGGAAATATGTATTTCCACGATGGTCCCGTCACGCTCGACGAGATGGGTCAGGAAATGGGTATGAGCAAAACGAGTATGAGTACGGGTATGCGTGCATTAGTCGATCTAAAAATGATCAATAAGGTATGGGGAAAAGGATCGAGGAAAGATCTATACGAAGTAGAAGACGATTGGCACCAAAATTTCGTCGAATACTTCTCTATCAAATGGCGAAAATCTATGGAAATGAATATAAATTCTTTACATAAATCGTTAACAGAGCTTAAAAAGCTTCGGGAAGAGAACATTGATCATGAGCCCTTAGTGGCCCTGGTTGACATGGATATCGATAGAATGAAACATGCTATCCAATATTATAGATGGTTAGGACGTTTTATTGATGCACTAGAAACCGGGCAAATTTTCGATTGGATTCCCAAAGAAGAGCCAGAATAACAGTCCAACATCTTCTTATACATGTGAAATGCCGTAAGCTATGATCACCATAGCTTACGGCATTTTTTTGTTGTACATAACACATAGAAACTTTTTATTCAGGACGTTCCAAACTAAATATCTCTCCTAATTTAGCGTAGGAATTGCCAGCAAGCCGACTTACCGGTTTCAATCTTTCAGGGTCAATATATCCATCATGATACACGGATTCATCCATATGAAAACAAACCACTCGCCCGATTAATAAGTCCGTAGCCGGCGATTCTTTCGTCCCCCCGAGCGGAATACAATGTTCAAGTAGGCACTCCATTCGGATACTCGCCTCAGCAATGCCAGGGACCGCTATCTCGTCACTTTCTACAGGTGTAAGCCCTGCTAAGAGAACTTCACTCTGATCCGGTGGCAAACTTGCTGCTGTCTCGTTAATCTGCTGAATGTACGATTCATCTGATATATGGACAACAAATTCCCCCACTTCTACGGCGTTCCTAGCAGTATCCTTCTGAATACCGTTCTTTCGCTGTACAGATATAGAAATTAACGGCGGATTTGTCGTAACAATATTAAAATAACTATACGGTGCACCGTTCAGAACGCCATTATTCGATAGCGTTGTTACGAAGGCCACAGGCCTTGGAATAATGCTCCCTATGAGCAATTTATAGTTATCGCGATCACTTTGGGCTGAAGGATCAATAGATATCACGTACATTCCCCTTTCTCACAAAAAAATCAGAACTGGTTATAACTTACGAACTCCCCTACTGGCTTACGATATCCTCGTGGTCTTCCACTACTTGTATCCTCTTTCCCAATGGCGATCATTAGTGCTGGTACATATGCTTGCGGAATATTTAAATCTGTACGTATCGCCTCCGGGTCGAAACCAATCATTGGACAGGTGTCCCAACCCTTTTCTTTAGCTATTAACATGAACATCATGGCGCTTAGACTCGCATTACGAATAGCCTCTTCTCTCTTGAAGGTTTCCCCTCTACTCTCATAAAAAGATTCCACTGATTCTACAGTCATATCATATTCCTGTTGATTAATCACGCCTAGATGAAGTAATCCCTCGTTCATTCGCCCAACGTCCTTGTGTGCATGCTTATTACCAAGAACTATAATGACCGCAGAAGCAGTCTGTACTTTATATTGCTTATTAGCTGCTAGATAGACTTTGTTCAACATCTCAGGATCTTTAACGACCACGTAATGCGTATGCTGCAAATTAAACGCAGATGGGCCATACTTCACAAGATTAAAGATATCCTCCAATTCATTATTAGCTATTTCTACACCAGAAATGAATTTATTAGCTGATCTTCGTGACTGCAATAGTGGAATGAATTCGCTCATGTATGGTTCCCCCTAATCATTATTTCAGTAGAATAGCATCTAGTGAGTAATCTCCGGCACCAGTGAGTGCCAACCCGACAGCAACAGCAATCAACAATAAGTTGTATTCATATCCGTTAGCTGTAGCCCAATATCCATTTGGACCATGTACTTTAACGATAGCTCCGAGCATCGTCGCAACAATAATGACAGCACCAATGACTGTGAATAGTCCTGAAGCTAACAACAATCCACCGATGAGTTCCATTAAACCCGCCATGACAGCCATCAGAACTCCTGGTTTCATCCCCATGGATTCCATCCAACCCCCGGTTCCCTTCGGGCCATATCCACCGAACCACCCGAACAATTTCTGCGCACCATGTGCCATAAAACTTAACCCAACAACCAAACGTATAATTAACAATCCTAGTGCAATACTCATTTCTAATTCCTCCATGTTATCGTATTTGTTTATTCTCGTTACGCGCCAACACACACTATCTTAATATTAAGATATATATCCAAAAAAAATTATTCTTCTATCTGTTATATTCCCAACTCATCTCTTCGCCTCTTTATCTCTATTTGTTATCTCTTGATTTAAAGATACTTTATTTAATTATATTAGTCAATCTTTATTTCATATCTGTCCTTAATAAATAAAAAAATAGCAGTCCCCGTTAATATCAAGTGACCACTACCTTATTTAGATCTATGTAATTCCTTACTAGCCTTACACCAAGATATCAATGCCACCACTTGCACTGATTGTACCCTTAGCTTTTTGCGTATTGCTGTTTGTAATATTGTTGGTGTCCTTCTTAGTCGTATCTACTGCACTACTTTGACTTGTATTCGAACTCCTCTGAGTAATTTGAGCTGAAATAAGCTGAATCTGTTGTTCTAGTTGAGCCACTTTCTTTTCTTTGGTGCTTGCATCGTCTTTACTTGCATTCTCTGTCTTAAGTTCAGCCTGAAGTTTGGCTAGTTGTTTCTCAAGACTCGATGTATCATTTGTTGATGATGAGTAAGATGTACTACTTGTCCCTGATATGGATGAAATACTCATTGTTAATCCCCCTATGATTGATAATGGTGAACCACTTAAGTATACGCGGAATCATTACCTCCTACCTGAGTGCTTGCTGAATGCAAGCTGAAAGTTACACCAATCCATCGCCCACGTATGATGCAACTCTTTCACTCTAGTATTCCCCTGGTGTATTCATATTCCGGAATATATCCTGAGCATTCATTGTCAGCTCGTTCCCCTCTACCCATCGTACAGCAGCTCCGTTCAACCATTTCATTACACTGTATTGCCCATGTTCCAAAGCATAATGTATGGAGTCCTTCATTCTATGATGATAGATTGCCACAATGGGATGATGTATACCTTCTACCTCCACTGCTAGTACGTCATCATCCTCATAGGCCGCAACCAATGAATCTATTACATCACTACTTATGTAGGGCATGTCACACGGAAGGATAACATACCGATCTGCTGGGAAGTGTGCCATGACGGAATATATGCCTGCTAGAGGCCCACATCCCATGAACTCTTTCACATCAACAATAGCATTCAATCCTTGATGAAATTCTCCAAGAAATTCCGAGCGGGCCACTAACACAACCACATCACTTACCGTCGATAAAGCTTCATACGCAATCTCATAATAAGGCTTACCTTTCATCGTTGCAAAAGCCTTCGGAGATCCATACCGCCGCGACAATCCGCCTGCAAGCACAACACCTATCGTGTTCATTATCCACCTCCTATCTTGACTACTCCAAAGATTATTACACCTTTCATCAACATCTCAATTAAAGTTACTATTATCCTTTACGCCAAGCATGAAATGCATCATCCAACCCTTGATCTTTATCTCATCTGAAATGTAGAATACGTCATAATCCTCGTCTATCTTCACTCCTTCATATACCAAAACCAATATAATATTCGTTAGTGTATGTAAGCTTGCCCATTCTTCCTTCGTTCGTACGATCACAACTTTCGGTTCACTCGCTTGCTTAAATCCCTCTATTAATATGAGATTAGGGTCAGACAACTTGGCCATATTCAATAACCCTATATACTCATCTTCCTTGCGCATATGTATCTGAACTACACCACCGCCGACAACGATAGAACTAGCGGCCCCACTATTCAAGAACTTCATACTATCTGTTTCAGAAGATGGCATCTCGAGTGCTCCGCCATGTCCATGATGTTTGATTACCGACACACGAAAGTGTTGAGCTACTAATTCTCGAATCCAGTATTCAATGAGTGTTGTTTTTCCACTATCTTTGTAGCCCACAACCTGCAATACCTTTACAGCATTCATTAAGGTAGACCTCCCTTCTTTAAGCTGCTACATGAAGCTTGTACTATGACAGCCTTCGTGTAGATCCATCATAGGATAACCCCTTCACCCAAACAACTGATTTCATTCGTAAATTCACTTATCTCCATCTATAAGTTTAATAACTATAGAACTTTGGGTAATCTGTATAACAGAGCAGACATATTCCACTTATGAGAGATCATATTATTCATACTATTATTTATTATACCTAGGGGGATTACACTAACATGAAGCGCAATCATACGATGATGCAGTTTTTCGAATGGCATGTTGAATCAGATGGAACACATTGGAATCGTCTAAGAGACTCCGTATCTGAATTGAAAGAAAAAGGGATTACTACCGTGTGGATTCCACCGGTCACCAAGGGACAATCGGATAAGGATACAGGATATGGTACATACGATTTATACGATCTGGGCGAATTCGACCAAAAGGGATCGGTTCGAACAAAATATGGAACCAAACAAGAACTCGTCGATGCGATCACAGCATGTCACGATCATGGTCTTGCAGTATATGTAGATCTGGTCATGAACCATAAAGCTGGAGCAGATGAAACAGAGAAGATTAAGGTCATTGAGGTAGATGGTGAGAACCGGACGAAAGACATATCAAAGCCCTTTGAAATCGAAGCCTGGACGAAATTCACTTTCCCAGGACGTGGAGATAAGTACTCCTCATTCAAATGGAATGCCGAGCATTTTAATGGGACAGACTATGACGCTCGAAATTCACGTAATGGGGTTTTTAGAATTCTTGGTGAGAATAAACATTGGAACGAGAATGTAGACAATGAATTCGGTAATTATGACTATTTAATGTTCGCTAATATTGACTACAATCATCCACAAGTGAAAAAAGAAATGATCTCTTGGGGTAAATGGCTTGCTAACACTTTGTCTTGTAATGGCTATCGACTTGATGCTATCAAACATATTAATCATGACTTTATTAAAGAATTCGCTACTGAAATGATGAAAGAACGTGGAGAGGATTTCTACATGGTAGGTGAGTTCTGGAATCCCGAACTATCTGAATGCCAGCAGTTTCTAGATACGATTGATTACAAGATTGATCTGTTCGACGTATCGCTTCACTACAAGTTACGTGCGGCTTCAGAGGCTGGTAAATCTTTTGATCTCAGAACTATTTTTAAAGATACGCTAGTCAGCTCTCATCCACAGAATTCTGTCACGTTCGTCGATAACCACGATTCCCAACCTCATGAAGCGCTAGAATCGTGGGTTAAAGATTGGTTTAAACAAAGTGCATATGCTCTTATTCTGCTAAGACAAGATGGCTATCCTGTCGTGTTCTACGGAGACTATTATGGCATTGGTGGATCAGAACCACAAGCAGGCAAACAAGCAGCTATAGATCCTCTGTTGTATGCTCGTTACCATAAGGCTTATGGCAAGCAAGAAGATTATTTCGATCATCCGAATACGATTGGATGGGTGCGCCAAGGAGTGGAAGAAATTGAACGTTCGGGCTGCGCAGTTGTAATCTGTAATGGTGATAATGGAGAGAAACGAATGTGTGTTGGGGAACATCATGCAGGGGAAGTCTGGGTCGATCTAACCAACACTAGAGAAGAAAGTATAACCATTGAAGAAGACGGTTTTGCAACATTTCCAGCTAATGGCGGTAGTGTATCTGTCTGGGCATATCCAGAAATTGATGTAGAATAATCGTGAACCATCCAATACAAAAAGGGCACTCGTTACAGCGTATACGCTACCTGTAAGCAGAATGCCCTTTTTCCTCATGAAATCTATACCTTAGGATGTGATTCAAATATAATTCCTTAATTCCTTGTTTTTAGCGTATTCATCACTAGCATGTCCAATTGTTGAATAATATCCTTAAGCCCATGCTCTTTCTCTAGCAATCCAATAAGCGCGCGAATCAAGACCCCTTTGGGTTGTTCACATGCAAGTTGCTCTTGCAATAGTTGTGTAGCTTCCTGAAGTTCCGTCTTCTCCGAATTCGATATATTAAGTTCCTTGATGGTAGACATGACTTGCTGGATTAGATCACTTATTTGTGTAACATCAGGAACTTGCTCCCCTTTTAGCCCATACTGTATATATTCACTCATGTCTGAATCTTGTAATAAAGCGGGTCTTGTTCTGACTTGTATATTTGTCGTCATATCCTCCATGCACTGTACGGCAAATATAGCCAAATCCCGAGCAATAAGTGACTTTTTCTCAAAAACGAATAAGAATATAAACTCTCGCATAATTCCATTATAAATCATCACGAGGTCCCATATATTAGGTTCGATACCCTCCCCAAATACGCGCAAGAGGCTCTCTCGATTATAACTCAGCAGATTAGCCCTTAGGCGGAATAAAAAAGGCGCGATCTTTCCATCAGGCAACGTTAATTTCTTCACTTCCTGCATAATAAAACTATTATCTAGAAAGAAACCAATTTGACATTCCGTCTCGCGAATAAACACTTCCTTTAGGGAAAGCGTCTGGTCTATTCGAATATTTCTAATTTGTTCAGTCATTCTCTGTTGTTGCATCATCAAGACTTCAATAAGTAAATCTTCCTTGGAACTAAAGAAGTTATATAAAGAACCCTTAGCGACGCCACAGTCATCTGCAATGTTCTGTATAGATGTAGCAAGATACCCTTTTTCCAAGAAAAATCGCATGGCTGAATCTAATATTTTCTGTTTTATTACGCTCAATTCGCATCCTCTTTTCAAGAAATAAATTGACTTTATTTAAAAATTGAGTAAAATTTAGTATATGTTTTGACCGATGAGTTTTATAAAAAACTACATGGTCAATAGTACATACTAATTCATTTAACGTCAAGATATCTAACTCATGGAGTTGATGAGATTACATTGATTCCATTCTATATATATCACTAAGTAACTCAATGGAGAATGGGAGAGAGATAACTGAATGGCATTACAAACCGTAACAAGTGCACCTGTAAACACCGAGTTTTCTATAAAGGCAATTATTGCTCCCCTCATGGCTGTTATCCTAGGTATGATTATGGTCATCCTTGACAGTACCGTTATCAACGTGGCTATTCCGAACCTACAAGCATATTTCGGAACAGACTTGAAGACAATTCAATGGACGATTACCGGATATATGCTAGCATTATCGGCCGTTATCCCACTTGCTGGATGGATGACCGATAAGTTCGGGGCTAAGAAGATCTTCGTCATTACGATAGCCTTATTTACATTCGGATCCATTCTTTGCTCTCTGGCTCAAACCTCAGAACAACTCATCATCTTTCGAATCATCCAAGGGCTTGGAGGAGGTATGGTCGCTCCCATCGGAATGGCTATGGTCTTCAAGCTTGCTCCACCTGACAAGCGAGGGGCCGTCATGGGTACGCTAGGTATTCCAATGTTACTCGCTCCTGCCTCAGGACCGATATTGTCGGGTTGGCTGATCGACATCGCATCATGGCATTGGATTTTCATTATTAACGTACCCATCGGAATTGTTGCTGTCATCGTAGGCATTAAGTTCTTACCTTCATTTGAGAGTAAAAAGGTACCTTCCCTCGATATTCTTGGAATCATCCTCGCTCCGATCGCATTCGCTATGTTAGCTTATGGCGTAAGTGAGGCAGGAACCAGTTGGACATCTAGAAGTACATTAACAGGATTGATCGTTGGTGGCGTTGCCCTCATCCTATTCATTATCGTGGAGCTTAGACAGAAAGAACCTTTATTAGAACTTCGTGTCTTTGCTTCTTCTGATTTCACAAGAGGTGTAGTCTTGTCTTGGATCACCCAAGTCGCTATGTTCGGTGCTATTCTCATGATTCCTCTATATTTACAAAATGTTAGAGGCTTTACACCACTTGAAAGTGGCTTCACCACACTCGCTCAAGCCCTTACATCCATGGTCTTTATGCCATTTGGAGGTAAAATGTTCGATAAATGGGGCGCACGTCCACTTCTCTTAGCAGGTCTAACGCTAGTATCGACAGCCCTTTTCTTATTCTCTCAGATTACGATTGATACAGCTATGTCTATGATTATACTTCCACTTATATTTATGGGTGCAGGTATGGGGCTTACGATGATGCCACTTAATACGCACATCCTAAATTCAGCTCCACGCAGACTTGTGAATCGGGTAACGCCTTTAACATCAGCTACACAACAAGTGGTTACATCGTTTGCTATTGCTGGATTGACTGGGTATTTAACTTCACAGATCGTCCATTACATGTCTGCTCCCGAGACAGCGGGGAACTTGCAAGCCAGCTCGACCGCAGCATTTGCTGATACATTCTTGATTACAGCATGCGTCGCTGTTGCAGGTCTTGTGCTAACCATATTCTTACGCAAACCTCGTGTTAACCCTGGGGATGAGCTTGCAGATGGCGAAATGCCAGACGTAAAAACAATGATTTCGCATTAATTGAATGTACGTGTATTGAAATAGGAGAGGATGTCCCGCAAGCCTTGAATTAGGCTAATGGGACATCCTCTTGTTTATTAGACTCAACGTGACTACTCATGTTGTTCAGCTATAGTGTCGTGTTATTGTAGTCAGTTGCACTGTCCTGTTCTCAGGGTAATAAGTTCATATGAGTGAATTGAAACTTCACGACCTATTATTCGTAGTAAAACAAAGCCAAGGAGGAATGAATATATGATCAAGCGTTTACTTCAAAAATTATTAGGGTCAGTCCAACATTCCAAACAACGAAATCATCGGTACAGCTCCAGTAATCGTAAGCAACAATATAGTCGGCATAGTTCGTCCGACCGCGGTTATGGACGCAACAATCAAGGCCAGGGCTACTACAAGAAAAGATCTAGAAGTTCTAGCTAGTCGACAAGCCGCTATCCGCGGCTTTTCTTATTGTCATCGATTCAGCCAATGGTCCAAGTCCCGCACAAACTGTTGTGGATCTGTATAAGGAGGATCCATCTGGAGAAGCTTGCGAAGCATATGTTTAGTCAGAGGTGAGACTGTTAATTCGTCTTCCCATCCTGCATTTGATTCAACTTCAAATGTATCCGAATTATACCCGGAATACAGCATAAATAGCATGAAGTGGCCAATACCATATAGATCATTCGGAACTTCCGCGGTTGTACTAAGTGCTCTTTCGTCATCTGAGCCGAATTTATTTCGAATCGGCTCACCCATTCGAGAGGCCAAGCCAAAATCAATGAGGTGAATCTGATCTCCGTCCAATATGACGTTCGGTAACCGGATATCGAGATGGACGAATCCTTGCTCATGGACATAACTTAAAATGCCCATCAATCTGCGAACGAAATAAATCGCCTCGTGTTCAGAGAACACTGCCCCTCGCTCGAAAATTAGATCATCTATCGTCTGTCCTTTCACATACTCCGTTACCATATGCAATTGATTCTTATATTCCAACGACGATAAGCATCTCTGAATCGAAGGATGCCTCAGCCGACCCAGAACGTCAATCTCTCGGTATAACAAATCTCGACCGACCTTCCCCTTACTAGGCTTAGCTTGCTTTAGAACTACCTCTTGCCCAGAATCCAAATCTACGCATATGTATGTCAACCCGTAGCTACCAAGGCCAAGGAATTGTTGTATTCGGTATTTGTCAGTAATGACAGTACCCTCTTTTGTAGGATAGTCGATCCAAGCTTCGTATACCCCTTTCAAATACTCGATCACATCCATCGTGCCTCCTGAAATATTGAATTTTGTAGAGCCACTTAGAGTTATTACTTTTATACCATCATAGTCATTAAATTATATCATTTGCTCTAGATTCAATATACATAAACGAATTGGGTTGGGGACAAGCATCCCAAATCCACTTCGCTTATGTTAGCTACTATGAGTAATTTTCTCATCCTGAATGTGTACATGCCTCTCCGAAATGTCGATAACCCCAGCGAAATTATTATAAAAAGTTAAACCCACTGAGAACTTTTTAATATGCCTCGTGCGTCTTACCCACGTAAGACAAAACAGGTGAAGGACTGAACAGCATATGAAAGACATCTCAGAGAATAACAGAATAACAACAGAAGGTGACGTTTCTACTCATAAACAAACCTCTCATCAAAGACGTTACATACCAGGGTTAGATGGCCTTAGGGCATTATCTGTACTCGCCGTCATCGCCTATCACCTCAATCTTACTTGGGCTCCCGGCGGACTCTTAGGTGTCGGAGTTTTCTTCGTTCTCTCCGGTTACCTTATTACGGATCAGATCGTCACCGAGTGGCAACGAAACGGTAGACTTAATCTCAAAGATTTCTGGATTCGACGTGCCCGTCGTTTACTACCAGCCATGTTCGTCATGCTAGCTCTTGTTGCTGTGTGGCTCTTCATCTTCGATCGTTCCCGATTGATATCGTTACAAGGTGATTTTGTATCCTCGGCCTTGTATTTCAATAACTGGTGGCTCATATTTCACAACGTATCGTATTTCGAAAGCTTTGGTCCTCCTTCGCCTATTGGACACCTTTGGTCGTTAGCTATCGAGGAACAATTTTACTTGATATGGCCTTTAGTTCTAATTGTCGGATTACGAATCGCACCACAACGTGGCAAACTCATTCTATTCATTCTTGCAGGTACAATGCTCTCTATACTAGCTATGACTTTACTCTTCGAACCGGGCATGGACCCCAGTCGAGTTTACTACGGTACAGATACTAGAGTATTTGCCCTATTGATTGGAGCGGCACTTGCTATAGCTTCGCCAAGTCACAAGAATACCAAAGCAATCTCACGCAGAGCTCGGAATGTCCTAGATCTGACTGGAACGATTGGACTACTCAGCATCATTCTTATGATTTGGCGAACCAATGATCAAGGTGATTTCCTGTACTATGGCGGATTGATTCTTTTGTCTGTTCTGTCTGCAATGGTTATAGCTGTCCTTGCCCATCCTGCGACTCGACTAACCAAGATCATGGGTATCAGACCTTTGCGGTGGGTCGGTATTCGGTCCTATAGCCTATATATTTGGCATTATCCAGTCATTATTCTAACTAATCCTGTCCTTAATACCGCTGAACCCAATGGCCTGCATATCATTCTTCAAATAGGAGCTAGCCTTGTGCTGGCCGCACTATCATTTAAATACATCGAAGAACCGATACGCCATGGTTTATTAGGAAGATTGTGGGGAAAAATAAGTATTCGGCCCCGCTTTAAATTTCGAGCTACGTTCCTTGTCATTACAAGCTCATTCATCCTATTCTGCATAGCTTGCAACAGCAATATAGATACACAACCCTCAGTCCAACCGACGATAGAAACCACTATTACGAATAAGGCTGAGCATCCCATCGACATGGTATCCCCAACAGAAGAATCCCCTTCGATAGCCATTGAAGAGACGGATAAGCCATCTGATCTACCCATGACACCTGAACCTAAAGAACCGACCGATAAGCCCCACACGAAGAAGAATGGCGTGGGTAAGGGGGTATTCGCCATAGGTGATTCCGTTATTCTTGACGCAGCTCCTTTTCTAGTAAAAATGCTACCTGGTATTGTTGTCGATGGTAAGGTTGGCAGACAAATGTCTCAAGCTAAGGAAGTCATCGATAGACGCAAGTCAACTGGGGAACTTGGCAATCAAGTGATCATTGAGCTCGGAACGAATGGGGCATTTAGCGCTAAGCAGTTGCGAACGTTACTCTCCTCGTTGGATGATATTCAGCACATTATATTGGTAAATACCCGTGTCCCAAGAAAATGGCAAAATACCGTTAATTCAACACTACGAAAAGTAGCTTTTGACTTCCCAAATGTTACAGTGGTCGACTGGCATTCTTCAAGTAAAGGTAAACCTGCGTATTTCTCCGAAGACGGAGTCCATCTTACACGTGAAGGTGCAGCCTTCTACGCATCACTTATAGCCAATGCCATTCAGACTAAGAAACCATGAGTAATCCTCATGATGAATTTAGTTAATAGATCTTAAAACTTTTTAGTGGGGGTCATACGTCTTCCTTATATAAGACACTGGAAAGGATATTACAATATGGCGAACCGGAATATAGAAAAAATACTTACACGTTGTATAACCGATAACAAAGAGAATGTATATCGATTATCCTACAGCTATGTGAAGAATAAAGAGGATGCTTTGGATATTGTCCAAGACTCTATCTACAAAGCTATTTCGTCCATCGATCTACTCAAGGATCCTGAAGCCGTAAAGAGTTGGTACTATCGCATTGTGGTGAATACTGCATTAGATTTCTTAAGAAAACAAAAAAAAGTCCAAGTCGTGGACGAAGAAACGATTCTATCTAACAGTCCCGGAACCGAAGATGTATACCAAGATATTGATTTAGAAAGAACATTGGATGATCTACCCGACAAATATCGAAGTGTTATCGTACTGAGATATTTCGAAGATTTAAAGATTGATGAAGTCGCAGAAGTATTAAATGAAAATGTAAATACGATAAAAACCCGACTATATCAGGCTCTCCAATTGTTGAGAGTCACAATGAATGATGAATATTCTAAGGAGGTAAAGTAACATGGACAACAAATTAGAACAGCTACAAGAAGAATATAGGAATGTACCTATTCCAGATGAACTTGATTTCATCGTAAACAAAGCATTAAAGGCAAAGAAGAAGAAAAAACTTAGCTCGAAGTGGTTAGCAGGGGTTAGTGCAGCAGCTATGGTCTTCGTTATTGGAATCAACGCCAGCGCAACAGTCGCCAATGCATTCTCCGTTATACCGGGAGTTGATAGTATCGTTAAGGTGCTGACCTTCCGAGAATATGCCGTGAATGAACCGACCTACAATGCAGATATCAAGGTACCCGTCATTACTAATCTAGATAATAAAGAACTAGAGCTAGGTCTAAATCAGAAATATCTTGCAGAGAACAAAAAGCTATTTGAGGAGTTCCAAACAGAAATGGAATCTTTAAAGAAAGACGGAGATGGCCATTTAGGAATTGATACTGGGTTCGAAGTTAAAACAGATAACGACAGTATACTTTCAATCGGAAGATATGTTGTAAATACGGTCGCCTCCTCTTCTACGACCATGAAATATGATACGATCGATAAGAAAAATCAAATATTATTAAATCTACCTATGTTATTTAAAGATGATAAATATATCAACGTCATCAGTGAAAATATCAGTAACCAGATGATCGCTCAAATGAAGGACGATCCTGACAAGATCTATTGGGTTGCAACCGAAGAAAATAAAGATCCGCTATTTGATTTTAAGAGCATCACAAAAGATCAAAGTTTCTATATCAATAATAGCGGTCAACTCGTGATTTCTTTTGATAAATACGAAGTTGCTCCTGGTTACATGGGGCTTAGTGAATTTGTGATACCCACAGAAGTTATTTCTGATATTCTTGTTAGTCATAATCTCATTAAATAGAAGTGAGAGTGACCAATATTTCCACTATTGTGCAACATTTTCATGAAAACCTCCGTCTAAGACTATGTAAGCAACGCAAGTTCCCAGGAAATATACACAATAATTAGACTATTGGAGGAATCACAAATGAAGAACAAAATGTATAAAGTATTAACAACAGCATCCATTCTAGCAATGGTATCTATACCTATGGCAGTAAGTGCACAGGACGTTCCAACGGTAACCAAGCATAACGGACAAGGAATCACTCACAATCAAGCCAAGTTTGCTCCTGGTACTATAGGTCAAATAACAGACTTCGTGAACGATAAAACAGGTAAATACGTTACAGTAACAGGTCGCGGTCTTACGACAGCAGATCAAAGTGAAATTAAGCTGTTAATTACAAAACATACTAAGATCGTTGATTCTAAAGGTAAAAAAGTAGCTTTAAAAACCATTATTGATGAGCAAAAGGTTGTTAAAGCATTCTACGGACCTAAGATTACGAAGAGCATTCCAGCACAAGGATCAGCATTAACACTTGTTGTTCAAAATGAGAGCTTTACAGCAGTTAACGGAAAAGTAACTGAAGTTACTGACACCGGTATCGTTGTAACAGGTAAGAATATCTACACGCAGTTCGAAGATACAATCGTTTTACATTTTGCTAAGAACGCTACGATTATGGGCCAAGACGGAAAGTCTATCAAAGCCAGTGATATCAAAAAAGGCATGAGTGTTAAAGCATTCTACGGCCCTGCTGTAACCATGAGTATCCCACCTCAATCGACAACTAACTATGTTGTAGTGGATACAACAGTTGAAGAATCCGTTCAAGAACAAGTACCAGGTACAGACGGAATCATTACAAATGTAGACGATAACAAGATCACTGTGATGGGTAGCTCTATGAAAGATGGCGGCATGAATTATGTTATCTTATCCGTTGATAAAGATACTAAGATCGTCAATCAAGACGGTAACCCATTAACACTAGCTGCACTTAAAGCAGATGTTCTTGTAGATGCTTACTACAGTGGACCGATGGCTATGAGCTATCCTGGTCAGACACATGCAGATAAAATTGTTGTGAAAAAAGCTGCAACGAATAAAATTGAAGGTACAATTATTGGTTCTGATCGTACAGACAAAGGCCAAGTGTATGTCAATGTTGGTTCTGACGAAAACATTAACAACGATGTGATTCTTAACATTACAGAAGATACTAAAGTAATCTCAGCACTTGGTGGAGAAGATAAATTGGCAGCAGGCATGAAAGTTGTCGCTTACCATTCCCCAATCATGACTAGATCATTACCAGGGATCACGAATGCTGAAATTGTAATCATCACTTCTGATAAAGTAGTATCACCTAAGTAACAGAAATTTCTTAGTCATATGAACAATAAAAACCAGCCGATCTCAATAGAGATCGGCTGGTTTTGCATTCGTAAAACAACTTACTTACTGTGCATAATCGCCTGTGTAATTAATAAGAGAAGCATCTTGTACACCCGTAATATCGCTTATATCATGAACAAACGCTGTATTATCGTCACGTAATCGAATCTCAACGGTTATTTCCGTAAATTCTTTTCTCACGGTCTTGGATTTCAAACGATAATCTAACTTTCTTAACTGTTGTCTTACTTCATCAGCCGCAATAGAAGAATGTCGAATAATTAACAAATAAGGTTGGTCTTTTATTTTGCGACGAGATAACCACATTAATGTTAACCCAATCAATAATGAACCCAATAACGCAATGGGATACAACTTCGCGCCTGATGCAATTCCTGCTGCAATAGCCCAGAACATATATACAATATCTAAAGGGTCTTTAACAGCGGTTCTGAACCGCACGATACTGAGTGCTCCAACCATCCCTAGTGAGAGTACAATATTAGTACTAATCGTCATAATGATAAGTGCCGTGATCATCGTCATAAGAACGAAGGATACATTATAGTTGTAACTGTATACTACACCACGAAATGATTTTCTATAAATCCAATAAATAAACATTCCAATCGCGAATGCTGATAATAATCCTACAAAGACATCAATGTATGAAATATTACGGAAAGCTTCAAGATTGAGTACACTTTTTTTAACAATATCTTGAAAATTAAAATTCTCTGCCACTATTATTCCCCCTAAACAACCTATTCTTTAAAATGCTTATTATTTAATTCTCGACAGATGACATACTTGGAAATTGCAGATCGAACGAATCCCGCTGGTTGAACAACGCTTCTTATGAATTCTGGCAAGAAGGAGTCATATTTCACTTCCATAATGGTAACAGGATCCATAAGAACCTCCTCTAACACAAGATTGTCATCGAATAGATCATACGTGCCAATGCCTGCAGACAACCTTTTGTCAAACGTAATTCTTACATTTCCGAACTCATATACGTACGCTTCTCTCGTATAATCGACGATTACAACTGGGCGAAAGGCACGATGGATCAATGCTGTATGGAACTCTTTCAATAGAGGACTATCTTTACTTTGTAGAAAATCTGATTCTCCAGATAGAATGGAATCGTACTCCTCACGCGTCAAGGTAGCTCCATCTTTACATACAAAATCACCATATTTACTTTTGCGTTCTAACGTGATTCTGCCATCACTTCCGTTGTAAATACGAATGCGATATTTATCTCGTTTGAAAACCCCGTTGTTCTTATCGTATAAGGAATGGTCCTGAGCCCCATCAAAATAAAGACTCCGGATACCATATCCCTCACCATCGATAGAATAATCATCCATCTTCAACAATTGAGACATCTGATGTCGAAGAGCAATATATTCATGTAAATGCAAATAATATTTGTACTCATTACGAAACTTTCTTCCTTGAAAAGGCAAGATTAATTCACCTCAAATTTCTTTACACCGTAATAATAATCGCCATTCTCATCAAAGAAAGTCTCAAAAGCGATTTGCTCATGCCCAGCACTATCGCGAACAATGACCTTCCAATAATACGTGTTATTTTTAAGATTCTTGACTGTCAACGTTGTTGACTTGATATCTTTCACCTCTTGTACAACTTGATTAAATCCTGGATCTAATGCAATGGATAAATCATAAACAAGATCATCTCCTTGGAAATCATACGAAAGTCCCCAAGAAAAAATTTGTACACCTGGTTCAACATCAACGTCATCGAGGAAGAAGGGTTTCGGTTTCTCTAGATCTTCGAGGAACCTTTGCATACTCTTCTCTGGAACTTCTGATATATTCTTATATTCATCTGAAATATCCGATATTTTCCCCGGTAAATACTTCAAGTCCGGTGAACGTTTCAAGAACGGCTCTACTTGTTCTTGATAGGCTTCTAGCTGCTTCACTACCGTATCTTTATTAATGAATTTTGACATTTCCTCTAGCTTAGCTTTGAGCTGATTAATATGTTCTTTACTCCGGAAATAGCGATTGTGCAGTGAACTTCCCCAATAATTGCTAAGTCCGCTTTGGTAATCACTTATATCTCCAAGATTACGCTGTGATTCCCAACCGCCATCATAATCCCAAGGGAGGAAGTACCACTTATCTGAATTAAGTGGCGAATACAAGTAAAAGTTATTGGCATCTGTATCCATGTTATCTGTCAGAATGTTAACCGCCATCCAGGTCAAATAATTATCAAGATCAAAGTGTTTTTCAATAACTTCTTCGATTGGAATTGACATGTTATTCACATCATCCAACATCGCTATAAGTTTATCGTGATCCTCACGACCTTTAATCTCAAGAATGGTCTCGAATTTGTTCTTATCGTATGTTGGATCTGATTGTGATTTAATCTCATCTGGATACCGTCCAAATTCAAAAAAGGCTACTTTGTATAATTGTCCATACGGATCTAGCCAATGTGACTTTAAGAACATTTTATTCGGTTGTTCAATCTGCGTATACAATCCGTAATCCTCATATTGGCTATTGTTTGCGCCTTCTGATTGATCCTTCACATATAAATGAACAAACTGTGTTCGTAGACTCGTAAAATTAGGTATTTGTTCAAATAAGTCGAAGCTAAGTTTATTCCTAATTCGAGACAGATCAATCGAATGCTTATTCAAATTAATGGTCTGTTGATTGTTCCATAATCCTGATTCATCAGACAAACGAATTCTGTAGGATTTCTGTGAAGTATATCGCGCAGTGTTTCCACGAAGGCTGATTTTGGCATTTGGTTCACTTTGTCCATAACCAAACAATCCTTGTCCGGGCCCTTTGCCATCACTAGCACCTTCTTGCACAATAGCCTTCAAATCCGCATCTGTATTTCGTTCCGTATCTCTGTTCAATCCATACCAATTCAGCTGTTTCTCATCGCTTACTTTCTCAGGCAATACAGTAACATATAAGTTCTTTAATGAACTATCTTCATCTTTATCATAAATCCGCTTATCCTCGATTAAATGCTCCACCGATTTAGACGTAGTAACTTGCTCAGAGGTTTTCCCTACTGAACTTACGTCTTCAACAGGTGCTGCACATGCCGTTAACATCATTATGGTCATGATTATAGAAACAACCGAGACAGGCTTACCCCAATTTTTTCTCGAACGATTCTTTTTGGAGAATCCACTGATCGGCTGTTGACAGAATGTATAGTAATCTATATTGCGTAAGACATACATTAATCTTGTGATTGCAGCAATGACTGCGATAAAAGAAGCGATAAACATACCCAGTCCATCATTCTCACCTTTCATCGTCCAATACGTTAATACCGCATTCAGCACCACGAAAGAGGTACTAATAATAAGTACACCCTTTCGGTCATCGAAGTACAATAACAAGTGTAAGACAACAAACATCATGATGAACATAAAATAACCTACTACAAGAAGGTTAAATGCATCTGTCTGGGCCATTGTAAATCCAATCATAGGAAGTGCCTTCATTCCAATTGCAATCGATACAATTGTGAATAACAACTGTACTTCCATTAAAAAGCTAAACTCTTGCATTAGTGTCTTTTGCATATCTTTTTTGGCTCGTTCCATTTCTTGAAAAGTACCACCTTCAGTAACTTGCTTATAGTACATTCGAAAGCGCTCATAGAATGATGTCTCAACAGATACAACAAATGTCACTAATGTTGGAATGACAGAGATAAATGCATAAAATACTGGTAAATCATAAAAAGGAGACACCCAATACGCATCTGCCACCAATGTGTCTCTTGAAATAAACCAATAAACAAAACTATGAATATAAATACCGGCATAAAAAAATGTACCAATAAAAAATAACGACGGGAATTTCTTGAAATAAGATAGAAATCTAAAATAAAGATGGCTTCTTCTTGCTGCGAATACTTGTTCAAAATGATAGGATGACATAATAGCTATGATGAAAAATCCTATATCAATAGCTAATATAGCTGCTGTTGTCGCATTTAACTCTGTATATCTCAATAGTATCCATCCGGATATCAAGGAAATGACTACACCTATCGCGAAACTTCGCACAATACGCGTATAATCCTTGAGCGCGGATAAATACACAGCTTGAACCCAGATGACAATCAGTTCCATGAAGAACAAATAAGTAACAAACTTATAGCTTATGCTAGCAGATACATGAGGAACAAATAACCATACCGTCAATGCCCCCAATGGTAAGCAGATCATAAGTGCTCCATAATAAGACGCCAATATATGATCATACTTTTTCTCGAAGATCATATCGGATAAAAACCTTGTTAATACCAACGTGATGCCACTTGTAATCAAGATTGAGAATATAAAGCAATATTGTACTGTAGCGATATACAGCTCCCAATCTAAGTAGTTACCGTTATTAATGGCCATCAATCTTTGTAGTGCAATAATTAAAAACATGCATAGTACCATAGGACCTATTGTCGTTAAGGCAGAAAAAGTATACGCCTTAACATTGTTTATTAGCCCTTGTTCACGGAATAATTTTCTTAGTTCAAAGCCGATTCCGGCCATTGTTGTCCCTCCCCTAATTCTGCATATAACCTTTGATAATTAGTAATGAAATCTTGATGTTTATAATAACGTGAGACACGCTCTAACCCGTTACGCCCCATCTCATCACGGAGACTAGGAGATTTACATAGTTTGATAATACTTTGTGCCATAGGTTCATAATTCATAACCGGCGTTACCAATCCAGCGGGTCCAATACCATCATTCACACCATTTAAAAGTTCCTTACAACTGCCCACATTCGTTGTGACACAAGGTATACTGCATGCCATTCCTTCTAAAATAGCCAACGGTTGCCCTTCGCTTATGCTGCTTAATACCAAGATATCCATCTTTCCTAAATAGTCCTTCACCGCAACCTGACCTGTGAATATAACATCCTGTAGTTCCAATGACTCCGCCATTTGCAAACACTCCTGATAATATTCTGGGTCCTCTTCGACCGGTCCCATAATTATCAGTTCTGCATTCAGAATTTCACGCTTCACAAGTGCAAAGCTATGCAACAACGTCTTGATATCTTTAATAGGAACAATACGAACGAGTGCGCCTATACGAATGACATCTTGATCAGGTGCCTGAGGAAGATCAAGATAATCACTTACATTGACTCCGTTAGGAATAATGTCGATCTTAGCAGGATCACAACCTAACTCTATTTGAATTTCCTTATTACGATTAAATAATGTAACAATCTGATCAGCAGCATTGTAAATACATCCAGATAACGTATAGAAGTATTCGATCCATAGATCTTTAAAGTAGCCTTTAACCCAATCTGCTTTAATAATTTCTTCTTCTCGTTCCCGAGAGTAAATCCCATGTTCCGTTAAGATAAGTGGACTTCCATGTAGATGCTTAGCTAGTGCTCCGACTACTCCTGCATAACCTGTAGACACGCTATGATACAAATCAGCTTTAGGAATATCACTACGAATCGTCATAAAGAGCGGCAAGATCATCGAACGAACCGTCCAGAACATTTCAGTAAAAGGGACTCTAGCGTATTTGGTTCGAGATAAATCTTCTAAAATATCAAAATAATCTTTACTCGATAGAAAGTTCGCAGCATTCTGAAACTTCTCCGTACGTAATAAATCGAAGATGTTACTCCAGTTCACTGTTCCTTCTCCACCTAACAAGGACCTTAAATCTTCTTCTTGTTGTGATGTCAGTCGAAAACGATTTCCCCAATCTTCAGGCTCATCGATGTAAGCATCTAGGAACACTTCTTTAATCTCAACCACATTGTTAGGCAATTTGTATTTAAATTTCCCTTTTTGCTTACTTTGAGCTCCTATAGCATAAATAATGAATTCATGTTCTGGCATTTTCGTGATCAAACTGTGGATCCAACTTGACACGCCACCTGTGACATAAGGATATGAACCTTCGGCTATCATACAAATTCTCATCGTTGTTAACCACCCAATCCGATCTGGAATTTTGCTTCCGTAGCTCTAATTAAATAGGTATTCTCATCAATTTTACTTGACGTACATTTCTGTAACTTGGCGATGCTTCTCTCCGTACGTAGAACGAAATAGTTATCATCCTGAAAATAAGTGATTTCTCCGCTTATGGAATCAACATCATATGTCCACTTCACTTTAGAGTTCAGAACTTTCTCCAGATCGATAGCTCCCTCTGTGGCTGTCATAGCACGTAGCCAAGGGTACGTTTTATTTAAACGTTCAAATTTGGAAGAGAAGGCCTTCGATAGCTCTTTCCAAGACAATTGCTTACCCCTGAGTTCATCTAGCACATCATCAGGATGGACAAAGTGTGAGTAGATCCCAAGGGAAGTAATGGTATTAGCCTCTGCCCAACGTTCAAATGGCGTATCCACATATCCAGATGTCACCCGAGGCATCTCAATAATTCCATCCTCTGCCACCTCATATTCTTGAACATAGGACATATTTGTTGAATCCTCTTCATACAAGGAAGAAATGACGGTTAGATCAGGCCAAGCCTCTTTCAAGGCATCGCGTCCTTCGGGACTCATCATATTTGAAGGGGGTACATAGCTCATAATTTTATAATTCGGAAAAGAATTGTTCGTATATTTCAAGACTTCGGCAATCGACTGAGACATTTCTTTCGTACTTGGCCACACTTTATATCCGTAGTTATCTGCCACTTCATCGTCCATTTGTAACGATTGATGGTTATACCCGTGAATGCCAATCTCGCCACCGCTCTTAATAATCTCCCGACCATACGATATTAAGTTATACGGGTCCTCATCAACGGGCGCATTAAACGGTGGATCAACTTGATCGTTATAAGATTGAATAACCATCGCTGTATATTTTAATCCTGCATTTTTGGCTGCCTTCAACATATCCGGCCACCATATATCACGATAAAACTGTGGGATATCTTTGTGATACTCATCGTAGATAGAAGCTGTTTTTCCTTTCCGAATGGGTGATGGAAAATCGTCTATAAATAGTTGTTTGGAGTTAAATATAGGGTAAATGAAATTGGGCTCTAGTAAAGAGATTCCTCCCGCAAGGATTCCTCTATTAATTTTCTCCGTTAACATCGTACCGTTAAAGACCATAAAAGCCCCTTGTCCATAAGCTCTTCTCCACATCAAAGGTATACCATCAAGGTTTGTAGCTAGCAGTTCCGAATCATGATCAATCTCTATACTATTCGTTGTATTAGCTACAAAGATATCCTCTATAATAAGGTCACTCTCTCCAATAAGTACATTCGATGTCAGCTTAATTCCTTGGGATAGAAAGGCGTCCGAAACAGAAACTATACCTAACTTCCGATAGATTTGGTTAAATGCATGATCTCTCTCTAACGAACTCGTAAACATGACATATCCACCGTTATTCACATATTCCGACAAAGAGTTAATATTGTCTATGGGATCCAGTTCTTGGTTCGTAATAATCGTCATCGCACAAGGTTCAAGATTAAGCTGATCCACATTCGTATTTATACTAATGTTCTTCTTCTTCATGTATTGTAATATTCGGGTAGCGTTATTCTTCATCTTAACACTAGCCTCTTCATCCGAGTTATATACGACACAACTCGTAGGTCCATCTATATCTATCGCTTCAGCTTGTCCAAAGTTACTTGGAAATACTTGGCGATCTTCTGCAAGATTTGTATTTCTACTAAACTGCAAAATATACTGAGAGCGAGAGATTTGCATGACCATGGCTAATACAGCGATGGCTGCCAACATCACATAGATATTCCTATTTAATTTAAAACCCTTCTTCATTTTATGCTCCTTCCGACCAGAACCTCACCAGCGTTAATGCCCTATTAGATAGACTAATGGGTGAGCTTTTGAGTGAGTTTAATATTTCTTGCAATCGACTATATGATTTCATATAGAAATACACTTTTAGCAAGCAGAGATAAGCCTCTTCACTGTGAGGGCGTCTATTCAAATAAAGCAGCGCAGTCTTCTCTGCATCCAATAAAGCTCCAACTTCCAGTTCAGTATCTACCTTTTCTATATAAGCAGAATCATCTTCGGGTAAGATGGTGATCAACTGATCAAGCACTAGGATGTAAGTGAACTTATATTTTCTTAATGTCCGCTCATCCAAAAAACCACTCTTCATATAGTTACTTAGTACATCCGAATATGTCCGCAAAATATGAGCATCATCTTTATTAGATTCGTATTTCAAAGATAACTCTTCGAGGGATAATGTCAGTTTACGTTTCATTTCCATAATGGCACTTACGGCATAATGTGACGTTTCCGTATCCTCATTACTCACTGCCTTTTGCAATATATCCATATAGTTCATGGAGTCTTGCTTCAAGACATTGATCATCACTGTTCGTCGCGCGGCGTACTCATTTACAATTAATGCTTCTTCAATAGGAATAACATTGAGTTCCTTTTCAACTTCAACCATGTTGTATATTCCATTCATCTGCATAAGTGGTTCTTCCGCATCTTCAAACAGCTCCGCACCTAGCCCTTCACTCTTTGACTGAAACCATCGCTTAGGCCAAAATACGGGGAAAAGCCAGCCAATAACGGGTAAGGCAGTAACGATTAACCATTTCAAGGACCAGTCACGTAGCGAATCACGATATATAATTTTGATAATGGCGCCGGACAATAGGATATAGATAATAAAAATAAGACTAACCATGAGCAACTTCCTCTTCTAGCACATGTAACAAGATACCCTGTTCAGCAAATCTCTTCAGGACTAGGGAAGCTTCCACAACGCCAGAATTAGATAATACAATTAAGGTTTCTCCATTAGCGCCTATACCTATATAATCCGTTTCCCGTAATAAACGTGTCACCTTTTGAGAGATTTCCTGTACTGAAGCACCAGCAAGCGTACAAGACACCAACAAATAATTAATATTATGTTTAGCCTTGGCAAGTTTCTTATTCTCAAGAATAACTTCGAATGCATCCTTGTTTAGTATAGATGTCCCTTCAATGTAACGTTGACCTTCTGTTGCTTCAATATATGAGAACGCTCTTGAAAGGGCCGAAGAGACTAAATCTACTGTGATTTTGAACAAGTTTTGATAATATAATGAGAATTTCTCAAACTGTATGCCATCTATTGCGATAATTGCGACCGTCTCACCATTATTGTGGATAGGAGCAGACATCAATGGTACGCCCTCTACTAGATCCTTATTAATGTGTATCTTTCCATCCAAAAAGATCTGATTAATATAATCGTAATCATCGACCTTGATCGATTTATGATTCTCCATTTCGTGCCCTAAAGAATGTGCCACAAGTCTCAAGTAGCTTCCATCCTTGTTAACAGAATATATGGATACATCATTCGTGCGCATAATAGATTCCACTACACTTACCGTTGAAGTCACGATCTCTTCTGGAACCAGACTATCCAATTCCTTTGTAATCGAATAAATCTTCCCAAAGCTATCTTCACTGTTCTGAATTCTTTGCTGTAACTCTTCTTTCACCTCTCGAACTTCGGTATATACACTGTTTAGGAACTCATATTTCTCCTCAATATCTTCCATGTGGCTGACTTGGGATTCTATTAATCTATTCTTTCTTTCAATAGCGTAACCAACAACTAAACCAATAAATAGATACATAGCGACTTGGAAGAAGAAATCCATATCATACAATAAGGAAATAAGTTCACGACCATCTATTAACTTCTCATAAACAAGTAATATGATCGATAGTGCTGATGCCGTTATAGACTGCCTCTTGCCATAAATAATACCAATTATCATGATGTAGAAAATTTTGATATCCATGAACCCAAATGAAGTACCCAATTGTGCTAAGGTAAGCCATGCTGTCAGACCGAATGCAATCGCATTTTCTACATACGGTTTGATGTTATTCACTAGTAGTTTCATGACTGAAGGAGACGTGTCTTTAGTGGATGTTGTGTGAGTAATGGCATGATTCTGCTTAAACCATGTGTATGTTCGACTTAATCCTTCTTCTAAGCTGTAGATAGGCGACCAATCAAGGTCTCTCTTAATTCTCGTGTTATCTAATGTTGAACGTTCGATATCACCGATACGTGCATCTTTATATACAACTTCATTAACGCCATGTAATTTTTTAAGCGTACCAATTACGGAATTTACTGTATTCTCTGTATTGGTAGATAAGTTATACACGCCTGATAACTGCGAAAAAGATGCTCTGTATATCGCATCCGCCACATCCTCCACGTATACAAAATCTCGTGACTGCTCACCATTACCGTATACAAATAAGTCTTGCTCCTTCAGAGTACGTTCCATGAAAATGGAGATTACTCCACCTTCTCCTGCACTACCTTGGCGTGGGCCATATACGTTAGAAAAGCGGAAACAAAGTGTTTTTAAATCATAAAGCTGCTCCCACTTAAGACAATAGGACTCTCCTACCCACTTACTGATTCCATAAGGAGATATAGGATTACATGGCTCTGATTCGCTCAAAGGTAGTTCCTCATTCATGCCATACACAGCTGCTGATGATGCAAAAACAAACTTCTTCACAGTATATTTATTCGCTAGCGTTAACATATTAACTAACCCAAGAACATTTGATTTCACATCCTGTCTTGGATTCTCAATGGATGTCATGACATCTACCTGAGCAGCTAAATGCACCACAACATCGAATCGATTAGAACGAAAAATCTCTTCACATTTCCGATCTTCAACAGATAGATGATACCCTTTATGTTTAAAATTCACGTTATGTATGTTACCCGTTGCTAAATTATCTATGATGAATACTTCATAACCTTCCTTATTAAACCTCTCCGCAACATGAGATCCAATAAATCCGTATCCGCCCGTTACTAATACTTTCACAGTCTCACCTCATGTCAAAATTTGGTTTATACGACAACTTATAATATCATGTAAAGTTAATGTTTACTACCGAAATACTGTCAAAAACAAGTACAAAAGAACTATTTTTTTATAAAAAAATTAAAAAAATAGATGTTAATGGCATATTTACATGCATTAACACCTACTTTATAAATTTTAGGCACCACAACATTAATTCATTATTTTACCTTTTTCAACAAAACAGTATCCTTTACGATTGACAAATCACCAGTCGCTGGTAGCTTGTTGCTGTTTGAGTCGTTCCATACAAATCCAATCTTGATTGGATTGGATTGTTTAATACCTAAGTCAGCTAGCGGAATTAACACCTTAACTAAAGTGTTCGTAGTAATATAATTGGTGGCACCTTTATAACTCGCCACTTGTGTCCACTTCCAATTAGATCCGCCAGTTCCAATGTAACGATACAGAACACCATTCTCTAGCAAATAATCTGCTCCGCTAGTTTTCCAATAAGATGCTACGAATCCCGTGTTTGTTTTATTATCTGTATTTATATAAATTTGGCCCTTCTTAGTTAAATTACTTCCTTCAACATAAACATTCAGATTCAAACTATCCTTTGTTGCTTTCAATATCCGGGCATTACTGGTTCCGGAGCTAAGAATAGCTACTCCACTCCAATAAGCATTATCCAAGGGCGTAATTTCAGGAGGCTGAGGATTGTCATCCCCCGGTGATGGTACATGCTCTACTGCTCCTATATCTACGGATTTCCCCTGTATTCTTGCTAATCCATTATAATCATAGACGCCTTCTCCAACGTTTAGAGAAGACCCTTTATCAATTGCACTTGATCCCGACTTCACTTGTATATTGTTTTGAGATTTATCTATAAACAGGGGGTCTCCAAAAATAGAGTGACTATCATTTCCGGTTGCTTTGGTATACGTAGCCCAAGTACTATACGTCGTACGATTCCAATTCCATTTGGCCCCACTCGCACCATCTATAGTGTACATCAGATTATAATCGAATATATTGCCTGAACCATTAGTACCTACTTTATTGAGTAATACTTTTTGTGAGTTGCTATACATAATATTATTCATAATCTGATTATTCACATTATTCCACTGCAGAGTTATCTCCCCATAGCCTTGCTTCAAGCTATCATTCTCCACAAACGTATTATTCAATATCTTATTGTTTGAGGCACCACCGTTCCCAGAGCCAGAACCACCTATAATTAGCCCTGCACCATAATTGTGATGGATATAATTATTCTGTACCCTAATATCACTTGTAGATCTGCCCTGCTCTTCACTCGCTAATGATATCCCGAAATCGTTACTATACAGATGGTTTCTCTCAATCAGAACATTCGCAGCTCCATCAGCATAAATTCCCGCTGCAATATGTGATCCCATTCCATACGCTGGGTTCTTAGATGTATCGATATGATGTACCGTGTTCCCACTGATAACACCATTACGGGTCTGATCCACACATGGACTTGAGCATGCTTTATAGAATCCAGCAACATCTATACCAATATTATTATTCTCATATACTTGATTACGCATGATCGTGAATCCATCGATATTGCCACTCAGCGTTACTGATTCACTACTTCCGGTGATGAGATGGTGAACTTCGTTATCCTGGATATCAATCTGAGTCATCGCTTGGATGCTGTTACCTAGCACATGAATCCCGTGCGCGTTACCCTTCGTTGCTCTATTCTCAATATGATGAACATTGTTATTTAACAGTTGAATGTAGCTTCCACCATTCCTCACTCTTATCCCTGCTGGATCTAGTGATTGGTTGGTTGTGATTAGATTTCGTATTTCAAAACCTTTCACTTTAACATAGTTCACATTCGATAAATCCAGTAATGCTTGATTAGTACCCGTTACATCTTTCCCATTACCATCAATCACTGGTATTTCATCCAAATAGTTCTGAAAGGTAATATACCCGCCTGCCTGCGTACCCGAAACTTTGATAGATACGTACTCTAAATAGGTCCCACCACGCACATAAACGGTATTCCCAGGTAAGACTGTATTGGCCGCTTTCTGAATCGTTCTCCACGGTGAAGTTAAGGTCCCTGGATTGTTATCATCTCCTGCTGTAGATACATAATAAGTACCTGTGTCTGCAGCATAGACGACGTTTGAATTGTTCATATTCAGAAAGGAATAGCTAAACATGATAGCTAACGCAAAAAATAAATGATGAAACTTAAAACTGACAACATTGTTCCTTCTGCTTGTCTTCATCATGATCTTTCACTTCCTCTCATTTTTCGAAACTTATTCCACAACCATAGTTCCAAGTGTATATCTTCCATCCGATCTTTTTCCATCCATGGCGAACTCTATACCAGGCAACTGAGTATCTGGATCAAGTATAGCTACGCATAGTGTATAATTGCCCGCCACCAAATCCTTGGGGACTAGCAACGTCTGTCTTGTTTTCTTGTTACCCGGCTGCCATGTACGGATATCTTCCTTCGTCAATTGCTGCGTTACCAAATTTCCATCTTCATCAACCAATGAAAGTTCAAGTGGCCACGTTTCATAGAAAGGAGCAACACCTGTATTTGCCCAATCCATATCAACATGAAGCTTACGTCCCGGTTTAACCCGTTCTTGATGTGTCTCTGATAGGAGAGAGAATCGATAGCCTATCGTTCTCATAAATCTATCAACATTCCGCTGGATCTCCCCATCCATTGGCACATCATTTAGCGCATAGGGTCCAAGCCAACTCGGATGAGTTAGCTTAATCTGATTTAATGTCTCTTCAATATGCTCATCCTTGAAGTAGAATTCAGGCGTCTCTGCGGACGAGAATTCTCCCCCTGCTGGAGCATTAGCCCAATAATTAGGCATAGCAGGCATCGGTTCATCTGTTAGCCAGAACGTATATCCCTTGTTAACCCACTGATCAAATTCATCGACGGTTGACTCCTTGTTGCCAAAGGCATCATTAAAGAGTCCCATGTTTGATTGCTTAGCAAGCGGATAAGGTCTACGCATCATCAAATGTTTATTGGTGAATACATTAATATAGTGTTGCACATATTGGTCAGCTATATTTATTTTCGGAAAGGGTATCGTTACCATGTCATCATTTATAGTATGCCATTCTCCCCAATGACCCAGACTCCCCAATTCTACATAAGCAATTCTTGAATCATCATTATATCGATCTGCTAACTTCTTAATTAACTCTTGATGCAATGTAATCAATGTAGGATTGAGATAATCCGGACTAAACCCCTTGCCCCACTCTATATCATATTCAGTTCCTTGTTGATTGGTTGCTTCATATACCCACTTTGGAATATCCATATGTGGAATCTCTGAAGGTCTATCTAACATTACACGAATGACGAGCTTCACGTCACGTGCATCCCATTCTTCAAAATGATTGTCCTTCTCTACTTGTTCAAAGGCATATTCCCCTTGCTCAGGCTCTAAATCCTTCCAAGTTATATTAGCATGAGCCAAGCGATATACGGGTTGCTCCGTATCAGGAATATAACGTGCATCCGCTACAAATCCCATAAAGGGATTGTTTAATACATTGTCGGTTTGTATCGGATTAAAGGTTACTTTTTTTGTATCCAATCTAAACCACATTATACCAAAAGTGATGAGACACCCACTTATTACAACAAAAGTACTGTTTCTAATCCAACTTTTGATAATATCACTTCTTCCTCATAATTTTACAGTCTCTTATAACTATTTACGAATATAGATGACGATAGGAAGCAGAGAATAAATATCTCCCTTCATATCGCCACTGATACACAGTTTACTACGTATCAATATAATGGTAAATATTTCTGGAATAATCTATAAACGAAGACAAGCCCTCCCCTAGACGGGAAGAGCTCGTTCTTTACACTTTAGCAGAACTACTACTATATATATCTACTTTTCAAATTGACTCTCGACTTTAGCAGTATTAGATATTATTCGCAATTCACCATTATTTCTTCTTGAGCACAGCAACGGTAAAGGTAACTGCTTCTAGAACCTCTTTTACAAAAGGAATATTCTCCGCTTCCCATTCTGACGGGCTATCCATACCATATTCATCTACGTATTCTAATAATTGTGCCGCTGCTTCATGGAGTTGAGATCCTTTAGCTGCCGATTTACCTCGTAACACTTGAATCGAAAGCTTCATTGCTTTCGAGGTTTCCTTAATAAAAGGAAATTCATCCTTCTCCCAAGCCTTCGCATCGTCCATGTCATATACAGAAATCCATTTCTCTAGTAACTGCGCTGCTCTTGTTGCATCCATTTGACTCATATCTTTGTTCTCCATTCTGATCATCTATTGATGTGGGAGTCATCCCACAGATTCTTTTCAACTATCTTACCACGCCACATCCACCTAATTCGTGTTTTTTTTGCTTTTCTAGACTTTTACGGATATGGTTTATGAGGAAGATCTATTAGACGTTATAAAGGATGGGAAATTATTGAATAATACTAGCCAATTTATATACACTTTTGCATATAGTGATGATGAAAGTTCCTTATGCAGCTTGGAGATGCGCTCTCTATTTGGAGTTGAAACAGAATCTCTTATCATCAAGAGCGACATTTCTGTCGATCCTAGTCGAAGTCCCTTTGTGAAAGAACGGATTGAGATCATGTACGAAGGCGACACCATGAATGATATTCTGAAACAAGTGGAAGATATTGTTCTCCATGATTCTACATTCAAAGTCATATTCGTCAAGATTAATGATCTATCTTCAGAGGACAAAATATCCTACGGCGATCGCCGAATCATCGAACGTGACTTAGGTATGCACATCGAGGGTGAAGCAGACGTACACAACCCCGATCATGTATTTGGCATCGTGACGTTAGGTGGACGCTGGTATTTCGGGAAGTATCGTCTAAATGAAGCGGTATGGTTCCTTCATATGAAGAAACCCCGCAACTATTCGATTGCATTAGGTACACGTCTGGCAAGAGCTGCCGCTAATATTGCCGTCCCGAATCCACTAGGTGTAAAAGCGATCGATCCTTGTTGTGGCATTGGAACCGTGTTGGTGGAAGCACTCTCCATGGGCATTGATATCGTGGGCCGAGACTACAACCCACAAATTGTCCAAGGCGCACGTGCAAATATTGCCCACTTCGGATACGTTGGTGAAGTAACTTATGGGGATATTGCTGACGTCACTGAGATGTACGATGTAGCTATTATTGATATGCCTTATAATCTATTCTCTTCCACAACACCAGAAGAACAACTCTCGCTTCTTAAACATACACGCCGTTTCGCAAGCAAAGTGGTTATTATCACCATCGAAACCATCGATGACATGATTCAAGAAGCTGGATTCACTATTATTGATCGTTGTGTGGCCAAGAAGAGATCATTTACCAGACAGGTTATTGTGTGTAACTAAATAGATTGAACTAAAGTTTACGCTCCCAAATTCAATCATTTCTAAAGAGAATCATGAATAGGAGGTTCATCTTTAGTTCATTCTATGTAGTTCTCTCCACCATGTTGAAACAGGATAGTTAGATGATCTAATCCATACAATCTCCCCTATTCTAGGCGTAGATATCTGTACATCATGTTCCTTCGCAGCCTTTAATGCACGCTCTACTGGATCGGTCCAGTCGTGAAATGCCAAGGTAAATGTACCCCAATGGATTGGGATCATCAGCTTCCCTTTTACATCTAGCTGTGCCTGAACCGTCTGTTCAGGATACATATGAATGCCAGCCCATCGCTCATCATATTGACCACATTCCATAAGCGTCATATCGAAAGATCCATATTTCTGACCTATTTCCTTGAAATGAGGGCTATACCCACTATCACCACTGAAAAACAACCTCGTCTGCTCACTACTTATGACCCATGAACCCCACAGCGTGGCTTCTTTATCTACGAACTTTCTCCCTGAGAAATGTCTTGCAGGTGTACACACCAGTGTAAGTCCCTGAAATATAACCTCTTCCCACCAATCCAGCTCTGTAATTCTCTCTTGGCTGATTCCCCATCTCTCTAAATGTGCTCCCACACCAAGTGGAACAAAGAAATGTTTCACCTTCTCTTTCAATTTCAACATAGAACCATAATCCAGATGATCATAATGATCATGAGATAATATAATGGCATCTATCGTTGGTAAATTTTCGATTTCAATGGGTAACCTACCGTAACGTTTACCCCCTAGAAACGGGAAGGGTGAAGTTGATTTCCCTAGCATTGGATCGATGAGTAGCTTTATTCCGTTGATGACTACTAATAATGCAGAATGTCCAAACCATATGACATAGTCCTGCTGATTTTCTTTTAGAAAAAGGGGATCCACCAACTCTACAGGTAATGGTTCCTTTGGATTTCCTTGCGGGTTACCTTTTATAAACTTAACCATCATCGAGACGGTTACTCCCAAGCCATTACTTACCGACGTGGGGAGCGTGTTAAAGAACCTTCCCTTGAAGTAGTTCGATCTATGAATCTGTTTCGCTAATTTCTCATAAGATGTCTTCCCGCCAAAGGGTGGGTACAACATCATTAGTAAGTAGACAAATAGGATAATCACAAGAACGATACAAGCAATAATTATAACAGTCACCACTCTCACCGCCTCTACATTTTAGTATATACATTATTATGTTCATCTTTGAAAGTCAGTAATCACAACAAAGGCGCCCATTTCATATGGACGCCTGTAGTATCGAGCATAGCACTCTACATTAGCTTTGAAGCTTAATTCGATAATCCTTTTGCAGATACTTGTGAATGCGAACAAAATCAGATTTTGTAAGCTCTCTTAGCCTCTTATTCTTCAGCTCTTTACCTAGAATAATACCTATTGTCTGTCCTGCTAATGCTGTATTAGGCATAATGCGTGCGCTACCATACGCTTTGATTGTCGCTCCGAGATTACTCCCTACCACAAGTACATTCTCATAGGACTTTAATTCAAAGGATCGT
This sequence comes from Paenibacillus antarcticus, assembly GCF_001637225.1. GTDB lineage: Bacteria > Bacillota > Bacilli > Paenibacillales > Paenibacillaceae > Paenibacillus_AQ > Paenibacillus_AQ antarcticus. The sequence goes on from NZ_LVJI01000007.1 coordinate 56,753, forward strand.
AGAGGAATACCATAACGGTCAGGTTTCCCAAAGCTTAGCCCTTTGCGCATCTTAGTAGTCCCTTGGAGATCCGTTGCATAACTAGCAATACTTACGTTGTCCCAGAACATCTTGTTAGACATTAAGTCTGGATAATCTAAGATATACTCGGTCTCAAATCGATTGTAATCTCGAATATACAGGTATTCAGGGAATCCATTTAATTGTGCATTAGCGTAACCAGGAATGTCCTTACGCAAAAATTTCAGCACCTCTGGAGCCTCAGCCTTAGCCTTCTTCATGGCCGATTCAATCGATTTAGGGTTGGCAGGATCAACATCGAATATTAATAAGGCATTCATTATAACTTGTCCATCTTTTTGGTACGTAGAGTTAATGCCTCTCAACATCAATTGAGGATCAATCGGCTTATATTTATAAGTAATATTGCTAAAACCTGTAGCATAATCCCAATCGACATACGTGTTCTGTCCATACTTCTTCTCCACATTGGTCAAAGGATAATCGTTCAATACCACTTGATGAAGCTTATTCCAATTTACATTTTTGAATTTCAGAACAAGTGTAGCTGCCATATAATCCGGCTTAGTTCCTTTATAAATACTTTCCATACCTGGAATCCGTGTAACATTGAGCTTACTGGTCAATGCATTGAAATCTGTATTCTCTACAAAATATTGTGCTTCAACCGTATACTTCACACCATCTTTGGCACGATAGGTTATCGATTTAAGAAATTTGTCTTGTTTCAAGGGAACTTCATTTACGGATTCAATTACGATCCCACTTCGCATCGGGATATCCTTGATGACGCTTTGATAATATCGGTCAAAAGCTGCTTCTTTGCGAATGGAACCTGCCTTATATCCATCATATAACTTCTTGATATCTCCTTGTACGAGACTTCTACGCTTCTTATCATTAGGTTCATCTAATACATGCATTTGGCCTTGCATGAACTGCCCACCCGGTTTACTGCGGGGATCTAAGATAATGACATCTAATCCTAGACGACGTGCTTCTTTGGCTAGTAATGACCCCTGAATCTCACTTCCGATCACGACGACATCATAGCTACTGCAACCCGTACCACATGATGCTTTAGCTAATACGGTATTCCCCATCGTAGATGGGGCAACCAGTTGAACCAAAAGTACAACAACCATAACGCCAATGATGTAACGAGCACATTGTTTCATGAAATTCATTGTTTGCTGACCACTCTCTCTTATGTAATAGGTAAATTCGACATTATATACACTTCGCTACCTAACACCACCCTTCCTCTTTATTGATAGGTAAATCACCTATATTCTGAGAACAATACGTTTCATTTAACCTCAATAACAAAAACCCCTAAATCCTTAACAAAGGATTTAGGGGTGACTACCATGAGTGGATATAGCATTAGAATTTGATAATCCCCGCTGAATGTAAGAATACGAATACGACAAGGATCGGCGCTACAAATCGCAGCAAGAACAACCATATACGGAACCATAACGCGTTCAAGCCCGCTTCATCTGCAACACCTTTATAGAAGTATCCTGCAAATATCGTTACAATGAGTCCCCCCAGTGGTAACAATACATTAGAAGCCATAAAGTCAATCCAATCGAAGAATGCCATCCCACCTAACTTTAATCCCGGTGACACTCCTAATGACAAGGATGCCGGTACCCCTACTATGAAACACCCGATAATAATGATCCATACTGACCGAGTTCTACTCCACTCAAAGCGTTCCATTGCGTATTTCACCGGTACCTCTAACAATGATACCGCTGAAGTTAACGCTGCTATCGCTAGTAAGATGAAGAACAACCCTCCAAAGAAAGAACCGAAAGGCATGGCCGAGAATGCAGCAGGTAATGCGATAAATACGAGTCCGGGACCTTGTCCAGGATTAATTCCAAAGGAAAAGGTAGTCGGAAAAATAATCAATCCTGCAATAAGAGCGTAGAGAAGGTCTCCTGTTCCAATGGCCAGTGTTGCCGTTCCCAGCGACTGTCGCTTCTCAACATAAGAACCATATGTAATCATGGTACCCATACCCAGAGATAGGGAAAAGAATGCATGACCTAAGGCTACAAGTGTCGACTCTGGTGTTAACTTCGAGAAATCAGGGTTTAGAAAGAACGATACTCCCGCCCCTGCCCCTGGCAATGTCAATGCTCGGACCATCAATATGACGAGCAGGATAAACATCCCTGGGATAAGAATCTTATTGAACTTCTCTATCCCACCAGAAATCCCCTTTACCACGATTGCGCCTATAAGCACTAACACGACAGCTTGCCAAAGTATTGGGGTGTAGCTACCCATGAATCCATTGAACATGACTGTGAAATCTGTATCTGCGACGAGCTTGCCACTAAATGCTTTCACCGCATAATGAAGCGTCCATCCAGCAACAATCGCGTAGAACGACAGGATGACAAACGGTGCGATTACCGAAATCATACCTAATCTGCCCCATATTTTCTTTCCGCTTAGTTTAACGAAAGAAGACGATGCACTTCCTCGCCCCCCGCGGCCAATAGCAAGCTCTGCTAGGAGGACAGGCAAACCTACAACTACTAAGCACGCAACAAATAATAGAAAAAATGCTGCTCCGCCATATTGTCCTGTAATGTAAGGGAATTTCCACATGTTCCCTAACCCCACAGCACTTCCGATCGCTGCAAATATAAATCCCGAAGAAGAGAACCTCTCGCCCTTACCCGAAGATAGATTTTCTTGATGTTTATTAAAATTGTCCATGATGTGTCCTCCCCATGATGTCCTTTAGCCTAATACTAGGTGAATGCACGTATTATACTAAAAAACGGCGCTATACGTATACGTCAAATATCTCATTATTTTTTACATTTATGTGTTATTTTATTCTAAAATGGATGGGTTCCTATAATATATACCCACAAAGGATTACAAATAAGCGAAAAATGGCTTCTTAACTCCTTTCTCATTCATTGTTTAGAAGGAAACACTAAAAAGAAGCTGACCTCATATAAGGGTCAACTTCTTTACTTGTACATGCAATTTTCCACCTTACGGCTTAGGTTTCATCTTCTTAACCAATAAACCAACCAGAAGGATCGATACTAGTATAACAATCCCGTTAAACCATACTTTTTGTTGTAACCACCATACAGGATCTTCTTTTGTAGGTGTGGCAACTGAGGACTTCACCTGTATATTTAGCTTTCCAAGCGCAACATCTTCTTGTTCAATATGACTCTTGAAATTCACAATATCATATTCAGGCTTGGTACTTAAGGTGTTTCCGTAAAGTAACTTGTATGGTCCCTCAGCTGTATCCTCGAACACCAGTCTATCCACGGCATAGGCTATACCGAATCCCGCAATGTCTAACGGCAGATCATCGCGATTATTTATTTCTATGGTGATAAAGGGACTTCTGATCGGCTCAACTGCTGTAATCATATGGTTCTTGATCTGCACGTCCTTGAAATCCAATTGGTATATTTCCTGTGCCCCAACGGTCTCAATCCTTACCCCCTGATCATCATATACTTCAAAGGATCTATTATAATTAGTTCTTTCCGAAAATAACTGTAATTCAGTAATTTGAAGACGGTTCTCATTATTAAGGATGATTTGTGTAAACTTATCTTTCTGCTTCACTTCAAAGGAAGGCTTCCCCCTCTTCGTGTGAACCAGCCACTCGCGCTCTTGTGTATTATGAATCAATTGCATGCTCGGGAAAGCTAGTTTCTCTTTATTGTTGAGAACGCTCAAGCGATAATATTCATATTTGTACTCTGAACCTAGGTCTATACGATCCTTCACCATCTGATCTGTTCGGTACAAATCACTTTGATCTACGAACTCCCACTGGGAACCGTCATAACTCCCATAGACTTTAATATGTTTCAGAAAAGATTCTTCCGGTAACTCTACGGATAGAAGATTACCCTGAATATCCACATTGTCGGCCACTCGCGTGACCTTATAATCCAATAAGGTATTACCATCCTTCGTAGCTGTACGAATGAGCGAAGAGGAATAAGACTTCGAATTTTCCTTTGCCTGTTCGTAACCGCTATCCATATAGTAAGGAACATACTGCCCTTTCTGATTCACAATTCGCAGATCACGTAAGTCTTCACTCGCACCAGCATACACTTCTTCATCAAGAAATAAGGAATGATAGCGAACGCTACTCTGTATTTCAATTCCTTTCCAGAAGCGCCATTCCTGCTCCTGTTCTTTCTCTGCTACAACGATGACGTCCCTGCTTACGAGTGCAAGCAGTAATAGCATTACCGCGAGAATTACACTAACTCTTTGAATCCGCTTCGACACCTTCGTTCGCATGGGTCTCCCCCAATCTGCTTGATACTTTCTGATAACCATAGGAAATGCCAAGTAATACAATTCCGAATGTGAAATAAGCAATAATTGTACTTCCAGTTGACAATAGACTTAGATCATACAATATTAATTTCCCAGTGGCAGCAAGCGTTAGACCTAATCCAAAACGTCTAATGTACACGTACCGATACCGGAATCCGAACGCAATATAGACGATAGCCAGTAGTAAATACAGCAGACTGAAGATCAGACCTATCTCTTCCAGTTGGAATTGAACAACTAGGAAAGAAGTTAGTATTCCAAGTAAATATACTCCTAAAGCTACCGGATATATCTCGATACTCTTATACTGCTGGCGTATAACTGCAATCAATACTTCACGAATACTGAAGAATACCAATACATTAAATCCAACTAGTATCCCTAATGCAATATATTCAGTTGCTGTATTGTACGTATAATCGGACTGTAGCGCTGGCGCCGTTAATGTAACCATGATACATAATAGATATCCAACCCCATATAGGAACATAACGTAGTACTTCACCACGCGATCATACAGTACTTTCACTTTGGAAAGCCCGTATGCTAGACCAATGGTTATACTAGCCATGAGCAGAGAACTGTAGAAATCAAAATGGCTAAAATCATTGGGTACCCAAGTATCATATACATCTCTCAACTCGTACATGAAATAGAACCACACATTCAGTAACGATACGTATTTAAAGACCTTAACCAATTGAGCTTCATAAGGGCGACTAAATAGTCCTGCTACCCGCTTGCGTTGCTGAACCGCATAATACAATGTAACGAGTAACATGCCTCCAGTGACAAAGCTATATTTCAAAGTATAGTATGGATCATTGTGGAACAATAAAAATAAATTAGTTAACATGTCTCCCCATAGGAATGCCCCTAAACATAACGTTAGAATGCCCCAACCTGCTTTCTCTAGAGACTTAAACCGATTGAGACTTCCATAGATCGTTAAGAGAACCCCTTCCGCTAGCCATCCAATTGATACCCACGCTGCACCGAATTGGAATGGAATCATCAGGATTGCAAATGTAAGCGAAGTGGCATAGAATAACAGCGTTGTCTGCCTTTCTTGATGCATGAACTTCTCCAGGAATCTGCCGAGCCTGATATATACAAGACAGAACACTAATGCCAATAGTCCTTGGAAATCCTCCAATTGTGATACATGAAACAAGACATACAGCGTTACACAGCTAGTGAAAGTATTCAAAGCGAGCAACGTGAAATCCCACCATGATAACTTAGACTTATACTTAAATGGATAGCCCAACGTCATGCCAAGGTACAGCATAAAGGTAATCGCTACATACACCATACTGATATAATTACTATTGGATAACGACACTAAAGCTATCATAGATGGAACATTAAATAAGAAGCTGATGTAATTTACAATGACCCACCGCTTACGAAATGAGACAAGTAGAATCGATGCGTTCAGGAGGAACAAATAACCCATCGCCACATATACCGCATTCCCTTCAAGTCCAAACGCACCCATGTATGAGAATAGCGGAAGATATCCTCCTACAAGACCCAGCGAAATGATACTCCGTGAATGATACCTTAGCGACAACAACACTGCCGTTAATGACACTAGAACAGATAAGGTTAAACCCACATAAATATCTATAATGTCGAGTAAAAAATAACTGTAAAAGATCGAACCATACAATATCGAAATCCCGCCACCTAATAACCCTAAGGCAAAAGTCTGCTTTTGCTTACGGAACAACCATTCTCCACCTACAAGCATTATTATGCCTAGCAGGAAAAAGGCACTCCCTTTCATGTATCCGTTGAACCAACCCGTATACATATATTTAAAGCTAACACCTACGGCTAAAATAATGAGCAACATCGCAACCTTATTCAACCAGTTCAAGCCAACTTTCATTTCAAACTGATTCTGCTTGATTCTCTTCTGCATCACTTCTTCCGTTACTTCTTCCGTTGCCAATCGATCTAACCCACTCGTTACTTGTTGATGAAGTCTTCTCTCATCTTCTACTATTCGCTCACGATGAATCATGATCTTCTGATTTAACTCATCAGAGATTTCTGCAAGCTTAAGCGCCATCTCCTCCTTCTCTTCCTTCAAATAGTTGGATGACCGCTCGAAGAGACGTTGAACCGCCGATTTGGTCTGAAGCTCGAAAGCTCTCAGTTGATTCGTCTGTCCGTCGCTACGACTTGCGAAATATGTATTCAATTTCTCCCGTGATACGTTGATAATATTCAATTTCTCGTTCATAATCTGCTCTGTTAACGAAGTCCTTAATTTCATGTTCTCTTCTTCTAGAAGCGATACTTTCTTCTGTAACGTTGTTAAACGAATCTTCTGCTCTTTATGTTGCTCCTGAAGAATCTCATTCTCATGGATGACATCGTACGACTCATATTCATGAATTAAGGTCTGCACCTCTTTAGACAATTGGTTCTGGCTATTTTGAATGTGAAATAGACGATCTTTAAACTCCTTCATAAGTTCCCTCCCATGCGCATTACTGGTAATCTTTACATTTTACTATATATTATCCACAAATATTAATTATTTAGTAAGTAGCTAAGGATATAAAAGAAGGTGCTATCTCCTCTGCAGAACACTGCGGAAAGATAGCACCTTCTTTAACTTATAACGACGACTTAACGCGTAGCCTTTCTAAATCCGGAAGCAACGGCTTCCTGATCACTACAGAACATCATCTCTGCCTTGGTATCATTGTAACTTTCCCCACCGGGAACATGATATATTTTTTCATTCCGAGAATTAATATTACCTTTGATCTTGGGATTGCTACAAGATTGAATCGCCGTAGCCTTATTCGTATCTTTGGCCCATAATCCTACTTGTTTGGACTGCGCTTCACGCTTGAGCAGTGAAAACTTATTTGTGAATAATACGTCAGGAGGTAAGGACATCGTATTTGCATAACCCTTAGCAATCAACATTTCGTTAAACATGATTGGATCATCCTTAATAAAGACCAAACGTAACAATCGATCATACTTATCTGTTTCGCTTACATCTTTAAATAGATAAACGGTCTGTCCCTTGAGCCGCTCCTTGCTGAAATTACTAGCTTCCTGACCATAATATTGCACTTCACCAAATACCTCAGGCGTATTTACGCCAACCAATCGCACCTTCTGATCGGAAGCCGTTACGAACGTATCCCCATCTACGATGCGCTTAACGGTGGTGATCTCATACTCTTTATCTTTCAACTCAGGGTAGTCTTTGACCAATTGGGTAACAAATGCATCCTTATCTTGTACTACAACATTCCCCGGATCAGAACACCCTGAAATAAAGAGGGAGACCAGTAAGACGATATACAGATAGATTTTCATCGTAATTCCTCACTTATTCATCAATAATACTCTTTAGTTGTATCTACCTTTTATTCGCGACATGCACTTTCAATAATTTACCCTTAACAGTAGTTGTCTTCATAACTTGGATTACATGCTGACCTTTACCATTCAATATTTCAACGTAAGATACGTTATCTTGAATCGTAATAATACCAATATCATCGGCTGATATACCTTCAATTTTGGCAATAGTACCCACGAAATCAATAGCTCTAATCTTCTTCTTCTTTCCACCGTTGAAATATAGCTTCGTGATTTCTTTATTTAATTGTTCATTCTTATCTTGTTTAAGTATCGGCTCGATACCAATTTTCCCTTGGAAAGCATCCCGATTACTTTCAACTTGTTCTTTAGATGGAACACTTTTCTTAGGAATATTAAATCCAATATAGTTCTCAATTTCATTTAGGAATTTCTCTTCATAAGGTGTTACGAAAGTAATGGCTTTACCCGTTTTACCCGCGCGGCCCGTTCTTCCTGTACGGTGAACATAACTTTCCTTCTCCATCGGAAGATCATAGTTAATGACATGTGTGATGTTATCAATATCAATCCCTCTTGCAGCTACATCTGTAGCAACTAAATAACGGAATTGGCCTCGTTTGAAATCATTCATCACTTCGAATCGATCCTCTTGGAGCATACCACCATGGATTTTGGAACATGTATAGTTGGCATTGGTTAATTGCTCGCTCACCTGATTCACGTGTTCTTGCGTCCGACAGAAAATAATGCAGCTATCTGGATTTTCTACAACAGTAATATCTTTAAGCAAGCCGAATTTCTCCGATTCTCTCACTTCATACAAAGAATGCTCAATGGTATCTGTTGTGAGTCCGCTAGCTTTAATCTCAATCATCATAGGATTGCTCATATATTTGTAGCAAAGTTTCTCCACATCTTGCGGTAATGTTGCTGAGAATACCATCGTTACACGTTCTTTAGGAAGTTTCTCTATAATCGATGCCACTTGTTGAATGAATCCCATGTTCAACATTTCATCAGCTTCGTCAATGATAAGATACTCTAAGCGCTCTAGCGCAAATGTTCCACGTTCAATATGGTCTAAGACACGTCCCGGTGTCCCAACAACCACATGGCTCTTTTGCTTCAACTCTGCCGTTTGCTTCGCATACGGCGTCTTACCATATAGAGCTGTTGCTTTGATACGTTTATAGCGCCCGATATTCATAATATCCTCTGTCACTTGCGCAGCAAGCTCACGCGTAGGCGTTAAGATTAATGCCTGTGGCTTATTCTCATTCCAATCAATCAGGTCACAGATCGGAATACCAAAAGATGCTGTCTTCCCGCTTCCTGTTTGGGACTTCACGACAAGATCCTGCCTGTCTAGCGCCATCGGAATAACTTCACGTTGCACCTCAGTTGGTGTCGTGTAACCCAAGCTATCGAGTGCTCGTACAATTTCTTCACTTAGTGTATAGTCTTTAAAACTTTGATCGCTCATGTAAGTAACCTCATCTATTCTAAAATTATTGTAATTACGGAAGCTCAGCACTAAAACCAGTGCTTTACAAAAGGTCATTTCTAATGACCGCTACGATAACGGATTGTCCTTCCGATCGCTATCGCTTCTCCAGGACAATTCCGTCACCTTCGCCAGGTTTCAGTATGATCCATCTTTTTGCAAGCACTAATTAAGGGTAAGAGCCCTTATGGACATATGTTTCCACGAATCATCTATCACATACTCTCTATTATACTCGAAATGGGGAAAATACTTTAGTTATTCGATGGTAAATAGCCGAAGTTAGCTTATAAGAGCTAACTTCGGCTTCATCAGCGACCTTCTATGGCAGTGGCGCAGCATGATCCTTTCTGCCCCGTGCGCCACTCTATGTACGTTTTCTTACACACCATGTCGTCATACAGCGCTGCCCTGCTACAATCGTCGTCTTGATCGGCTCAAATAACTCCCCCTGCAATGCCGTTGTGATTCTCCTTAATTGCTCTTCATCCACAAGGAACCGCATACTCCCGTCAGGTAAGATATAACGTTGATTGCCTACCGGCTTCACGTGATCCTCTATTCCAATGGAAGAAGCCAATCTTGCGAAGAGTCGACCTCCGGGTTTCAGCACACGCCATAATTCCTGAACCATCTGGTCAAAATGTACTTCATCTTCAGCAAAATGTAGAACTGCACTACTTATAACGAAGTCAAAGCTCTGATCGGCAAAGCTCATGTTCTCCAATGACTCCACACGTGCTTGCTCGGTTGACCATTCTGGCGCAAGCTTCTCTCCCAGCCTTTGAACATGTTGAATGGCTTCCTCCGAGCGATCTAAAGCATATACATTATAGCCACTCTGCAATAAATATCTGAGATTTCTGCCTGATCCACAACCGGCATCCAAGATCGTCATATCTTTGGTGATATTCCCTTTCAATAACTGATCAAATAAGTAAATATCGATATTGCCGAACTGCTCCTGTAATTCTATGTTCATCATGTCATCTCACTTTCAATTTAATAATACTCCATAAAGAGACTTAAACGTCGACAGTGATTTTTTGTTACATTACTGCTTGTTGATGGATTATAATGGTATAATATAGGATGCTGTATGAGATCAACCGAAGGGAATGAGAAGTTATTTTAAACGGTGTGGGCGTTCTTGGACTGATTTTATTAGTCGTGGTTGTAGGATTGATTATTTTATTCTTCGTGTCATTTTATCGATTTATAAGAAAATTAGTAACAAATTCTGCTCAAACAAAAAGAAGCCAAATGGCTTCTGAAGCTAGACTTCGTCATATCGAAGACCAACTGGATGTTATTACGAAAAAGATGGACAAAGGGATCTAATCCCTCTGCTATAATGTATCTCAGAAGACTACGCATACGGAACTTGAGGTAGTCTTCTTTCGAATGTTTATATTACTCGCTATTTCTATTCTATTCTTTATCTAATTATCTCCCAAGAAATACTTCTCCAGCGCCCTCTCCGCTCGATATTCCGATAGATTAAATGATGGCCAATCACGATCACGCATGGACAAGTTCTGCCATTGCTCTCTCAAATAATTATCCATGATCCCATTTTCCTCAAGGCTAAAACGTATAAGTAAAGGCGTGGCATCCGTAGATAAACTATTCAAATAGGACTCATCCATGTTGCCACTTTGTTTGTAACGTTCCATGTTCTTCTCAGCGATGATGGTATCCATGCTGGTATAGTTCATGATCACATAAGAGAGCAGACTGAGTACAATGTAAAATTTAGCTAGGGGTATGCGTTCGAAATGTATTCTTAGTCCTGCAACGATTAACAGTATCCCTAGAAAGATCAAAAACGCATGAACAAGGAATCGAATATAGGTATATCCATAAGCCTCCTCGTACAATACTAATCTTGTATAGGCCGAATACAACATTACACACGAGCATACAACCAATATGTACAGCATCATATTATTGATTCGTTGTAATAATCCTTGATCTTTCGCACTAAATACAAGCGTACCCATCAACAGGACAAAGTTAATCGCCGTTACGATCATGAGTTCGAAGAACCCACTTCTTGCATACTCTGCATAAGAGGCACCTTCTGGTAATGTCCCTTCCCATGCGCCAAACAAATAGGAGAACTGCAATACAACAAACAGGACATACACGATATTTATAGCTACTAATATGGTAGCCGTAATGATCGGATCTAATACAACCTTAAGTGAGTCAGTTGCTGCAGGGTTATCAACAAGATCCTTCTCTTGTTTATGGCCCCAATCGTACTTCTTAGAATCAATGAATCCCCATAAGTATCCGAACAATAAGAGACACATAATACACACCCACACAAACCGAATGATACCCTCCCCCATGGAAAGATTGCTCATCAGATCAGGGATTCTTGAAATGACTTGGTCGAATACCCCATCAGCAGAAGAGAGCAAGGAAATGACAACCATTAATATTGGCATGGCAATCACAAGCCCAATCAATACTTTACCAATCACCGTCTTACGACGTTCGCCCGATGTAGTTGAGTTTTTCGGCTTTATTAATGTGAACGCTGTTGGAACATGTCTTAAGCTTTGTACAATAAGATGATTTAATGCAACTCTGATCACCTGAGGTTTATACCAGAGCGGTCTCTGATCACTCAGGATATACCCCATATGCACGAAGACCAACGAAGGAATCGTCACAAAGTTGAGCACGTAGAAAAAAGGGTTCTGAAATAAAGCATATGTCAATGAGAGTAATAGGATGGCCCCAAATAACATCCACCCAAACCATGAGTATTGTACACTTTGATCCTTAGCATTGTAGAACATATACAAATACAGCAGGCCGATAAAGATAGGATAAGAAACACCCAACAAGTTTTCGAAAAACAAATACTGGTGAACGATCGCTAAGAAGAACGCACCAATTAGAGCCACAAGAGGTCGGTCAATTCTTGATTTCAAATGATTCACTACAGGTATCCCTCCACTTCTTACTTTCTAAACCTAATTCTAGATGATAAAATAAGAAGATAAAGAGAAATAAATATATTAAAACTTCCTATTTTAGAGGTGGATCAACAATATGAAGCTACACAACCAATTCCTGCGTCTTTATTCACATTTTGGAACCACAGAAGATGTCCAGATCACATTAGATGAGTTAGCTATGACGTTAAATTGCACGCATCGGAATGCCTCTATCGTTATAGGTAACATGGTGGAGCACGAATGGATATATTGGGAACCTCAGCGTGGTCGTGGTCGTCGCTCCACACTACGATTTCTTATTCAACCTGAAGAAATTGCTGCTCAATCCATGATGAAGGCGATCAGTCGACAAGACCTCAAACATGCCATCGATCAGATCAGAGTCCATGCCAGATCGTCCATGATGCAGGATCGACTACAGGAATGGCTGCTTACTTACTTTGGACATCATTCTGAGATTAGAAGTAATAAGCAAATTGACACGCTCCGATTGCCTATTCGCGAAAGACTCCACACCTTAGACCCCCTTTATATGAATCTTTTAGCGGAATCTTTTGTTTCAAGTCATGTATTTGATGGCCTAACTCGAAGAGCGAATAATACGGATGAGATCTTGCCGAACATTGCTCACGCTTGGGATGTCAATTCGAATCGCACACAGTGGACATTCTATCTACGCAAAGAAGTGTTATTTCACAATGGCACACTCATGACAGCCCATGATGTCGTGTATACATTTGAGCGATTAATCGAGACATCTCGGAAAATGTTATACAGCTTTATTTTCAAACAAATAAAATCTGTCCGAGCCCTTAATCCAACAACCGTCATCATTCAACTAAAAGAACCCAATGAGTTATTTCTATCCTTCTTATCGACAAGTCGTGCTGCTATTGTCCCAAGAGAATTAGATCAAGTGGGAGAGACTAGCTTCGGTACGAAGCCCATCGGGACTGGACCGTTCAAGGTAACAGAGATGAATGACAGCATTTGCGTGTTAGAGGTATTCACTCATTATTTTCAAGGAAGAGCACACTTGGACCGTGTGGAAGTTGTCTCTGTTCCATGGGATATCCCTTCAAATAAAACTGACACGGAACACACGTCAGATCCATTATCGCCCTTTCACATTATTCATAATCCTTCCTTGGCAGAAGGAACATCATGGAGCCAGATTCATTCCGAAGCCTCTGTCCGGAAATTCGTAACCTGTAACACCAAAAAAACTGGACCACTTACTGATCCAGTTGTTCGAGCTCAAGTTCTATCCTGTTTAAGCGGGGACGGGGACATTGTAAATAACGAAGATTCATGCGAATCTGGAGACGCAAGCGAAAACAAACTTACGCTTCAGATTGCGACGATCCCACAATATAGACTGGATGCGGATTTTATAGCTGAGCGTTTAGCCAAATTCGGTTATGTATGCCATGTCGTATCCACATCTCTCGAAGAGTTCAAAGGGTCCATCCGATTAGAATCTGACCTCATTGTCTTCTCTCTATTCCGCGATCAAGATGAGCAACTTCGCCTATTAGATCTCTATTTAACGATGTCTGAACACGTTGAACCACACACACGAGTGGATATTGATACGCTCCTTCACAACGTGATGCGTGAGACTGACTCCCATGTAAGAACGCAGAGGTTCGCTCAGATTGAAAACCGTCTGATTCAGGAACATCAACTACATATTCTTTATGAGAGGCCAGTTCAGACCGCCTATCTGCCCTCTGTTCGCGGCGTGACCTTTAACAGCCAAGGGTGGGTTGATCTAAGGCATATATGGTTCCCACCAAAGGTCGATCACTGACGTCTCTTTATAAACAGATGGGACATTTCTTTGTCCCTCTATCTTCTCTATTCATGCTTTATCGTGTACAAGCTAACATTATCACCATAATATTTCGAATATTCTTGAACGGCAAAGCTATCCATCATACCCGATATGAAATCGATAATGTTACGCCTTTTATCCGTATTCTCATCAATCACTCTGTACTCTGGAGGAAGCAATTGTAGATTTTTATTAAAGCTTTCATCGTTATATACGTTGTAAAGCCCTCTCAATACCTTCTCACCTTTTTTCTCATACATTTGGACAGAAGGTTTGCGCAATATCATATGAAAGACCATCTTCTTTAGTCCTGAAGATAGGGCGCCATATTGATTAAAACTCAATCTACCCAACGTTTCATTATATGTAATGTCTCTGATTAATGTATTTACGATTTTGGAGGTCAACTCTTTTCTAAACAGAAATGAATATTCCTCGGATGATTTCAGTCGAGTGCCTTGTGATGCAAATGTTGTACAATGGTGAATAATATCTTCTAGCACACTAGAAACACTGTGATAAGCTTCATGCACTTTAAATTCATACAGAAGTTCATCGATTGAAAATAAGTTCTGACTCAGACAATCTTCTAAATCATGGGCAGCATACGCGATCTCATCTGCTAAGTCCATAATCTGCATATCAATAGTACATGCATCTTTATCCGTTAACTTAAGCCTATACAATTCTTCTTGTATAACAAGATAATTATCGTCATATATAAACTTCTTATTCTCACCACTGTTATATTTGTTGAAATATTTCACGACGCCGAGTAGAGATCTGAATGTGAGATTTAGTCCCTGATAACCATAATGCTTCTTCTCTAATTTCATTAGTATTCTAAGGGTCTGCGCATTGCCCTCAAAGCTCCCAATATCTTGGACGAGTTCTCCCAATACTCTTTCTCCATAATGCCCAATCGGTGGATTTCCTAAATCATGTGCAAGGGAACACGCTTCAACAACAAATGTATCAAGCTTAAGATCCATAGCTAGTCCTCTTGCAATTTGTGCAACTTCCATACTGTGTGTTAATCGATTACGAAAAAAGTGATTGTTATCTATGCCAAGAAGCTGCATCTTCCCTTGCAATCTTCGAAAGGACGCTGAATATAGCACACGTGCATAATCGCGTGAATATTCCTCTCTTCCTCGCTCATCCGCTCCCATATCGTGCAAGCGAAAATTCAACTTGTCCAACTTAGGAATACTCTCTTTAACGTAATCCATTGTCTCCTGATTATAAAAGCTCATTGTCCTCCACCAACCCTCGCTTAATATAATTTATCATTCGCTTCGCCTTTTCTCTGTTCTCTTCCGTATTGTATATCACGATATCACATTGAGAGAGGGTACTCATTTCCTCCTCATAACTTGCAAGACGACGCGTTACTTCCTTGTCATCCGTATCTCTGGATAACAATCGTAATCTACATTGCTCTTTATCAGCCGTAACACCTATCACTAGAATTTTATCGTGGAATCTCTCCTTGAGTATCTTTACTCCATTGGCATCCATAACTACTGATTTCATTTGCTGTCCGATCATAATTTCGTTAATGGATAATATCGACGTCCCATAATAATTACCTTGGTATTTCGTCATCTCTAGCATATTGCCTTCTTCAAACATCTCACACATGATTTCCTTTGTCACAAAATGATAGTCTACCCCATTCACCTCTCCTTCCCTAGGTGCGCGAGAAGTCCATGTAACGACCTTGGGTATATCTAGTAGTGCTTGAAGTGTGCTTTTCCCTGAGGCACTCGGTCCTTGAAATACAATGAGCTTGAATGACATGTTAACCTCCAAATAGTCTTAAGAATGATTAATGCTATTTTATACTTAAATGGGAGAAGAAAACATCATTCATATGATTAACGCCATCGACGCGCTTCCCTTTTGACTTACTATTCAGTTAGAATTATATAATTAGAATATATTAGGAGGTTCCAAATGACACACACGAATATGGATCAAGTGACCATTGTAGAATATGAACCCAAGTATGCTGCATCACTGGCTGATATGTGGAACCGAAGCAGAGATAGCTGGGGCGGAGATAATGCGATCCGTTCAGAAGAAGCCATCCTCTCTGAGCATAACAATAGCACTCATATTAAAGTGTTTCTTGCCGTAGTAAATGATGAGGTTGTTGGTTATTGCAGTTTCTCTCACTATAAAGATGATGAAGGTGCTCTATATATTCCTTTATTAAACGTACGTCCTGATTACCACGGTCGTAAGGTAGGTAAGACACTGGTTCTTCGTGCATTGCAAGAGACGATAAATCTCGGTTGGTCGAGACTCGATCTTCATACGTGGCCCGGAAATACGAAAGCCGTTCCTACTTATAAGAAATCCGGATTCTTTTGGGAAAAGCGTGACGACATGACGCATCTCATGAATTTCATTCCATCCGTTCTTCAAACGGAGCCGGTTCGAGCCTATTTCAACGACATTGACTGGTATACGGCGAGCACTCGTGTTCTATTAGTTGAGCCGGATGGTCGTAAAGAAAATGGCTTCGACTACTTCACATATGAGTGGAATAAAGATGGCCGATATTTGAAAATGGAGTATGAACGCACAGGCCGTGGACTTCGACTCATCGAGACGGATGAATACCTTATTTCAGCGACTGTTGTAAATCACAGTCTTCCCTTCGGCAAAGAGTACGAGATTGTCTATGAACTCGTTAGTAAGAACAATACCCCTTTAACCGTCGAGGTACATGGTGTAAGCAATAAGCAGATCGAGTTCGATCTAAGTGAATCTCGCGTAGTTACTGGAACTGATGTTATTAAAGGGAAATTTAGAGTACATCCGATTGAAGAAGAGCAGAACCCTTGGCAGAATCATCCGGTTGTGGAAGCAGAGCTTAGCATTAACGGTCTTAAGACGATGTTCAAAGTCGGCATTGCTCCGACCTATCCTGCCAGCATCACACTTGAATCTACTAATCACACATTTAATATTGGGCAAGAAATGGAACTGTTTCTTACCGTGGAGAACGGATTTAACGAGGAGACTGTCTTTGCATTCGACTTGCCTACAACATCAACAATCTCCTTCGTACAACGTCATATCGAGATTACTATTCCTGCTAAAGGTCGCGTAAGTATACCTGTCACGGCTCAACTACATGAATACGGGGTACTACAGCAATCGATTGAGCTATTAGCTACGATTGATAATAAACAGATTGTCGTCCATAGAGAGCTAAGTGCGCTATTCCAAGGACATACCGCTATGTTCGGAGGGCAGATAAAACACGAGTGGATCATTAGTTATGGAGTCTATTCAGTCCATTTGAATACCTTAAATAATAGAACCACCGTTAATCAGAGTGGCCAGGAAATCGATACCGTATTGATCTTTCCTAAATTGGGTCTGCCCTTCTCGAGTGAATTCAAAAGAAATCGCCCTATCCATGTAGCCCAATATGCCGAACAACAAGTTATGGTCATGGAAGCACACTACACCATGCCAGGTTATGAGGGTATTCTCCTCGTGGCTATTACAAAACTTCATGGTAACGGCATCGTCCAACATCATTATCGTATACAGAACACTTTGGACGTATCGATGACTCACGATTTGGTACTACAGGAAGGAATTATCCACGATATCACGAACAATGTGATTCCCTATGATGGAGATTATTTCGATCTACGACAAGGTGTGGATGCCTCGAATAAGGATTATTGGGATTACAAATTAGTGATGGAGAATTGGCTCTTCGCTTATCGTGGATTAACAACCCATGGTATCAGTTGGCCTGCAAGCCAACAATTGATGAAAGACGGTTGGTTTTTCTGCATTGACCATTCACTCGGAACACTTCTTGCAGGGCAATCCATAGAGACGGAACCGGTCTGCATCACAGTAGGGACATTCACGGATTGGCGCGATTTCCGTGCCTTTGTTATGCAGGAGGAGAATACGAAGCAACTTCAAACTTCTGAACATCTCACGTATGCTCTTAATGATGGCAATCCTTTTGTAAAGGACTCCTTTCAAGTAACATTGAAGGAGAGAACAACCATCTATCTGGATGGACAAGTTACAGTCTCATCAGAGTTGGATAGCCTTGTCTCGGATAGTCTCACTGTAGATAGTGACCAACAACGATCTGAAGTCACGCTTCCACTTCATATTAAGGGTGATCATAAGGTTGATGTCGTCGACATACAATTAAATTTCGAGCCTTTCGAAACAAAGAAAAGAAAAGTTATATTCCCTATAACACATACAGAAGTACAATGTGAGGCTTCCACGGAACAGGGCTTAGAGGTATTCACAGCAGACAATGGTACACTACGGATTCAGGCGAGTCCTGCATTTGCACCTTCCCTCTTCTCGATCACACATCAAGGACGAGAATGGTTAGATTCTTCCTTCCCACAGGTAGGACCGAAATCTTGGTGGAACCCATGGTTAGGAGGCATCGCTACTAACTTCCGTTGGAGTTCTCTGCTCAGTCTGATGGAAGAACCACGAACAACGTCCTTTACCCAACTTACAGATAACAAAGGAAACGAATGGTCTGGTATTCGGATGAGTGTTACGATTACAAATAATGAAAAGTATAACGGACTCATACTCCACCATCATTATTTGCTTCTACCTGGAGCACCGGTCGTATGTCATGTCATCATGATCGAACAGCTTACAGGTGCCCATCTACCACCCATTCGTATGATTACTTCTAGTTTCTTCAAAGCAAGTAATGATTTGAAGAATAGTCGAATTCAACTGAACGATATTCAAGGTAATCCTCTTGTCTATAAAGCTGGCAGAATTCAATATGATATCGAGACCCAAGGTATTGTTAACTTTGGTTCTTCGGAACATACAGAACGACTAACTCTCGCGACTCACCCAAATTTAGAGTTATGTCATGCATTTGTGAATACCCATGCAATGTCTTCAACCGTTATTGAAGAGTTACTCGTTAAGAATGGTGAATCCAAATTTGCCACACCGCAGTTCTATACCCTAAGCGATCAGATGATCCCTGATCATGCTTACACTGATTTATTCAACATCCGTTTTACAACTCAATCATCCTAAGAGAGGGGCTAAACCATGAAAATTATCGATGCACATATCCATTATTCCAACATAGAATCCTTTCATGATACCGCCCGCACTTTGGCACATATCGATTATTCAGCAGCAGGATTACAGGAAGAATTTAAGCGTGCGGGTGTTATTGCAGGCGTAGGTATGGGCGTAACTGAGACAATTCCCGGTGCTTTTCCTGATTATGCAGCAGCTAATCCTATGATGCTTGATCTGACTGAGAAGTTACCACCCAATCTATATACTTGTGTCGGCATTAACCCGTTAACGCTGAGAGATGGCAATCAGCTAGTGGAGCTAGAACATACACTTCAGCAGGATCATGTCGTGGGTATCAAATTGTACGCTGGTTATTATCACTACGATGTGGGCGATCCGATTTATGACCCGATCTATGAACTAGCCTCCACTTATAACTTACCTATCGTCATTCATGGAGGATTGACATACTCAGACAGAGGCTTACTAAAGTACTCCCACCCACTCGCTATGGAGGAGACATTCCTGAAACATCGAGACATTACTTTCATGATGTGCCATCTAGGCGATCCATGGGTTATGGATGCAGCAGCCTTATTAGAGAAAAATCCGAATCTTTATGCTGATTTATCTGGTTGGATTGTAGGTGACGATGCCAAGGTTGAACGTATGATGCAAGAGCAAACCTATACGGATCATTTCCGTCGTGCTATCGTATTCGCTGAACGATACGATAGATTAGTATTTGGAACGGATTGGCCACTTGTTCCTTTGGATTCCTACATCCGCTTCGTAAAGAATTTAATTCCCGAAGCCTATTGGGAGCAAGTATTCTATGGCAATGCACTTCGTGTATTTCCAAAAATCGAGAAATTATTGAACGGTTGAATGATCCGACAGAAACGTACCACTAGAGCGTATGAACGCAAAAAATCCGTCCCTCGTAGGAGGACGGATTTTCTTATATTTTTATAATGATTTTATTTCAAGTAACTCATATTTAATGATTCCCATTGGTGCAGTTACATTAATAACACTGCCAATTTTTTTACCTATAAGTTCTTTACCTAAAGGACTCTCATAGGAGATCTTATTATCCAATACATCTGCCTCAGCAGGTCCTACAATTTGATACTTGATTTGCTCTGAGAATTCAATATCATTCAGAATGACAATAGAACCTACACTAACAACAGAGAGATCTAGACTCACTGTATCGATAACCGTTGCTTTCGTGATCATCTTTTCCAATATCTTTATTCTAGTCTCCATAAAGGATTGGTCGTCCTTAGCAGAGTGGTATTCACTATTTTCCTTCAAATCGCCGTAACTAATAGCTAACTTAAGACGTTCCGCTAATTCTTTACGCTTAACGGTCTTAAGATCTCTTAGTTCATCCTCTAACTTAGTCAAACCTTCTTTTGTTACAATCACTTCTTCTTTAGCCATGTTTACAACTCCTATTTTACTTTCTTATTCAATTCTAACCTATATTCACTTAAATTGTTATTAACTCAACGAAAAAGTTAGCTCTCAAGTGACTATATTGGTAAAATAAAGGTTGTTTTATACAATAATATTACAAACAGGTACTACAATATGTATATTTATTTTTGAGCATCCGATCTATAACTTTATTCTCTACACATGTTCCTTGTTCTATTCTGTCTTCTCTTCAGGTTAATCAAATAATAAAAGAGGATGATCCAGAGTATTGGATCATCCTCTTTTATTATAAGAATGGAATACTAACAATAACTGCAACGGATGCAATACCTATTAACAAGCTTTTATTACGAGGTAATTTAGGTTTCTGATAAGGTTTATATAAGGTGAATCGTGCTAACACATTGCGATGGAATATATAGATCAATGCAAAGTTTGCCGCGACAACAAGTATTAACATCTTTAAACTTTTGATCCCTCCAACTCCAATTATCGGTTTCTCAATCATCAAAAGAATAATAAATGCTACAACAAAAAACACTGTATTCTTGACTATATCAAGTGTTATTCTCTGAGAGTTGCTCATCTAAAATCACCTCCACATTTACTCTAGTATAACCTTCTAAATATGTACTGTACTGTTATAAAACTTACCATAAATCATATATACAGTCATCTTAACAAAATGAAGATTGTAATGAACAAAAAACAGTAAACCCAAGGTTGATTGAACATCAACCTTAGGCTTACTGTTTATAATTTATTTCATAATGAAATTTCGATTAGTATGCCAAAGTGAACAACGCTTTAATATGAGACAAGTAACGAATATTACTTGCTTCTTTCATAAGAGAAGCAGGCATTCCTTTAAGAGGTGTTCCGTTAGCTCCGATCGTTGCAACTGCGTCTTTACGACCCAAGCTTGCAAGTGTTCCAGAGTCAATTGGAGAGAATGATTCCATAGATTTATTATTCAACTTAGCGAATAGATTGTAACCTACAAGTTCACCCATCTGCCAAGCGATCTGTGCTGTTGGAGGATAAGGACGTCCTTCAGGACCAAAGAATACTGCACTATCCCCTACAACAAATACGTCTGGGTGAGAAATAGATTGAAGATGTTCGTTGACGCTTGCACGTCCACGGTTAACTTCAAGGCCTGATTCTCCAACTAGCGGACTTCCTTGTACGCCACCAGTCCATACAAATGTGTTCGTAACAATTTTGGAACCATCTTTAAGGTCAATCGTATTACCTTCAACATTGGTAACCGGAAGACCTGTTAGGAATTGAACGCCACGCGCTTCCAAACTTTTCGTTGCACGTTCAATCAAATGATCTGGTAATACTGGAAGGATCTTAGGACCTGCTTCAACTAGCAACAATTTCACTGATTTAGGATCTACACCATATTTCTTAGCAAGTGCAGGCATACCATCAGCAATTTCGCCAACTAACTCTACGCCGGAAAGACCGCCACCACCGATAACAATCGTGCCATCAGCCGGGTTATTTGTTTTCGCAAATTCACGAATACGATCTTCAATTTGTTTATGAATTTTATTTGCATCAGCAGCAGATTTTAACACCATGCTGTTTTGCTCTAGCCCTGGAATACCGAAAAAAGCCGTTTGGCTTCCCAAACCGACAACCAACGCATCATAAGTTAAGGATGATCCATCTGTAAGTTTAACTTCTTTTTTGTCTACGGAGAAAGATTCTACCTTGTTGATCATAAGATCAATGTCTTTCCCTTTGAACAATTTCTCTAGTGGCATAGCAATCGCCTCTTCAGCAATATTACCAGCTGCAAGACGGTGCAATTCTGTAATGATTTGGTGTGTTGGAGTCTGATTAATAACTGTTACTTGTGCTTCAGCCTTACTCAAAAATTTACGAAGACTCAAAGCCGTTAAAAGGCCACCATACCCTGCACCTAATATAACAATATGTTTTGACATAAGTGTATTATCCTCCGCTCTTACTCAGTTATTGTAAACGAACTATTTTTTATTCTGCTCTTCACTGACTTGAAGATAAGCATTAACGAATCGGAACATCTTTTGTGCTTGTGGATCTTTAAGCATTTTCATCAAACCAAATAGGCCGATTACTTCCTGGCTTTTCTCAGCACGCTCTTTCGCTTCAATAACATTTGCCGCAACATGCTTCACGGAACCTACTACAGGTCCAACAATTTCTGTTATTGCGCCAACTGTGTCGCTTTTCAGAACATCATCCGTAGCTACGGAATGAGCGAAATCATATGTCTTCGTCATTGCATTAACGATTTCATTCAATTTCGGTAATTGCTGAATTAAAGCAGTTAGAGATTCTTGAACCTCAGGTTTTAATAACTGATCCAATAGATCGTTGTTGTCTTTGCTTGTAGATAAAGCTTGTTCAGACGTTGTCTGAGTGATAGATTCTGACATATCTAATTCTCCTTTACGATAAGCAACATTCGCTTCGAATTTATATTATAGCTATAATTCATGAGTGTATAATAAATTTGGGAATTTAAAATTCCCTATTAATAATACGACTAACCTCTGATATTATCAAACATCTTTTTGAAAATTTAAGAAAGTATACGTTCCATCTTACACTTAATTCTTATATTTCTCACTGAAATCATTTGTTAACCTTTACTGTCGCTGATGCTATTATGCACCACAGCTTCTGCAACAATTCCATAACATATATTTACAAACTAAAATCTGGACGTACAAATAAATTTGTACGTCCAGATTTAATTTATAATCGAAATTATTTAGCTGTAACGCCACCATCAACAGGAAGCTCAACACCAGTAATATAAGAAGAAGCATCAGAAGCAAGGAACAATACTGCATCAGCCACTTCAGAAGCTTTCCCAACTCTTGGTAGAGCCGTTTGAGATAGGAACCAAGCTAGCATTTTCTCATTATTAACCATATCTTGGGACATTGGTGTCTCAATAAATCCTGGGTGAACGGAGTTTACGCGAATGTTAAATTTACCATAATCCACTGCAGCTGCCTTAGAAAGCATACGAACTGCTCCCTTAGAAGCTGTATAAGCACCTGCTCCACTACCACCTGTTAGACCAGCAATGGAAGAAATGTTCACGATAGATCCACCATTGATTTCTTTCATTTGAGGAACAACATGTTTCATTCCTAGGAATACGCTTGTAACATTTATATTCATGACACGATTCCATTGGTCCATAGTCGTATCAAGCATGTTCACTGCTAAGGAGATACCAGCATTGTTAACCAATACATCAATTTTACTATATTTTTGAATCGTTCCGTCTACAACTTTGATCCAGTCTTCTTCCGAAGCCACATTGTGTGCAAAAGCCGTTGCTTCTCCACCATTAGATGTAATTTCTTCTGCAACAGCTTGTACAGCTGCTTCGTTGATATCCGTTAATACAACGATAGCACCTTCTTTAGCAAGCAAAATTGCCTCTTCGCGTCCCATACCACTACCTGCACCTGTAACAATTGCTACTTTACCGTTTAATACTCCCATATCTATTCCTCCTAAGATTTATTTATAATAACGACAATTCCGTAATGGACTATAACTGTCATAGTATTTCCTAAGGCTTGTTAGAGTATTACTGAAACCGTTTATTACAACAGTATCACAAAAAGTAACCAATTGAAAATAAGTAATCAAAATTTTAGATATAGCATAAAACCCCTAGGAATTGTGCTATTTGAGATATGGATGACGTCTTCTAACAATTTATGAGGAAGGAATTATCGACTAAAGGCTGTGTGTCATCAGCTCTTAACTTTTTTATAGCGTGTACTTCAAAGTAACGCTGTGTTTAAGAATTCCTCTTTTGACGTAAAGTAATGTTATATGTACTTAACGTAATACAATAAGGAGGGGATCCTATGCTCGACAGAAACAGACAGAAAATTGTGGAGAGTGTTCCACAGCAGGGCTTTTTTGGACATCCTAAAGGGTTGTTCACTTTGTTCTTCACAGAGTTTTGGGAGCGTTTCTCCTATTATGGCATGAGAGCTATTCTTGTTTACTATATGTATTATAAAGTTTCACAAGGTGGATTAGGTCTCGATGAAGCAACAGCTCTTGCGATCATGTCGATCTACGGGTCGCTTGTATATATGTCTGGCATTATTGGAGGATGGCTAGCCGATAGAATATTTGGAACTTCAAAGGCTATATTTTATGGCGGCGTATTAATCATGTTCGGGCATATTATCTTGTCTATACCGGGAAGTATAGCGATGTTCTATATATCTATGGTTCTCATCGTTCTCGGTACAGGTTTATTGAAACCTAATGTTTCAAGTGTCGTGGGTGAAATTTATAGTCCTAACGACTTACGCCGAGATGCAGGGTTTAGCATATTCTATATGGGAATTAACCTTGGAAGTTTCCTCGCTCCTTTAATTGTCGGCACCATAGGTATGAAACAAAATAATTTTCACTTAGGCTTCCTCATTGCTGCTATTGGTATGTTTATTGGATTGTTGGTCTTTATATTGACTAAGAAGAAAAATCTAGGTCTTGCGGGTACCATTATAGCCAATCCCTTATCTTCTTCAGAGAAGAAAAAAGTCTATACCTACATAACGCTCGGCGTAGTTGTTGTAGCTATCTTGATTGCTGTTACTATACCCTTAGGTTATCTGACATTTGATACTTTCATTGCTCTTGTAGGGGTATTAGGGATTCTTATTCCCACCATGTACTTCGTTGTTATGTACCGTAGTCCGAAGACAAAAGCAGTAGAACGCTCCAGACTCATTGCTTATATTCCGCTATTTATCTCTTCAGTGATGTTCTGGGCCATTCAAGAACAGGGATCAACGATCCTTGCTAATTATGCGGACAAGCGCACACAGTTAAACTTTGCTGGAATTGAGCTATCCCCTGCTTGGTTCCAATCGTTGAATCCGTTGTTTATTATCATTTTGGCACCGGTATTCGCGTGGGCTTGGGTCAAGCTTGGCGTTCGTCAGCCCTCAGTTCCTACGAAATTCTCACTAGGTTTGTTATTTGCAGGCTTATCTTTTCTTGTGATTCTGTTACCTGCTTACTTTGGAGGTAGCCATTCACTGGTTAATCCACTATGGCTCGTTCTTAGCTATTTCATTATCGTCCTTGGGGAACTATGTTTGTCACCTGTTGGACTGTCCGTCACTACGAAGTTAGCGCCGGCCGCCTTCTCAGCCCAAACCATGAGTCTATGGTTCTTATCTAATGCAGCTGCTCAAGCGATTAATGCGCAGATTGTTAAATTCTATAGCCCTGAGACCGAGATGATTTACTTTGGTGTGATTGGGGGAGTCGCTATCGTGCTGAGTGTTGTGCTGTTTATGATTTCGGGGAGGATACAGGGGTATATGAAAGGTGTGCGGTGAAACTTAAAAATGTTATTTAGGCTCAAAGCTGTTATTAGTGCTTGCTTATAAACAATTGCGCGGTTGCAGGCTACGGGGACGGATTGTCTTTCGATCGCTGTTGTCCTCTGATTTCTTGATTATATACCGCATATAGCGGTTGAAATCGGAGGACAAAGGCGAACGCTATCGCTTCTTAAAGACAATTCCGTCCCCTTCGCTATGTCTGCCTCGATCGTTGTTGTGTTTGCGCAAACACTAATATGGCGTAGAGCCAACATAGCTATTTTTAATTTCACCTTTGGTGTGTTGTAAGTACGAACACGCCACGCCATTGATATCGGCTCGGCTATTAACAGCAATTATTAAACCTTGCTACATACGTTGAATGGGCCGATTCATTCATTGCTTACCCCGAGCGCATGAAGTGCTCTTCTGAAACAGATCGCTAATAGAAATGGCAAATAAGCGCCCAATGGACAGGACGCTTTTTGCTTGTTTATTTTCACACCGACATCCATGTTTTCTTTACGCACATTTTCATTACCAAAGGTCTTTAGTTCGGCACAGATATTCTATCTGATAACACGCCAAATGTGGAGGCTTTGATGAAAGGTAGCCCTTGTAACGCTTGTAACTGTTTAGCTGTTCCCGTTACAACTGCACCTATGATTGTCACATCACCTTCTTCTAAGGTGTTATTATCTCCCGCTAAAGCTTTGTGAATTTCGCCTGCTGCCCATTTGAAACTATGATTCCTACTACCACGCAACTGCTCAACACTTGTGATAAAAGTATCCATGCCGCCAGTTACTTCAAATTGTTCTGCATGAAATCCATAAATGAGCATGCCATCCGCAGAAAGTACCATCTTCACTTGCTTCATATATTTTAAATAATCTTTTGTATAAGCGTCCACCCACCACCAGACGGATTGTACATCCGGAGGAAGTAGGCTTTGGATCTCATCATAAGAATATGCTTTATCAAATGATAATCCCAGCTCCACTAAAGTAGTATCGTCAACTTGATTCAGATCACTAATACTGTCTTTATAGGTATCATACGAAACCTCAGGGTGGAAAAAGATCATTTCTCTATCACCCGTGTCCGAATTATATCGGATCAATTGATTCGATTCATTCGATTGTGAAATTTGTGAAATATTTAATGGGATGGAACCGAATGAACCATACATTCGTGGCGTACTACCAAATAATGTGTATCTACTTTCAACTGATTCCCACACATAGGGGACTTCTCCAATCAACTTAAAGGTTTTCGTTTTTATTTTCCCTCCAAACCAATTGTTGTCGTATGTTTGATGACTAATATGAATATTAGGTGCACTAATTTCGTTATACATAACAATTTCATTCATTGTTTTTTGTGCTTGATGGAGTGACCACGTCCTGAATCCATACCATAATAACACTAAGACAATGGGAGTTACGATCACGGTAATTCCAATCATTTTCAATGTAGACCAAAGCTTTGCTTTCCTCATTAATTGTTTAGCTTGTTTCTCATCAAATGAAAAATGATTCAAATCCTCGTCCATATCAAAGGTCCTCCTTGAAGTTCTTTATGAATCTTTCCTTTGCGCGTGCGACATGCGTTTTCAGTGTATTCTCATTTTTATTCAATAAAGATGAAATATTTCTGTACGATAACTCCAACTCAAATTTCAGAATTAACAATTCTTGATGAAATTCAGATAATGTCTCAAGTGTGTCTCGGATATTCTTTGATTGTTCCTTTTGAAGGATACTGATTTCTGGAATGTTAGTTAAGGATCGTAGAGGGACATCATCAATATCCATTGTGGGGTGTCGCTTATCTTGTCGCTTGAGATCATAAAATTGATTCGTAGCCACACGGAATAACCAACTCATGACTTTATCTGATTGAATTCCATCTTTATGCAATAAAAATTTGTAACAGGTATCTTGCGTTATGTCCTCTGCATCTTCATGGGTAAGTCCGCGTTTTCTCAAGTATCTATAGAGTACGGTGCCTACCTGTTGAAGAAATCCAGTCATTGTTTCTTTCGCCATGTCTGCCCCCTCCACCCATACAACGCACAACTCTATAAATAGTTTACAGCATAAGAAAAGGGTAATGGCCCTCCCAATCAATGAAGCTGTGACATGTAATCATATGCGGTTATTCCAAACATACTCTTAAAATGCCTATTCAGATGAGTCAGATCCGCGAATCCATATTCCGCTACGGCTGAATATATATCCTTAGTTCTCTCTATAGATTGTTTCGCTTGTTCTACCTTGCAATTCAAAAAAAATTGATAGGGCGATATTCCTGTATGTTTCTTAAACGCCCGGATAAACTGATATTTTGACATTTCAAACTCATCTGAAAGGTCGTCCAGTTTAAGGACATTCTCTATACTGCAGTACATCCGTTCCTTCGCTCTATTAACAAGTTCATTATTGATTCTGGAGACTGTATCTATTTGGGTATTGGAGACTAGATCAACAAGTGTTAACAGCAGCTCATGGCACATAGATTCATCTTTTCCATTCTGGATCGCATGGCTAAGAGCTAATATGCATTGTGCCAACTTGTCGTCGTATAGGATAGGAGAGGTGAAGCGGAGTTCTTTCTTTCCTAATATCTCTAAAATTAGAGCCGGCTTGATATAGAGCATGACATAATCAATGCCGGCTTTATCATAAGAACTGCCGTCATGCGATTGCTCTGGATTAAATAGCATGACGCCATTCTTATGGGATGATTGCAAACTGCCATCTAGGTTATATTGCTGGATACCACGTAAGGTTACGCCGAGTGCGTACTCCTCGTGGCAATGTTTTTTATAGGAGAACTCTGTAATGCTTGCTGATAACGACAAGATATCTACCGATCTTTTATAGTTGAATTTCTCCACGCCTTTACCTCCAACACGCTATAGGATCCCTGATACCATGATTGCAGAATACACTAAAAAAAGTGCCATCAGGGTATTGAGAACTTTTTGATGATTGTGCAAGAATCTTCTGAAGATTCTGCCAAAAACAACCCATGTCGTAAATGCTAAAAATCCGATCAGGGTTATGATGATAACAAACAAGAACAATACAAGAGATGACGTATAGTAAGGCATAACAAAGGTGGGAATAACGGTTAGTGTAAATAAGACAACTTTAGGATTTACAAATTGCATGAGTAAGCCCGAGACAAAGTTTGTAGTCTGGATATCCTTGGATTCCGTTGCACCCATCTTATAGACTTGGTAAGCAAGGTAGAGCATATATAGACTGCCGATGATCTGCATAATGCTCAGAATATTTGGGATGACATCAGCAAGAATACGGTTCAGCATGGTAGAAACAACAAGTAGCAATCCAAACCCTATCGTGGCTCCGCATACATACGCCATGGCCTTTTTAGCCCCAAAGTGTTGCACGGAAGATAGAATAACAATATTAGCAGGCCCAGGTGTAAATGTAGCTACAACACAATAAATTAAAAAGGACGTTATATTCATGATGACCCCCTGTAAAAGTAGTCCCATCAATATATACCTCATAGCTTGAATGCTTATAGTATATTATTGCAGATCGATTCCCGCCTTGTAAGAATAACAAAACTGGCTGTGCTGTCCTTGTTAAGGAACGGCACAGCCAGTTTCTAGAAGCCTATGCAATCAACCCAATGCAAATCGGTCGTGATCGGAGATGTCATCTTCGGATTCTTTCATCTTTTTACTTCTTAACTGTCCGCACGCGGCATCGATATCTGCGCCATGTTCAAGGCGGACTGTACAATTGATATCATTCTTTTTCAACGTATCATAGAACGCAAGAATGGCCTCTTGATCACTTCTCTGATATTGACTATGTTCATCTACTGGATTGTATGGAATTAAATTGACGCTTGCGAGATTTTTCTTGTCTTTAATGAGTTCTGCAAGTTCCAGTGCATGTTCCTTACGATCATTCACATCTTTTAACAGAATATATTCGAACATAATTCTACGATTGGTCTTCTCCAAATAGTACTCCACGGCATTCATTAACTTCGCTATTGGGAAGGCACGATTGATAACCATAATCTTCGTCCGAAGCTCATCATTCGGTGCATGTAAAGAGATTGCTAAGTTTACCTGAAGATCAGCATCGGTAAATTGAATGATTTTGTCTGGCAGACCGCTGGTAGATACAGTAATACGTTTCGCACCGATAGCCAACCCTTTATGATCCTTAACCACCTGTAAGAAATCAACCAGATTATTGAAGTTGTCGAACGGTTCGCCAATCCCCATCACGACAATATGGCTTACTTTCTCATCTAATTGCGCTTGATCAAGGAGTTGCTGAACTTTGATAATCTGTTCTACAATTTCACCAGCAGTTAAGTCACGACTCTTCTTAATTAGACCACTCGCGCAGAAGCTACAGCCAATGTTACATCCCACTTGGGTCGTAACGCATACGGCTATACCGTATTTCTGTCTCATCATCACCGTCTCAATGAGATTACCATCATATAATTTGAAGAGAAATTTAACGGTTCCATCGGTTGATTCTTGTTTCACATGTTCCGTTAAGGTCTGGATATCAAAGTGATCGGAAAGTAATTGAATACAATCCTTATTCACATCATCCATAACTGCGAATTCCGTAACCCGCTTGCGATACAGCCAATCCCAGACTTGTGTTGCTCGAAACTTCTTATGACCATATTCTGACAGCCACGCTGTCAATTGTTCTAATGTTAATCCATAAATGGATGGTTTATTCATTACTATATCCTCTTTTCAAACGATAAAATTCGTCCTATTCTTCTAAGCAGCCGAAGCTAACCATATGTCTATGATTGTCTCAAATTTTGATTACTAACACAAGAGGAAGCCCACTACCATCTCCTGTATACGATCTTGGTTTGTCACTAGATTAATTTGTGTATGACTACGTGCTCTATTCATATGTAACGCTTGTTCTAAATTCACATCTTTGCCATCCAAAAGAAGTTGCAACTACAAAGCAGTTATATTATGATTAGGATGAAAATAGTTTTCTTATTAATGTATATATTTACTGAAATAATTTTAAAACACTTCTTAGCAAATACTACAAATTGGAGGTGCATTTATAGCCACGATCCTTCACACCATCCAGCGTCAATTATCTAAATTATCCCCTTTAGAGCGCAAATTAGCGGAACGAATTCTTGCGGCTCCAAGTGAAATTGTTCATATGGGCATTACGGAATTAGCAGAACAATCCACTGTCAGCCCAGCTACGATCACGCGTTTTTGCAAAGTGTTTCATTTCAAAGGATTTCCCGATTTCAAGGTACATCTAGCATCTGAAATAGCACAAGGGGGACCAGAAGAAGAATCTTATTCTTCTGCATACCAAGATATTGTCGCAGGTAATCCTTTATCACTCATCGTAGAGGCCATACAAGCAAATCATCTAGCATCGATTAGGGATACAACCTCCTTACTAGATCTAACCAAACTAACCAAAGTAGTGGATTGGCTGTGTGGTGCACGTAGGATTGACCTATACGGGATGGCAACTTCCTCTATTGTAGCCCAAGACTTTTATCAAAAATTGATTCGCATCGGTGTGAATTGTACTGCGTTCGCCGATTCTCACATGCAAATTACATCCGCATCGACTTTAGGTCCTAATGATGTCGCGTTTGCTGTATCTTATTCTGGAGAAACCCCAGAGACCATCGATGCACTCACTTGTGCACGCAACAACGGAGCAACGACGATTTCCCTAACTTCTTATGGAAGTAATACGTTGGCGTCACTAGCTGATCTCCCACTCTTCTCTTCTTCATTAGAACAAGGCATGCGGCGGGGAGATATGGCGTCACGCATTGCGCAGCTCCATATTATCGACATTCTGTTCACTGGGATGGTTAGTAAGCAATTCGGAGACTTCGTTCCCAAGCTAGAGCAATCCTATAATAATGTTCAACAATATCGTAATAAACGAGGAGGCCATTGAGCCATATGAATATATTCACTTTTAAGACAGAAGAAGATTTCGTACAAACCGGAGCCAATCTAATCGCTAGTCTAGTACAAAGTAAATCAAATGCCATTCTCGGACTTGCCACAGGTAGCTCTCCAATTGGTATTTATACACGTCTAGCTGAAATGAACAAAAAGGGACTTGTAAGCTTCTCCCAAGTATCTGCATATAACCTTGATGAGTATGTAGGGATATCTGGCGACCACTCACAAAGTTACAAAACTTTTATGAAGGAAAACCTCTTTAACCATATCGATATTGATCTACAAAACACACATATCCCGAATACCAATGCAGCAGACCTTGATGCTGAATGTAAAGCTTACGACCTTGCGCTTGAGCAAAATGGACCTGTTGATATTCAAATTCTAGGTATTGGTTCGAATGGCCATATCGGCTTCAATGAACCTGATGATCATCTTTACGGCGGTACACATGTGATTGATCTATTGGAAGAAACACTAGAAGCTAATGCTCGCTTCTTCGATTCACTTGATGAAGTACCTAAGCAAGCAATCACAATGGGTGTAGCTAGCATTATGAAAGCCCGCCAAATTCTCTTTATTGCACGTGGTGCTAGTAAAGCTGAGGCTGTAAAAGCTGCTCTTCAAGGACCAATTACAACGCAATGCCCTGCCTCCTTGCTACAGTGTCACCCAAATGTCATCGTTCTTCTAGATGAAGAAGCAGGAAGTCTACTATAATGAGCAGCACGACAGAACAACTTCTTTATGGAAAAGTGTTGACACCACTTGGTCTTATTGAAAATGGCGTAATTGCCGTGTCAGGATCAACCATTTCATATGTTGGCGATCGTAAAGATCTTCCAAGCACGTATGCAGATTGGTTAACCATTCCTACAGAAGAGAATGGCCTGCTTATTCCCGGGTTCGTGGACGTACACGTACACGGTGGAGCTGGACATGACTTCATGGACAGTGATCGTGAGACCTTAGATGCGATTACTCGCTTCCATAGTTCCCAAGGAACAACAACCATGCTTGCTACAACAATGACTGCACCCAAAACAGACATTGATCACGTGCTTAGCGAAGTAAATGCCTATCGTTCTGGAGATATGCCATTTGCTCAATTAGCTGGGGTGCATCTCGAAGGGCCTTTCATCAGTCCTCAATGGCCTGGTGCACAGAACCCTGCACATATCGTGCTTCCCACCGTTAGCTGGCTAAAAGAGTGGGAACAACAATACCCTAATCTTATTCGCCAAGTTACGCTTGCACCTGAGCGCGAAGGTGCTCTTGAAGTTATTTCATGGTTGCGGGACAAGGGTATTACACCAGCACTTGGGCATACCGATGCCACTTATGATCAAGTTATTGCCGCAGTTGAGGCCGGGCTTTCGCAAGCGGTTCATGCCTTCAATGCTATGACACCCCTACATCACCGTAAACCGGGCACTGCCGGTGCTGTTCTGGGCGATCAACGGATTACCGCAGAACTCATCGCTGACGGTATTCATGTCCATCCTGCTGTGATGTCTATCCTTGCACGTATGAAAACAGATTCTAATCTGATACTCATCACGGATGCCATGTCTGCTGCTGGACTCGGTGACGGTGAGTATACGTTAGGTGATCAACCCGTGAATGTATCCGGTGGCATTGCTACACTTAAGAATAACGACGGAGCACTTGCTGGAAGTACATTAACCATGATCCGTGGTTTCCGTAATCTAATTACAGACGTTGGTCTTACTCTTGAAGAAGCTTCCGAAGCTGCCAGTCTAAATCCTGCAATTTCGCTTGGATTAGATCAACAAATTGGATCACTTGAAGCAGGTAAGCTAGCCGATATTCTTCTGTTAGATTCTGAATTGAATCTTCGTAATGTGTGGGTTCAAGGTAGACAAATCGTGTAAATAACAACTAAATCGTGTTAGTGAACTAAAAACGCAGCAATCCCATCCACTATATAGTGGGGATTACTGCGTTTTTGTCATCTATATGGATGTTTATACATGCCACGAACGGCCTTCAAACCTTTTTTCATGAACATGTGATTACGGTCCATTCTTACACAATCGAATCGTATCTTCCCACGTCATGGTCATCTGAAGGTTATCCTCTTTATCTAGTTCAGTGCCGATCTGGATTTCAATAAATTCAAGTGGAAGTATGGCTTTCACGGCATGTTCGGCTCCGCAGGAAATTTGGAGAACATCACCTGTCTGAATAAGCGATAACGTATCGTTCAAGATAAACTCTCCCGATCCGGAAATAATAGTCCAAATTTCAGTTCTCTTCGGATGTGAATGATAGCCAATATATTTCCCGGGTAACACATTCACCTTCCTCGTTATCGCTTCCGTTTCGTCATTCATTACCTTGGAGTAATCCAATACGAGACAGGTTCCCCATCTTTTCTCATCGTACTTAGGTTTTTGTGGAGTATACCGAAGTTTATTTTTTATTTGATTTGCGCTTTTTTTACTTGCCACAAGAATCCCATCTGGACTCGCGGCCACAATAATATTAGAGACGTCGATAACCTGAATTGGATATGGAAGCTCATTAACTAAATGTGTATTGATTGAATCATTAGAAATTTGTCCTGAACCAATAGCAAGACTCTCAAAATGACTCGTCAACGTATCCCAACTCCCAAGATCCTTCCACGCTCCATCGTAAGGGATGACCACGGAGTGATTGGTACGTTCAACAACCTCTTGATCGAAACTCAACTCGGGAAGATGCTCGTATTGAAGGAGATATTGATCATAGTCTGTTGGTAAACCTTTCTTCTTCATATATGACAGCATAAAATCCATCGAAAAGGCAAAAACACCACAGTTCCACAATGCTCCATTATTGATAAGGCGAATGGCATGCTGTTCCTCCGGCTTTTCTACGAAATGAGTGACGGTTAAGTATTCTCTATTCTTGATACGATTGGTATTCGGTATAATGTAACCGTATTGATTAGAGGGATTTTTGGGAACTGTCCCAAGAAGAGCTATCTCGGATTGGGAATGGTTTAATATTTCGGGGAATGTATGAATCAACTGGAAGAATGCCGTCTCCGCAAACGAGTCAACTGGGAGGACACATATGGTTTCGTTCGGATCTAGATTCATTGTAGAATGAAAATAACTCACCGCTAGTGCTATAGCCGTGAACGTTCCCTTCTTATAGGGTTCACCGAGTATAGGGATGTTGTCGCCGACATAATTCTGTGTAATCTCAACTTGGCTTTCATGTGTCACGATAGAAGTGGATTGAAGCAGTCCTACTGAATCCAATTGTCTACACACTCTTTGAATCATGGATTCCTTCGTGCCATCATCCGATTTCAATAATTTCAGAAATACTTTTGATCTAATCTCATTAGAGAGCGGCCATAGTCTTTTTCCGGAACCGCCAGACAATAGAACGATTCTCACAATATATCCCTCCCGACAAGATGCGTATTATCCTATTTTCTATTATGGTTAGTCCGTATGACCTCTTCTATAGCTTGTTTCAAAGAGACTCCCGCTCTATTCCAGGTTAGTTTAAGCACATCTTGTCTACCTCGACGACCCTTCGTCTTGCACAATTGGGGGTTATTATACGCTAATCTCATCTTTTGCCTCAAACTGCGAACATCTACTTCCGCCCATCGTTGTCCTTTTTGTGCAAACAACTCACGGAATTCACGAGAGATGGCGTGTCTACTATTCATGCTAAGCACAGGATTTCTTAATTTATACGGCAGTAAGAATGAATTGTTGCTGGTCAAGAAATCCATATGTCCTCCCCACCCTGTAGCTATAACTGGGGTCCCGCTCGCCAATGATTCAAGGAAGGGCAATCCAACGCCTTCACCTCTTGTAGGTAAAACAAAGGCTTGCGCACGGGTATACATCCCCTTGAGTTTCTGAGAATTCATATGCCGCGCTGAGAGTATAATTGGTGCCGTTTGCTTGTTGATGCCAAGGCTTTGTTTATAATGTCTAATTTTATTCTTAATCGATTGCTCATTCTCGTGCTCGGTGCATCCGTCCGTCTTGATAATCAACAGCACATTGTCCGTTGCAGAGAATTCTTCCCAGTAGGCTCTTAATAGGGTCTCCGGATTTTTCCTATGTTGAAAACCAAATACAGATACAAACACAAATCGATGCTTATACTTTCTTAACGTTATTTTCTTATTCGTGGGCGTATATCCTTTGGTGTCCACTCCATGAGGAACGATAAATATAGGTACTGTAACACCGCTATTCTGCATTGCCTGCTTATTGTGATACGTTGGCACGCAAACAGCATCAAATTTATTCATATAAGGAATCCAAACATTAGGTAATCGAGTCGTCTCCCACACCGTATTTAGAATGACATGATCGAAATAAGCTCTTTCCTTCTTGAAGTTAATCGTATGAGGAGGATCATGATAGATTAGGATTTTCTTTTTCCCTTGATTAGCGTTCCCTCTGGGTGTATCTCCCACCGAGACGTTTACACCTTGTCGTCGCAATGCTTGAACATAGGCTCTGCTCGCGATACCAAGCCCAGAATTTTTGTGGACAGGTCCTATCCACACAACTTGATAATTTGTCACTTCTTCCTCACCGGCAATTGCCTTACGTAGTCTTTACGTTTGTGAAAAGAGATGGATCTATACTGGTGGGATAGACCTTCAATCCGTGATTGTGATGCTTGTGAAACATTCATATGCAGACTCTTATTCAAAGATTTCTTGCGAATAATTGCACTTGGATAAGTACTATGGATGAAGTTTCCATACGTTTCAAATTCTGAAAAAGCAAACTGCTTGGTCTTATCCATACTCCGCAATATCGCAGAATACCAGCTCGTATGGTGTTTAGCTTCAATAGCCTTCTTCATTTGTACAAGCTTGGATTTCTCAAACAACATATAGTGAGTCACAAAAGATGTGGACGAGGAACGTTGTCTTCCCATCAGCTTACGATAGGTTCTGAAATATTCACCTTGGCTCCAATTTCGGCAATAAAATATCGTCTTGTTACCCGAGCGGAATATATGAGGGCGAATTAATACCGTATCGGCATCCATCACCAAAAAAAACTTCGAAGAACTCAAGGTATCGCCGTTCAGTTTCAACAATTGTTGAAACATCCACCCAGAACGTTCCCATCTCTTTGAACGATAATGAATGTTCTTTTTAGTAATCGGAAGAACGGTATTCTCATGAATGAACTTACATCCTTTTCGGTTACATAGATCTATGATTCTCTTCTTTCTCGGAGCAACGATCATGATATCCCCGATGGGGTGTTGTACATGTTTTCTGATTGCATCAATGACAAAGGGAAGTGTTCCTAGATCTTTTTCAATCGCAGGTATTAAGATATCTATCTTGGTCTTACTTCTTAATTGGCTCGTTCGAGGGATTGCCATCATTTCAACTCCATCTATCACGTATTTCAATTATGATATGTCAACCTAAAACAGATGGATTGGGCAATCAGAAGTGGTATAAGGTCTAAAAATAGCATAACGCTTCCGCCTATCGAAGGTCTTTCAGTCTTTAGTCATTATTCTATTTCATGAAGTAAATAGGTTGATCCTGCGAATATATCATAAATATATAAGCAAGTAGAAATCATTGTAAATATAAGGAATAGCGTATCAAGTGAAACTTATACTAAATTAAAAAAAGCAATAAGCGTGACTGCGCTTATTGCTTTTTTTCTAGATTCAATCAATTTCATTCCATAGGTTAAGAAATCCATCACACCAAGGTGAAATGTTAGACAGAAACTTTACTTAAATCGATCAGGGAATTGCTTAACAATTCCTTCTGTAAGAATATCTGCAAATTCAACCATATGATCCACGCCTTTATCAAAAGCAATGGTCTCAGCATCCCAATCCTTCTTCAGTCTTGCTGTCACATCGTCTATGATTAG
This sequence comes from Paenibacillus antarcticus, assembly GCF_001637225.1. GTDB lineage: Bacteria > Bacillota > Bacilli > Paenibacillales > Paenibacillaceae > Paenibacillus_AQ > Paenibacillus_AQ antarcticus. The sequence goes on from NZ_LVJI01000007.1 coordinate 94,607, forward strand.
TTGCAAATGTTCATACATCATATCCTTGATCACTTTTTCCGACCAGTATGGATTAACACTGCTGAGGAATTTAGCGATATCATCGGCATTTCGGTGCCATTCTTTGTTGTACTTTTCCAGATTCGCCTGATTTCCACTTTTAGCTGCGTCTAATACTTGTCCCGCAAGTAGAATATGCTCCCGAAGTAGTTCAGCTAGCTTATTTCCCGCTTTTTCCCCATAGTACGGCTTTATTGCATCTCCAATATCCTGCTGATTCCGCAGAAGTCTTTCAAGTACCTTCTGTTGATCCGCCAGCCCTTCGATGGCACTTACGATGTAGCTTCTAGTCCATACGACATGGTCGATCCATAACCGCCTCATGTCCTCTTTAAGTTTCACTTTGGCAGGGCTCAGACATTCTTTATGGGCAGCATGGGTTTGCTTATGTTCCATAGCTTGGACATTTAATGGTGCCATACTCGTAATAAGGATCACGCACAACATCGTTAATTTCATAAACTTGCTTCTCATATAAGTACCTGCTCCTTTTAGTAGAATTTTACTCATAGTTACATCCTGCTTTATTGTGCACTTTTTAACATATTTCATTCGTAAGTGATGATATAAAAAGGGCTTCATTTGCTTTTGATATTGAAAGCATTAAAATTAAGATGAAGGTTCCAATATTAAACATCGGGTCAGACCCATTGAAATCAAATAAAAGGAGCGATGTACCATGATTATTGTAACGAACAGAATGAAAGTAAAAAAAGGAATGGGTGCAGCTATGGCGCCAAGATTTACAGCACCAGGTCCATTGGATTCTTCTAAGGGTATGGTAAAAGTAGAAGTCTTACTGACACAGAACTTGCCCGATTATGATGAATTGAGTGTAAACACGTATTGGGAAACACAGGATGACTTTACGACATGGCGAAATAGTGATGCTTTCAAGGCTTCCCACAAGCGTCCAGAACCAAGTCCAGATGCTGCTCCCAAAGAGTCTCCTATCATTAGTAATGAAATTATTACGTATGAAGTAGCATCAACAAAAGAACTCGCTAAATAATTTTAAATATAAGAATGCGTACAACATAAAATAACCCGCTATCACTCTACTTATAGTGATAGCGGGTTACTTTGCCTAAGATACCAATGCCCAGCAGCCTTCAATATCTCATTAATTCTATAATTGCAGCCATGACCTTCATCCACATATTGAATAAGTCGTTTCTCAATAGGAAGTTTGGTATATAAATCATATATATTATCATGCTGTATAATCGTATCTTTCTTACCATGCACCAAGAGAATTGGACTTACATAATCGAGGCTTTCCATTCTTAATAGAAGACCACTCTTGGAATCCTCAATGATATTCAACAATCTTTCCTCAAAATACTCAGGCACTCTGGTATCCCCATCAATTACAGGGCTTACCGAAACCGTTCTGCATATCTTAGGGTGGCTACTTCCTTGGATGCTCCAAGCCCCACCTAAACATGTTCCGAACAAATAAAGCTGGAGCATTGGAAATTGTAATGCAGTGAACTCAATCACTTCATTGACAAAGAGGTCCCAGCTTTGACGTGTTGCCCTTTGATGACTAAAAGTATAGGTTTCGCCTTGTCCTGGGCCATCGAAGCTTACTGTAGCGAAACCCATCCCTGCGAAAAAATCTTCATACTTCACTACCTCCTCCTTCGAGGAATCAATAGGATTAATAATAATGACACAACCCTTAGGTCGATCAGAGACACGTATCCGTCCGTAACACTCGTTGCCTTCGACTTGAATGATAATGTTCATAATCTCATCTTCCACAAGCTGATCGGCTTGCTCATGCATATCTTTGCATCGTTGATACCATTCTCGCTTCTCATTACCCGTTTCGGGAAACACCCATTGAATGAGATTGTAGTGCATAGCTGCAAGTCGATAGAAGTTAACTGCTTCACCGACTGAATGTTGATTAAGAACATGCACCGCACGATTCTCGTAAACATCCGCATGTTTTTGTAATATCCGAATCCAATCTTCAAGTCTATTGATCCGATGGCGCAACTCAATCACCGTTTCCCTCGGGATATCATTTGCAATCCATCTATCCCAGAACCCTTGAAGCAGGAAACTCGTCAACATTGTTTTCTCTATGGTACTACTACCCATTACCAAGATTATGCCTCCAACCCTTAAAGCTCCAACTTAGCGTTTCAGGAATCCTGTAACTTCCATGATCTTAGATGTGATCAGATGAACAGGAACCGTGTAATCTACACAGCCTAATTCAACTGCTGATCTTGGCATGCCGTATACAATACAGGTTTCCTTCGATTCAGTAATGGTTGTATGTGCTCCCGCTGCTTTCGCAGCCATCATTCCCTTCGCACCATCGCTCCCCATTCCCGTCATAAGGATAAAATGCCGCTTCAAGCTCTTCAACAAAGAGATAGAATTGAATAGAACATCAACGGATGGACGATGCCCCTGGACCTGAGGCTCCTGATGAAGTCTGATTCTGAATTCCCCGTTCGTCTGAACAACCGTCATGTGGTAATCGCCAGGGGCAATATATACCGTTCCACCTAATACTGTCTGGTTATCTTCCGCTTCAACCACTCGAACACGTGATAAACGATTCAACCGATCTGCCAACGATTTCGTAAACTTCGGTGGCATATGTTGAACAACCAGTATGGGATAAGGAAAATTCGCTGGCAGGGCAGTAATGACAGTATCTAGAGCCTTCGGGCCCCCTGTTGAAGTGCCAATAACCAAGATCTGATCAAATTTCCTTGCAAGTCCAGTCTGAGTATTCCCTTTTTGTCCTTCATCATCTTTTGAATCCGTTATATTGTTAACTATAAGGTTTATTAGAGGTATTTGTGAAGCCTGTTTGATTTTAGATATTAATTCTTCCTTCACCTTAAATAAATCAAAGGGATTCGAACATGATGGTTTAGATATGAAATCTACCGCCCCATTTTGTAGCGCTTTAATTGTGGCTATCTCCCCATTCGGTGTCATCAAGCTTAGCATGATTATAGGTGTTGGACGGTGCTCCATGATTGTTGTCAAAGCTTCCAACCCATTCATTTCTGGCATGTCGATATCTAATGTTATGACATCAGGCTTGAGTCTGCGCACCATACTAACGGCTTCCTCTCCATTTCGAGCCGTTCCGATCACTTCCAATGCAGTATCCACTGTGATTAGTTGAGAGATTAAGTTCCTCATAAATACAGAATCATCTACTACAAGTACCTTTATCTTCTGCACAACATCTCTACTCCTATCACTAATTTATCCACGACCCCTCTCATATTAAGGCCCTTTCCATCTTTAATATCTTGGTTACTTCCTTATCCATTTCCCTTATTTGAGCTTGAAGATGGATACCAATCCATTCAATTCCTCCGCTAGTTGTGCCAAAGATTGCGCAGTTACTGCTGTTTCCCCACTGCTTGCTGCCACTTCTTCAGTCGCTGCGGATATACTTTCTATGGAGAACATCACCTCTGAGGATTGTGCAGCTTGCTCCTCGCTGGCTGCCGCTATTTCGGTTACTTTATATGCTGTCTCGCTCATCATGGATAGAATATGTTCAAATGCTTCGCCCGTTTTCTGTGAAGATGCCACACCCTCTTCTACGGATTGTACGCCTTGTTTCGTATTCTCTTGCATGCCTTTGATGATCGAAGTAATTTGTTTCGTAGCATCGCCGCTTCGTTCGGCTAACTTCCTAACTTCACCCGCTACAACTGCAAACCCCCGACCATGATCTCCAGCACGTGCCGCCTCAATGGCTGCATTAAGTGCAAGAAGATTCGTCTGGACTGCAATATCGCTAATGACTTCAATAATTTCACCTATTCTGTGCGAGTCTCCTTCGAGTCGAGACATTTGTTCATTCACATGTGTCATCCCATCAATAGAGATTCGGACTACCTTACCCCCATCTTGCGCAATCTTCATCGTCTTATCAGAGAGCTCAGATGCCTGCTCAGCACCCTGAGCTACGGAATGAATAACTAAGGATAACTCATGAAACAACTCATTCATGGTTTGAGCTGCACTGGCTTGGCTCATACTACCGCTTGCAATCTCCTGTGTGCTAGCTGAAATCTGCTGAGACGCTGCTGAGACTGTTTCTGCGGACACCAAGATTCCACCTACCGTATGTCTTAGTTTCAGAATCATGTCATTGACGGAACGAGCCAATAATCCGACCTCGTCTTTCGTAACCAAATCTGAAGTTTCACTCAAATCTCCATTCGCTACCTTCCCTAGCAAGACCACAACACGCTTCAATGGTCTCGATATGATCTGGGAGATTAAATACCCGAACCCAACACTCAGGAGGGTTGCAACTACAGTAAATATGAAAGTAATAAGACGTGAAGATAAGTAAAGGCTATTCGCATAGTCCTTAGCTCCGTCTGCCTGCTTCATCTTGATATCGATCAAACTTTGCAGAATCTCTGTCATTTCAGCAGTCGATTTCTGTAAATTACCTGAAAGCAAATAATTTGTATACTCCTCCCAGCCCACTTTGTCCTCATTCATCTTAATAGCTACGTCTATGTCAGCTTTATACCGTTGCCATATCGAGGTATATTCCTTCATCTTCTCTAGTTCTTCTGGTCTAAGAGCTGTCTTACTATATTTGGCCATAATAGCTTCAATCGCTTTGATGTTATTATGAATTTTCACCTTATATGCTGTAACTTCAGCTTCTGTACTAGCCATCGTGTTTATATCTCGGATATCTATTCTGTTTTTTAGGAACAATTCATTCGCTTCCCCAAAATAAGTAATCGGAGTCAAGCGATCGTCATACATATCGACGATAGATTCATCCATTTTACTCAAATTACTGATCCCATATAATCCAACGATACACAAAATAACAGCAACAATAACAAATGCAGAAATTAACTTTACAGCTGTTCTCATATTATAAAACCACTTCATGTTCCAACACCCCGTTTTTCCTTATTGTAGTAGTAGCATTGTAGTTTCTAATCCATAATTCTAAAGTCCTAGAACCATCATAAAACGAGGGCCATATTTTGGTAACCGAAAAAGTATAGCGTGACCCCGCAATATTATTGCGGAACCCTGCAATCCAATTGAGCAAATACTTTATAAATCATCAATCATTTCGCACCTCGAACTTCATTTCCACACAGCAAAAGACCCCATATCACAACGTGAATGGGATCCTTTTATAGGGGACATTTATTGTCCATGTAACGCACTATTATTCCACATCTGAGTCCGTCAATACACCCATTTGTTTCGCTTTAATTGCAGCTTCCACTCTAGATTTCACCTTTAACTTATAAAATAGATTCGTTAGCTTATATTCTAGGGACCGTTGGCCCATATGTAGAATCTCAGCAATTTCTTTATTACTTTTTCCTTGAGCTATTTCTTTAAGAATCTCATATTCCTTATTACTAATCGTAGAAGCTATCTCTTCATCAATCCCTTCCGGTCCCAAGATTGTCATTCTTCTTAATTGTTTCACTAAGGACAGGGGGAGGATGACTTCTCCTCTTAAAGCACAACGAACAGCCGTAACAAGTTGTTCCCTACTTGTCGTTTTGGGTATGAAACCAAATATGCCGGTCTCAATCATTAAGTTGAAATGATTATTAATTTCAAACCCAGTATATATTAATATGATGGCGTTCGAATTCATTTCTAACACTTGCTTAGCCAGGTCTATCCCATTAACATCGGAAATATGGAGATCGAATAACATGACGTCAAATGATTGTGAGCCTACCATTTCCAAGACTTCCTCAGCCGTATTCGCCAGGTCTACCGATATATCTCCCTCTTGTTCTAGTATCATCCTGGTTCCTTCCATGACAGCTGGATGGTCATCAACCAACAGAATATGAATCATAACAGTTACACCTCGATCCCTTTAGTATTTCGTATCTATTCATGTAGCTGTATAGAGATCGTCATCGTTAATCCATTATTCTCGGATGAGAGGAAATGAATGATTCCATCCATACTACGAACCCGTTCTTTCATACCATGTATACCCATACTTGTCATCGAGTCTTTCATCTCTGTAATATCCATTCCCATCCCATTGTCCTTATACTCTAATCGGATATGCTCGCCTTCGCTGAATAATAGAATACGAACTTCTGTTGCAGAGGAATGTTTCGAAGCATTAGCCAAGAGCTCTTGTACAATACGATATAAACCAATTAGTACATCGTCATCTAATTTATAATTGAAATGTTCTACATCAAAATGAATCACATAATTGGAACGCAATTGAGTGAAATCGAACAAAGCTTCAAGTGAAGAGACGAGTCCATCTCTTATTAACATAGGAGGTCTTAGCTCATTACACGTGATACGTAATTGATAAATGACATCGAGTAAACCCTCCGTGATTTGCCCAAGTTGCTCTCGTAGCATTCCAGTGATAGATCTATCCGTCAAAAGAAGATCAAGCTTACGGTACCAGATAATCTGCTCTTGCAGGGCTGAGTCATGTAAATCCTGAGCGAGGCGCTTTCGTTCATTCTCAGACAAATTAAACATGAAACGCAGAAGCCATGTAGGAGCAACTTGCTCAGATGCATCCTGCTCAAGTTCCTTAGTTAAATCCTCGATGATCAGAAAGTTATCAAATAGCACACTGACATATCGGGTAATCGTGGCAAGCCATACTCTTATAGCTGTTATCTCTAAGCTACTCGGTTTCTCGTCAATACAAAGTAAATAGCTCTTGCCCTTCTTCTCATCTATCTTAAGAGAATAACCTTTCTCCGTTTCGATAATCTCGCATAAATTATCTTTATTGTGTTCAACTTCAATGATACTAACATCTGTAACTTTCAGTATGTCACGTACTTCTTGTAATAACCGTTGTTCCATCTGGGCAATTTTCATTACGCCAAAGAGATCGTGAGAGAACTGATCCAGACTTGTTTGTAAGCGGAAATAGCGCTCCTCGCTTTCCAACAGTGCTTGTTCTACGCGTTTCTTTTCCGTGATATCTTCGAACATGAGCTGTATCGATGAAGATTGTGTATCATAGATCGCTAACATAGATACTATTATCACCTGACCATCCGAACGAACCACTTGATATTCAGCCGGAAGGGAATAGCCGTTCAACATCGTCTTATCCATACCAAGCCTTACATAATCATAATAATCTGGGTGCATCCAATCCATAATATCCGCTGACAACGCATCGTTGCTGATATCTAAGCCGAGGATCCTACAACCTTCTGGATTAATATAATTAATTAACCCGTCCTTATATACAGCGATTGCTACTGGAGAGAGTTCTACCAATCTTCGATAACGCTCTTCACTTTCCTGTAGAGCTCTTTCCATCTTGAGCTGTTCCGTAACGTCCTTAATTAAGATAAGGATCGTCTCTGTGACTTCGTCATATATTCCGATAACCTCTGTATCAATTAATTGACCGTCTACACGAATGATCTTATATTTCATAGATCCAATGTAGTCCATGTCCATCAATTGATGCATCCTTTGCGTGCCCTCTTCCCAATTATCTTCATGAATATAATCGTACATCGATTCCCCTATGATTTCATCGGCATGGGATGCTCCAATCATATTCAGACCAGAGGGATTCATGTAGACCACCTTAGTCTGTAGAAGGAGAACCATGGGTTGAGGAGACAGCTCAATAAGTCTACGATAACGTTCCTCACTCTCTCTAAGTTCTTTCTCAATTCCAACTTTTTTAGTAATATCCCTCGACACGATCACAATTTTCTCGAAATTTCCATCATCCCCGAATACTGGAGTACCCATCGATTCAAGATAGATGATATGACCGTCAACATGGATGAAACGAAATCTTAACAATTTACTACCCTTTGTTTCTAACATATCCATAACGTGATCTATCAGGTATTGCCTATCGTCGGGATAAATATGTTCCAATATTGTCGTCTCCCGAATCAACTCTAAAGGGATACCCATGATGTTCTCACAAGAAGGTGATGCTACAAGGAAATTGCCGGAGGCGTCCAATACAACCATTAAATCTTTCATATTATCTGTAATTAACCGATACTCCGCTTCACGTTCAGCAAGTCTATTCTGAACTTTTCTCTTCACCGTAACGTCTTTAGCAATCACATAAATGCCCACTAGCTGATTATTCACTTGAATTGGAACATTCTTGATATCCCAGTGAATAATACCTCTATCCCTATAACATGATGTCACTGCGTAATGGGGTGTTTCTCCTTCAAGAACCTTCTCGAAAGAGTCATTCATTAGCTCCGCATGCTCATTACCAAACACATCCACAATAGAAAGAGTCTTGCAAGACAGATTCATTCTTTCTCCTGTAATATTCTCGGCAACCGGATTAATAGCTAAGATATTTCCTTGAAGATCTAATTCGCATACAACATCTGTATTATATTCAAATAAAGATTTATAACGTTGCTCGTTCCTGTATAACGTTTCTTCCATCATTTTTCTTTCAGTAATATCTGTTACTAAACCATCGAGCCGCACAACCGAATTGAATTTATCCAGACTGGGTATTATTCTGACTTGAATCCACCTTATATCTCCATTGGCGTGGATAATGCGACTTTCGCTTAGATCCCGAATTCCACCTTTCACCATTGTAGTTATACTATCGACACGAGCTTTTTCATCTGGATGAGCAATACCTGACCAAAATTTACTCACTTTCGTTTGCTCAATTGGATAACCTGTAATTTTAGCTATAGCATCCGAAATAAATGAGACATGCTGCAAGTTCATATCGTATGAAAACAATGCGACGTCAATCGTATCCAACATATCTTGATACAAGGAGAAAGTATTCTCTACTTGTTCCTGTTCAGCTCTCTTTTCCGTTATATCTAGCATTACACCATCAATTCGGCAAACCTCATTAGCGTGATTTAGAACAGGTATACCGATATTTTGAATCCATTTCAGTTCATTATTCTTAATACGGATACGGTACTCTAAGCTACTTATCTGACCATAGCTTAACTTGTTCATGTGTTCATTGAACATATGAACATCTTCCGAATACACCATTTCTTGTAGAAGATTGGAACTATAGACTGTTTCCTCATTCAAATAGCCCATCCATCTCTTGAATCCGTCCGATAGCGTTAGGCAATTTGTTTCCGTAATCATTGACCAAGTGGTTGTTTCGTTGTTGCAGAGTGAATTCATGTTGCTCCCACTTCCTTATTACTAATTATGAACGGCCCCCTGCTTCACCCGACTGATGAACAGTCTAATAAAGAATAAGGGGTAAATCATTAAGTACAAATTGAACACCCACCATGTGATATCAAAGTCTTTAATAAATGACCAGAAGGCAATCGCTTGCAGACCCGAGCAGAATGTCAATACGAGCGATATCAACGCAAACCCTCGCCATGTTGCGTGTTGTTTACGATATAAATACAAACTGTAGAGACCCGTGAGCGATATTATAATATCTAATGGAAAGAACGACCAGTTCCAAGCTACGATGATCGGATTATCATAATCTTTAAATGCCCAACTTGTCGGAATAATATGAAAATAAGTAACAATCCAATACACAATAAATCCGATGTCTGTCATGAGGAAAAAAGGCTTTAATCGTCTCATCCTTAACCTCCAACGTATATAAATTAATAGTGTATTTTATCTTTAGATTCCTACTCGATGGACTCGCTAACCGTTGGTAACGGATCAGAAGTCTTCTCTGAACTAAGATTTAATGAAATGACCCCTATGACGATAAGTACAATAGACAGCACCTTTGTCACATTAACATGCTCGCCTAAATATACAAATCCAATGATTGTAATAGCTACAATTCCTGCGCCAGACCAAATCGCATATACAGTAGAAACCTCAAGGCCTTTTAATGTCAGTGTTAGAAATACAAAACTACAAATATAGAAAACCACAAGTAGGATGCTCGGTTGCCATTTGGTAAATCCCCCCGACAACTTCATACTCAACGTCCCACCCACCTCGAATACAATCGCTAGCCATAAATATAACCAATGCATACGAATCTGTACCCTCTTTACCGTTGTTGTGTGGTAATGCCGTATAACAGAATATCTACTACCGATTGAAGAATATCCCTCATCGTCATTTCAGCTTTCAAGTTAGACGACGGATCGTAAATTTGGTTGATGGCGCTTAAGTAAAGTTCAATAAATAATGGCAAGTGAATATTTCGGATTACACCCTGTTCTGTCCCTTTTTTCATTAATCCTAACACAACGTTCCATTCATCCTTTAAGAAGGAATCGAGAATTTGCCATTGCGAATAGTGGGCATTATGTAGTTCTGATAGTAACCTCGTATCCAAGCCTGCGAACTCCTCCGGGATGCATACCAACATCTGCTCGATCTTTTGTAGTATGTCAAGCTGTTCATCTTCTCCGATTTTTTGTTCTCTTTCTTTAATTTCTAGAATAAGTCCGTTCACAATATGCTCGACAATATCGTCTTTGGAAGTAAAGTGCTCGTAAATCGTCCGCTTACTGATTGCAACTTGCTTTGCTACATCACTAAGGGTAAAGCTAAAACCCTTTTGTTGAATCAAGTAAATCGTGCCATTGATGATTCTATCCTTCACATATCTACCCTCCACTTGGTACTCATTTTTTATTTACAGTACCAACATATGTTATTATATACCAATTATGATTGATAACAAGTTATTTCCCTATACAATCACACATAATCACATAATACATATTCCACTCACAAGAAAAAACGTGGTGATCACTCCCTACTAGGAGCGTCCACCACGTTTGGTATTGATAACCATTAGTTACTACAAAATCTCATTAATCTCGTCCTTGATCGTTTCGGATTGTGGACCGAATACGACCTGAACAGCACCTTTACCAAGTCTCATAACGCCAGCAGCACCAAGTTGCTTAAGACCAGCGTCGCTAACAGCCTTCTCGTCTTTAACGATAAGACGAAGACGTGTGATACAAGCATCAACGGACTCAATGTTGCTAGATCCGCCTAGTTGAGACAAGATTTTAGCCGCGCGACTGTCACCAGATATGGCACCGGAAGCCGAACCTTCAAGCTCAACAACTTCATCCTCACGACCTGGTGTTTTGAGGTTAAACTTCACAATTAGGAAGCGGAACACCACATAATACACCACTGCGGTTACTAGACCAATTGGAATCAATAGCAATGGCTTCGTAGCTAGCTGATAGTTGATTGCATAGTCGAGGAAACCTGCTGAGAAACCAAAGCCGAGCTTCATACCCATTGCATAAGATATAAAAGCAACAGCACCTGATAAAACAATATGCACACCATAAAGTAAAGGAGCAACAAACATAAAGGCAAATTCTAAAGGCTCAGTAATACCAGTCAAGAATGAAGCAAATGCAGCACCGATAAAGATAGATCCAATTGCTTTACGTCTTTCTGGCTTAGCCGTATGAATAATGGCAAATGCAGCAGCTGGAAGACCGAACATCATGACTGGGAAGAATCCTGTCATAAACATACCTGCTTCGGGATCCTTAGCGAAGAAGCGCGTTAAGTCACCGTGAACGACATCGCCAGCAGCGTTAACGAAATCACCAATTTGAAACCACACGATTGAGTTAATGATATGATGTAGGCCAAACGGTACTAAGAGACGGTTAGCAACCATATGAATGGCAGATCCTACACCACCGAGACCTGTAACCCACCCACCGAACGTATCAAGAGCCGCTTGAACAGGACCCCATACAAGACCACACACCAGACCTACAACGACCATTGTGAACGCTGTAGCCATAGGGACGAAACGCTTGCCCCCGAAGAATCCAAGCCAGTCTGGAAGCTTGATTTTATGATATTTCTTATAAAGACCTGCGGCGATACAACCTACCAAGATACCACCGAGAACACCCATGTTCAATTTAGTATCTGCCGATTGCATTAATTCAGGGAATATTCCTGGTACAATTAGAAGTACTTTAGCCAAGATCATATAACCGATCACTGCTGATAATGCTGCTACAGCATCGCCAGCCAATCCAATGGCAACCCCAACTGCAAAGATTAGTGGGAGGTTATCGAATATCGTACCTCCGCCCGCATTTAGAAACGGTGCAACGTAAGTATTTAAGAAACCTCCAACACTGTCTCCCATGTGAAAATCCTTAATGTAATCGACATTACCGAAACGCATTAGGATAGCTGCTGCCGGTAGTGTTGCCACTGGAAGCATCAGCGACTTACCGATTTTTTGGAGAAATGCTAACATGAATGAATCATCCTTTCAAATTTTATAATGCTATGACTTTATAACCGCCTTCAAAATGACAGTACTGCCTGCCTCAACAGGACCGGTGATTAATTCTAAGTCGCTTGTCACATCATCAGCGTTCGTTACAATGATGGGGGTAATGACGGGATATCCTGCAGCTTTAATCTTCTCGATGTCGAATTCAATTAACACTTGTCCTGCTTTCACTGTATCTCCAGTAGCTACGTGAGAGATGAAACCTTCTCCTTTGAGGGATACCGTGTTTACTCCAATATGGAATAGGAATTGCAACCCTGCGGGATGCTCCAACATGATCGCATGTTTCGATTTAATGATATGAGCAACCGTTCCGTCAAACGGAGCGATGAGCTTTCCTTCTGTCGGTTCAATAGCGACCCCTCGACCCATGTGCCCTGCGGCAAATGCCTCATCAGGGACCTCAGTAAGTGCAACCGCGTTACCTGTTACAGGTGCGTAAATATCAACAACAACATTTTCTTCTTTTTTCTTTTTCCAAAACATAAATATTCCTCCTAATCCGGTTTAACGGATATTTATTCTTTAGTCCGATACCCTTAGTGTGCTACTTTTACCATTACACTATCCCGTCGATTTAACCAACTATACTTAACGAGAAATTTTTAAAAAAACATTAAAATAAGCCAAGGAAAGGGACCTATTACTTTAGGTTCGCTTTCCTTGGCTCATGCCCATTAATATAACGGTAACACACCAAGTGAATTCGTTTTTTATTGTTTTTTTATTATGACCTTATAATAATTCATGCTTTGGCATCCGTCAACAACAAAATGTAAGCGCCTTTATTTTAAGTGAAATGAATTCAATTCAGCCGCTTTATAGCCATCAAAAAAAGCAACAAGCAGTCACACTTGACTCCACTTATTGCTTCTAAATTCACCAATTATTTATATAATACTTTGTCCACATTATATTTAGCTTTGTATTCATTAATGATATACGTTTCATAGATTTCTCTATGAACAGGATCACCAATGAGACACACATCAATTTTAGTGACTTCGTCTCTATTCATTTTAATTACGGAAACCGTATCTTCAAAATGTTTCTTTATTCTTGGTCTAAGCTTTCTTGCTTTACCTACGAACAACAATTCATCATTATCGTTGTAGAACATAAAGATACCACCCATATCTCTAGGAATCAGGTGAAAGTCAGTAAACCCGTAAATATTACTTAGCTCAGGATCAACCTGTTTAGTTATGCTAACATGTGGTTCTGGAACGGTTATGTTTATCATTATAGCTCACTTCCTCTTTCTATATAGGTGTAAATTCTATCACAAATCCCAATAGAAAACCATGCACAACTACCTTGCGATTCGCCCGACTGTTCTAGTTAAATATTTCCCTTGATAATATAAACATAAACCTAAATAATTAAGGTATATCTTATTTGGAGAATCTACACCATCCTGAGATGAAGCTTCATTACATACAGAAGAAAGGTTGAACGCTACAGCATGGAACTAACTCAAAGTATTCCTAAGAAATCATCGTTAAAAAAAGAACCATTCCCCATTTCTATCCTTTCGCTTACCGTTGGTGCTTTTGCCATTGGCATGACTGAATTCGTCATTATGGGTCTTCTACCCAATGTAGCTCAGGATTTAAATGTTAGCATTCCAACAGCAGGACAGCTTATTACGATGTACGCCCTTGGAGTAGCTGTCGGTGCGCCCATACTGACGCTCCTCACCCAACGAATTCCACAAAAGAAGCTTTTATGTCTGCTCATGGTTCTATTCATTCTTGGCAACGTTATATCTGTCGTTGCTCCTACTTATGCAGTGTTGATGGTAGCTCGACTCATTACAGCGTTAACTCATGGAACTTTCTTTGGCGTTGGAGCAGTCATCGCTTCTAACCTAGTCCAGCCGAATAAGCGAGCCGGTGCTGTATCCATCATGATGGCAGGCTTAACTATTGCGAATATTGTTGGTGTTCCTCTCGGAACATTTATTGGACAACATATGGGGTGGAGGTCATCATTTGGTGCTATCGCAATCATGGGCGTTGTGGCACTCATCGGTATCATTATCTTTATTCCACAACTCCGCCAAGATAAACCGGCCAGTATTAAACAACAGATATCTGCTTTGGCCAAACCCAGGTTACTTCTATATCTACTAATCGGGGCGCTAGGTAATGCCAGTCTATTCACCGTCTTCACTTATATTAACCCACTGCTTCAGGAGGTCAGCGGATTCGCTGAACATAGTGTAACTTGGATTCTCGTTCTATTCGGGTGTGGTGTGACCATTGGTAATATCCTGGGTGGTAAGCTTGCGGACTGGAAATTGATGCCTTCCATATTGGGACTTTACTTCTCAGTAGCCATCATTCTTACAATCTTCACTTTTACGGTTCATAGTCCCATTGCAGCTGTATTGACAATCTTCTTGTGGGGTGTTGTTTCCTTTGCTGTAATGCCAGGCCTTCAGGTCCGGATTATGAGCTTAGCTCAGGATGCTCCCGCACTAGCTTCTACCTCTAGCCATTCAGCGGGCAATCTAGGGAATGCATCGGGTGCTTTCATTGGTGGCTGGGTCATTACACATCTAGCTATTACATCGCTTCCTTGGGTTGGTGCAATCCTCGTTGGCCTAGGTCTAATCCTTGGAATAGCCTGCTATATCGTAGAGCGCAAGGAAGTTACGGTATAATCCTATTTATATCATTCAACAATATAAAGGCCCAGCTTCGATGTAGAAGCTGGGCCTTTACCTTATTTCACACAATTATTGAATCGCAATATAGATCTTTACTACAGCTTGGGTAGGGTCAAATTTCCCAGCATCATACAGCTCAAAATCCCCAGTGAAAGTTCTTACCTCCTCTGAATCTTTGAAGTAGGACCAAATCTCTCCCCAACATTGTGCGACCACTTCATACACTGGACCTTTGTTAGTCGTAAATACGAGGTACTTACTCTCTGGTATAACCGTATGATTATCGTTATGATCAAGGGCATCCTCACCCAATTCATGCCCTATTACAACGGTATACGCGCCCGATGCATCACTTTCGTAATCGGTGTATAAGGCATAAATAAGATGTGGGTTATTGATCCCAGCCTGTGATGCCAAATGACTCTGAAAATATGTATCCCATAGCTTTGATAATTGTCCGTTTGTACCTAATTCTTCAGCATTCGTCGTACGCACACTCACACCAGTCATTGCGATTTGTGGTTGTTGAACAGTATAAGTATTCATGATTCGCCTCTTCTCCTTGAATATAATTTGATTATACGTTGGAAAAGTGGACACCTATCTGTCTACGTTTATATACTGTTCCACAATTTTTTGTGCCCGTCTCACCACTTCCTCAGCAACACACGCTGGCTGCTCCACTCTGACATGTTCACCATAACTCAGGATCATTCCGTAGAACCATTCATCTTCCGCAAACTCACCCATCACTTGAATGGAACCATCTTCGAGTACAGAGACCATCTCTGGATCAAAAGTATCTACGATGCGATAACGAACTTGTCGTTGAAAGTTCAGTATCATCTCATGCCTAACGTCCGTCGACCACTCCGCCTCCCATGCGTAACCATCTAAGGATGGTGTCTCCCGATGCACACCCTGCTCCATTAACGTACGCAACTCATGTATACGAGATAATCGAAACACCCTGAAATCCTGCCGTAATGTGCAGTATGCATGCAGATACCATACATATCCTTTGAGAATTAAGGCCGCTGGCTCAATAACTCTCTCGCTCTCTTTTCCATTCATGTTCAAATATTGAATGCTGACCTTGCGTGATTCCTCTATCGCCTGTTTCAATGTTTTCACTTTATCTCGCTCAGCAGGACTCTGACCCCAAGGGTTGAAATCAAAGATAATTCCAGCTGAGGATTGCTCTTTATTTATGGTATCTGTTTTACTAAGAAGCGCCTTAACCTTCTCAAGAAGGGTAGCAAACTTACTGTCATCCACAATCCCGGTGATTCCTTTGACTACAGAAACCATTGTGTTGATTTCGTTAAGGGTTAGGAACTGGCGAGCAATCGTGTATTGTTCCATAATTTCAAATCCACCTGAGGTCCCTTGATGTGCCACTATAGGAATGCCTGATTGATTCAATGTCTCCATATCCCTGTAGATCGTCTTAGTTGAAACTTCAAAGCGATCAGCTAACTCCTTTGCACTAACTCGTTCACGGTTGAGCAGCAGAATTGTCAACGCTAATAAGCGATCAATTTTCATCGTTTCTCTCCTAGCCATTATTCTTTGGCTTTCATTATGTCAGCGATACGAAAGAGAATCAATAAATAACACAAAAAAGCCTAGGGCAATGAAGCCCTAAGCTTGTTATCAATTAAATTATTTAGATTGTGCTGCTTGTGCTTGTGCTGCCATCGCATTGAAATCAGGAGCAGTAGGATTAGCTAGATAATGTCCACCTTCAACTTGAATCGTCTGTCCTGTGATGAATTTAGATTCATCAGAAGCCAAGAATAGAACGGTGTTACCGATATCATCAGCTTCACCATGATAAGGTAGAGCATTGTATTTCATGAAGATGTCCAACAAAGGTTGTGACAAATTATTCTTCGCTGCTGGCGTCAAGATTAGACCTGGTGCAACGCCGTTACAACGAATATTATCTTTACCATACTGTGTAGCGATATATTTCGTAAGTTGCACAACAGCTGCTTTAGAAGCACCATATGCGGAACGGATAGAGTCTGAAGCGAACGCAGCCATGGATGCTGTATTAATAATAGAACCTCCACCTGCTTTGATCATATGAGGAATTGCGAAGCGGCTTCCCAATAGAACGCTCTTCACATTTACATTCATAAGGCGATCCCATTCATCTAGATCGATATTAACGACATCAAGGTCTTTCTTCAAATTAGTTAGACCTACGTTGTTATAAAGAATCGTAATTGTACCGTATTCTTTCACTGTGAATTCAACGGCTTCTTTGATCGATTCCTCTTTGGAGGCATCCAAGAATACTGCAGTAGCTTCGAAACCTTGGTTTTTAATTTCTTGTGCAGCTTCTTTTGCAGCGTCAATATTGTAATCACCGATTACCACTTTAGCGCCTTCTTTAGCTAATAACATGGCAGTTGACAACCCAATACCTGAAGCTCCTCCAGTAACTAATGCAACTTTCCCTTGTACTCTTCCCATTATGTTTGTCCCCTTTGTTGTGTGTTTGTTATATGATCGATTCATAATCTATCATTATTATCAAAGTTTTTTAATAACTTGTCATAAATATTAATAAACTGCTGTACTTCTTCTTCACTAAGCACTTTGAACAATTCAACGTGTAGTTCAAGCCCTTTTTGTTGCGCTTCTTTCTGTACCTCTAAACCCTTGTCCGTAATCGATAGAAATACATTTCGTCGATCATTCTCGTTATATTCTCGCTCCGCAAGACCTAATTTAATGAGGCGATCTGCAATACTCGTTATTGCACCTGGTGAGTATCCCAACTTCTTTGATAAAGTAGTATGTTTTTGGGTACCCCTTAATTTCAATTCAGTTAACACGAGAACCGGGGAAATCCCTATATTGTAATCAAAAGACTTCATCCAGCGAATAATCGCTTCATTCGTAAACAATTCTCCTGAACGTATCAACTTAAAAATATCGGTTTGTCCCAAAATAGTCTCCTTTAAAATCGGGTGAAATACATGGTTTGTCCTGTAGAACATTATGTTGAAGGACGCATCATAATCCAAATCCGCTTAATAAATCATCTCCTTATTGTCCATTACAATTAACATCTTAACATTAAAACGTTTAGTAGTAAAATACTTATATTTTAAATATCCATTTTTGTGAAAGATCTTATAATACTACTATTAACGTAACCGTTGATGCACTGGATTAGCCAAAGGAAAATTTGGATAACTTATCACATGATTCTACACAAAAAACACCTATATTAAAAATGTAGGTGTCGTAATTTCGATTCAATTGATACTTACGCAGCTTCACTACCTTACTTCTTCGAATTCATCCATAAGTTTGTCTACAATTTGTTGAACACTT
The DNA here is from genome assembly GCF_001637225.1 of Paenibacillus antarcticus. Taxonomy (GTDB): domain Bacteria; phylum Bacillota; class Bacilli; order Paenibacillales; family Paenibacillaceae; genus Paenibacillus_AQ; species Paenibacillus_AQ antarcticus. The sequence goes on from NZ_LVJI01000007.1 coordinate 112,948, forward strand.
CTAATTTCCTTGATCTCATGCACCCTTGACCCTGCAAAAATCAATCCATTCTGTACATCGCCAATAATGGCGTTATTCAAGGCTTCCATGGTACAGAAACGAAACGAGCATATCTTCAGGCATTTATGGCATTTCTTAATGCGCAATTTCGTCTCCTCGTTACTTATAATGTCTGTCAATCGGTTCTTTATCGCTCTTCCATGTAGTCCTACCGTAGTCTTAACTAGTATCGTATCATTTGGTTTGGTATTCACATACATCTGTTTGAAGGCTTGTGGGGCGTCACATTCGTGACTAGCCACGAAGTGTGTTCCGATCTGTACACCCGATGCTCCTAGTCTCATCGCTTTAGCGATATCTTCTCCTGTCATAATACCACCGGCTGCGATAACCGGAATATTGACGGCCTCTACAACCTCCGGAAGTATATCAAATAAGGGCCGATCTGTACCCAAGTGGCCTCCCGCTTCGAACCCTTCCACCACTACCGCGGATGCTCCTAATCTCTCTGATAGTCTAGCTACTTTAGCAGATGAGACAATTGAAATGACAGGTGTATTGTACGCTTTACCCCATGCATACATATCTCTAGAAATACCCGCCCCAGAGATAATGAAATCCACCTTTTCTTCTAAGGCTGCCTGCATTTTTTCAGCGAAATCTTTAACAGCAAACAAGACGTTAACTCCGATATATCCCATTCGTTCCTTGGATTCTTCTCGTGCTTTACGAATATGTAATCTTAATTCCTCTATCGTGATGCCTGTACCTGAAATGGTGCCAATCCCACCCGCATTAGCTACAGCTGCGGCAAGACCACTCAAGGAAATTCCGACACCCATACCCCCCTGCATGATGGGTACTCTTGATTTAATATGGCCAAATTGTAATATCGGAAGCTCCAATATGAACACCTCTTTCATGATATGACTACAAATCATTGGTTATATTGTTATTTAAGGATCACCTTTTACAGTACTATAGCAAGAAGTATGATCATATGATTCAACTCACAGTCCAATAAGAACAGCGTAGAGATTCGTAGAATCATACCCAGATCAAAAAACCTCTAACTTCAAATAAAGTTAGAGGAATTATGATATATTGGTTAATAGCCTACATTCGAATGACAAAGGAGCGCATACTTTGAAAAAGTATCTATTACCTGTACTTATTTTACTTATGAGTTTACTCTATATTTTCGTTATTCCATCGGAACCACACGCCGTCAAGATCCTATTCAAGTTAATTCCGATGTGGCTCATTATCATTTATGCATATTTTCAAATTCCTAGAATTAGAAAGCGCCATCATTTATTGCTATTAATCGGATTATTCTTCTGTATGTTAGGCGATGGCCTATTAAGTTGGTTCGTCGTTGGATTATCTGCCTTTCTAGTTGGGCATCTATTCTATATGATGGGATTCCTCAGCAAATGGCGCTTCTCAAAGCTTCGATTCGCTAGCATTGTTCCGATTGCCGTGTATGCTTCATTCATGGGTTGGGAGCTTGTTCATGCATTGATTCGAGATAACAATGGATCCTTGATCATCCCTGTTCTTCTTTATGTAAGTGTAATTTCCTTGATGATGTGGTCTGCGGCTATGACCGGTCAACTATGGGCAATTATCGGGAGTATTTTGTTTGCAATTTCAGATTCTATCTTGTCGTGGAACCTATTTATATCCGATATTACTTTCTCAGGTGTATTCATCATGACAACTTATTACGCTGCTCAATTCTGTATGGCCTTCAGCATAGGAACATTAGCTATACATACATTGTTAGTTGAAGAAGTAGAAGCACCTCTGGCATAGTACACGATTTGAATCACCAGCTATCTACCGCATGTTCGGCGAAAGCAACGATGTCCTTTACCTCATCAATAACGCTGCCGTCATCAAGAATTGCTTTCCCTGTAAATGTACCGAATAACTAATGCCAGCTATGATCTACGAACAATATCTGCCCTCATTGGTCGTAGATCATGACAGAACATACGAGAAGTCGTCGTTCATCGGTATCATCCCTTAGTATATAGCAGCAATGCGTAAGCTTATGACTTATATCTTTTGGTGAAAAGGACACCCTATTTCAGCCGACGAGACCGTAGTCGTCTCTATGTTATCACCAGATTCAAGTCGACCATCCAACGCATCTAGCCAGCCTTGATAAGCAGGATTTTGATAAAGAAATTGCGGACTCAGATCGAGCTCCTTCAAGGATTGATCGTGCCAGATTGGGGTAGCTGTTGGTGACATGGGCGGAATAAGCCAAGACCAACGGCTTGATACCTCACGCCCGCGTTGCTCTTCTTGCTGTTGGAAGCGAACGAATTGATCTGCCGCCGTATGATGGTCGACAATGCTAACCCCAGCTTGTTTGAATGAATGGAGCACCGCACGGTTCAGCTCTAGAAGTGCTCTGTCTTTCCACAACGTCGTGTTGGTAGAACGATCCAGACCCATCAGATTAGCAACAGCAGGTAGGAGGTTGTAACGTCCTATATCACCTAAATTTCGTGATCCAATTTCAGTCTCCATATACCAACCGTTAAATGGAGCAGCCGTGTACAAGATGCCACCAATCTCAAGCTGCATATCCGAAATAATAGGTACCGAATACCAACGAAGCTGAAGTTCTGGAAAACGTTCAATCTCGGGATGACTTAAGTGTACTTCCTGCACCAAGTCTGTAGGAATGGGAAACAGCCGAGGTTCCCCCTTCCCAATACCGACAACCAGCGGTAACACATCATAATTCCCGCCTGTTCCTTGCCATCCGAGTTGCTGACATACACGTGTGAAATCATCAGACGCCGGATCTCCTGAACGGACAGACCCGTCTATGCTTGGATAACCAGCATAACGAATCAGTTGATGATTCCACACACGAATACGCTGCCACTCGTCTTCTCCACTACGGAATACCGTTAATACAGGGCGAATACGCCCGCCATTATTCGCTCTTTCCACGTGTTGCAACAAAGCTTCCGCTATCTTCTCCTCATTCTCTGCTTGACGAGCATCGATCACCTCAAGCTTGTCCCAGAACAGACGGCCAATGCAGCGACTATTATGACGCCAAGCCATCCGCGCTCCATGTATCAATTCTTCCTCTGTGTGATAGTAACTACCCGAGTTATTTATTTGTTCACGTACAGTAATGAGACGGTTCTTCGTCTCTTCTTCCGACTTGTCCAACTCGAAGTACATCGTGTGGATGAATGATTCCGCCTTCTTGATCAACTCTTCGATGTTCGTGTTATTCATGCTGATCTCTCCCCGATTCTAACCATTCTAACTTTCTAGAACTCTTTTGTTTAGTATAACATTCGGGCTACCTTACTACATCTTTCGGGATGACCTTATCCTATCATTTCCGCAATATGTGTCTATTCAGTCAACTACTCCAGAAATCATAAATAGATATAAACAAATCTCCACTCCAAGAGAGGAACGGGAAATTTGTTTATATCTATTGGCTCATCACTATTATCTATCGTTCATAACCAAGTATCGATGCTACTTATTTCCCACCCATAGGTGCTGCCGCCTTTGGCGAATACACGGAAATATGGTGAAGCACTTGTTTATCATGTGGACCTACGAATTTGAGTTCATATTCTCCAACCTTATAGACAAGGATATCGTCATTTCCATTGGTACGATTTTCACTTGGCACCCCTAATGTTTGTGTAATATCTTCCAAAGAGATTTGGCTGAATTGTACCTTTGGACCCTCGCTAGAACCATAGGAACGAACATCGTAGATCACTTCACCACGTCCAATACCAAAAGCAAATGACCCTCTTCCTGCGCCTGGGCTATATGCCTCATAGGGATCACCCGCTCCTACCGGCTTATCTGGTTCTCCCCATGACGCATGAACTTTATCAATAAGATCTTGTCCCGAAACAAAATCAACACCCGGTACTTTCCCTTCCTTACTAAGCTCATAGATCTCTTTAATTAATTCGCCATTTTCTTCTTTAACCGGTGTAGTTCTTCCTGTATTGCCCTGCGCACTAACATCCTTGGAGGGTTTCTTGCTATCCGTATTCACATTTTCTTGTTGTTGCGTAACTGGCTGTTCTGTACTGACATTGGACTTACTATCCGAAGCACAGCCTGCAAGTAGAACGACTATAGAAATACCGATAATTGACCATGATAAAGACTTACGTTTAAATGTTATGATCATCACAATTCTCCTTTCAATTGCTGAATAGTTGGATTCGGTGACACTAAAAAAGTCTATTTTACACCACGAAATTAAATAAAAGAAAAAAACCTCTAGAATGACTCCTAAAGGCTCTATTCCTATTTGTAAGTATTATCCGTAACATCCGACCTAGGCGCTACTATTACTTTACTTAGCGTTGGTTGGGACAGTGCTGTCGGTGTTAGGTGTTACTACTGGTGCCGGTGTTGGTTCTACTGCTGGTCTTGGAGCTAAATGGTCTTTCTGAGTTTTGAAATATAGCGCTTTGTCAATGATAGCAATAGCTTCAGCACGTGTTGCTGTTCTCACCGGTCCAAATGTTCCATTAGGGTATCCTGCCATAATTTTATTATCTATAACTGCACTAATAGCTCCCTTACTCCATGCAGGAATACCTTGCCCATCTGCAAGAGATTCAATTGTTCCCGATTGATTCAAACCTAATAGATTCGCAACAATCACTGCTACTTCTTGACGAGTCATTTCATTCTTTGGTCTAAACGTTCCATCGGGGTATCCTGAGACGTATCCGGCTTTCTTTGCAACCCCTATATCTTCATACGACCAGTCTGTCTGTTTCACATCCGTGAATCCAATGGTTTCCGATCCCATTAATCCAAATGACCTATTCACCAATGCGGTAAATTCCTCACGATTCACCTTTTCTTCTGGTCGAAATGTTCCATCTTCATACCCAGAAACTAAGTCCCGATCATTCCAACTTGTAATGACACCTTCTGCCCAGTGACCTTTAATGTCATTGACACTACTAGCTGCTGATACCATTCCCATTGACGAAAAAGTTAAACCTAATACTGTTGTCCATACAAATGCGGTTTTCTTTGTTATTTTCTTCAAAACTAACATCTCCTCGTTAAATCTAATTTTATTAATAACCATTAGCAACTTATGTACTCACACTATTGATTTAACCCAGTATTTACTATTTTGAATCAAGGTTTCATCCTACCCTTTGCAATGTTGGTATAAAGGTGCATTCCTCCGATCGATCCAACCAACCCATTCACTCATATTCCCGTTAATTTCAGGGAAATATATATATTATGAAACATTTTATAGATTCAACACGTCGATAAGCCTAAGAACAGAAGTCACAATACACATACTAAGGAGAATGTCCCAATGAAAAAACTACCTTTCGCTCTTATGCTAGCCATCGTATTCACACTAGCGCTAAGTGCATGTTCCAGTACGAAGGAAACAAAGATTGAATCGAATGTACCTGTGAAAGAAATGGTCGATAAGATGATTACAGAAATAGAACAACCATCTTTAATGGAACTAGATGCAGAAATGGTGAAGCAACAATACCAATTAGATACTACATTGCTTGAAGAATATACCGTTCGAGCTCCGATGATGAACATAAAGACCAACGAAATTGCCATCTTCAAAGTGAAGGATGCCAAAGATATCCCCGCTGTTGAAACAGCTATTAAACAACGTGCAACAGCAGTACAAAAGCAATTCGAGACATACCTTCCTGATCAATACGAGAATGCTAAGAACTATAAAATGGTTACCAAAGGTAACTATGTATTCTTCGTTATTTCCGAAAAAGCAGATGAACTTGTGAAGGCATTCGATAATTTCTTCGTGCAAAAATAGTCATCTATGTTATTCAGCAGCCTACTGTTCCTATTCGTATTCTTGCCGGCCGTCCTTGCGCTATATTACATTTCGCCTTGGCGAATTAAAAATCTCATCTTATTTATAAGCAGTCTGATCTTCTACGCGTGGGGCGAACCGGTTTACATTATCATTATGTTGCTGTCCACCATTACAGATTATAGCTTCGGTCTACTACTCAGTAGTCCGAAGCTAAATGCTGTTCAACGGAAGTGGATTGTCGTATGCTCCGTAATCATAAATCTTGGATTGCTATCATACTTCAAATACGCCGACTTTCTTATTACGAATGTGAATGAACTCCTTGGAACTCATATCCCTTTAACAGACTTACCTCTCCCAATCGGGATATCGTTCTATACGTTTCAATCGATGTCCTATATCATTGACGTCTACCGTGGGACCGCCAAAGCACAACGTAATTGGATCGACTTTGGTACGTTTGTCGCCTTGTTCCCCCAATTAGTCGCAGGCCCGATTATTCAATACAATACCATCGCCGAACAACTACGCGAGCGTTCGATGAATATGGAGAAGTTTGCAGAAGGGGTCCGGCGCTTCACGATTGGACTGGGGAAAAAGGTGCTACTTGCGAACAATATAGGATTACTCTGGGATACCATATCCAAGTCTAATATGGAATCTATGCCTGTATTAACAGCTTGGCTAGGCATTATTGCTTTTGCTTTTCAAATCTATTTCGACTTTAGTGGCTATTCTGATATGGCGATTGGACTCGGTCTCATGTTCGGATTTCAATTTAACGAGAACTTCAACAAGCCCTATACCGCACAAAGTATCACGGACTTCTGGCGAAGATGGCATATTTCTCTTAGCAGTTGGTTCCGGGACTATGTCTATATCCCACTTGGCGGTAATCGCCGAGGATTTGGTATTCAATTACGTAACATTCTAATTGTGTGGGTACTTACAGGCATTTGGCATGGCGCAAGTTGGAATTTTCTGTTGTGGGGCTTATACTTCGGTGTTATTCTCATATTTGAAAAATGGTGGGGATTACAGCTTCTAAGTCGCTTACCCCGCTTCGTAAGACATCTCTATGCACTCGTACTAATCCTCATCGGATGGGTCTTGTTCGCTTTCGACCAACTTCCTATGGTATTCAGCTATCTACAAGCCATGATGGGACTCAGTCACCAGCCATTGTGGGATAATACGACGTTATATTTTGCGTATACGAACGCGATTCTCATCATCGTATTGGTTATCGCATCTATACCAAGGAAGTTGCTACCGAGACTAGAGACTAGGTATCTACTGCATCTCATCTGGTATGGATTACTATTCTTCCTATCGGTCGCTTACTTGGTAGATGCCACGTTTAACCCATTCTTATATTTCCGGTTCTAACCATGAGGGAGGATACAACTGATGAAGCAGAGGACAGATCGAATATTGGTTGGGGGATTTGTCCTAACGCTTGCTCTCATGTCTTTAGCCTTTTTCTTATTGCCTAAGGAGCGTTTCTCCGAACTCGAAAATCGTGTATTACAGAGCGCGCCACAACTGACATGGGACAATCTTTTGTCTAAAAAGTACGCGGATGATGCTGAGAGTTTCGTAACAGATCAATTTCCCTTTCGTTCAAAGTGGGTAGCGGTCAAATCGTCTGTTGAACAATTACGACTACAGCAAGAGAATAACGGGATTTATAAAGGTACTGATGGTTATTTGTTCGAAAAGTTCGCTACACCTGATTATTCAAAAATTCAACAATACGCGGATGCGGTAAAGAAATTTGCCGTTAGCCATCCTGAAGTGAACACCACCTTCATGCTTGCACCGACATCCGTTGGTATTTACGCTGATCGACTGCCTTGGCTCGCTCCAATCTACTCTCAAGCGAAGGTCAATCAATTTATTGCTGAAGATGTACAGGGAAGCGTATCGTTTATCGATGGTTTTAATTTCCTGAGTCCTCATGCTTCAGAACCGATATACTATCGAACCGATCACCATTGGACGACGAACGGCGCTTACCTAGCTTATGTAGCTTACGCCCAGAAGATGGGCTGGCATCCCTTATCCAAGAAGGAATTCAACATTCAGACCGTGAGCAATTCCTTCTTAGGAAGTTACCATACACGGAGTCAATTTAATGGCGTAACCCCAGATTCGATTGAAGTCTACACGCCTATTCAGCCCGTATCGACAGAGATGTACGTTGCTGATACCGATGAGACATTTACGAGCATGTACGATGCCAACTTTCTAGAGAAAAAGGATCAATACTCCTATTTCTTAGGCGGCGTTCATGCTCTTATGAAGCTTACAAGTAAGCCTCATAAGAGTGTTGTTAAACAAGAGAAATTGTTGGTCATCAAGGACTCTTACGCTCATAGCGTAATCCCATTCCTAACACTACACGTACCTGAAATTCATGTCATCGACATGCGTTACTATAACGGGAGCATCAGCGACTATATGTCCGAGAATGGCATTAAGGACGTACTATTACTGTTCAACACAGCTACTTTTATCGACAGTCCTGCACTCTTGAAATTGGATGCGAAGAAATAAGAATACATTGAGGGATCGGGGGCGAACATCTAGACAATCCCCGATCTCTCAACAACGTTCATACTGTTGAGTATGAGTGAAATATTCTTTCAATGAGTTTCTTTCCCTATCCTTACAGCATATCCGCTAATGTTTTGGCCTGTGTATCAAGTTGACGTGCAGCTTCTCCGAAGCCCGTAAATTCATCAACAGCCTGCTGAGTTCGGTGTTGGCTATCCGTAATAACCGTTTGCGAACGTTTGGTACCTTTAGCGATCTCTGCAACCTGAGCAGCAATACCCTCCAGATTGGCATTCACTTCCTTTGTTGCTTCCTCTGCTTGCTTAGACAACTTACGAACCTCGGTTGCCACCACGCTAAAGCCTCGCCCATGTTCTCCAGCGTGTGCCGCCTCAATCGCAGCATTCAATGCCAATAAATTAGTCTGTGAAGCAACATCACGAATGGTCTTCATAATACCACGCACTGAATTCGCCTTATCTTCCAATAACTTCAGAAGTTGCATGTTGTCATCAGACTCCTTAACGACCCGTTCAATGGATGATGCGATTTGATGGCTACTCGACACACCTTCCTCTGCACGCTTCAAGAGATTCTCCGCCATCTGTTGCAATCCACTTGTCACTTGTGTCATTGCATTCTCCCTATGGGTGATATCCGTTGCCACTTTAATAACGGCTTGTACATCGCCTTCTGCATCATAAACGGGTATATATGTCGCCTCAAACCACAGGAGACGTTGATTCTTACTGACCCGTAATATTTTTTCTTGGAAAGGACGTCCGCTTTTTAAATCTTTCCACAACGTCACATATTCAGAACTATTCACAAACTCTTGTGTACAAAACTGCTTATGCATCATTCCTACCATTTTTGAGGCTTCATAATCCATCGCACGTGCGAAGTTAGCATTTACCCATAATACTTTACCCTCCGTATCGAATTCGATCATGGCCAACGATTGTTCCATGGCTGCAAGAACCGCACTCTGTTCCAGTACTTGAGTACTTGAATACTTATCATTTCTTAGACTACCCATATTACGCCTCCTACATATGTATAACTTTTCACAATAACTATTATTAAAAATAGCCCTATAGAACTATAGATATGCACAACCACATAACTATAAACAAACTATATACAAAATATACACAAACATTAAACAACACGCAACACCATTTAGAGAAACAACCATCTTTGAAAGAAATTCAAAATAAAAAAAGAGACTGTCGATAGCCATTTTCATGACTTTCAAAGACAGACTCCGTTTAACACCATCATCAAACACCCTACTTAGTTCCTTAAATGGTTATCTTAATCGTAACCATATCCTTGTCATACTGAAAATAAATATCACCCTTATATATATCAACCGTTCTTTTAATAATCATTAATCCATTGCCACTTAGTTCATCAGTATTTTTCTTTGTTGTATAGCCATATAGAAATAGGCTCTTTTGTTCTTTAGCTGTAAGATATGCTGTGTTCTCCACAGCAAATACATATTTCTCTCCAACTATTTTACAGATGACACGGATCTGTTTAGGCTGGTCGCCCATATAAGCTGCCGTTGCTTCAATCGCATTATCCAATAGATTAGAGTAAATTCTAGCTAAGTCCATAGACTCCAACTTACTATATTCATGCTCATTCGTCTCAAAGTACATAGGTATCCCTTTAGATTGGGCAAATTCCCACTTACTTTGAAATATAACCATGAGAATTGGATTTTTGATACGTAATGACATTTCTACCATTTTGGATTCAATCGCAAGCTGTTTTAGATAATCCTTCGCTTTATCATGCAACCCCATGTCCATTAGTCCGCTTAGAACCTGTAGATGATTGATCATATCATGCCTACTTGATTTAACGGCATCAGTTACTCTTCTAAGCTCTGAGATATACATTTTTTCTGATTCTTTCAAATCCTGTTTCAAACGTAATTTATACCACTGGTATAAGCTGAACGCAACAAGTAATAATACAATAGCGAATAGAATATCAATGACAAAGATAAAGAGATTACTCTTAAGTACTTGCTCACTTACTTGCTTTAACTCCTTAACACCAACATCAATAGCGACAACACCAAGTAAACTTCCATCATTACCGTACAATGGTACTCCAACCGATAAGTAAGAACCGTTATATTTGTCTTTTATAATATTTGTATAATAGCTCTGTCCACTTTTAGCCTGCCTTACTTGAGCCGCAGGAACTGTACAAGGATCTGCTATGGGGAAATCATTCTTATTTGAAGGAACTGCTGAAACCATGACTTTAGATATATCTGAATGATCAAGCATTAACACATAAACATATAAAGCGTTGATTCGTTTGTGATATTCTTCTAAATACTGTTTTATTTGTAGGCGATTCTCATCATCTTGTTTAGTCGCTAGAAACTTCTGATAAACATCTGTATCTAAGCCTACTGCAATATCTTTTGCTATTTCTATATACTGCTTAGCAAGCGTGGTTTGCGCCGATTTACCAATCGAATAATAAGATATCAACAGTTTGACGCTCATAAGCGCGCTTAGTACAATACATGAAACAACAATGAAATAAACAATTCTCTTTTTTGAATATAAACTGTTAAATCTCATATACTCAGTCCTTTTGTCCTATGTCTTATGACTTATGCCCTTAGACTATTATAATCGGAATAATGAACTAAATTAATTAGATTCTTACCACATGTATATATTTCCTTCTTTTGAAGCGGGTTAACAATCCAGATTCACGTGAGGCACGATAACTAGAACAGCCGCACTGCAATGACATATTGTCAAAGAAGTGCGGCATGTTCTTAATGCAACGTTGTGATCAATCCTTGTTCTCTCATAAGTAAAGATTAAGATTATTCCGGCTAATCATCTACTGCAGTGGATTGTTGTTCTTGACTGTTTTGTTAGCTACCAACGTTATAAGTAGAGCCAGAACTAGTGCAACCACCATCGCAATAGTAAATCCAATCCAGTTATTAGATAACCATGGCCCCATAAATGATGGAACATAAGCGGTGCCTCGAACGTTAAATACGCCCACAAGTCCTCCTCCTACACCAGAAGCAACAATCGCCCCTGCAAAGACCATTTTATTAGAGAACATGAATGGGTAGGCTGCCTCAACGAATGTTCCGAATCCCATATTAATTAAGAAACCTGGTGTAGCTACCGCCGCTTCACCTCGATCTCTAGGAGCAATGATGTTCGCTAATGTAATACCCGCTGATACCATTACCAAACCAACCATATCAATAGCACCTAAGAAGCTATTTCCCGTCTTCTCCATCTCAAGGAGCACGATGGGTAGTATGGCAGCATGATATACGCCTCCCAGAATAGCTGGCCAGATCAAGAGACCCGCTATAACACCCGCTATAATAGGATTAAACGATATCGCCATGTTAATGATATCCTTGATGAATTCACCCAACTGTAGTGCAAAAGGAGCGATCAAGAAATACATAATAAGCCCTGATATGAGTCCTGCTAGACCGCCGGCAACAATATTTACCGTTGTCATTGGGAAACGCCACTGCACACATTTTACGAACAGGTATTGAACAAGCAGTCCAGCCCCGATACCACCAATAATCCCACCTATGATTCCCCCTTGAATAGACAGTGCCCCTGCAATAACACCCGCAACAATGGACACTTCATCCAAATCGGAAATTTGCTTAGCTGCAATGACCGCTAGCACAACTGGCAAGGCTTTTAGCATGATATCAAATACTTCACTTAATCCTTTAAATGTAGGAATTTGACTGATCGCAAGCACAATAGCCATCGCAATGAACCCAGGTAAGGACGATTGCATAATCCCTTTGAGATTGATATTCTTCCAAGGCTTGCTGGATGCTGAAGCTTGTGAGGATGGTGAAGATCCTAGAATAGGGTAATATTTCATGCCCCAATATTTACACAACGATTGGATAAAGGATACCGCTCTTGTACGGTTCGTGGTTCCTGTCGTCCCAGATGCCGCAATCACATTTGCACCTTTGGAACTAATCAGAGCCATGGATGTTCCACCTGTACCTACAAGGGGTATTCCTTTCTCTACAGCCGCTTTAATGGTTTGTTTATTCGCATCATTAGGATCGGCACTCATGGCAATCACGCCATCAATGAGACCTGAATGGATAAGGTTCGCGATTTCGGCATCTACAGCTGCTGCTGCATGGTTCATATCTTTCAATAATCCCTCGGAAAGCTTACTAAGGCGATTCTCCTCTGAATTCCATACATATAAATCTGCTGTCGTACTCTCTTTTGCGATGTCCATCGATTCCCCTGCTGCAATAAATTGCACCATGCCAATCTCTAGACCTGCGCTCTTACTTTGTGTAACGATTTCTCCAATTAACTTCTCAGGGTCTTTCCCCCCAAGATTAAATAAATTACCACCGCTGCTACCTATAATTGCTATACGTTTCATTTCTCTACCCCTCATTTGGTTACTTATGCACTTTCTCGCTTTAGCTAATCACCGTATTCCCTCATTATACTGACGTTGCTCTGAATAACAATAGATATGACTAAAAAAAGTGAAGTTCATTTTGCAACGATTGGTCGGTTGTAGCATGCAAAAAAACTCGATCATCTTGGTCAGAGATGATCGAGCCTATGACAACAGCAAGACGAAATTTACTCGTCCCACTTGATCCACATTTACATATAATTACTTTGTATATAAAGTAATATCATAATGATAATATATCAAATGAGTACGATTTGTCTTTGATGAAGATCGTGAATGAAAGGACAACTCAATGCGACAGAACTCGGATCAACAACATATACAAACGGTGCTTGATTTCATTTTAGTCTTAAGTGACACGATGACTCGACAGAAGCAGTTATTCGAAGATGAAACAGCATGTTCGCCCGAGGAGACTAACGTCATCCGAATTCTTTCTCAGAATGGCCCACTCATGGTCAAGGAAATCGGTCAAGCCTTGCCAGGAATGAACTTCAGTAAGCTTACTCGTATACTCGACAGCCTAGAGAAAAAGGGTCATGTCATACGTACCCTTAATCAGAAGGATCTTCGTAGTTTCCTTTTAGCACCAACGGAGAAGAGCAAACAGCTCCTCTGCAAATTCATGGGTGATATTGGAGAAGTTGCGCAACATATGCTTTCATCATTGACGCCTACCGAACGCCTCATGTTAGATCAATTATTCGGTAAAATGCAGATTAATTTACGTGATATTACCTCATTATAGAATGTGAACGTCAGACCATACCCTCCTAATTAGAGGGTATTTTCATCCTATAATAGTACCGAAGTGATCACATTTATGATGATAGGTTAGATTTCGCTGCAAATAAATGTTTCACTAATTCACGGTTTTTTTCTTTAAAGACGTCATTATGTGAAGAGACCATTCCATGACCATAAGCTTCTGGCATAATATATTGCTTCGCTTTATTCACAGCATTTGCTGCATCTTGAAATGCCCCTGCGATTAAATGGAGTTTCCCTTCGTGATTCAAAATATCTCCTGCAGCATAGATCCCAGGCACAGATGTTTCACTCATGGGACTACCCGCAATACTGTATTCATTTGCCATTTCAATATTTAATCCACTATTGGATGTCAACTCTTTATCACGTTCGTAGCCATGATTTATGATCACTTCATCAACAGACAGTTCAATCTTATTTCCATTCTCACCGCTAAGTAATTCCACTTTCTCAATAGTCTCGTGGTCACTTGCGGCAATGAGCTTTTCAATCGATGTATTCAATAAACATACAACAGAACTATTGAATAGCCGCGTAACTTCTGCCTCATGTCCCTTCAACATGTCTTTCCGATAGGTCAAATAGACTTTTTTCGCAATCGGTTCCAATTCATTTGCCCAGTCAACAGCAGTGTTGCCACCTCCGGAAATCAATACAGTCTTCCCTTTAAAGCGTGCGAGAGATTTCACTGTATAATGCAAATTGGAAACCTCAAAACGTTCAGCGCCTTCGATTTCTAGTTTTGTTGGATTCAAAATGCCCCCGCCAACAGCTAAAATAACTGTTTTGGAGAAATGTTTGCGGTTTGTAGATGTTTGGATAACAAAGTTTCCATCTTCATCTTTGTTAATTGACGTCACTTTTTCACCTAATACCACCTCGGGCTCAAAAGTTGTCCCTTGCTGAACCATTTGTTCAATCAGTTGTTCTCCAGTAGTGGGTAGGAGTCCCCCTATATCCCAAATCATTTTCTCTGGATAGACATGCACTTTTCCTCCTAAAAAAGGTTGAAATTCAATAATTTTTGTTTTCATTTCCCTTAAACCACTATAGAAGGCAGAAAAAAGTCCTGCTGGGCCACCACCAATAATTGTTACATCATACAGCTGTTCTGAATTCATTATGAATGCTCCTTTATATTTAATTAGGATGGAATGAAAGAAAAGATCCTCCCCCTACCATAAAGTTGGTGTGAGGAGTATCATTTCTATTTGTCGAGACTGGTGAGCCAAGTCGTAAGTTCTTCAATTTGAGCAAGGACGGCCACACATAGATATGTCCATTCTTAACTGCTGGAATGCTCCCCCAAATTGGGTCCTTCTGGAAGTCTTCAATCGTTCGATTATTCGAAGTCATAATAATATAATCGCCGGCGTATTTCTCTACCATTTCCTCTGAGAGTTCTGCCCATTGCTTCTCCATAATTTCATTGGCAACTACGCTTGGAGGCTTACGTCCAAGCGCCTGGTATATCGGTTGACCACCACGACCAAAATTATTGCCGTATACCCAAGTCGACTTACCACCATCCTCCATAATGGAAAAACTAGCATCAGTAGCAATAGCAGTATCAACCTTGGCCTTCGCCTCGGCAATACGCTTGTCGTATTGGAGTAGCCAAGTCTTCGCTTCTTCTTCCTTATCAAGTAGCTTACCGAAATAGGTTAGCTCCTCATGAACGTCTTTCAAATCGCCATAAGGAATAACAATAGTGGGCGCGATTTTGCTTAATGCCTCGTAGTTGTCTCCATTATTAGTAATAATGAGATCTGGGTTTAGAGCAAGTACGTTTTCGATAGATGGTTTTCCGTATGTTCCGATATCCGAAACCCCGACGAGTTTATCTTTGAAATAATAGTTTTTAATGCTCAGTCCTGGTGCTCCAACCGGAATAACACCCAATGGAATCAGACTTCCCAGGTACTCCTCTGCAACAATACGTTGCGGTTTAACAGGAATCTCAATATCACCTTTTATTGTGGTAACAGTTTTCACTGCACTGCTCGTGTCAGTACTTGAGTTCTCTTCTGTTTTCGGTTTCTCAGCCGCTTCGCTATTTGGAGCTGTCTTTGTCTCTGTCGCTCCGCAACCGGAAAGGACTAATACAATCAATAGAAACAATATTGGAAGAACTAACCCTAATTTCTGTGACCTATGGTGTTTTTCTCTTGAATACAACTTGAATCCCCCTTAAACAATAATGATAATCATTATCAATATTGTTATTGTAAGGTATACTGACAATCATGTCTATGCACTACAATGATCTGGCTCCCTCAATTTTGTAATGTTAGCAACCTCATTAGCTCATGTAACTGTCCCTGAGAGGATAGGGGGTCATAACCATAGAACAAATCTGGCTTGTCAATTATATACACCTGATTTTTTTTGACAGCCTCCATTTCCAGCCATGGCTCAGACCTAAACAGACGATTCATCCTCTTCTTTGCCGCTAAATTTGAAGGTAACCCAGTAATAAAGATATGATCCGCTGGGTAGTCTACGATAGCCTCGATCTCCTCCTCCACATATCCCCATCTATCCATGTCACGCTTAAGCAGAGAGACTGGTGGACGAAAGCCGATATCATCATACAAGATTTGACTCCCTCTACCGTAGCTGCTGTTAATGCAGTAAGCAGAGCTAGTACCAATCTCCCACACGACAGCAGTCCCCCGTTCGCAAAGGCGCTGATCAAGTGTCTGATTATAGGCCCCAACCATTCCTCTACATGCCTTTGTCTTTCTACAATGTCCGCAATGAGGCGGAATTGCTCTCGCCAGCTTATGTTCATGAAAGATAGGCCAAGCACAGGAGCCAACGGAAGCAGTAGATGATTCCCTTTTGCCGTATTATAGTCAATAATTACGTCAGGATGAGCGGCAGCAACGGTCTCATAGAAAGAGGAGGCGCTTCCTTCATATTCGTAGAGTTTTTGCACGGGGTTCACGTCCTTCACACTTTCTATCCAGGCAGAGTACACCCCCAGTTCCGGGGTGATACCTAAGGCCAATAAGCATGCGGTATGATTACTATTAAGAGCAACCACTCGTTTTTGCTTATGATGATAAGCGGTAGGAGATAAGCCGACTAACTGCTTAAATTTCCGACTTAAATATGTACCTTCTTTATAGCCCACTTCTTGTGCCAAGTTCTCTAACTTTGGCATATTGAATAACAACCTATTCTGGGAGGTCCGAATCCGTAACATAGCTAGATAAGCACTGAAGGTTTGACCTGTATGCATGCGAAATGCACGGGAGAAATGCTCTGGGCTCACCTGCGCAAATCTGGCCATCTGCTCGCGCGTCACATCCTCATGAAAATGTGTGTCTATGTAATGTAGTACTTGTTCCATCCACGAGCCTGCATGCTGAAGTTGCCTTTCAATTTCATCAGATAGCTCTGACAGTAGCTCAACAAATAACTGTTGGAGATGAAACGGCTTACTGTTGGCTAGATTTCTAGAGACTCTTTCTAACTCTGCCGCCAGCCATATGATATTTAATGAACAGTCCCAAAGAGGTTCAGGATACTTTAATTCATTCGGTTCTGTACCATCACTTGTTAAACAACGATACCTGATCAAAATTCCCTCGAACCTTGTATGCAATTTAGGAGACAACTTTAATTCATTGGAATTATGCCAAAGTACTACACAACCACGTGATAACGCATATTGCTGTTCGTTAAGCGTGAGTAAGCTGTTACCATTTGAAACAACAAGAAGACAAGGAAACGATGCCATTTCTTCATCCATTAAGGTTTCTTCCCAATTCGATATACTAACAGGTAAATAGTAGGTATTAGAAAGTGGGTTACGATCTTTGGATAGCCTATCTTCATCTTCCATCACCATGTTCCTCCTCTCGAGTGTAATCGGTTCATTCTAATATCGAGTTCCTTAAGATATCCAATCTGGCTTCGTCGTTTCGATGCCTTGTTCATCTTTGAAAATAATACATATGAACAAGGAAAACCGGAATGCACTTAACATCCCGTCTTCTCCCTTATCCCTCCACTTCCTAGACTCCAAATTGCGCTTGGTGAAGTCTGTTATAGGCTCCTTCTGCAGCTAATAACTCATGGTGACTTCCTTGCTCGACGATCCCATCCTCCGTTACTACGACAATGCGATCCGCATTTTTAATCGTTGCTAAACGATGTGCAATGACAAGTGTAGTTCGCCCTTCTGATAATTCAGTTAATGCCTGTTGAATCGCAACCTCTGTTTCTGTATCCAGTGCAGATGTTGCTTCATCTAAGATCAGAATAGATGGATTTTTAAGGAACATTCGAGCAATGGATAGCCGTTGTTTTTGTCCACCAGACAGTTTGACGCCTCGCTCACCAATCAATGTATCCATTCCTTCAGATTGGGACATGATGACTTCCTCCAACTGCGCTCTTCTAGCAGCTTCCCATATGTGCTCTTCCGAAGCATCTAACTTGCCATAAGCGATATTCTCCCGAATCGTCCCATCAAATAGGAAGACATCCTGTTGGACAATTCCTATCTGAGAGCGAAGGGATTCAAGTGTCATTTGTCGGGTCTCAATCCCATCGATCATTATAGATCCGCTGTTCACATCATAGAAGCGAGGTAACAAACTACAGATCGTTGTTTTACCAGCGCCTGATGGTCCAACAAGTGCTACTGTTTCACCTGCCTGAATCGTTAAAGTAATATTTACTAACACATTCTCTTTACCTTCATAACCAAACGACACATCTTGGAATTTTATATTTCCTTCTAAATGTGAGACAGCTATTGCATTGGGCGCATCCGCTACATCTGGCTCTGTCTCAAGCATCTCTACATAACGTTTGAATCCAGCAACTCCTTTGGGATACATTTCAATAACTGCATTGATTTGTTGAATCGGTCCTAAAAATACGTTCGATAGAAGAACAAAAGCAAGAAACTCTCCGTATGTCATTTGTTTATTAATAACAAACCATGTACCGCACAGCAGAACAAACAACGTGACGAATTTCATAAGAATATAACTAATCGACGAATTCCAAGCCATAATCCGGTAGGCAATCAATTTCGAATCTCGAAAACGTCCATTATTTTCATTGAATTGAGCGATTTCGTGCTCTTCATTAGCAAACGCTTGAACAACGCGCATTCCACTTACATTATTTTCTACACGCGCATTAAAATCAGCGATATCTGCAAAGAAACGTGTAAATGCTTTAGACATTTTTTTACTGAAATACAAGGAAAGACAGATAATAAGTGGCACAACAATAAAAGTAAGTATTGCTAATTGCCAATTTATTGTAAGCATGATTACAAATGCGCCTGAAAGCGTCATGATTGCGATAAATAGATCCTCAGGTCCATGATGTGCGATTTCACCAATATCCATCAAATCATTTGTCATTCTGGATACTAAATGACCTGTTTTATTATTATCAAAAAAGCGGAATGATAACTTCTGTACATGAGTAAAAAGATCTTTTCGCATATCGGATTCTATATTAATGCCTAGCTTATGTCCCCAGTAGGTGACAACATAATGGAGAGCCGAACTAATAATATATATTCCTAATAATGATGCACATCCCCATAAGATCCAACTCCAGTTCGAGCTAGGCAATAAATCATCCACTACACGATGGACAGCTAAAGGAAAGGCAAGTTCCAATAATGCTGCTATAATCGCACAGGAAAAGTCCAAGATGAATAGCCTTCGATAGGGTTTGTAGTAAGAGAAGAAACGTTTTAACAAAATGTATCGACTCCTAACCTATTTATTGAATAGTATTTTATTTCACTTCTGCTATTTCTGATATTAATAATCATTCTCATACATTGAATATAGCCTATCCCTTACTCTGAAGAAATGGACAAACGTGTATTCTTTTTTGGACAAAATGAACTTATATGATATGTGAGACTAGTCTTATTTCTGACCTTGTTTCTTAGCAACAAGCATATCAGCCCCTTCTTCCGCTTGATTTAGCACAGCAATCGGATCATATGTACGAAAGCGTTTTTCATCGAGATAGAATACATCATCTTTTTTGACTGCATCAACAGATTGCCACACGGGATCATTCTTATCTAACGAACCACCATTTGATATATCAAAAAAGATGTAGTCGCCCGCATAATCCGTTAGCACTTCGAAAGACACCTGTTTGTATGACTCCCCTTTATCGATCAACTCTTCTTTAATACGCTTGGGTGGAGTTAACTGAAGTTGTTTATAAATGGCTTGCCCGCCCTTATAAATACCATCGCCATAGAGATAAGTGTCCTTGCCAAGCATCTGCCCAATAGCCCTTACTTCTTCGTGTACATCACTATATGTTTCATAAGGAATAATAATGGTTGGAGCCATTTTGGAAAATTTCTCAAATGAACTCTTCTCAATATCCGAACTAATGATTAAATCGGGTTGTAATGCCAATATCTTCTCGAAAGAATTCTCACCGGTACTTTCAATATTAGCGTTGAGATTCTGGATATGTACATTTTCAATATCTACTTGAGTTGCACCTACGGGTTTTACATCCAATAAAAGCAACGTTGGCAAATAACTATCTACCACAATTCTTTTAGCATTTGCTGGAATTACAATATCTCCGTTAACCGTTTTTACTGTTCGAGTCTGGGGTTATTCACTTACAACCTCTTCTACTTTCCCTTCTTCGCTGCTTTTGTTACTTTCAGAAGATTGGGCTCCCTTACTACCACAAGCGGTAATCATTATTGCTAACATAACCAATAGCAGACCAAAGATAAAAGATATATTTTTAAACATTAAAATTCCTCCTCGTTAATTGAAAATAATTAATATTATTATTTATTGAACTTGTTATCTATATAGATTGAACTAAAGCTCACACTCACAAGTTCAATCCATTCTAGAGAATCATGAATATGGGGGTTCGTCTTTAGTTCAATCTATCTTACTAATCTTTCAAGCGCGACAGCAGGTAAAGAAAGTATGGTGCGCCTATCACTGCCACGACAATTCCAGCTGGAATCTCTGATGGCTGTAAGATCCACCGACCCAGTGTATCCGCAATAAGAACTAATAGTCCTCCGGACAGTGCAGCCGCTGGGATCAAAAATTGATGCCTCGATCCAACTAACTGGCGTGCCAAATGGGGACCAATCAGTCCTACAAAACCGATTCCACCACTTATGGACACACTTGCTCCTGCTAGTCCAACAGCTGCAGCAAGTAATACACGCCGCTCTTTCTCAATCGATGCGCCTAGTCCTGTAGCCGTTATATCACCTAAATTAAACACATTCAATACACGTGCTTTGGAGAATACGAATGGAATGAGTACGAGTGTCCATGGTAATAAGGCAAGGACAAATTTCCAATTCGATCCCCAAATACTACCCGCTAACCAAGTAGCAAGAAATTGATAATTCTCCGGACTGAGTCGAAGTGTTAACACAATCATGATTGAACTAATCCCAGCTGCTACTGCTACACCCGTAAGGATCAACCTCATTGGCGAAATTCCTTCATTACGTTTATAAGCTAACGAATAAATAATAATCGCTGTTATACCTGCACCAGAGAATGCCAATACCGGCAGGAAAAAGACAGGGACGGATGTAGTCGTTGGAAAAAAGGATATGTATAACATAACAGCGAGACCTGCCCCTGCGTTAATGCCCAATATTCCGGGATCAGCCAACGCATTACGAGATATTCCTTGCAAAACACAACCAGATACTGCAAGTCCCATTCCTACTAATACTGAAATAACAATCCGTGGTAATCGAAATTCAAATAAAATAAGGTGTTGCTTCTCTGTGCCATAGCCAAATAGCGTTCGAATGACTTCAAGCGGCGTTAACTTAATAAATCCCGTATTCATACTGATAACGAAAGTAATGACAATAAGCAGCGCAAGAATACCGATGATAACAAGGTTTCGAGTCTTTGCCTGATGTTGATCTTTGGAGACAAATACGATTTCCTTCACAGCTCCCTACCTCCTCTTCGTGCAAGATACAAGAAGAATGGGACCCCAATTAAAGCAATCAACGCTCCAATAGGCGTCTCATATGGAGGATTAATCATTCTAGCTGCGAGATCAGCCAACACGACCAAAAGCGCACCAATTACGATAGAGCAAGGAATAATCCAGCGATAATCGTGACCGATAATTAGACGGGTAAGGTGAGGTACAATCAAGCCTACAAAACCAACCGCACCAACAACCGAAACAGCAGATCCAGCCAACACGAGAACGATGAGCATCCCAAACACTTTAATGGTCTTTGTTTTTTGACCAAGCCCAATCGCCACTTCATCTCCAAGACTCAATAAGGTGATAGACTTAGAAATAATGATTGCACCTATCATTGCAATAATGATCCATGGGGCCATCACTTGAAGATTAATCCATTTTGTACCAGACACACCCCCGGCATACCAGAAAGCTAGATCCTGACCAATCCGAAAATAAAGAGCGATTCCTTCGCTAAGCGCACCCAATAATGCGCTTACCGCTGCCCCAGCAAGTACAAGACGCATAGGTGTCAAACCACCACGTGACAGCGAACCGATTCCATAAACAATTGCAGCACCTAATCCAGCACCCAAAAAGGAATACATAATCAGATACATAATTGGTAACCCTGGAAAAAAAGCGAAACATAGTGCTAGCATAAAAGCTGCACCCGCATTAAGACCCAATAGACCCGAATCTGCCAGTGGATTCCTTGTCATCCCTTGCATAAGCGCACCCGCCACAGCAAAACATGAGCCTACCATCGCAGCTCCAAGAACACGTGGCATACGTATTTCTCGAATAATTTGATGAGGTGTTAAATCAGGATTGAAATGAAACACAGCTGTCCACACCGTTGCTAACTCAATGTCCGCAGCCCCAAATGAAATGGACATTGCAATGGAAACAAGTAATGCAAAAATGCCTCCAAATAAAATTATAATTGCCATAATAGGTCGGGATTGCTTGTTTGTTTCTGTTAACGCTTCTATTTCGGCAGAAACTTCTGCTCGAGTAGACATACACTTCCTCCTTCTTACTAAACTTTCTGTTATCTTACGATTAAGAAAGTAAATTATCTGTTTTTCTGAAATAATTGATAGGATAGACATATCGGATTATTACTAAATGGACAGGTTGCCATGCTGGCATCTATATTAAATACATTTTGTAAATTTGGACAAGTCATTACTTCATCCGGCGTCCCCTCTATCATCAATGTGCCATCCTTCATAGCAATCATATAATCAGAGAAGCGTGAGGCGTGATTCAAGTCGTGAAGCACCATGACAATGGTCCGACCTTCCTCCTCCTTTAGTCGTTGTAAAAGGAGTAAGATATCCAGTTGATGCGCTAAGTCCAAATAGGTAGTCGGTTCATCAAGAATAAGTATTTCAGTGCCTTGTGCGAGCGCCATTGCAATCCACACACGCTGTCTTTGCCCACCAGATAAGGCTTCAATCGGACGATCCTTAAACTCATTTAATCCAGTTACATCAAGCGCCCAATAGATAAATTTATAATCTTCTTTTTTTAATGAGCCGAACCCCTTCTGATGCGGAAAGCGACCATAAGATACGAGTTCAAAAACAGTTAATCCCTCGGGTGCCGATGCCGTTTGTGGCAAAATCGCCATCCTCTTTGCAACTTCTTTCGTTTCTAACTGATGGATGGCACGTCCGTCGAGGTAGACCGCACCACTTTTCGTTTTCAACACACGTGAAATAGCTTTCAGTAAAGTCGATTTCCCACAACCATTCGGACCAATGATAGTCGTTATTTTATTTTCAGGGATAGAAACCGTTAAATCATTGATAATAAGCTTGTTTAAATACCCGGTTGCTATTCGATCTACATTAAGAACCCCCATTTTTCATTATCCTCCCTTTTTTATATCAAGCTCACTCGATTTACGAGTTCGTCGGCTATAGAAATTCCACTTACAAAACAAGTGAATTAACATATATTTCAATTCTAAATGAAAATGATTATCATTCACAATAAGTATCATAGTAAAGTACTTCATTATTAATTGTCAACAAGAATAGAAGGGACGCATTTTGCCGAATATTATCATATTGATAGTATATTGAATTAATAAAAACGGGTTTTAAATGATATCCCGAATGAAAATGATTAGAATAAATATCTACTTATAGATGAAACAACCTGTTCTAACAATGAGTCTAACGTCATCCACATCTCTCCTCTGAATGGCGCAGTAATGGTCAAGGAAATCCCCCAGACCTTTACAGTAATGAATTTAAGTAAGTTACCCCATAAACTGAATAGCCTAGTGAAACAGGTTACTTCTTACATATCCTTTGTTAGATGGTCTGTCTAGCTTTCAATTTATCTTGATACTACCTCCTTATAAGACGATAATATCGGAATACGCTCTCCTACAAAGACCATGTTCCATAAATTTTAATAGTACCGAAATGATAATTTATGGTATGGATAGTTGTG
The DNA here is from genome assembly GCF_001637225.1 of Paenibacillus antarcticus. Taxonomy (GTDB): domain Bacteria; phylum Bacillota; class Bacilli; order Paenibacillales; family Paenibacillaceae; genus Paenibacillus_AQ; species Paenibacillus_AQ antarcticus. The sequence continues at coordinate 137,099 of NZ_LVJI01000007.1, forward strand.
GAAAAATAAAATAAAGGCACTTATATTTGAGTACAGGGTATAGCAAAAGGCCACTTACACGTAGTGGCCTTTTGCTGTGCAGTATCCTATTTTAGAACCGAATCAAACCTACAATTTTCTCACGGGATAACATACCTCAGTAACCCAGTTATTCGGATTCTGCTCCATTGATGGCCCAACATGATAGATGTTAAACATTGAACCATCAGATTCATAATTATGATCTGAAATCCAATTCGCTAACGAGACATTGACTTCACTAAGTAAAGCATAACTCCCCGTAAGCATGGCCGAAGCAACTGTGATCGGAGCAACCTTTTTGAAACGGACATGTTCCGTATCCTTATAGCTTCCAGTGACGGATAGCTGGATTTCAATATCCACGTCGCTGTCTTTATACCCTTCATCGTGAAATACAGCTATACTGTAGCATGGATTGGCAAATTGTAGACTATCTCCTACTTCCTTCTCTAAGCGTGACCACAGCTCACCCTCTTGATCATATGCAGGAATAACATCTCTAAGACTTGCAACATATCTCTGCGGTATTTCTTTTAAAATAACATCGTAGTTCATATTTCCACAATCCTTTCCCAATCTGAGAATAGTGTTCTGGAGGAGCGCCAGTTTCTTCTGCAATACTTCCTCCTCCTCTTTCATTTGTGCGTGTTGAATCACGAGATACTTCCGTAGACTCTCCTCATCGTCATATGCTTTGAGCATCTGCCCAATCGTAGGAATGCCAAACCCCATGCCCTTAAGAACCTGAATTCTGTTAGCAACCATTAATTGTGCCGCATGGTAATAGCGATAGCCTGTGAAATCATCCGTATGATCTGGAATAAGCAGACCTACATCATGATAATGTCGTAGCATCCGGATACTAATTCTCGACAGTTTTGAGAAATCACCTATTCTAAACATAGTTATCCTTTCTACCGGTAAATTGTGAGCTCATATATAGAATGAAGTATGACACAGTGATAGAGTCAAGAAATAATATAAAAATCACCTACCCCTATGCAGAATGGGAAGTTTTAAACATTATTTGGAGCTTAGAACCATGCTGAGTTGAACTACAGTTATATCTCTAATCGTGGTACTATAAACTCATTGCAGAAATGGATAAATTTTATAGGATAGTGTGGAATTGTAACTTAATATTGTTAATATTGTTGTGACACTAACGCAAGTGGCGTTTACATGGAGGAATCGAAAATGATTCAGAAGAATAAATTGATGTTATGGATTTCATTGGGTGCTGTATTGTTAAGCTTAGTTATTCATATCCTAGGGAGCTTATTTCATCTATTTCCTAAACATCTAGCTACAATGACAATGGAACATACTCATTCAGGCCATTACTTATACCTGCTTAACACCCTGTTGTTCATACCCATCATTTTAATGATTTTCTGCGTCTACTTATATGCTCGAAAACAAAAAGATCATCCGTTCATCCCCTTAATTACCGCCGTATTATGGACTTTCAGTATTATTTCAATTATAGCTTCTTTATGGTGAACCATCTTATCTAAGTTAAGAAAATCATTTATAAACACACAAAAAAGGCACTCGATCCCATGGATTGAGTGCCTTCTCTTATATCCTTCTCCTCTGACAGAAGGATTATAGTGAACTACCGCTGCTCTTACCTAACCAACGACTTTCTCTTGTTTAGGTTGCTCAGCCGGTCTACTTCTTTTGATAAAGAAGGCAAGGATTAAGGCAACAGCCGCTACAAAAGCAGATACTAAGAACGCATCGTTGATTCCTTCTATAGTAGCTTGCGAAATGATCTGTTGTTTCATTTCTGCAGCAACGCTTTCTGAAGGTTGTGTCGTTAGTTTACTCATCGCCGCTTCCCCAATGGCTTTCGCATGTGTTGCAGTGCGCGTGGACATGATGGTAACCAGTAACGCACCTCCAATAGCCCCTGATACTTGTGAAATGGTACTATTCATGGCTGTACCATGTGGTGTATATTTGGCCGGAATGGAATTCAAGCCATTCGTCATGACTGGCATCATAACCATAGATATACCGAACATTCTTACGGAATACAACGTCATCAATGTCATGTATTCTGTAGTAATCGTCAATTCACTGAAGAAGTACGTTGTAATGATCACGATCGCTAAACCTAAGATCGATAATACTCTTGCTCCAAATTTATCAAATATTTTACCTGTGATTGGAGACATTACGCCCATAATTAATGCTCCAGGTAACATAAGTAATCCTGAATCGAGCGGTGAGATTTGTCTAATACTTTGTAGGTAAATCGGCATTAACATCATGGCAGAGAACATCGCCATATTCAATGTAACTGAAATCGCTGATGATAAGGCGAACATAGGATATTTATACACTCTGAAATCGAGCATTGGTTGTTTCAATTTGAATTGACGTGTAATGAATAGAACCAATGCAATTGCTCCAATAATGAGGGTAGAGTATACTACCGGTGAATCCCATCCTTTATTCCCAGCAGAACTGAACCCGTATAAAATCCCACCAAATCCGATAGCGGATAAGATAATGGAAAGAACATCTAACTTAATCTCAACTTTTTCTTTCTTATCATGCAGTTTAAATAAAGCTAATATGAACACCAATATTGCAATTGGTGAGATGATATGGAATAGTACTGGCCAGCGATAGTGCTGAATAATCCATCCCGATAGTGTAGGTCCGATGGCCGGTGCAAAGATCATTACTAACCCGAACATCCCCATGGCAGATCCACGTTTCTCAGGTGGAAATGTCGTAAATAATACGTTCATCAATAATGGCATCATGATTGCTGCCCCTGAGGCTTGAATCATTCTAGCCGTCAACAGAATAGGAAAGCTCGGTGCAAATCCACCAATTAGTGTACCTATTGCAAATAATCCAATCGCAATTAAGAACAGCCGTCTAGCCGTATATTTTTGAATTAAAAAGGCAGTTGACGGTATCATAACACCATTAACTAACATATACCCCGTCATTAACCACTGTACTGTTGAAGCACTCACATCGAATTCTTTCATGAGAGATGGCAAGGCTATATTAAGCAGTGTATTGCTTAGCAATGCAACGAATGCACCAATCATAAGAATGGCTAAAACGCCATATGACGCTTTACTTTTAGTTTGTTGTTCTTTCATTATGTTATCTTCTCCCATTGTTTCTAGATTCGTAACCTCCTATAATTGTGTTCACGACCAACAAATAATACCATTAGTTCAATTTTGGACTCGAGTTACAGTGAGATATATGATACACTTTTATTTCCTCTTTTACAAGGTGGAAGAACTTTAAGCATTATCATGCCCATTCGCATTTGATTTTACAATCCTTCGGATTCCATTGTAATAGAAGTGGAAATAAGCTAGTCTAATCTAGAATATGAGTCCAGTTAAAGGGGCATAGCGATGAATAAGCGAAAAGAACATGTTGTTCATAAAGCGCATGAATTATTTATTGAAAAAGGATATCATGCAACATCTATTCAGGATATTTTGAATCATAGCGGAATTTCAAAAGGTTCTTTCTATAATTACTTTCCTTCCAAAGGCGAGCTCTTTAAAGCTATATTCACGTCCATTCACAGCCAGGTTAAAGAAGACCGAGATGCCTTGCTTATTGGGGAGGATCTTGATGATATACATATATTTACCCAGCAAATTTATCTCACGATGGAATCCAATCGAAAAAATAAAATGTTGCAACTTATAGAGGATGCTATCGTCTCAAATGATCCAGATTTGATCCTATTTATTAAACAATCCAGATTTTTATTCTTAAACTGGGTACACGATCGCTTCATTAACATATTCCCTGAGGATAGGAAACCTTATTTGTTGGATTGTGCCATACTATTTGCAGCACTTCTGCCAAATATTCATCAAACAAGTCATGCTATGAATGAACCCATTTCCCTAAAACAGATTATCGATTATTGTATGGCATGTATAACAACGATTCTAGAAGATGTAAGTGCAAAGGGACTCCAACTCTTCTCACCGGATAAATTACATACTCTGTTGCCAAATTCAGACTACAATGATTTTTTTAATAATGAATTTTCTTATGCAACACTCAGTTTGAAAAAAGTTATTGAAAAAGTCTTCACAGCAAATAACCTTAACCAGGCTAGCTATCTTAAGTTGTTACTCTTCATCCAAGAGGAAATCATGAATCATAAAGAACCACGGGTTTTCTTAATTGAAAGTGCCTTGTTATCTTTGAAAACGTGCCCTCATATTAATGAAACGAAAGAATTCGAACATTACCAGACGATATTATGTAAGATGATTTAATGAACCTAGCTAACCACGCCATATCATAGCGTGGTTTTTTGGGTATATTATGATGCTATTGTCGGCGGTACCGGTAACATTTGCCGGGGTTTACTGCTAACTTAATCGTATTTCCGAATAGATCATATGGTTTTGCGCTCTTATCTAGCGCTAAGCAAGATATCACCCTTCCACATTTCTATTCAAACAGGATTTCCCTCCAATTACGCAGTAATACGATGATTTCAAAAGAATTATAAAGACGAAGCCACTCCGTATAAATAATTGGAGTGGCTTCATGAATATATACAAAGATTGACAGGTGCGATATTCAGTACTACTCTATACTAATTGATAACGATGAAGCACAAAGGAGCACTCATATTGTCTGAGAATCACGAATATTCAGAATCCTACCAAGATTGGAGTCGCGATAGTCTACAGGCTGACTGCGAGAACTGTTTCGGCTTGTGTTGTGCCGCACTGCCCTTCGCAGCCTCGGTAGACTTCGCAATCGACAAAGATGCAGGTCAACCCTGCCACAACCTGCAACCCGACTTTCGCTGCGGTATTCACACAACCCTCAGGCAGCAGGGCTTTCGAGGTTGCACTGTATTTGACTGCTTCGGAGCAGGGCAAAAGGTTTCCCAAGTTACTTATGGCGGACAAGACTGGCGACAAGCGCCAGGAACCGCGAAGCAGATGTTCGAAGTGTTATCGATCATGCGGCAACTCCATGAGTTACTCTGGTACTTAAGCGAAGCCATGACGTTGCAAGCAGCCCGGTCGATTCATAGTGAGGTAATCACCGCGTTTGAGGAGACGGAACGCCTCACTCAACTCAGTCCCAATAGTCTAGTAGAGCTAGACATGCTAGCACACCGAGCAGTTATCAATGCACTACTTCTACGGACCAGCGAACTTGTTCGGGCAGAGACAGAGCACAAGAAAAAAAACGCCCCAAGGCGTCAGAAAAATCCCGGCCGAGGAGCTGATCTCATCGGGGCCAATCTCAAAGGAGCTAATCTCAGAGCCGCCAACTTGAGAGGTGCCTACTTAATTGCCACGGACCTCAGAGGCGCGGACCTCAGATACGCGGACCTCATCGGTGCTGATTTCAGAGACGCTAATATCAGCGGTGCCGACCTTACTGGGAGTATCTTTCTCACACAATTCCAGGTCAACGGGGCGAAGGGCGATGACGATACAAAATTGCCCCCATCGATCACTCGCCCAATGCATTGGTCAGCAGTATAAAGCCAATTACGTTATAAGACTGAAGGAAAATGTCCCCTACCTATTTGAGGTTTACTCTCAAATAGGTAGGGGACAATTTTAAGTTATCTATGCTTTGATTTACTATACTTTGTATTACTATGCTTAATACTTTGGATACACACGACAGTATGGTTTTTATGATGCAAACATAATTGAAACATACATTAAAAATTGACCTAGCTCACTATTTCTCATTAAGAGTAAGTGTTTGGGTAATACCTTGATACACTGGCTTCCTATCTTTGAAGTACTGATCAATCGTCCAGAAAATAACCTGCGTAAAATGTTTTGGATGATCAACCAGCGTAATCAAATATCCAACTTTGACCTTATTGACTTCGCCAGTAACCTCAAATTCGAGAGCATCTCTTTCGTCAACTTTAATCTTGATAGGATCACTAATCTTCAGGTTCTTCAATGCACCACCATTCTCTTGACCATCCACTATCAATTTATGATAATCTTCCAATTTTCCAAAGTTTTCCTTTCCTTCGGATATGACGCCCACATAATCCTCCGTCACTATTCTGGAGGCCTGAATATCCGCATCCGGCATCAGATTCGTTTGTTCAACCCAATTAGTAGGGAGGTTGATGGCCACCAGACCACTCTTGCTTTTTATTTCTGAAGTCGTGCCTTGATCCGGTTTAATGGCCGGTGATAAGCTTAAGCTGTCATCTTCCTTCAGAACCTGAAATGACTGAATAATCTGCAGAAATTCGTCCTTATGGTTAGAAAATTTAGCCTCAGAGGACCAACTAATAATTTGGTAAAAACGATTATTTTTTTCAATTAACGCTACCAAATAATGAACCTTACTCATATTAACCACACCCGTAAATTCTACCAAGCGTGCTGAAGCATCGTCGATCTCAATATCTTTCGTGCTCAGTATTTCCATTTCCTTTACAGTAACTTTTGTATTTTCTTTAAATATATTTACAAAATCATCCAAAGTTGCACCTTCGGAGAAATCACTTTTTTGATTCGCAATAACCATGGCATATTTCAACTTTGATTCGTTAGCGCTGGCGATGATAGCAATATCGTTCAATTCCTTGCTTTCTTTCCAATCCGTCGGAAAGGTTAATTGGACATCTTCATTAGCGTTTTTAATCACCGTTCCTTTAAGTTCCGGTGTTTTGCTATCATTTGTTGTGTTGTTAGATTGTTGTTGATCAGGACTAACTTGTGTAGTAGACACTTCCCCTTCTTTTCCAGCGCATCCAGATAGAACTCCTGTTACCACGATGGCTGTGAGTAGAATTAACTTAAGTCGCATGTTACTCGTCATTGTGTTCTCCTCTTCCTGTTGTTGATTAATATTTCGCAAAATTAAAGTTAACATTTACCATTACCCCATAGAAATTATTTCCAATCACAATTGCAGTGTTGATTAGATGTATCGAATCAAATAATAAGGCACCCTCTTAATGATGAGGGTGCCTTATTATTTGACTCGAATTCCATCAAGCTGAAAACCCAGCTTATGCAACTTACTTGTTCCCGCAAACACCATAAAAAGAACATATGGACCATTTGTTCGAGGAAAATGTCCATATCTCGGCTTCAGTTGGCCTTTCAAGTATTGTTTCATACGACGGACATGGATGCTCAAATTTCAAGCCTGATATCGTCAATTGTGGGAAGCAATATACCAACAGAGCCAATGACTTCAACTTCACCTAAAACAACCAAATGAGTGTGGATGTACTCATTAGTGTCTTATCTAAAATACTCTGCGAGCCGTCACGAACCGGTTCATCCACTTGTCATCTAACGTTTCATAATGAACGCCGAGTTCCTTCGAATACGTATGTAAAACCCGATTGTTGCCTACATAGATAGCCACATGGCCTATGTCGAGACCCCGTGCACTGAAGAACAACAAGTCACCTTTACGCAAATCGTTAATCTCAACTTTCTTGCCCTCTTTGGCTTGGTTATAAGAGACACGCGGGAGATCGATCGACAGCTTGTCCTTAAAGAGACGACTGACAAAAGAAGAACAGTCAAATGTTAGCGTCTGATCTGTAGCAGCACCAAATTCATACGGTCTATTCAAGAACTTCTCTCCGTAAGCGATCAACTCGTCCGCTTGTCGATCAGCGAGTGACGCACTCGTATAATCGCTGTATTTAGGCTTCGCCGAAATATATCCAGTCTTATTGTCACGGGTTCGAATTTCTAACCACATCGCACTAACTTCTTGGATAACATGTACCTTCTCACCTACAGGTAGCATTTCTCGGATGATAGAATCATTCGTGGAATTAGGCTGACTTCGCAGATTGACCCCATAGAGAATCTTTGTATCGAATGCAACTTTAGTAGAAGAGAATATTCGGATGCTCCGAGTGTTGGCATCCCACTTCACTGTATTACCGAGAGCTTCGCTCACAAAACGTAGCGGCATCATCGTATAACCATCACTCAGTTGGCCGGGAACGTTCAAGCTTAGCGATTGTCCATTCTTATAGGCTGTTCGCTCTCCAATACGGTAGGTTATCACCATATCTCCCTTGGTCGCCTTAACTGTTTGGGTATCTTTATTCCAAGTAACTTTAGCTCCCTGATCTTCAAATAACTGCCGCATCGGAACGAGCACTGTATCGTTTATGAGCACCGGTTGGACTTCAAGCTGAAGCTTGCGGTCATCTAAATAAATGTCCGTAACTGGCGTCTGCGGCAACGTGTCCGCATGAGCTGGGGCTGAATACGCAATAGCTGTAAGTAGTAGAAGTAGCATTGCGCCCTTTTTTATCGTCATGTTGTCATCACCTCGTTGTTTGATAAGTTCATCTATTGGTACGACAACGAGGTTGATTAGTTCTGTTTCAATTATTGACTATTATGTAAATAAGCAAGATGAAGTTACACTTGAACTTGATTCCTCAAGCAGAAACTTTCACATGTTGAACATCGTGAAGCCGATGACTTCGTCTTCGAGAGAGGTATAAGGATACAAAACCCACTGTTACGAGGATACATATAACGACGTCAAATCCGATTAACACTTGATAGTTTTTAAAATAATCGAATGATAATCCTCCGATTAATGCGCCTAGAATAGCACCCCCCTGATGGAAAATAAATAGGAAACCCATTTGTTTCCCTTTACCTTTCGCATATTCATTGACGATAAGAAATCCTCCTGGAATTACGCTTAAATAGGTCATGCCGAATGCTATTGCGAACAGAATCGGTGACCAGCCCAGATGCATAAAGAGGAAGGCAAAGCCCATAATCCGTATGCCAAACAACATAGCCATCATGACCAACTTATTAAATCGATCCAGTAAAAATCCGAAGGCAAACGACCCTATAATTTCCAGTATACCAAGTATACTCATCGATAGAGCGATCATGCTGGGCGAAACATTAGCCATCTGATGGATGGCGACCAAGTTCATCTCGACAGTACCCATGTTGATGCCACAGGTGAACAATGCGATCGCGACCAGAATAAAAATAGGCAGATGACCTGAGCTCTTGAGTGATGGAGCGACTGTATCTGTATGTGGTTTATCGTGATCGTGATTTTCAGCTTCGATCGATCCATCCACTTTGGCTGTCGTTACTTTGCTCTGCTGAGAACCCTTAACACCCAACATAATAAAAGGAAGTGAAATGAGAATACTCAGGACAAATGAGGTCAGAAAGGCATCCTTCCAAGTCAGCCAGCTCTGGGACACAAAGATTGGTGTAGTAATCGCTAAACCTATAGAGTTAGCGCTCGTCAGTAGCGCCATCGCTTTGGCCCGATGATGCGAGAACCATTCAAACATCAATAAATACGTTGTCGTCGCCCCAATGCCAGCCAGTCCAGAGATCACTGCATATCCAATAAAGAAGACAGTGGAATGTTCCCCTATCACGACAATACCCGTTCCCAATGTGCCCATAGCTGCGCTTATCAACAACACCTTTTTGGCACCATAGCGATCTACAAGCCAACCCCCTAAAGGTGCACATAGCGCTGTAATCAACATATTAGTTGACCAAGTCATAGAAATGAATCCCCTGCTGATCTCTAAGTCCTCAGATATTTTCACTTGAAAATAAGCCATACTGAAGCGCGTCAAGGCACCAATAAATCCTATAATCCACAGCGATCCTAACCCAACCCACGCATACTTGGGTTCTTTGAACCATGTTGCATTCATTGCTTTCCCCTCCCTTATACTACCACAAAAGATACCGATCGGTATCTTTTTAATGATTATATGCTATACTTTTCAATATGACAACTTCATTTGATATAATAATTGTAAGATTTCATTGTAACGGGGGATGACAATGCAAAAAGGCGAGAATACCCGCAACCTTATTATTGCTAAAGCCGCTGAGTTATTTAACCAAAAGGGATATTCAGGCACATCCCTATCAGATATAACAGAGATAACAGGCATTAAAAAAGGCGGTATTTACCGCCACTTTGCAAGTAAAGATGAGATTGCTCTTGAAGCTTATAACTATGCCGGTAACATCGTGGGGAGCCACTTCACACAAGCGATTGACCAGCAGGAAACAGCCTCCGGTAAACTGTTAGCCAATTTACACGTATACGAGAATGTAGTTGATGACCCGCCTTTTATTGGAGGATGCCCACTACTCAACACGGCTGTTGAAAGTGACGACAGTCATCCAGGCTTACGACAAAGAGCCCAGCAGGGTTTAAAAAATACACTCGATGCTCTCAAAGGGATTATATCTGAAGGTGTCGAAAGCGGAGAATTCAAGGCGGATCTCGATATTGATGCGCTTGCCACCTTCACCCTTTCCATCATGGAAGGTGGCGTCATGATGAGCAAACTCGAAGGTAACAATCGACATATGCAGATGAATATTGAGAACTTCTCTGCTTATCTACAACAGGTATGTCTACGCACACCTGAGTAGTGTTTCGTGTGAAGAAAGATTCATATTACAATCAGGATCCTAGCTTACACACAGGTTTTCCTATACAATTATTGTAAAATGACCCAAAAGTGTGGTGAACCGATTTGTTTAAACTCCTATTAATTGAAGATGACACAACGTTATTTCATGAGATCAAAGATAGATTATCGCAATGGTCCTATGATGTGTATGGGATATCCGATTTCAGTAAAGTCATTCAAGAATTCACAGAAATCAAACCAGACTTAGTCGTTATTGACATTCAATTGCCTAAATTCGATGGCTTTCATTGGTGTAGAATGATCCGATCTCATTCAAACATTCCAATTATATTCTTATCTTCTCGTGATCACCCGACAGATATCGTCATGGCTATGCAACTTGGGGCAGATGATTATATCCAGAAACCTTTTCATTTCGATGTACTCATTGCCAAAGTACAAGCGACACTTCGACGTGTATACAATTACAATACAGACGTCATCGAACTCAAGACATGGTGCGGCGCAACGGTCGATTATGAACGAAATATAGTCACCAATGACACTGGATCGATTGAACTAACGAAGAATGAAATTTTCGTATTAAAAATGCTGATCGAACAGAAGAATAAGATCGTAAGTCGTGAGGAGTTAATCAATAGCTTGTGGGATGACAAACGGTTTGTTAGTGATAACACCCTCACCGTCAACGTCAATCGTCTACGAAAAAGGCTTGATGAGATTGGATTAGGCTCTTGTATTGAGACAAAAGTTGGACAAGGTTATATGGCAGTTGAAGAGGTCAATGGATATGATTAGAAAGTACATAACGGAAAGACGCAGCTGGATCATGCTATTTATAGCACAGCAGCTATTGATCCTATTTGTCACTTTTATTGATCCGACGATCCCCCTACAGTCCATGCTCTATTTGGTTTTTTTATCGATGATCCTTTTTTCGATCTTCTTCGTTATTCGCTACAGTAAAGAGACGAAATTTTATAGAAGTCTAGAAGCAAGGGATAACAATCTTGATTTAACGAGTATAGCAGGACCCGAAAGTCCCTTTGAACAAATCATTGAAGCCAGTATGACGAACCAAACTGAACTGCTTAAACAGACAGCTTCGCATAATCTTATGACGTTAGAACAAGAGAAAGATGACTTACTCGCTTGGATTCATGAAGTAAAAACGCCACTCACAGCCATGCATTTAATGATCGACCGCATAGACGACGAAATGATGAAGACTCATTTAACTTATGAATGGCTGCGAATCCATCTCCTACTTGACCAACAGCTCCACCAAAGACGTATCCCGTTTATTGAGAATGACTTGTATATTGAACATACCGATTTAGAAGCGATTATCTTCGATGAAATTAAAACCTTACAATCATGGTGCATCCACAAAGGCATCGGGTTTGATATCGACATACAAGTACCGGAAGTGCTTAGTGATGCCAAATGGTTGGCTTTTATTCTAAGACAACTCTTAACCAACGCCGTGAAATATAGCCAAGCTTCCGATATCTCGATTAGTAGTTATCAACGAGCGGATCAGACTATCCTAGAAGTGAAGGATTGTGGGCGCGGTATTGACCCCAAGGATTTATCACGTATTTTCGATAGAGGATTTACATCCACAACCATGCATCAAGACACTGCTGCAACAGGCATGGGGCTATACTTAGCCAAGAAAGCAGCACAGTCATTACTCATTCTTATCCATGTGGAATCAGCAATCGGAAACGGTACAATCGTGACATTAACTTTTCCCCAAAAAAATGAATTCGTACGTATCACAAGCGTGTGACAACAATGTCACATGCTTCGTTGTTTTGTTCGCTCAATCGCAGGAAAGTGAAGGCAAACCCTTTTATACTAAGTTTATTGAGAAAGCAAAAGGGAGTGTGTCGAGATGGTTATTCTAGAAGCAACTAAAATTCATAAGAGTTATGGCAATAAATTTAATAAGCAATCCGTATTAAGTGGTCTGGATATAAGTATTGAAGAAGGTGAGTTCGTTAGTATTATGGGCGCATCTGGTTCAGGAAAGACGACATTACTCAACGTCCTCTCCTCGATTGATAAGATCAGCGATGGTTCCATTAAAATCGAAGGCAAAGAGATTTCCGGCATGAAGGAAAAGCAACTAGCTGAATTCCGTAAGAATCATTTAGGTTTTATTTTTCAGGAATATAATCTATTAGATACGCTCACGGTTAAAGAGAACATTCTTCTACCCTTATCGATCACAAAGACACCTAGGAAAGAAGCTGATCAACGATTCCAGGCTCTGGCGACTGAACTGGGGATAGCTGATCTGAAGAACAAGTATCCAAATGAAATTTCGGGTGGCCAAAAACAGCGCACTTCCGCCGCACGAGCTTTCATTCACGAACCAAGCATTATTTTTGCTGATGAACCGACAGGTGCGCTGGATTCTAAGTCCGCATCCGATCTATTGAACAAACTGAGTGAACTCAATCAGAAACGAAAAGCAACGATTGTTATGGTTACTCATGATCCGGTGGCCGCTAGTTATTGCAGTCGAGTGATTTTTATAAAGGATGGGCAAATCTATACGCAATTAAATAAAGGGGAAGAAACAAGACAGACGTTCTTTAAAGACATCATGAAAACCCAAGGTGTGTTAGGCGGGGTGCAGAATGAGTATTAATCAACTCATGTTTCGCAATCTGAGGAAGAATCTGAAGAATTATTACCTATATGTATTTGCCTTAATCTTTAGCTCCGCCCTCTACTTCGCATTCGTCACATTGCAATTTGATCCCTCTATGGATGCTACAAAAGGGTCTATAAAAGGAGGCGCTGCGATTAAAGCAGCATCCGTCTTACTTATCGCTATTGTTTCTATCTTTCTTTTATATGCGAATACCATTTTTATTAAAAGACGTAGTAAGGAAATTGGTCTGTTTCAGTTAATAGGGATGACCAAGAACAGAATATTTCGAATCCTGACTGCTGAGAACTTCATCCTATATTTCGGATCATTATTGATAGGAATCTTTGTAGGATTCTCCGTATCCAAATTAATCATTATGATTCTATTTAAAACGCTCGGTGTCGAGGGAATCACTTCACTTCATTTTTCTTATGAAGCACTCATCCAGACGCTGATTGTATTCTTCGTGATCTATCTCTTTATCATGTTGATGAATTATTTATTTATCAAGAGACAGAGTATTCTATCCTTGTTTAGAGTGACTTCTGTGACTGAAGGCAAAGTGAAAAAAGTGTCCGTTATTGAAATGATCATCGGCTTACTTGGCATACTATTGATCATTCTAGGCTATTATATTTCATCGAGATTATTTAGTGGCGACTTCACCAAGATGAACGAACTATTTATTCAAATGATTCTGATTCTGGCATCCGTCATCATTGGAACGTATCTTTTTTATAAAGGGTCTGTCCGTTTTGTATTTAATATCATACGTAAAAATAAAAATGGTTACTTAAATATTAATGAAGTATTGTCCCTCTCTTCCATTATGTTTCGAATGAAATCGAATGCCGTATTGCTAACCATCATTACGACCGTATCTGCACTTGCCATTGGTTTATTATCCTTAAGTTATATCTCATACTACTCCGCAGAACAAACAGCCAAAACATCTGTCCCAGCAGATTTTTCAATCACCAATATCCAAGATGCAGAGAAATTCAAAGCTGCCTTAACCACCAATAAAATGATGTATACCGAAAAAGTGGTTGATGTCATTCAGGTCAATGTAAATATGGAGAACGTAATAGATAGACTCACCGAAGGATTGAATATAGATATGAACAATGTGCCTCTGCCTGTGATTAGTGAAGAATCGGTTGAAGGTATTCAAGTATCTGCGGATGAAACCCTCCTTACGGGGTATAGTCCTATGCTAGAGAAATTTATGTCTCTAAAAAAAGCTGGACCCATTGAATTGAAGGGTCAACACGAAGTCATTCCGCAACAATTTATCGGATTAAACAAGGATACGGTTGTCTCATGGTATTTCACGGATGGCGGCATACCCGTTGCTATTGTAGACAAAACAGTATTCGAAAGACTGAAGAATGATATCAACCCATCCATTCAAATGAAGTCCTCGATTTATATCGGAATTGACATATTGGATCACGCTAATATTAAAAGAGCAGATGAAATTTTCCGGGAAATGGGTTTCCTTAAGAATAGGGATAATGATTCTCAACTTGAAATGATGACCCAACAGAAACAAAACATGGGACTGATCATGTTTATCGTGGCATTCCTTGGGCTAACCTTTCTAATTACATCCGGATGTATTCTGTACTTCAAACAAATGGATGAATGTGAAGATGAAAAGTCCAACTATACCATTCTAAGAAAGCTCGGTTTTACGCAAGGCGATTTGTTAAAAGGTATCCAAGTGAAACAAATCTTTAATTTCGGAATTCCTTTGATCGTTGGGTTATTCCATAGCTACTTTGCAATCCAATCGGGAGGGTTCTTATTTGGTAATGAGCTGTGGACACCGATGATTATCGTCATGCTCGTGTATACAGCGCTGTACTCCATCTTCGGAATCCTATCCGTCTTTTATTACAAGAAGGTGATTAAAGAGGCACTACGATAGAGAATATCAAAGAATTTCTGCTCGACAAGTTGTAAATATGCCAGGTCATTCTAGCTACAGTTGTTACTTCTCGCTCTATAAACCTCTCCACAGGGTTATAGAGCTTTTTTTCGTTCCCCACTACATTTGAGTTGAGCGAAGGACACGATTCTTCCTGTCTTCACACATCGTAACGTGCCTCATTGTTACTGAATGCTTATCAAACTCTTCTTGTATTGAGCTTGTTCTACTTCTGCTGATCCTACCTTCAAATGAAGATGCTGCGAAATGTGATAATGATGAGTGCCTAACCGTATGGCCTCACGTAACTGGTCAATCGTATCACAACTTTGTTCAAATTGATTATACACGCATCCGAATTGCAACGGCTGATGTGTATCGCTTCCCGCGACGACGGGTAACCCGATGAGCTCTGCCAGACTAGTTACTTTCCCCTCCATATTCAGTCCGTAATGATGCAAGTCTCTACCATTCAGATCGAAAGCATCCAATCGCTTCAGCACTTCCGGATTCGTTTGGTAAAGAGGATTCAAGTCACGAAATGGATGAGCTCCAATGCTAACACAAGCATGCTCATCACTCATATCCATTAATTTATCCATTTTAATAAAGGTGCCTTCTGACGTATGCCCATCCAATCTCGAACGAACGGCAGCAATATTCTCCCTCGTTCCAATCAACAAAATATGACCCTTCTCATGCACATCAACTTCAATTCCTGGGAATACCTTTACCCCTTCAACAACGTAATGATCCCCTTCATAGTTACAATGCTGGTCTAAGATATCGTATATCTCGTGGAACCGACGTGTGTTGAAGTGTTCTGTTAACGCTATAGCATCCAACTGACTCTTGCCGGCCTCCTTCATCATATTCTGAAAATAATCATAGGAAAAATCAATACTTTTTGACCATTTAGCATGTGTATGCAAATCAATTCTCATTTCATAACCACTCCTTTACCGACATCATTACAACGTTACATGCTCATTATAATGAAAATTTATTTTCATATGCAATAGTATGAAAAAATTTAACGCATAAATAACATTGCCTTAATGATCCGATAACAAACGTACCCTATTCTAAATAGAGAAGACGAAGACAACTCACAACCTACACTTACGAAGTAGTCTTTTGGACCACTAGCTGGCCATCCAAAACTTTTAGGGGGAACGAAAATGAACGCTGGATCCATGAAGAAACGCTGGGAGCTGACCTCACAGCAAAAACTTATGATTTTCATTTTGTCCATGTCTTTGTACGGTATTTCAAACATGATTACGGAGCTTATACCGGAATTAAAGATCGGACCCATTGAACTTAAAGTTGAATATTTCATTTTCATTCCACTTCTATTCGCTATTCTCTTTAACCCTCTTTATGCAGCTTTAGGGGCTTGTGTGGGAGAGATTATTTTCGGAGAACTACTACTAGGTCAATTCGGAGGGCTGGGTGAGTTAGAGAAATTTATCGAATTCTCACTCGCAATATTTATTGCAGGAATGCTTGTCACGAACCCATCCAACAGACGCCAACTGGCCATTGCGGCTTATGTCGCTATAGGTATAGATCAACTGCTCGGTACCATCGTCGATATCGGCAAAGTATATTTTGGAATCGAAGAATTCGAAGCGGTTCCTGGACTTCCTGAAAGTATATTGGCTATCGAAGGTTTTGCTTTTCTAAATGCCATGGTTATCTCTGGAACGTTATTCGCGTTACTTCCGACGTTATATCTAGTCCCACGTCTGTACGGTAAAGTTGAACCTCTACTTGGTATGAAACCTCGTGATGGACGCGCAAGCACATCTATTGGTGATTTCGTCACACCGAGATTACTCATTGTAGGGATTCTATTGTTCGCTGTAGCAGGTGCAGCGGAATTCATGGCAGAATCGGACATCAACTTCATTGACTGGGAATCGGATTTCATCGCTGGTATGGGTGATGGCGCGATATGGATCAGTATGGGTGTTGCGGCCGTTATTTTTATTACTACATTACTCTGGGCGTTAAATAAAAAATCCAATAAACGGAAGGGTGAAGCAGCTTAATGGCGAAGATATCGACGGAGGAACAACCCATTATCCAGCTCAACAACGTAACCTTCCGTTACCCAGGTGCACAATCCAATTCTCTAGAACAGGTTAGTCTAACGATTAACCGCGGTGATTTCGTAGCGATCGCAGGAAGTAACGGAAGTGGGAAATCGACGCTTTGCAAATGCTTTAACGGTCTAATTCCAACCTATTATTCCGGTGATATGGAAGGAACAGTGATGATTGACGGGCATCTTACATCAGATCGAAGTGTTGCCGAGCTCTCTAAACATGTCGCCTACGTATTTCAAGACTTCGAGAACCAATTGGTTCGTCCCACGGTTTACGATGAAGTCTGCTTCGCACCACTTAATTTCGGGTTCGAGGACTACAAGGAAAGAGGTATGCTTGCGCTACAGATGCTCGAGATTGAGCATTTGCAGAAAGAGTGGATATGGCAACTCAGTGGTGGACAGAAACATATGGCTGCATTAGCCGCAGCATTAGCTCTGAATCCCGATGTTATCGTCGTGGATGAGCCCGTGGCTCAGCTTGATCCTGCTCACGCACGCATTATTTATGAGAAGCTTAAGCTATTAAACGAAAAGTACGGAAAAACGATTATTGTCATTGAGCATCACACCGAATTCATCGCCGATTACTGCCGCAAGATTGTACTCATGGAGACCGGTGGTAGAATCCGTTGGGTGAAGCCCGTCTCCGAAGGATTGTCTTCGATCACAACGCTTAACGAGATGAACATTCTACCTCCGCAGGTGACTCAAGCGTTCTATGCGCTTTGCAGCGAACAAGATAAGAAATTAGGAGCCTTGTACCCTATAACGATTGAAGAAGCGGTTGCCCATTGGGCACCGCTCGGAATTAGCACTTCGCGGACTTTGACTGAGCCTAAGCATGATCTACCTATAGATAGATTAACTACCCCTGAACCCCTTGTACGTCTTGAGGGCGTAACCAGTGGTTATCAAGGTATCGACCGTAAGCAGAAACCCGTACTTCGCGGCATCGATCTGGACATTTATGAAGGCGAGCGTATCGCATTAATTGGCAACAACGGAGCAGGCAAATCTACTTTGTTAAGATTGATTTCAGGGATACGTCGTCCTTGGGAAGGTAAGGTAACCGTCTGCGGTACAGACACCCGTCAAACAACGCCAGAACAATTATCCGATCAAGTAGCCTTCCTCTTCCAGAATCCCGAGGAAATGTTCATTGCCGATAACATTCGCCAAGATGTATCTTACTTCCTGGACGCTAGAAAACAAGAGGGAATTGATTCATTCGTAGACGAGGTGTTAGAAAGGTTTAAACTAACCAATTTACAAGAGCGGGATGGACGATTACTCAGTGGCGGGCAGCAACGACGTGCAACGCTCGCGATCGGGATGGCTATGCGTCCGACCATTATACTACTCGATGAACCGACTGCAAGTCTCGATATCGCCAGCCGTAGAGAAATGACCCTTCTGTTCGATCAGCTTCATGATCATATCAAGGCGGTCGTTGTAGCTACGCATGACATGCAACTTGTCGCCGATTGGGCCACTCGGGTTATTGTCATGAATGAAGGCCATATCCTGCTCGACACGGACAGTCGTACCGTATTTCAACATACGGATATACTCGAGAAAGCCGCATTGATTGCTCCACAGATCGTTCAATTAAGTGGCCGTCTGGGCATCGTACCAACTTGTTTATCCGTGGATGAATTCGTAGCTCATATGCAGGACACATCCAGAAAGGAGCTTTCATATGGAATTAGTTGAACAGACCCATAAATCGACACTCTGGGAAAAGCTTAGTGTGGAGAGGATTAAGATGGAGTTGTTAAGAACAGCTTTCGGGCACTCCTTGACGTTCCTCTCAAAGTTCGACCCACGGATCCTCATCGGGTGGTATTCCTTCTTTGCGATTGCCCCTTGGTTTATTCATGACAAGACTGTACTCATCGGTATGTT
Organism: Paenibacillus antarcticus; assembly: GCF_001637225.1. Lineage (GTDB taxonomy): Bacteria > Bacillota > Bacilli > Paenibacillales > Paenibacillaceae > Paenibacillus_AQ > Paenibacillus_AQ antarcticus. Next base: position 156,189 of record NZ_LVJI01000007.1, read on the forward strand.
ACTAGCAATTGCCATACTTACCTACACTTCGAAACCTAGCGTTCTTGTACTCATTGTGCTGGCCTTTGGACTAGTAACCGACACCGCTTATATGCTGATCGTCTCACTCGCATTCGGTGGTGGACTCTCTGCTGCATGGGCACTGTCCACACTAACGCTGAAACTTCTGGTCATTGCACTTGCGAGCATTGCTGTCTTTTCTAGTATAGATCCTGAGAAACTTAGCGATGCCCTACTCAGTCTCGGTATGCCAGCGCAATTCAGCTTCGGTGTAGCCTACGGCTACCGGATGTTACCGATCCTGATTGAAGAATATAACAATCTACTTTACTCATTTAGACTTCGTGGACGCGCACCACTACGCAAGGGGTTTCTAGGCTATCGTTCACTCATTCATATCGGGAAAATATCCATTCTGGCCTTTTACCCACTCATTCTCAATACAGCAAAGCGTACGCGGACAACCGTTGAGGCTTTGGAAGTGAAAGGCTTTACTTATGCGATCAAGGACCCGAAGGTCAAACGTATCAAGCTAGCTTATTTAAAAATACTTCCTCGAGATTATGTATTCATTGCCGTATCCGCTCTTTATGTAGCCTTGTTATTCTGGATGGGTAGTATCATCAATTTATAATGATAGGAGCATCACATCAATGAAAATAGATCTTCACTCCCATATCAAATTGACTAAAAAAACACATTTTTCTATTGAATATTTCCGAGAATCCGTCCAAGAAGCCATTCTCAATGGTCTCGACGCCATTGCCATGACGGAGCACTTTAATACCTACCGTTTCCACGATATCTATGAGGAGTTAGATCGTAATTACACGTATACAGAGGATTATTACGACGTGGAAGGCTTTAAAGTGTTCCCAGGCATGGAGGTTGATGTGAGGAACGGCGGTCATATCCTTGTCATCGGTACGAGAGGAGCAGTCCTTGAACTTCGTTCACGACTAGAACCACATACTGAAGCAAATATGTTCGTAGCATTCGAACAGTTACTTGATTGGTGCGATGAGTTGTCTTTACTGAGAATCGGAGCTCATCCCTACAGGGAGAGTAACTCTCTAACCCAACATGATCCTGCACTACTTCGTCGGCTTGATTGTTTCGATCTCAACGCCAAGGATCTGTCTACCTACGGTCCAACCATGAGAGACACTGTACAGGAGTTGGCTCATACCATCGGTATCCCTATGGTCGCAGGTAGCGATACACACCACCCTCTTCAGTTCGGAAGTGTTATCAATCAACTAGATGGTGAATATAATACTGTTACCGATCTAGCCGACTGTCTCAAGCAGGAACGTTACCACATTCTAGTATCTCCATGTCTAGCAGAAAAAGTGAAGGGCGCAAACGTGGTCAAGAAACTCTTGAAACAGCATGGGAAAGTCCTCGTCCAATAATACGGATTGGAAATTCAAGTTGAACAAGATACAATGTGAGTATCACTTTCACGGTCATCATGGTCGGTTACTTACTCTATGGGAGGATACCCATGAACAAGTTAGAATTCGAGATTCCATTTAATCAAATGTCCAAAAGCCAGCAAAGAATAGCCGATTTCATCGTTAAATCACCCGAACGAATTCCTTTCTACACGGAAGAAGATATTGCGACTAAGGCGGGCGTTAGTATTGCAACGGTATCGCGATTCTGGAGATCCGTTGGGTATGACAATTTGAAATCCTTTAAGAAATATTTGCAGGAAACGCAGCATTCAACCCCAGCACGCAAAATGCAACACGTCTTAGACAAAACCGAGAATGAAGTCGTTGTGCAGATGATTACCTCTGCGGCGGTTAACTTAGAGGAAACAGCCAAGCGGATTTCTCTTCAAGCATTCGATCAAGCCGTAGAAGCTCTAATCGTTGCGGATAAAATATACGTTCACGGACCAGGGTCCACTTCGTGTCTGAGCGACTTATTACGTTTCCGACTGAATCGGATTGGCATGGAAGTTCGGATTATGGCTCAAAGTGGCCACGAATTGTTAGAAAGTCTCGTCCATGCAGGTCCGAACGACGTCGTTCTTTTCTTCGGATTCGTCCGTAAATCACCTGAAGCGACTGTGATTTTGGATCAGGCTTCAGAGTCTGGCTATACAACGATCCTGATTACGGATCTTCTACTCTCGGACATGATTGACGACAGCGATATCGTCCTGCAAGTGGACCGAGGAGACAGAGATGCCTTCCACTCCCTTGTGGCTCCAATGACTATCGTAGAAAGTCTATCCGTATCACTGGCCGGACAACGGGGAGAGTCGGCGATGGAGAAGCTTCAACAACTTCATGCGATGCGCAAACATTACGCCTCTTTATTGCCCAAGTAACCCCGACCGACGACAAGCTCCTTCAGACACATAAAGAAAGCCTATCCAGACGATGATGCAACAAATCACCGTTTGTTATAGGCTATTTATGATGTATTCTACCCAAGAGACTCCATTCCATTGTGAATATACATAATCGTATATCTGTTACAGCGATGGAAAGGGTGACCCCTAGTGAATGTGAAATCAAAGAGGAAGACAACCACAACGATACAGAAATCGGCTACTCAAAGAGTCAATTTTGCAGTTATGGGAGATAGTCATGTCGGTTATGGAAATAGCTTAAGCATATTCAAGGGCTTGCTCCCTAAAGCAGTCGCGTCCGGGAATAAGAAGTTTGTTATCTTTGGAGGCGATAATAAGCACGGCTCCAAGGGTACAGTAGCTGAGGCAGATTACAAAGCATTCAAAGATACCGTCACACGAAATTTGAGTCCAAAGAAGATACCTTATAAGGCTTCTATAGGAAATTGGGAAGATAACACTAGAGTCTTATTCACCAAATATTTGGGCCCAGTTCATGGACAAATGAATTTCCCAGGAACACAGGGTAAAGTGAAATATGTCTGGCTAGATAATGCACCTGGAAAGTTCAGTTATGCAAGTATAAGTCTGCTCAAATCATTAAGCCCTAATTATTACTACATTATCGATTTTCATTGGCCTTTGAAGGTTAAAGGGATTACAGTAGATCCCACCCATGTTCTAAGTTCGCAGGAGACAGCTAATTTCTTCAGGGCCATTCCTGGTAATGTGCGAAATAAAGTCGTGGGTATTTTCACTCACCATGCCCATACATTTTATGAGAACCTAAATAATATTTATCCTGGATTCTCAAAGACCAAATTCTATGTGTGTGGATGCTCAGGTGCTTACAAATGTAAATGTACCTCTTCTGGTTGTGGTCGGGGTTATTATGATGCAACACTAACAATCAATAATAATCAAGTGGATCTTGCGGTCAAAACAGTCAAAGCCTAGAAAAGTGATTACCTTTAAAGCCCCAGACCTATAGGTACTGGAGCTTTTTCTTTTTACTATTACTGTTATAGTAATCACAGCATGATCTATTGCACCCAACGGTTCAACTGTTCCAGTGTGTCTTCTCCAAGTTCACCTAATCTCCATATTGCAATTTTGGGGTATCCACTTTGCCGTAACGTACTCATCCACTGAGATAACGTCACATCGTCGGCATACCACACGGTATGCTTGACTAGATCATCATCAATATAATCAAAATACATACTCCCGCTAGCCGCATCACGCTTTGGAGGATTTACACTCTTTAGGGATAATTGCGATGCCCGCTTCTCCGTCAGTGCAGTCACCTTCCCCTGATCTACCCAGTCAAATCCCCCGGCAGATATAGCTATAATGTTCTCCCCAGGTAATCGATCCATTCTAGCCGCGAGTTGGGTTATAAATGCTAGATCTGCCTTCGGTCCAGGTCCGCTGTGAGTTCCGTATAAATTGTATGCCATCATAACGTAAGTTGGCCCTTTAGGAAGTGATAATTTCTCAATAGGCATTCTGGATTCCAATACAATTCTAAGCGTTTTGTCCATTGCATCTAACCGTTGATACAATTCTGAATAGAATTCGCAGACGTTACGCCAGTCACTATCCTTGATCTTCTCGTAGTCAATTTCCACGCCACTGAAATCATACTTGGTGAGTGTATCTACAATTTCATCGATATGTTTGCTTCGGCTCTTGTCTGTCGCCATAAGTCTTGTGATCAAGTCCGGATCTTTCTGAACCCCCGTACCATTCTGATTCAAGCGGTCATTCACCAATGTCAGATCTACACCCGTCGACACAATTCCCTTCAACGTATCGAATAGGACTGGCAGAACTTCATTTATTTGGTCTGTGAAATAGAGATGGTCCGTCTCATCGAAATATGCTGCGAATACTTGAACGCTTGTCAGTCCACTCGAAATACTCCGAAGATCATCCATACCTGACTTCCACTGCCAATCTACTACCCATGTCGATAATGTTGGATTAGGATCCACCTTCGTCGGCTTCACTTCCACATGAGACGTATTACCCGACAACCCCTTAAACATCGCCGTTATGAATAAGATAATCGAAATAGAAGCGATAACTAACCATTTATTCGTCACAATCAACTTACACACCTTCCACTTTGCCCCTTCCTTCTCATGTTAGAAGGTATCAATCGCCCAATCTATAGAAGTATTAATTGCTTTTTGAATTTGGGTGAATATCCCCTTAAGACCCGTTTCCTTACTATTGAACACGACTGACGTATAGTCATTTCCTTGCAATGACTCAACCTTCAAGTCATCAAATACACCATCGTAGATATCATCTTTCTTATGCTGCTCGTTATATTCGGAACCAAGTGCCACGCCACCTATTCCTATCGTACTATCGATAATCTGTTGATTTAGAATCTGTTCCTTATCCACGCTGACATCAAGCTTATCTCCTTGAACTGTAATTTCAAGATTTCTTGTCTGCTGAACATTGACTGGATATGCATCCTCAGAGGTTAAAGCACCGTTAGATGTCTGCTGTTGTGTATACACGGTAGCCTTTTCAAGCGCAAGATCTTCCGAACGCCATTCAACACGATCTAATGTACGTGTGTAGATTTGCTCAACGGCATGTCCCGGCTTCTTTTGATCCACGTAGATTATGTTATTGTCCAGAGAAACACGAATGTAGGAATCCTTCTTCCTATCGTAGCGGACATAGATACTCTGCTTCCCTACTACATTTCCAGTAAGCTTAGTCGTAAGTTTAATATCCTGTAACTGCTCGCTTTCTTTTAAGTAGATCTTCCCTTCTCCTGCTGCTGGCGACGTCAGTGCAATTCGACTATCTATATATTCAGCTGCACCGCTGATTTGCTTCCATTGTTCTGCGCGCTTATCATCACCGTGAATATACTCAACAAGCTGCTGAGTATCCTTCTCAACCTTCATTAAGAGATGGTTCGTATACCAGTAAGGCTCTGGCTGCACTCGAGTTAGATCAAAAAGGTTCTGTTGCGTATCATTATACATGTCTCCTTCACGATTGAAATGCATATTGAAGATACGCTGAATATTCACATCATTTACATCCGAGACTAACGGGTTCATCCCTTCATACAGCGTATTCGCATGCATAATCATATACACATTCGGTACAAAACCCAATGTATCCATATAAATATCGTTCATCTGTTGGTAGTCCATGTTGATTCTCGATGTCATTTCGTCTCGATTTTCCAGTGGAATCATGTTCTCATCCCTAATGAAGTCCATCAAATAATGATTATAGTATTCCACGTTGTCCTTATTACGTAATTGAGTCTCATCCTTCACACCAATATAGCGACCCTCTTTATCAAAAACATTGATATACGTTAGACGATAACCGTTGGAACCAAGTTCCCAATAGCCCGTCTTCATCATCTTCAGCATATCTTTGGGCTGCAGAAATTTACGATCACTATTTCCTATCTTGTTAGCATAAGACAGAAACGTTGCCTTGAAGTTATACTTCTCCAGTAGTGGCTGAGCAAATAAACTTGAGTCGTTACGTCCATCCTCAAAAGATAGAAACAAAGCCTTATCAGGCAGTGCCTTCCCCAGCTGATAGTAGTCCATCACATCTTGTTGTGATATCGTCGTATACCCTTGATCATACAACGCCTTCAACTGTTGATCTAGTTGCTTCTTTGACACCAATTTCGGAGTTCCCGTACGATCTACGCCAAAATAAGATAAAGCGATAAATCCCTCATGATTGGTCCATCTCGACTTCACTGGCTCCGCGTAATCTTTTACACTAAATATAACTTGAAATAACAATATGCCCACAGTTAGCAACATCGCAGCTTGTATGATGGTCTTTATGACTTTCTTTCGATCCTTGCGGCGATAATCCAGGGCAGAACCTCGCTTTTCTTTGGTCATTTCTGCCAACCTCACTTATATAAATTCATCAATAATGGACTTAAAGAGGCAGTCCGCGTTTTTTGTTTTTGTTCTTTCTTGCTTCCTTTTTATTTCTAGCTTCTATATCCTGGGGTGTTTCTCTCGTTCCCCAAGTCGATTTCCAGAAGGTAACCCAAGCGATAGGCATTTGCCATAACAGTATGAATTCATAGAAAATACAGAATACAAACCCAAAGATCCATAACTTGCTCTTACGCAATAATAGATGTGCGAGACTCATCAGCATCGCCATGAGTAATAATCCCATGAGGAATGTACCTGGGAACACATGATACATGATCGGAACATACACCAAATTGTACAGTACGATAACAGGCGCAGCGATAGGTACGATTAGACCAATATAGAAGAATAACGTCATGAAAGGTTCCTTACGCCAGATAAAACTTCCAGCAATGAGCGATTCCCGCAACCATGAGCGTTTCCATCTCATTTGTTGTTTCAAGAAGACCCCCATATCTGAGGGAACAACGGTTGAACAGATTGCACGATCCTGATACCCCGTACGATGCGTTCTCAATATAAAGTTCGTCATACTTCGGTCATCACCGAAGGTGGCCGGTTGTCCCAGAAATTTCTGATTAAGCCAAGCATGGGTATGCTTCTCAATCAGTTCTTTACGATAACAAGATAATGGGCCTGATAAGCAGGTTACACTATCGAACCACGATTCAGCTGCTTTCATAATCCGAAAGGCAATGTAATATCTGACGGTCTGTAGCTTCGTTACCGTATTCGTATATTTGTTCTCTACATCTGTTCGACCAGCAACACCACCCATGCGGGGGTCTTGGAAGGGCTGAACCAGATGCTTAATTGCCATCGGGTCCAGAAAGCTATCCGAATCAACAAACACAACCAAATCATGCTTAGCCATTTCTACACCCTTCACGAGGGCGACCCGTTTTCCTCCATTTTCCGTTAACACATGCATTCTCAGGCGTTCCTTGGTCATGTATCGATCTGCTTCTCTATGAATCATCTCGATCGTCTTCTCTATCTGCTCCACCGACTTATCTGTTGAACGATCATCAACAACGATAACCTCCAACTTATCAATCGGATAATCCTGATTCATACAACTTAATATTGTGCGGTGAATCCATTCCTCTTCATTGAAACAAGGGATGATAATTGATACTCCCGGCATGTAGTCAGGATTAATTGGCACATCCCGATATAGAGCACCGAATAAATAACGTGTTAATAGAAATGCCGCAGCTATAAGACTATATAAGTACAGGACCAAATTATATTTGAAATATATAATACTCTCCGCACGCATGAGCATAATGAATACAACAGCTACAAACAACAACCCACTGGCTGTATACACGGAGTATCCCCATCGCTTCTTCTGGAAATATTCTGTTAGAGGTTTCACAAATTCAAATGCAATCATCTGCTTCACTTGATTCTCCACCGTGTGGTCAAATCTGCGGATGATCACTGCCTCCGTCTTGACCCTCGACTCGAAACCTTCAGGCATCGTACCTGGTGGGATATCGAATCGAATTGACACGGTATCCTCAACCTTGAAATCGTAAGTGGCCTCCTGTAACTCAACCAATATTCCCGTAGATGAGATATCCACGGCTCGCGCCTTTATACCAGACTTCTTCTTCTGTCCTTTGGCAACAATCAGAACCTCAAAGTCTGCCGTATACCTTAAGCTAAGCATACGTATCTTGCTGAGATACTCAGAGTCCATTCCCCCGTCAATCGCTGTCGCATCCTGTTCTTGCATACCCCTGCGGTCAAGCGTTACCCTGATATTCTCAGGATCGGGTACATTGGATAATGTGCGTCTATCTGTTCTTGGAGAAGTTAGTACCTCTTCAATCCTTTTCCTGTGTTTTCGTCTTCTTATCACGGTTGTAATTCCCCAATCTATTCATTATAGCCTCCAGTAATAGTAGCCTTGACTCTCAAATTCAGCTTTGTTATATACACCTTTGATATCTATCAACACCTTCGATTGACCTTTACTGTACATTCGGTCAATATCTTCGAAGCTCATTTGTGCGAATGATTCATGTGCAACAGCCAGAATCAGAACGTTCAATTCACTCAAATCCGATTCTGTAGACATCTCAAGTCCATACTCTGAATAGACCTGGCCTTGATCCACTAGGGGATCAACGAGGATAGGGTCGATGCCATACTCCTGAAGCTCTTCAATAATATCGGTAACTTTCGTATTACGAATATCTGAGGAATCCTCTTTGTAGGATAGACCTAACAATCCTATTCTAGCTTGATTCAAATCAAGTTTCAGACGGACTAGTATTTTAATAATATGTTGGGCAATAAATTTACCCATTCCATCATTAATATGACGGCCAGCAAGGATAATCTGTGAATGATAACCAATATCCTCAGCTTTGTACGTTAGATAATACGGATCAATACCGATACAGTGCCCTCCCACAAGACCCGGGGAGAAATCAAGGAAATTCCACTTCGTGCTAGCAGCCTTAAGAACCTCTTTCGTATCGATTCCCATTCGATTGAACAACATCGAAAGCTCATTCATGAAGGCGATGTTAATATCCCGCTGCGCATTTTCAATAACTTTCGCTGCCTCAGCAACTTTAATACTTTCCGCTCTATATACTCCTGCCTCTATGACTAGCTCGTACACTTTCGCAATGGTTTCCAGTGCTTCCTCATCGATACCAGAAACAATCTTCACGATGTTCTCCAGGCGATGAACTCTATCCCCTGGATTAATTCGTTCAGGAGAGTACCCAACCTTAAAGTCCTCACCACAACGCAGGCCCGATTCCGCCTCCAGAATAGGAATACATATTTCCTCAGTTACCCCCGGATAGACTGTTGACTCGAACACAACGATGGCACCCTTGGTCAGTTTCTTGGCTACAATTCGACTGGCACTTTGAACATATTTCAGGTCCGGCACATTCCCGCTTTGGACGGGTGTAGGAACCGCTATAATGAAGAATTTCACGCCATTCAGTTGTTCTACATCCGAAGTGAAGTCTACGGAACAGTCTCTGATATCTACATCCATCATCTCACCCGTAGCATCGATGCCATTACGATATCCATTTACCTTCTGCTCATTTATATCAAATCCAATGACGTTCACTCTTTTTGAAAACGCAACAGCTATAGGGAGTCCCACATAGCCAAGTCCGATGACAGCCAATTTCTCTTGAAGTTCAACTATGTTTTCATAAAGTTCCATCTCATTCATTCCCCGTTTTTATAGACTATTGCTCTTCAATTAAATCTGCCATTTTTACGAATGTAAATCCCTTGCTCTTCATCCCATCTAGTATTCTTGGCAATGCCTCAATGGTATGAATGTCATCAAGCATATGTAGCAAAATGATACTTCCTCTTTCCGACTTCGTCATAATATCATGGACAATATCATTTGCACTGTTGGAGGAATCCCAATCTAGTGCAGTTACTTCATACATCGCAATGTTGGGATATCCCGTAGCAGCGATGGCCTTCGCCCTTTCATCATCTACAACGCCAGTCGGCGGACGAAATAACATCACTGGCTGTTGCTGAATCGCATCTGTAATCACTTGGTGAGCTTTCACCAGATCCTCTTGCAGTTCCTTTGGTGTTATGGAAGTAACCACCGGATGATTGTAGGAATGATTTGCAACGTCATGCCCCCCCTCGACGATAGCTCTCGCAAGATTTGGGTTAGTCTCCACACCCTTTGCCCTCAAAAAGAAGGTCGCAACCGTATCATGTTCTGCTAATATATCCAGGATCTTTGTTATCGTTTTATCACTTCCCCAATCATCAAAGGTAAGTGCAACCTGTTTCTTATTCGTGTTCACTTTATAAATAAGCTCGTATTTCTCGTCTTGATAGTCCAAATTGATTTTAGCCGCATCGTAACCAGGGATTTGCTCCAGCGGCTTTCTCACACCACCGTTCTCCACCAATTGTTCTAATCGAATTAGCTTATACCCGATCTCATCTGCCGCCTCCGCAATATACTTAATAGATGAGATAACTTCAGGGTTAATATCGGTGTTTAACGAAATAATCCCCCCTCTGGAGATGTACCTCTTCACGTAATCACCTATGGTCTTTGCATCCTTCATGTCTCGATCCTTGGGATTGATGTTGTAGCTGACTACAGCTTCCATCCCATTATGCGCCGCAGCTAAGCGTACATCATCAGTGAAATCACCGGATTTGGTCCGCACATACTTGGGGGTCACGCCTGTTTCTTTCGCAATAACCTGATTACTCAGTTTAATTTCCTTATAAATCTGTTCATAACTAAGCTTACTCATGTCCAGCCCATTCAGCGTGTTACTCTCAATCTCATGGCCCCGATCCAAGATGTCTTTCGCGATATCTGGTTCTTCCGCCACTCTCATCCCTGGTAGAAAGAAGGTTGCCTTAATATGATAGGTATCTAGTTCATCTAATAGTTTCTTCATGGTCTCAGCATCACCCATCCCGTTAAAGGAAAGTGACAGCTCCCGCTTAGCGGTATACACCATCGAAATCTCCCTACTCTTCTCACCTGTATATCGTGTAATCGGTTGATCCACTTCGCTCTTAGTATTCAGATTATTAGTAGAATCGTCTCTACTTCCAGATGTCCCGCAGCCTGCAATAAATAACAGCGCAAGCACGATGATCATAGGGGCGAAATGTCGTCTGGCTATTTCCTCTCGACCTACGTCCATACCTCTACTCCTTTATATAAACGTTATACTTTCATTTACCCCTTATCGTATCACATGAATATGCGCAGAAAAATTAACCATTTGCCCTAATTAAATCCATACGATTCATCCCCGTAATAATTCCTTCTTTTGCTTCTAACTAAGTAAACAAGAATTAACCCGATCGTAAATCGACCGGGTTAATTCTTGGATATACTAGTAGAGCCTATTATTTAAGATCAATTCGGAAATGCTTGTCGCAATGCTGCCAGTCCATCCTTATAGATACCATGGAATAGATTAATGACCTCTTCGTCACTAACCCCTACAGGAGTGAAGCTGCCCGACCACTCCACGAGCGATGATTGGCTGCCATCAAGCTCACGAACGTGAATTGTGGATAGATAATTAGTGACTGGAAATGGTGATTCCATAATGGAGTAGGTGTATGCGCGCTCCTTGTTGTTGAATGCTTCCAAGCGCTCTATTATTACATTTCCATCAGGGTTAGCAAGCTTACGCACGCGTCCACCTTGGCTCAATTCGCTTCTGGGTATATATGGTAGCCAGTCCGGTAGTGAGTTAAAGCCACCAATCAATTTCCATACCTGATCAGGCGAAGCTGGGATTTCTAGCGTTGTCGTAGTCTGTGTCATATCGATTACTCCTTTTGAGAATTTATTGGCAATGGTGCGTTATCTGCCACCAGTCTCTGATCGCGCATTTCCTGCCAGAATTCGGCCGGAATAACAGTATTCAATGCAGCCTGGTCCTCTGCAATTCGCTCCGGTCGGCTAGCACCAGGGATAACCGCAGCAACTGCCGGATTGGCCAGTGCAAATTGCAGGGCAGCAGCCTTGATACTGGTATCGTGGCGCTGTGCTATGCTCTTCATCCGCTCGACCTTCGCAATAATCTCTTGTGATGCCTTCTGATACTCGAAATGAGTACCTCCAGCCAAGATGCCTGAGCTGTATGGGCCCCCGACAATAATATTCACATTTTTATCTACGGCGGAGGGCATTAATCGTTGTAGTGCACGCTCATGATCGAGCAACGTATAGCGACCAGCGAGCAAGAATGCATCCGGCTTCGCTTCGTCCAGTTCCAGCGTGATTTCAATTGGTTCTACGCGGTTCACTCCAAGTCCCCAAGACTTAATTACTCCTTCTTCGCGCAATTGTGTCAGTACACGAAATGCCCCCGTTCTTGCCGTTTCAAAATGCGAGATCCACTCGTCTCCATAAAAATCCTGTGCTATATCATGAATGTAGACGATGTCCAGACGGTCAGTCTTCAAACGTTTCAGGCTTTGCTCGATAGAACGAAGGGTGGCGTCTGCACTATAGTCGTTGACGATCTTATTCTTACGTCCAAATTCAAACAGTCCCCCCTTCTCTCCCAAGTCACGCAAGGTTGGGTCTTCGAGTTCGTCCAGAATCAGCCGGCCTACTTTTGTACTCAATACATATTCATCGCGATTGCGTTTCGACAATGCTTCACCAAGGCGAATCTCGGCCAGACCGGCACCATAGAATGGAGCACTGTCGAAATAACGAATGCCATGCTCCCATGCCGCATCCACAGTTGCCATTGCTTCTTCTTCTGGGATATCACGAAACATATTTCCAAGCGGAGCAGTACCAAAACCCAATTTACCCTGAAACAGATTGTCCTTCATTATAATAAATCCTCCTATATGAATTGATGAGATACGAGTTATGACTATTTCCATTATGAAAAATATTTCCCGTAAGCTCATCGCTCAAGTTGTTTTTATCTTACAAGCCCCATTATGAAATATATAAACATAAATGTATATTACGCACATTAAAGTACCGTAGGTACCAATAAGTACTGTAGGTACTAATAAGTATCTCTTTAATGGTGAATTGAATTCATCTGTCATACGAAAAAAAGTACCGTCAGTTAAGGCACTCATGCCCTCTGACGGTACTTCTAGTTTATTAACCTTTCAGCACCAAGGATATCTTCTTGGCATATATCACTCTGGTAACTACACCTGCGCTAGACTCGTTCGAGCAACAATTTCATCTATGAAGCACTGTAGCGTGCTCGTTACATACGAATCCTTACGTCGTATAAAGATCGTCGTGACTTCACGATAAGGTTCAGGTAAGTCATGACAAAACACAGTACCGCTAGCAACCAGATCCATCACCGATGATTCTGGAATAATCGTTATTCCTATGCCTGCCGCTACACTGCCTATAATCGTCCCAAACGTTCCGAACTCCATGATCTGTTTCGGGACAATACCCTCCACCTTCATCCAACTTTCAAGTCTCCCACGATAACCGCAACCTTTGTTGTATAGTAACAGTGGTCTTGTCGTGATATCCTCCATCGAAAAGGTGTCTCCCTTGGTCACCAGAACAAGCTTTTCTTGAATAACCTCAACCTGTTCCAGTAAAGGATGCCTGATAGGACCTGTAACAAATGCACCATCTAGCTTCATATCAATGACCTTTTGCAACAAGAGATCTGTTACTCCAGCATTCAGTGATAATTCAACATTCGGATACTTGCTATGGTATGAGGATAAAATATCCGGTAGAGCAACCACAGTCTCCACGATACCGATCTTAAGGACACCAGAAGGGTTCATTTTATCTTGAAAAGCAAGCTTCATTTCATCCATTCTAGACAAGATCTCTCTCGCATGTTCCAACAATCGTTTTCCTTCTGTATTAAGGATCATCCCCCGCTTATGACGATAAAATAAGGGGGTCTGAAGTTCCTTCTCAAGTAATTTAATTCTTGCTGTCACATTGGATTGAACGTAGTTCATCTCCAATGCTGCCTTGCTGACACTTCCATGTGTAGCGACGCTCTGAAATATTTTCAAATCATTAAATTCCAATGTGATAACCCCTCTGTAATCCTTGCTACGTACATTACTTCTTTCTAATATCATTATAAATGATGATAAACTTTATTATCAATCATTTTACTATACCCTTTTTTCTCCCTATCATGGGTATTACAATATTACATCGGCAGATTTATGCTAGGGAGAGACAACATGCTAAAGAAACAAATCATCATCGGGTCCATTTTGTGCCTCATTGCTAGTATGTCTTGGGGTGCCATGTTTCCCGTCGCACACATGGCATTACAGAAAATAGACTCATTTTATTTCTCGTTTATTCGTTATGCACTCGTTGCTGTTATGCTCAGCGTGATGCTTTTGATAAAAGAGGGGAAATCAGCGTTTCGCTTCGAGGGAAGAGGCAAATCTTTATTATTTTTCGGAACGATGGCCTTTTCGGTCTATAACATGTGCGTCTTCCTAGGACAACACCTCATGGGTGAATCAGGTACCGTTGCAGCCTCCATCATGGAAGTGCTCATGCCGATGATATCCATTGTGGTCTTATGGATCACAACAAGAAAAGCCCCGAAGAAATTTATGATCACAAGTGTAGCGATCGCACTTGCCGGCGCTTTACTTGTCATTACCAACGGAAATATGGAATTTTTCATGATGGCTGGTCAACATGCGTTCCCATTGCTAATGATCTTTGTGGGTGTTGTGGGATGGGTAGTCTATTCCATGGGCGGAACTCAGTTTAGGGATTGGTCAATACTTCGCTATTCTACATTAACCTGTATATTTGGCAGTGTAGTGAATTTCGTAATCGTCACCCTTGCCTCAAGCTTTCAGTTAGTTCCAGTTCCTACACTTGACACGATACTCTCCATTAAATATGAAATGGCCTTTATGGTCTTGTTACCAGGGCTAGCTGCCTTGCTATGTTGGAATCAAGGACTCAAGTTGTTGTCCCCACCTAACGGATTATTATTTATCAATTTTGTCCCTATTACGACATTCGTCATTATGGCTTTCCAAGGTTATCACATCAGTAACTATGAATTTTTCGGAACGTTACTCATCATTTTTGCACTCGTACGAAACAATGCTTATCAGCGCAAGACCATACCGGAAAAAGACCACAGAGCATATACAACTGCACGTGATCCTAAAGTTGAACTTATTGAAGCAGCCCCGTGACCATGGGGCTTTTCTTCATGAATAATTTCATTTCAGTTATGATGACATAGGTTCTGTATATATGACTCTTGTCGGTTTATTGTACTGGTTCAACCAGATCGACAAAAGACCAGGTAGCTCCCTCGTCTATCGAATTAAATCTTGCAACTACGTTACCACCTTGATAATCTCCGTTAGGTCCCTGATTCACATGCAAAATACCTTGGATTTCATCAAAGGTAGGTACTTCTGCTACTGTAAAGATCCCTTTAAATTCCGAAGGAATCGGTATCTCAATCTCATCCCAATTCTTCCCCCCATCGAAGGTTCGATATACGGATGGACCTTCCGGTTCAGAATTCACTGCAATAGAACCGAAAGAGATAAATCCAATATTCTCATTAATAAAACTACCGCTAGTTATATGTCTATTGGTGTCTTTGACGGTTCCTGTCATGATCCATCTATTCCCGCCATCGTTTGTGTTATAGATAGCATTAGCTTCAAAGCCCATCGTACCCTCAGAACTTATAATCAAATAGCCATTTTGTTCGGATGTAAAACCAAGAAATCGTACCCTGACATCAGGTGAATCGGTAACATACTTTTTTATCCACGTTTTCCCTTTATCTGTAGATTGTAGAATACTGAAATTAGTCCCCCGGTACTCATTATCTATGACAATCTGTTCACCAATGACAAATGCCATCCTATCTCTTGTAATCACATAACTTCCATCTATTAAATTCTGTCTAGAACCATTGTAATCTCCCGCAAATAATTCTTCTAAAGATGCAGGCACAACTTTCCAATGATATCCATTGTCATAAGTTACTCTCAGCTTTTTGTTGTAAATCTGATAACGATTATTCTCAAGATTCTCTTCATCAGACTTCATCGTATTCGTCATGGGTAAGATTCTATTTAAATCCTCTTTGTAGAATTTAAGATAATATGTAACTCCTATCGTAATTAATAGCAACAACGTGATTACAGCCGACACTATCTTCAAGTTATGATATTGTTTATTTGATGTCATGAACAAACTCCTCATATAAATTGTATTATTAAAACCTGATCCACTCTTACACTATACTATCACACTGTAAATCCATATTTTACCTTATTATTCTGATATGTTTTTTCATACGCAAAAATGACCACAGCGCTTATACTAAGCACGTGATCATAAATTAAATAAGTATAATCCCACTCCAACAATAGAGTAGCTTCTTTGTTGATAGGAGCAGAGGCAGACTTCTAGTCCCTAGGACAAAGACCCTGTCTCTGTTTCCCATGAGGATATCATTTCTCTCACTAATTCCTTATTTCGTTTTTTAAAAAGCTCGTTATGTGATGAGACCATACCTATTTTATCAGCTGTCGGCTGAATAAATTGTTTAGCCTTATTTACAGCATTAGCTGCATCTTGGAAGGCGCCCGCTATTAAATTTAATTTCCCATCATGCATTAGAATATCACCAGCAGCATAAATCCCGTCGATCGAAGATTCGCTAGTAGAATTACCTGCAATATAGTATTGATCTGCTATAGCAATTTTCACTTCACTTTTCTCAAGTAATGTCGTATCACGCTCATACCCATGATTAATAATCACTTCATCAATTGCTAAATACGTAACCTCTCCCGTCTCATGATTGGTTAGTTCCACGCGATCAATGAATTCATGCGTCTCAGAAGCCATTAATTTGGTGATCGAAGTATTAAAGAAACACGCTGCTGAACTATTCATCAGTTGTGTTACTTGTGATTCATGTCCAGATAAGGCATCTTTTCTATATGTTAAATACACTTTTTTGGCGATAGGCTCTAATTCATTAGCCCAGTCTATCGCAGAGTTTCCTCCACCTGAAATGATCAGTGTTTTTTCTCTAAAATGATTGAATGATTTCACTGTGTAATTAAGATTCGTAACTTCAAATCTCTCTGCTCCCTCGATCTTCAGCTTCTCAGGGTTTAATATTCCACTACCAACCGCCACAATGACTGTCTTTGAATAATGTCTTTGACCTGAGGCAGCTATCAACACAAATAACCCTTCTTCATTACGTGTAATCGACTCCACTTGTTCATTCAACACGACCTCTGGGTTAAACGTTAATCCCTGCTCTACAAGCTGTTCAATTAGCTTAGCTCCGGTTAACGGAGTCTGTCCACCAACATCCCATATCATCTTCTCAGGATATACATGAATTTTCCCACCTAATTGCGGTTGGTACTCAATAATCTTAGTTTTCATTTCTCTTAATCCGCTATAAAAAGTAGAGTACAGCCCCGCTGGACCGCCCCCAATCACCGTTACATCAAACAGTTCATCCTCTTCCACTTCAACACTCTCCTAAGCATTCAAATGTAACTGATTATCATTATCAATTGAATATACACGCATTATTTCTTTATTACAAGACAAAAAGCAGTTGACACCTCCCTGGAACTCCGCTATATTTATCGAGATTGATAATCATTATCATTAAATTTTTAATTACTTAGACAGATGGAGGTTCCCGCATGGTTCGCCTTTATACAGATCAACTGAGCATTGGCTATGGTGAACGCTTAATTGTAAATAATCTAAGCGTTACGATCCCAGATAAAAAAATCACAACCATCATCGGTTCCAATGGCTGTGGTAAATCTACATTATTAAAGGCTATCACTCGTATTATTCCACATCAATCTGGAAGCGTTGTGTTAGATGGAGAAGATATATCGAAGGGAAGTACCAAGATCCTTGCGACAAAAATGGCCATTCTCCCACAAACGCCAGAAAGTGCAAATGGGTTAACCGTCGGTGAGCTGGTATCGTATGGTCGATTTCCCTATCAAAAAGGATTTGGGCGCTTAACGCAAAGGGATTATGAAGTCATTGACTGGGCACTTGAAGTCACAGGAACAAAGGACTTTAAATACCGCCACATCGATTCACTTTCAGGAGGGCAACGCCAACGGGTATGGATTGCTATGGCCCTAGCCCAAGAAACGGAAATTATTTTCCTTGATGAACCTACGACCTATTTAGATCTAGCACACCAGCTAGAAGTATTAGAACTTTTGCAAAAACTCAATGTCGAGCAGGAACGTACGATTGTGATGGTCCTTCACGATTTGAACCAAGCGGCTCGCTTCGCTGATTATATCATTGCTCTAAAAGAAGGTGAAATTGTGAAAGCTGGCGATTGTGAAGAAGTTATTCATCATGATGTGCTTAAAGAAGTGTTCCATATTGATGCCGAGATCGGCCGAGACCCTAGAACAAACAAACCTATGTGTGTTACATATAATCTATTAAGAGGAGACTATACAAATGAAAAAGCTATTCCTACCAATCATGCTACTGATGGTGCTAGTCGTAAGTGCGTGTAATAACAATAATACTAGCAGTAACAGCAAAGTTAACAGTGAACCTGCAAAACAAGAGGACACCACAGCTACACCAGAGAAGAAATCAGGAACCATCACCTATCAGTCTGAGAATGGTCCCATTGAAGTTCCTGCTGACCCACAGCGTGTTATCGTCCTTTCTACTTATGCAGGTGACGTCATGGCTTTGAACGTTAATCTTGTCGGCGTTGACTCGTGGTCAAAGAGTAACCCCCGCTTTGAAGCAGAAATCAAAGATGCTGCCGAAGTCACCGATGAAAACTTAGAGAAAATCATTGAATTAGACCCTGATCTGATCATTGGTTCATCCACGATGAACAATATCGATAAATTAAGCAAAATTGCCCCTACAGTAACGTATACATACGGCAAATTAGATTATTTAACACAACATTTAGAGATTGGTAAGCTGTTAAATAAGGAAAAAGAAGCTCAAACGTGGATTGATGATTTCAAGAAACGTGCTCAAGCAGCTGGAGAAGAAATTAAAGCTAAAATTGGTGCCGACGCAACTGTTTCTGTCATTGAGAACTTCGACAAGCAAATTTACGTATTCGGGAATAACTGGGGACGTGGAACAGAAATATTGTACCAAGAAATGAAATTGAAAATGCCTGACAAAGTTACCGAAATGGCCTTAAAAGATGGTTACTATGCATTATCATTGGAAGTTCTACCTCAATACGCAGGAGACTATGTCATCTTTAGTAAAAGCTCTGATACTGATAATTCATTCCAAGAAACCGATACTTACAAGAACATCCCAGCTGTTAAGAATAACCGCATATTCGAAGCGAATGCGAAAGAGTTCTACTTTAATGATCCAGTAACACTAGATTACCAACTAGAATTCTTCACGAAGAGCTTTCTCGGGAAATAATACAAAGATACTATAACAGAAAAGATGAGTGATTTATGAATACAGAACCACAACGTATCATCCCATTTACTTATAAATTCATTGCGGCAATTATAGTATTTGTTGGTATATTCGTTGTTGCCATGGTATTTGGGGCAGCTGATACGACGATCACTGATGTATGGCTAGCCCTTACTTCTCATGCTACAGGAGAAAATATATCGATCATTCGTGAAATTCGCTTACCACGTGAAGTCGCAGCGATTTTCGTAGGGGCTGCTCTAGCTGTTTCTGGTGCAATTATGCAAGGTATGACAAGGAACCCCCTTGCCGATCCCGGTTTGCTAGGGCTATCTGCTGGGGCTAATGCCGCTCTTGCAATCACGATGGCATTCCTTCCTTCTGTGAATTACTTGGGGATAATGTTGGCTTGTTTCATTGGTGCAGCTCTTGGAACACTCATGGTATTTGGCATTGGTGCCATGAAAAAAGGGGGCTTCTCCCCTCTTCGCATTGTGTTAGCTGGCTCAGCTGTTTCCGCATTTCTTTACGCTATCGCCGAAGGCGTTGGCATCTACTTCAGAATTTCCAAGGATGTATCGATGTGGACTGCTGGAGGGATTATCGGAACTTCGTGGAGTCAACTACAAATTATTGTTCCATTTATTTGTGTTGGTATCCTTATTTCTCTAATCCTATCCCGACAACTAAGCATCTTGAGTCTGAACGAAGACGTTGCCGTTGGATTGGGTCAAAGAACAACACAAATTAAAATCATTCTGTATATCGTTATCATCCTACTCGCGGGAGCTTCCGTTGCGCTTGTCGGGAATATGGCCTTCATTGGCTTAATGATACCTCATATTGTTCGTGCTATTGTGGGAACAGATTATCGATTTATTATACCGATGTCTGTTATTTTTGGAGCTAGCTTTATGATGTTCGCAGATACACTAGGTCGTACAATAAATGCTCCTTATGAAACACCTGTAGCCGCTATTGTTGCGATAATAGGCTTACCTTTCTTCCTATTCATCGTACATAAAGGGGGCAAGGTATTCTCATGATTCACCCTGATATCATCAGAAAGCAACGAATCATCCTATGTATTTTGCTAGCACTCATAATTATGACCATCATTGTTTCACTAGGACTAGGATACTCTTCACTATCTTATGACCGACTGATTCCAACACTTTTTGGCCAAGGTACATTTAAAGAGGACTTTGTGCTATTTTCAGTACGATTACCCCGCATTATTATAACCTTGTTAGCTGGGATGACACTTGCATTATCGGGTGCTATTTTGCAGGGAATTACACGAAATGATCTAGCTGATCCCGGTATTATCGGTATCAACTCTGGAGCAGGCGTTGCCATCGCAGGTTTCTTCTTGTTCTTTCCTATCCAAGCAGGTTCATTTGTTTATATGCTTCCAATCGTCGCTTTCGTCGGTGCTCTTGTCACGGCAGGTCTTATTTATGTGTTGTCTTACAAGAAAAATGTAGGTCTTCAACCCGTAAAATTAGTACTCGTTGGGATCGGATTCTCCATGGCGTTATCCGGCGTAATGATTGTATTAATCTCGTCGGCAGAACGTGCAAAGGTCGATTTCATCGCCAAATGGTTAGCGGGGAATATATGGGGTTCTGACTGGCCCTTTATCTGGGCACTCCTCCCTTGGTTAGCTATTCTTATTCCATTCTCGTTATACAAGGCAAATCGATTGAATCTGTTAGGCTTAAATGAGCCGGTGGCCATCGGTGTTGGTGTGTCCATTGAAAAAGAACGTATCATACTGTTATTAACTGCTGTAGCACTTGCCGCTTCCGCCGTTTCTGTCACAGGAGGTATTGCGTTCATCGGACTTATGGCTCCACATATCGCCAAATCTTTAGTAGGACCTAGAAATCAATTATTTATCCCGGTTGCGATTCTGGTTGGTGGCTGGTTACTATTATTTGCAGATACTATAGGCCGTAATATCATTGAACCTGCAGGTATCCCGGCTGGTATTATGGTCGCAATCATCGGTGGACCGTATTTTATGTATCTATTAATAAAGAAATAAATAAATTTACAACGTTATTCATTCCTATCTGGGTTTCGCTCAGAGTCATGCCCTATTCTTGCAAATAGACTCCGAACGATGCACAATAGAAGTGAACAATATTGTGCACAATCAGTCGGTATCGTAATATGGGTACACAAATACAACATAGAGGATGATTAACCATGATTATTATCCATGCACACATGCAAGTAAAACCGGATCAAGAACAAACATTTCTAGAAGAAGTGAAAGCTCTGCTGTCTGCCACAAGAGCAGAAGAAGGTAATATCAGCTATGATCTTATGAAGAACACAGAGCTAGCGCATCATTACACTATGGTTGAGTTGTGGAACGATGTTGAAGCAACAGCAATACACAATTCAAGTGCACACTTTAAAGATTTCGTTCAGAAATCCCAAGCTTTCATGGCAGCGCCTATGAATGTTAAAGTATTTAACGGCGAGACTGTAAACCGTTAATTCTGAGTGTAAATGACCAACACCTCATATCAACACAGAAAACTCGTCCGATGCTAAGAATGCATTGGACGAGTTTTTTCTGTTATCCGTACCTTGAAAGTATACCCTTGATCAAATATGGAAGAAAACACCCAATCAGCTGCAATTTAGCCATACTTCTGGGATGCCTCTTTTGTTATGGCATCTCACCTACCTGTTCTCATGACAAAGAAAAAGAGACAAGAAGCGTATCGCCTTGTCTCTCACGTATGCCTAACTTTACCCCGCTACCGTCTCCAAAGCCACTTCGATCATGTCGTTAAACGTGGTTTGTCTTTCAAGCGCAGTGGTTTGCTCACCTGTGATGAGATGGTCACTAACCGTTAAGAGAGACAATCCTCTAACGCCAAATTTAGCTGCTAGGTAATACAGTCCTGCTGTTTCCATCTCTACTGCTAATACGCCATGTTTGCCAAGCTTCATCACTATAGAATCATCTTCCGTGTAGAAAATATCAGAAGACAGCACATTTCCTACGTGAAGGTTAAGACCTTTTTCAGTTCCAATTTCATATGACTTTTTGATTAAATCAAAGTTTCCAATCTGCGGGAAGTCATATCCTGGGAAGATGTTACGAACGATAGCCGAATCTGTAGCTGCCGCTTGTCCAATAATAACATCTCGAATTTTCACATCCGATTGTATGGCGCCACATGTTCCAATACGAACCAAATTTTTGACACCATAAATATTTATTAATTCATGAATATAAATGGATGCGGATGGCATACCCATTCCTGTCCCTTGAATGGATACACGGTTTCCTTTATAAGTTCCTGTATAGCCGAGCATACCACGAACATTATTGTAGCAGACTGCGCCTTCTAGAAAAGTTTCTGCAATATACTTTGCACGTAATGGATCACCCGGTAGTAATACAGACTCTGCAATTTCCCCAGCTTTTGCTTCAATGTGTGCACTCATGTAAATTGCCTCCAATTGTTATATTTATTCGTTAAGAAAACGGTTACAACGAAATCATATCACAATATATATCTACGTTCTGTTAAAGGGTTAACCCGACTTTTGTGAACTGGTTAACACAATAATCGTTAAAGCGTTAACTGAAATAAAGCGCTTACATTGTTATATTAATTGCACGACATATCTACTGGCTATTCCATTTTCGAAGTTCTGGGATCTCTTCTATTTTATTGCAAATGGATTCAAGTTTGCTCTTATCTAAGATAAATAAGTATTTATCCTGAATATCGAGAATTCCCTCGGCTTGAAAATCACTTAGGGTCTTGGAGATCGATTCTCTAGTTACTCCGAGCATATTAGCCATCAAGGATTGTCTAATCTTCAAATCTATTTTGTAAACGTTATCATTGTGCTTACCGAAGTTGAAATACAGATCCATGATTAAATTCGCTGTCTTCGTTCGAACATCATACAACGACAAATAGCGAATTAACCGATTGAGTATCCGCATTCGCTCAATAAGGATCGTATAAGCTTTTCTTAGAACAGCAGGATATTGCTCAACGATATAAAGAAAGTCTTGCTTTCCAATTTGCCAGACTGAAACATTCTCCAAAGCTTCTACAGAAGAAATTCGATGATTGTCACTAGATAATGCTTCTGATTCACCCAAGATATCACCTGCCGTGGCAATACTAAGGACAATTTCTCTATCTTCACTTAGGCGATACACTTTCAGCATCCCTGAGCGAATTAAGTAAACCTCTTCACTGAGATCATTTTCAAACATGAGGACGTGGTTCTTTTTAAATTGACGTTCCTTTAATAAGGGTGCAATACGTAACAAGGCTTCCTCAGGAAGTTCCGAGAAAATTGTAATGTCAGAGAGGTTAGTAATCATTAGTGTCGATCCTTTCATTCAGCAATCTATATTCATTACGTTTCAGTTCAGAGGTAGAGAGTATTAAGCTCTATTATTACACATTTGAAGAAAAACAATGCCCGAAACGTTACAGGAACATTCCATACTGGAGGCTAGAAACGATATGAATTTCGAACGTATTAGTGTAATTGTACTCGATAGTGTTGGCATTGGCGAATTACCTGATTCAGCCAACTTTGGTGATGAAGGAAGCCATACACTTGGTCACATATGTGATCAGGTTCCAGAGATCAAGTTGCCAAATCTCACTTCACTTGGGTTAGGTAATATTGCACCGCTTTCAGCTATCCCAGAGGTGGACAACCCTCAAGCATATTATGGAAAAATGAATGAAATTTCAGTTGGTAAAGACACAATGACTGGTCATTGGGAATTGATGGGGTTGCATGTAGATGTACCTTTTCAGGTGTATCCGAATGGATTCCCCGCAGAGCTCCTAACGAAGTTTGAGGAATTGACAGGTAGAACAGTGATTGGCAACAAGCCATCCTCTGGTACCGTCATCCTAGACGAATACGGTGCAGAACAAATGCGTACTGGAGCATGGATTGTTTATACCTCTGGCGATAGTGTCCTTCAAATCGCAGCACATGAAGATATCATTCCACTTGAGGAGTTGTATCGTGGTTGTGAAATTGCTCGGGAACTCACGTTGAATGATCCATATATGGTTGGGCGTGTAATCGCTAGACCTTATATAGGCCAACCAGGAGACTTTACACGTACACCCAATCGGCACGATTATGCACTTGAACCATTTGGTGATACCGTACTCAATCACTTAAGCGACCAAGGATATGATGTCATCTCTATTGGCAAGATCAACGACATATTTACCGGAAGTGGAATTCAAGAATCTCATCCAACGAAGAGCAATCTAGACGGCATTCTGACGACCATTGAATTATTGAAGCGTTCATTTAACGGACTGCTCTTTACAAATTTAGTTGACTTTGACTCTTTATATGGCCATCGCCGTGACCCTCAGGGGTATGCTGCTTGTCTGGAAGAGTTCGATCAATATTTACCTGAACTTATAGAGCAAATCGGAGAAAAAGACTTGCTGATTATTACCGCTGATCATGGGAATGACCCAACAGCACCAGGTATGGATCATACCCGCGAATATGTGCCCATTCTGATCTACAGCCCTTCGCTCATAGAGAATACTGCCTCTATCGGGGTAAGAACCACTTTTGCCGATCTAGCTGCAACCATTGCAGACAATTTTAATGTCTCCAAGACAGAAATTGGGCGAAGTTTCTTAAATTTATTAAAGGTAAATGCGTAAACCAACACAATCATTAGGGGGAATTAGAAAATGAGAAAAATAATGAAAACCGTTTTACCCATGGTGTTGACCCTTTCATTAGTACTGACCGCTTGTGGTGGAAAGACTGGAACAAATACGGGAGCTGCGGATGGTGATACCGCAACCAGCGACAAAAAACTTAAAATCGGTATGGTAACTGACTTAGGGAGTATCAACGATAAATCATTTAACCAGAGCGCTTGGGAAGCATTACAGAAGTTAAACGTTGACCACGGTTACGATGTGAAATATCTAGAGCCGAAATCAGATAGTGAGGTTATGCCCAACCTACTGCAATTTGTAAAAGGTAACTATGACTTAACTTGGGCAACAGCATTTACCTTAGCAGATGCAGTTACACAGCTTGCGGGTGAATATCCGAATGCTAAATTTGGTATTGTAGACTCTGATATTGTTGTACCAAATGTAGCAGCCATCAACTTTAAAGAACAAGAAGGAGCTTTCCTTGTTGGTGTCATTGCCGGATTAACGACTAAAACAGACAAAATAGGCTTTATAGGTGGTATGAAAATCCCAGTTATTAAACGATTCGAAGCTGGCTTTAGAGAAGGAATTAAAGCAGTAAATCCAAATGCTAAATTGATTGTCAACTATGCAGGCGTATTTAACCGTGTAGATGTTGGGAAATCCGCCGCTGCTACGATTTATAACGAAGGTGCTGATATTATTTTCCACGCAGCAGGATTAACAGGTAATGGTGCATTTAATGAAGCTAAAGAACGTAAAGCCATTGGTGAGAATGTATGGGTCATTGGGGTAGATAAAGATCAGTCCTTAACTTTCGGTGATGATGTGACTTTAACTTCTATGATCAAAAAAGTGGATGAAGCCGTATATCAAATTTCCCAGGACTTAGCTGAAGGTAACTTCCCAGGGGGTAAGGTTACTACGATGGGTCTCAAAGAAAATGGTGTTGATATTGCCTCGACCTCTAGTAAGAATGTGGCACCTGAAGTACTTAAGACAGTAGAAGAATATCGCCAAAAAATTATTAACGGTGACATTGTCGTACCAACAGAATAAAGATCATTTCGTCCCTTGTGAATTACAATTTCTCAAGGGACGAATAAAATTGTGGGAGGGAATTCTTGTGAATAAAGCTGATATCGCGTTGGAGCTTAAAGGAATTACCAAAAGATTCCCTGGCATTGTAGCTAACGATTCAATTAGTTTTCAGTTAAAGCGTGGTGAGATTCATGCTTTATTAGGTGAAAATGGCGCCGGAAAGTCTACCCTGATGAATATTGTTTTTGGACTATACCAACCTGAGGAAGGTGAAATCCACATCAATGGTGTAAAGGCAATGATCGATAGTCCTAATAAAGCGATTGAACTCGGCATTGGTATGGTCCATCAACACTTTAAATTAGTAGAGCCCTTTACCGTAACGGAAAATATCATTCTTGGCTCGGAGCCAAAGCGTGGTATGCGCATTGATATTAAAGGTGCAAGTAAAAAGGTAAAGGAACTTTCTGAACAATATGGATTTGATATTGACCCTATGGCAACGATCGATTCGATTAGTGTAGGCATGCAGCAACGCGTTGAAATTATTAAGACCCTTTATCGCGGTGCCGATATTCTAATTTTTGATGAACCTACTGCCGTGTTAACACCTCAAGAGATTATTGAGTTACTTGAAATTATGAAACGACTTGTTGCCGAAGGCAAATCGATTATTCTCATTACTCATAAATTGAAAGAAATTATGGAGATAGCCGATACTTGTACAATTATTCGCCGTGGCAAAGTTATTGAAAGCGTTACCGTTAAAGATACCAATCCACAAGAATTAGCAGAGAAGATGGTTGGGAAAGCTGTCAATTTCAAGACAGAGAAACAACCGGCACATCCTACGGAGGTGTTGTTAGAAGCAAAAGATTTAGTTGTCGTTGATCGAAATGGAAAACATGTACTCAACCATATCTCATTTTCTTTACATGCAGGTGAGATTGTGGGAATCGCGGGTGTAGATGGAAATGGGCAAACCGAATTAATTGAATCACTAACGGGCATGCAATCGGTAAATTCAGGTGACATTCTATTAAAAGGTAAAAGTATCGTAAATCATACGCCACGTAATATTTCTGAATCGGGAGTCTCACATATCCCACAAGATCGACATAAACATGGATTAGTTCTGGACTTTTCTGTCAGTGAAAATACAATTTTGCAAACGTACCACCATCCTGAGATTACAAAGCGCGGCTTCATCAACGTTAATGCTAGAGACGATATGGCAACACGCTTAGTGAAAGAGTTCGATATACGAACACCGGGGATTGATACAAGAGTTGGTTCCATGTCTGGGGGAAACCAACAAAAAATCATTATTGCACGTGAAATCGATAAGGATCCTCAAGTCATGATAGCGGCACAGCCTACAAGGGGACTGGACGTAGGCGCCATCGAATTTGTTCATCAACAACTTATTGCTCAACGGGATCAAGGAAAAGCCGTGTTACTGGTTTCTTTTGAGTTAGAAGAGATTCTAAATGTTGCTGATCGTATCCTTGTTCTATTTGATGGTCAAATTGTTGGTGAGACTACGCCAGAGACAACCAATGAGCAAGAATTAGGACTGATGATGGCAGGTAAATACGAAAGAGGTGGATCGAGTGAAACTAAATGAAATCTTTAAACGCGAGTCCCTATTCGTTCCTATTATCGCCATCGTTCTTGGATTAGTTCTTGGAGCACTCGTTATGTATGTTGGAGGATACGATCCGATCTTAGCCTACCATTCCATGATCACACAAATTTTTGGAAGTACCTTTGATATTGGGGAAACTATTCGAACAATTGTACCCCTCGTGATGTGTGGATTGGCCGTTGCGATTTCTTTTCGAGCTGGAATGTTTAACATTGGGGTAGATGGCCAAATTATTATGGGTTCACTTGGCGCACTGATCGTAGGTACGCAAATCGATCTACCTCCTTTCCTACATGGTCTGGTAGCTATCCTTGTTGGAGCTCTATTTGGTGGATTATGGGGCGCACTAGTTGGCTACTTAAAGGCGTCAAAAGGAATCAGTGAGGTCGTCACTTCTATTATGCTTAACTTTATAGCGCTATACTTCAGCCAATTGGTGATTAATCAATTTATGTTGCAAGAGGGTACACAACGATCACAAATGATCAAGGATTCTGCAAGTATTCAAATGAGTTGGTTATCTAATTTTGCAGGTGGGGCACGTATTCACTGGGGTTTCATCATCGCGATCTTAGCTGTTATTTTCTACCAAGTATATTTAAACAAGACGAAATGGGGATATGAGCTGCGTGCCGTGGGCCATAATCCACATGCAGCAAACTATGCAGGAATGAATGTGTCACGTGTTATTGTACGAACCATGTTCATTTCCGGTGTGTTTGGTGGTTTAGTGGGAGCCTTTGATGTACTAGGCGTGTTTAAATACGTGGCCATCAGTTCTACGACTTCGGGCCTTGGATTCGACGGGATAGCCGTTTCCCTTCTTGGTGGAAATACAGCAATAGGTGTGTTGTTGTCAGGTATGCTCATTGGAGCACTCACTTATGGATCCCAAGGGATGAGCTTTGGTGCAGGTGTGCCCGGTGAAATTATTCGGATGGTCATTGGGTTTATTATCTTCTTCGTTGCT
The DNA here is from genome assembly GCF_001637225.1 of Paenibacillus antarcticus. Taxonomy (GTDB): domain Bacteria; phylum Bacillota; class Bacilli; order Paenibacillales; family Paenibacillaceae; genus Paenibacillus_AQ; species Paenibacillus_AQ antarcticus. The sequence continues at coordinate 184,856 of NZ_LVJI01000007.1, forward strand.
GCTCCTGGAATTGTAAGACTGCTCTTCCGTCCGTTTCATAAGAAAACTAAGAAGGAGTCGTAAATTATGGACATTATTGCAAATCTTCTTAATGGCTCACTCGTGTTTTCTACGGCCTTAATTTTCGCTGCACTTGGTGGACTGATTTCGGAACGTTCGGGTGTCATTAATATTGGTATAGAAGGGTTCATGGTATCCGGAGCTTTCTTCTCCGCGGTTACGGCTTATTATGCAGAAGCGGCAGGTTTTGGTGCAATGTCGCCATGGATCGGGTTGATTGGTGCCTTTATATTTACAGTTATTTTCTCAAGTATTCATGCTGTTGCCTCCATTAAGTACGGTGCGAATCAGGTGGTTAGTGGAACGGTTATTAATATTCTTGCCGCGGGTTCTACGTTCTTCTTGGTCAAAATGATTTTTGTAGGCTCGGCTGAAACTCCGCTATTAACGAATGTATTTCATAAGGTAAGGATTCCTTATTTAACCGACATTCCTTTTGTAGGAAAAGTATTCTTTAATGCCTACCCAACAACGTATGTTGCTATTGCATTAGTTATTGTTCTTCACTTTATCTTGTTCAAGACACCAAGCGGACTAAGACTTCGTTCCGTTGGCGAGCATCCAAATGCAGCTGCTACGGTTGGTGTGAAAGTAAATCGCATGCGTTATATAGCCGTTATTTTGAGCGGTTCCGTGGCTTCACTTGGCGGAGCAACCATTGTTATGACAATGAACGGCAACTTTGCTCATAATACCATTGCTGGACAAGGTTTTATTGCACTGGCTGCCGTAATCATTGGGAAGTGGAATCCCATTGGAGCTATACTTGCCGCTTTATTGTTTGGTGTAGCACAAGCGGTAAAGGATCAATTCCAGATCTTTGAATTTGCCGCTACTATTCCAACTGAGATTTTCTATATGCTTCCATACCTATTAACCCTTGTTGTCTTGATTGGAGCAGGTGGTAAGTCTCGAGCACCTAAAGCATTAGGCGAACATTATGAAGTTGGGAAAAGATAAGCAGAAATAGATATGAAGAATGCATATTATCATGAAAGCTGGAAGTCATTAAGACCTCCAGCTTTTTATTTAGCAGATTTCGATATTATGTTGATGAAGAAAAGCATAAACCTTTCAACATAAGCAAAAGGTGGTGTCTCCCTATGAATAACAAGTTAGATGAATGGTTTCAAATACAAGCACACCAAACGACGATACGTACGGAAGTTATTGCAGGACTCACTTCCTTTATGGCGGCAGCCTACATTATTGCAGTGAATGGCGCGATTCTGAGTACGGTAGGTATGCCCTACGAAGCTGCGACCCTTGCCACAGCAATCACGGCCATCGTCGGTTGCTTGTTCATGGCATTTTGGGCTAAATCGCCCTTGATCCTCATTCCGGGTTTAGGAGATACCTCATTCTTTGTCTTCACGTTAGTATTCTCCATGGGACTTACGTGGCAGCAAGCACTTGCTGCAGTCTTTGTAGCCGGTATCGTATTTACCCTGACTTCGATTAGTAGATGGGCGGACTTTCTATCCCGCTCCATTCCAAAGTCTATGATAAGCGCAATGACTGCAGGGATCGGGCTTTTTATCGCTTTTCTCGGACTCAAGAATGGCGGACTTATTGTGGCAAGTGAAAGTACGTTTGTTGCATTGGCTAATTTCAATGATCCCAAAGCTTTAACTACGCTTCTTACCTTGCTTATCACTTTGCCGCTTTTCTTACGCAATGTGAAAGGGAACTTTCTCATTGCGATCATTGGAGGTACGATCATTGGTGCCTTGCTTGGCATCGTTGACTTTTCCGTTTTGCGTGATTTCAGTTTTTCATTCAGTGGGTATCAAGAGGTATTCTTCGCTTTTGATTTCAGTGCCATAAATACGGTTAATTTCTGGACTGCGGTATTCTCCTTATCCATGATTATTATATTTCAGAATATGGGTACCCAGCTTGGCATGCTTCCAGATAAATCGAAGTTTCGGAAGTCTTTTCAGGCCAATGCCTTTTCCGTAATAAGTGCTTCATTGTTGGGATGTAGCCCCTCAACCACAGCAGCTGAGACTGCAACAGGTATTGCTGCGGGTGGCAGAACAGGGTTAACCTCCCTGACAACGGGACTTCTGTTTATTCCAGCTATGTTTCTCATTCCACTGTTTAAAGTGATTCCTAATAGTGCCATTGCTCCTGTGCTCATTATCGTGGGTTGTCTCATGTTACAAAGTATCAAAGATATAGACATGAGTGACTTTACACAAGCTTTCCCAGCCTACTTAATGATCGCAATCATGCCTTTATCCTTTAGTGTCGCTAATGGACTTGCCTTAGGGTTCATTGCTTATCCGATTGTTAAACTAGCCACTGGACGAAGAAAAGAAATATCGGCTACGATGTACGTGATCGCCTTCTTCTTCTTGCTATACTTTGTACTCGGAGCGATATAAAGGTTTCGTCATAAAAGCAAAAGACCCCATTCAAGGGGTCTTTTGCTTTGCTCTATATGAATCTGAATCGTGCCCCAACAAATCCACACTCTCATTACTTTGAGATTAATCACCAAGCCAGCGGGTTGAATGAAGGTTATTTGTTTAACAGCATGATAGAGGCATCATTAATATCGTATAGCTTGCCCTTATTGCTATTTACAAGTTGAATAATTTGCTTGTAGGCTAATCCGCTTGTTGGTGCGATTGCATCAAGAATAACCTTATTTGTTGTAAGCTCTGCAATCATTTGTTCAAGAAAAAATCCAGCTTTTCCTTGTGAGGTACCTTTATCGTGAACAGGCGCGTCCGTTATAAATATGATTCTTTTGGAATTCTTGCTACCAGACAACTTATTAACTGCCATATGAATGGCTTCTAGTCCGGATTCTTCCACGTCTACTCCGCCACTAGCCACCAACTTATCTAAATTAGTCTTTAATACATTTTTATTGTTTGTGAATGAGAAAAATTCTAAATCTTTATGATACCGATCCACATAATTAATATCTCGATAAGCCACAATAGCAAATTTTGATCCGGACGGGACGGAATCCACGAATTTTTTAACCGTTTCTTTTATATAACCAATGATCTCTCCCATACTACCCGTAGTATCAATTACGAATACGATGTCAGTGGGAGCGGTAATACTATTCGATATTTTTTCTAAAATAGGCGAAGAGCTGGACAGATCGGATTTCGCTTCTTTCTCGCCTTCAGCAGTTGTAGGGATAGTTGGTTCTTTTTGAAAAACAACAACTGAATTAGAAGCAAGGTTCCACTCTACTATTCCACCAAGTGCCTCGCTAACAAATCGAATCGGAACCATCGTACTTCCATTAATTAATTGCGGAGCTGCACTCAAGGTAATAGGAACACCGTTCACGTAAGCGATCTTGGAGCCCATCGTTAATATAATGGTTTTTCCTTCTCTTGTTGCAGTCACCATTTGGGTGGAGTTGTTCCATTTTACGGTTGCCCCTAAAGATTGGAAAATCGCCCGGAACGGAACGAGTATATTTCCACCTACATTTACAGGTGCTTGCGCATAAGTCTGCTTGTGTCCTTCAATATACACTTGAATATGTTGAGGTTCATTGTTAATCGGAACAAACAGAGGAATTGAAGCTGCCAAGCCACCTGATTGATTCACTGTTTTCAAATAAAAATAGTATCCTCCTGAAGGCAGGCCGAGCTTACTTAGAGAATAGGTTAAAGATTCGCCCGGTTTAATGCGGATTCGTCTAACGACTTCCCCATTTGCGTTTTTGACCATAATATAGGAGGTATAGGTCGGCTGTAAGGCCGCAGATGTAATATTAACAATGAACGTTTGATTGATATTCAACGTAATATGGCCAGGGTAGCTTTCCCCCTCAGGCACTTGAAATTCCGATTCAACCTCTTTACCTGGCGTTATAGCTCCACCTGATGAGGGACTTTCTGTTGTTTCACCGGCGGATGCTTGGGTACCGGCAATAGAAGTAACCGGAAAATAAAAGTACATTTTCGAATTAGCACCCGGTGCCGAGCGCTTTTCTGATATCGTGATGGAATTGTTCGTATAATTAAAAGTGAACTCAGAGGCACGAACTTTCGTTCCGTCTATGTATAAACTGACATTCTTGCTCGAACTCAAAAGATAATTGGTAGTTAATTTAAAAACACGTGTTGAGCCATCCCCCTCAGGAAGGGCATTTCCAATTTGGGATTTGCCTGAAATCCCTTCTCCCCATTCAAACGTTGGGATTATTAAATATTTAATAGAAATCTCTGCCCCACTGTCGGGAGCTTTATTCATTGTTATGGCGTTGCTTTCATAATCAACCGTATACTTCTTAGCATCGATTTCTATTTGATTGATATACAAACGAAGATTGGTATTACTGGATGTAATTTTATTGTCAGTCGTAAATTTAAAAACACGTGCTTGTCCATCCCCATCATCGAGGAGATTCACAAGGTACTCGCCTTCTCTAAATTCATGCAAGCCATTAGCGCTTGCATTTCCTGCCCACAATTCCAAGCTCCCGGCAAGCATGATAAAAATCATGAACAACAGGATCCCTTTTCTATGCTTCATATTCTTCTATCACTCCATTTACGTAATTCATGGTTGGTCTATTATCTGCAACCTATTTCTGTGCGTGGAAAGGGTAGCCGACAACTCACTTTACCATACATATCAGTACGCTTATAGTTAAATATTACCTTTTATATGTAATGCATGTCGACTGAAACATCGATTACTTATAATGATTACCTTAGGTGGTGGGTTGCTCGTTAGCACATTTCTTAATTCGCCATTAACATGTAGAAAGGGCATCCTTTTGGTTGCCCTTCATTTAGAAATATTCATTATTAGGTGCCTAAATTTCACTTTAATACTTTTGAAAGCTCTGTAAAAATAACCCCCAACGCATACGCTCCTGCATCAGGATAACCAATACTTCTCTCACCAGCGGTGCCGGCCCTACCCATTCGAGCCACAATCGCCTCTGTTTGCTTAGCACCTTCTACAGCAGCATTCGCTGCCTTCGTTGATGCTACCTTGATATCATCACCCTCAAGGGCACTCTTTGCCCAAGACTCAGCATAAGGAGCAAGCGAATCAATCAACGTTTTGTCTCCCACAACAGCGCCCCTGCCAAATGCTCTCTCTCCTGTGTCTTGTATTCCTTTAACGATAGCTCCCATCATCTGGGCTACCTCGCCAATGGATAACTCTTGTTTATTCCCAACATTCTTACTGGCTGCTCGAAATGCGGATCCCCAGATTGGGCCCGATGCACCTCCACAGTGCTCCATAATAATGAGAGAACAGGCGTCTAGGAAACTTCCTATATCCTTCGTATGGTTCGTGATCATGTCATGCCATTCTGTTTTCAACTGCTTGAATCCCTTCGCTACACTCATACCAAAGTCTCCGTCACCCGCATGAGCATCTAACTCACAGAATGGAATTTCATTCTCAATAATGATTTCACTCATTATATCGATGAGATACATGACATTATTCAAGGAGAATTTATCATCTACAATCGTTGCAAAATCTTCATTCGTCTCACAACTAAAGGATACAGACGTTTTCACATCTTCATCCAAGACAACTTCAGTGTAATTCACTTGCTCAAAAACTCCACGAACAACGAAAGCTGGCGTATCACATTCTTCAGCCAATAACCCTTTTAATTGTTCGTCTAGCTTCATAATCGAGACAGACGCCCCGGCCATATCTATACTTGTCATGTAATTTCCAACAAACACTTTGTAGACCATCATATTTCTAGAAGATAATTCACGGATTACGGCGTTATTCAATACATATAATTCTTGTAGTGGCGTGCCTCCAAAACCATTAATCAATACGGCAACTTCCTGCTCAGCCTCACGATCTACCTTCAAATGTTCCAATAAGGCGCTCACCATTCTCTGTGCCAATTCATCGGCGGAGGCTATCGCTTCTTTACGAATCCCCGGTTCCCCATGAATACCTACTCCGTACTCCATCTCATTGTCTTCAAGGGTAAACGTTGGTGATCCCTTGGCAGGAACCGTACAAGAGGTGAACGCGAATCCTATACTTTTCGTATGATCTATCGCTTTTTGAGCCACTTCCTTCACTTCTCTTAACGTCTTACCTTGTTCAGCAGCTGCACCGGCTATCTTGTGAACCAGAACCGTACCTGCAACGCCTCTTTTTCCAACGGTATAAAGACTATCTTCAACCGCAATATCATCATCCACTTTAACGAAATCCACTTCAATGCCATCTTCACTTGCAAGGTGAGCCGCATTCTTGAAATTCATGATATCACCGCTATAATTCTTGATGATTAATAATGTCCCTTTATTGGAACCCGTGGATCGAATCGCTTGGTATACTTGGATCTGTGAAGGGGAAGCAAATACATCACCACAGACCGCTACGTCAAGCATCCCTTTTCCAATAAATCCAGCATGTGCAGGTTCATGCCCGCTCCCACCACCGCTGATCAATGTTACTTTTTCTTTGTTCATTTCCTTCTTCTGAATGATCTTGTACTTACTATTAAACGTTAAGTTGGGATGTGCTAGAACTAAGCCATTACACATCTCTCTAACTAGCGTATCTGGCTTATTAATTATTTTTTTCATGTGATTCATCCTAACGTAATTTATATTGTCGACCGAGTTGATCGGCTACCGTAATCGCTGCTGCCACCGCTTCTTCTGTGATTGGAAATGGCATCGAATGAATTGATTCTTGTGGAAGACAGGCTTTGCGAGCTACACTTAACACCTCTTCATATGAAAAGCTATCTACCCCTATGTCTGCGAGGCAGACGGGTAGACCCACCGCGGTACAGAATGCTAACACATCGTTCAATTCATCTTGATCTGCATTTTCCAGAACCAATTGTGCTATCGTACTGAAGGCTACCTTTTCACCATGATAATAATGATGCGTCCCTTCTAATGAAGTTAAGCCATTATGAATGGCATGCGCAGCGGCTAGACCTCCACTTTCAAACCCAAGTCCAGATAAGAGGATGTTAGCTTCAATAATATTCTCTAGTGCAGGCGTGACTAAATTACAATCACAAGCGAGCTTTGCCTGAACACCATCTTTCAACAATGTTTCGTAACAGAACTTAGCAAGTGCTAGTGCCGTATTGGTGCCTTTAGCATCACCACATATTCCTTCATTAACCCCACATGGTAATCCTGCATTTACGTTAGCATAAGATCTCGAGGTTGCTCTAGCTTCGAAATAAGTAGAGAGTGCATCCCCCATACCCGATACAAGAAATCTTGTAGGCGCATTAGCAATAATCGTCGTATCAATCATGACCACACTAGGGCTTTGTTTGAAATACGCATAGTCATCAAACTGCCCATCCGGTGTATAGATAACAGCAGAGTGACTTGTTGGTGCATCGGTGGCTGCAATCGTTGGTACAATAATTAATGCGACACCTTCTGCTACGCACTTCGCTGTATCAATAGCCTTTCCTCCACCTAATCCAATCGTACAAGAACAGGCATGTTCTTTAGCCAATGCTTGCAATCTTTTCACTTCTTCGCGTGTGCACTCCCCGTGGAAGTTACTTTCGATCAGTGAGATATTAAATGTATTTATAGTAGACTCCAGTTTAACTCTTACCCGATTCACATCATCTGGATGAGCAATGAGTAGTGCCGAATCCCCGAATGTCTTGACGAAATACCCTAAGTTTAAGAGTTCATCTTCTCCTTGAACATACTTCGTTGGACTAATAAATGCTTTTCTCATCAACTATTCCTCCTATATCATCCTATGAATCTTGTAGCGCGGGTAGTTATCACGGATCTGTCCCTACCTATATACCCATTTCGAGCATCAGGATATGCAACCCATCCGTTTATTAGTCTATTCTTCCGTTCAAAATTGTATTCTTATATAGGGAGCCGAACCTCTCGTATAGACCTTCTTAACTGAATAACTCATGTAGTCCTCTCCTTCAGTTGGTAACTCACAAATGCTAACTTCCTACCGTCAGGCGACCACGAATTGACATTAAGCGTTCCCTGACCACCAAACAGTTGAACGAGTGTACGAAATTCACCGCCTGAACTAGACATGACTCGAATTTCAACGTTTTTGTTAGGTGGATGATCTTCTGGATCTACATCCCCTGTTTGGTATGAAATATACGCAACCGACTCACCATCAGGTGACACATGCGGGAACCAGTTATTACTGTCATCAATGGTCATCTGCATAGGTTCACTCCCATCGGCGTTCATTCGCCACACATGCATAAATCCTGTTCTAACAGAGTTGAACCAAATATATTTTCCGTCAGGCGAGTATTCTGGGCCATCATCTAATCCCGGGGAATCTGTCAATTGAACTTCCACCCCACCGTCCACCGCAATGGTGTAGATATCATACTGACCGTTACGTTCGGCACAATAGGATAGTGTCCTACCGTCAGGTGACCAACCGTGAAGATAACTTGGTGCCATAGGTGTAATTAGTCTAGGATTACCACCTTCCATAGGAAAGATATATATCCGGGACTGCCCGTCCTCTTGCGTGTGATGGCTTACCGCAATATGCGAATTATCGGGAGACAACACATGGTCATTATTACAGTGATTCACATAGTCGGAGTCGATAACAATGACTTCACTCGTCTCCATATTGAAGGAATAGATGCGACCCAGACTGTTGTAAATAAGTCTCCTCCCATCCATAGTCCAATTTGGGGCCTCAATAAGGGAATCAAATTGAGCCAGAACGATACGTTTACCTGTTTGCACATCCACAGTTTCAAGGAAGCTAATGACATTTCGATCTTCTATCTTGCTCATTTCCTTCAAAGTATTCACAGTATGTTCTCCTTCTTGTAATTATCGAGGATAAGTTTATTTGACGTGCTATATTTTAAATCTTCTATACTACTTGCCTTAACCCTTTACCTTATGCCAAATTAACACAAAACCTTACATCAAACTGCGATAAACGGCATCCATGTCAATAAAATCTTCGTTTTGCGAAATATTTCGATAATATTCTCAAAATAAGACTTAAAAATAGAGGATTTTAAAGGAATATGTTGAAACCCCTAAAGTGGAAGAGAGTTGATCAGGCTCATAATGGGAGGCGCAATATGCTACAAAGAAATAAAGACAGTAAGACCTCTGTTAGAGGAAGCCGTTCAGATGAACCTGAGCCTATAAATAAACGTACCTTCAGCCCTCTGTTGGCTTCCGCAAAAATAGCCGGAATCTACTTTATCATAGGGTGTGTGTGGATACTGTTAACGGATAGAGTCGTGTCCATATTCACGCACAATACTGAATTGATCAAGCTCATTAAGATGATCATAAGTTGGTTGTTTGTCTTTATGACGGCTGTACTCATCTTCGGTCTAATTCTAGGGACGCTCAAGCGTATCAAAAAGATCGAACGGAAGCTGAAGATCGCTTATAAGGAACGAGTTTCCTCCCATGATAATCTCGAGTCTATGTACGAGCAAATCACAGTTACCGAGGAGGAACTCAGAGAGCAATATGATCAACTGGTTGAGAATCAACGCAAGCTTACCGAAAGTGAAGAGAAGATGCATCATCTAGCCTATCATGATGTATTGACTGGCTTACCCAACAAGTTGGCCTTATTCGAGAATGGTGACGCTACAATACGTTCAGACTCAAATACTGCTTCAGCCTTGATGTTTGTGGATATCGATAATTTCAAATACATCAATGATACGATGGGCCACGAATTCGGTGACCGTCTAATTGTTAAGGCAAGCGAAAGGCTCATCTCCATTGTGGAACATAGCGGTGAAATCTATCGGTTTGGCGGCGATGAATTCATTATTCTTTTACATCCCATGGAGAACAAAGAACATATACACGAGATTACAGCCCGCATTCTTGCAGGATTCAAGAAAGCAGTTGAGATGGAAAGTAGTATGCTACATATCAGCATCAGTATCGGAATAAGCATTTACCCAGAGCATGGCAATAATATTATGGAGTTGGTTAAGCGTGCAGACATTGCTATGTATAAGGCGAAAGAAGCTGGTAAGGATAAATTCGTTATATTTGATTTTCCCTTAAATGATATCTTCGTGGAAAGAATGAACATTGGGAAGCAGTTATATACGGCTATGGAACAAAATGAATTTGAACTCTTTTATCAGCCACAGGTGGATCTGACACAGAACAAAGTAATCGGTCTAGAAGCACTATTACGCTGGAATAGCCCAGAACTTGGCGTTGTCTCTCCACTTAAATTCATTAAGGTAGCCGAGGACTCACATCTCATTATTCCTTTAGGGGCCTGGGTTGTACGCACAGCCTGTGCATATCTAAAGGGTCTTCATGATCAGGGATTTGAACATCTAATGATGTCTGTCAATATTTCGATGTTACAGCTACTGCAAACTGACTTTAATGAAATGATTATGAATACACTGAACGATTGTGGCCTGGAGCCACAATATCTAGAGCTCGAAATAACGGAGAGTGTTCTCGTTGAATCCTATGATCATGTGATCGTTAAGCTGAATGAACTACGAGAACAGGATATCAAGATTGCACTGGATGATTTCGGAACGGGTTATTCTTCTTTAAGTTACTTAACCCATTTGCCAATCTCTACTTTGAAGATAGACAAGTCCTTTATTGATTCCATCTCTACGGGAACAAATCAAGCAGCATTGGTAGAGCAAATAATCATGATTGGCAAAAGAATGAACATGTGTGTCATTGCAGAGGGCGTGGAGCAATCGGTACAATTGACGTACTTGCAGGAGCAGGGCTGTGATCGGATTCAGGGCTATCTATATAGCCGACCACAATCAGCACTGGCCACAGAACAGCTACTGACCCAATGGGAGAATACTGGAATCGGTATACCAATAGAAGAAGACCTCAGGACAACTAGATAGAAATACAATGACTTACTAATCTGGATAAGAAGGTGTACCTAATTGGGTTTTACTGTATGGATCGACTTAACGTTGTTTATCGCCTTATTTATACTATTCGTATACGTATTTGCTTCAGTGACAATCACTAACCTACATAAAGTCTATTTAATCTTTCATTTTGCCATGATGTTATGGCCTTTCTGCCAGTTCGCCATCAAAACAACGGATAACCCCAGGATTCAACTATTTTACGTGAAGTTCGCATTTATAGATTTATCTCTATTAACCATTGGATGGCTTCTATTCACGATTTTTCTCACAGGCCAGTTGCATTTTTTACGCAAAAAAATATCATCACTTATATTTGTACCTGTGATATTCATAGCCATTGGTATCATTATCAATCCAAACGAGTTATTTGTTCGCCCCATGTACGGCGGTTATATCGAAAGAACATATGGACCAATATTTTGGTTCACTGTTACTATTCTGATTACCTATGCTATTATTTCGCTTTATATTATATATTTAGCACTAGCATCAAAGAAAACGGCCCGTATAAAAAAACAAGTATACCATGTGCTTCAAGGTGTTTCGATGCTGACTGCATTTGTATTATTAGATATATTGTTCAATGTTGTCTTAGCTCAATCTCTACCGGGAGTCATTCCAGGACTGACTTCACTAGGCATTTTACTATCTGCTATCTTCTTTGTAATTGCCATTCACCGCGATAAAATATTTGATATTGTAACTATCGCTCATCAAGATATTATCGATACTATCGGACAGGGAATTCTAGTAATCGATGATAACGAAATCGTTGTAGAAATCAATCAGGCACTACTTCCCCAATTCAACTTACATATCGGAGATCACTTCGATATCGAAGACTTTCTCCCAAAGGAACATGTTTCTAGCCATTTAAATATATTCTTGCATACTTATCGAGAAGAACCTTTGGAAAAAGCAGAAATTGAATTGTTCTATCCTGATTTCGATCGATATATCAACCTTCATGCTGCACCTATAAACGTTAGCCAAATCATGGTTGGGCGAATTATTACGATTCAAGACATGACTGAGCTTCATCGGCTCGTTGATGAGACAACCCTTCAGAATGGGTTCCTACAAGAACGTAACATAGAGCTCATTGGGATCCAAAATGAATTGTTTCAAACCAACCGAAAACTTAAACAGATGGCCATAACCGATAGCCTTACCGGTTGTTATAATCGCCATTACTTAACGCAACAGCTAGAGCACGAGATCATGGAAAACATGAAATATCAAACACCGTTTACGATATTCCTAATCGACATCGACTTTTTTAAATCCATCAATGATACTTACGGTCATTTAATCGGTGATATCGTGATATGTAAAACTGTGGAAGTAATCACACAGTCGCTACGTCAGTCTGACATTATCGCCCGATATGGAGGAGAGGAATTTATCGTTTATTTGCCCAATACAAGTCAAGCACAAGGAAAACTCTTAGCTAAGCGGATGAAATCTACCGTTGAAATGAATCAATTGATCATCGACAATATTCCTCATCCATTATCGATTACGATAAGTATCGGATTGCTATCCCTTAATAATTTCACAATTAAACAAACGAATAATCCCACAATTCATCTAAATGATATGTTTCAATCGGTGGACAAAGCCTTATATCAAGCCAAAAAAGAAGGACGTAATCGCATTGTTAGTATTGTAAAATAAAACAAGGGCACCTGAGTAAGGTGCCCTTATGTTCAAAAATATACCGCTATCCTCTTTATGACTCCCCCGTGTCTATCTTAATTCTCATTCCAAAATCAGAAGATTTATTCATCATTGCATGATTCAATTTCCCTCTCAGACTTATTAACCATTCAGGCTCGTGATCCCATTGTTCTACCGATGATTTTAGAATACGAGTGTACCCATATAGATTAGCAAACCGCCTACAGGCAGGCATGATAGAAGAGAACTCTTCTGAGATGTGATACTCCGTAAGATATCCGTCCATAAAGCATTGTTTCTTATGTTCGAAATACTCAGATGGAATATAATCTTGCAGACTATCAAGTGCCTGTTCAACATCCATTGCATACCAGTGATACATCGCATCATCGAAATCAATTACGTTACAAGAATCGGTTACCTCATCATAGAAAACATTATCATACTCAAAATCATAGTGAATGAGTCCGAAATTACCTTTTGTAATGGGGATGGAAGAGAAATAATCTTGTAATAATTTCACTTCCTCCAAAGCTTGCGTCTCTTCTGGAAAATCGATAAGAATGTCCTGAATCCATTGTAAAACATCACTATAAGACCATCTCTTATGAGCCGTAGGTGTATATTCGCTAGATAGTTGATGAAGCTTTCCTAAAGCCAGTCCATGGCTGAACACAATAGCATCACTGAAATCTGTATTGTTCATCTGTACACCCGAGACACGCTTGAATACAGATGCATAGTACTCACCCCATGGCGTGTGTGCTTTTACAAGCTCTTCTCCATTTCGAGATACCACCGATTCTAGCACTCCATAACCTTGAGCCCGCAAGTATGAGATAAAATCCAGTTCTGCTAACATGTTTTCTTTAAACTTCTCTATTGTAGGAGCAAACCTTAATAATTGGTTGTTCCCTCTACATTCAAATGGATAAATCGCATTTGAAGATATTCTATAGTACTTAAACAGTTCAATCGATTCTTTATCAAATTCCCAATGGCTCAGCATCATTTCTGCCAAACTCTCATTACTGAATAGATACTTCAACTTCAACACAAGCAACCAGCTCCTCATCTATTTGTGCGCGCAAAAAGACCGCAAGGCTATACCTGCGGTCTACGTAATCCTAGATTATGAGAAAGAGTGTACAACAAATACACCCCTCCTTAATAGGAAAAAATAATCAGCAAATCCCTTTATAATGGCAGACTACTTCTGTCTGCCTACAATATTCAGTTCATAATCACCTTAAGAGAAACAGTAGTCGTTATAGTCCGGCGTGTCATGCCGATCACTCCCTTCACATTCATATTATTTCCACATTACACCATATTGATTATAGAATAAATACCCAGTTTTATAAATAACATATCAGAAATAGCAGTACGTGTTATACGCAGGCATGGACAATTGACCCGATGGATCGACTCGCGATTCATTCGGGCCTACTCAATTACCTATTTATGTAAATATATTTTGATTATTTGTCAAAATATGTTCAATAATAAAGGATTTCGAAGAAGTTTGTTGAAGGTTTCTAAAGGCTAGATAGTGGGGGGCACAATATGCGGCGAAGAATTAAAGTCAAAAGAACCAAAGATGCGGGAGCACACTTAAATGAGGAATTCGAACCGGCCCCAATAAAAAGAATCCTTAGTCCACAGCGGAGTTCTTTCAAAATTGCAGGGATTTATTGTATTATAGGGTCCTTATGGATTCTATTAACCGATAGATTGGTTTCCATGTTCACGCAAAATATAGAAACGATCAAACAGATGAACTTAATCAAAGGTTGGTTCTTTGTAGTAATAACCGCCGGACTTATCTATATGCTAATTCTGCGTACACTCAAACGTATCAGAAAGATTGAAAACAAGTTAGGAGTCTCCCAGCAGGATAAGATATTTGCTAATGAAAGCCTCACATCTGCATATCAGGCAATTATTGCTACTGAGGATGAACTCAGACAGCAATACGCTCTGCTACTTGAAAACCAACACATGCTTTATGAAAGCGAAGAAGAAATGCATCATTTAGCCTATCATGATGTATTAACTGGCTTGCCCAATAAGTTGGCATTATACGAGAATGAATCCAATACTGCCTTTGCGGACTCCAATGTCATCGCCGCACTGATGTTTCTGGACATCGACAACTTTAAATATATTAACGATTCTATGGGTCATGAGTTCGGCGACCGCCTAATTGTTAAAGCAAGCGAGAGACTTCTCTCCATTATAGACAAGAAAGGGGAAGTCTTTCGGTTTGGCGGCGATGAATTCATCATACTATTACATCCTATGAAGAATAAAGAGGAGATAAACGACATTGCTGCCAACATCCTAACTGGGTTTAAGGAAGCCGTGGAGATAGACAATATTCTTTTACATATCAGCATCAGTATCGGAATCAGCATTTACCCTGAACACGGAAGCGACATTATGGAGTTAATAAAACGCGCCGACATTGCCATGTATACGGCAAAAGAAGCCGGTAAGAGTAGGAGTGCTGTTTTTGATCATCCATTGAATGATACGTTCATGGAGAGGATGAATATTGAGAAGCATTTATATAAAGCTATGGAGAACAATGAGTTTGAACTTTTTTATCAACCTCAGGTGGATCTTTCACTGAATAAAGTAACCGGTTTAGAAGCACTTTTACGTTGGAATAGCCCCGAGCTAGGATTTGTCTCACCTTATAAATTCATCAAGATAGCAGAGGATTCGCATCTTATTATTCCTTTGGGAGCATGGGTTCTACGCACAGCCTGCGCTTTCCTGAAAAGTCTCCACGAGAAGGGGTTAACGGATCTCAGTATGTCCGTCAATATTTCTATGCTACAAATATTACAAACTGACTTTAATGAGATGGTTATCAATACACTACAAGCTTGCGATCTTTCACCTAAATATCTGGAACTCGAACTAACGGAGACTGTTCTGGTTGAATCTTATGATCATGTGCTCTATAAGCTGAATGAACTAAGAGAACACAACGTCAAAATTGCACTAGACGACTTCGGTACTGGCTATTCTTCATTAAGTTATCTGACCCACTTGCCCATCACCACTTTAAAGATAGACAAGTCCTTTATCGATTCCATTCACACTGGAACACATCAGGCCGTGCTAATAGAGCAAATTATTATCATTGGTAAAAGAATGAACATGTGTGTTGTTGCAGAGGGCGTGGAGCAAACTTTACAGTTGGAGTACTTGCAGCAGCAAGGCTGTGATAAAATTCAGGGTTATATATATAGCAAACCACAATCAGCACAGAACGTAGAACAATTACTACTCGAATGGGAGCATACCGGAATCGGTACCCCAGTTGACAACATATGTAATAACAACAAACAAAGAAAACGGCACTCATGTACATGAGTGCCGCGATTCAACGCCTCTTAAATTGTGCGTCCCTATTTATATCTTTTTAACAAATTCAGATTTTAATTTCATTGCTCCAAAACCATCTATTTTGCAATCAATATCGTGGTCGCCATCAACCAGACGAATACTTTTTACTTTTGTCCCTATTTTCAGGACAGATGAACTTCCTTTTACTTTAAGATCTTTGATGATTGTGACCGAATCACCATCGTTCAAGACATTGCCGTTCGCATCTTTAACAACCTTAGTATCTTCAGTATTGTCGGACTCCGATTCTAACGTCCACTCATGAGCGCATTCTGGACAGATCAATAGACTTCCATCTTCATACGTGTATTCTGAATTACATTGTGGGCAATTAGGTAAGCTAGACATAATAGTATGTTCTCCATTCGTTATGTGAATTTATTAAGGCATTCCTTATATGCTTATATACTGTCATATTCTTCTCATATTGACAAACCCTTATTATGAGTTACACATTCATCATAACTTTTGTTATTCCATAATTGTTTAAATGAATCGCAGTGATCTATTAAATAATCAAATTCACCCTCACCAACAACAGAACCATTCTCTATCACAAGGATCTTGTCGACTTCTTGTATGAAGTTCAACCTGTGCGCAATAATGATGACGGTTTGATCCTTAAATTCTTTTAGAATCGTGTCCATAATGCTTCTTTCCGTCATATTATCAAGAGCCGACACAGGTTCATCCAGTATTAATACATTTCTTTTCTGTGATATGACTCTAGCAAATGCTAACCGTTGTCTTTCCCCTCCTGATAGTTTCATACCTTTCTCACCGACCAACGTGTCTAATTGATCTGGTAAAGCTAATACTTTCTCTTTCAAATGAACTTTGTCCAAAATAGTATATATCTCTTCGTCTGACATCATATGATCAAATACAATGTTCCCCCGAATAGAGGTATCAAATATAGGCGTTTCCTGTGATAAATATGAGATGTGATCATAATAACTATTCAACTCAATATCATCCATATCCATGCCATCCAATACAATATGACCTTCATTCTTCTTCAACAATCCTATTATTAATTTAATAATAGTGGACTTTCCACCCCCACTTAATCCGACAACAGCAACTGAAGTTCCTCGTTCGATTGAAAATGACAGGTTGTTCAATATCTTAACTAGCCCATATTCAAAGGATACATCTCTAAACTCAATATCACCTTGAATCTCAGTAATCGCTACACCAGATTCTAAGTTCTTATCCTCAGGAGCATAAATAAAGTCCTCAAATCTGTTATAAGTTATTCTATTCAGTCTGTAATCTACAAATAAAATATTAAAAATAGCAATCGGCGTATAAATTTTATCAATAAACATAAATAATGCGACCACAACCCCAAGCGATATCTCGCCTGCTATGATGCTTTTTATACCATAAATCAATAAAATGACTTTTAAGATCGTGATAAATATTTCAAAGATAGCAAAGAAGGATTCATGTATCATTTTTAGTTGAACACTTTTGCGGATGATATGACGCGCTGTATCGTTTAATTTATTGATCTCTTTGTCATAACGCTTATTTGTTCTGAACACGACCAATTCCATAAATCCACGTATGGAGTATCTAGACATATTCTCTTGTTCCTTGAGTATCGTAGACTTTATGCTATACAAATATTTCAATAGTAGATTGGTTACAACAAAGATAACTACATATCCACTCGCTATCACTAGCATAATCCTTATGTCATAGAAGCTAATAAAGAATAAGCTAAATAGAATGGTAGGTATTAACTCATGTAATGTTCTCAGGAAAAAAGAAAAGATAATACTATTTCCAGCTGATGCACCATTCTCAATCACTTTTATCATTTGTCCGGTGCCTATGTCTTGATACGCTTGATAATCGATTCTTGATATTTTGGATAATGCAATAATTTTTAATCTTTCTGTGATGCTATTCGATAAATATACGCTAGGGTATTCATCGACATAATTAAGGATAACCATCCCGCCTAGCACGATTCCATAGATCATGATCAAATTCGATATTTCACCTAAACTGTTTACTACCACGGCCATGTCTAATATTTGTTGGAAGATTACAATACCTAGACTACTTAACAATTGAATTATGAATCCTAAAAAAACATATGCACATATCCACCATTTCAGATGCAAAAGACACTTAGTTAACATGATATATAATCCCCTATCTCATAAATGAGTATAAAAAAACCAGGGTTGCCTCGCATTTTAACAATAAATAACCAAAATTACATACATGCCTAGTTATTTACGTTAAATAGCTTAGTGCCCTGGCTCTACAAAATGACTGCCCGACACCATTCAAAGTTCTAGTCTCACTCCAATCAAAAGGACATACGATCCCCTTGATAGCTGGCACGCGTATTACCCAGCCCGATAACTAGTTACTTCGAACGATACGGAAAGACATCCATTTCACCTCATTTATAAGATAGATCATATTATATATCTCAGATAAATATTATTCAATATTAACCAGTTCTTGTGACTAGGATTGATCTTTGCGATATCCCTGGGTAAGTGCATGGTATAGCGTTAGTAGATCTGGCGTGTCCTCTAAATCCTTTTCTATATTTGGTATCAAAGTAATATAATCATCTACACGTTGGCTGGATTGCGAAGAAACCTTACCTTTGCTCCTCGCATCTTCTTTTAACCCAACAACGGTAAAGACATCATCGAGTCCTACCATTCGAGTGAATTTAATATCGCTTGTCCCGATATACCCCTCCGAATCACTGCCTATTCCTGCAAACAGGTCATCTCGATGGATGAATGTAGAGTAGACTTTATTTCCCTTCTTAGGATATGCCACAAAGAGATAACCATCTTTATTGAGGTGCTCATGTTCAATCACTCGATCAACTAGTTCCTTTAATGAATACATATCTAACACAAAGGCAAATATGAGATCATATGAATGCTCCTTGAGCGTAATATCATACCCTGTCAGTTCCGACAAATAATTTGTCCCTTCAGGTTGATCCAATACCGCAACTTGAACATATTTCTGTAAACTCAATTTCTCTACTATCGATTTAGCCATTATGCTGTAGCTCCTTATCAAACTCATCTCTCAAGCTTACTTACATAGAAATAGCGTTATCTTAGAATATAATTTCTTTGTCTCATCTTCATAATAAGTTTATACTGATACCATATTTATTGTCGAAATATCCGTAGAAATAAACGCCATAACGCACATTTCAAAAACATTACTTTATTTTGGAGGATACTATCATGAAATATAATTTTGACACTACGATTGCAAGAGAGAATACCAACTCCACCAAATGGGATCCTGCTATTTTCAAAAAAATGAGAGGTTTTGACGGAGATGGCATACTGCCACTGTGGGTTGCAGATATGGATTTCCGAGCTCCGGAAGTCATCATAGATGCTTTAAAGACAAGAGTAGAGCATGGGATCTTTGGATACAGCTCTCCGCTTGAAGATTACTATGCAGCTCTCTCTTGGTGGCAGAAATCGAGACATGACTGGGAGATTAAAGAAGAGTGGGTTACGATTACACCTGGGATAGTTCCTGCATTAAACTTCATGATTAGAGCCTTGTCCAATGAAGGAGATCAGGTCATCATTCAAGAACCCGTATATTCTCCATTCAGAAGTACAGTTGAGAACAACAATAGAGTCGTAGCAAACAATCCTTTACTATTAGTTAACGGTAATTACGAAATGAATTATGATCAGTTGGAACGATTGGCTAGTAATCCATTGACGAAGATGCTTATCCTGTGTAGCCCTCATAACCCCATGGGAATGGTATGGAGCAGCGAACAACTCCGTAAGATGGGCAAGATCTGCAACCAGAACGGTGTCATTGTGATATCTGATGAAATTCATAACGATTTGATTATGTCAGGAAATAAACATATGACATACGCTCTATTGGGAGAAGAATTTGCGAATAATGCTGTCATCTGCACGGCACCTAGCAAAACTTTTAATATAGCGGGACTACAAACTTCAAATATTATTATCCCTAATCCTAATATAAAAGAAAAAATCGATCTAGAGATAGAGAAGTCTTCCCTTACGGAACAGAACCTATTCGGAATCGTGGCAACCACAGCAGCGTATTCGGAAGAAGGGGCTGAATGGCTGGATCAGTTATTAACGTACTTGGAATCGAATGCGGACTTTATTAATCAGTTCGTAAAGGAAAGAATGCCTAATGTTAGATTCATCAAACCACAGGCTACTTATTTGGCTTGGTTGGATTTCAAAGAAACAGCAATCTATGAAGAGCTGGATAAAAAAATATTAGAAGAGGCGAAGGTTCTGCTGAATAATGGAACTATGTTCGGTTTAGGTGGTGAGGGTTATATGCGAATTAATTTCGCCTGCCCGAGATCAACTCTAGAAGAGGCATTAGAAAGAATCGCTACATTGTTTGAATAGACAATAAGGACGATTAATACAGATGGCGCAACCACGGGTACTGTTCAAATTGATGCGCCTGAACCAGAAACTTATGAGAGGCTCAACTATTAAAAAAATAGTTGAGCTTATTTTTATTTTATTCCAGAATTAATTTTATATTGATAGATATTTCAGATATACTCGCTTGGGATCATTATCGCATAGACCCCTACGACAATTAAATAAACTGAAATAAATGATCCCAACTCAAATTACGTTATTTCAGTCCGACCCGGTTCATCCTCCAACAACTCACTCATATAAGGACTTAAGAACACATGATTAGGATCCATCTGTTCCCTTATTTCTTCAAAGTGCTGCCACATGGGATAACGTTTTTTTAAATCAGCTGCTTTAAGTGTATGCATTTTACCCCAATGGGGTCTGCCTTCATAGCGAAGGAAAATTTCCTCCATCACTTGGAAATAACGTTCATACGGCATACCGCGGTACATATGGACTGCGATATAGGCAGAATCACGACCGTAAGCCGGACTCAACCAAATATCATCTGCCGCTACATATCGGCACTCTATAGGGAAATGAACATGGAACTTCTCCCGCTCCATTGCCTCTCGCATTTCACGGATTACCGCAGTCATACAATCAGCGGGAAGACTATATTCCATTTCATTGAAACGAACCGTTCTTTGCGTTGCAAATATGTTATGGCTGTAATTTGCTTTCGTCATAATCGGTACACTCGATGCACTTATTCGGCTTATCGTAGAACTCACTGCGGGGAACAGTCTACACATCCCCGATAATAGACCAAATAACGTATTTTCAATGAGTCTCTCATTCACAAAGTCACTCACTTTATTAATCGATATTGGACTCCCCGTTTCATTCATCAGCTTGACCTGACAGGCCTCCGCATAAGGAAACCAAAAGAACTCAAAATGTCGATTTCTCTCGATCAATCCCGGTAACTGCGTCAAACAGTCACTCAAATCCATTCGTTTACTTTCATAGGAGAGTACATAAGATTTCCTTAATCGGAGCTTTACCTGAACGATAATCCCTAGTGTACCAAGAGAAACTTGCAGCGCTTTAAATACGTCAGGATGTGATTGCTCTGTACACTCCATCACTTCTCCCAAGCCATTCACAACGGTTATTCCTATCACTTGAGTAGCGATACTGCCCAAACGATGTCCCGATCCATGGGTTCCTGTGCTTATCGCGCCTGCAATCGACTGAACATCAATATCCCCCAGATTTTCTTGAGCCAATCCACTCTCGTGCAGCAATTCACCTAACAGCTTTAATTTTGTTCCTGCCCAGACGACAGCCGTCGCTTGGTCGACATCCATACTCACAATGCCTTGCAAACCGTCCAAGGATACGAGCACCTGATCGGAGGCAGCAACAGGCGTGAATGAATGTGAGGACCCAACCATACGTAAATACTTCCCACCTATAACACATTCATTATGAACAATCTCTACAATCTCATCTATCGTTGTCGGATACTTAACCAATTCAGGAGTTGCAGTGACGGATCCCGACCAATTAGTCCATTTCTTCCGGCGTTCTGTCATAAGAAGCATTCCCCTTCTCCACGGTAGGTTAAATACTCGTCAACGATGAATCCTCCAGATATCGCATACAGCTTGGAAAAGCGTTCACACAATTCCCCTGCCTTAGCATGACGGAAGAATATGGGGTCCCCTAGTGCAAGCTGTACACCTTTTGGACATCGAAGAGGCGTCTGCACTTCTCCTGCCCCTTCTAACGAAATCAGCTTTAATCCCTCAGGCAAATACGGTTGCGGAGCTTTATCCATTCCAACAACACCTGATGCTGTGTATCCTCCACCTAAGCAGGTCACCATATCTGCTCGAGGCTTTCGGACAATTTCCACTGCATAGCCAGCAGCAGGCAAATATTGAAATCCAGCATAATGATCAAATAACGTCGGAGAATAAAAACCAGAACCCACGGTTATCTCCGTAACACCCCGTTCCAATCGGGAACTACTCATACTTCCTGTACCGCCAGCGTTTACAAATCGCAATCCCACTCCTAATGCTTGAATACCCTGCAATATTTCCTCACGTCTGTTCATGACTTCTCGAATGGACCCTAGCTTCAATTGCTGGATAACTCTATTCTTTAACCATTGCCCAGCGGTATGATCCGCAACACCGGCGATCTGTGCTTCGTAGCCCATTACACCATCCAACCTTACCCACTTCGATTGCGTAATCCGTTCAACAATTGGCTTAGCTCGTGACCAAGAAGCTACTGGTGATCTCCATATACCGAAATGTAATCCCGGATAATCGGTGGACATATCTATATCCAGACAGACAGCCGCTTGTATGCCTAATGTTGCTGCAAGCTGCTCTATATGTTCCACATGTTGAATCGAATCCACCATAAATACAATCATATGGCCACGATCAGTCGCCTGTAATAGATTAATAATGTCGTTCTTATCCCATACGGGATATCCTAGTAGCAAATCATCAAAGCCATTCCGAATTAGAAAGTCAGCTTCTCTTGCCGTATAACACATCACACCCTGAAAAACATCGTCCGAATTGAGAATGCGGCGAAGAATCTCTACGGACCTTATGGATTTACTTGCAACACGTACCTTCTTGTCCCCTGCTGCAATTGCAATGGCTCTAACGTTGTCATCCAATAAGTCAAGATTCACATAAGCAAAGGGCTTAGCCACCTGCGAGAAAATCTCTTTATACTGCTCATAATGGGGGAGTTGAATAGGCCATCCTCCGTTCTATGTATATATCATCCTCCATACATCGTATTCTTCACTTTCTAATAGAAGAATTCTTTTTATTCGTATAACGAAATGAAAGGGCGCCCTTGTGGACGCCCTACGAAATCATTGCTTATTAATTACCTTTCCAATAAAAGAATATATGGACCATTGTGGGAAGACGTTCCTCATGTCATCACGGTGTGGGAAAACCTTTTGAATGTGACTTTCCATTGACACCGCAGGTTTTTTTCACTAATAATTAAGAAACAAACCGCAGGAAAGGTGACACAAACCATATGATACAAGCGATCATTTTTGATTTGGACAATACTCTTTATTGGGACAAACGCTCGAATGATGAAGCTTTGAATGCCACTTGTCTCTTGGCATCGAATGATATAACAACCATTTCTCCCGCTAAGCTCAAATATGACATCATCCGGGAAGCCGAGGTACAATTCACCAGTTCCACTTTTTTCGAATTCGCTAGTTCCATAGAAGTCACAGCACTGGAAGCACTTTGGGCTCGATTTGATGCAGGAGATCATCCGATGTTTGATACAATGCGGGTTGAAGCTCCCACCTACCGATTTAACGCATGGCATGCGGCCCTGCAACACTCAGGTCAATATAATCCAGACTTAGCGCTACTTCTTGCCGAACGTTATCCCGTAGAGCGTAGAAAAAGGTCTTTTATTTATGATGACATGTTCGAAACACTTACCCTGCTTCGTTCCAATTATCGCCTTCTCCTGTTAACCAACGGAACGCCAGATCTACAGCAAGAGAAAGTGGACAGCGTCCCAGAACTGGCTTCTTTTTTTGAACATATCATTATTTCAGGTGATTTCGGAGAAGGTAAACCTTCAGAATCTATCTTTCGCCATGCTATAGGTTTACTCAATCTTGAACCACATGAAGTCGTAATGGTTGGAGATAATCTGTACACCGATATACTCGGAGCCAATCGTTCCAATATTCCGAGTATTTGGATCAATCGTTCGAATAGCCCTAAACCCGACCATATACATCCAACGCGTGAAGCTCTAAGTTTAAGTGAACTTCATCCCCTACTACTCTCCATGTAACTTCACACACTAAAATACATAAATAAAAAGGGCATCCGATTTGGGTGCCCTTTCGTCAATTCCTTATACTTATTTCAGCCTAAAACTCCCTGTGACCGGGTTATGATCACTGTTCTTAAAGCTCAGATCGTGCCCCTTCACACTTACAACCTCGATGTTGGGAGATACGAGAAAACCATCAATGACAGCGAGGAAATTCACACCCTTTTGATAAGGTATATCAAGCGTCCTTACGCTAGGAATCGTTGGATCATTAGCCCATTGGAAGCCATCTGCACTGAAGGTTTCGGGGAATGATTGTAGCCATTCCGGCCACCCCTGCTGTGAAGCGAAATTATTTGGATCTGTTCCAGGGAGGGAATGATTCCAATCACCGCCAATCACGAGATAACTCCCCTTCTCTGTCTCCTGTCTAATATAATTCGATAGGAAGTCCAGTTGTTGCTTGCGAATTACACCACCCTTATCAAACGCTGATAAATGTAGATTAATCAATACTAATTCCTTGCCGTTGTCTACTGGGAATCTGCTTGCAATAAATGCACGGTCTAATTCCATCTGTTGCACAGGCCAGCTTTCCTTCCCAGGAAGATCGAATCGCGTATTGGATGTACTCTGAAACGTGGACAACGTGAGTAATCCACTTTCTACTGAACCCATCGGATGCAACACCGGAACGGGTACCCATGACACCTTATAATTGAGTGCATATGTACGACTGTATTCTGGCAGTAACTTCCCTAGTTCAGCAACTTCATTAATATAATTGCTACGGGAGGCGTTCTTGTCGACTTCCTGCAGTATATATATATTGGACTGGGTTTCTTTCACAACAGTACCAATAGACGATAGATTCTCTTCTGTCTGCTCTTTGCTACTGGAACGTGACATCGTTCCGCCATCCATGAAGAAGTCCTGTCCCTGATCAAGCCCCGCATAACCAATATTGAAGGTCGTGACTGTGAATGGTTCACCTTGCTTCAGCTCACTGCCGTTGTTATTATCCGTCTGGAGCTGTATTTGCGCGGCCGGCTTGTAATCAACCGCCGTAACATAGATAAGAAATATAGCGACAATTGCAACTAATATGACTATGATCCAACCTAACCACTTTAAAGAATTCTTGATCATGGTTATTATCCTAACCTCCCTTGTTTAAGTAGCTCCTCAGTATAATAGCATTGATGCTCCTGAGAGTGAACCATATAATGGAGATTTGTGATTTCATTTTACATGCTAATATATACGCTTCGAGGCAATACAATAAAGTTTGCGCAGTTACGATCAATGCTCTACTTAATAGAATAGGAATCATTTGATGATGTTATAGGCGGAGACTTTGACTTTGTAGAACATAGAGAACATACTCTACAAAATAAAAGCCGCAACGCTTGGAGTTACTCTACTCCTTTAGCGATGCGGCTTCTATTTTATTGTGAATAATTATGGTGTAGGAACCCAAGGTTTCTCGCCATTCTCAACTTTCTCAAAACCATGGTCGAGGGATGCCTCTAGAATATTCCCATAAGCCCACAATTGTGCTGGGACATCAACCCATTTCATTTCTGCCCCGAATAAAGGGCCTCTGCCAAGAAGCTTATTAATGATGGTAACCGCTTCTGCGCGGGTAAGACTTTGATTCGGACGGAATGTACCATCCTCATAACCTTCAATAATTCCTTTTGCCTTTACTTGCGAGATCGACAACTCCGCCCAGTGGTTGGTGATATCCGAGAAATCCCCACCACCGCTAACCACGTTATTCGTGTTTAGATTGAATGCGATATTTGCCATTTCTGCACGGCTAATCGTTTGCTCCGGCTTAAAACTTCCATTCGGATACCCTTTCATGATTCCCATACGTGTGACTTGATCGATAGATCCTTTTGCCCAATGAGATGCCTTAACATCCATATAGGATAAGGAATGTTGCTGCTCTTCTTTATCAAATACACGTGTGATTATCGCTGCCATTTCAGCACGGGTGATCTTCAGGTTTGGACCAAAGGTACCATTTGGATATCCTTTGATATAGGCTTTGTGCTGCGATCCCTGCATCTGAACAATCGTAAACGTACTGAATTTGTTGACGGTAAAACGAATACCAAGCTTACCAGATGCATCGTAGGCAATCACTTCACCTTTTACCAGTTCCCGCTCCCCATCACTATGTTCAATGAATATCCCCAAATTGTTGAGGTTCTCTTTGCTAAGTTTGACTTCACCCAACGGTAGAACCAGTGTGACTTTCTGGCTCTGCAAATTGGTCTCAATCGTCATCGGGCGTCCAATCACGTTGATGTTATTATTTCCAGCCTTCTCACGTACAATTTTCTCTGTCTTTGCCCGTTGTTCCACTTCTTTACGCTCAGCCTCTGCTTTGATCGGTATGAGTCGGAAGTATACATCGTCTTTAAGTCCTTCCATTGAACTATTCGGAATGATAATACGCACATTGTTTGTATTAATCTCCAGACTCACTTTACCTTCCTTTAAAGTCTTTATTGATGACAAAGGAACGGTAACATTTAATTCCGCGACCTCATCCTTGGGATCGGGAATTACAATTTTTGCAGCATCAGATCCAGCTTCCACGAGTTGCTTGATCGCCTTGCTTGCCTGTTCAGGCGTTAAATTTACTGCGTCCTTCTTGCGTCCATCCGGCATTGTCGTGCGCTGAATAACAGCTTTCGCAACTACATCTCCACTGCTCTTTGCACCATTCTCGACGTCTACCGTAATAATTTCTACTGATGGTGTTGGTGGTGTTGGACTTATGTTAGCTCCTGAACCATCTCCACTTGAAGGCCTGTATGGTGTTACTTCATTGGAGGCGGACGATTCTTGACCATCTCCGACAGCATTTACTGCTTTAACTTTAAATGTGTACGTAGTACCATTTGTCAAACCTGTAACTTGAATGGTTGTACCTGTCCCTATTGCCGTAATATTACCTGGATTTGAATGTACAACATATCCTGTAATCGGACTTCCCCCATGATCAGAAGGTGCTGTAAATCTTACTGTAGCCTCTCCATTGCCTGCTGTAGCTTTTATGCCTGTCGGTACGCCAGGAACAGTCATAGGTGTTGCACTAATCTGACCAGATTCACCAATAACAACCTCGTTATTATCCAATGCCTTAACCTCAAAATTGTAGGTTATTCCATTTGTAAGTCCGGTTACATCATAGGTATTCACGCTACCGCTTACAGTATCTATAAATGAATTATCTTTGTATACACTATAGGTAACTGTTTCAGGTACATTGTTCCAGCTTAAGTTCACATGAGCGTCTCCCGGTATTAAAGAAAGATCTACTGATCCCGGCTTATTTACTGTCAAAGTTGCAACGCTGCTGGTTATACTGTCTACCTGGTTTAATACCTCTACAGTATAACTTCCTGCATCGGCCGCTTGCGCCTTGCTTATGGTCAGCATTGGCGCGGTTGCTTCGGAAATATCAATTCCATCCTTCTTCCACTGGTAGGTAAGTGGTGAAGTTCCTTCTGCTACTATCATGAAGCTAGCAGTCTGTCCCTCGATTACCGTCTGGTTCTGTGGCTGAGTTGTGATTGTTGGCCCTACTGCTGCCTCATTCACCGTCAGGGTTGCTACATTTGATGTTGCAGTTGCAGTACCTGCACCCTTTGTATTCGTTACCACAATTCTGTATTTGCTTCCAGTGTCAGCTATGACAAGTGCCTCTGTGGTATAGCTTGCATTGGTCTTTCCATCAAGATCATTCCAGCTAACTCCGTTATCCGTGGACTCCTGCCACTGGTATGTGAGTGTACCGTTGTCTGAAGCGGTAGCTTGTACTGTAAAGGTTGCTGTTTCTCCCTCTGTTACCGTTTCGTCCTCTGGCTGTGGTTCGATAACCGGTGTCGCAGCTGCTCCAGGGTCAGTCACCAACACGCCCCCCGGACCAGATATTTTAAATTTAACATGTCCGGTTTCGCCGTTACTATAGCTGGTCATTATAACATAGTAGTCTGTTCCAGCCGTCAGACTTTGGTCTGGTATTCTTGAATCTTCATAGTCGGAATCGTCATTGGCCGCTATAGCATTTACTAGTGGTTGTACTGGATCAAAACTTCCCTGATAAATCAGCATAAATGTATCAAGGCCCCCGTCATCTATTACTTCAATGGTATATTCACCTGTAACGCTTGGCACAAATTTTTTGATAAAATAATTTCTTTCCTCATCGCCAGGGAAAAGTTGATCCCCCGAATAGACGTCATCATAATCACTACCTTCAACCCCGTTATCCGCAGGAGTCAAAGGTCTAATGAACATTTGCTCGGTAGTCAAGTCTCCTTCGAAATTTGTTTCGACGATTGAAGAGTCTAACCACTCAGCATAGAGTGTCATATTTGAATCTACTGAAGTTCCAAAGTCCCATGGCTCGTTATTTATTCCACCGTCTCTTACATAATCAGGTTCAAATACAGATATATACCAACCCACGAAATTATAACCCTCTTTTGTCGGTGGGGTTGGTACAGTAAGAGTAGCTCCAGATTCAACCGTTTGACTAGGTACTGGACTTCCTCCTTGTGAGTCGAAAACGACTTCATAGAGGTCCTCCCCTATGTCTTCTGCATAATTTTTATAAGGCCCTACTGTAACATCTCCCAATTGACCAAAACCGTTTGCCCCCCAGCTTACAATTTCACCGTCTTTTATCGCTAATGTATGGCTATCAATCCAAGTTCCGCCTGCAGCTATTGTTGTAGCACCTGTAAAGTAAGACATATCCTTATTTCTTACTTTTACCGGCACACTCGCGTTCATATCACTTTTATTACCTAGCTGTCCAAAGCGATTAAGTCCCCACGTCCATACATCTCCTATAGAATCTATAGCCACAACGTGGGCATATCCTGCAGCGATGTCGGTCACTCCTGAAAGACCTACCACTTGTACAGGAACATCTGAATCCTCTTCAGTACCATCGCCCAATCGGCCGCTATAATTATCACCCCATGTCCAAGCTATACCATCTGTAGCTAACGCAACGGAAAAATCATTCCCTCCAGTTGCTACTTTAGCTTTCAAATCGCTGCCATCGGCTTTTGTAACCTTCGTTGGTAACAGCTTTTCTACAGTGGTGCCATCGCGCCCCCATGTCCAAAGAGTATCATCTCCCATTATGGCCAAGGTTTGATTATCTCCTGCAGAGATAAATTTTGCCGTAAAAGGACTACCCCCATTCAATACTTGTACGGGGCCAGCACTGTAGTTAAGCATAGGATGGGTGATTCCTTCCAGCTCAACACCCAGAGAACCATAATAATCGTCCCCCCATACCCAGACCGTATTATCTGTTTTGATGGCTATTGTATGATGAGCACCTGCTGCTATATTCTGCACATCAGATATGCCACTTATCTTCGCAGGCGATAACACAGGAGCTGAAGTTTCACCCGTTCCTAGCTGTCCCTTGCTATTAACCCCCCATGTCCATACATGACCACTTTCGTCCAAGGCCACCGTATGTTGTGCCCCTCCAGCTACCTTCACTATTGTGACAGGAGATCCACCTTCTGTTATTTCAATCTTCACAGGTACATTACTTTGTGTCTGGGTACCATTGCCCAATTGTCCCTCTTCATTATTACCCCAAGTCCATACGTTCCCAGCAGAATCCAAGGCTACGGTATGATATCCTCCTGAATCAATCTGGGTATACGTATTAGTTTCGTTTGCGTAGGCTTTTTCAACACTTAAATTCCAGCCTGGTATTAGTCCTAAAAACATAGAAATAACCATCAATAAAACAGGTGATTTCTTAAAAATAATTTTATTATACATAATTCACCATCCATTTTTTTTTTAGAATCACTTCAAAAGCCTTGTTTCAGTTCTATAGCTTACATTGGTAATTCACTTGTTACGGACTACAGATATTCCGCTCATCTATCATATAAAACTGTTCTCACAAAATTCTCACAAAAACTCGAATATTGCCGATTATCAGCATTTTTTGATAAAGGAAGGTAGTCGCTTCAACACTACACAGCCGGAGCAGCATCGCAAACCTAAATAAAAGAGCGCCAGTGGATAATCTATTTTAAAAAATAGATTATCCACTGGCGCTCAATCGTTCTACAAATTACTTATGATCAATCATATAAATAAGGTACACGAGATTTCCCTGCACTTGATAAGTCATTCCTAACGTGTAGAGTCCCTTATCTTCATTCGAGAGGTCTATTGTAAACGTATCAGGATTCTCCGCCCAAGCACTTACATCAATCACGATATCTTTCATCGTTTTATTATTTCTAACGCCTACTAAATTAGGTATTACTTTGTTCCCATCTAACCCTTTAACCAGATTTTCCACTTTAGCGATAGGTCCTTGTACATATCCTACTTCAACCATTTGAGGATCAGCCATCAAGTTGTCTAGTTTCGTTAAACCTTGCAGAGGAGAGAAGTCAGTGATTTCA
Organism: Paenibacillus antarcticus; assembly: GCF_001637225.1. Classification (GTDB taxonomy): domain Bacteria; phylum Bacillota; class Bacilli; order Paenibacillales; family Paenibacillaceae; genus Paenibacillus_AQ; species Paenibacillus_AQ antarcticus. The sequence goes on from NZ_LVJI01000007.1 coordinate 215,641, forward strand.
TTCCCCGTAATATCGAGCGTCACTAAGTTTTTCGCATGCTGTAACCCTTCAAGGGATCTAGCTCTTCTTGTTTCACTTGTTAACGTCGTCAATTGATACATATCACCAAGCGTGAGATCCCCCGTTACTCCTAACGTTTTCTTAATGGAGGCATTTAAATACTTATCTTGTACAGTAATGACTTGGCTTAAGTCTATCTTGACCAAACCTTCTGTTGCTGACTTTAATGCTTCATTCGCTGCATCTATTTCACTTTGAGTAACGGCTGGATTAACCAGGGCTTCTTCCGCTCTTGTTATGCTAGCTTTTAGCGCTGTAATACTCTCAGAAGTATATCCATCAAGATCAATTGCTTTCGCATTGTCAATCGCTTGTGTAAGATCTGCTGTGAACAGTCTATCTGCATTGGCAAAATGTAATTTCGCATCGCCCCATGTCGCATGGTCAGATCCATTTCCATTTCCACCGTCTGTCACAACTAATCTCAGTTCTTTCGCTCCGTTAATATCCACTTCAATGAATTTCTGTGGATCTCTTGAATTCATGATGCCAGTATCGAATTTCTTCTCACCATCGACGAAGACTTCGAAGCTTACAGAACCAATAGAACCGAACATTTGTCGATCTACCCCAACAAATGAAGTGAAGTAATCAACATTCTTGTCGCTCAAGTCATACACAATTGTGGAGTTAGAATGTGCCCCAATTCCTCTTGCATAGGCGACTTCCTGATTGTTAGCATCCGTTAATCTTAGCGTCTTAGCACTAATCGAGATGTCTTTCAACGGAGCTGTGTAACTATTCTGAGTAGAATTCCAATCATAATCGGTTAAATATTTAGAGTCTTCCATGTTCACAACAGCGATTGTTCTTGTCTTTGTGATTATATTCCCATCACTATCGGTAACGGTATACGTAATTAGATATTCTCCAGCTCTGTTGAAGTTAACGCGATCTTCTCCAGTAACCTCTACTTTAGAAGTGACATCGCCATCTTCTGCATCTATGGCTGAATAAGCTTCTTGTACCGTTATAGCTTGTCCTACTTTAGTGGATACAGATTTAGGTATTGTGAGTTCTGGTGCATTGTTCAAGATGATGAACTTCGCATCTGCAAAATCGCCATGATCTGAAGCATTTCCGTTGCCTGCGTTATCGACAATTAGTTGTAATTGTTGAACACCTTTAACCGGTATGCGAGCAATTTTAGCCTCAGTCCCATATTTCATCAGTCCACTGTTATATACTTCTTTCCCGTCAGCTACCAATTTAAAGATCACGCTCGAGTTGGTCTGCTCTGGTATATTCCGATCAACACCTACGAGTGTTTCAAAATATTCATAGTTCGTATTCGCAAGATTATATACAATCTCAGAGTTGGCATGTGTTCCGATTCCTTTGGCGAACTCTTTCGTTGCACCATTTACGAGTAACTTAATCGTACTGTTGGTGCTAGCTTTGTCTTTTCTAACTACACCATAATCTGTTCTTGCTAATTCCCAGTTCACATCACTCAAGAATTTACTCGCACTATACACTACGATTTCTCTCGTCTTCGTCGTTGTATTGTCATCCCGGTCTGTAACGGTTAACTCTACACTGTACGTACCTGTCTTATGGGTAGTGAAACCGTTCGTTTTGACTTGAACTTGGCCGATTAAGTTACCATCTTCGGTATCAACCGCCACCACATCTTTCAGAATATCAAATTCGCTATTTAACATTACGAATGTGGTTTCTCCCGGTATCGTAATCGTAGGTTTACTTGAATTGTTCGTAAACTTAGCATCTGCCCATACGGTGTGATCTGATCCATTACCGTTATCCTTAGCATCTGTTGTAACAAGCTTAATTTCTCTTGCGCCTGTCACAGGTATCTTCACAAATTCATGTTCCGTTCCTGATCCGAACACTTCGCTGTTCAACAACTTCTCTCCGTCTACAAATACTTCAAAGGTTGCTGAGGATGCTTGTCCCTTCACTGCTTGATCGATACCGATATAACTTTCAAAGAAGTCATACCCTTTACCTTCAATGTCATATACAACTTCAGAGTTAGCATGTACGCCGACCCCTTTTGCATAGGTTGCAGTAAGACCTTGTCTAACAAGCGTAATCGTTCCACCGGCAGGTGACTTGTCTTTCTTGAAATCACCGTAGCCGACACTTACAGATTTGGCATTCAAATCTGAAATATACGCATACTCGCTCGTTACCGTAACGTTTGCCGTTTTAGATTCTGTTACCCCTTGATTCGTAATCTTATAACCAATGTTATAGCTTCCTTTTTGCGTTACATCCACATTATTCGCTGTGATCACGACTTCACTCGTAATATCATTTCCTTGATAGTTAATCGCCTTGACATAACTCATAGGATCGAACGTTTGATTAAGCTTTAATGTGACATGATCTTCAATGGATAAAGTCGGTTTGAATGCTTTAACCTCAACTGGCTTCAGCGTATTCAATTTCTTATCGTAACCAACGATCTTATACGTATAATTAATCGTTGTATCTACATTTTTGTCTACGAATTGATTATTACCAGTAAATCCTACCAGTATGTCATTTCGATAAATTTCATAACCTAAGAAATCCTTCTTATAGGCTTTATCCATACTGAAATTCAGCGTGTTCGATTTAGCAGTCGCATTTGAATTGACACTTACTTTAATGGAAGCATTCTTATCTTCTATTCCTGTTCCATTATAGTTAATGACCGTATTATTTAAATACCAAAACTTTTGGGGAGCTGGATACTTACTTACCTTTGCTTTGGTCTCAGGATTCACTGTGAATCCATGTCTAGCAAAGTAACTACTTAGATCCAGACCTAGCACTTCAGAAGAGAATTCAACCAGATACTGCTGCTTCGAATTATCGCCATTTGGTAGGGATACCTTCCGATCTCGGTAGATCCTGGTTAGTTCTGTCCAGTATCCCGGATGTGCCATCTCCAACTGCCAATAGGCTCCGAGTTGTGCAAATAGCCCCTGTTGATTCATAACAACTTTATTTTCCTCAATAACATATTTATAAATTTCTTCGTAGGGTATGCGGTCATCTATCGACTCAGCAGCGACAGACATCAACATGGACACCATGTTATTGGTTACTTCCCCATATTCTCGTTCCCCCATCGCTAGACGATGCCCTATTTCATGATTCAATCCCCAACCTGGATAAACCTCATTGAAATTACTTAACATCGTCCCGACGGTGCCGCCTTGAATCCCAGTATGATCACCCGCTGCATACATAGCGCCATAAGGTTGCATCAATCTAATATTCTCACGAATTAGCTTAGCATCATGAATGTCACTGCTGCCATCTAGACCATAGAAATCAAAGATTGTTTTCATCCAAGAATCATAGCCCGTTACGGTATCCATAGGGTTATTTCCTTGCGTAATGAACTTGTTATAAGCTTCCGTAGCCGTTCCTGTAAAAATAACATGCTCACTAACCACTTCTACGACATCGATCAATTCTCGATCTAACACATTCGGGTGTGCTGCTTTATCTTCATCTAATCGTTGTTTATATGTTGTTAAGAAAGCTTTGAATTGATCCGGATTCGTATCCTTCGTCATGAAAGGTATTCTCTCTAAGCCTTCGAATCGAATCGTAGGTGCCTTCCCTTGCTCTTCAGCCGTGTAGGGATTGACGATATAGACGGTTCCACCTTTGGTTACATCAAACGCATAATATGAATTCTTCTCAAATTCAGGTACAGTGATCGTATTTTTACCTGGTCGTAATTGTACGCCTCTTGCCCAGTTGTTCCAAGGCCCCTCTTGTTGCGAGATGACTAAAGAAGGTAATTTACCATTAGCATCTGCATCCACATAGACGTTAATTTGATCCCCTGGCATAGCAACCAATCCCGTAGGCTGATTGTTCGTACCAAATCCAATTCTCAAATTCTGCGAAGCATGCTTCTTCATATCTCCACGTTGCTCTGCCTTAATAATCGTACCTTCCATTTGCACTTCACCATTCACGATTCCCTTAGCTAATTCCAATTGATCTTTAAGAATCGGATATAACGGGTGTACCTTAGCTGCTTCTTCTAGCGTATTTATTGAAGCTATACTATTGTACTCAGGAACTACTGCACTCATCGTTCCATCCGTAAAAATACCCATTACCTTATCACTAACTGGATCTTCTTTATAAAATCTAAATTCCGCTGCGAACGGTCGATTAATATTCGCTTGGGTGAACTTGAATTTCACTCTCTTAAACTTCGTTGGCTCGAACTTGAATTCTAAGAAATCATTCGTACTTGTCGCAGTGCCGCTAGATACAAGTTGGAACGTGTCTCCCTTACTCGTTACAGATGCATAGATTTCGAAAGCTTCTGGGAATCCTTTTCTATTATCTCTAGCTAGAAATGCAACTCTATCTAACACTTCAGGATTTGCTAATTCAAACACCACTTCATTCGTAAAGTTAGCATCATTATTTCTATTCGTCTCCCAATGTGTATTCGCTTGATCGTCTAGCATATATTCTGGCTTCGTACCCGGGTAGCTTCCACCGTTTGCTGTTACTTTGGATACATTTGAATTAGGCATACGATAGGCTTCACTATAAGCCGCTTCATATTCTGTGCCATACCCTTTTAATTTAGAAACCTTTGCTGTTGCTGACTCAATTTGATGTTTATCTAGAAGTATTTTTGCATTCTCAATATCTGCTTGAAACTGAGCGTATAGTGGATGTGACTTCACTTCATTTTCTAAAGCTACTAATTTGTCTAAGGTATTAAACTCCGCACTCACTTGACTATATGTATCATCGGTAAATAGACGTTTCATTTGATCTGACACAGCATCTTCTTTATAGAAAGAAAACTCTGCTGCACTTGCCCAATCTTGATCGGCCTTTTTGTATACAAATTTGATTCGTTTAAATGCTGTGGTTGCAAATTGGATTTCAACAACATCTCCTGTTGAGCCTTTGTATTCACCAGAGGATACTAACGTGAAATTGTCTCCTGCTTCGGTAGTCGAGCTATAAATATCGAATTCCTTTGCAAATCCTTTTCCTTTGGCACCTACTTGTCTAGCTGCGTACACGATTCTATCTAATTCTGTCGATTCATTCAAAAGAATAACGATCTCATTGCTGAATGTTGATGTATTCGGTTTGCCTGTTTCCCAGTGCGTATTCACATCTCCGTCTATCGCCTTACCAATTGGAGATCCGGAATAGTTACCGCCATTGTTCGTTATTGATTTAATGTTTGCATTATTCATTTTAAATACTTCATTATATGTACTTAGAACCTCTTTACCGTAAAGGTCAAACGGAACAACGGATGCATCACTTGCTGTACTTACGCGGCTTTCTAGCACCGTATTCACTACATTCGTCTTTTGAATTTCACTTGCTAGAGCATAACCTGCCTCACTTGAAAAGCTGACCAACATAGCTGCAGATGTTGCAATCGCAATCATTTTCTTCATATTGCCTACCCCCGATGAATTATTATTATGACCGATAATCTAAAAATTCCATAAAAAAAACTACCCCTAAGAGTAGCTTGATTGTTCATAAGTTCGTATAAAAATTCAGACACCATTTTTATTAAACCTTAAGAAACAAAAAGCATGAAATACTCTTTGGCAGCTGGCTGACATAGTCATGAACCTTAGTCCCTTTAGCTTTGCGTCCCTATATTTCTATAGGTTTGCCTTATTACATTACAAAGAGTATCATGCATTACATTTCATTACATGAATAATTGGGATCATATCTACGTAGGTACTCAAACTTACTTTTTGATTTGTCTGATGGATGATCTCCATTACCTAGCACCTATATACAAAAACAAGATAACCAAGTTCTCTTAATCTATGACTAGATCGGTTAATACTTTAGAACTGGGTTTTATTGAATTATTGATCTTCTTTAATCTCTGATTGTAAACCTAATTGTCTGCACATCTCATTCATTCGGCGAATATCCCGTCTTGCCTCAATCCGAGATAACCCAAGGCGATTGGCTGTCTCCACAGCCCAGCGAAGAAGATACACTAATGTATCTGCCTGTGACTCCTTAGACGCATAATCTAACAGTACAAGCGTGTCTTCTGTGTATCCAGCGCGTACATACCCCCAGTAGGAGCCGTCACTACCCTGTATCGTAAATAGATCGCGATCCTCTTTCATGCCAAATTCCTGAAGAGGTGTCTCCAAATGTTCAAGCCATTCGCTCTCGGAAGTGAATTGCATCGTATACTGTGGAATGTTCCATTCTACCGTCTGGCTTGCAAGCTCGGACAACATTTGATCATCTTTCACCGGAACCCAATTCTCTACAGGATGCTCTAACTCCACAGGAACCTTCACCGTAAGCTTCCAAGACCTGTAACCCACTTCTATTCCAATAGAATCTAATATCTCAGGTATACCTACAGCTCTTAGTCCTTTTTCCTTTGCTATTCGAATAAGCTCCCTTAATGCCTCAGGCGTTCCCTTCGCAATATCATTACTATGCATCACGATAATTGCCCCTTTATCAAGCTTCGGTTCGACTTTTGCTATTATGCCTTCTGCAGAACGACCGTCCCAATCGCAAGAATCGAAACCTTCAATATCAAGATACCCCCACTCTTCTAGCCAATCCAAATTGTCCTGTTCAAACGAAAAATAAGGAAAGCGCATAATACTTGGGCAGGGAAGTCCCGTTGCATCCTGGTAAGCCAATTCAGTTAATTGTAACTCCTCTATAAATACGGATTTTGGCACCTGTGCCATCCGACGATGATGATATGTATGAGGGGCAAGCACATGACCGCGGGAAAGGATTTCTCTCGCTTTATCAGGATACCGATTCATCCACTCTCCAGTGAAGAAAAAAGTACCTACTACATCTTCCTCCTCAAGAATATCAAGCCATAATTCAAGTGGAAGTTGAGCAGGCCCGTCATCAAATGTGAAAGCACAGATTGCTTGATTAACATTACCTTGGAAAATCGCTTCAGCTGACATAATCCTGCCTCTTTTCTATCGTGTGATTGACCGCATTATACACCAGAACGGCTCGTTATTCTAATGTTGTTCTCACTTAAAAACGAGCTTGTCCCCATGCCGTTAACGTGGCAGCACTGGAATGTGTCACGTTAGCGAACAGTTGTCTGATTGGCCCTGCAAGAGAGATACCCGAGAAGCCAGAGCCCTCAAGACCCTAATTACGGTGCGTCAGTAGCTTGACCAGGATTAATATAATTACGGACATACCGCCTACCAACGCAGTTTCATCATCGTACTGGATCACCTGTAATCCGACCCTGTGTTGAAATTCAACTCATCCTCTAGACGAGATACGCTGTGCCGAAAACGTTATCCACATGTGTATAACTCTTTTTATTATTATCTGCTTGTTTTATCCCCAACTTCAAGACAGCTACTGTCTGCTCTGATATTTACAACTTTCTGGTCACAACATATATTAGCGCTATGATTCCCGTAAGGATCATTACATTTATTATTTGTTTCCTAGTACTTATCGTTCCTGATGAATGCCGTTTCTTATTTCTTATACCTAGATTAGATTTATCCCCTCCAGAAGGGTACGCTGATTGCTTATATGACTGATGTTCTTCTGATATAATGATATACCGCCCGCCCTTCCTCCTTGTGCATCTGCTGAAAAAAAGCCCCTTATCAAAGAGACTTTTCATTCAAATCTATGATGTGTGTCACGCGATTTCTACCATTTTCTTTGGAGGCATAAAGTGCTAGGTCTGCTTGTTTAAGTATGGTTGTATCGGAATCCTGAGGAGTAACCGTAGCTACACCGATACTCACCGTTATGTTAATCTTCTCCCACGCAACATTCGCTATGGCACGCCGTAAATTCTCGGCCTTTACCTTTGACTCATGTACATCCATGTCAGGCAAGATCATCACAAACTCTTCCCCACCAAACCTAGCAACAACATCCTTATGAAGAGAATGAGATATTAAGATATCCGCTAATTTCTCTAATACTTCATCGCCTGTCTGATGTCCCCATGTGTCATTCACTTTTTTGAAATAGTCTATATCTAAGATACAAATAGAAAATGGCTCTTGAGTACTCCCATAGCGGATAATTTGTTCTTCTAACTTTTCTTGAACAAACCTTCGGTTCTTTAATCCCGTGAGCTTATCTGTATAAGATAGTTCTACTAAAACAGCATTGATGTCCATCAATTCTTGTTGCTTCTGTTCAATCTCCATATGAATCTGCTTCAACTTCACAAGAGCCTGATCTTTCTCCCAGTAGGCATTTTCCATTTGCTTCTTAGCGGATCGGAGCTCAAGTTCATAATCAATGCGTTTGCCCATCTGCACCAATACACAATCAATAATCTCTACGCCTTCCATCTCATACCGTCTCCCATTTAGGATATAAGGAATTGACTCTCCTTGACGATCTTTCAATCTCAAATACAACTCTTCTACATGTCCATCCAAATTGATAAAAGGATAAAAGTATGAATGGAAAATGAGTTTATTTGCCGTAGACATGATAGATTCAATATGCTTATGCACCAAATCCTCTTGTGCATATCCCATCATATCAAGGAATGTTTGATTCACTTCCGTAACGATTCCCTCATGTGTGATGGAGATATACCCACATGGCGCATATTTTAACCGTTCATCCATTATCTAATATCCTTTCAACGCTACATGATCTGGATAACTTTATGCGAGGTATTCATTAATGAGAGAAATGGTTTCCTCAGGATGGCTAATATGAGGATAATGACCTTTGGCTTCCATTAATCGGAACGTACTATCTTTCAAGTGACTATGTAAATATTCGCCAACCACTATCGGAACGATACTATCATCTGAGCATTGCATAATGAGTGTAGGAACCGTGGATTTCAACAATGCTTCACGATGATCCGATAGAAATGTCACTTCTGCAAATTCTCTTGCTACTACAGGATTGGTGGAAATAAAACTACGTTCCAATTGTTCCGTTAGATCGGGATGATCGGGATGATTCATCGCAAGTGGCGCCATAAAGCTAGCCCAACCTGTGAAATTCATTTCCATCATATCGAGTAGTTCTATAATATCACTTTTCTCGAAACCACCGACATAATCACCATCATTTAAATAACGCGGAGACGGGCCAACCATAATTAATTTATCGAAATAATCAGGCCGCTCAATGGATGCTAGCATCCCTATCATAGAACTAACGGAATGACCTACAAATATAACATTGTTGAGATTAAGCGTCTCAATGATATCCAATACATCCTGCACATAGCCACTAAATTGACTATACTTTTCTGTCGTATATGCACTTAAATCTGAGTTACCTGAACCCACATAATCAAATAGAATGATCCGAAATTCTTTCTCGAAAGAAGGGGTGATATATTGCCACATACTCTGATCACACCCGAAGCCATGCGCGAAAATAATAGTGCGGTCTCCTTCACCAATCACTTTTACATTATTGCGTGCCATTATATCATTCATCTCATATAACTCCTTTTATGAATAGGTATTCTCTCTATTCTGAAGGGAGGCCATGGAAATATCAAGTTAATGATTAGTGAATCATCCATTACTTGTTTATCTTAACTTTTACCCGTATCCATATATTCTAATATATCTCCCGGTTGGCAATCTAACGCCTTACATATGGCCTCTAAGGTGTTTAATCTTATCGCTTTGGCTTTCCCGTTCTTGAGGATCGATAGGTTAGCCATCGTAATCCCAACTTTTTCAGCGAGCTCCGTTACTGACATTTTTCTTTTAGCCAACATTACATCAATATTTATCCTTATCGCCATATCTCATCACACCCTATATCGTTAAATCATTCTCATTTTTAATATCAATAACCTTCATAAGTAGCGCTCTAAGTACTTCTGCAAAAACAGCGATAACACATGCAGCAAATATAATGATGATCCCAGTTAAGAATAACGCAGGCGGAAGCGCATTTTCTACATTAAGATAAATAGTTCCTATCATAAAAAGAATAATGACACATATCGCAGATATTGTGATTACCCTTAATGCACCACATGCCTGTTCGTTAAAAGCATCCTCTTTCTTAATAAGTCTTATGAGTCGGAATGTCTGATAGATACCCATGTAAAATGGCATACATGCTAGATAAATCCCCAGAAGAATCGGGTACTGTAAATAAGCAACTTCAGGAAAGTTCTCTGCACTCATGGCAGCCATCCTAGGTAACCCAAATATAGCTACCGCTAAGGTAATTATGCAAATGATAACAAGTGCCGCTTCTAAAATATAGATTAACCTTTTATTCATGATAACACCTCCATATATTCACATTTTATATTAGCACTTATTTATTGTTTTGCAACACTAATTTATCGTTATACAATAAATTATAACCCTTAAAAATATTATTATAAGATATAAAAATATCCCCACTTCAATTAGAAGCTAGGACTGTTCACGCTATGTAATGTTAGGCTTATATTGAATAGATCTAACTAAACTTTCCAGCGATCTTCCACACTGTAGACTGATGGTCTTCGAAATTTCCACTGATTTCAAGATTGGCCTTTGTCGCAGCTACAATAAAAAAACTCCGCTAGATCTTCCTCTAGCAGAGTTTTATGATAAATGAATTAGAATGCAGAAGTCCAACCAGCATCTGCTGATATGACTGTTCCATTTACAAAACTGGAATCATCAGAAGCTAGAAATAGAGCAACTTGGGCGATTTCTTCAGGTGTACCTACGCGAGGGATCACACCTTGTGCCAATCTAGTACGACTGCTACCGAATTCACTAATGTTCTTCATAGAAGCTCCAATATTTGTTGCGGTAGCACCCGGTGCAATGGCATTGCAACGAATCCCTTTGTTAGCATACATAAAACCAGTGTTTTTCGTCAGTCCTACAACAGCATGTTTAGATGCAGTATACGCAGCACCAGCATGAGCACCGTTCAATCCGCCTGTAGAAGCCGTATTAACAATAACACCTTTTCCTTTTTCTAAGAAGATAGGTAGTGCTTTACGTGTAGAACGCATCACACTTTTCGTATTTATATCAAATATTAAATCCCACTTCTCATCTGTAATTTCACCTGCCGGTTCAAAACTATCCATAATACCCGCATTATTCACTAAAATATCTAACGTACCATATTCGCTAACAGCTGTATCAATCATGTTCTCGATATCTTCTAATTTTGCAACATTTACTTGTATTGCTTTGGCTACGCCACCATTACTAATAATCCCTGCTACAACTTGTTCTGCACCCTCTAAGTTAAGATCAGCAACAATGACTTTCGCGCCCTCTTTAGCATATAATTCTGCAATCGATTTCCCCATACCTGAAGCTGCGCCGGTAACAACGGCAACTCTGTCTTGAAGTTTCATGTGAATATCTCCTTTATGCTTGTAGTTGGGTGTAAGCATTATCCTATTATTCTCTGAAAACCTTTTAAAATTTGTACTAACTCAGTTTAATCCTCTATAATTTAAGTATCAATAAGCAAATGAGACGCTAAATGTTGATGAATATACATTAACTTATACTTCTGTTCAAATAGGATTGTAAAATAGACATTCAGGCGGTGTTCTGTTGATAAATAACAATCGAAGAATTAGAAAATCAAGAAAAGAATTAAAAGACGCATTGATCGAGCTTATGGAACAAAAAGATTTCAAAAAAATTACGATAACAGATATTGTTACTGGTGCAGATTTAAACCGTGGCACATTCTATAAACACTATCAATCAAAAGAAGAACTTCTGAATGAACTCATGGATGACATTATGGAAGATTTGATTACATCTTTTAAAGAGCCTTATCTTCATACAGATACATTTATTATTGGTGAGCTTACAACTTCGACTATAAGAATTTTTGATCAAGTTGCTACCTACGCTAAGTTTTATACAATCATTGTAAACTCTAATGTTTTACCTGGATTTCAAAATAAGCTTTGTTCCATATTAAAACAACTAGTCCAACATCATTTAGAAGCGCTCGTTAACCATAATAAGCGCATAAATCCTGATTTGTTCGCCAGCTACAATGCCTATGCCCTCTTCGGATTAATCATTGAATGGGTACAGAGTGGGTTCAAATATACGTCTACACATATGGCAGAACAATTGATCGAAATTTTGTCTTATAATTCAAATAACGCCACAATAAATACTTCCCACAAACCTAATTCTATCGTCCTGACTTAGGTGTAGGCTCTGGCTTGCCAAATAAGTACCCCTGAAAAAGTTGATAGCCACTTTGTTTTAACCATTCAAAGTCTTCTTTCGTTTCGACTCCTTCTGCTAATGGAATGGACTCTATCTGAAGCGATTTTTCCAGAAAATCTTTAGCGACTTTCTGTTTATTGGGGTCACTAGAAACCCCTTGAACATACTTCATATCCAATTTCATATAATGAGGCTTAAGCTCTAATAACACCTCGATGGTACTGAACCCTTCCCCAACATCATCTAAAGCATACTTAAACCCCTTCTCTTTGTAATACGTTAAAATACTCTTCAAATGATCAAGATCGTCTACTTTCTCCGTCTCTACGACTTCAAAAACAAATAGAGAAGGATCAACACCTAACTGTTTGGCTAATTCAGCTGTTGTTCTCAAGCAGAACTCGGGAGAGTAGATAGATGTTGGGATAAAATTAATAAATGTTTTTTTATTTAATGGTGCTGCAGATCTTACGGCTGTCATCCTGCACAATTTGTCCAATGCATATAATCGACCACGATTCCTTGCCGCAGTAAAGATATCATTTGGATAGATGATTGTCCCATCTTCTTTTTTAAATCTAGATAGAATCTCATACGCATAAATCTCTTCATTTGAATTGACGATCGGTTGAAAGTGGCACGTAATGAGCTCCTTCGTGATGACTTCATCAATCCATTCCATTTCAAGAACTGTACCCATTTCCGATAGTGGTCTCCATTCTTGATCCTGGACACGAAATTTAACACCTTCAGTGTTCATATGGTCATAGCAGAAGTCTAGAAAATCCCTTGCTCCTGATTCTTTTATGGTACATATATTTTCTGTTACATTATGTAATGTTCCGCTTCTATTGAAGTGATGAATCACTTCCGGTAAAATACGTCGATTATGCTCGCCCTCAACCCTAATTTCAAAATTAAGTTCTCTTATTATGCAGTTATTACACCCCACCACATATACCTCCTCGTATAATTGATCTAGTATAACGTTGTTCTAGACTCGTTCATTAATGGATCACTACTTTATTAAACATTTATCTCCCTGTTCGTGTCCATAGTAAATATGAGCGACGGTGGATTAGAACGAACTTTACTTCGTGGTACAACGGTTGCCTATACAGCATAAAAACAGGCTCAAAACATTGGGAAAACACATGTTTTAAGCCTGTTATTTTTCTATATTTTCTTGACGTTATTTATTATTCTCTAAGTTTAGCCTTCAATTACTTTGACTTTCCTCCTTCAGGTCTGGTTCTTCCGCCTCCACCACCTGGTCCTTGATTCGTTTGGGCTGTCGTTACTCCTGATTCATTCAACCAAGTTACGCTACTTGAGATATCAAACGCAACCACCTTCGTCCCGCCTACATATTCTCCATCTGCATAAATACCATTCGTTTCACTGCCATTTGATGTTCCTCCTGAATACAGCGTATAAGAACCCGTCTCTTTCAGATCTGGCGAACTCATCACGACAGATTGATAATTCTTGGATGGTGCAAAGGTTAAGATCGTGTTACCTTCACTATCTTCCAAATGTATGATAGTTCCTGCCTGCTGTGTCTCTGTGAACGTCATGCTGATCGAATGCTGGCTAGATGTGTCAGACGGTGCTTGAGTCATTCCCGAACTTCCTGCGGCTACCAGAGTTCCACCGCTCTGTTCAAAGCTACCATCGAAATCTAATGCACCATTCCCGCTATTGGTGGGACCATTCACACTTACCGTGCCGCCTGTCATCACGATTGATCCGTTCGAGTCAAGCCCATCACCTGCTGCATCAACCGTTAGCGTTCCTCCACTAATCGTTAGCATGTTCGTAGCGGACTCGCTGAATTGATCTTGGGGGGCGCCTTCTACAGTAGCCTCGTCATTACCTCCTGCTACATTAACTCCGTCATCGGAAGCGACAACATGAGACTCACCGCCGGAAATCGCAATGTTGGCTCCTTCGATCCCTTCATAACTCTTCGTGATATCAATAGTTCCACCTGCTATGGATAACAAGGCATCCGCATGAATACCATCGTCACCCGTCTTGATCGTAAACTTACCATCTGTTATAGAAACATTGCTGTTACTGTGTACTGCATCGTCCGCTGCATCAATGTCAAAGATTCCGTTGTTAACGGTAATATATCCTCCAGCCTTCAACCCTTTTGTGCTTGCTGTTTCGGATTCTATCGTTGTCGTTGTTGTTGATGTTTCTGTCTTTGTAGGTGGTGATGGTGGTGATGTTTCTGTCGTAAGCGCTGCTTGATCGCCAGATTCCGCATTTCGATCACCTCTCATGCCCATGCCCATCCCCTTGCCTTCACCTTGACCTCGATCGCCAGTCTTCACTTCACCATTCTCACTTCCTCCACCCGTAACCATGGTATAAGTCCCACCATCAATGACTAAAGAGGTTTCAGCCTGAATCCCATCATTACTCGTCTTAATATCAAACGTTCCTGCCGCAATAGCAATAAACCCTTTAGTAGCATCTTCGTCGTTGGTTGATTTGATGCCATCGCCTTCAGCAGTGATACTGATATTACCGTCTTGAACGGCAACCAAATCTTTACCCACAATTCCGTCATCTTTAGCATGAATTTCAGTCGTACCGCTCATGATTTTAAGATCGTCTTTACTTGTGATACCGTCATTATAGTTGGCGGTAACAGACAGCTTACCGGTGCCATTAATCGTCAAATCGGCTTTACTGAAGATCGTCGAACTAGGTTCATCTGTAGAATCTGCCCCATACACATAGGTTGCTCCATCCGATACAGCGTTCTCCGTCCCTTCCTGTAGCGTAATGACTACCTTGCCCGCTTCTTTAATGTAGATCGCAGCACTGTCGCTGTCCTTAATATTCACACCGTTCAGAACTAACCGTACGGTTTCCTTATCTTCATTATTCACTATAATCTGTCCATCACTCAGCGTCCCGCTAAGGACATAGGTTCCCGCGTCTGTAATCGTCACTGCGCCGTCTGTTGCTTCAGCTCCGGAGCCGCTAACCGTTGCGCTTGTTCCGCTAAGTTCGACCATTGTCGAGTTTTCCTTGCTCCAATCTGTAACAGCATCTTCTTCATCAAATGTCACCAGATCAGAAAGCTTTACACTAGCTAATTGTACATTAGTAGCCGTTGCGCTCTCACTCTGTGCAGTCTCAACAGCAGACGTTTCACCAGTATTCGCGCTGCAAGCCGACATAACCGCAGCACACAACAGCACCAGTCCTACTTTACTTCCCGTTGTCATCTTCTTCATATCTCATCCATCCTTTCAGTCATTTTAATAGTCATTGGCAGTGGGACTCATCGTTAACGATAGGTCCAGATTCCCGTTCCGGGTGCGAATCGCATCCAGGAATGCCTTCTGGTTCACCGCTTCATCCAGCGTAACAGCGTAGACCAATTCATATAAACTACCAAGCTCAGTCGTTCTAATCTTTTTAAGCTCGTATTCAACATCATATTTATTGAAGACTTCCTCGAAAGCTTCCTCATATCCCAGATTCTCCGGAATGGTCACTTTTAATGTTTTTTGCGATGTGGTTCTTACCCCAAAGTTAGTACGGTTAAGGATAAACATAAGTACACACAGAATGATGGTGAACATTACCGCATAGCCGAAGGAACCAACTCCACAGGCAAGTCCCGCTGCCATAGTGAACAGTACAAACGTGATATCTTTCGGATCACCCGGTGCGCTTCTAAACCGAATAATCGAGAACGCTCCGGCAAGACTGAAGGCTCTAGCAACATTGCTCCCGATGAGCAAAATAATGATCCCTACAATGACTGGCAACAATACCATCGTGAGTGTGAAGCTTTGTGAATATCCTCCCGGATTCGTCTTCATATAGGTGTAACTAATGATTCCTCCAAGTGCGATGGCTATGAAAATAGTTATAATAGCGTTAATAAACGTTAATTCAGTACTCGTGCTTACGGAAAATAATGAATCAAGCATAAAGGGTACTCTCCTGTTCTGTTTTACTGTTCTTCAGCATTTTTTTGTATTCGTTGCCGTACTTGGAGAAGCTTGTACGATACATTTGATGTTCTGAGAGCATCTTCGCCAACCAGACCGGAATTGTTTTCTCAGCCTTCACTTCCATAAGCCATTGACCCGATTCCAGCAGGGGTTCACCATGTGTGCCGTGTTCCATTTTAAGATCGTACCGCCGACTTCTAATGTTGGTATCAAACGTGATTCTCAAATCGCGATTCTTTTTACAGAACATCGCTTTTCGGTCATAAGACAGGTACACCTTGGGCTGCAACTCATACCGTGTTAAAAAGTATTTGATCTCTTCAATCACCTGTTGATTCATGTAATCCTTGAATTCCGGCTCCGTTCCTGTGGCTACAAAATCATATGCCTCATTTAACTTCAGTGACGTTCTTCTTTTATTGACCAAGCCGAATACCTTCTTCTTGATTTCCAAGTACACCTTCGTATCTTGATTGGGAACACCATAAGCTCTTAAACGAAGCTTCTCTTTGTACTTCGGCTTCGCAAGGCTGTTACGGATCAAAGTATTATGCGCAGTGTCATAATATAAGTTGGTTATGGAATAGAACTCATGCTGCTTGTTGAAATCATCCAGTTCCATATATTCAAGCAATTGATTGTAGAATTTGTAATATGCCTCACTATCTAGCAAGTATTTGTTCTCATAGCGGTTGAACACCTCGATAGCCATATCGGTTCATATCCTTTCTCTATTAGCATTGTCTCGCTTGCTTATGAATGTATCTTAGTCCCCAAACCTTTAATGAATCTTAAATGCTTTTACAAATCTCGAGCATTATTATTACATTCCCTTAATCGTTCTTAAGAAGATGCTGTTATTAAGGTTGGTTAAAGGTAATCTTGATATAATGACATAAGTAGTAAGCACACAATTTATGCAGAGGATGGCATACCTATGAGAATATTAATTGTAGAAGACGAGCTTCATCTTGCCGAAGCCTTAACCCAAATATTAAAGAAACATCATTATTCTGTGGACGCTGTCCATGATGGCAGATCGGGTCTGGATTATGCGCTGAGCGGAATATATGATTTACTGCTACTCGACATTATGTTGCCTGAAATGGATGGGGTCAGCGTGCTCAAGACGCTGCGTAAGAAAGGGATAGCTACTCCCGTTATTCTTCTTACCGCTAAGGGTGAGATCACAGATATGGTGTCTGGGCTAGATCATGGAGCCGATGACTATATCGCCAAACCATTTTCCTCGGAGTTATTATTGGCGAGAATAAGAGCTGCACTAAGGCGTAAAGGTGAGGTTATACCGGATGATGCGCTGAAGTTCGGGGATATTGAACTGAACACGGGTAATCTAAAGCTCACCGTGGGCGGAAAAGAGATCAAGCTGAACTTAAAGGAAAGTGAATTATTGGAGCTTCTTATATTGAGGAACCAAGCCGTAACCTCCAAAGAACAAATAATCGAGAAATTATGGGGCTTCGATTCGGAGGCTGAGCACAACAATGTGGAAGTGTACGTTTCTTTTCTGAGAAAAAAACTTACCTTCTTGAATTCGACAGTACGCATTAGCACGATCAGAAATGTAGGCTACGTACTGGAGGCGACGACTTAATGTTCACAAAGCTCAGGAATCGGTTTCTTATTGTTAACTTAGTAACCATCTCTATTATGATGCTTGTCGCCTTCATCTCTATCTACGTCATTACCTACCGAAATGTCCAAAATGATATCCAAATGGATCTGCATAGAATAACAGAGTCCTACCAGAAATCTCCCGATAAGTTCGGTAGGCCACGCTCTAATACTAATGAGGTTACCTCCTCGTTACTGCCCGACGTCATGAAGTCAAAGGACAATCCGAATGGTCCATGGGAGAGGTCTGTTTCATTCATGTTGCAAACAGATAAAGCGTGGAACCTTACAAGAAACACATCTCAATTCGATATGGACGAAGCGTTCTATGATTCTGCATTACAGGAAGCCATAGCAATCAACAAAAATTCCGGAAGGTTCAATCTCGATGGGAGCCACTGGGTCTTTCAGGAACAACCAACGAGTGAAGGGCATATGTTCGTATTTCTAGATATTACAGCTCAGGAAAATATACTTACCAATCTAATCTATACCTTCTCTGTGGTTGGATTAGTGATGTTAATTATTTTGTTCTTCGCAAGCCGGTACTTTGCTAATCGTTCAATCACACCGGTCAAGGAAGCCTTTGATAAACAGAAACAATTTATTGCTGATGCTTCCCATGAACTGAAGACTCCGTTGACCATTATTAATACCAACGCCGATGTTCTCCTATCTAACAGTGATGATACCATTCACAATCAATCGAAGTGGCTACACTATATCAAATCGGAAACAGAAAGAATGACAAGACTGACCAATGACCTGTTATTCCTGACCCAGATGGATGATTCCAGATCCAGCATGGTCTTTTCAAAGTTCAACTTGAGCGAGGCAGCTGAGAATATCATTCTAACGATGGAGGCCGTTATATTCGAGAAACATGTATCGCTTGAGTATGACATCGAATCTGACTTGACTGTGTATGGCAACAGTGAGCAGATCAAACAAGTGATCATGATCCTCCTAGACAATGCCGTAAAATACACGAGTCCTAAGGGATCAGTCACGCTATCTCTGAAGAAGCAGCATAACGAGGTTGTTCTATCGCTCACCAATACCGGTGAAGGCATTGCAGCAGAACATCTAGCAAGAATCTTTGACCGGTTCTACCGTACCGACGCTTCCCGGGTTCGCAAGCAAGGTGGTTATGGCCTGGGATTGGCAATTGCCAAATCCATCGTTGAGCAACACAAAGGCAAAATTCACGCCAAGAGCACGGTCGGTGAATCCACAACGTTTTATGTGCACCTTTCTTGACTACAGCTGAATCATAAAAGGCCCATGCTACAAGAATTTATTCGGGCAACAGAGGGGTTTGAAGTCATCATGGCGAAGCAGCCCTTAATACTTATCGTCGAAGATGAGGCTCGGATGAGGGAATTGGTTGCAGATTATTTTTGGAGGAAGAAGATAAATTATATGGCTATGAGTTGGGAGCGACGATTATGTCACGAAGCCATTTAGCCCCAAAACTGACCCTAGGCTTAATGGGCACTATCTATAATTGATATGCAAATAAGAGAAACCCTCTTCACTAAGAAGAGGGTTTCTCTTATTTTGTATTCTCAACATATTTGACAGATAGAGCAGTGCTAATATTAAGGCTGAACCGGAATGGTTAGCTCCAGATCATCCAGATATGTTTTGTCACCTGCAATCCCATTGCTTGCTCCAACGATACTCCAATCAGAGGTGTTCACGGTAAAGGTATACGGTTTAATCGTAATGAATTTAGGCGTCGCCGCGAATGCTTGATACAGCTCATTTACATGGTACTCGGTCTCAGGCGCGCTATTAAATAATCCAACTCTATCCTGATTAATTTCATTCCCTTGGTCATCCACGATATCATAGTAAACCATCGTTGCACTATAGTCGCCGGTCTGCTCAGGTGTCTTGGGAACATCACCCGTGCTATCCAGAATCAGTCTAGTGGATGCCGGCGTTATCTCCAATTGCTTCACCGTATAACTAAACTTCCCGTCCGTTTCGGTTGCATTCGGCTTCAATACAAGCATATTATTTTCAATTTTCACCGGAATCTTGAATTCGAATGGCTCTTCAATTTGTGTCACTTTGGCTTGAATGGTCAACTCGAATTCATCAGGAAGAGAAAATCCATTCGATATTTCAGCTTTAATGGTATTCTCTTTGTATGGTATATCCCCAAACCCTCCCGATGTATATTTGATTTCCTTACCATTAGCCAGTAGTGTCGGCGTCTGAATATATCCTTTGACCTTGCCCTTATCCTGATCTTGATGTGATCCAAATGTCGAAGGCAATTCGACACCCTCACGCTCCACTTCAAATTTTAGAACGGTCCCGTCATACAGTAGATCAGTCACTTTCAATGTTACGCCGTCATGCGTCACGCTCAGGTTAGGACTGGTAGCGATTCCTTGATCAATCGCTGTCTGCAATCTCTCATCACTGATTCCCGAGAAGACACTGCCAATCACCGGAATTTGTTTCAAAGCATCCGCCATCGCAGGGGATACGAACCCCGTGCCGATCACACCTACGCCTAGTACTGCTGCAGCCGATACGGTAACTAATGTTTTTCTCACAAAATTCGATCTCGATTTATTCATGGTTTGATCTCCTATCTTACTCATAATTTGATGACTCATACTTGCTCTTGGCATTTCCGAATTCCGAATCCATTGCTCGATCATGTCCATTTCTTTTGACTCAGTTTGATTTGGCAAATGTACCATGTACGATCCCTCCCTTATTACGCTTGTAATCCATAAGCTTACGGCGAAGCCGTTCGTATTTCTTGCGAATTGTCGCTGGCTTTATACCCATAATGTCTCCGATTTCGTCAAAGCTGTACTGTTCAACTGCTTTGAGCAGCAAAATATGCCGTTCTTCTGGAGTCAGATAGGTCAACAGTTCCTCAATAACAGACTCTTGGGGTGTAGGTGTAATTTCGATTTTGGGGTGCTGCTCCTTGAACTGATGAATCAGCTCGAACCAGCGACCCTGCCTTTTTTTTATGTTCATCATGTGGTGATAGGCCATCTTATAAAGCCAAGCGGAGAAGGTCGCCTGCCTACTGTATCGATGAAGATTCTCGTATGCTCGGATAAAAATCTCCTGGACAGCATCTTCGGTTTCTTCATGATTTTTCAAAATATAGTAGCAGTAGGTGTACATTTGCCGTTCAAACTGATGAATAATCATTTCATACGCCTGCTTGTCTCCTATTTTGACACGAACAATGATCGCTTCTATCTCACTTTCTTTCTCTTCCACTTCCCCGGGGATGGTTGGCTTCACATACTCACCTCCTTTGATTCTTTGCCTATATAACAATCGGAACCTACCGTTTTGTGACATGAGTTATTCTAATAGAACAAAAGTCCAATTTCTTAGCATCATTTTATATCCCATATCCTTTTCTTCCGTGATGAATATCCACCACAAGTATATTACGAATTAAAGGAAGACATAATAACGTTCAGATACAAATAGGACTCAATTACATGCGGAAATTTATCCATATAAATCATTCACCTGGAGGTATTCATGATGAGTTTAACAACTGGAGATAAAGTGGTTCTAATTGGAACCGGTGCCGTGGGATCCAGCTATGCCTACGCGTTGGTAAATCAGGGGATCTGTAATGAATTAGTGCTTGTAGATTTAGATACAGAGAAATCCGAAGGTGAAGTAATGGACTTAAATCATGGTCTTGTGTATGCACATTCTCCAATAAAAATTACAAGCGGTACTTACGCAGAATGCAAAGACGCGGCAATCGTTGTGATTTGTGCTGGGGCAGCGCAAAAGCCTGGAGAAACACGACTTGACCTTGTCAGCAAGAACCTAAATATCTTTCGAAACATTATAAAAAGTGTTATGGATTCAGGATTTAACGGCATATTTCTGGTGGCTACAAATCCAGTAGATATTTTAGCCTATGCAACTTGGAAATTCTCTGGTCTACCTAAAGAAAGAGTTATTGGTTCAGGTACCATTTTAGATACTGCAAGGTTCCGTTATTTATTGAGTGAAGAATATGATGTAGCACCCACAAGTGTTCATGCTTATATCATTGGTGAGCATGGTGATTCAGAACTAGCCGTGTGGAGTACAGCGAATATTTCAGGGAAACTTATCGCACCTAATTTAACAGATGCCAGAAAAGAAGAAATTTTTGTACAAGTTCGCGATGCAGCTTATCAAATTATAGAATCCAAAGGTGCTACTTATTATGGAATTGCTATGGGGCTGGCTAGAATAACGAAGGCCATCTTACAAAATGAAGAAGTTGTATTACCTGTGGGATCACTGTTGGAAGGGGAGTATGGTCACAACGATGTTTACATCGGTATTCCTACGGTTATCCATCGCGCAGGTAGAAAAGACCTCGTTGAGCTTTTATTAAATGAGGATGAACAAGAAAAGTTTGCAAATTCCGTTAAAGTTCTAAAAGATATTCAAGCTTCATTTTGGACATAGTTTGATTATGAGTACGAACATTCACTTACAACTAAGGAGTTAGCCAACCATGTTAGTAGACACTTTTAATCCATTTAACAATCTAATGATCTCCTCAATGGTTGCAGCTATTCCGATTATATTATTTCTATTATGTCTGACCCTGTTTAAGATGAAAGGTATTTATGCAGCCTTGTTAAACTTGGTCATTACCTTTCTGATTGCAATGTTTATATTTAATTTACCTATTGGCAATGCGATTGGAAGTATCATACAAGGTACTCTACAAGCGTTATGGCCCATTGGTTATATTATCGTTATGGCTGTTTGGTTGTATAAAATATCTGTTGAGTCAGGTAAATTTGATGTTTTACGTGCAAGTATTACAGGGATTTCACAAGATCAACGCATTCAACTTTTACTCATAGGCTTTTGTTTCAATGCCTTTCTTGAAGGTGCTGCCGGCTTCGGTGTTCCCATTGCAATCTGTGCTGTTCTATTAGTATCATTAGGATTCAAACCATTACAAGCGGCTATGCTTTGTCTCATTGCAAATGGTGCTTCAGGAGCATTTGGTGCCGTTGGTATCCCTGTTGCCATCTTAGGTACATTGAATTTAAAAGGTAATGTAACTTCCATGGATGTCTCCATGATGACTGCACTCACGTTACCTCTTATTAATTTCACGATTCCATTCTTACTTATTTTCATAATGAATGGGTTCAAAGGGATCAAAGAAGTATTTCCCGCTATTCTAGTAGTATCTACAACCTATACTCTAACGCAAGTTGTTTTCACCCTATTTCTAGGTCCAGAATTAGCCGATATTATCCCTTCTTTATTAGCTATGGGCACTTTGGCTTTATTCTTGAAGAAATGGAAACCCAAACATATTTTCTTACTCAACAACCAAGAAGTTAAAGTTGAAAAACATACATCAATTGATGTGATCAAGGCTTGGTCGCCATTTTATTTATTGAGTTTATTTGTTTTAATATGGAGCTTACCTGTATTTAAGAATTTATTTATCCAAGGTGGAGCTCTTGCTTTTACCAAGTTAACGTTTGGAATACCCGGTTCCACTTTAAGTTCAAGCCTTGATTTAATAAACTCAACAGGTACAGCTATATTGCTAGCAGGCTTAACAACCATATTAACAACACCATCTATAGGAGTTACAAAAGGTTCTCAGCTCTTCGCAAAAACAATTAAAGAATTCTGGATTCCCATTGTTATGATCTGTGCCATTCTAGGTATAGCTAAATTAATGACTTATGCCGGATTAACCAATGCACTAGGGGAAGCCGTTGCCGCAACAGGAAGCATCTTTCCACTGTTATCACCGATATTAGGATGGGTTGGCGTATTCATGACCGGATCCGTCGTAAATAACAATACATTGTTTGCACCCATTCAAGCTACAGCCGCTAACATCATTGGAACCAATCCAACGTTATTAGTCTCTGCGAACACGGTTGGAGGCGTGATGGCGAAGCTCATTTCGCCACAATCCATTGCCATTGCAACAGCCGCCGTTGGTGAAACAGGTAAAGAATCGGAACTCACGAAGATGACTTTAAAATATAGTGTGGGACTACTAGCCTTTGTCTGTGTCTGGACATTTATATTGTCGCTATTCCTTTAATGTTAGGCTTATTAATACGGCATCATTTTCCGTTCAAACTGATGATACTGACTGTGAATAGAAAATTAAACTGGCTCGTAACAGTATCAAAAACACCTGTTCGAGCCTTATGTATTTCAAGTTATGGGAGGAAATTCCTACCCTAGTAGACTTACGTTTAATAGCTTGTGAATAATGCTTCACACAATATAATTAACCAAATAAAAAAGATCGATCCGCACATGATAATTTCAATGAAATGAATCAGCATCAGCTTATCATCACCCTGTTTTTCTTGGCGAATTCCGAAGAAATCACAATGCTGGATGATATAGATAAACCCACAAGCAAAACTAAACTGAGCTAAAATCCGCGCCCCAACCGGTAAACTCAAGACATACCTGGGATTACCACTTGTCTCCAGATTTAGCACAAAACCGAAGTACTTAGATAGTAAAAATGTCAGAACAATCATAATAAATATGATCAGTGGTACGCTAAAGGGATGTTTCCTGTAATCGACCAGTCGCAGTAAATACCTAACTTTATGACTCTTGGGTTGAATATCCTTCTCCTCTTTATCCTTGCCCTCATCCTTCATAATATAAATAAATGAAAATCCGACGATTCCCAAAAAGAGAGTTGGCTGCAGAAGACTAAATGCCATACTGGAATCAAATATGAAAATAATCACCAGCATAACAAGAGAAAAAACGACCAATCTGTTTCCAATTTTCTCTCTTTGCCTCCACATCTTGTTGATGAACACCCGATTATCTTTGCCTATTCTTGGACCATCATAAGTAATTCGCTTGCCTTTAAGCTGGATAATCAAATAAGCGATCACTGTGATACATATTCCGATAGCCAAATTGAAAAATGCTTCTTTCGGATAGGTAACATACGAATCATAGGTATCCACGACCCAAAGACCATTCAGAACAATAAATAACATGCCAATAATTAAAATATAAGGAGCCGCTTTATAAATCATTATCCTTCACTCCCGTTTTTGATGACCGTCTCCTATTCTTGTGTTGCTATGTATACGATATACTTTGACTTGTTTTGTCTAGGCTCCAATGAAGTTGTTCAACCTCAAGTTGGTCTATAGCTTGATTTCAACATTCACTACTCCATCTTACTACCATCCTGCAAATAAATATCTCGGTTACCACTAACATTAAAGAAGCCTACCCCATGCTTTTGAGATAGCAATCGCACTGCCTTGTATGCATCATCAACACATATCCATGCAAAGCCAACATAAATGACATCTCGACCGACGGTGTAGTCTGACACCCTATTTTCTTCTTCTCCCAAAGCGTCAAAGGCATCGTCAGATAGAGCATAAGGTCCATTCATTTGTGGAAACAACACTATCATATCAAAGAACCAATTGCGTAGAGCCTCAGATGAAACGGATGGATCATCATAATTATGCTCTTCCGGCCATTCTGTCTGTAGCTCATACCATTCCATAAAGCTTCTTTTATCTTTAGGTGCAGATCTTGTCTCAAATACCATCAAGTCATAGCTCATATTCTATTCCTCCTATACAATTCCTTATCAATCTAATTCAGCGCGAGAGAATAGATCCCTAATGAGGACGTCATCCTCACAAGCATCCTTAAATCCGATTGTAAAACTTTGAATAGCCTCTCTATTATCAGAATAAGCGCAGAACATATCCGCTTCTGGATCAAAATGTACGATGTCTACTAATTCAGGCATTCTTTCCTCAAGAAATATTACCGCTAAGGAACCCCAATCATATCCGTTGCCTTCGAATCCCTCATCTTCCCGCGTTTGAAAAATTTCATCTTTATACGTGCCAACATTCAGAATAACTGACATACCGCCATTATCTTGTTCTATGAACAAGAATGGTTTGATTGTTTCTTCCATACACACCGCCCCTCTCAGCTTCTCAATCAACGTAAGTGTACCGCTTTCTTTCTACAAATCTTTCTTTCATATTAATTACCCAATAATATACCTTCACTAAGCCTATTCGTTAAATTAATAACTAGGTACATTCTATTTTTATTATAAGACTCATTTCATTATTACGATTACACATTGTAAATATCCGTAATATGCTATATCAAATTCGATCTTTTCGGGTAATGAAAATAAACGACTAGCTGAGGACTTCTATACTACGATTTGTAAAATATTTAATGTGAATAGAGAGGAACGTGTGTATGCAACAAGCCATGATTATCGTCAACCCCTCTTCCGGCCAAGAAGAAGCGCTAGAACATGTTAGACAAGTAGTGCAACTTCTACGTGATACAGGATACGAGATTACGGTCAAAGAGACGGCCAAAGAACGAGATGCAACACAATTCTGTATCACTGCGTGCATGGAGTGTTATGATCTTGTCGTGTCCATCGGTGGGGACGGTACGCTTCACGAGACTATTAATGGGTTACTTGATCAAGATCATCGTCCAAGA
The DNA here is from genome assembly GCF_001637225.1 of Paenibacillus antarcticus. Taxonomy (GTDB): domain Bacteria; phylum Bacillota; class Bacilli; order Paenibacillales; family Paenibacillaceae; genus Paenibacillus_AQ; species Paenibacillus_AQ antarcticus. The sequence continues at coordinate 242,042 of NZ_LVJI01000007.1, forward strand.
CTAGGTGTCGTCCCTCTTGGGACAGTCAACGATTTCGCTCGCGCATTACAAATTCCACTGAATCCCAAAGAGGCCATCCGCACACTCACTTCATCTCGATTGAGAACAGTCGATATAGGACGATTAAACAACCAATTGTTCGCAAATGTCGTTGCCGCAGGTTCAATCGCGGAAGCATTGTCTTGCGTATCATCAAAGGATAAAACCCAATTTGGCGCATTTGCTTATTTAAAAGAAGGCATTAAAGAAATCGCAAACCAATCTGCCCATCCCATGGTCATTCGCTATGATGGGTTGACTTGGGAAGGAGATTCTCCACTCTTTCTCGCCGCTTTAACAAACTCTGTTGGTGGATTTGAAACACTCGTACCCGATGCTAGTGTGGACGACGGTCTACTTCACTGTTTCATTATAAAGGATCTCAATATATTCAAAACCATTACAGTCAGTATGTCGTTACTATGGGGTAACTTGAAGAATCATAAAGATGTTATTCACTTTACCACAACCCATGTAACTGTAAGCTCGCCTGATTCCGTTATGACCAATGTAGATGGCGAGGAAGGACCCTCCTTACCCATAGAGCTTAGTGTCCTCCCTAGCTTTATTCAGGTGATTGTGCCTGAAGAGGAATAGTTCAGAAATATGAAAGCCTCTGCTCGAAGTCATAAGGGCAGAGGCTTTTACTACGATGATGACTGCACTCACGTTACCTCTTATTAATTTCACGATTCCATTCTTACTTATTTTCATAATGAATGGGATCAAAGAAGTATTTTCCGCTATTCTAGTTGTATCTACAACCTCTGTATCTGGACCTTTATATTGTCGCTAATGACCTAATAATACAAAAGAACTGTCTCTTAGGTCGTCTTTGACCTTTGGAGACAGCTCTCTCATTGTTTAAGGATTAAGCGCTCTTGCAATCGCGTCCACATAACTTTGGCTGGCACGCTTACTCACTTCCGCTTGAGGAACGATCATTTCAATTCCTCCTATTATTAAGTGTACTCTCGAATCCATTGTAGATTTATTAATCAAAATTAAATTATGATCGATTTCCCGTCTCAGCTTCCCTCTTGCTTATTTCCTCCCGAACTCGGGGCGCTACCTCTGTTCCTAGGAGCTCAATAGCTCTCATCACTTGGTCATGCGGCATCGTGCTTAATGGTACATACATCATAAAGCGTGTAACGCCAACATTTTTGCGAAGGTGAATGATCTTCTGTGCAACAGTCTCGGGATCACCGACATACAGTGCGCCGTCAAAGCTGCGCGCGGCATCGAAGCTAGAACGGTCATAATGCGCCCAGCCTCGCTCCTTACCGAGTTTATTCATGCCTGCCTGAGTTGATGGAAAAAATGTATCTGCAGCTGTTTCAGTATTCTCTCCAACAAATCCTATCGAATGGGATCCAATCTTAAGCCGTGATTCGTCATGACCAGCGTGCGCTGCCGCTTTCTTATACAGCTGTACAAGTGGCTCAAACTGCAACGGATTCCCACCAATTATCGCCAGCATCAATGGCAGTCCTAACAGACCTGCACGGATAGCAGACTCCTGTCTGCCCCCGCTACCAACCCATATCGGTAAGGAATTCTGAACAGGCCTTGGATACACGCCCAAATGGTTAATCGCTGGCCGATGCCCACCCTTCCAAGTAACTTTTTCTGACTCACGTAGTTTAAGAAGCAATTCCAAATGTTCTTCAAACAGCTCATCATAGTCGTTCAAGTCATAACCGAACAGTGGAAAAGACTCGATAAAGGAACCCCGCCCCGCCATAATCTCCGCACGTCCATTTGAAATGCCATCGAGTGTAGCGAAATCCTGAAACACGCGCACCGGATCAAGCGAAGAAAGCACCGTTACTGCGCTGGTTAGCCGAATCCGTTTCGTCTGCGCTGCAGCCGCAGCCAATACAACTGCTGGTGAAGATGCCGCATAATCCTTGCGATGATGCTCACCTACGCCAAACACATCAAGTCCTACTTGATCGGCAAGGACAATTTCCTCGACCACTTCACGCAATCGCTGTGCGTGACTTATCACATCACCTGTCTTAACGTCTGGCTTTGTTTCTACAAACGAAGTAATCCCTATCTCCATGGTCACTCTCTCCTATCCAAAAATCTTAATATTATATTTCTTTATTTCGAGCTATTATTCAGTGCTTCTAAAATAAATTGATAGCTCAGATTAAGCTCCTCCATCTACATATCCGTATAGCGTAGGACACGAGCTTTATTGCACTGCGGTAGCCGTATAGCGTCTGGTCATTACCCAAAACAGAAGAGCTAAAGCACTAACAGAACCCCCGAGCAAGCACACGCCATCCCAGCCATAGCTTGCATATATATGGGTCGAAGCAATTGAACCCGTAGCACTGCCGATCGAATAGAATATCATGTACCCGGCAGTAAGCCGACTACGTGCCTCGGTATGTAATGCAAAGATCATACTTTGATTCGTTACATGTATGGCCTGCACTGCCAAGTCAAGAAGAACAATACCAATAACCAATGCGAACAGCGACTGTTCCGTATAGCTGATGAACAACCATGATATCAATAATAGAACTAAAGCCACGCCAGTCGTTCTCTGTCCATAACCTCGATCGGCTAATTTCCCCGCCCTTGCTGCAGCTAACGCTCCTGCAACTCCCACGAGACCAAATGCCCCAATTGCAGTGTGCGAAAGTGATAATGGCGGCGCGCTAAGAGGCAGTACTAGTGAAGTCCACAAAATGCTGAAAGCAGTAAAGATTAGCATAGCCAGAATGGCGCGAATGCGTAATATTCGTTCTTGTGCGAACAATATAAACACCGATCTAAGCAACTGGGGATAGGACAAAGATTGTACCCCACGCTCAACATTTGGCAACACCCTAAACAATGCGCACACCATAAGAAGCATCAAGGCAGCAGAGACCAAATATACGGAACGCCAACCCGCAATATCTGTTAATATTCCTGAAATGGTTCGCGCAAGAAGTATGCCAATCACAATTCCACTTGTGACCATGCCAACGACACGTCCTCGTTCTGCAGGGGCTGCCATTGTCGCCGCGAACGCAACAATCGTCTGCGTCACAACGGCAAGCAGTCCCACCAAAGCCATACCTGCGAATAGTGCCGTGTTGGAGGAAGCAGTGCCAACTATAACCAAAGCTATTATGGATAATAGCATCTGACCGATAATCAGACGGCGCTGGTTTAGTAAATCTCCAAGTGGCACTAGCAGCAACAGTCCCGCTGCATAACAAATCTGAGTGATGGTAATGAGAATGCCAATGGTTGAATAATCAATACCGAACGCACTCGACAGATTATCAAGTATCGGTTGTGCGAAGTAGATATTGGCTACAGACATCCCACAGACAACCGCAAACAACAGTGTCACATAGCGAGACATGGATGAAGCATGAACTGCATCGGATGTATTTAGCATCCCTTGTGACGAATTCGCCTTTATATCCGCATTGGCTGGTACTTTTTCTTTAACTTTTTCTTTAACTTTCTCCATTCTATACACACCTTATCTATATTTAGTTAAAATGCTGAGTTAATTACATACTGATCAGTACGTTATTTAGCTCAGTAAACATAACTCACAGAAACAATTACTGTCAACAAATAAATTTGATTTAATTCGTTATTTCTATTTATGAACTAACCTGCATTTGACAATACGAAAGGCTAATTGTAGAATTATATCATACTGTTTAGTACGAAAATAAACGCAGTTATATAGAATCGGAATTCACTGAGCAATTAAGTAAAAATGAAGCGTAACGAGAGGTAATGATTATGGGACGAATCCGCGAATTTGATGAAGAAAAAGTATTAGAAGCAGCTATGGAACTATTTTGGGAGAAGGGATATGAGGCTACCTCGTTAAGCGACTTAACTTCCAGAATGGGAATTCAACGACCCAGTATATACTCCGCCTTTGGAGATAAAAAAGGATTATTTGAAGCCGCACTACGCAAATATACGATGTCACGTGCTTCTGATGTCCGAACCAAACTTCATAACAATCTATCTGTAAAAGAAGCATTTTCTACCTTTTTTGAAGATGTGGTTGCCGAGGAATATACAGAAAGTCTCAGCCGAGGATGCTTTTGTATCAATACAATGGTAGAACTTGCGCCTCATGATGAGAAATTTGAAATTCTTACAAGGGAACATCAAATGTACCTATCGGTCATATTTCAAGAAACCATTGAACGAGGTATCCGATCAGGTGAGCTCGAGCCCAGTATAGACGCGAAGGCTCTATCACAGGCGTTAATCGTAGCGTTAATTGGACTAACCGTAATCATGAAATCTCGTCCACAGCGATCTTTTGTTGATAATTCGATAAAAGTGATACTTTCATTACTTAAGTAATTCGTAAATGAGTTCAATATTAATGAATGAACTTCAGTTGATGATTTGGTCTTCACTTATGTAGGCTATAAGGGGGTGTCTCAACATCCTCTTTCTTGGTGCGCCTTAAAGCCAGCATAAATAGACTGTTTTCATTTCTCCATAAAACAGATAGGATAGATAGAGTTTCGTACATACGATTAATAACAAAGGGAAGTGATTTAGTTTGCCATTGATTCGACGTTTTTTCGCCTATTATCGTCCTTATAAAGGTCTCTTTATACTGGATTTCGCTTGTGCTGTTATTGCAGGACTACTAGAACTAGCATTTCCGCTTGCGATTAGTAACTTTATTGATGACCTACTACCTAGCGGCAACTGGTCGCTTATCGTGTGGGCTTGTGTTGCCCTGCTCGCCATCTATGCGCTTAATACCATTCTGAACTATGTTGTGACGTATTGGGGGCATATGCTAGGTATCAATATTGAGACCGATATGCGTCGCAAGATGTTTGGACATATTCAAAAGCTCTCATTCCGTTTCTTTGATAATCATAAAACGGGGCATCTGATGGGGAGAATCACGAATGATCTGAATGATATTGGCGAGTTAGCCCATCACGGTCCTGAGGATGTATTCATTGCGATCATGACGTTAATCGGATCGTTCTCATTGATGGCCTACATCAATCTGGAGCTTGCCCTAATTACCTTTATCATCGTTCCACTCATGGCATGGCTCGTTATCTTCTTCGGCAGAAAAATGACTGCAACCTACAGAAACCTCTTCGGAGAAGTGGGTAACTTTAATGCTCGCATTGAAGATAATGTAGGCGGAATTCGCGTCGTACAATCATTTGCTAACGAACGTCACGAAGAGAAATTATTCGCAGTGGATAATCAGAACTATCGTACAACGAAGCTCTTGGCTTATAAAACGATGGCTAAAAGTATTTCGATCAGTTACATGATGATGCGCCTGATTACGATATTCGTGATGGTCTGTGGGGCATGGTTCTTCATTCAAGGCAAGTTGGATCTGGGTGAATTCATGGCCTTCATTTTGTTATCTAATATTTTCTTCCGTCCAATCGAGAAGATTAATGCCGTAATCGAGAGTTATCCTAAAGGAATTGCCGGGTTTAAACGTTATTTGGAAATTATCGATACAGAACCCGATATCGCTGACAGTCCTGATGCGATTACCGTAGACTGTGTGAAAGGCAATATTCATTTCGAGCATATCACCTTCGGTTATGACGTCGGCAGACCGATCTTGAGTCAAATTGATCTGAGTATTCACGCCGGAGAGACCATCGCATTTGTGGGTCCGTCAGGTGCAGGAAAGACAACCATCTGTAGCCTACTCCCTCGATTCTATGATGTAGACGAAGGTAGAATTACAATCGACAGTATTGATATCCGAGATTTCAAGCTAGAGTCACTGCGTAAGCATATCGGTATCGTTCAACAAGATGTATTTCTATTCTCAGGTACAATTCGGGAAAATATTGCGTATGGTGATCTGGATGCAACCGAAGAGCAGATATGGGAAGCAGCTCGAAGAGCATCCCTTGAGGACCTTATACGTAATCAACCGGATGGATTGGATACGGTCATAGGTGAACGTGGAGTGAAGCTGTCCGGCGGTCAGAAACAACGCTTATCGATTGCACGTATGTTTCTTAAGAACCCACCTATCCTTATCCTAGATGAGGCAACCTCTGCACTCGATACTGAGACAGAATCAGCTATCCAGCAATCACTTGCTGAACTGTCTGTTGGACGTACGACATTGGTCATTGCCCATCGCTTATCTACCATCCGACATGCGGATCGCATCGTGGTCGTTAATGAGCATGGCATAGCTGAACAAGGTAAGCATGAAGAACTCCTTGCTACTGGTGGGATTTACAGCCGACTCAACCAATTGCAACCTAGCTAGAACCTATTCACATACAGTTGTGGATATTAGAACAAACCTAAAAAACGGACACCGATAACTCCTTCGGCGTCCGTTTTTTAGGTTTGTTGCGCTTGTTCCTCTTTATAAAAGCATTCGAAAGCCAACGTAGTCAACAGGGTGGTTGCTGCAATTGCTCGTAGTCGCTTAATTTTCCTTCATAGATCAGATGCAGCCGATCACTTTTACGAAAATCATCCGGTGTCACTAGTGCCGGTAGCTTATTCCATATTTTGATGCCAGACCGTTCCAGAATTTCTGCAACGAATTGGGAACAAAAGTAGGAGTTACTGAATTCCACTGGTTCTTTCAGCGCGATGCCAATGACGCCCAGTATGTTATATAGATATTTTTGGTGCTTCTGGATAAAGACATGCAAGACGCGTTGCATCTTCTCCACTTCGCGCTCAGACACTTTAATCTCATAGATTACGCACGTCGTATTTGGATACTTGCTGTACGTACCTGTCTTAATATCCTCCTTCACGAATCCGCCATTCAGAGGGTTATTCGGGTGTTTCCTCCCAAAGCTGTATAGCTCCGAAAGTTCACGGTTAAAGGAAATTGAGGCGTGATTATAAGGTGCTTTCGTATAGGTTTGAATGACTCTCGTAAAAAGGGTACCCGTATTCGTAAGTAAAATAAAGACTGAGTGATCAGCTTCCATTCAGAAAATTTCCCCTTATCAATTGTGAACGTTTCCTTCATAATAACATATGAACCCTCTAAGAGGTTGTTTCAAAAAGTCCCCTTTTGATCACGCAGTATACCAAGAATCTTAAGATAAGTTGGTGAACCTCACTGGACAGCTCATTATTTACGTTAACTCTTATTTTTATCGCTTTATTGTTCATTCATTTGATGTATATTGTGATAAACAAAATACAGCCCGAGAAGGATTATGCCACGATTGGTGTCCGTATCAAGACTTGGTGGGGCATGTTCTTCATCTTTTGCCTAGCTACCCTGTTCAATCCAGTCGTCTCACTGCTTTCCCTCATGGCACTTACCTTCTTTGCGTTGAAAGAATATTTCTCCATGATCAAAACAAAAAAAGCCGACCGCCGACTCTTTCTGTGGGCGTATCTGGCAATCCCCGTACAATTCTATTGGATTTATACTGAGTGGTACGGCATGTTTATTGTCTTTATTCCACTCTATGTGTTCTTGTTCTTACCCATCCCACGATTGATCAACAAAGGTACGGTTGGTTTTCTACGGAGTGTCAGCTCTACCCAATGGGGACTTATGCTAATGGTTTTTGGGCTTAGTCACTTAGCCTATTTCCAATTCGCTACGCCGCAGTATGGCGCAGGACTTGTTATGTTTCTAGTGGTATTGACGCAACTTAATGATGTTATCCACCATCTAGCATCCATCTATTTCGGTAAGCGCAAAATAGTCCCGACGGCTAATCCGAATCTGACTTGGGAAGGATTTGCATGTGCCTTTCTCATAACAGCAGGTGTGTCCTATCTCATCTCTCCCTACCTGACCCCGCTTAGTCCAACTTTCGGGCTCGTGTCCGGTATGTTGATCAGCTTAAGTGGATTCTTCGGAAGCTTAACTGTTTCCGTACTAAAAAGAGATTTGTTAATCGGTGATGACGATAAGTTCGTCGCTCTGAAAAAAAGCTACTTAAGCCGGGTTGATAGCTTGGCATACACTTCGCCAGTTTTTTTCCACATGATCCGTTATTTTTTCGATTTCATGTAGTAGAGGACACCTCAATCAGGTGCCCACCATTGCTATTGCAACAGCTACTGTGTCACAACAAGTAAAGAATCTGCATTATCGAAAATGACTTTAAAATACAAGACTATAAAAATAGCCTTTCTCAAACCATGGGTTTGGGAGAGGCTATTGTCGTGGTTGATAAGTAAAATATTTATTGGCCGCCCACAATCACGTATCGGTGTTACATTGATTTATTCTTGACTGCCTTACTGCTTGCCTTCCATGTCGGCTTCCCACTTCGTTATTTCCTCACGAACTCTAGGTGCTACTTCTGTTCCTAGCAGCTCAATCGCTCTCATTACATCAGCATGCGGCATACTACCCAACGGTACATGCAGCATAAAGCGAGTAATGCCTACATTTTTGCGGAGGTGAATGATCTTTTGGGCAACTGTCTCAGGATCACCCACATACAGTGCACCTTCAAAGCTACGCGCGGCATCAAAGCTAGATCGGTCATAGTGGCCCCAGCCCCGCTCCTTTCCGAGCACGTTCATACATGCCTGAGTAGAAGGAAAAAAAGTATCTGCTGCTTGTTGTGTATTCTCTGCAATAAATCCGTGCGAATGAGATCCTACCGAAAGTCGCGATACATCATGACCTGCATGTGCTGCTGCCTTTTTATAGAGCTGCACGAGTGGTGCAAACTGTATCGGTTTTCCACCGATAATCGCCAGTACTAGTGGCAGTCCTAGCAGACCTGCACGGATGACGGACTCTTGATTGCCCCCGCTACCAATCCATATCGGTAAAGGATTCTGAACCGGACGCGGATACACACCCAAGTTCTGGATCTCCGGCCGATGCCCACCTTTCCAGGTTACCTTTTCGGAATCGCGTATCTTAAGGAGTAATTCCAACTTCTCGTCAAACAGTTCCTCATAGTCATCCAAGTCATAACCAAACAGTGGAAAGGATTCAATAAAGGAACCCCTGCCAGCCATAATCTCCGCGCGACCATTTGAAATACCATCCAGCGTAGCGAAATCTTGAAACACGCGTACTGGATCAGCAGAAGAAAGAACCGTCACTGCGCTAGTCAACCGAATTCGTTTGGTTTGTGAAGCAGCCGCAGCTAGCACTATAGCGGGAGAAGATGCAGCATAGTCTTTCCGATGATGCTCACCCACCCCAAATACATCAAGCCCCACTTGATCGGCAAGGGTGATTTCCTCAACAACTTCACGCAACCGCTGTGCGTGACTCATCACTTCACCAGTCTTAACATCCGGTGTTGTTTCTACAAATGTACTAATACCTATCTCCACGGGCAATCTCTCCTTTTTTATAATTTTTCTCCAACAACAACTTCGATAGCCAATAAAGCTTAAGATCAGATATCTTTATTTTGAACTATTATTTGTTTTTTTTCAAATATGTATATTGAACATGGACTGTACCTCCAATAGTTAGTTGTATCTAACCATTGGGGTGCAGCAGTTCACTTTAAAGTTAGCATCCATTACACCTTGTTCATGGTTTCTGAATAAAGAGTTGCGTCCAATACGTTCGATATTGACTTGTATCTGTTCCTGCCACATACCCTACCCCAATATCAGTAAATCTTGGATCTAGAATATTAGCTCTATGACCTGGACTATTCATCCACACTCTCATCACTTCTTCTGGTGTTGTTTGACCCGCTGCGATATTTTCTCCATAAGCACGCCACTTAACCCCATAACGATTTAGCATTTCCTCCGGGGTACCATACGTTGGAGATGTATGACCGAAATAATTCTTATCTCTCATATCTCTTGATTTCAAGACTGCAAGGTCTGTTAGCATCGAATTAAGTGTTAATGCAGCGATGCCTCTACTTGTCCGTTCTTCATTCACTAATCTAAATACCTGCATCTCATACGCATTCGCTTGTCTTATACGAATCCTAGTCATTTTCACTCTTTTCGTTATTTTGCTAGGATTACGATTAATTCTCCGTCTTGATGATATTCTTTTTCTCATCTTCTCAAACCTCCAACAATATATTTGCGTACAACATATATATATTGTTAAAGAGTTAATCCTGCTTGTATCTTAGTCTCTAATTCTAGTACGGACTCCCCCCAATTATTTCTCTATATTACTTCCTGTAAGTTCGCTTTAAGTCATCTTGGTAGTGACTTAATTCATCTAAAAGCAACTATTTTTTTCTAGGGATTTCATCATTTAAACCTTATAATAGAGTTTGCAACTTGAAATAACAGGAACTAGTAAAATTCTAAGCAGGGGGAAGTATCGAATGTTTAAAAATTCTAAATTCAGTATACGTTCTAAAATAGCACTCGGTTATCTTATTATATTATTTTGTCTAGGCGCGTCTATCTTTGTATTAAATGACCAAATGTCTAGTATGGAAAAAGAGATTACGTTTATTACAGACCATGATATGGAAGTCCATAACTTGGCCTATTTAATTGAAAAACATGTATTAGATATGGAAACCGGACAACGTGGATTTATGCTCACCGGTGACGAAAAGTACTTGGAGCCTTATAACAGTGGTATAACAAAATGGGACGACGATTATAACAGCCTCCATCAATTAATTACGGATAATCCGAGCCAGCAGAAGAAGCTTGAAGGGATAAAATTAAATATTGAACAGTGGATCGAGACCGTCGGTGAGCCAACCATCGCATATAAAAAAGAAAACAATATGCAAGACTCTCTGAACTTTTTCAAGTTAGATACAGGGAAGTTGAAAGTTGATCGGATGCGAGACCAATTAGATGACTTCCGCACCACGGAAAAGAGCTTAACGCAAATACGGGTCGATGACCTGAATCAAAGAAACGCCGATTTGAAATTCGTTCTCTATGTTTTCTTACTTACAGTTACCGTCATTTCTATTCTGGTTGCGTTCGTCATTTCTAGAACGATTGTCAATTCCATTAAACAAGTCTCCACAGCGATATCGGAGATTGCCTCTTCAGAGGGAAATTTAACTGCAAGAAGAATTAATATCAGAACGAAGGATGAAATCAGGGATCTTGGAGAAGCCACGAATCATCTTTTGCAAAGTAATGAGAACGAGATTTGGCTTCAAACCAGCATCTCAGAGGTCGCAACTGCCTGCCAGGGACTAGCGAGCGATTCAGAAATAGCGCAGTCCTTTATTTCGAAGATCGCCCTCTTATTGCATGCATCTCACGGCATATATTATCGTCGCACCGAGGGTAAATTGAAGATGATTGCTTCATTCGCTGCTTACGGGGACAATACTGCTGCATCCTCTTTTCGGATTGGAGAAGGACTTGTTGGACAATGTGCACTTGATAAGCGTACTTTCCTATTAGATCCCGTTCCGGAAGATCACGTTAAGATTACGACAGGACTTGGACAATCTTCTCCAAGAAGCATCCTGATTGTACCTATTGAATATGAGGGCCATGTGGTGGGGGTCATTGAACTTGCCTCTTTGGAGTCATTTATCCCCTTACAGCAACAATTAGTCGAGAAGACTCGTTCTACATTGGGTATTGCCATGAATAGCGCCATGATTCAAATGGAGGTACAGCGGTTATTAGAGGAGTCTCAAGCGTTATCAGAGGAACTACAATCCCAGACCGAGGAACTACAACAACAGACAGAAGAATTGCAAGCGCAATCAGAGGAATTAACCGCACAGCAGGACGAACTGAAAGCTTCCAATGATTCACTTAAGTTCTCAGAAGAGCAACTTCAACGTCAGCAGGAAGAACTTGAACAGAGTAATCAGGAGATCGCAGCACGTGCGGAACAAATGGAGTACCTCATGCGGAAAACCGAAGAAACCAATGAACAGATCGAGAATCAGAATGCTATTCTAGCAAAACATGCAACTGAACTCATTTCCGCATCCCAATATAAATCCGAGTTCCTTGCTAATATGTCACATGAATTACGGACGCCACTAAATAGCTTGCTGATTTTATCTCAGATTTTGGCGGATAACAAGGAAGGAAATCTTCATCCGAAGCAAATAGACTTTGCCCACACTATTCATGCCTCCGGCAGTGATTTACTTCGATTGATTGACGAGATCCTTGATTTATCGAAAGTTGAAGCCGGTCAAATGACTGTTGAACTGGAAACTGTTTTCCTTGAAGATGTGAAAGAGACTATGTGGCGTAATTTCCAGCCCATGGCCGAGCAAAAAGGTGTCGAATTTCAGATTCACGTCGAACAATCCTTGCCAGAGGCGATTCACACGGATGGTCATCGTCTTCAGCAAATTCTGAAGAATCTATTGTCTAATGCCTTTAAATTTACCGATCAAGGCCAAGTGATGCTACGCATATACCGAATGGACCTTCCCGAAGGAAGCGATCCAACCGATCACTCATTCCTTGCCTTCTCTGTTTCCGATACTGGCATTGGAATTTCAAAGGATAAAAAAGATGTTATATTTGAAGCATTTCAGCAGGCTGATGGTACGACAAGCCGGAAATACGGTGGAACGGGTCTTGGTCTCACGATTAGCCGGGAACTCTCTGCTTTACTTGGCGGACACATTAAAATTGAAAGCCATGAAGGGCAAGGAAGTACCTTCACCCTCTATCTGCCGGAGTCCCAGATGAGTTCGCAGCACTTCGCTTTGAAGGAAGTGGGGGCGGCTGGGACGGATTCGACTGACGTCCCACTTTCGATTGAAATGCTTCTTCCAAGTATTGAACTGAGTAATCCAGACTTGCTCCTGATCTCGGAAGTGGAAGATGACCGCAACGAGGTGAACGCCGGTGACCGCGTGCTTCTCATCATCGAAGATGACATCCAATTCGCCAAAATCATGCTAGATATGGCCCGATCTTATAATTTTAAAGGAATTGTTGCGCTCCAAGGTGACAAGGGCTTAGCACTTGCCCATGCCTATAAACCGGATGCGATCATGTTGGATATTCAACTACCCGTTATCGATGGATGGGCCATTCTCGAACGACTTAAGCAACATCCCGACACACGGCATATTCCAATTCATATTCTTTCTGTCCTTGATGAATCGAAACAAGGACTGATGATGGGAGCTATGGCTTATCTACAGAAACCCGTCAATAAGGATACAATTGATAATGCTTTGTCCCGGATTGAATCCTTTATTAACCGCGACCTCAAGCGCCTTCTAATTGTCGAAGACGATGTTGTACTAAGAAACAGCATGGTTGAACTGATTGGGCATGATGACGTAGTCATCACCGCTGTTTCGACCGGTAAAGAGGCACTTCATGAACTTCAATTGGAGCAATTCGATTGTATGGTCATGGATTTGGGATTGTCCGATATTTCCGGATTCGATCTACTTGACCGCATTCGACATACGGAACAGCTACAGAAGCTTCCAATTATTATTTATACCGGTAAAGAGCTGGACATGAAAGAAGAAATGCAACTGAAGAAATACGCAGAGAGTATCATTATTAAAAATGTTAAATCACAAGAACGTCTCTTTGATGAAACAGCTTTGTTCCTCCATCGAGTGGAGGCGAATTTGCCAGAGGATCGGCGTAAAATATTGAAGAAGTTATATAACAATGAAACGGCATTTGATGGCAAACGCATTCTTCTGGTTGAAGATGATATGAGAAATATCTTTGCTTTATCAAATGTGCTAGCTACCTACAACTTGGATGTTACGTTTGCCGAAAATGGACGAGAGGCTCTTGAACTCTTGGAGAAAGATCCGAATTTTGATTTGATTCTGATGGATATTATGATGCCAGAAATGGATGGGTATCAAGCGATGAAAGCCATTCGGGCGATGCCGCAATTTGAAAAGTTACCTATTATCGCGTTAACGGCCAAAGCAATGAAGGAAGATCGTAAGCGTTGCATCGATGCTGGGGCATCTGATTACATCAGTAAACCTATAGATACCGTGAAGCTACTATCCTTATTAAAAGTATGGCTCTACACGTAAGGAGGCCAAATATCATCTCTGAGTATAACGAAATAGACTTGGACAATTCTCTAACAAAGGACGAAGATGAACGAGAAAAAATTGAAGTACGCCTACTTCTGGAAGCTGTTTTTCAGATGTATGGATACGATTTTCGCAACTACGCCTTTGATTCCATAAGACGCCGAATTCGGCATGGTATGCACGCTATAGGTGTAAATAACGTATCTGCCCTTATTGAACAGGTCTTGCATTACCCGCAACGGATGCACCAACTACTTCGTTATTTGGTTGTGAACGTCACCGAAATGTTTCGCGACCCGTCCATGTTTAGAACTTTTAGAGAAAAAGTCGTGCCGTTTCTCCATACGTATCCGCATATTCGAATTTGGCACGCAGGATGTTCAACCGGGGAAGAAGTTTTATCGATGGCCATTCTTTTACATGAAGAAGGACTATACGACAAGGCACGCATCTATGCAACCGATATTGATGAAGATTCCTTGGAAAAAGCCCAAGAGGGTATCTTTCCTCTAAGCAATATGAAGACCTATACACACAACTATATTCAATCCGGAGGAACGAAATCTTTCTCCGATTATTATACAGCTCAGTACGACGCGGTGCGTTTCGATCCATCCTTGATGAAGAACATCGTGTTTGCTCGACATAATTTAGTCACCGATCAATCTTTCAATGAATTCAATGTTATTTTCTGTCGCAACGTCATGATCTATTTCGATAAAACTTTGAAAGGTCGCGTTCACCAGCTATTTCATGAAAGTTTAAGCATGTTTGGCTTTCTTGCCTTAGGGGACCGAGAGTCGATCCATTTCAGTGAGTTTGAAGATAGTTACAAAACCGTCGACCTCAGTGAAAAACTGTATCAGAAAATGAAATAATTAGAGAGGGGGATGAACATGGAAAGAGACTATCCCATCAATATTTTGTTAGTGGACGACCATCCGGAGAATCTGTTAGCCATTGAGGCTGTGCTAGAAGGCGAACCGTATCAATTGATTCGAGCCTATTCCGGGCTAGATGCGCTTCGTTGTCTGCTAAAAGATGAAATTGCCGTCATTTTACTGGATGTTCAGATGCCTGGCATGGACGGATTTGAAACCGCCCGTCACATTAAATCATACGATAACTCGAAGAGTATACCCATAATATTTATTACGGCCACCAGTAAGGAAACCAGACATTTTTCCGCCGGATATTCAGTCGGGGCTATTGATTACATGGTCAAACCCTTTGTACCCTATGTGTTAAAGTCCAAAATACAGGGCTTCGTCCATTTGTATGACGCACAGAAAACGTTAAAACAAAAAACAAAGCAATTGGAGCAGACCAACCTAGACTTAGTGAAGATTACGGAACAATTGACAAGAGCTGAGGCGCAGACGCGCGTCGTAATGGAAACGTCCATTGATACGATGCTGATCTTTACACCTAAAGGTGTCATTCTACAAACAAACCCTGCGGTTGAAGAGATGTTTGGATATGGTAGAGATGAATTGCTTGGACAGAATATTACCATTTTGCTGCCAACGCTAGGGAGTACGGATGATATTCGCTATCTAGATTGGATCGGAAAAGTGCGGGAAATATCGCCACGTTGTAAAAACGGGACCACGTTTCCGGCGGAAATTCAGCTAGGCGTATCGGGTGAAAATTCGTATTTATTGGCTTGCACAATTCGAAATATTAGTAATCGAAAACAAGGAGAACGAGATTTAATTCGAGCCAAAGATATAGCAGAGGAAGCCTCTAGGGTTAAAACGGATTTCCTTTCGTTAATGAGCCATGAAATTCGCACGCCTCTGAACGGTGTCATCGGCATGATGGATATTTTACTCGATTCCGGACTGACACAGGAACAACAAGAATTAGCACAAGTGGTCATGAATAGTGGCAACACCTTGCTATCTATCATGAATAATGTATTGGACTTTTCTAAGATGGAATCTGAGCGACTGGAACTTGAGGAAGAGTCTTTCCTGCTCATAGACTGCTTGGAACAAGTTCGTGATATCTTCACAGCTAAGCTTCAAGAGAAACAATTAGAAATGCTCTATGTCATAGATCGTGAACTACCCATTATGATTCGGGGTGACATTACTCGCTTGCAGCAGATCCTTTTGAACCTCATCGGGAATGCGATCAAATTCACTGATGTGGGTGGCGTATACATCGTAGTTAGCAAGGTAGGCGAGGCTCAGGACACCGTTTCAATTGAATTTACCATTAAAGATACAGGGATCGGGATTCCCCCTGATAAAACAGAGAAGCTGTTTCAACCCTTTTCACAGGTGGATGCCTCGGTTAACCGCAAGTATGGAGGGACCGGATTGGGACTTGCTATCTGCAAAACATTGGTGGAGATCATGGGTGGAACCATCCGCATAGATTCCATGAAAGAGGCCGGTGCGACGTTTGTATTTACCGTGGATATGAAAAGATGCTCCGATTCAGAAGCAGAGCTCGACCCAATTGGACGGGATTGGTTAAAAACTTGCCCATCTTCTGAGGTAACAGCTATATCTATGCAAATCTTAGTTATCGAAGAGCAGCCCGTTTATCAAAAATTACTTGTTCATATGCTCGAGGGCTTAGGGCATACCGTCATGGCCGTCTCAGATGAGATGGGTGCACTACGAGCATTGGAAGAGGGTTTCTTCGATATGCTATTCATAGATAGTCATCAACCAATGACTAATGTTCGGGAGACGCTATATACCATGATCAATCAGAGTGTTGACGTTCAACGTCTTATCCTGATTGGTATGCTCACCCATATGACGCAAGACTTCGAGGAACTAGAACAGACGAATCTCAAATTTAATGAGCTTCTTCAAAAACCCATTCGTTTAGGGCACCTGAAGCACATACTCTCTACTTACGCATCAACTATGGAGCCACATCTATTGGCCTAGTAAGGCATTATTGCTCTCATATATCAAGACATAGGCTGGGCTGATCTTGGATTAGTTCTGGTCTATTCGTTATAAAACGATAAGCGTTGATTCAGAAATCATAATGGGGGGATGAACATGAAGATTGGAATCATTGGATTAGGTGATATCGCCACTAAGGCTTACTTACCTGTGCTTTCTGAGAAGGATGGGATAGAATTGGTACTTTGTACAAGAAACATAGATACATTAAATACCTTATCCAAAAAGTATGCCATTCAAGAACAAGTTCAGACCGTAGATGAACTGCTAGCCAAGAATATCGATGCAGCATTTGTATGTACTGCGACAGAGGCACATTTTGAAATAGCTGAACAATTACTTAGAGGTGGTATACACATCTATATTGATAAGCCAATATCTATGCATTTTCATGAAGCTGAGAATATCGTAAAGCTCGCGAAAGAGAACGGCAAGATCGCTATGGTTGGCTTTAATAGAAGGTTTATTCCCCACATTACAGAGCTTAAAGAACATGGGAAAGCTAACATGATTATCATGCAAAAAAACAGATTCGCTGCACCAGATTATATACGAAGATTTGTTGTGCAAGATTTCATCCATGTTGTAGATACGCTTCGGTTTTTGATGGATACCAAGGTCAAGGATGTAAAGGTACAGTTCTTAAGAAACGGTGAATTTCTTGATCATGTAGTTATCACGCTCATCGGAGAAGGATGTACGGCTATAGGGATTATGAACAAGAATGGCGGGGTCACAGAAGAAATCATCGAGTATACAACGGCGAATGATAAATATGTAGTAAACAATCTTGTTGAAACAATCCATTATCATGATAAAGAAATTCGTATATCCAAGTTCGGCGATTGGGAGACTACGCTATACAAACGGGGATTCTACCAAATCGTTGATCATTTTATCGATTGTGTTCATCATAACTCAACACCTGATCCATCTATGGATGATTCGCTGGTAACTCATGAAATTTGTGAAAGGATCATTAACCATATTGATTGACAAGTCACAAGTGCTACAGGTCATCCATGAATGATTCGCGAGTCTTTTTAGTCTCGTTTATTATGTTATCTTATTTTCCATGATCTCAACAAACTTTGTTGATGCTGGTGATAACGGTACACTTTTCAAAAAACATACGCCTATACTTCTCTTTGGTATTTCCTCTGTTAGTTGTAGTTCATATAATAACCCTTTATTTAAATACTCTTGGGAAAATTGTTTAGTCACACATGCTATTCCTAAATTTATTTTGGCAAATTCCAATAGTAAATCATGTGATCCTAATTCAAATTCTGGTGAAATCCTTATCCCTTTGGATATCAAATAATCTTCTACATACTTTCTGGAATTGGATTCAAGCTCAAGAAATATTAAAGGTAATTTCACTACTTCATTAAGGCTTACCGGTTGAGATGATATCGACTTATATTTCTCTCCACAAACAAAAATATCATGAACATCAATCAATGATCGAAGTTCTAACGTTGGGTCCTCAATGGGGAAATTACAAATCCCAATATCAACCTCTCCCAATTTCAATATGGAACAAATCTCACGTGTTGTGCCATTAATAATCTTAAACTTAATGTTAGGATATCTATTATGAAAAATTTCTAAATAAGGGAGTAAGAAGTATCGAGAAATCGTATCACCTACACCTATCTTTAATTCACCCATCGTTAAATTCTTGAACTCCAAAATCTTTTCTTCTCCAACTTGAATTAAATGAATAGCTGAATTAGCATATTCAAATAAGAGACGCCCTTCGTTTGTTAAAGATACCCCTCTAGGTGTTCTTGTGAATAGACGTGTATCCAACTCTCTTTCTAACTGCATGATGGCTTGACTAACCGCTGGCTGTGTCATATAAAGATCTTTTGCCGCATTGGAGAAGCTTTTACTTTTCGCAACCTTACAAAACACTTTATATAAATCTAATTTACTCACTATATAAGCACTCCTTATATGTATTATACGATATATTAATTTCACTTATATCATTAGCTTGATGTATATTACAAATATATATGTCACATCATTAAACTAACTTAAATAGTTATAAGGAGCGATTATATTGGAAAGAGTAGTTGGAACAGTTGTCAGAGGTCTCCGTTGCCCAATCGTAAATCGAGGAGATAATATAGAGGAAATCGTTGTAGATAGTGTATTACATGCTGCAGAAGTTGAAGGATTTAACATTAATGATAAAGATATCGTTACGATAACAGAATCCATTGTTGCTCGTGCGCAAGGTAACTATGCCACAATCGATCATATTGCTAAAGATGTTAGTTCCAAATTTGGAGAAGATACCGTTGGTGTTATTTTCCCAATCTTAAGTCGCAATCGGTTCGCAATCTGTCTTCGTGGTATTGCAAAAGGGTCTAAGAAAGTTGTATTAATGCTTAGTTATCCATCTGATGAAGTTGGTAACCACTTAGTCGATCTAGACTTGCTTGACGAAAAAGGAATTAATCCTTGGACAGATGTGTTAACAGAAGCACAATTCCGCGAGCATTTTGGATACAATAAACATACCTTTACGGGCGTTGATTATATTGATTATTATAAATCGTTAGTTGAAGAATATGGTGTTGAATGTGAAGTTATTTTCTCAAATAATCCAAAAACTATTCTAGAGTATACAAAAAGTGTCCTTACTTGTGACATTCATACTAGATTCAGAACAAAGAAGATATTAAAAGCTAATGGTGGAGAGAAGATCTATAGCCTCGATAACATATTAGCAGCATCTATTGATGGTAGTGGTTGTAACGAAGCTTATGGTCTTCTCGGATCCAATAAATCAACAGAAGATAGTGTTAAGCTATTCCCACGTAATTGCCAACCTGTCGTAGATAACATACAACAGATCATCAAAGAAAAGACGGGTAAGCATGTTGAAGTCATGATCTATGGAGATGGTGCATTCAAAGATCCGGTAGGTAAGATTTGGGAACTTGCCGATCCTGTTGTATCACCAGCTTACACAGCAGGACTTGATGGTACACCGAATGAAGTGAAGTTGAAGTATCTTGCTGATAATAACTTTGCTGATTTAAGAGGTGCTGAACTTAAACAGGCGATTTCTCAATATATTAGCAATAAAGATACAGATCTTGTAGGCGCGATGGAAGCACAAGGTACTACACCTAGAAGACTTACTGATCTTATTGGTTCTCTATCCGATTTAACTTCAGGTAGTGGAGATAAAGGTACACCGATTATCTTTATCCAAGGATATTTTGATAACTACACAAACTAATCTTAATCAATAAAGAACGGGTGCCTAAATTAGGCACCCGTTCTTTATTGATTGCTACCTTCCAATCTCATTCATTGTTACTCTTATACCTTGAATTTCCCTATTAACGCTTGTAATTCCTCTGCCATATTACTCAAATAAGCAACTGATGCCGAAATTTCCTCACTTGATGCATTTTGCTCTTCTACTGATGAAGCTACATTTTGGGTATTATCTGTTGACTGTTGTAAGATCGAAGCGATCCGCTCCATTATATTTACTGCTTCATGGGAATTTGATTGTACTTGTTCTACAATAGCCGATACTTCTTGAGATTGTGATGAGATCTCAGCAATGGCATTGGATATATCATTAAAGGCAATACCTGATTGCTGAACTTGCTGCATGCCTTGTTGAACGACCTTCGTCCCTTGATTCATTGCAAGTACCGCTCGATAAGAATCAGCTTGAATTTGCCCAATTAGCTCACGCACTTGTTCTGCTGATTTCCCAGATTGATAAGCTAGCTTCTTCACTTCCGAGGCAACTACAGCAAATCCCTTACCATGTTCACCTGCACGCGCAGCTTCGATGGCAGCATTGAGAGCCAATAGATTCGTTTGATTCGCAATTTGTGTAATGGCAACAATGATCAGGTCGATTTCCTTAGATTTGCCCTCTAATATTTGAATAGCATTTGCTGCTTCTTCAACCGTCTGTTGCATGAGATTCATATGTTCTATATTGTGAGACACAACTTGAGTACCTAATCTAGCATTATCATTTGCTATAGATGAATAATCAGCCATTGTCTGGATTGCATTAGCCACTTGATCCATCCCTCTTGAAATTTCCAGGACAGATTCGGTAGAATGCTTGATGCTGGACAATTGTTTCTCTGATCCTATGGCTACTTCCTGAACAGCTAGGTTAATCTGTTCTGTTGCTTTACTCGTCTCTTCTGTGCTTGCAGCCAACTCTTGTGAAGAAGACGCAACGAGTACAGAAGCTTCTTTAACCTGTGTAAGTACAGATCGAAGATCCTTCGCTACCTTATTAACAGATTGTATTAATAATCCTGTTTCATCTTTACTTTTCGTTTGCAGATCATTAGAGGTGAGGTCACCATTCGCGATAATTTGAAGCACACGAGCCGAATCCTGAATTCGATTAACCATAGGGCGTGTGAGCACGAAATACAGCAATAGAGCGATAAAAAGAATAATTATCCCTTGAACCACCAGTTCCGTCATCATGTCCTTCTTAATTTGTTGAATACGTTCATTCGCATCAGGGGCACCCACATACCATATCCCAATAACTTTCCCACTAGAATCCTTGATTGGCATGTACGCAGCCTGGTAAGTATGACCTACAACATTAGCTTGGCCTAAGTACACTTGGCCCTCTTTGAGAACCTGATCAGCAACATTAGCTGACACTTTAGTCCCCACTGCACGTTTGCCATCAACAATAACGCTTGTCGTTACCCGTGTATCGCCTAAAAATATCGTAGAAGTATCCCCATTCGTCAATTTGCCTATTGCGTCAACAATCTCAAAGTTATTATTGATTAACGTTTCGCCTTTATATAACTTGTCCTCTTCCACATGCCACGACCCTGGATATTTCGTATCGATCATTTCCATACCCATCTGTAAATCAGATTGCGCCTTCTCAAGTGCCTCCCCTTCGATCAGAGTAGTTACTCTTACACCTTGCTGATAACCCATTACCACAAACGATCCAATCAAAATCAACATGCAAAGAAGAAAGAGTCGTGTGCGAATAGACATTGTTGAGAGCATTTCTGATAAACGATTCATAGTTTGTTGTTCTCCTCTTCTGTGGCGTACCTTAATAGGTTTTGATTTAATTAATTAATTGAACTGAAAACGGTTACGAAAGAAAAAACACCTATTATTTCACCATAATTACCAGAATAACCGTGTGAAACAATTAGAATATAACCCTGGAGTGAATACATGCATACTAAATGAGCTATAATCGTGACCTAAAAATGGTTAATATATATATTTATTTACACCCATATCCCAGTTCAAGTCAATTAATTTATACACACTTTCACCAGGATTACTTGACCTATAAAATAAGTGATAGTATGAATATATAGATTGTGATACCACATCATATATAAAGCATCAGATTGGTTAATCTACAGGTAATGAAAAACAGTCATAACAATAAAGGGGAAAGATCATAATGGTAGAAAATATAGATTGGAAAAATGGCGCTGTCGGGCATCCCTTCGTAGCTTCGTTCAGTGGAGGAAAGGATAGTGTGTTATCTCTATATAAAGCAATGAACATGGGAACGCCCGTTGGATTGATCGTGATGTTGGAGGAAGAAGGGAAGCGTTCTAGATCCCATGGAATGCCCCCAGAGCTTATTCGTGCTCAAGCTGAATCTATAGGTCTACCCGTATATACTGCTGCTTCAAGTTGGACAGATTATGAAGACGTGTTCATGCGCCTCTTGGAACATGCTAAGAATCAAGGTGCAGAAGTGTTAGTAACTGGTGACTTGGATATGCCTGCTCATGGATGTTGGCATGACAAGGTAACGAGAAATGCTGGATTAAAGCTTGGGATGCCTCTATGGGAAATGGATCATAAAGAAGCAGTTGAAGAGTTTATCAATCTTGGATTTAATACGATCGTAGTAACAGTAAATTTATCCTTAGGCATGCGTGAAGATGATTTAGGACGAACGTTAACCCATGAATATGTACAGGAACTCGAAGCTCGTGGTATTGACCCATGTGGAGAAGGTGGGGAATTCCATACCACAGTCATAGATGGACCCATCTTTAACAATCCTATTCCTGTTCGTAAATGTACGATTGTAAAGGATGGCAATTATGCTTTCTTACCATTGGAACTAGATCAGATGCCCGTTGGAGAATATTAAATGAGCAAAGGAGACAAATGGCATGAAGTATAATTTTGACGGAAAAGGATTAACAGAAACGCCAAACATCATATTTGAGACCCATGGACTCTTGGAACTAAGTATGTATAACAACCACATTAAAGAAATCCCTGAGAGGCTCTTCATTCATAATGAGTTAGAAGTATTAAATTATGCAGGAAATGATATTGAGGTCTTATCTGAGAAAATTGAACAATTAATCCATTTAAGAATGCTAGATTTAGGTCATAATAAACTGAAGGTATTACCCGAGACGATTGGAAAGTTACAAGGATTAGATTCCTTTCTATATCTGAGTAATAATCAGTTTGAACATCTTCCAGAACAGCTTTGTGCTCTTCAACAACTCAAATATTTGAATGTAACAGATAATAAATTGACAAAGTTACCTCACAGTATAGGTGAAATGACAAGTCTCATTGAATTACGATTATATAATAACCAACTTGAGACCCTACCTGATTCGATAACAAATATAAGAGGTTTGAGAGAAATACATCTCTATGGTAACCAATTAATCTACTTGCCAGAAAATATCGGAGCATTGGAAGAACTCCGAATACTGGATTTAAGTGATAATAAATTAGCAGCGCTTCCTACGTCCATCGGTAAACTGAAAAAATTGCGAAGACTAAACCTTCGAACAAATCAAATAAATGAACTTCCCGAAGAAATCGGTGAATTAGACAACCTCATCGAACTTGATTTAAGAGAGAATAATATACAGGAAATTCCGAATGCTATTCTAAACCTTAAACAATTGGAGAAACTCGATCTGAGATGGAATCACAACTTTAAAGTAACGAGAACATTAGAGCTATTAGAGAACAAGGGATGCATTGTTTATAAATAAATCCTTTGTTCAAATCATTTTAACAGATATCTAAGTTCCTGAAATAATCCATCTTACTATCCACAAATCCCTGATCAAAGTCTGCCTCTCCTATAAGCTCGGATTCACTGAAACATAAACCTAAGAGCCAAAGCTGTCTAAGTGCAACAAATACAGGGACGACGTTAATATCATTGTCGCTAATAAATCTTATGTCCCTGTATCCCTTTAGAAATGCATCCCATAACTTCTCAACCTCATCCTTATTGTGCCCACTATGTATTTCTCTTGCTAATCTGAATTCTGCAATATCATATGCTCTCCATCCATAACCACAAATATCGAAGTCATAATGTGTCAGTGTACCCTCGTCCGTAAAGGCTACATTAGTGTTACCATGCAAATCGCCATGACATAATCCCCAGTCTAATCCTTCTTCCAGATGGTTTACAATCTGTGCCTTTAATTGCATAGCAAGGTCATGCAGAAAATCATAATCCTCTTGGCGGTGTTCCATATGTGACCTGATAGTATCTAACGGTTTCTCAATCAGATGCTCAAAATCAAGATTTCCCCTTACGTGTTCACTACTAAAGTTGTCAGTCTCTTTGTGAATTTGTGCAACTGCTTGTCCAAACAAATAACTATCTTCTATCGCATGAATAGGCCTTTCAACACCTTCGGCATAACTAAACATAACCCCATGCTTTACACCTTCTACGACATTAAAATCGTTAATAAACGTCCCATCTTTTCTGTTAATGGGTACTGAAACGTTCGCACCTTTCACATGGAGGTCACGCAATACATCTAACTCAAATGCAATCTCTGAATAATTCCTCCTATCCGCACGATATACTCTGAAAATATATTTCCCTTGCCCAGTTGTTAATACATAAGTGTCATTCATTCCCCTTAGGAAATACTGAAGACTTACGGGTTCATGGACCTCATAATGATCTTTAATATGCGATAATAATGCTTCTTGTGACAAGAGTGAGTATGTCACGGGAAATAGACTCAATGATACCCCTCCTTATTTTACGATATAAACACCATACTACCATAACTTGGTATTTGTGTGATTAATATTGTTTATATCCTATTTAGGCTCTATAACGGTACGGTGTATACGCAGCTTGTATTTTACCAATTTTACCCTTAGCATGAAGTGTGAACCATTATTTTAAAAGGAGGACTGTTCAGTGTCACAGATAACAGAGAAAATGAATGCCTATTTAGAGCCGTTAGCTCAAGACCATAAATTCTCCGGAGCTATCTTAGCTTCATTACATGGTGAGGTTGTCTATTCCAATGCCTTTGGGAAAGCAAATATTGAACTTTCCGTAGATAACACAACTAAGACTAAATTCCGAATTGCTTCTATTACCAAAACATTTACCGCTGTGTGTATTCTACAATTGGTAGAACTGGGGCAACTACATCTTGAAGATCCTCTTAGTAAATATTATCCCGATTATACAAATGGCGATCACATCACGATCCATCACTTACTGACACATACCTCGGGTATCGCCAACTATACAGATGATCCTCATATGCTTGAATGGGCCGTTCATCCTTCTACTCCAGAGGAAATAATGGAACGTTTCTCACAGAAAGAATTGGATTTCTCGCCTGGCGAACAATACAAATACTCCAATTCCGGCTATATTCTTTTGGGTTCCATCTTAGAGCAAATTACAGGGCAATCCTATGATCAATACTTACAAGAACATATCTTTGAGCCACTTGGAATGAAGGATTCTCGATTAGACCGTCCCGATTACATATTAGATTTACGTGCAGCAGGATATCACCTCAGCGAAGAAGGAACACTCTTAAACGCTCCATTCTTTAATTCCACCAATGCCTACTCTGCAGGAGCTATTATTTCCACAGTTGAAGATCTGCATATTTGGGATCAAGCTCTTTATACGAATCAACTATTAGGTAAATCCTCTATCGATCAAATGTTCACCCCTTTCAAAGGCGAGCAAGATTATCTTTATGGTTACGGCTGGGTAATTCAAGAGACCCCCTATGGTAAATTAGTTACTCACACCGGTGGTATTCCTGGATTCACCTCCATTCTCTTAAGGTTTATAGATTGTGGTCTTTGTGTACATGTCCTCAGTAATATCGCCCAGGATGTCAGTGAAATCGGGAAGAAAATATCCGATATCATTCAAGAAAGTCCAATCAAAACTCTCGGCTAACGGATGTTACAATAATACATATGACCCATTACCCGGACCTCTCGAGGTCGGGGGTTTGTTATTTATTCCGTAAATTTCTCTTCTAGCAACCCATAGCACTAATTTCACATCTATTTCACATAATACATTCAGGTTGGGTATATGTTTGTCCCTCAGTCAAAATAAAGAAAATATTTTATTTACGCTCAGAAAGAAGTTATATCTTCTGACCAATAAGAATAAAGATCATTTTGTAATACAAATATTGGATTATTTAATCATAATATGGAAGGGGACGTTGTGAAGGATGAGAAAAGGTTCAATGAGTAAGGCATTCATTTTATCGATCGTTGTCGCACTTCTTTTAACGCTACTGCCGATTTTTCCCGCCACATCTTATGCCGCCGATCGAGGAGCATGGGCACCTTACACAGCTTATACGACAAGCGATACTGTAACGTACGGAGGAAGTACGTATGCATGCCGACAGAATCATCAATCTTTACCAGGATGGGAGCCATCTAACGTTCCTGCGCTGTGGTTAAAGACAACCACCGTCGATTCTCAATCTCCAACAGCTCCAAGTAATGTAACCGCAACGAGTGTAACTCCCACAAGCGTAACTCTTTCATGGGGAGCCTCCACTGACAATGTATCTGTAAGCGATTACATTGTATACTTAGGCTCGCAACCGGCAGCCACCGTTAATACCACTAGTGCGACCGTCCTTGGATTGACGGCCAATACGACATACGATTTCACGGTCAAAGCGAAGGATGCAGCCGGGAACTTATCGCCTGCTAGTAACATACTCAGCGTAACCACAACAGCCATCGTCGTGGATACACAGCCACCTACCGCTCCAGCCAACTTAGCAACTACAGCTACAACATCATCCAGTGTGTCTTTATCCTGGACCGCTTCTACAGATAACGTAGCCGTCATTGGATACGACGTATACAATGGTTCAACACTTTCTTTCTCTACGGTCAATACAACGGCAACAATCAGCGGATTGACAGCGAACACATCTTACACTTTCACGGTCAATGCCAAAGACGCAGCCGGGAACTTATCGCCTGCTAGTAACACAGTTAATGTAACCACAACAGCCATCGTCATTGATACACAACCACCTACTGCTCCAGCCAACTTAGCAACTACCGGTACAACATCAATCAGCGTATCCTTATCTTGGAGTGCTTCCACCGATAACATAGGCATTACTGGATACGACGTATTTAACGGTACAACACTTTCATTATCTACGACCAATACAACAGCTACGATTAGTGGATTAACAGCAAATACGACCTACACCTTCAAGGTTATAGCCAAAGATGCAGCCGGGAACCTTTCCCCTGCGAGCAATGTTGTCTCCGTAACGACACCTGTCGGCAGTAACGCATGGCAGCCTAATACTTCCTATAAACTCGGAGACATTGTTAGTTACAATGGGAAGAACTATCAGAATACCTTTGCACATACCTCCTTGGTGGGATGGGAACCACCAAATGCGCCTACATTATGGCGAGTCGTAACTGTTGATCCCGGAACTCCAGCTCCGACAACACCTTATTGCGCATCCGTATATGCTGCGAACAAGATATACTCCAAAGACAAAATCGTCGGTTATAACGGCAAAGCATATCGTGCACTATCCGATGTTCACGGCATCGCACCCGACGATACGATTTATCATATGTGGGAACTTGTCGGTATAGCTGACTCTACCCTCTGCCCCGTGTCTATACCCAACACCATTGATTATGGTCAACCTACCCCTGTTAACGGGAATCCTAATGCTGGTGTTGTGAAGCCATCTGGTCCGATAGCCGCAGCGCATCCCGTATCAGGTACAGGAACGGGGGGAACTCGCGGAGGTATTGACCCTTCGACAGACCCTGGAGGTAATCATCCTGGATTCGATGCAGACAACGGTGCTCGCGGATCGAAGCTTGCTTCAGGAACGCTTCCGCTTCAGAACAACGTTTATAGCCGCAGCGCAGGTCAAGAAGTCGTTGAATATATGGGCGATTGGGGACTTTACGGCCGTCGATTTGATTTCAATAAATTAGCTGCGAAGAATGTGGATCGTATTGTATACGGCTTTGCCGGTATCTGCTACCCAGCTGCCAAGAATACGCAAGATCCCGGTTTCCCAACTACTGCTCCAGCAGCAGCTAACCGCACCTGTAAACAAAGCAATTTGCCTGACGGTGCCATGGCCGTAGCTGACTTTGAAGCGGCATTTCTTCGCCTACAACCTGGTCAAACAGCAGGCAGTCTGACGGGTACGGAGAGCATGTACGATCTTGATCCCAAAGATGTGCGAGGCGTGTTCGGCGTCATCTATCAACTTCGCAAGAACAATCCAAACCTGAAGCTCGATTTGTCTGTAGGTGGATGGACGCTGAGTGAAGGTTTCGGTTGGATGGCTTCTGATGCAACACGTCGCAAAGTCTTTGTTGATTCTGTTGTTCGTTTCTTAGAACAGTTCGAATTTGATGGCATTGATATCGATTGGGAATATCCAGGCACAGATGGTGCTGTTATAGGCATGTCCCGTCCTGAGGATGCACAGAATTACCTTCAGCTTATAAAAGATTTACGTGCCGGTATGGATTGGCTTTCACTTAAAACAGGCAAACAATACCGACTATCAAGTGCAATTCCAGCAAGCCAAGCTGCACTCGATAAGATAGACTGGGCGCAAGTGAGCCCATATCTCAACCGCTTATACGCTATGACCTATGATTTCACTGGCGCATGGGATCGTAAATTAGGGCACCACACTTCGCTCTATAACAATCCAAACCTGAAAGATGCAAGTGGCAATCAGGTCCAGCTCTCTGTTGACGCTATCGTGCAATATCTAACCAACCATAGCGTGCCAGCCAACAAAATTATGATCGGAATCGCCAATTATCACCGTTCCAAGGCAATAAAAACCGGTGACATTACCGAGTATACCAATGGTTTGGTCGGATCATCTACCTTCGGAAATCTGAATGCGACGGGTGCCCCTCTGATCTTAGGCATTGCGGGTGTCGCATCATGGGAAGCTGGTGTTATAGAAGGATACGATCTCTATCAAAATTTCCTTGATAAAGATATGAAACCGAAAAATGGTTACCGCCTATACACCGATAAAGCGGCAAATGCCGACTATTTAGTCAACCCAACGATCGGCTCGTTCATCAGTATCGAGACCCCTCGTACTGTCGCGCTGAAGGCTCAATATGCTAAGGATCATGGCTTAGCAGGCATATTTGGATGGCAATTTGAGCAAGACAACGGCTACAACCTGAACGCACTAAATCACGCCCTTGGCAATACCCTTACTAGCGACTTGGCAGATGGTAAACCGCAGAACCAAATTGCCGTTTGCGGTGAGAACGTGACGGCAGCAGAGTGTACGCAACTGAACGCTAGTATCAAGTAATTCTTACACAATAGTGATCCCTTAGTACGTAATCGGGAACAACCCTACGGTTGTTTTCGATTGCATAACTAGGGATTTTTTTGCGTCTTTCACCTCTCATCTCAGCCATTTTCCAACTATGAGATCTACCTATTGCCATCTTCACCTGCATCATATTCGCTATTACATCCCAATAAACGTTGCCTCCAATAATGTCGATATTTACTCGTTACTATTCCTATAAAGTAGGTGATGCCAAAACTTTTAACGTTATATCCATGTTATATATTGTGTTATATTATATAACATACAAACTTAATTTGTGTCCATTTTTTCTTTTTAAAAGTTAAATTCCATTAATTTCTTGTTTTTTATTGAAAAAAATGTTATTCTTGTGTTAATTAAAATAACATTAACGGGAAATTGAAAGGGTGGATAGCTATGAATGTCGCTTTCGTTGCTCATGATCACAAGAAAGACGAAATGATTCAATTCGTTATTGCTTATCAGTCCTTGTTCGAGAAGCATACATTGTTTGCTACTGGCACAACCGGCGGATTAATTATGACAAATACAAATCTAGATATTGTAAGATTCATGTCAGGACCGCTTGGCGGTGACCAGCAAATCGGTGCTATGGTCGCTAAGAATGAACTGGACTTATTAATTTTCTTTCGTGACCCCCTTGTTGCGCAACCACATGAACCGGACATTACCGCTTTACTCCGACTATGCGATGTATACGGTATCCCTGTAGCAACCAACATGGCAACTGCCGAGTTACTTGTACACGCACTCGAACGAGGAGATTTCAGCTGGCGCGAGGTCATCCATCAATGCCGCCCTACAAATATTGCTCACCGTAAAATAAAACCAGTTGAACCTAAGGCCACGGCACAAACAGAATATTTGAGCGATACTAACCTTCCTACCGCAGAATCCCAATAATTATAAATAAAATCGAATAATCTAAGACGACGTAAAAAGGAAGGAATCCACCTCAGTATATCGAGGTGGATTCCTTCTCTCATGAGCGCATTTATATACCATATATCTACCCCTTCTCCAGAAAGGAGTAACACTAGACGTGCTAATGAGCTACCGATTTGAAATACTGAAAGACCTGGTTTAATTTCTTCTCATGCCTCCCCTTCGAACTTTCCATACTTCCAAATTCGAAGAATTTCACTTTCCTTATACCCACATATTGAAACAAAGCCTTTCTCATGAGCACTTTATGCGCATTATTCAACCAATATAAAGGATAGAACTTAGGCCCTTTCATGGTGGATATGCAGACCACCGATTTACCCTTCAGTAACCCTTCTGGTAACATACCACCCTTATCCTTGTATGCAAAATTGGAAGCAAACATTTGATCGATATAACCCAAGAGCATTGCGGGAGGTCGTCCCCACCAGATAGGATACACGAACACAATCTTATCCGCATTCAGAATTTGTTCACGATATTTCGCAAGCTTGGGATCGATGTGCATATCTCTCCTACGTTTGTTTTCATTAAACATAAGAACCGGATCAAATCCCTCTTCATATAAATCAAGCACCTGTACGTCCGCGATATGTATGTTCTCGCTGCTGCCTTGTATGACTTTTTTCAAAAATGCATAACTTAGACTCTTGTGATTCGGATGCGTATAAATGACTAAGACTTTCATTGCTCCACCCCATTAATTATCATTTGATAACTAAATGGTATCACGAATATCTTTTAGTTGTCAAATGATAATTGTATTGTGATAATCAGTTTGTTATTGTTTCATTAAGAGGTGAGGCTTGTGGATCAAGAAGTGTTTTTCCAAAAATTTGTGACCTTTGCGACATCGGTACATGAAGTGACGTATGAATTAACCAAAGATATTAAACCGAATGATATTACGCCCGTTCAATATAGTATTCTGGAGTATATTGCGGTTAGCCAACCCGTTACTCTGAGTCAAATAAGCGATTGTAAGCATATATCCATGCCGAACACGAGCCGTGAGCTCAAGAAATTAACTGAGAAGAATCTCTGTGAGAAGTTCGATGTTGCTGAGGATCGCCGTAAGCAATTGATTCGGCTTTCTGAAGTAGGACAAGCGATGATGAATGAGGCCTTTCATCGGATAGGTGGACGTTTTCTAGATCGAATCAAGGATGCTTCCGCTGAAGAACTTGAAGAGATCCAGCGGGCGCTAGATGTGCTTCAATCTAAGGTGTTTTATGGAGATAAATGATTCAGGTTACCATTCCTCCATGAAGGAATAACATTTCAACGATATTCAAAGGGCACTCCTGTCTAAGGGGTGCTCTTTCTACTATGAGTGCCGCTTAAATCGATCCCGATTCCTTCCTATAACTGACAGTACATTTTCCTATATTTATATATGATTATCCGCGCTGTCAATAGCGGAACATGCTAAAGTTTGTCCGGCAAGATTTATAATTTGTATACGACAGCATAATGAAACCGTTTTCAAAATTAGTTGCATATCCTACTAATAGAACAAATTGATTCTTATAAGTTATTTTTTAATATTTTACAATATGAAAGAAGCAAAAGATTGACTACATATAAATAATTTAATTGAATATGAACGGATTTGGAACAAAGAAGCATGACATTCTATTTTCACCTTAGGAGGATATACAATGAGTATGAATCAATTAGAGCTCAATAAGTCTGTAAAATTACAGGGGCAAACCGTACGTCCGTTTGGCAAGAGAGATAAATTCGGTTATTTATTTGGCGATCTTGGAAACGATTTCTTTTTCCTGTTAGTTAGTAGTTACTTAATGGTTTTTTATACAGATGTTTTTCATATTAGTGCTGCAGCCGTTGGTGTTATCTTTTTAATTGCACGGTTATGGGATGGTTTTGCCGATGTCGCATGGGGAAGGTTTATTGATTCAAGAAAGACGACGATAAACGGTAAATTTAAACCATGGATTTTTAGAATGTCTCTCCCTCTTGTAATCACAGGCTTACTGATGTTCGTACATATTCCAGGTATGTCCGATGGTTTTTATCTCGCATGGGCTTTCGTAACATATATTGTTTGGGGAACGTTATATAGTACAGTTACTATTCCTTATGGATCCATGGCTTCTGTCATTACAGATGATCCCGTAGAGCGAACCACTTTATCTACTTGGAGAACAACAGGTTCTTTGTTGGCAGGTATCGTCGTTGGTGTCATTGCTCCACTCATTGTATTTGTTGATAATAAGATTGATGCCAATCGTTTATTCATGGCTGCCGCTATCTTTGCTGTTCTTGCCGTTGCTTGTTACATGGCTTGTTATAAATTAACGACGGAGCGTATTGTAGCACCTGACCTTCCTAAAGAAAAAGGGCATTTCAGTAAATCAATGAAAAATCTATTGAAAAATAAACCCTTCATCTGGATCGTAGTCTCCATGCTCGTATCTGTGTTGAGTTCATTGCTAGTTAATACAGTTAACACGTATTTATTTAAAGAGTATTTCGGCAACGCAGGAGCACTAAGTATGGTAGGACTCGTTCAAATTATCTCTATGATTCTTGCAGTCCCATTAGTGAAACCGCTTGTGAAAAAGTTTGGGAAAAAGGAAGTTGCATCTACTGGCCTTTTAATTGCTGCACTTCTTTATCTGCTTCTATTCTTCTTAAATGACTTAACGGCCATTCAATTTATTATTATTACAGGCGTTGCTATGTTTGCATTTTGTTTCTTCGGTCTAACGAGCTGGGCGTTCATTACAGATGTAATCGATTATCATGAATATTTAACTGGATTTAGAGAAGATGCAACCGTATACTCTATTGCATCAATGACTCGAAAAGTAGGTCAGGCTCTAGCTGGTGGGATCGGTGGGGTCGCGATTGCTGCTGTTGGATATGATTCCACAGTACAAGTACAGACAGAAGCCGCAATCAACGGTATATATTCGCTTTCGACGCTAGCACCAGGGGTTCTGTATTTAATTATTTTCTTACTATTAGGATTCTTATATCCACTCAATAAACAACGTACAAATCAATTGCCAATTGATTTAGCTGAAAAGAGAAAGTTAATAGCATTAGCAAATGAAAGTAAGAACGGAAACTAGAAACTAAGGGACGATTCTTGTGCTGTTTTATTTTCACACAAGAATCGTCCCTCCACTTCTTGATATTACGTATACCCCCTCTTGTCCTATTTAATCCCTCAATGGCCCCAGTAACTATAGTACATTCCCTACACGTCCCAATCGTCAGATCATTGCAATTCGCCACACCCTCCATACTCCAGCAGAATATCTCCTCTATTACAAAATTTAGGTGCATACGTACCATAATTTTATCTTTTTTTTCACAAAAAAACTTCCCACTTTCACGTTTGCAAACAAAGTCAAACCGTGGTCTTATCGATAACGCTCATCGATTGTCCGATATATAATATAAATATCAGTCCACACTTTAAATAAGGCAATATATGACAGTGATACTAGGAGCAATTGTGATAGAATAGCTATTAAGTATCATTTTATGAAGATATTTAGGGAAATGCACAGACATAAACGTATTAACACAGATGTTTCTAGTGGGAAGGTCGGATCCATGTTGGATAAAAGAGTTTACAAAACGAAAATCATCATTATGAATGCTTTTAAACAACTCATTGAAACAAAGCGAATTGAAAAAATCACCATAAAAGAACTTACAGATCTATCCATGATTAATAAAACCACATTCTACCGGCACTTTGAAGATATATATGCTTTGGTCGACCATATTGAGAATGAATTGGTAGAGCAATACATTGCTAGTGCAGATAATGTTTTGACTATTTTCACAGACCCTGTGCAATATGTTAAAACAATAACGAGTACCTTTATCTCACTGCAACCGCTAAGCACTTATCTTGTTAGAAATGCCC
Organism: Paenibacillus antarcticus; assembly: GCF_001637225.1. Lineage (GTDB taxonomy): Bacteria > Bacillota > Bacilli > Paenibacillales > Paenibacillaceae > Paenibacillus_AQ > Paenibacillus_AQ antarcticus. The sequence goes on from NZ_LVJI01000007.1 coordinate 276,492, forward strand.
GAAAAGAAATATTGTTTAGAAAAATGGAAGCTGCCCATCTCCAAGCTATATATAGAGTACGTCCCGAATTAAAAGATAATCAAAAGTTTAAGATAACTTTGGAGTACTTAAATGGTGGGTTAATTTCCATTGGGCTTGATTATTTCAATAATGTTGCTGACCAAGAGGAAGCCTGTGTTGTAATTGGAAACATTTTTAAAAATACCCTCGTAGAATTTAACCAGTAGTTTGTCGAACGCACGCAATGGACATACAACAGAGCATGCTAAATATATCTGCAAAAAAAAGATGATTCCGAATAATGGAAATCATTTTTTTTGCTTATTTTTTAATTTGTGTCAATCTTTCATTTAGCAAATATAATGCTGTACTTGGTAGTCTCTTCCCGAGGAAGTCCCAAATTGTTTCAAATGTGATACTTCCTGCTTTAGTAGCAACATCCTTCATCGTATTTTCTATTCCAGTAGCCTCACTATCAATGCGAATAGGCTCAAATATTAAGGTTTGTAAGGCTTCTGTTGCTTCCGGATTTGACAGCAAGGTATCAAAGTCATCCTTCACACTATAATATCCTTCTGGGAAAGTAAGTTCTGCACTTTTTGGAACCAAATTAACGAACCACTGCTCTACTTCATCACTCAATACCACTTCAACGACAGGTAAGATATAATCAGCATTTGGTTCTTCTAATCTTTCCAATACGATATGATCAGCATAACCACCCGGTGCTGTCACAAGTAACGTATTTTCTCCCATTTCTAGCGGAATGCCGCTAAAAATAAAGATTTTATCGCCTTTTTGTGTCATCTTATGACCATTATTCACGGATAAGGTTACTTCATCACAGTTGGAATAGATCTTAACCTCAATCTGCTCTTCAGCCCGTTTAACATATCTTCTTCCACAAATGTGAACGAACTTGTCTTTGGACCAATATGCTTTATAGAGATAAAAGGCTTCTTTCTTCGTCTTTCTATCAAAGGTTACCATCCCTTTATTGTTACGCCCAACTGATCCACCTTCATCTCGAAATGCTGCAGCGAAATCAAACATGTTCCACACATGTGTTGCCCATAGAAACGGTCGGTCGGTTATATATTTAACATTTCCTTCATGATAAAGTGCTTGATATTCTTCCGTATAATCTTTTTTACGCGGCTCCGAACTATGCCATTTCATAACCGAATCTGCGCCATACTCACTAATCCCAACAGGTATATTCGGATCTTCTTCATGAATTTGATCCATCCATGCAGCGTTATCTTCAATTGTCCCATTATACCATCCAAGATATTGATTATAACCAATGACATCCGTAATACTTCTTAATGGAGCACCTAATTTAGTTATAGATGCATTGGCTAAAGCAGTTAATCTAGTAGGATCTAGTGTATGCGTTAAATCATTTAATGCACGTAGCTCATCATAAAGTGCTTCACTTTCCCCACCGAGACTCAGTTCATTTCCGATTCCCCATACGATGATTGAAGGATGATTATAATTTTGTCTAACTAACTCTATCATTTGGCTTGTAGCATTGTCTCTACATTCTTTAGATGGCTCAAATACGGTAGTGAAAGGAATTTCTGCCCATAAAGCCATGCCCATTTCATCAGACAAATCATACGTCATGGCTGCATGTTGATAGTGAGCTAAACGGATCGTATTGGCTCCCATCTCTGCAATGAGTTCCATATCTTCGATCTGATCTGCATATGACACAGCAATTCCCTTATCTTCTCGACATTGGTGTTTGGCAACGCCTCTTAAAGGCGTCTCTATCCCATTGAGAATAAACCCTTTATTGGGGTCAATCTGATAGCTTCTGAAGCCAATGCGATAAGACAAACTATCCACGATTACTCCCGCAACACTTAGTTCAACAATAGCGGTATAGAGATATGGATCTTCTACTCCTTGCCATAAGTGTGGATTGGGAACGGACACGTTTAACTGGAACTGTCCATGATGTACATCAATTTCTCCTGTTCCTGCAAGGGTTCCAAGAGAATCACTAATTTTGCATATTACTTTACCATTATTCTGACCTGCAACGAATCCCGCCACATCTACGTATCCATTAACATTAGGAGTAAGGAATACCCCATCACTTCCATCTTGATCGAATGAAAAATGATTATTTGAAACGGTTATTAAAGTAACAGGTCTATATATACCACCATAGAAAGTGAAATCAGAATTTTGGGGATACACATCTTTAGATGAATTATCTGCTGAAACAGAGATATTATTGGTACCCTCTACTAAATATTCTGTAATATCGGCAAAGAATGTTGAGTACCCACCTCGATGCTCCACCACGAACTTCCCGTTTACATACACTTCAGCAACTTGAGCCACTGCCTCGAATTGTATGAGAATACGGCCTTCACTTTCCACTACAGGCTTTTCAAAATTCTTTCGGTACCAGCATTTTCCTTTATAATAATCGACTGTACTCTGACCATCGATGTTATTCCATGTATGGGGTAACGTAACTGCTTCAAATTGTGATTCATCTATTTCAATATTATAAAAGTCACCGTCTGTTTTGATAAACTGCCAGTTATTATTCCAAGCTTGTGTCTTTCTCATTATGTGCCTCCTATATTCAATTTAATATTGTAACTGTTATGAGTTGTTAACTATTCTTCTCTTATATTGTAGAAGATTAATAACGATCTTATAAGAATCAATTTGTTTTATTAGTAGGATATGCAACCATTTTTGAGAACGGTTTCATTCTTTAATTACAAGACAAACAGACCGAAGCACTAAGCTTCGGTCTGTTCCAATAATTCTATATCATGTCCCGCAAAAAGTTCGGTAAGGAAGTGTTGAATTCGCAGGTAGCGTAGCATAAATAGCCTGTTCTGGTGTGTGTGCATAGGGATTAGAAAGAACCCCAAGCAATTGCTCCATGACGCAATAATCTCCATGATCGACTGCCGCTGCAAGTGCTTCTTCTACGCGATGGTTACGAGCAATAACCGCAGGGTTACTGTTTCGCATCAGCTCCTGTGCTGCGTCTTTCGATTCCTGTTGCCGCTCTAGTCTCTCCTGCCATAACGTATTCCACGCCGTGAACGCAGGCGTGCCAGACAGAACCGTATCCTCCACCGTATTAAATGTTAAGGCAAGGAACGTATTTGTATAGTCCACATGGTGCTTATGCATCAGACTCAGAAGATCTTTGATAAGTACCTCATCTTGTTCCTCTTCGTTAAATATGCCAAGCTTCGCTCTCATTCCGGCAATCCAATGACCATAATACAACGTTGCATATTCTGCTAACGCATCCTGTGCCAATTCGACCGCTTCAGATTGATCTTCATGAAGTAATGGTACAAGGGCTTCAGCAAATCGTGTAAGATTCCAACTACCAATATTCGGCTGATTCCCATAAGCATAGCGACCTTGTCGATCAATGGAACTAAACACCTGTGCAGGATCAAAGGTATCCATAAATGCGCACGGACCATAATCAATCGTCTCTCCACCAATAGCCATATTATCCGTATTCATAACCCCATGAATAAAGCCAACCAATTGCCACTTCGCAATCAGCATCGCCTGACGCTTGATCACTTCCTGCAGTAAATGTAGATAACGGTCCTGCCCCTCTTCAATAGCTGGATAATGCCGTTGTAATGTATACTCCGCAAGCACCCGAATATCCTCAGCATTGCCCCATTGTAAGACATATTCAAACGTACCTACGCGCAAATGACTGGTCGCAATACGTGTAAGAATAGCACCTGGCAAGTGACTCTCACGGATAACCGTTTCACCCGTGGTCACTACTGCTAAGCTACGCGTTGTAGGAATGCCGAGCCCATGCATCGCTTCACTAATGATATATTCGCGTAACATAGGTCCAAGTGACGCTCGACCATCACCACCGCGAGAGTACGGAGTTCGACCCGCACCCTTGAGTTGTATATCCAATCGCTCACCTTGAGGCGTGATATGCTCACCAAGTAGAACTGCCCGTCCATCACCTAACATCGTGAAATTCCCGAATTGATGACCTGCATAAGCCTGAGCGAGAGGTTGTGCATCCTCAGGAATGCTGTTACCAGCAAACACGGCTACGCCTTCTTCACTTTGTAATGCCTCTATGCTTAACCCCAAGGATGTTGCCAACTTCTCATTGAGAATAACGAGCTGTGGCGCATCTACTGGCGTTGGGTTAGTACTGGTAGCAAATAATTGTGGCAAACGAGCATAACTATTATCAAAATTCCAACCCGCTTCTACTCTTTCATTTCCCAAAGTCATCACATACCTTTCTCTTCTTTATTTTAAATTCTATGTAACATCATATAGAAATCATTTATTACTGCGACTTATCTAATCCAAATCTGCATTTAGCCCTTTTAGCGTATACTTCTTCACATTTATTATACTCTTCCTCATCATAGATGGGCGAATCAACAATGAATGAAACTTTTCCTTGAAATAGTATTGTAAATTATTCCATTCACTGTTATCATTATCATTATCGATAATGATAATATTAAAAACAACAAACCAGAAAGGATGTTGATCACATTGAGCGAATCCAAAGCTGATTTAATCCTCCATCCGATACGTATGCGAATTATTCAATCTTTAATCGGTGGAGCACGCCGAACAACGTTGCAAATATCAGAAATCATGCCAGACATCCCACAGGCGACAATGTACCGCCATCTGAACAAGCTGCTTAAAGCCAAGATAATTGAAGTGGTTGAAGAACAGAAGGTCCGCGGAACCTTGATGAAAGTGTACATCCTCAATGAGAATGGAGGTGATATTCCGATAGAGGATCTGAACAACATGACTTCAGAAGAGCATATGGATTTATTCATGAAATTCATCGCCTCCCTAATTGGATATTACGGTAGATATCTACGACAAGAGCACTATGATCTCCAACAAGATGGTCTTTCCTTACGACAACTAGAGCTTAATTTATCTGACGAAGAATATATTGAACTACTACATGGCATGCGGGCACAGATGATGCAACATATCGGCAATGAGCTCAATGGTGAGCGTAAACGACGGAATATCGTTACCATCTCAATTCCTGAGCCCAAACGTAGTTAATATCACAATTAGATAATATGAGGAGTGAAAGTTGATGGCATCCATTAATGCTGATAACAGCAACGAATCTCAACAACAGTATGAACAAGTAATGAACAGAGCGAAGTATTTTTTACCGTTGTATCTCTTAGTTCCTGTGATGTTCTGGTTGGTATTCCACTATAGCGGTACTGCAATGGAGTGGAAAGCATTCGGATTGGGTGCACTTGGATGGGTAATCGCGTTCTTTCTAAGAGGGCCCCTGAGTGCCATTGTCATGAAAATGCCGAAAGAGAAAGCGACCACGATTATCGTAGCCTCTTCGGGCGTATTCGAGGAATGCGTCCGCATCGCGGTATTGTTATTAACAAGCCTGACATTCTCATGGTCACTCTCCATCGGTCAGGGTTGGGCGGCTATTGAAGTCCTCTTCGTTATTATCAATTTGATTGTCATGATCTCTCTTTCTACACGTACCGATGAGAAATCGATACAAGCTAAAGAAATGCTCCAAATGCAAGGGAATATGAATGCACATCCCGTGTGGGGCGTGATTGAACGGATTTTTGCAAGCGCATTTCATATCGGGTGTACATTATTGGTATCGAAGTACCCTTGGTTAGTTGTTCTATTAATTCCTCTGCATAGCTTCGTGAATCTATCCGCAATCAAATTATCGAAACAATCCATGGTGCAAACAGAGTTACTCATCGCAGTGTTCGGTATAATTACGCTTGCTGTTGGCATACTTGTGTTTCAATAAGAGATGTATGCATATCCTTCAACCGAATCGTAAACAGTAGGTGTTGAGGTGAATTATGCGAAGAATCATATTACTGTTCATGACTATACTCATCTATTTGGCCCCTATTGCTTATGCTTATCCAGATGAAGATGGAGAAGTAGAACCATTCACGTGGGATAAACAGTACCTTAAACAACTACAACACGTGAATATTCCTGTTTATGTTCCGTCGTATATCGCTACATCTGAATCCCATCGGACACTTGGACCTTTGACGTTAAGCAAACTTGAAGTGAGTAAAGATCACTATTTATTTCAAATTTCACGTCAAAGAGCCCTGAAAGGTAATCATAAAAGGTCTCCTTTCGACGTAATTACCATGTCCGCTGGCACACTTCCTGACTATCGAAAACAACCCTTTGCAACATTCGAAATGTTCCATAAACCAGAAGGCACAACTACCTTTAATGGATATAGTGTAGATTATTTTACTGATAAAACATCATTTATTTGGAAGAGCAACGGCTGGGAATACCTCGTATGGGCAAAGAATACAAACAATGCCATTAATATTATGAAGCAGGTTATGGCTACGATACCAAAAAGTGAAAAACCTGTTCATGATGCATTTAAAGGACAATTTACAGCCTTTGATACATTTGTGGGCATTCAATCAGACGCTGCTTGGTCTTATGACAATGGGGCAACATGGTATATCATGACTGGGCGAACTACCCCAGAGCAATTAGTAAAGGTTCTTCGGTCTATGGTTAAATTAGATACGCAATAACACCTCTTCATAGAAAAAAGGAGTAAAGCATATCGCTTTACTCCCGCGTCAATGGAACATTTGGATCCAGGTGTTATCCTTGCCTTTCAATGATTAATTCGAAGCTAGCTTCGGACAGAAATTAGTAACTTAGATAGCCAATGAATGTCATTTTTTATGGTTTGATAGGCATGGTCAACAATCAAATGAACAGATTCTCTTCTTTCAAGAGGTATAGCTGTAAGTTCCGGGTCTGCTTGCTCAACGACTTCCATCCTTTTATTCAGTTTCTCAATGGCTTCTTCAATAAGATAAGCGACTTTGTTCTTGTCTACTTTATCCAGAAACAAAAGAGAGGAATATAAAGAGTTTATATTTGAAATATTTTTAAATGCAGCATAAATGTCCTCTTCAAGTGCTTTACGGCCGACATCTGTTATTCCGTACGTTGTTTTCTCCGGACGATTTTCAGATTGAACGACTCCGACTTTTTTAATTAGTCCCTTTTTTAATAACACTTGGAAATTATAATAAAGAGTTCCGTCATTAATATTGGTTATCGTATTTTCTAATGCTCTGAGTACTAATTTCTTAATATCATATGGATGGTGATCCCCTTCGCTCAATGTGCCAAGAATAAATATTTGAAGCGACATGGTGTCCTCTCCTTCATACATATTTAAAAGGGCTAACAAAGCATGGAGCCCACACCTGCCAGCCCTTTATTCTTATTTTACATGAATTGAGCTTGTTGTGCAGGCTGATTCTCGTTCTCATTTTTCTTAACACCTTTGAACTGATGAATGACCGTGTTAATAACCAGCGCACCAATTCCTACAAGTATCAATCCAAGAAGATATTCCGAAGTTTTACCGCCACCAAAGAGCAAGTTATAGTCCAAATGAACCGTATAGAACATTGGAGAAATGTGGCTAACAGCCTTGAAGAATCCCGGCATCATCTCTTGTGGTAGCACAGATCCGTTGGAAATGGTCTGAGTAAGTAGTAAGGGTAGATTCAGAATCATGCCGGATTGACCGAACAGCATGCAGAATACACTTGTAAATTCAATAGCAACGAACAACTCTAGCGCATGTACAAGCCACATTTTCACAAACACTTCTGCACCATATCCGTGTATAGCGAAATACAAAGACAAGCCCACAAGTGGAGCAATTAATGCCAATAAACCATTGACTCCTTGCAAAGCGAAGAATGCCTTCCATTTGCCCATCTTACCTTTAAGTTGATTCAAAGCACCAATACTCATCATGGAATAAATCATCGCACCGACATATGCGGCCATCGTCAGAAACATCGGAGCCATTTGATTATGCATGCCAACAGGTTGAGGGTTGGTTATAATCACATTCGGAGATAATTTGGTCATTACCCCTTCTACCATCTGCTGAGATTGAGCCTCAGGCACCTTCAAATTCTGAAGAATACCCTCAAAACTTTGTGTCTGTAACTGCGTGCCTATGTTGCTAGTGATTTGGGAGACAACAGAATCCATCGTACTGTTAATAGTTGCCGGATTAGATTGATTCGTAAAGAAGTCTAGTTTAACTTGTTCTCCCTGTTGGGATAACAATTGAGTGAAATTTTGCGGAATATGCATAATCAAATGAATATCGCGATCTTCAAGCTCTTTCTTCGCTTGTTCTAATGAAGTATCCGTTATGATATTAAAAGGCAATTGCTCTTTCAATTGTTTGACAAATTGTACCCCGGACTGTTGATCATCGTTGACGATTGCAACAGAAAGATTAGGTATATTTTTAGGAATTGCACTGTAACCTGACATGAAAATTCCAATCATAATAATTTGATAAAAAACCATCATGAAAATACCGCTAGTGATACCCTTGTTCTTTAAAAATGCCTTCATAACTCCACTCCATCTCATCTACTTTGTTTAATGTACTCTAATTAGAGTAATTTAATCAGTGGTTAATGTCAATAAAAAACACAGTAGCTATTGTTTTACCAGTACCTACCGCATCCTTAATTAACCATCTTTTTCCTTGCACCGAACCATGCAAAGAAGTGGACTATCTAAAGAAGAAATGGCCAGAATGACACTCAATTTCTTTGATTGTTAAGTAAAATACCCTTTAAGCTCTATTTACAAAGCTCCATTATGATGTAGCTTTATTTTCTCAAAATCAATTTGCCCGAGCCCTCTAACCTTTAAAGCCAATAACAACGCTGAAAGTAATTATGTTACCACATAAAAAATAAGCTCCCCACCGACATGAACTTCGAGGGGAGCTTATCGCTCAATTGCTTAAATTTTGAGGTGTTTCAATAATGACATCATCATGGCGACTGTTTCTGCTCTTGTAGCTACTGCTACCGGAGCAAATTTATTATTACCCGTTCCCTGAATGAATCCTGATTTAACAGCCGATGCAACATAAGGAACTGCCCACGAAGGAATCTTATCCGCATCCGTGAATGTGAGCTTCGCTTTTGGATCAACGACGATGTTGGAAGCGCGAACGATTAAGACCACTAATTCCAATCGAGACAGCGTTTGATTTGGCCGAAGCGTATTGTCTGGGAAGCCACTAATCAAACCTGCATTCACGACCTGAGAGACGTAGGACTGTGCCCATTTCGGAATCGTTCCAGCATCAGTAAATGCGATATTATCTCCTGCAGTATCTAAACGAAGCCCTCTAGCAAGCATCGCCATAATCTCAACACGGTTTATCTGATTATTCGGCTTGAATGAACCATCAGAATATCCAGTGACAAATCCTTTATCAAGTGCCTGCCTAATGACGGAAGAAGCCCAATGATTTGCAATATCTGTTACTTCCCTTTGCGGCTTGGTTATTGTTCCTCCCGTACCTGCATTAATGTTGCTGTTGCTACTGTTGCTACTGTTATTACTAGTATTGCTGTTATTGCTGTTATTACTGTTGTTTCCATTGTTACTATTGTCTCCGTTGTTGCCGTTGTTGCCGTTGTTGCCGTTGTTGCCGTTACCATTTTCTCCATTGTTGCCATTGCTACCGTAAGCTGCGATAACTTCATTAGAATTATTCTTGCCGCTTACTGCTTTAATAGAGAACTGGTACGTTTTAGACGCATCAAGATTCTCTAATGCATAAGTCGCAGTGCTGCTTACTGTTGGCACCACTCTTGTATTCCAATTCGCTCCCAATTGATCGTTTTTCTCATATATCCGGTAAGCCGTTGGGGCAGGTCCGCCTTCCGGAGCATTCCAAGTCAGCATTGCTTGCCCGTTTTGAATAGTACTCATCCGAGCGTCTCTAACCGGGTTAGGCTTAACGTCCGATTTCTGAAGACTGAATTGATCGTATAAATCGGTCGATCCGGTCTCCGTCGTTGTATATACTTGGAATGACATTGAATTATTGGTTACTGTTATGCCCGTGAACATTTCTTTACCAGGCTGCCCATACTTAGCTGCAAAAGGAAATGGTCCTGCTTTTGGCGTATAGCGCTTATCTCCCGCAGCATTGCTCACTAAATACAATGTACCCTTTGGATTGTCCATCTGACCATTCTCGTTGGCCACTGTCTTCTCCGGTACATTATTAAACATCGGATACGTTCTTGTGTAGGTATGATCATGTCCACTGAGGACGACATCAATACCTAATTCGTCGAACAACGCTGTCAGCTTATTACGGAAGAAGAGGACATCGCTATCGGAAGTGTGACTCGCTACCGAGTATGGCGATTTATGGAACATAACGATTTTCCACTTCTTATCCGTTTTGGCTACTTCCGCTCTTAACCATTCTTCTTGTTTCTTGTAAATGGTATCTATGCCCTTAGCTTCGTTATATTCAGTATTAATAACCATAAAACGAGCAGGGCCATAATCGAATGCGTACACCGATCCGTCTGGCTTCGCATCTGTATTTGAACTGTTAGGCAAATTGAAATGATACGTAAAGTTATTATTTGCCTTGCTCTCATGATTACCGAGCGCCGGTACGATAGGAAGCTTCGAGAAAATTTCCTTCGGCTGGTTCAGCAGCCACATCCATTGGTTCTCGATATCGCCGTTGTCGACGAGATCACCTGTTATCGTAACGAACTTTGACGTCGGGAACTTCTTGAGAGCCTCCTCTAACGTATGATTCCAAGTCACGTATTCACTTTGCGTGGTCCCTTGAGGATCGGTCGTATATAGGAATGTGAACTCATTGCTAGATTCCTCCGTGCTAAAGCTACGAATGTCGCTCCAGTGACCCTCTTGCCCATCACCGATTCGATAGCTATAAGCTGTGCCTGGCTTAAGACCCGTAGCTACAACCTTATGACTAGCATAAGCAGTAGACTTCCCAGCACTCTTGTCTGAACTAGACTGATAGACACTAATTGGTAATGATGTTCCCTCGAATGTTAGCTTAGCATCCGTTGGGAAGGATCCGCCGACAACACTAGAGGATTCAACAACCTCAAGCTTAGTACCCGTTACGCTAGGGTCTGTATACCATCCGAACCCCTGGGAAGTCTTAGGATCACCATTAAACGTTAGTGCGATAGCCGTCGGAATAACAGGACCCTTAGCCCCCCCTCCTTCAGGAGGTAGCTCATCTGGATTCGCTACAAGTTTCATATCCCAGTAAAGATCGGAACTGCTATCACTGCGTTGGTGGACTTCTGCCGCCAATACATTGACTCCATTAAGCAACACTCCATTTAATGCTGATGTTAAATCCACCGTTTCTGTCGTAGGTTCGTTGATCGTGGCGGAGCTAAACGTTTGAAAGGTTGGTTCGCCATCAGGCATATTGAAACGGTAAACTTCCTTACCGTTAACATAGAGGACTACCCCATCATCAATACCAAATGTACCTACAATCTTCTTATAATCAACGAGACTCTTTACGTCGACCGTCGTGCGGAAGTAGGAAGTACGATACTTCATGCTAGTATTAGCTCCGAAGCTAATCGGTTGCGTAACGCCACCAAATATGTCTGTTGCTTTTCCTAGTGGGTAACCCAAAGGTCCAGATCTTACATTCCAACTGGAATCGATGAATTCCGTGGCCCTCCAAGCCGATGCTTGATCGGATCCATCGTCAAGATATTTCCATGTCGCATTCGGTGGTAGCAATATGATGTTGTTCCCGCTAGGGGAACCCGTTCCCGGTTCGTTATCTGAGCCATTGCCTGAACCATCACCACTCTGCTTATGCGTTGCCGTGAGCTCCATGTCAAAATATAAGTCGGAGCTAGAGTCACTTTGATTATGAATCTCTGCAGTGATAACATTAGCACCGTTTTTTAATGCCGCTTTGAGGTTTACCGTTAAATCCTCCTTGTACACGAGCGGATCGGTTTTACTTGAAGTCGCATATGTCGTATATGTCGCTTCTGTTACAGACATCCCTGCCCGATATACTTCTGTTCCGTTTGCATAAAGAATGATGCCATCATCAACCCCGAACGTTCCTTTATAAGAATCGTAGGAGCTGATATCACTAATCTGAACGATTTTACTGAAGTATGTCGTAATGTGCTTTTTCTCAAAGTTATCACCATAGCTCAACACGGTCGCGACCTTCCCGAAATCGGTTTTAGGCCCCACATCTCCTGAAGTTACACCCTTCGTATCCTTGTAACCAAATGGAGCCGCATTTACCTTCCACGTAGAGAAATCATAAGGAGCCTTCATCGCGTTCCCATAGTCGAGGCCCTCATCGTTGTAGCTCCACGAGGAGGCTTTATCAATCAGTTGGACCGGAGCTGTTTCTACTACAGCATTTTCATCTGCAGCGCTTACGATCATACCGCTTAAGAATGCTTGAAAGATTACGATGATCGCTAGGAATATTGCTAAACTCTTCTTTAACCCTTTCATAGACATAAATACCACCCCATCAACAAATTATGTACACCTCATTGTATCGAAGATTTGTTATAGCTAATTCATTAGTATGTGTTTGGATTGTTAAAATCAAACCCTCGGTGAAGACTTATCCTCTGTTATACGAAGATTTAGTCAGTAAATGAATCAAGAGCTACTACACTCTATCGTAAACAAGACCATAAGCTTTTTTAAACCTACCCAGAGACAGAAGTAAGAGCGTTACCTAGAAGGTAACGCTCTACACTTTAAATACATTTTAAACGGCAACGCCAAGTGCCTTCTTATTATGTTTCACTAACTGTTTTTCGGTTCAGGTTCATTCTATTTGATGTTGTGGTCTCTGCAACTTCTTCGACTTGCCCCACACGTTTAATGAAGAATGAAAGCAACAGACCAATAACTCCGATTCCAATAATGACAAGATATGCATCATTAATACCTTGAATAGATGCCTCCATTAATATATGTTCCTTCGTCAAATTCCCAGATCCGCCTGCGGCGGCCATATCCTGAACATGGAACTTGGTACGATTGGCCATAACCGTAACAAGCAGAGAGGTACCTATCGCACCTGCAACCTGTTTGATGGTATTGGAGATAGCCGTACCATGTGCATTCAGTCTAGCTGGTAGTTGGTTTAGTCCCGCCGTAGTAATCGGCATTAGGAACATGGCCATCCCGAAGCGTCGTCCAGTGGACATTAGAACTAAATACGTATAACTGGTCGAATCGCTCAGATTAACAAACCCGATAGTTGTCACGATCGTAATTGCCATTCCGATGATAGCCAACCACTTCGCTCCATACCGATCGAACAATCTTCCTGTCACTGGCATCATTAATCCCATTAGGAGTGCGCCAGGTAGCATCAGCAGTCCAGACTCCATAGCCGTGTATCCACGTGCACTCTGCAAATATAGTGGAAGCAGCATCATATCTGCATACATGACCATGGTTACAGCAATATTAATAACGGTAGTCAGGGAGAACATGCTATATTTGAACGCCCTAAGATCAAGAAGCGGGCTGTTCGATACTAGCTGTCTCCATGTAAATAGAATCAGGGAAATCACACCTGTAACAATAGATACTACCACTTCCGCGCTTGACCAACCTTTACTTCCTGCACTACTGAAGCCGTAAAGAACGGTACCAAATCCGATTGTTGATAACACTATACTTAGAATATCAATTTTAGGATAAGTTCGTTCAGCTACATTTTTTAGAAAAATAAAGGCAACCGCAATAACGATTACGACAATCGGAATCATTCCATAAAACATCGTACGCCAGGAAAAATGCTCTATGACATAACCGGCGATTGTAGGCCCGATTGCAGGAGCAAATATAATAGCGAAACCAACCATCCCCATAGCCGCTCCCCGCTTATTAGGAGGGAATACGGTCAGAATGACATTCATTAGCAGTGGCATGATAATACCTGCCCCAGCAGCTTGAATTAGGCGTCCAGCTAGCAATACATCGAAGTTAGATGCTACTGCTGAAACAATTGTTCCCCCTAGAAAAATAAACATAGAGGCCTGAAATAGCTCCCGGGTCGTAAATCGTTGCATTAGAAATGCAGTGATTGGAATAAGGACGCCGTTAACCAACATGTATCCGGTTGTTAACCATTGAGCCGTAGACGCTTCAATGTTAAAGTCAACCATCAGCTCAGGCAGCGCGACGCTCATGATCGTCTGATTCAAAACAGCGATGAATGCCCCCAGAATCATGACAAACAACAAGGGACCTTTCTTAATGGAGCTGCTGTCAAAAGCTAAATTATTACTCATCATGCTCAATCCCTTCAATTTTTCTGTGAACCTAATAGACACACTGTAGTATAATAAGCTCAATGTAAAAAATTATAGTGAATTCATTATAATTTCACAAACAACAGATTTCCGGAAAATGTATATTAGTTTACAACTTAGCAGAATCTGTCGTCCATTCGGAAAATAAACTACATAATAGGTTGTAAGTGTCGTCTAGAGCATTTAAAGAAGGGAAATGAGAGCTCATGTCAACAACTTCACCACGTACCGATCCCCGAGTACTTCGCACACGCCAATTGATCCGTGATGCATTTATTGATTTACTGGAGGAGATTCAGCTTGAGAAAATCACAGTGAATCGTATTACGGAACGCGCTACCATCAATCGTGTTACCTTCTATCTTCATTACCGTGATATTCCGGAAATGATTGAGAAGTTAGCCGATGATATGATTGGGGAAATTCATGCTATCGTAGTTGGTATTCAGAATCAGTCTCGTTCCATAGATATGGATTGGTCTATATTGGTCAAAATGCTTGAGCATATCGCCGATAATTCAAAATTTTATAAGGTGATGCTTGCTTCACAGCGCATACCTGTCTTCAATGATCGGCTTATGAAATTGTTCGTCGACCTTATTACTAGCAGAAGCGAGAACCAAACCGATTTCCCATCTACCTTGCCTATGGCAGTTCCGAAAGATATTGCAATCTGGTATGGTTCCTCCGCTTTTATCGGTACAATTGTCTGCTGGCTTCGCGAAGATATGCCCTACACACCACTTTTTCTCGCCAAGCAGCTTTCTCTATTGTTCCATATACAGCAAGATACCAACCTGCTCATAGACCCGGAATAACCTCATTAAAAAAATCCCTCAGACGATATCGTCGACTGAGAGCTTTTTATGTTAAGTTCTTATTTCAATATAGAGGTTTGTTTCGTTAAATGACGTAAGTTTAGCATTGGGCTGAAGCACATAATTTGTTCGATTAGTCGGACTTGTATCTATTTTGAATATTTATTTATATTCTGCTATAATTCAAATTCAACCACACATTAAAAATGAATAACTTTCTCTCATATAATCGCAGGGATATGGCCTGCAAGTTTCTACCGAACCCCATAAAGGCTTCGACTATGAGTAACGATATATTGGTGTTTCTTACTCCTATGTGCGATTATTAGGCGTTTGATTTTATTTGGGCCCCAGGAAATATTGTTCACTCAATGAAGTGAATCATACTTTCTGGGGTTTTCTATTTGGTTATATTGATATAGTTTGGTAAAACTAAATATCGATGGCTAATGGAATCAAATGGAGAGAGTCATTTTTAATGTCGTTCATACACCCTAGAAAATTCAGAAGGAGCACAGCCCAATGTATTTTATGATTAATGTTCTTGGAATTATTATTTTGTTAGGCGGTAGTTATCTATTATCGTTCAATAAAAAGCAAGTAGCCGTAAAGCCAATCATGATCTTGCTTGTCTTGCAATTAGTCACAACTTGGTTTATGTTATCGACTAATATTGGCGCAAACGTGATTACATGGATATCCGATTTCTTCTTATGGTTGATCAATAGTTCGATGTCCGGCGTGAATTTCGTATTTGGAGAGTTCGCACCTCTAGATGGTTCTACCTACACGTTCTTTATGAATGTATTAATGCCGATTATATTTGTAGTGGTATTCTTTGATATATTAACGTACTTTGGCATTTTACCAGTCCTTATAAACGCGATTGGATGGGTATTTTCTAAAATCACAAAAACGCCTCGTTTTGAGAGTTTTTATGCCATACAAGTTATGTTCTTAGGTAATAATGAGGCACTGGCGGTAACACGTGATCAATTGAATAAAATGGATAACAAGCGGCTCTTAACGGTTGCGATGATTAGTATGTCTTGTGTTAGTGCAGGGATGCTAGGTGGATATTTACAACTATTGGACGCCAAATATGTGTTGACGGCTATTCCTTTGAATGCCATTGGTGCATTGATTATCACCTCTTTAATTAATCCATATCACGTTACAAAAGAAGAGGACATTGTGTATTCTCCAACTAAATCGGAAAAGGGAAATTTCTTTGATATGATTTCAAAAAGTATGATGACAGGCGGTAAACTGGCATTAATTATTGCCGTTATGCTGATTGGATTCGTATCCCTAATTACTGCGACCAACACTTTCTTAGGATTGTTTAATGATCACCTGACGCTTGAAAATATTTTTGGGGTTGTTTTTTCACCAGTCAGCTTTTTAATGGGTGTGGACTTTACTCAAATCTTCACAGTCGGTCAATTAATGGGTGTGAAAATTGTATTAAATGAGTTCGTTGCCATGACGAATTTAAGCGAAATTCTTTCAAGCTTAAATCCGCATACCGAAGCTGTTACTACTACTTTCTTAGTTTCCTTCTGTAACTTCACAACAATTGGGATTATACTAGGGAGTATGCAAGCATTATTTGGAGATGAGAAATCTAAATTCATTGCAAAGTATACATGGTTATTATTGGTGAGTGGTCTTCTTGTTTCTACTTTAACCGCAATGGTTGTAGGGTTATTCGTTTGGTAACTTTCAAGAAATTATTACACATATAATGGGAGGAATACTGCTATGAAACAACATGATGCACAATATTATGTATCCAAACTTGAACTGGATCCACATCCAGAGGGTGGATATTATAAAAGAGTATTTGAATCTGAGGAACAAACTTCAGATAAAGAATTAACAGTGGAATTTGAGGGAATGAGAAAGCTTTATACGAGTATCTACTTTCTATTAGGATCTAAAGATATCTCTCATTTCCATCGTTTGAAATCCGATGAATTATGGTATTATCACGCCGGAAGTCCTCTAACCGTTCATCTTATTGATGAGCATGGTGAATATAAAGAGTATAAATTAGGAACAGACTTGGATAACGGGGAAGTTCCGCAAGTGCGGGTGCCCAAAAATTCTATCTTTGGTTCATCTGTTATGGATGAAGATACATTCTCCTTAGTTGGGTGTATGGTTTCTCCTGGATTTGAATTCCGTGACTTTGAGTTATTTACACAGGACGAACTTTTGTCTCAATATCCTCAATATAAAGATGTAATTATGAAATTAGCCTATGAAGTCATTCCAGTGTAATTTTACTAACTAAACAAATGAGACAAATAAAAACACCTTCTCATCGATTACTTATTAATCAATGAGGAGGTGTTTTTATTTTATTTTATTTTATCTTTGTTCTTGCTTGTTTTTGTCTAGACCGAGCCTCCACCAGGAGAAGCCCCTAGCAGTACGTTACCTAATGTAAGTTCACGTCAGCGCTGCTTAACTTTTTATCTTGGGAAGCATGTATTTTTACCATCGCAAATCTCGCTATCGGTTGAATCACTATACTCTCAGCGATCAGTACAATCAAGAAATTCCTTGGCCAATTCGTTAAGAAGCGAACGAATATTTCAGAACTAAAACCATGTCCAACGATATCACCAATAAGCGTCATAGCAAATGACATTCCTAGTACAGTGAATATGATGCGAAATAATATTTTGGCATTAAAACTATCTGTTGGTTCTGTAAATTTGGATACCAATTTTTCTGCAATACGACCAATTAGAACTGGCTCTATAATCATGACGATAATCCACATGATCGGTACTGTCTTAAGTATCATTAAGGCAACATCTACATTAAATTCCCCGACAGCCAGAATGATATTTAATGAAGTCATAAACAGCACTGTCAGTGTACAAATGATTGCACCGTACAATGCGCCCTCCTTGCCGTTCCTTGGTAATCTTGTTTCTTGATCCATTCTATTCTTCCTTTCCAATATATAATTTTGGCATTAAATATCCTTCAATAATTTCGGTAAGAGCTTAGCAATCGTCTTTAAGGGATCGGATGATTGTTGTGTTAAACAAAGCATCATCGCACCCTCAATCGAAGCTGTCATCAACAAGGCGATAGCGGAAGCTGATTCGTTCGATAAGCCATCAGTTACAAGTTTAGCACTGTAAATCTGCTGAATATTCTCATAAAGCGCACTACATGCATGACGTACAGGTTCACTCACCGTAGCCATTTCACTGACAATGCTGCTAAATGTATATCCTGTAATGGTACCCTCTGTTTCTAAGTCACGGATTAATTTATCAATTATTGAGAGTAAAGCTTCCTTAGTTGATAAATGCCTTCTAAAAATGCTCTCAATATCTGTCATGATTACTTCATTTAGAACCTGTAGACAAGCAATTAATAGTTGTTCTTTTCCATTTGGAAAATGATGATAAAGCGCTCCTTTGGTAACGTTACAAGCTTTTAAGATTTCAGTGAGTCCTACACTTTTGTACCCTTTTTGTTGAAAAAGAATTGTAGCCTTTTCAATAATTAGCGATTTTGTATCCACGTTTGATGATTCCTCCCAACATACCGACCGGTCTGTTTGTTATTATAACAAATTTTATTATCATGATGTAAGTGTTTTTTTATAACTGCGACAATTGGCTTCTGTCTGCTAAACCCATGCACAAAATAAAGGAAGCATAAGCTTGCCAACACGGCAATTTATGCTTCCTTTAACATGCGGGTTCTTCAATTATTGTGGCATAGCTTGTTTTTCACCCGATAAACCAAGTGTCTGCGCTGTTGAAGCTTGAATTTCACGAATAAGCTCTGGGTCTGTCAACATTGACACACCATAAGAAGGAATCATTTCTTTTATTTTTGGCTCCCACTCTTTTATATGTTGCGGGAAGCACTTATTTAATATCTCAAGCATGACTGAAACCGCCGTAGAAGCACCCGGGGAAGCTCCGAGTAATGCAGCTATCGATCCATCAGCAGCACTAATCACTTCTGTACCAAATTGAAGCGTTCCTTTGCCAGCAGCCGTATCTTTGATAATTTGCACACGCTGACCTGCTAGCACTAACTCCCAATCCTCAGCTTTGGCATTCGGTACAAATTCTTGTAAAGCTTCCATACGCTTTTCTTTCGATAACATAACTTGCTTGATTAGGTATGTTGTCAATGAAACGTTCTTCACACCTGCTGACAACATCGTTACGAGATTATGTGGTTTTACGGAAGTTATCAAATCAAACATTGACCCATATTTCAGAAACTTAGGTGAGAAGCCAGCAAATGGTCCAAAGAACAACGATTCTTTCTCGTCAATCACTCTTGTATCAAGATGCGGTACAGACATTGGAGGAGCACCAATTGCTGCCTGACCATATACTTTTGCACGATGCTTCGCTACAACTTCAGGATTCTTACATACCATAAATAACCCGCTTACTGGGAATCCCCCAATCCCTTTACCTTCAGGGATACCGGATTTTTGTAGCAAATGTAGACTTCCTCCGCCTCCGCCAATAAAGACGAATTTTGCAGTATGGCGTTCAACGGTATTGCTATCGACATTCCGCACCTTTAATTCCCACGAACCGTCGCTAGTGCGTTTAATATCATCAACATTTTGTTTGAATTTGATATCGACGTTGCTACTCTTTAATTGGTCGAACAATATGCGCGTTAAAGCACCAAAGTTAACATCCGTACCAGAGTCAATTTTTGTAGCCGCTATAGGATTGTTTATTACGCGATCTTGCATCATAAGCGGAATCCACTCCTTCAGTTTTTCCGGGTCATTGGAAAATTCCATCCCTTGAAACAGAGGATTATTAGACAATGCTTCATAACGTTTCTTTAAGAAGGTTACATCTTGTTCTCCTTGTACAAAACTCATATGGGGTACTGGCACGATAAAGTCTCTCGGATTACGTATCAGACTACTTTTTACAAGATAAGACCAGAACTGCTTCGAAAGCTGAAACTCTTCATTCACTTTTACAGCTTTGCTAATATCTATGGAACCGTCCGGTTGTTCGACGGTGTAGTTAAGCTCGCACAGTGAAGAATGGCCTGTTCCGGCATTATTCCATTCGTTAGAGCTTTCCTCTCCTGCGGTATCGCGCCTCTCCAAAACTGTAATTTCCCAGTCCGGTACTAGTTCTTTCAGCAGTGACCCCAAAGTAGCACTCATGATTCCAGCACCAATTAAGATAACGTCAGTTTTAGTTTGTCGGTTGCTCATGTTTACCGTCCTTATACCCTAGAATTTGCAGAAAGAATGTAGGCGCCACAACAAGTCGGGTCGTGACCTAGTCACATATCTTTTCTGGATCGAAATATAATCTATCTCATAGTGTATCACTATTAATTGCATATTAAAATATTAATTTTTACAAAATCACACAATTGAATCCCCGCTTCATAGCCTAACTGAGAAATATCTTTTCGAATAGATCGAGGACCTATAAATGTTGTTAAAATACGTTGTTATGAGAAATACACCATCAAAAAAAATGAAGAAAAAACGGTTGACCCTAATAAAATAGGGTGCTAATATCATAATAAATCCTATTGGAATAATAGGTATACGCACTATAAGTCCACCATATTACTGGAGACCTCCATTTCGTGTATTACACGGGGGGTCTCCTTTCTTTATATTCGATACATGACAAGGAGGTTTATCTCTGAATAACTAAAAACAACCATTCATTATTTTTTTACAATTGTTTCTTTTAAATCATTCTTTAAGTTGAAGGGGCTGTTAACAATCATAATTAAACAATGGTATACACGTGTACTTCCCGTTTCCTTCCTGCTGACGATATTTACATCACTTCTAATCTCCAACGCTGTAACTGCTGCCAACACTAATTATTACGTAGACTGTTCAGCATCTACGAATGGTAGTGGTTCAGATTCTACTCCATTTAACAATTTAGCCGCAATTAGTGCAGTACCTTTAAATGCTGGAGATTCTGTACTATTCAAACGAGGTGCAACATGCTTAGGTCAATACGCTCCATCTGGATCAGGCACTTCAACTGCACCTATTCTCATCAGTTCGTACGGTTCGGGAACAGACTACCCCGTTATTAATGCGAATGGACAGACTAATGCCGTTCTATTACAAGATATGCAATATGTCCAACTGGAGAACCTTGAGCTTCTCGCTCCAGGAAATGGCCTTACCCCACGTCGCGGTGTGTATGTATATAGTCAGAATTCAGGAGATTTATACGGTGTTATAATTCAGAATCTAAAAATACATGAGGTTCGCGGTCAGATGCCATCAACAACCGGTGGTGGGGCTTCTTCAAGCTCAGGTAAATTTAAAAATGCATCAGGTGGTATCATTATTGAGTCACAAGGGATAACTACCCCCACTGCTTATCATGATATAAAAATTTTAAATAACACCATTTCTTCCGTAGATCGCGAAGGTATCTACTTCTGGTCGAACTGGTGTAAACGACCCGAACTTAATCGATGGGGTACCGACTGTACAGCAAATTGGTACCCTCACACAAATATTACGATTAAGGGGAATCAATTATCGGACATTGGAGGAGACGGTATTGTTCCTAAGATGGTTGACGGCGGAGTCGTTGAATATAATAACTTGGATGGCTTTAATGTCCGTTCGAAATCCTATAATGCGGGGTTATGGACAGCTAATTCTAACAATATAATATTTCAGTACAATCGTGTTACCGGAGGAATAAGCACCCTAGATGGCATGGCTTATGATATCGATCACGCTACGGATGGCATCTTATTTCAGTACAATTTATCTTATAACAATCAAGGTGGTTTTTTCCTTTTCTGTCCAGATAGTAAGAACACGAAGAACTTCATCGTTCGTTATAACGTATCTATTAATGACCGTGCCCAACTATTCTTACAAGGCTGCGGTGGTGAAATCTCAAACGGGCAGATTTATAACAACACGATGTACGTCGGTAGTGGTTTATCACCAAATGTATATGTACAGAGTGGCTCTCCTATAGATAACGTGAAATTTTTTAATAATATTGTGTATAAGACCGGAACAGGTACCGTAGGTTGGAGTCTAACCGATACCGATTTCAAGATTGACCATAACATCTTATATAACGTGTCCTCTACCCCTACATGGGCTATCAACACGACTACCTCCGATCCGATATTCGTTAATTCTGGCGGTCTTGACCCAGTAGGATATCGTTTGGGGGCAGGTTCACCGGCCCTTGGTAGTGGAGTAGTTATCAGCTCAAATGGTGGATTTGATTATTTCGGCAATGCTGTGTCTTCGACCAGCACCCCAAGTATCGGCGCTTATGAAGGACCTCTACTTCCCGCTCCAGTAGCTGTGCCAATCGCACACTATCAACTGAATGAGACTAGCGGAAACGTTGCACAAGATAATAGCAGCTACGCAAGAAATGGTTCACTTGTCGGTAGCCCCATCTGGAACAGCAATGGCGCCATTCATGGATCTCTTCATCTAAAGGGAAGTGGTGATTACGTCAACATACCGAACTCATTCAATCCTGGCATAGATGACTTCACCATCGCCGGTTGGGTTAAGCTTGATGCTGCAGCAGGCGGAACTCAGGTTATCCTTCAACAAGAAGGTAGCACTGGTCGAACCATCCTTTATCGAAATACAACAACAGGGGTATTGTCCTCATTCCTAGGTAATACTCAACTTGCATCAACCACTACGATTCCAGTTGGTCAATGGACGCATGTGGCAATAACGAAGTCTAATAACACGGCCACCCTGTACTTAAACGGACAATCGGCAGGTTCAGCCACACGTTCAGTTGAATCATCAACCGGGAATTTCAGATTAGGCTCGCATAAATCACCAGATGGTACAAATGTGAACTGGAACGGCGATTTGGATGACTTCCGGATATATAACTCGGCTCTTCCAGCGAGTCAAATTATTTCTTTATACAACGCTGCTAATCCGATAGCTGATTATGAACTCGAATAGATAGGTAAGTAGAAGAGTCTTCCCCCAAAGTAAATTACTTTGGGGGAAGACTCTTCTGAGATCATATACATTTTGAAAGATAATATTCCTTCACAGTTCAAATGGCAAATGATTCCGGGTATTGCATTGACTCTTGTATTGTATTATAGTTGACCTATCAACAATTGATGCCTCAACTATTGATGTATCATACCAAATTCAGTCACCAAGAGAGGAACATATAACCATGAGTAATTTTCAGAAAACAAATGATTTCAACGAGATTGTATACGGTCGCCGCTCCATTAAGACTTATGATCCTACTATAAAGATCAGCCGTGAAGAAATGACGGAGATGTTAGCAGAAGCAACCATTGCACCATCTTCGGTCAATATGCAGCCATGGCGCTTTGTTGTCATTGATAGCGAAGAAGGGAAAAATACGCTTGGGGATTTAGCTAAATATAATAAAGATAAAGTATTAAGTTCATCTGCGGTCATTGCTGTCTTTGCGGATATGAATAATTTTGACTATTCCGAGGAGATTTTCGGTAAAGCTGTTGAGCTTGGATATATGCCTAAGGAATTGAAAGAATATCAACTGAATGCGTTCAAACCTATGTACGCAGCGTTGTCCGAGACAGCTATGAGAGAAACCATCATTCTTGACGCTGGACTTGTATCGATGCAACTTATGCTTGTCGCACGTGCACACGGCTATGATACCAATCCCATTGGTGGTTATGAGAAAGATCAAATCGCAGAGATATACGGTCTTGATAAAGATCGTTATATTCCTATTATGTTGATCTCCATCGGTAAAGCAGCAAGTGAAGGATTCCAAACGTACCGATTGCCTGTTGAAACGATAACAACTTGGAAATAATAACGTATCGATTATAAACCACTACAGCACTTCGGAGGTCAAAGATGAAATGTTTATTTTCGGATCAAGAAGAAATCTTACATCTACTGAAGGGGCTTAGCAACCAGATCAACCCTAAGTTCGAACGTTGTACAGGCATTAGCTCTTCACGATATGAACTCTTATACCAACTGTATCAAGTCGATGAGGTGAATCAGTCTACCTTACAAAAAGCCGTAAACATCGATAGCGCGGCTATTACCCGCCATTTAAAACAACTTGAAGCTGACGGGATGGTCTCAAGAAGTAAAATCGCTTCGGATAATCGTGTTACGCTCGTTCGATTGACTGAGGAAGGTCGCAATAGGATCATAGGCTACAAGGAAGAGAAAATTAGATTCGTGAATACGATGTTGAATGATTTCAGCAAAGAGGAACTCGACATGGTAACCACGCTGCTCAACAGAATGCAAAATAATATTAGTGAATTATAAAATATATATACTAAAGGATGATCATCAATGATAATTATACATGCCAACCTACAAGTGAAACCTGACCAAGAAGAAGCATTTTTAGAAGAAATGAAATCTCTTCTTCCCCTAACAAGAGCAGAAGAAGGTAATATCAGCTATGACTTAATGAAAAATACGGAGAAGGATCATTATTACACGATGGTTGAACTGTGGAAAGATGTTGAGGCAACTACGTCACATAATACAAGTGCTCATTTTACTGCCTTTGTTCAAAAAGCCCCAGTATTCATGGCTGCGCCTATGGATCTAAAGGTATTCGCAGGCGAAGCTGTAAATCGCTAATTGTTAGCGACAAAATCATAAAAAAATCGTCTTGTGCATTCTAAGCACAAGACGATTTTTTTATGATTCATTTCAACGCTTGAGCAGCCGTTTCAATTCTTCACGATTAGTCTTCTTACAATATGTACTTTCACACTATTTAAGTAGTTTTCTATTCAATTTACCTAATGAGGTATACGGTAAATCGTCGACTAGAACAATTTCTTTGGGTAGCTGAAACCGTGCCAATCGAGGACGCAGCCATTCAATAAGCTCCTCTGTTTCCATTTGGGCATCTGCTTGTAGAAGGACAAAAGCTTTCAAGCGCTGTCCAAAATGCTCGTCACTAACCCCTATCACGCCCGCATCCTCTACTTGAGGGTGAGTGAGCAGCACCTGCTCTACTTCTAGAGGATAAACATTTTCCCCCGCAGAGATGATCATACTGTCTGCCCTTCCACACAGATAGTAATAACCCTTCTCGTCCTGGTAGCCTAGATCACCGGTTTCAATCCAGGTATGAGTTCCATTCCTCATGGACCACCTGTTTTTAATACATAATTGCCCGACCTCACCGAGCTTAACTTCGTTCTTATACTTATCTAGTATCTTGAGGTCGACCCCCTTAATCTTCCTTCCGATTGTACATAAGGAATGGACCAAATCTTGTGGTGTTGCGATCATGTTCAGGCCCGTTTCCGAGGTGCCATATAAATTGTAAAGTACTTCACCCAACTGATTTAATGTCTCTTGGGTCAGCTTTGGACTAAGCTCTGCACCGCCTGAAGCAATACAGGTTAGCGATTTCAAATCACTCACATTTGTTCTTAACATTTTGTGTAGCATGAGTGGCACAACCGTTACAACTTCCACCCGATGCTCCCGAATCAGGTTGCATGCCATTTCAGCATTAAATCCACGGCGTACAACCACTTTTTTGCCTAGGGCGCCAAATAAGAGCAATACCGCTATCCCATAACCGTGATAAATAGGCGTTGCAATATACGCAGTATCATATTGAAGGATCTTTAATCGAATAAGGAAATCGTAGAATGGGTCTAAATAATTGAAAAGAGACGGCTTATGCGCCGCTTCCTTAGCACGACCCGTCGTCCCACCTGTCAAAAGGACTAACTTACCTGTGGAGTTGCGTCGCTTCTGTTTGCTGCTACAAGTTATAGGGGTTAAATTGTTAATCGCTGGACGCGTATGATGATAACTCATTAGTATCGCTTGTGTATATGTACATTTCTCACGGGAGTGGAATCGCTGCTCATCAATAACCAAGAGGTCAAAATGATGATGTTCAAGGATATCATTCAGCTGAATATCGCTCATCTCGGAGTTTAACAGATATACATCTGCTCCTGTTGCAGATACCGCAAAGATGGTTTTGATTAACGAAGCGTGATTTTGACAAATAAGACCGACTTTCTTACCGCTCCCAAGCTGGTATCGCTCGCTCAAGGTTACCGAAAGCTCTTCGGATCGTGCAAAGAGTTGGTTATAAGTTAAAGTTTCCTGCTCATCTACTAGGGCGACTTGGTCTCCATACGTTTTGGCAGAGAAACGAAGAAGTGTCAGCAGATTGATTCCATTTGTGTAAATAGCAGCAGCTAAACGAAACACGGCTAGGGGTGATAACAATCTGATCTTATTAAGAACATAGAGCAATTTATAGATCCTCACTACCATCTCTCCCTTTTCTTAGCCTTCGCGGCATCGAGAACTCTAAGTACCTTCTGAAGAGAATGGAAGCCAACTGTCCAAAGATTAACCACCAAGGCTTGTAGGTTGTTTTATGGGTATAGAGAGACTTTCCTATGATTCTTGCAACGTACTGTGGCGACATTGCGGGTAGCTTTTGATAAGAAGTCGTTGGCAATATCATAGGTGTTCTAACTAAGGGAAGGTACATCGATGTTGTGGAAATTCCCGTTATGTTCAGTTCTTGCGCAACTGACAGGAACCAAGTGTCGAAGGCTGCCTTGGACGCCTGATATGCTGCCCATTCAGGGAGCGGATGCAATAAAACGTTGACTGTCGAGACGTTGATGATATGTCCTTGCTTCTGCTCAAGTAAAGGAATCACCGACAAGAGCAATTGAACCGGAGCCGAATAGTTAATTGCCATTGTACGTGTAAAGTCATGATAGCGATCCAAGGATCGATGAATGGAACGTTTAATGGAATGACCCGCATTGCTTACAACAATATCAAGCCCTTCTGGAAGTCTGTGAAGAAAGCGTAACAATCCCTCCATGTCCTCCTCATTTCGTAGATCAGCTGGGAACACGCTGACTTGAGCCTCTCTCAGTTCGATTGTACCTTTTATAGCTACAAGCTTCTCTTCACGCCTAGCCACTAAGATTAAATGAACCTTTGTATCCGCTAGTAAATAAGCAAGCTGCTCTCCTATACCCGAGCTAGCGCCCGTAATAAGAACCGTCTTCCCTTCTAGTTGGCGCATCAACTTGCGCTCATTGAACAATAGCGGTGGAAACAGGACGTATTCGAGGAATCTGTACGTAGGCATGGTGGCTCCTTTCTTAGCTAATAATCAGCAGTCACGGACAACTCCTCATTTTTTCGACAAGGAGGAGGTGAATACCTCTATGCTGGGACTTGAGTGCGGCGACATAATCTTTCTCTCAATTTGATACACCCAAAATGCAAAAAAATAAGGACGCCAAGGAGGCACCCTTATTCAAAATGTCGTCCAAATTACCACTAATGCTTAGGCATTATTGAGCTGTATAACCACCGTCAATAACAACCGCTTGACCTGTTACACTTCTAGCTTTATCGCTTGCTAAGAACAAAGCATAATCAGCAATTTCACTAACTTCTAACAATTTCTTTTGAGGAACCAAAGGTAGAAGAACTTCTGCTAGCACATCCTCAACAGGTACGTTACGAGTCTTAGCTAGATCTGCCATTTGTCCACGAACAAGTGGGGTATCTACGTATCCTGGGCATAATGCATTAACGGTAATGCCATGTTCTGCACCTTCTAAGGCAGCAACTTTTGTTAGACCAATAACACCGTGTTTCGCGCTATTATATGCCGCTTTCCCTGCGAACCCAACTAATCCATTAATAGAAGCAATATTAATAATACGACCAAATCCTTGCTCCTTCATCATTGGGAATACTGTTTTGATCATAATGAAAGGTGCAATCAACATGATTTTGTGCATCATTTCAAATTTAGCTGTTGGAAAATCTTCAATTGGTGATACGAATTGCAAACCAGCATTATTAATCACAATATCAACTGTGCCGTACGTCTCTTTCGCCACTTTGACTAGATTTTGTATGTCTTCCTCTTTTGTAACGTCGGCTTTAATCCCTATGGATTCGAAACCTAATTTCTTAAGAGACTCCGCTGATTCTTTGACCTGTTCTTCATTAATATCAGATAGAACGACTTTAGCTCCGCTGGCAGCAAATTCTTTACCAATTTCAAATCCAATACCTCGAGCAGAACCTGTAATAATAACCACTTTATTGTTAACCATAATATAATTCCTCCTATTGTAGATATCATTTGTTAAATAGCATAGTGCTTCTTTATACTAGACCGATAATACCCATAATTACGCCAACGATTAATGCGATGGTAGGTATTATAAAAGCAACGACAAATACATCTTTATAGGTCTCTTTATGAGACAGCCCTGTAACGGCTAATAGTGTTAACAGCGCACCATTATTAGGGAATATAGATGCACCAGAAGCAACAGCGGCTATTCGATGCAATGCATCTGGACTAATTCCTGTTGCTAGCGCAGCGTTGTAAAACGTATCACCTAGCGTACTAAGTGCAATTCCCATCCCACCTGAAGCAGAACCCGTAATAATAGACATAATTTGTACAGAAAGCCCTTCAGCAACTTCCATTATCACCTGGATGCAGGGATACACCAAGTTCCTTGGCCACTTCGTATTTCACATCGTCTGGTAGATTCGGATTAACCGTATATCCTTCGCGCCTCATGACATCTGCTTTGAAAGCCTGCATTCCCTGTTCGACCCCTGGTACCACATATCTTCTCTTTCTTCTTGCCATCATGCTACACTCCCCTTTCCCCAGATATCTTGTTCTAACATACCCAGGACTTTTGGGGAATATCATGGAGAAAGGTAGATGAACTAATGATCTTCACTATGCGTGATACGCAACACCCTATCATCTATACAACGAAAAGTACGGGTACTCCAATAGAGTACCCGTACTTCAACAAACATTTGATATGATAATTATCCCTACTTATGATTATAGGACATAGAGCATGTCATTAATCCTTACTCCTTACTTTAAAAAGTTAAACTATTGTTTTGTGCAATCCGTCCTAAATACTTAGCACTTTCTTTGACTTTACGTTCTTGTGTGGCTCTATCCACTTCAATAATTCCGAATGTCATCGAATAGCCTGAATTCCACTCGAAGTTATCAAAGGATGACCAGTACATATATCCTCTGATGTCGATACCCTCTGCTACACAAGCCTGTACACCTTCTAAACCTCTACGAATAAATTCAATCCGACGACTGTCATCATCCGTAGCAATCCCATGCTCCGTAATAATGATGGGGATATGTAGCTCTTTCGCTACTTTTCGAATGACATTTCCAAGTGCTTCAGGGTAAAACTCATATTTCATTTGTGTAAGCTCAGCTCCATCTGTAGGCTTAACCAGGCCATTCGGACCGTAAACCTCTCTGGTATAGTTTTGAAGACCGAAGAAGTCATCCCCTTGCACTATATCTACATACTCACCAAAATTATCTTTCCATTTCTTCTCGGCCACTGCTTCACCACCCGGGATCGACTGGAGATCAGAAAGGGCCATGGATAAACCTACCTTAATGTTAGGTTGTATTCCCTTAATCACTTTACGAGCTTTCAAGTGTGCTTCCTTCAGTATGCCGATACTCGCTTCATCTGAGATCATATGGAATGTGAAATATTGGTCTACTGTAGTTCCACAGAGCTTCGCTGCTGATTCTCTCCATTTAGGAGAGGACCATGATTTGGTATCAATCCCTACAGGAGGAATAACTCCGATATTGGAGAATACATCACGTAACATAATGGGAAGATTTACTTCATTGAAAGTCAATACATAAGGGATTAAATTGCCCAACTCACGGATAACAACCTCACAATAGGCTGAAAAAAGTTCGGGAATATTCGGATTAGCCCATCCCCCTAGTCTCATTAACCATCTAGGAGAAGAAAAATGATGCAATGCCACAATCGGAGTAAGTCCGAACTCATGACAGGTATTCAGCACATCTCGATAATGTTCGATAGCCGAGCGTGAGAATTGTCCGGATTCCGGTTCGATCCTTGACCATTCTAAGGAAAAACGGTAGGCCTTCAAGCCTAAGCTAGCCATAAGGGCAATATCTTCTCTATAAAGCCTATACTGATCAATAGTATCGCCGGATTTATCCAAGTATGGGGAACCTTCTGCATGTTCCTCTGCCCAAAAATCACTGTTTGTATTGTTACCTTCTACTTGATACGCTGCCGTTGATGAACCCCAAATAAAGTTTACAGGAAATACATTTTCCATATTCAACACTCCTAATCCTTATTTATTCTATTTTTTTTAAACACACATCCACACGAAACTTACCTAGTGAGTAGCCCTTTCAATTCCCATTAAGGTCTAAGCCTTCCGATCATTACCCAAAGCTTGCAACTCTGCCATGATTGCAGGATATTTCTTATCCAAGCTATAGATAGACATCAATACAATTTGCAGTACAGCCAATAGCATGGGAACATATATAAACAAAGTCTTGATGGATGATAGAGCCATATCCGATTGAACCTCAATACCACCAATATATCCTCCCAGGGCTAACGTCCATCCGACAACCGCTCCTCCAAGTCCACTCCCGATCTTCGACGCTAAGCTATGACCGCTATAAATTAGGCCTTCCGTACGGACTCCGGTTTTCCATTCTCCGTAATCCACAGTATCAGCTAGCATAGCAGCACCTGTCGCAACGGCTGGGGCTATTCCAAGTGTCTTCAAGACTGTACTGATCATAATGACCTGAAAATTTGATGGATCTATAAGAATCAGTAATGATCCAATCAATGAGATACATGCTCCAATTAGAGCTGCATTTCTCTTTCCGACCTTCTTAATAAGGGGCGTTGATATAATCATACCGACCAAGATCGGCACCAGTCCAGCAAGAGATAAGGCTCCAACAAGGGCCGGATTATGCAGGATATATTGGGCGTAATAGATATTTAGCGCTCCGCTAACACCCGAGCTTAGGAAGATAAGCGTGGTGAACGGAATAACAATCAACCAGAACTTGTTCCGCATCAAAGCCTTAATCCCCACCCGAAATGGAATATCCTTTTGGACAACAACTGGTTTCACACGCTCTTTCGTTGTTTTGTACGTCACGGCATATAATAGTGGTGAGATCACCCCAATGATTACAAAGGTTAAGAACCAACCTGTCTTTCCGCCACCGAATGCATTTATCATAGGCATCGCAAAAAAACTAATGAGAACTCCTCCAGAAATCCCTAACACCATTCGAGTTATACTAAGAAGAGAACGTTGATAGGGATCCTGTGTCATAAGCGAATTCAAAGCGCCATAAGGAATATTTATGGATGAATAGATTAAACTAACAATGAAATAGGTAAGAGACGCATAGACAATTGCACCTGTGTGGCCTAATTCTGGTGCTGTAAACAAGATCATGACCGACAATCCAAACGGGACAGCCATCCATTTGATCCAAGGTCTAGCCTTTCCATGCTTACTCTTGGTCCGGTCAACCAAAGCACCTATACCTACATCAGCTACCCCATCTAGGAGTCGAGTAACCAGAAGGATTGTACCTACAAT
Source organism: Paenibacillus antarcticus (assembly GCF_001637225.1). Taxonomy (GTDB): domain Bacteria; phylum Bacillota; class Bacilli; order Paenibacillales; family Paenibacillaceae; genus Paenibacillus_AQ; species Paenibacillus_AQ antarcticus. Next base: position 308,099 of record NZ_LVJI01000007.1, read on the forward strand.
ACCTGCTGAAATTCCAACAATATCTGTATAAAAAAAGGTGAGAAAGGTTGTAATAGCCGTCCAAATAATATTGGTCGAAAAGTCACCTATTGCATATCCAAAACGTTCTTTCAATGATATCTTTGCATAAGCCTCGTGAGTTCCGTTATCTAGTTTCGTCCCTGTCGCCGGTGTAGCCATCGCTTTTTCCTCCTTATTATTTCTTCAGAATACCAATTTCTTGACATTCGATAACGGACTGGAGCGCTTTCATGGCCATCTCTTCATTGGGCCCATCAACAGAGATGGTTAACACATGACCCGCTCGAATCGATAAAGAAAGAACTCCAAGGATCGAATGTAAGGTAACCCTTAGTCCTTCATGCTCACCAAATATAGCGCAATCCAGGTATTGGTTAGCCGTATACACTAACTCATTTGTAGGCCCTGCATGAAATCCGTTAGGATCTATCATTAAAAATGTTTTACTAACCATGTGTTTGAACCCTCCCTATGTACCTATTTTAGCAAGCGCTTTCATAAATTTTAATGCTAAAATCCAAGCATATTAGTGCTTGTTTCAAAGATTTTTATTTCAACGATCTATCACTATTAATAAAAACATAGGAAGCACCCATTATCTTTAGAAGCTTTCACAATACTACTCTCATTACGCTATTGATAAAAAATGTATACATGAGTTATAATTTTAAATAATAAACTGTGCTCGTTTCAAAGAATGGTGGCCTACCAATGAATACTGCTGAATTACGATCCTATTTGATAACCAACAACCTTAGAGATGTACCCGATTGGGACCTTATAAAAAACACATATAACGCGGAAACGATAGAGGTAAATGGTCAGACTGTTTATATATTTAACCTAAGTTTTGATATGGCGTATACACCCATTGAGGATAATATTGTTGTTTTTCAATCCGTGCCTTCCTCGGTAGTACCTATGCATATTCATCAATACATCGAATTGATTTACGTCTATCAAGGCAAATGCACAGTCGTCATGCAAACTGGCGAAATCAACATGAATGAGGGGGGCATCATCATTATTGATAAACAAACCCCTCATACATTAAAAGGAATATCGGATTCGGATATTATCATCGATATCAAACTGAAACATGATTACTTGACCTCAGGTTTTCTTAGCCGATTTACGAAAAAAAGTGCCATCTCTCATTTTTTAATAGATTCTCTGATTGATACTCGAAGAGCCAATAATTATCTCCACTTTCCCTTAGAAAATGGATCTAACATAATAGAAATCATGCAGAATATAATGTGTGAATATTTTGATCGAGATTTTTGTTCTACTGACATGATTGACTCTTATTTATTCATTCTATTTACTGAATTGATTCGGAACAGTAATAGTATGACTAGTATTGAGGCAGGTAATATAAGTCAGAAAGATTCTATTATTATTGAATTTCTAAGATATATTGAGAAAAATTATCGTGATTGCACCCTTACTGAAATAGCAGCCCACTATAAATATCACCCTAACTATATATCGGCTATGCTCAAGAGAGCTACCGGAAAGTCCTTTAAAGAACTTCTCCAGATTGAACGTTTGAATAAAGCCGTTATTTATTTATCCAACTCAGACCTTCCCATACCTGATATCGCGGAAGAAGTGGGTTATTCGAGCTTATCCTTTTTCTTCAAAAAATTCAAAGAAGTATATTCCCAAACTCCGAACCAGTATAGAGAGAATAAACATAAAAGAAAATAACGATCAAGCTATTATTTAATCCACAGAGTAGCTATCCATTCATTAATTCTCTCGTCCTACCTTCATGTCCATTTTATACATTTTTTTTGCTTCAATAGGACTTTCTTTAGCCGTCATATGGCTCGGAATGACCCGACATACTTGAACCGGTCCTCCAAATACAGCCGACCTATACTTGTCCACATGTTGCTTGGATAGGGGACGATTATAATATCCCGGTACATATTTATTCATCATTTCCTGAAGTACATGCGTAGCTTCGTCCAAATCGGTAATCGGCTCTGCTTGTCCAAATATCATTACACTCATATATGCCGTATCTGTTTTGGCAGGTACGGGATCTGTGATGGTTCCATATTCTTCACATACCGTAAAACATATCTCTGAGTTTTCCTTCATAACTTCATTTCGTCTTCCATCTCCAGCCCCGTGAAAATACAGCTTCCCCTCACTCCATACATAATTAAGAGGTACAACATAGGGTAGATTCCCATCAACCAACCCAAGAAACCCCGTTCTCGCTTGACGAAGGAAACGTTCAATTTTCTCTTGATCCTGACATTGCCTAACCTTGTAACGAACCGATTGCATTTTCTAATTTCCCCTTTCATTTATAGATATTCATCCCGCTTAATTGCCTTGAATTTCATATTCTTCTAAAGTACGAAAACGGGCAGATTGCATATACCCTTGTTATTACGGTAGTATATCAATAAATGGATGGCATAATAACATCCATAAATCATGTTTATGAACAATCCATAATTATTATTCAGGGTTAGATCTTGTATTTGGAGGTGTATACGATGATGAAAGTCATTCGTAATGATAAGAGACCAATCTGGCAGCAATTGCTGGATCAAGCTATTCATAATATTACAAAAGGAATCTGGACCCCAGGAGAATTGCTGATTCCTTCCCGCGAACTGGCCCACATGGTAGGTGTCTCCCGCTCAACGATACAGATTGTCTATGAGGAATTGCTTAGTCGGGGCTATACCGTTACGTCTCGCCGAGGAGGAACGCGAGTCAGTCAATGGAATCAAATCACGGAGTCAACGAAGGAAATTATGACAGATGGCCCCATCCCCCCTTCACTTCCCTTGTTAAACACGGCTGTCGATCAACTCCATGACTGGTTCAGAGGAAAAGAACAGCGAGAAGTGGATATTGATTTTAGCCCCCATGAACCTTATTTGGATGGGCAATTTCACAAGAACTGGCGACAATCGCTTCTCCATGCCTCCGCTGAAATGGATTTATCTAGTTGGGCTTATGGTGATCCCTATGGTTACACACCCTTACGTGAGCAAATCCAACGTTATTTATCACTTGAACGAGGCATTCATATTCAAACCAATCAGATTCTATTGACCTCAGGAGCGCAGCATAGTATTGACTTAATTGCACAATCGCTTTTATCTGATGGCGACACGGTCTCTGTAGAAGATCCTGGTTTTCCAGCTTCCTGGATGGCGATGAAATATCGGCATATGAATGTAGTACCCGTTCCTGTTGATGAGTATGGACTAGTGGTTGAGCATATTGACCCAGAATCCAAGTTAATCTTTGTCACTCCTTCGCACCAGTGCGCAGTCGGAGTCGTGATGTCGGAACCGCGCAGGCAACAACTGCTACATAAGGTTACTAAAGATCAATTGTGGATCATCGAAGACGATTATGATAGTGAATTTCGATATCGTGGGGACCCGCTTCCAACGCTCTTTAGCCAAGCACCTCAGAATACCCTATACCTTATGAGCTTTTCTAAAATGATTGCTCCAGGCATTCGTATTTCGGCTATCGTTGGATCTGTTGAAGCTATTGCTCAACTAGCTAGGGTACAGGAGCTGACTTACCGTCATCTTCCGATTATGGATCAACTAACACTAACCCATTTCATTAAGAGTGGGCATTTCATGCGCCATATGAGAAGAGTTAGAAATGTCTACCGAAGAAGACACGAAGCCATCACAAAGGCTATTATAGCTAGCGGTTTAGGAGAGCGGTTCACACTCAGTGGAGTAGAAACGGGATTACATATGTTACTTGAAGCTGAAGAATCATATGATGAGGAAGCCGTGAGCATGTTAGCTCTTCAACAAGGAATACGTATATACCCTCTTGGACCCTATTGTCTGGATAGCAAGCGAAAGGGCTGGGTATTGGGGTTTGCACAAGTAGATGAAGCTTCCATTGAACAGGGGATTCATCGCCTTGCGGAGTTGATCTTATAGAATCATCATAAAGACACCAGATCATCCTGACTCTGGTGTCTTAGAGTGCTCTATGAAACACGATTTGCAATCATTTATTCATACTACTTATCGTATTATAGTTTTGAATTTAATATATTAATTACTTCTTTTGCAACTTCACCGCCAGATGCAGGGTTTTGTCCTGTTACAATATGGCCATCAACCACAGTGAACGATGCCCAATCATCTCCTTTTACATAATTGGCACCTCTTTTAACAAGTTTATCTTCTGTTAAATACGGAACCACTTTATCCAATCCCACAGCTATTTCTTCGCTATTTGCAAAGCCTGTGACCTTTTTATTTGAAATTAAATATTCGCCTGCATCGTTTTTAATATTTATTAAACCAACAGCACCATGACAAACCGCTGATACAATCCCCCCATTTTCGTATATTTTCATAGCAACCTTTTGCAGTTTTTCATTATCGGGGAAATCCCACATTACGCCGTGTCCGCCTGTAAAGTAAATAACATCATAATCTTCAGGATTAATTTCGTCTGCAGCTAACGTAGTCCCTAACTTATTTAAAAAATCATTATTTTGATAGTATTTCCAATCTAATCCGGTCATTTGATCTTTTTCTAAACTATGTGGATCTATCGAAGTATACCCTCCTTTAGGGCTAACGTAATCGATTTTATATCCTTTTTTATCCATTTCATCTACAAAGTGTACAGCTTCTCCTAACCATAATCCTGTTGCACGCTCAAGATCTGGATATTTAGAAACATTGGTTACGACTACTAAAATATTTGCCATTATCTTCACTCCCTTTAATGTGTTAGTGTAACCTTAACGGTTAAACCATACTTTAAGTCAAGGAGGAAATATTATGTATTCAATTCAAAAAGCTAGTGATTTGTCTCAAATACCTTCAAGCTCAATTAGATATTATGAAAAAATAAAATTAGTTCCTACACTAAAAAGAAATATACAAGGAATTCGTATATTTGATGATAAAGACATTGAAATCCTTAGATTAATAAAGTGTTTTAGGCGCCTAGGAATGCCTATCGAAGATATAAGGGGAAATATCTCAAATATAAATTTAGAATATGAAAACATAGATACGAACTCAATTTTGTTACAACATAAAAAGAGCTTAGAAGAGCAAATACTTATTTTAAACTCTTACATCGATGAAATTGAAAATAAAATAATAAAATAATAATATAGATATTATTATGATAGGCTCAATATTAAAGCAAATCATTAATCCTATCCCTGTTCCATTACTTTTTAATGAATAAATAGGAGTGCCTAGCGACTTAACTTCAGCTTCTGACATTCTACTTCCTTCATCAATTATTTTTATCTCGGAAAAATTATTATTTCTATTTGCTATGAATATAATTCGGTTGCAATAACTTTCAGCTGTTGGGTCGTAGGTACCCATTAACATCGTTGCTCCGATTTCACGATTAATATTGCGAAACAATGTCATTCCTATTTCATGATCATCATTCGCTTCGCTTATATTGTCGATACACTACTGGCAGGCGCCACCTGAAATGATATTCTATTTCACAGAAAAAAACAGGATACCTTTTCACCAAATACAAGTGAGGTATCCTGTTCCTATTCAATTCAAATGATGTTTATTTAAGCTCCTGTAGGAGACTCTGTCCAAATTGTGGCATGGTTACATCAAAGTTATGTGCAACTGTTGCTCCAATGTCCGAAAATGTCTTACTTACGGGTAGCTCACGTTGCCCAGTGAAACTCTTACTGTAGATGAGTAAAGGAACATATTCACGGGTATGATCTGTACCCGCATGAATAGGATCATTGCCATGGTCTGCCGTAATTACGAGAAGATCATCTTCACGCAAGCACGCGAGAACTTCATTTAATCGATTATCAAACTCTTCTAGTGCTTTCCCATACCCGATCGGGTCTCTACGATGTCCATAAAGTGCATCGAAATCAACAAGATTCAAGAAACTAAGTCCCGTAAAATCAGTTTGAATGGTCTCCATGAGTTTATCCATGCCATCCATGTTAGACACGGTGCGCAAAGACTTGGTGACACCTTCACCATCATATATATCTGAGATCTTACCAATCGCTAGTACATCGAACCCAGCATCCTTGAGCTCATTCATCACGGTTCTTCCGTAAGGCTTTAAGGCATAATCATGACGGTTCGGTGTTCTCTTGAAATTCCCAGGCGGTCCGAGGAAGGGTCTGGCGATCACTCTACCTAGCATATATTCCTCACGCAAAGTAATCTCTCTGGCAATCTCACAGATTTGATATAGCTCATCTAAAGGAACAACCTCTTCATGAGCTGCAATCTGAATCACTGAATCTGCCGAAGTATAGACAATGAGTGCACCCGTGTTCATATGCTCTTGTCCAAGTTCATCCAGAATATCCGTACCACTAGCTGGCTTATTCCCAATCATCTTCCGCCCTGTTCTTTGTTCTAATTCGTTCATTAATTCATCTGGAAATCCATCTGGGAACACTTTAAAGGGAATATCGATTTGTAAGCCCATAATCTCCCAGTGTCCTGTCATCGTATCCTTCCCATTCGAAGCCTCTTGCATTTTGGTGAAATAAGCTAAAGGCTGCTCTACTCTGGGTACCCCGGGTATTTGATCAATATGGCTTAAGCCTAACTTAGATAAAACAGGTACATGTAGTCCGTTCATTCTTTCCGCAATGTGCCGTAACGTATGTGATCCCACATCACCAAACTTTATCGCATCTGGCGCTTCACCAATGCCTACCGAATCCATAACGATGACGAAAATCCGCTTAAACCGAGGTGTTGGTTTCATATCATAAATTCTCCTTCCAAGATCATCTGACTTCATTAGATTTATTTATGCTCTGCTGTATAGGAATAACCATCAACAACAGGAAAAAGAGTCATCCCGCAAGCTTCTAGATCTTGTGGGACAGCTCCATTTCGAGTTAAGTTGTATTCCATAGAGAAGTGATTCAACTAGAATATAATACCGATAATAATAGCTGATAAAACGCTTACAAGTGTCGCGCCATATAACAGCTTTAATCCAAATCGAGCAACAATATTCCCTTGCTTTTCATTCAAACCTTTCACTGCACCCACAATTGTACCAATCGATCCAAAGTTAGCAAATGAGATTAGAAACACGGAGACAATGGCTGTAGTACGCCCACTTAAACCATCTTGGATCTTAACAAAGTCAAGCATCGCAACGAATTCATTTGCAACAAGTTTTGTCGCCATGATACTACCAGCTGTAACAGCTTCATTCCATGGCACTCCGATAAGAAAGGCAATCGGTGCAAAGACATACCCTAGAACTCCTTGGAACGAGATACCGAATATACCGCTGAAGACACCATTAATTAAAGCAATGATCCCAACAAACCCAATTAACATAACCCCAACGATGATGGCTACTTTAAAGCCATCCATAATATATTCGCCCAGCATTTCAAAAAATGTTTGTTTTCCCTCTTCCTGAACTTCAACAATATCTTCTTCAGGTGTAACTTCATACGGATTGATGATAGATGATACGATAAATCCGCCAAATAGGTTTAATATTAATGCAGCCACAACATACCTAGGTTCTAGCATCGTCATATAGGAACCGACAATTGACATGGATACCGTCGACATTGCAGACGCACATAATGTATACAAGCGATGCTTTGGCAATAATCCAAGTTGGTTTTTCACAGAAATAAATACTTCATTTTGTCCTACAATTGCAGCTGCAACCGCGTTATAAGATTCCAATTTTCCCATGCCATTTATTTTACTCAGTACCAAACCAATATACTTTATAATGAAAGGAAGTATTTTGTAATGTTGCAAAATCCCTATTAATGCTGACATAAAAACAATCGGCATCAAAACAAAAAGGAAAAATGTATGGGCCCCTTCATTAGCAATCCCACCAAAAACAAAATTAATACCTTCATTGGCATAGCCAAGTAATTTCGAGAAACTATCGGCAAAACCCGTAATTAAGAATTCGCCAATGCTCGTTTTTAGTATGAGTAAACCCAAAACAATCTGAACAGCAATCATGACAATGATTGGACGATATTTAATCTTTTTCTTATCGTTACTCGCAAGCCATGCCAGTAGTAGAACAATAATTAGGCCGACAATAGATATTAGATAATGCATCTTTATCCCTCCAAATGATCAGTCAATTTTCTTGGAATTCTTATTTTGAAATCCATCTTTCCACATTAATCCTTGTTCTAGAATAATCGCTAACAGACTTCCACAGATTAACCCATTATTTAAAATGGCGATCACGATCGGAGATAATTGGATTGTGGATGATGAAGGGATAAACATTAAACCCACACCAACTAACAGGGAAACGCCACTAACGATAAATGTTCGCTCTTCATGAATAACCTTCTTCAATTCTTTCAGGGATAATCCAACCATCTTTACAAAAATGACGAATGTAACGGCATAGCCTATAGGAGCTGGAATACCTGATATGACGTTCATCATTGGCGGAAATAAGGAAATGGAGACTACTAAGCTACATCCAATCAAGAAGGAACTGCGTTCCCTCATACCTGTTTGTTCAACATATCCCGCCGATCCTGAGATAGGTACTGATCCAACGGCCCCTAAACAACCACCAATAAAATGTGTAATCCCAGAAGTAAATCCAGCACGCAAATACCGGCGATTATCCACTTGCTTTGGTTTCATAACGGTCTCCATCAACCTAATCGATGCAAGCGCATTCGTTATTAATAATAGTGTTAATAAAAATGCCGTAGTGATGGTCCCACCGTCAAATCTTGGCGTTCCAAAAGGGAATAATTCCGGTAGCTTAAATAGCGTATCCGCCTGTGCAATCACCGGCATATTGCCGCACACTATAAATAATAGACAACCTAGCAATATACTAATGATTATTGAAAATTGGCGCAGTAAGACAAAGCGACTGTTCCCTAACCAAAAGGTCATGCAAATCACAATCACACTAAGCAAGAACACTTTAACATCTAACAACGTGTGGCTTGATGTGATTCCCATCATCCCTTTCATGAAAGAACCGCTTAATTGAAAGATCAATAAGAGCAAATATATAAAAGTGACGGTTGGTGTAAATAGACGGGCGATTTTATCCATTAGCTTAAATACTGAAATTAGGATAAATAAAACACCACTAATGATCATCCCTCCACTTAAAGCTTGTAAGGCTTCACTACTAGAAGAATATAATACCCCTACTAAACTCGCATAAATGGTAAAGATGCTCCACCATAACCCTGCCGGACCTTCATGAATAGGGAATTTATGACCAATCAGGCCTTGTAGAAATCCAGCTGTCCCTAAAGTGATCATTGTGCTCTGAATGAGTCCAGAAGTCTCAATGGGTGTTAAGTTATATAAATCTGCGATAGCAATTGGCGCAGCAATGGCACCTGCGATCATAAAAATCATCCACTGCAATCCGGACAGTATTACTTTCATTTCTTTTCCACTCTCTTTTCTTACACCCGTACTCTTGTCCATCATTTAGCCATCAATGATCGTATTAAGAGCTATTTCAACCATTTCATGAAAAGATTGCTCACTTTCTTGATGAGTTAAATGTTCCTGTGTTAACAATTGACTGCCCACTGTCAGAATTGATAATGCCTTCACACCATATTTAGCGGCTAAAGTATATAAGGATGTACTTTCCATTTCTACTGCTAATACACCAAAATCCATAAACTTGTGAAGTCGATCTAAGGTTTCACGGTAGAACTCATCCGAATTATAGATGTTGCCAACAAAGACATTTACATCTTTACCTTGTGTTTCTTGATACGCTTTCATTAACAATGAGAAATCTGCCGTAGGCGCATAATTACAGCCATGAAAGATCTTCTCCGTCATATTGCTATCTGAAGACACGGCTTGGGCTAATATAATATCGCGGATATTAATTTCTTTTTGCATTGCGCCACATGTACCGATGCGAACCAATTTCTTAACTTCATAATCGACAATCAACTCGGTTGCATAGATACTCATCGATGGATTTCCCATCCCTGACCCCTGAACCGACACCGGCACACCCTTGTATAATCCAGTGTATCCATACATACCTCTGACTTCGTTATAACAATAAGCCTCATCTAAAAAGTGTTCTGCTACAAATTTTGCACGTAAAGGATCTCCTGGAAGCAACACGCGTTCCGCTATTTCTCCTTTTTTTGCACCTAAATGCCTACTCATATGTCTTCCCCCAACTTTTAATGAATATTAAACTCAGGTTTACCGAAATCGCTTTCACCTGCCGTTAAGAAAATTAGTTTCTGAAACTACTTTGAGCATAAGGTTTTTTTTCATAACAAACTAGACCAAAATCTCCCCTAGGGTAGGGAAAATAATTGGTCAAATTATATAAGTAATTCTTTACGAATATTGTCTAAATCTCTTTTAGATGGGATCGTAGAGATAATCACAACAGGCACTGTCTTTAATGTAACTGGGATATTACTAATGACAAGATCAATTTGATGTTCCTGCATCATTTCGTCCGTTAGCCCTTTCATGATGGATGTATCCATGATCAACTGATCTCCAATTTCCTTCTTTATCAAATCCGCAATGTAATGACGAATTGAGAATTCTTCTCCGATGACTAAGAAAGCCCTCTTCCTTTTATAACGCAAGCTTGAGCGAACCATTAAGGTGAGCTTTGTTAAGTGATAATCACTATACAAGAAGGAAGGGTACGCTTTATTCCACGTTTCCATGCAGGTCTGCAATTCTTGATAAATCTGCTGGCACTCCTTTTGAACATATGTCGTTAAATTACTTTTTGAAATCATCATCCATTCGGGAATCGCATTATCAATCAATAGCTTGTCAAAGAACGCATATATCTCCAATATAAATCGTTCTTCCATATCCAAGTTAGGGTATACCTTTGCCAATTGCGTTAGAAGCAGATTACCCATTTGATATTCTTCTTTATCTTTGTGTAATTCGATTTCTTTCATCGGTGTTATTTGTGATCCCTCATAATAATGATATTGGCTAAGACTAGCCAGGGATTGCATAAAGAATATTTCACTTTCAGGAAATTCAATGGAGAACGTTTCTTCAAGACTCTTCGCAAAGGTTTTCACTGGAAAATAAAAAAAGCCCTTTCCCCAGGGGTAACTATATTCGTCGATTTTCACACATTTTCCTATAGCAACTCTTTCTACTACAATGGCCAACAAAAAGGATAATCTCCTTTTGGAATTGATAAAATAAACAATGTTTTTCTCATTCTCTGTATTTGTAATTAACTGATTGATATAAGTAAAATCGACATTCTCAAAGGGCCATCCTGCAAACTCATACGCATCACAATATAACTTCCAATAGAAGTATCGAATATTCATCTCATTGCCTTTGATCATAGGTGTAGAAGAAGTAATGCGTAACTTATACGCTTGTAGATCATTATTATTTAATTCCACGATCAGTTTCTTCAAAGACGAGGTACTCATAAACAGTGTTCCGGCAAGTTCCTCCACGGACAGTCGACCAATATTCGTAAACAATACATTCATCAGCCGATAAAAGATGGTTTGTCTGAACATAGAAGAAATCACTTCACTAATTGTCTTACTGCGTCCATCCCGTCGAAGAAATATTCCCTTTCCTCTAGAAACCTCAATGATGACAGTAGGTGGTAATTGCTTGCTAATCTCCTCAACCATCTTGCGTATGGTTTTATCTGAGATACCTAAACTTTGTTCAACTTCGCTTAAGGTAAACCATCTTTGTTCCATATCAAGCAGCGTTAATAGCTGGCTAGCTAATGTAAATCCCTTATCCATATTCCCACCCTATTTCAATTTAATTTGAACATTAAAGTATAAACAAGGACAATTCCTTTTACCCTTTTGACGTTCTTTTACCGTGATCCGAACAGCCTCAAACGAAAAGCCTGTTTGAATACTATCTATGATAAGTCTCATGTCACCAACTCACCAAACATTAATGGTATCATTCGCTTGGTGTCAACTCTTATGCTTCCACGATCAAGAATATTTTAACGTATGCATAGTACAAGGCCCTAAACGTCACCGTATGACTTTAACAGCGATACTCATTGAAACGAATTAGCCTGATATAGGACCTATCGCATTGCGAAAGGCCCTCTTCATTGTATTTATTTACTTACCTTTTTCGCAAAAAAATCTCAACCTCATACACTATCAAGCCATCTAAGTTTTAATCTCACAATTATAATTTGTTAAAGATACCTGTTTATAATAGGTAAATGATCTAATGGCGGACGTTTATCATATATAATAAACATAGGGCTATGAGTATTATAACTATTGCACTTACGTTATACTTACTCTATAAAATGAACGGAGTGATATTATTAAAATTATTATTTTTGGTGCAACAGGTGGGGTCGGCCAATATCTTGTGAAGCAGGCTTTAGAACAGGACTTTGAGGTAACTGCATTTGTACGTACACCTTCAAAATTACAGATCAACCATGAGCAGCTACATATTATCCAAGGAGATTGCTTCAATAAAGATGAGGTTACCCAAGCCATTGCAGGACATGATGCCGTTGTATCCTGCTTAGGCTCTAGTCAAGGTATGAAAAAATCTACGGAGCTAGAAGAGATGACCAAAATTATAGTAGATGGCATGATGGAACATAAAATCAATCGAATCATCTATACAGCTTCTGCAGGTATTCACAAAGAAATTCCAGGTATTACTGGAAAACTGGTCATGACCATGCTAAAGAATGCTCTGCTAGATCATAAATGCGCCGTTGATTATATTGTGGCGAATGAACTTATCTATACCATCGCTAGACCTATGGGATTGACGAATAAAGCTTTGACAGGAAACTATAGAGAATCTTCAACAGGCGTACCTGAAAAGTCAAGAACGATTTCTCGTGCTGACGTAGCCGATTTTATCGTGAGAGCATTAAGAGATACCAAATACGACTGTACATCGATTGGTATTTCTGATTGATAAGGACTCAAATAAGGAATCACGTATCGTTTGTCATTTCGGTCCAATGACGAGCGGGTGGTTCATGTACACCTTCCTCACGATTCGTCTTTGTCGAAATAATCATCTGGCAAATGCAGTTCTCGCAAACAACCGATATATTTTTCTCTAAAATTCGGATTGCTTTTATATTCCGGCCATACCGCCTTATAGTAAGGCAGCAACTTCTCATGTGGAATAATGCCCCAGATTGTGAATTGATTGATGCCCAGTTGTATGATCGTACTTTCTTTCACCTGCTAATAGACACCCTGCAAAATATTTAACCTTTACATTACCGACTTCTTTACACTGGTGTGAAGCATACTATAGATATCTTAACAGACCTTAGTATAAACAAATAAAGAGCGGGGAAGTAAGCATAACAGCCTACCTCTCCACTCATTTCTAAAAACCTTGAGAAATAAAATGAATTAAAATCTACTTTAGCATCTGTGTCACTTCAATAAAAATCTTCCTTTTTGCTGAATCAAATGATTCAGCATATTAAGTAATGGTTGTGAGCAAACCCAATAGGTTTATCTGAAATGTTTTTATATTCCCATGTAATCGCAACGGATTTTCGGTTTACAGTAACGTCTTCTGCTGTTCGTATAGATCAGGGCGGCGGTCGTAGAAGGGTGCTACCGCTCCGCGTTCACGATTCTCTCGGAGCCTGTGGAAGTCAAGTTCGGCCAGCACCGTCCTGTTTTCGTTCGTTTCTCCGACCTGCAAGATGCCATCCGCGGCGAACGGTAGATCGCATGGGGTGAATATGCCCGCTTGGCAAAACCCCATGTCCACCTGCGGACGATCCTCGGACAAGGATCCGACCAGTCCGCTCAATACGACGAACAGCTGATTCTCGATCGCCCTCGCTTGGGCGCAATGCCGCACGCGATGGTACCCGAAGGAATTATCGGTATAGGAAGGGCATAGAAGCAGTTCCGCGCCACGAAGCGCGGCTGCCCTCGCCAGCTCCGGAAACTCGATGTCGTAACAGGTCAAGATCGCCATCTTGCCCCACTCCGTGTCGAATACGTTAAGCTCGTCACCCCCGACCAGTGGCCAGCGAATCTGCTCCTCCGGCGTAAGATGCACCTTGCTCTGCGTCTCCACCCGTCCGTCTGAAAAGAAGAGGAATGCCTTATTCGAGTACTTGCTCTCTTCCTCTAAGCAAATATGCGTTCCCGCTAGTATAGCAATATTGCATTCTCGGCTTAACCCTCCGAAGAACTCGATATATCTATCCGTCAGCCCGTCCAGAAAATAACACGCTTCATCGTGCATCATCGATGGCTCTAAGCTTAGCAAGTGAGCCGTCATGTACTCCGGGAACACGATCATGGAGGCGCCCTGCTCGGCAGCCCCCCGAACCTTCGTATCGATCCCCGTCCAGAACTCTTCTTCGGTACGGATATCGGTGAGACCGTATTGTGTGGTTGCTATCGTTAACTTTTTCATATTCACCTCTAGTATGTTTTAAGTTCGAATTTGTAAGGAATAGATGTCCGTCCGGCGATCCTTGAACGACAATGCATCATTGGACTTACGGTACCTTTCGAGCGTTTCCATGTCTACCTCAGCCATGATGACTGTCTCCGTATTCTCGCTGCACTCCCCCGCGATGCCGTCGCGTGAGAAGGAGAAATCAGCCGGCGTATAGATACCGGACTGGGCATACTGAATGTCTACGTTCTCCACATGGGTTAGATTTCCTACTGTTCCCGCGGTCACAATGAACACTTGGTTCTCAATCGCTCTGGCCTGTGCGCAGTACTTCACCCTCAGGAACGTCTGTCGATCTTCCGCGCAGAAAGGAACGAATATAATCTGCGCTCCCTCCTCCGCGACGATACGGGACAACTCCGGATACTCGATGTCACTGCTGAGTTGAATCGATATTTTACCGCAATCCGTGTCGAACACCCCGAGTGAACTACCCCCGTTGATGCCCCACCACTTCCGCTCGTTCGGAGAAATATGTAGCTTGTATTGCTGCTCAATTGAGCCGTCCCGGCGGAACAAGTGAGCGACGTTATAAATCCGGTTATTGTTCTCAACGAAGTGGGAGCCGCCTACAATATTTACGTTGTACTTGACTGCGAGTTCGGAAAATAACTCCACATAGTTGGTAGTATAAGTCGTAAGCTTCCGGACGGCCAAGCTCGGAGACCGTTCATCCAAAAAGGAAAGCAGCTGCATGGTGAAGTTCTCGGGGAAAACGGCGAAATCGGACTTGTAATCCGATGCCACGTCCACGTAATGCTCGCACTGGTTGGCGAATTCCTCGAAAGAATCGATCTTCTTCATCATATACTGGACCACGCAAATGCGGACGGGGAAAGACATTTTATAAAGCGTCTTGTTGATGCTCGGCTTGTATTCGATATTATTCCATTCTAACAGGGCCGCGAAATTCTCGGAATCGGCGTCATCGGACAAATAATTGGTAATGATCCTCTTCAGCGTAAATCCGTTCATCATCTGAAAAGTCAGCACCGGATCGTAGATATTCTGCTGCAACACTTCTTCCGCGTAAGCTCTTGGCGACAGCTTATCGGAATAGTTGTGATACCCCGGGATGCGACCCCCTACGATAATACTCTTGAGGTTACGCTGCTCCGCCAGCCGTTTCCTTGCCTCATATAACCTTCTGCCGATCTTCATGCGACGGAAATCTGGATGAACCATGACTTCCATCCCATAGAGGTTCCCGCCCCGGGGGTTATGGTTGCGAATATAACCCTTGTCCGTGATTTCGGAATACGTATGCTGCTCCAAATAATCGTCAAAGTTCACGATCAGGCTAGAACAGGAGCCGATAATATCACCGTCGAGCTCGACGCACATTTGACCATCGGGAAACGTACGGACGTGACTTTCCAGTTGATCCAGCTTCCAGGGACCCATGTTCGGAAAACAAATATTTTGCAACGCGATAATTTTATCGAAATCTTCGCGTTCAATGTTGCGGATGATAATTTTCTTTTCGAATTGCGAGATTTGATCGGTTGTCATAAAAACGAGACCCCTTTATAAATGTGTTTAACTAAATTATACCACATTGTTTCTTGTCCTTTTATTATTTGGGGGACGGAAAATGCAGAAATTTTCGTAATAACACCTTGTTTGACGAATCGGCACTCCAGGAGATACGTGCAGATCCAGCTTCGCGAAGGCCGCCTTCATTCCTTTGTTGATCATCCACTCCCTGACCACTTCGACCAGCTGCGTCTCTTGCATGCTGAAATGGTACCCGATCAGCCCTTGATCCACTCCCGCCTTGGCCGCAATGTCTTTCATGGTCGCTTTCGTGTAGCCCACCTGACCGAATGACGTGAATGCCGCTTGCATGATGGCGCTTCTTCGTTCATCCTGGTTCGGCGATTGTGTTTTAATCATTGATTGCTCACTCCAATACTGTTTGTTCGAACAGTCAATGGTTTTTATGTATTCAGGTGAACTTAATTTAAAAGCCACCCTATGCCGATGTGACTTCTGGCAGCGCTCGATAATAATCCGTACAACATCAACACACATTTCTGGAATTTCGATTCGTCATCTGTTTTCTCATTAGCAACAGCATAGCAGCAATCGTTAACACTTAACCAATCCAGAAGGAAAGTGCTGTAAGATGAAGGGAAAGAAAAAACTCAACCATGGGTTACCACTGATCTTGATGATTCCGCCAATAACAATTTCCCATCTTCCATCCGGTATACCTTGTCGCAATATTCAAGCATACGCTCATCATGGGTAACCATAATCGCCGCTTTCTGGCGTGACTTCACCTCTTGCGCAATTAGACTGACCACTTCATGGGCGCGCTTGGTATCCAAACTTGCTGTCGGCTCATCCGCCAAGATGATGTTGGGATTGATGATGTTGGGATTATTAATCAAAGCACGAGCAATCGCTGTCCGTTGCTTCTCACCACCTGATAGCTCTTCCGGTAGGCTTTTTAACTTCGAGCCCAGGCCTAGCTCTTCCAGCAACTTAGTTGCAAATTCCTTATCCTCCCTTTTAACCTTTCCCGACATCCTTTTTACTATTAGCAATTGATCAAGAACATTTAAATAGGGAACCAAATTCGATGATTGCATAATAAATCCGATTTCTTGTAACCTTATATTAGATAGTTCCTTCGCAGTAAGCGTAGAGATATTATACCCATTCAGCTTTATATCCCCTTCGGAGGCCTTAAGCAGTGCTCCAGCAATGGATAAGAACGTACTTTTACCAGACCCGGACGGTCCAACTACAGCAACAAATTCACCTGGCTCCACTGATATTGATACATGATCGAGTGCCGCGATCCGATTGCTTCCTTCGGCGTAATACTTTGTGACTTCACTCATTTGCAATCCCTTAGTCATTATTCAACCCTCCCGAGCGCTTTGAGCGGATCAATCTTTGTAATCTTGCGAACAGATACCATCGAACTTAACATAGCGATAATTAACAAGATAACAGAATACGTGACCACAAGACTAGTTTCCAGCTTGAATGGCATACCCTTCGGCATAATAGCAGCTGTTCCATAGGTCAGTAGAATTCCAACTACAATACTAGTTAGCGAAAGCACGAACACTTGTGACACAATAGCTTTGCCCAAAAATCTGTTACTAGCACCTATAGCTTTCATAATGCCGAACTGATTGGTCTTCTGCATCGTAATTACATAAAAGAACACACCAAGCACGAATGCGGAGATAGCGAGCAGAAATGCAAGCATCATTAAAATAGTACCGTTCTCTTCTTTGTACCCTGGCATTCCTTGAACGGCTGCTGCTCGGGTAACCGTATCCGTATTTGATAGCTTACTATTAATTAAATCTGGATCGATATCCTTGCCTTGTAACATAATCGCATTAACAGGCCCTGCAACTCCTTTATCCGAACCCGGAGCCGCGAAGGTAATCTTCCGCCATTCAGCCATTGGAGTAAATACTGATGCAACGTGGTTATAGGTCTGATTCTCGACATATCCGATAATCGTCAATGATTCCGTCGTTCCATCTAACTGAAAAATGTCACCAATGTTATAGCCCTCATCCTTCATGGTTGAATTCACCACGACACCTGTAGGGTTCCCGGAAGATAGGCTTTCCCCTTCTATGATAGCCGGTTCCAAGAAGCTTCCTGGGTTAATTCCTATTATCGCGATGTCCACCTTATCTTCATTCTTGGTGCTTTGCTCCTTCAGCGCCGTTGCCATCGTTGTTCCCATGGGTGCGGCAGCACTCACATTTGGTAGCAACTCCACTTCCGTCATCAATTGATCAGACAGTAACGACTTGCCCATTGAAGACTGCGACCCTTCTTCAAAGATGACATAATCAGCTTTCATTGTCTTGAATGTTGACGCAGCTAGCGTAGATAATCCATTCCCCAAACCAGATAAAATGAATACCAACCAAGCTATTAGTACAAAAATAATGACAATCATTAAAAATCTCATTTTACTATGCATCAATTCCTTCATAGCTAAAAACATTTTCTTTTCAACTCCTTATCTCTAAAGTTTTTGACACTAGTGTCAATTTCATAACGCTATCACACTTGTCTCATAAATTAAACATTATAAATGACACTTGTGTCAAATTAATTCCAAGACTGAGGCTAGCTCTTGGCTCCCCCGATCCAGATTTGAAACAACAGCTTTCCCCAATCAGGCAAAGGGATATTAAGCATATTAGGCGTATTTATTAAGTTAAAAAAAACACCAATAAGTGCAGGCAATGGGATATCTTGCCGCAGGCATTTATCCTGTTGTGCGCGTTCAAACAAGCGTGATAATTGAATTTTAAGGGTCATATGTGCTTCCTCAATAAATTCAAGATCTCTCGCTGCTGCAGAAGAATTAGCAGTGTTAATTTTACCAGAATCCCCTAAAAGTTGATGGAGCGTAGACTCTTCTACGTAAATGAGAAGTAACTGCTCGAGAGCGACCATAGGATCAGTCTCATCAATTGCTGATGATTTTTCTAATACCGTTGCTATTACGCGCTTCATACAAGCAGCAACTATCTCTTCTTTATTAGAGTAATATTGATAAATAGTGCTCCGGGCTCCGGACAGATGCTGTGAGAGCAGCTTGAGATGAAAACCGTCGTAGCCATGCTCAAGCAGTAATTTTTTTGTCGTATCCAGTAGCTCTGTCTCAGTAAAAGATTGTTTTCTTCCCAATGAATCTCTTCCTTTTCATCATATAAGATCTGTGTTAGAAGTGAGTTGCCACGCAACTTCGCTACACGTTGTCATATTGGCTTTGATCAAGCTCTTGCTGAACTCCAAGCCATGTTCACCATCATGGACTAACGCAGTCTTCTACAAGAGAAGTTTTTTTTCATTTACACAAAATTCTTGACGCTACCTTAAAAGTTATCTTCACGCAATAGATTAATATTGTAAATTCAAAAGAAACCTACCTCAATTTTATTTATTATCAGTATAGCATATGTTTATAGGCACTGCCCGAAACAAGACCACCGATCTCAGTAAATGAAGGTGATTCGATCAAAAAACGAACTTGAGCGTGAATCCAGCCAATCAGTTCAGTATCCAATTCTGCTAGATAAATAACATGATTGGATCCGTAATATCCTAAAGTCTCACTAAAGATACGAACACACCACATTTACTAAAATGTACCATTAAAAATAGCAAAGACGGATACGCAAGCTTAGATTAAATAATAGACATGGCTTCATAATTCATTTCTCCACTTACCTTTTAGGTGTTTTGGGTTTATCAAGTGTTAATGTTATCAGTTTTACACAGAATCTCTTAAATATTTCGCCCTATTATTCAGATCAAGATTGGCATTACCAAATGAAGAAGTATCGTCACACGCTAAGTAAGTACGTAATTACGCAAAGCATGTCTCGTAAAGGTAATTGTTACGACAATGCAGTGTTAGAAACCTTTTTCGGTATTATGAAATCAGAGTTCCTCTATGTTAAAGTCATTCGAGAGTGTAGAACACTTTAAACAAGAACTCGAAAAATATATTGACTACTATAATCACAAACGAATCAAGGCAAAATTAAAAGGAATGAGTCCGGTAAAATACCGAACTCATTCCCAAATAGCTGCTCAATAAAATAACCTGTCTAACTTTATGGGGTCACTTCACATGGGATACTATCTTTTTGATATAACAATTTAAATTAAGCTCTCCAGTAGCTTCTTCACTT
This sequence comes from Paenibacillus antarcticus, assembly GCF_001637225.1. Taxonomy (GTDB): domain Bacteria; phylum Bacillota; class Bacilli; order Paenibacillales; family Paenibacillaceae; genus Paenibacillus_AQ; species Paenibacillus_AQ antarcticus. The sequence goes on from NZ_LVJI01000007.1 coordinate 328,296, forward strand.
CTGGCTGGAGCTCCAATACATTAAGTAAGATCGTTAGGGTCTCTGCACGAGTTGCCTTCCCTTGTGGATCAAAGTTCCCGTCATTCTTACCATTAATAATTCCAGACTGTGCTGCATTCTGAATTGCGTTCATAGCATATGAACTTGCACTGGAAATATCGGAGAATTTACCTTTGGATGCATCTTTGTTCAAGCTATCTAATTTTATTATGCGTGATAGAATCATAACGATTTCTTCACGACTGATTGTTTGATTTGGCTTGAATTCTCCATTGCCATAGCCGCTAATAACTCCTAAGCTCGCAAGATCCTTGATCGCATCTTTCCCCCAGTGATTGCTGATATCGTTCAGTGCAACGGTTTGACCCGTAGTACTACTGCCGATGTCAAATAGACGTGAAATGATAGATGCGAATTCTGCACGAGTGAGTTGGCCATTCGGATTAACACTACCATCACTATAGCCCTTAATTACCCCAAGCTTCACGAACAGATCAATAGTCGATGCTGCCCAATGTCCTTTGACATCTGTTAGCTCATTCTTAACCCCTGATTGATTAGCTTCTGCTATCTTAGAAGCAATCATGTTCACGAGCTTAGTAGCATCCACAACATTACCACTGAACACATCACCCTGAGGCTTTTCAGGTTCTGGCGTTGGCTTTGGAGTAGGCGTTGTTACAGATCCTGAAATAGGATTCGATCCGCCAGAGCCACCACCTGTTCCTCCAGAACCTCCAGTTCCACCATTACCTGGTCCTGGTCCTGGATCAGGTGTCGCTGTCGTTACCGTTATCGTTGCTGATGCTTTTTTGGTTGAGTCGAATTTTGACGTAGCTGCAATGATGTAATTGCCAATTGGTGTATCAGAAGCTACTGTTACATATCCACTTGCATTAACGCTTACTTTATTATTGCTGTCACTGCTTGTCCATAAAACCTCTTGTGACGCGCCGTCCAATACTGTTACAGTTGCTGTCAACTGCTTGCTTGAACCTTGAACTACACTTGCTGTTGATGGATCAACGCTCACATTTGTTACAGATGGATGTGTAGGCGCTTCTGTTACGGTTATCGTAGCTAATCCTGATCTAGCAGAATTTGCTGTTGATGTTGCTGTGATTGTATAGTCGCCTAGCTGAGCATTTGATACTACTGTTACTAATCCAGTATGATCTACCATTACCTTAGAATCATCACTGCTTGTCCACATTACTTCCTTAGAAGCTTCACCCTGCACTGACACAATGGCATTCAATTGCTGTATTTGACCTTGTTCTACATTTGCAGTAGCTGGATTAATGTTTACATTCAAAACTTCTGGCTCTACTGTTTGATCGGTAACCGTTATCGTTGCTGTTCCATATTTGTTAGAGTCGAATATGGATTCTGCGATAATGGTATAATTTCCGAGCTCTGCATTAGAAGCGATGGATACCAAGCCTGTTGATTCATTTACTGTAACATCGGTACCGAAATAATCATCGCCAACTAGCCATTTTACAGTTTTGTCCGCTCCACCAACTGCAATAACAGTCGCATTCAATTGCTGTGTTTGATCTTGTTTCACTTCTACTGCTGCTGGTAAGACGTTAACACTTTGAACCTCTGGATTCACTAATGTTACAGAATCTGAACTTGATGATGGCATAGATTTTCCCACACTATTTATCGCCGTCACTGTAAAAGTGTAGATCCCATTCGTTAAGCCTGTTACGATGATTGGACTTGATGTTCCTGTGAAAGTATTTCCTCCAGGAGATACAGTCAATTCGTAGTTAATAATTGAACTTCCTCCGTTGTCGACTGGCGCAGTAAAGCTAACAGAAACATCTCCGTTTCCTGCTGTTGCCAATACATTTGTAGGTGCATCAGGAACAGAAACTGGCGTTACGCTTGTTGAAGCCGTTGATGGCGCTGATGCGCTAACACTATTCTTTGCCGTAACCGTAAAGGTGTAGGCTGTTCCGTTCGTTAACCCTGTTACGGTGATTGGACTTGCTGTTCCTGTTGCTATAATCCCACCTGGATTTGACGTTACTTTATATTCGGTGATCGGATTTCCACCTATATTGCTTGGTCCTTTAAAGCTAACTGTTGCTTTCCCACTTCCTGCTGACGCTGTTACGTCAGTCGGCGCATCAGGTGCAGTTGCAGGAGTAACACTTGATGAAGATACTGATTGCGCTGATGTACCTCGGCTATTTGTTGCTGTCACAATAAACGTATACGCTGTTCCGTTCGTTAAGCCTGTTACTGTGATTGGACTTGTGGGTCCTGTTGCTGTAATCCCACCTGGGCTAGATGTCACTGTATATTCAGTAACCGCAAGTCCTCCATTATCAGATGGTGCTGTAAATGTAACCTTTGCTTCTTTATTGCCTGCTGTCGCTGTCACGTTCGTTGGCACACCCGGAACGGAAACCGGCGTTACGCCTGTTGAAGCTGCTGATGGCACTGATGTGCTAACGCTATTCTTTGCTGTCAACGTAATGGTGTACGCTGTTCCATTCGTTAAGCCGGTTACGGTGATTGGACTTGTTGTTCCTGTTTGAGTTATAGGAGGATTGCCTGATGAACTAGCTGTCACTGTATATTCGGTAATCGGACTTCCACCCGTGTTGCTTGGCATTGTGAAGAAAACTCCTATACTTTTATCACCTGCTATCCCCAGTACGTTTGTCGGCGCATCGGGTGCAGTCGCAGGAGTAGTACTTGAAGATGACTCTGATGACTCTGATGTACCTTGGCTATTTGTTGCCGTCACAGTGAATGTATACGCTGTTCCGTTTGTTAATCCTGTTACAATAATTGGGCTTCCTGATCCTGTTTGCGTTACAAGAGCATTGTCTGATGAGCTTGCAGTTACTTTATATCCAGTAATCGCAAGCCCTCCATTATCAGCTGGTGCTGTAAACGTAACGGTTGCTGATGCATTACCTGCTGTCGCTGTCACATTCGTTGGCACACCTGGAACAGAAACTGGCGTTACGCTTGTTGAAGCCGCTGATGGCGCTGATGTGCTAACGCTATTCTTTGCCGTCACCGTAAAGGTGTAGGCTGTTCCGTTCGTTAAATCTATTACGGTGATTGGACTTACTGTTCCTGTTTTAGTAACCGAAGGATTACCTGTTGAACTAGCGGTCACTGTATATTCGGTGATTGGACTTCCACCATTATTATCTGGTGCTGTAAAGCTAACAGTTACTTGTTTACTACCAGCTATAGCTGTCACGTCTTTCGGCGCATCTGGCGCGGTCGCAGGGGTAACACTTGATGATGGCGTTGATGCCACTGATGTGCCAACGCTATTCGTTGCTTTCACAGTGAAGGTATACGCTGTTCCATTCGTTAAGCCGGTTACGGTAATTGGACTTGTTGTTCCTGTTTGAGTTACAGGAGGATTGCCTGATGAGCTTGCGGTCACTTTATATTCGGTAATCGCAAGTCCTCCAGTATCAGCTGGTGCTGTAAAGCTAACACTAGCTTCTCCATTATTAGCTGTTGCCGTTACGCCTGTCGGCGCACTTGGAACGGAGACTGGTTTTACGCTTGGAGAAGGTTCAGATGCCACTGATGTAGCTACACTATTCTTTGCCGTCACCGTAAATGTGTACGCTGTTCCATTCGTTAAGCCAGTTACGGTGATTGGGCTTGCCGTTCCTGTTTTAGTTACAAGAAGATTCCCCTCAGAAATCGCATTCACTGTATATTCAGTAATCGCACTTCCTCCCGTATTGCTTGGTGCTTTAAAGTTAACAGTTGCTTGTTTGTTGCCTGCTGTTGCTGTCACTTCTGTCGGCGCATCTGGTGCAGTTGCAGGGGTAACATTTGATGATGGCGTTGATGCCACTGATGTACCCTGGCTATTCGTCGCCGTCACCGTAAAGGTATACGCTGTTCCATTCGTTAAGCCGGCTACGGTGATTGGACTTGTTGTTCCTGTTTGAGTTATTCCACCTGGACTAGCTGTCACTTTATATTGAGTTATATTAGCGCCACCATTATTAGATGGTGCTGTAAAGCTAACACTAGCTTCTCTATTACTCGCTGTTGCCGTCACGCCTGTCGGTGCGGCAGGGACAGTTAATACTATTGGCCATTCTTTCCATGTTCCCGTATTAACAGTTAACTTTTGTATTCGATTATTGCTTGAATCTGTTACGTAAAGGTTACCTGTTGTATCTGTAGCTAAACCAGCTATAGAACTAAACTGTCCTAATTCGGTTCCTTGACTGCCTATTTGAGTCCATGTTTGAGTATCCGCTGAGTATTTTTGAATATATGACTCATTGTATACGCCATTACTAATATAAATATTATCTGCGGAATCGATTGCAATTGCTGAAGCTTTAAAATCTTCCTTAAACACACTCCATTTAGTAGCTGCATTCGGATCATACTTTTGAATTCTTTTGTTCCCATTATCGGCTACATATACATTCCCATTAGAATCTGTTGCAATTCCAGTTGCCATGGAAAGTTGCCCAACTGCAGTGCCACTTGATCCACTATTACCATTATTTCCGATTATTGTCCAAGTTGATTGGTTCTCCCCAATGTATTGTATACGATTATTATTATAATCTAGCACATAAACAATCCCATCATTACTTACAGCAACGTCATTGGGTCCTTTAAATCTTCCAACTGCAGAAGTAGGGGCCGTATCAGAATTATTACCGAAAGCATTGAAAGCGCTCCACGATCCACCTTGAAACTTCTGAATGTAGTTATTACTTGAATCAGCTAAATATAGTGCTCCGCTTGGACCAATAGCTATACCTTGAGGATTCCAAAAACGGCCAGGAGCAGAGCCAGGTTCAGCTGTACCCTTTATAAATGTCCATTCTTGCCATGTCCCTGTACTTACCATTAATTTCTGAACGCGATTATTTAACCTATCTGATACATAGATATTGCCACCAGCATCAACAGTAATCCCATGAGGACTTTTAAAAGATCCCAGAGCAAGACCAGGTGCTGCTGCCTCAATTGTAGTAATTGGTATAGAGGTTAACATAAGTAGCACTGCCATACCGATTACAGCAAATTTTTTCAAAACACTAGATCTGAATTTCATAGCTATTATTACATCTCCTTCAATTTCTAATCTCATAATGCGACCAACTAAACCGTTAATCACCCTAAATCTTAGTAGAAATGAGCGAAAATTGTATCAACCAAAAGGTGTAGATGACGAAAAAATGTCGAAAAAACAAAAAAACTGATGCTAATAAGCACCAGTTTCTAACATTAGACAATTTTCACACAATCTGTAGCTCTTTCGCTCGAATGATAGCATGTCCACGACGCTTGACGCCGAGCTTACTATAAAGATTGATGATATGTGTTTTTACTGTCGCTTCCCCAATGCCTAACTTCACAGCAATTTCCTTATTCGACAAACCTTCAGTCAAAGCGATTAGCACTTCAACTTCACGCTTCGTAAGCGGCTCTATGAGTAGCTGCGGATTGTTGGAATTCACAGCAGGCTGAATGACATCTCTTGCATCCGCAGAAGAATGCCCCTGTAAATGCAGATAAGTCAATCGGGTGATCATCAGCTCTAGCACACTTAAACTTCTTTGTGTAAAAACACCTGTCACTTGTGTATTTTCTAAATATAGCAGCAAGGACACATTATTTCCCGGTAAACGCATAGGCATACAGAGGATAGAGCATGGCGCTGAATATTCAAGATATGGGTCTTTCATATAATAACTCTGAGTAGCATCACCTAACATCACAGTTTCACCCGTCATAGTCACATGACGAAGTATATACTCAGGATACACACTAGAGACCTCTTTTCTCCCAGCCTGAGCTTCAATGTGAAAGCTTTTCCCCCTATTACTTAAGATATATCCCCGATCTGCACCCAATTGACTAAGTGTGATCACGAGAAACTGTTCTAGCAAATTGGTATCCTGTTTACTTGACCATTGGACAATTTGTTCTAATAGTTCTTCCTCAGAATCATATGTCGTGTCCTGTGTAACAGCTATCTCCGTGAGTGAAGCTTGTTCCTGTAGCTCAATCTTCGCTCGATTTGGCAATTCTTCCTGTTCTTTGGACGCATACCACCATAAATCAGGATACTTGTGCTTGATCTGATTTACTTTAGCAGTTACCCCCCAGACAGAATAGGCCATACATGCATTCATGAGCAGAATAGCTGCCCCATTCTGGCTGCCAAGCTCCGTATAGTAGTTCGCAAGTCGCTCGCAAGATATAGCTTCTATTAGGCCCTGTTGCTCTTCTTTGGCTTTCTTTATTGCTACTTCGTAATCTTGCTGTGAAGCAGCCTTATATCCTCTTAACCGCTTCCATTCAGCTTGGATCAGAAGATGCGCCGAGGAATTTCGGCCCAAATACCCTATCCATTTATTCATTTGTCGAGATAATTTTTTTAATCGTTGTATAGTATAGCTCTGTTCTTCCAAGTTCGCACTTCGATAACTTGCAGCAAGACATAAAGCTTCATACACTCGCAATTTGCGATTTTGCACCCAGTCTAAATCTAGCTCCTGCTGTCTTCCCCGTTCAGCCCAGCATATTCCTACCGAATACTTACCTGCAAGATAGGCAACTACAAGCTTATTAATACAGCTATAATTGTCATCTTCCTCCTGATTTTCTGCTCCATTTACAGAAACATATCGTTCTTGTATCGTCTCATCTTGTAGAGCTTCACAATACGCTTTGGCATTCTGCATTAAGCCAAGTGTCTTATCATCCATAATCTGAATTGACTTACCATCAATGAAAGCGATCAGCTTAGATAAAGCATGTACACTCTCATTATGTGTAACCACACAAGTAATCATGGCCAAATTAGTAAAAGTGGTATCGCCGGATTCCAGTCCTCTTCGCATTGCCTTCTCTAAGTAACTGGTAGCTTCAATAGGATCCTCCAATTGTTTGAATAACCCGATTGCATACGGGATGCGATAATTCTTATCGGTTCTGACAAAAGTAGTTGTCTGCAGATAATCAAGTGTACGGGTTGGAAAAGCTTGGTATAGCCCAGGAGCCCCTCTCTGCAGAAACATTTCATAAATAACTACAATGGTCATTAACGACTCATTGGTACCTCGTTTTATTCCATAGCGAATAAATCTGGCACATAAGACAATGTATAATTCCGGATTATATACAAGCAGAGCCACAGAAAGCCCCAAAATAAGCCCAGACATAGCAAGATATTCTTCATCTTCATTGATCTGCAAGAGATGCAGCTTATTACGCATTCTATACAAGGCAGTTTGTGTAAGCAGAATCTCTTTAAGCACAGTCCCTTTGGAGACCTTCTTCGGTACGATCCAATCGAACTCAGCGAGTGCCTCTCTCCCGATCTGAACGGCCAATTCGCTATTATCAAAAGTACGCACTTCTATTTGATTCAAATAAAGTCGGTAGCGATCTACCTTATTCAGCTTATGTTCTTGATTCATTAATTGATCAAAAAGAACTTTTGCTTGCTCTATATTCCCACCTATATGCTCACATATAGCTAATCTCAAAATAATCTGACAAACGATTGAATCCGGCTCACTATCTTCTTCTAGAGCAAGATTCAAACCCGTTTCAAAATACTTCTTCGCTTCTGTTAAATTCTCGGCATAATAAGCCCTCGTGCCAGCATGGAAATTATATTGACCAAGTTCCAGCTTCTCTAGTGCTGCCATTGCATTCATGCCTAAATTCAATTGATCGACTGCATCGAACATTGCATCATTGGGCCAATCTGGGCTACATCGCTTCAGTACACGCCCGATTGCTAAATGCCATTTACTCTGACTGTCACCCGTAGTCTTATAAACCATTTGCTGTACCTGAATATGTAAAAACATATATTTGGTCTCATCTGTGTTCTCTGCGTCTTCTTCATCTTCATAACAAATGATTCCCTCTATCTCTGCTGGTTGTAGTAGGCGAAGCGTATCTGTCAGGGAGTAGTCACATACTTCTGCAAGCACGGACGGTGAGAAGCTCGAACCTATTGCTGCTGCAATCGATAGAATATTCTTGGTCTCTTCCGTGAGCCTGTCAAAGCCTTCCTTATACAAACGGAAACCCTCTGAAGATTCATCCATCTGGCCCTTAATCTCTTCATTCCACATCCATCGATGCTGCTTCTCATCATAAAACAACTTCTTCTCTTCGTACCAACTGACTAGAAGCTGTCGCAAAGCACGAGGATTCCCTCCCGTCTCATCATACATAGCACTAGCCAACAAACGGGTACGGGTTGTATCCTCATGCACAATACTAGATAACCATTGCCTCACATCATCGTAATACAACGCGTTTAACTCCATATGTTCCACTCGATTATTCATAAGCGCCTTATGCTGAGTACCAATAAACATCAAACCTGTGAACGCTTCATTATGTATTAGTTGTTCCAAAACTACTAATGTCTCATCATCCGCCCATTGCAGATCTTCCAGAAATATCACTAGCGGTTGCAACGCTTCAGCAAAACATCTTAACAATAAAAGAAGCAATTTACTGATTCGAGTTTCCGCATCTGAAAAGTTTGTAGAAGAGCTGTTCAAGCTGTTCAAGCTGTTCAAGCTGTTCACAGGATTGTTTAACAATGCTCTGGATTCAGGAAGAATCTCCATAAGCAATTCAGCTTCTTGTTCCAGTAGTTGTAGTTGATTCATCCGTTTCTTTACAGCTGTAATTGAAGTAGCTGGTTCACTCCAGAGTTGCTCGATCCATTGGAGAAGTACTTGCACGATAGGATCAAATAGCCTATGCTGCCCACTGGGCGGATCACATTTCCCCTCGATGAATCGACCACCTTGCCTTATAACTCTTTGTTTAAATTGTTGAATAAGAGAGGTCTTGCCTACGCCCTCACTACCTGTAACATATATCATAACAGAGCTTCCCGAGACTGCCTTCTCAAGCCCAAGCTGAAGCTGATCCATTTCAGCATTTCTTCCAAATAGTGAGTCCGTAATTCGAAATATACTAGCTTCGTCAAATTTACCTAACTCAAATGGCAAAAGTGTCCCGTGTTGTTCCAACATCGAATGACATTTCTTTAAATCATGAAGTAAACCATATGCGCTCTGATAGCGGTCTTCAGGCGACTTTGCAAGTAACTTCAGGATTATCGCTTGAAGCGGCCCTTCTAACTCGGGTCGAATTTCAACCATCGGACGAGGAGACTGAGAAATATGCACAGATCCCCAATCATGCCGATCTTGGTTTTGAAAAGGAAGCTGACCCGTCAGCATTTCATAGAAAATAACACCCAACGCATAGAGATCGCTGCGTTTATCCGGTGTGCGATTCATTCTCCCTGTCTGCTCAGGAGATTTATAAGCAAAATTGGACTCGACAATCTCCGTTATTTTAGCCAAGGATGCATCGATTTGAACTCTAATATTTGCAGGGTTTATTACTCCAATAATCTCATTCTGTTTATGTGCCTTGTACACCATATCTGCCAATGTAACAGCCACTCGAACAAAGGATTCCAATTCAAGTAAAGGACCCGTCATCCATTCTTTTAGACTTTTATCATCTGTTCGTCTCATGTATTCAACCCTCGTTATTTGTAACATTTTAGGAATTATTTGAGTAACTAGTATGTAGTTTATCACATTTCATTTTCACAAAGGAGTTCTCTAATTATTTTACAGAAGCCCCCTTCGGATTGTTTCAGCCCTATGTGGATAACATCTCCACGTTTATCCTCAAATCCGGCTTGTCCTTCTGCCCAATAACTACTCCACCTAAACCTCGTTTTGCACTCTCTCAAGATCTTACTCAATTGAGAGACTATAGTATTTTACAAACGGAAAGTGAATAATTTTGCAACTATGAACCCATGAATATTTTTCTTGATATAGAGCCCCTATAGATATGTAAGTTACACTTATATTTCCTAGCACTTATTTATGATACGGTTCACCGTAACATCTATAGAGCGAAATACAGGTAATTCTCATACTTTTAGCTTTGTAACTACATTGGTCTGAATGCTTTAGATAATTCCGGTAGATTAATGCATCCACGATTAGCTTTTTTAACTCTGTCATAATTTTCAGTGCCGCTGAAAAGGTGTGGCTTAATCCCGAAAAAGACGAGAATATGGATGCCGGTGAAGAACAATCCACGGCTCCGATGTACGCCTCTATTTTAATTTGCATGTCAATGGAAATTTATTCAAAACTTTTTCTGGTTTTCTGAATATTTTGCTGTACTATTCCACAAATTCGTACTTTTCAGTAAAAACCCGCACTTGATTTCGACCTGCTCTTTTGGCAGCATAAAGTGCTTCATCAGCTTTTTGAAGAAGTTGATAGATTGTTTCCTCCACAGCTCCTGTCGTTACGGATACTCCAAAACTGGAGGTAACCGATACCAATTTCCCATTTTCAACTAGAGGCTTCTGTTCAATGCAAAATCTAAGGTAATTAGCGAACTTTTCCCCTTCCGCTAGTGTATAGCCAGGTAAAGCGAGTATAAATTCTTCACCACCATATCTAGCAAATAGTATATGTTCTCCCATCTCAGCCTTACATATTTGAGCCACATGTACTAGCATTTGATCTCCGGTTTGATGCCCATAAGTGTCGTTCACTTTTTTGAAAAGATCAATATCAAATAGAATAATCACAAAGGATGACAGTTCACCCTTTGCTTTCATTAAGCTTTGCTCACTTTTCTGGAAAAAGGCACGACGATTGTATATTTGTGTAAGATCATCATAATAGGCTTGATGCTCTAACTTTTGTTGTAATGTATGTAGCTCTGTTATATCCGTAAATATAATTAGTAAGCCAGAGTTATTATTTGATTGTTGAAGCATAGAAATACGTAGCTGATAAATATAATTAGCTTGATGAATCGTAACATTCAATTTATCTGAGATCGTATCTAATTGTACAGGGAATGATTGATCCGTTAGCATATACCAAACTTGATCAAATGGCTGCCCTAACGTTGATCGATCCAATTCACTAAACATAATTTTACATGCTTGATTATATTCGATTAATTGATAGGTATCATTAAGCACAATGACACCATCGTTCATACTATTAAAGATCGTTTCCTTCGCAACTGGCATAATTGATAGCATTCGAGAGGAAGTAATAGACCAAAGGTACAAAACAGAAGAAAACCAAATAACCATTGGTACAGGATCGATACCATCGGGTGTCACTCCTATGAATAATAAAAATGCAGTCACTATTGGAAGCAATTGACCGCAGATGAGGGCAAATAATTGAGATCGATATACACTAACGGTTTCCTTCCAGCGTGAAAGTAGCAATAAGAGCGCAGCTAACATACAGCTGAAAATGTAAATATTATGTACAGCAAACCATGCCCCATATTCAATCTCACTATATGGAGCCCCAAGCACCGAATGGATATCATATATTCTATAGTAAAAATGATGGGATTCATTTGTTACATTGATGAGAAAAGTAAAACAAGGCATTGTAAGTAAAGCGATTATTCTTTTTCTCGTTATTTTATAACCCAAATATTGCATGACAAACAATAATCCTAACGGAGGGAAAAATGGCATCCCTACATACTGTACAATATTCCAAAATCTAAGTTGTTCTAACGAAGTCGATATTAAGCTAAAGGCATAACCAAAGCAATAAATCATTGAAGTTAATGTATTCCACATGAACAAATTAGCGATATTTGTATAATAATGTCTCCTCCAATAAGTATAGACAAGTATAGACAAATTCAGAACAGCCGAAGTACAAACTAATGTTATATATGCTGCTAGCTTCGAATCCAATAGTTATACCCACTTTCATACAATACATTTATCTTTACGTTAACACGATTAACATAAGATGTTGATGTGTTCCTTAAACCATGTACAGGATTCGGTCCACATCACTATTGTGCCTGTACTACCCACATCGTATTGATTATTGCTTCATGAAATAGATTGTTTTTAACTTAGCATGACACTCATGACAGTAGCAACACATTTCGCGAAGCAGTAATGCTATGATTACTGTTTCGTCTTTACCGATCACCAAATAGTTAGTACAACATTACAAAATTTCTTGAAAAAATTAAGAAAGAGAAGTCTGTAGTTATCCTACTGTAAACAGTTTCAACAGCTATACATATATATAGAAGCAATCAGCCGCTTATCGAACGAGCATTTCGCAACTTGCTGGACATTCCCATTCGTTACGGGAATGAAAGGCATTTCCTTGGAGTCGGATTAACGGAAGAAGAGGGTGCAGTGTACATTACTGTCAGAGATCGTGGCAGAGGAATCGCATCTGAGGATTGCGAGACAACGAAATTCATCAATTATATTGAATTGCAAACAAGTACCCATCGATTGGATGGGTACTTGTTTTACTTCTAATTATAAAGGTCTCCCCATGTACGAGATAAGTTCAATTAAATCAATTTAGAATTTTGTAAGGCGCTTGATATTAACTGTTATTTCCGCCTTAGTTATAAACGCTATTGGCTCAAACTGTGCACTCGTTTTACCAGATAAGAAACCCGCTTATTAGCTATCAGTTACGCTACTCTTTCCCCACTTGGATACTTATCCTGCATTTGCAAATGATCCAAGCAGCTGGGGAAATACAAATATTAATTAAAAGAGTGGTTTATGGAACAAAAAAAGTCTGAAGTGTATCTTGGTCTTTGAAAAAATTTCGCCCTACTTGTGATACGGTTCACCTCGATTAATCTTCACCGCCCGATACACCTGCTCCGTCAGCACCAGCCGCATCAGCTGATGCGGCAACGTCATGCGCCCGAAGCTGAGCTTCTGCTGGGCGCGACGCAGTACTGCATCGGAGAGCCCGTGGCTTCCTCCGATAACAAACACGATATGGCTCGTCCCATAGGTGCCGAGCTTATCGATCTCAGCAGCCAGCTCTTCCGAGCTCCATAGCTGGCCACCAATAGCGAGCGCAACGACATGCGCCTCGCTCTTAATATGCGCGAGGATGCGTTCGCCCTCGCGATCTTTAACGATAGACACCTCAGCATCGCTTAAGGTGTCCGGTGCCTTCTCATCCGCTACCTCTACCATTTGGAATTTAATGTACGGATTTAACCGCTTAGCATATTCCTGAATCCCAAGAACTAAATACTTCTCTTTCAACTTCCCCACGCCAATAATCTGAATAAACACTACTCAATCAACCTCCACCATTTATGTATGCGTTCAACGATATACAATACCGTTATATATTTTTAATAATCATGTACTCATGATTAAATTTACATCCATCATTATTTCCATAGTCTTCACATTCAAGAACTCCACCCTTAATCGTTCTACATCTACGATTTAACTAGTAGTTCAAACTATTACCAATAAATCCATAACCGAAAAATCAAATCCATTAGTTAAGCGTAATGTAATCTCGTACGCTACCAACACGATAATCAAACTTTTAGTTCAATCAGTAAGAACTAAAAGTTTGATTATCGTGTTTTTCTTTTGCACTTATACTTATACTTATATTTCTATTTGTATTTTTACTTGTACTTTCATTAGCCCATGAACTTCACATTCCCACCCACCTAGCGATGAAATGAGACCCTACTACATTGTAGGAATCTGAACGATGCGAAGCATCTAACCCATACGGAGTATGAACAGTGTTTCCATGGTACCAGCGTAGAGGACGGAATTGTTCTGGAAGAAGCGACAGCGTTCGCCTTTGTCCCCGGATTTCTACCGCGAGTAGCGGTATCCAATCAGGAAATCTGGGGACAACAGCGATCGGAAGAACAATCCGTTCACGAAGCGTAACTTCGAAGCACCTCCAAAGCTACGCCCTCAAAGTTACCTGCATCGTTTCCATCCCCCACAAATACAAAAAGGGCGTCAAATTTCACGCCCTTTCACTTATACGACCAAATACTGCGCCGCCTGCTCACACTCAATACATTTCACTGGAGGATCCCAGTCGGAGAACTCGGTTTCCTTCAAATCCACAATGTCCGGTGCATCTTCATATTCATCAACGAAACTGTCAATCGCGAACTCTACATGATCTTTGCATACAACGTACATGAACGAAAGCATCCTCTCTGTCCTACACTCTGCTGTTTTTTATCTATTATAACCCGAAACCACCTATAACACATCCACAATCTACATACATTTCATCAGCTATTTATCACGAGCCCCTGATTTATGTCATTCTATTCCACTGGCTTATCACTAAGTTTCAATGTAACAACCTTCAATACTCCCTCACGATAAAAGGTTATATTCAGCTCGTCACCGATTTTCGATTGATCATACAGGAACTTACGAAGTTCCATGGTCGACGTAATCGGTTCATCATCGAACTTCGTAATGACGTCATTCAACTTTAAGCCCGCTTCTAGCGCAGGACCTACAGCATCCAATACAACAACACCTTCTTTTACATCGGTGGGTAAGTTCAGGCTCTTACGTTCATCCGCATCTAATGGCGCATATGAGTTATTCAAATCTACCGTATATACGCCAATGTAAGGACGTGCTATTTTACCATTTAACATCAATTCATCAACCGTCTTCATCACTTGACTCGTCGGAATTGCGAATCCAAGTCCCTCTACACCCGTATCGGATATCTTCATCGTATTAATCCCAACGACTTTACCATTCAGATCAACCAATGCACCACCACTGTTGCCTTCATTAATGGCTGCGTCCGTCTGAATGACCTCTTGCTCCCAATCATATATGCCGTCCTTATTCAGAGATACAGGAAGTAAGCGATTGGTGTAACTCACAATACCGGACGTAAGTGATCCACCAAGCCCTAATGGGTTACCTAAAGAAATGACGGTTTCTCCCTGGCGGAGTTTACTCGAATCTCCGATCTCGGCAATCGTAGTGATCTTCTTACCATCAATGGAGAGTACTGCAATATCATTAACCGTGTCCGTACCCACTAACGTCGCTTTTATCGTATCCCCGTCAATCGTCAGCACTTCCAAGTCTTCTGCTTCCGAAATAACATGATTGTTCGTGATGATATAGGCTAAGCCGTTTTCTTTCTTGAAAATCACACCTGAGCCGAGACCCGACTCCTCTAAATTGATATCATCTTTTTTATGGTCCTTATAATTAGCGATACTTACGACTGCAGGACGTACCTTCGCTGCCGCTTGAATCAGTCGTTCAAAAGGATCACTCTCCATCTTCACTTGTACTGCACTAACAGCAGATGCGTGGGGAGTTGAGGAGGGTAGACCTGTGACCAGACTGAACAATACGGTTGCCACCACTGCGCCGATGACCGAGCTAATGACAGAAATTTGAATCGTGGACATTCCCCGACGACGGGTTCTAGACCAGCTCACGGGGTTAGGCTTTACTTTGGTATGCTCTTTTCTCTGTTTGGACACTTTGGTCGAATAAAATTCATCTTCGAACAAACCCATAGTAAATCCTCTCCCTTTGTTATCACCCTCTAAGAACAAGACAATAATGACTTCATTAGAGTCACTTCATCTGACAATACATATACTATATATAACTCCATTAAGACCCAAAAAGTTGCATATTTTATCTCGTTACTTTTACATCACCACATAATCACTTTTTCAAGCGTAATAAACAAGATTTCATGAAATAAAATATACCACAATAACATCGTAAGATTTCAACCATATTTTTCAATTATTCTAGTAATCTTTGCCCTACATAGGAATATATTGCGATGAAACAGACTACACTAAGAACAAGTCTATTAATCACGATTTCATAGATTACAGTTAAGCTTGCGTACTGTTCATTGTATCATACGTAGTGCTTAGCAACATCATGTTTTGGACCTATTTTAAATAGGTTAAATTTAGCATTTTTACCTAGTGCAAAAAGGGGAGGAATATCAATTGGAAGGTGTAAATTTATCTATGGATGTTGTCCACATGATAGCCAAGCTAGGAGATATGAAGGACGAGCATTATCGTAATACCCTTGCCATCAGTACAATCATCGAGCTTCTTGTAGACAAGGGGATTCTTACACGTGAGGAATTGGCTATCAAAGCCGATGAACTCGATCAATTTATGGCTTGCTCACCTTATCCCATGGTGTAGGTCGATCAAAGTAAGTGTCACATAACTTGAAATCCGTCTCTTTATAGAAACACCCACGCTCTTCCATGGCATCGCGCACGGTCATTTTGGCTAGGTCCATCATATTGTGGTCTCTACTTAAATGGGCCAAGTACGTACGTTTCGTATTTCCAGTAAGGAGCTCGCTCATCGCTTCGCCAGAAGCTTCATTCGAGAGATGCCCCATATCGCCTAAGATACGACGTTTGGTATTCCATGGATACCGACCCATTCGTAACAATTCAATATCATGGTTGGCTTCAAGAACCAGCACATCTGAATCCGCAATGGCCCGCTTCACTTTATCACTAACGTAACCCAGATCCGTAGCCACACTTAGCTTATCGTCGCCATCATAGAAACTATAGCCTACGGGTTCCGCTGCATCATGAGAAATACCGAATGATTCCACGCGAAGTGTACCGAAATCCTTTACTTCCCCGCTATCTAACACAATGCGATTTTCTTCTGATATTTTGCCAACCGATTTATTCATCGCATCCCATGTCTTCTCATTGGCATAGATCGGTAGATTATACTTACGAGCCACTGGACCCAAGCCCTTAATATGATCTGAATGTTCATGTGTAATGAGTATTCCGTCAATTTCGCCACCCGTAAGATCACGTTCTTGCAACAATTCATCAATCCGACGCGCACTGAATCCAGCATCGATCAATAACGTAGTTTCCCCATTCGTAACCACCGTTGCATTCCCTGTTGATCCACTTGATAGTACTGTAAATGATATCCCCATAAACGTTGTCCTACTCCTTTACTTTATCTGTCTTGGAACTAATAACGTCCCCACTGATGCCCTGTACATAATAAATTTCACTCTCTAACGTAAATCGCCATACCGGTGCCGCTACCTGATTCTCAGAGTTAAACATCTCTCCGTAATACCCTAGCTGAATATCTTTCACAGCTGAATTCTCTGGAATATAGTTATTATTAATGAGTTTGGCTAATGCGTCTGATGCATGTAACACCTTCTGCTCTTCCTCTTCGTTAGATGGAATGATTTCAGTTATTGATAACTGATAGGAAGTGATCTTCTGCTCACGATAGAACAACTTCAGCTTCAATTGATCATTAAAGAGTGGCCACTCGTTCTCAACTAAAGGATGGAATACGAAGGCCCCGTAATCACTTTCCATAGGATCATAACGATATTTCTTAAACTCAGGGATTTGCTTCTCTAGTGCTTTTGTTAACTCATCACCCATAAAGACTAACTTGCTATCTAGGGGTTCAATAAGATCCACAGGATCGTTATCCTCACTGTTAATAAAATGATAAGTAATCTTGGGAAGCGCTGGGGTTCGTGATGGAATCGGACATAACAGTTGAATGTTTTTTTCCTGCATGATCTTCTGTGTATTTTCATCGAGTGAGGTATAATCCAGGTTCGTACTTACTTGTTCCCTTACATCGGTCCACAACTGATAACCTAATACGAGATTTAACAGTAAAAAAGCGTAGATCAACACATTTTTAGCTCGTCCCCAATCCATCCTTGTCGCCCCCAATCGCACCTAAATATTATGAAATCAACTTCGTGTTCATTCTCTTAATCAAGCACCGTCTCTTCACCATTTCGTAGCTTAACCGCCCATACAGGGGATAAATGGAGTCCTTCATCATTACGTGTTGGCACGTAAGCAGGGTATAGGTCCACAATCGCAGATTTTTCACTTAGCATTTTTAATTTCGCTTTTAGCTGTTCACCGCCAGATAACACCTTGATTTGCTTGTTTTGTTCCTCCGATTTGATATAGATGAGAGAACGTTCATAAGCAGATACCGTGCCTTGATGCAGATCAAGCTTAATGGTACCGTATTGAAAATCTGATCTTTTCAAAATAGGGTAGTTGCCATAATACTGCTGAAATACAACTTCATTCTTACCTATTCCGCCTCCAGCAAGGCTTAATCGATAGTCACCATTCCAACCGCCATGTTGATTCACGAAATCAACTGCTGCAAGTACCTCTTTATCTAGATTGATTTCTCCAGCAGGTAGCGCAGCAGGATCCTTATAGCTCATCCACTTCTGTTCTTGCCTCACTGCCAAGCTTCGCTTACTATCCGTATATATTTCAGAACCATCCTTTTCCTTGATATTACGAGTAATACTTGAATCAACAAATAAGCTACGTTGCATTTGTTCTGCTGTATACACACCTATATTTAATGTAGATTCAACCATATCAACCGGTGCCTCAGGCATATAGTAGGCTCCATTTACGGTTGTATAGGGAATCCATGTTGCGCCGAAATCTACATGTTGCTGTACATCCTGCACGGTAAGATCGGCTTTACCTGCCTCATACACAACGCCACCTTCTGTACTGAAGAACAACGCATGTGCTTTCGATTCATTATTCACGTTATAAATCCAGACACGGTCAATGAGCTCTGCTTGAAATAATGAATCCGGTTGAATCTGCATCACACGTTGCAATAAGGTAACTGGCACACCCGCTCCAAACGTCAGTTCAATACCCGGATTATTCTGACGCATTTCTTTAAGATCGATATTCTGAATAGATCGCCGTTGAAAGCTATCGAAACTCCGACCCTCAAGTAGTGAGAAGATCAGATTATAAAATGTCGAGTCAGGATAAAAGATCGTATGTTTATCTGCTCCCATATGAATAATCATTTTGTCTGGATAAATAAGATTCTCCACATCGGTCTCTGGCCCCATATAGTCCGTCTTAATATAGTTAGTTGCAGACCTTATGATAGTGTCACTACCTGGAAGTCTATACATAAGATAATAACTCTCCACTAGACTACTCACGACCAACAAGACAAGCACGATAGACTTTAACTTCTCTTTCACGACAACACACCCCCTTCTTCAACCAAAGGAAGCGTGAAGCTGACCTTCGTACCTTGTCCCAATTCAGACTGTAAGGCTATGACGCCACCATGTGCACTAACAATTTCCCGGGCAATGGATAGACCAAGACCGGTTCCACCCATATTACGTGAGCGTGCCTTATCCACCCGATAGAATCGCTCAAATATACGATCCAAATCTTTCTTAGGAATACCAATCCCCGTATCCTGAACCGAAATCGCAAGGTTAGCTCCCTCTGTAAATCTAGCCTCCAACGTAACCACGCCACCCTCAGGTGTATATTTGAGCGAATTAGACACCAGATTATCAAGCACTTGGTCGATCTGGTCACGATCAAAGGATACGCTACCCATACCCTTGTCCACCTTAATTATGGATCGAATATTCCTCTGCTGCATTTGAAAAGAAAACCGATCCGTTACATCCTCCAACATTTCCAACACATCTGTTGGTTCTTTCCGAAGGAACGCTTCTTTGTTATCTAACCTAGATAAGTGAAGTAGATCTGTTACAAGGCGAATCATTCGTTCCGTCTCATTCTGGATTACGCCTACGAACCGAGGTCCCAGTTGTGCATCCTCTAATGCACCATCATCCAATGCTTCCGTATAACTCTTAATCGTCGTTAGTGGCGTACGCAATTCATGCGATACATTGGCCACGAATTCACGGCGAGACGCTTCCAACTTCTCTTGTTCCGTTACATCCTGTAGTACGGCTATCATACCTGTAATACCAAATTGTCTCCGGTGAATGGAAGTAAACGTCACTCGCACCTTATATGAAATAGCTAACTCTTCTCGATTGATCTCGAGTAATGCGGTACTGATTGATCCCTCTACAAAAGCTTGCGTCTGCTCAGCATCAAGTCCAAGTAATACAGTGATATCCCGATTATCCAATTCTTCCTCATCAAGGCTTAACATCGTGCCCGCGCGACGGTTCATCAGAATGATATGTCCCGCTTCATTCGTCGCTATCACACCATCACTCATATTCGTTAGAATGGATGCTAACTTCTCCTTCTCCTCTTCATTCTGCAAAAGTGCATTCCGAAGGCGACCCGTCATATAATTAAAGGCCTCACTCAATTGTCCAATTTCATCGTTACCGAACACCGGCATCTTCTGATCGAAGCTTCCTTCTGCCACCGCTGTAGCATGTCGTGTCATTTCTTTGATCGGCTGCGTAATGGTATGTGCTAGAATAACGCCAAGGATCGCAGTTAATCCTAGTGCAATCAACATACCTGATATAAATATATTGTTAACCCGCCCCATCGTATCGTGCAACTCATTCATGGCGGCTACTATATAAATCGCACCTACAATTTTACTATTATAAATAACAGGCTTTGCAACTACCCGTTTACGTTCATTATCCTCATCAATCATGTATTCCTCATTATCACTAATCCCTTGAAGCGCACGGCTCACGACCGTCTGTGTGTTCTTTCGTCCTACATAATCCTCATGAGCAGGTAAGGAGGTAATCAACACCTTCCCACTGGCATCAAGAACCTGAATCTCCACCCCACTAAGATTGAATAGATTGTTGACGATCACACCTAGGCTTTCCACAGAATTCTTCCCAGCCTCAACATCTCCACCTAATTTCTCGGCAGCCATCACAGACAATAACTCTGCTTGTTCTTGCAGGTCGTTGGTGAAATTACTAGTCAGCGAGTTTTTCATAGCGCTCACGAAATAGACGCCGATCAACTGCATGGCGATGAGAATCAAGAGCATATACACAATGATAAGTTTAGCTTGAATGGTGCCAAAGAAAGAGGCGAACTTCATTAGAGTCCACCGTTTTTAAGGCTTCGCATGACATAACCAAGGCCCCTACGTGTAAGAATATATTCTGGCTTACTAGGGTTCTCCTCAATTTTCTCACGTAGCCGACGAATGGTTACATCCACGGTACGTACATCACCAAAGTACTCAAATCCCCATACAGCCTGTAGCAAATGTTCACGGGTCATCACTTTACCTGCGTGTTTCACGAGATATACTAACAACTCATACTCTCGATGTGTGAGATCTAGTGGCTCACCATTCTTAAATACCAAATACATATCTGTATCAATAAACAACTCAAAGAGTTGTATACCTTGTTTCTCCGTAGGTGTTGTCGTTTTGGTCAATCTCCGCATATGTGCTTTGACACGGGCTAAGAGTTCACGTGTACTAAATGGCTTTGTTACATAATCATCTGCACCCATTTCTAATCCTAGCACCTTATCGATCTCGCCATCTTTAGCCGTAAGCATAATGATAGGGAAATGCAATTGAGCTGCCCGAATTTCCCGACATACGTCCATCCCATCTTTACCCGGTAGCATGAGGTCAAGCAACATCAAATCCGGCTTTTTGGATATGGCTAATTCAACAGCTGTAATGCCGTCAAAAGCACATATGACGTCATAGCCTTCTTTTTCTAAGTTGAATTTCAATATATCAGCAATGGGTTGTTCATCATCTACTACTAGAATTGTTCCTTGCATGAATGTATCCCACCTCATATTTCAACCATTGGTTGTTAATTCTCTTCCTATTTTACCACACCTGATGGCCTGCCACACACTCATTCCTTGCTCATAAATAGCAAAAAGAGCATCCCTATAGTATTCACAGTAGGTCATGCTCTTCTGCTATCTTAAAATAACGTTTGTTAATTCAAATATCTCATAGGGTTCTGAGCTACATTGTTCTTCTTGATCTCAAAATGTAAATGCGTACCTGTCGACCGCCCTGTATTCCCCATAATGCCAATACCATCGCCTTTATCAACCGTCTGCCCTTGACTTACGGTGATGCGACTCATGTGACCATATAGCGTTGTGTACCCATTACTATGATTAATAATCACGGCCTTGCCGTAACCACTAATGTTACCCGTAAAGGTAACGACACCTTCATCAGCGGCCATTATTGTACGATTTCCTGATACCATATCAATTCCCTTATGTTGTTTACCCCAGCGCGAACCATACGTACTCGATATGGTTGCACCCTTCACAGGCCAAGAGAATTGCCCCGATCCTTGTCCAGCGATCTTGGTTCCTTGTAACACGACTTCCGTAACGGAACCTTTGATCACTTCTTGACCTAGCCATTGTTCATCGACGACTTCACCGTTCTCTTTCGTCACCATATATTCCATGACCTTGAGTCCATCTTGCCCTGGACGAACAATCTTCGTCTTACCCGCAGGAAGCTCTGAAGTCTTTCTAATTTCAACTTCCGGTGCCGTCACAATCTCTTCAGATACCTGCTCAACCGTTGTAACTGTCACTGGGAGTTTCGGGACCGTTAACTTGATGGTATCTCCAATTTTAAGATACTTTTCCTTAATCTCAGGATTGTTAAGATAAATCTTTTTCTCGGAAATGTTATATCGCTTCACAATTGAGCTAAGCGTATCCCCTTCAGCAATCGTATAAATGATAGGAGCCTCTTCGGTTTTAGTGAGGAGATCCTTTACTGCCTCGGCGCTAAGCACCTTAGTAGGGTCTGTGTTAACTGACGCAACGTCTATCTTTTCTGCAATCTTAATTGATTTCACATTCGATGTTGGTACATCAGCTGTACTCATCGTAGATGCCATGACAGCTGTACTCATATTTTTGAGTTGGAGCTGTTTCACTTCTTTGGCTGGTAAGTACTGTTGTTTCACTTGTTGCAATATGCCGTCTACCGTTTCCTGATCCTTTACAATCGCAACGACTTTGCCGTCTATCTTCAGCTCTACCCCTTTAGCATAACCTGTTAGCATCCCGTTCAGCTTCTCGAGCGTTGCCTGACTATCCACTTCTGCTTTATAGGCTTCTTGCGCCTTAATCGTAATACCCTCTGTCTCGAGTGTCATTTCTACATCGGGATATTTATCCTTATATTCCTGCCGCTTCTGAGCATATAGTTGTTCAACTTCTGTTGGATTCTGCACGCTCCCGATCTTTTGACCCTTAACATACACGTTATAGTAGGCAATCTTGTTCGCAGTCACATACTGATTACCTGCGAATACAAGCCCCACGATTAGAAGGACTCCAGCTACTACAATCGTCATCCATTGCTTTCTCTGTCCTTTGTTCCCAAACATATCTCGTAACCATGATGATTGCTGGGTAGGTAATTTCATGCTGTTCTCATCTTCTTGTTGAATAGGTGTGAACTTGTCCCACATTTTCCCTATCCAGCGCATAACGTTGAAACCCTTCATGGTTTTTCTCCTTTACAACCAACTAGTTAGTATAGATAGATCCTTAGAGGCTCTATCTCACTCATAAGTGTTGCTCAATTCCAAATGTTTATAATACCCAATAAAATGAATTTTAATTATTATAATTGTAAATTAACTTACACTAAAAGGTTTCAAAAATTTAACCTTTAGGACTCCTTGTTTACTTTAACATAACATTTACAATCATTTCAACCTTAGGGAAACGACAAAAAACCCGCGGTTTACGGGTGTTTTTTGTCGTTTCCCTATATTTACATTAATAATTAACTTATGACAATTCAGTGATTACTGCCACTATTTTCATGGTTTGAGTAGCTTCATCAACTTAGCATACTCATCATCACTTAAATACTTCGATATAATCCCCTCTACTTGCTTCAGTTCTTGTTCTGTCAGACCGTCCTCCATAGCTACGGTAATCTCCTGTACTTTCTCTTGTGGAAGTTTAGTCATTAATATGTTAAATATCTCTTCCTTCTCACTAGTTGGTAGGTCGTCTTTCTTCCGAACAAGGTCATCTGGTGAGACAATAACCTGTTGATCCTCTTGCCCTACTCCAGCAGCCTCCGTGTGCATTTCTCCCATCACTGGCGTTGCATCGACAGGTGCTTCTTTATCTACATCTTCCGGTGATTCCTCTATACCTGATCCTGAGGAAGTTCCACCATTCTCTGTGGTTTCACTCTTATTCGTTGTTTCCGAGTCCTTAGATAGACCTGGAGATTCTGCTACTCTTTCATTATCTTCCTTACCGATTTCTGACTTGTTATCCTTGATATCATTACCCTCTACTACGTTCGTAGAATCCTTTTTTCCCATCAGTCCTTGTAATACACTTCCCCAAGCAAAGGGCTGACCCTCAAGCTGTATATTAAAGCTCGCTAACATAGACTTGATATAGGCATTCACTACCAACCCTGTCGTGAACATGCTTAATGTACTAACCATGACGACAATTAGAATCATCTTACCTAACCAACCCATAAATTTCATTCCTAGTCCTCCTTTACTGCCCCTGATCCGATATCCTTGATTTCATTCTCATTGACAGTATTGACTAGAAGGATCCACTTTAACCCAAGTTATTCCATAAATATAACGCAAAAAAGAACCGCCTATCACAATGTGACAAGCGGACTCATATGGTTGTTCATGAAATTATATTCTACTCGTAAATTTTAATAACTTGGTTCGTCTGATCGCGATTACGTCCTACAGAGAAGATCGCAATTGGAATTCCAGTAAGTTCTGCAACGCGAGTTACATAATTACGTGTATTCTCTGGAAGTTCTTCAAGCGTCTTAACACCTGTAATATCTTCACTCCAACCTGGCAACTCTTCATATACAGCTTCACATTCAGCAAGTTGCTTCAAGCTAGCAGGATACGTAGTAATAACTTCGCCACGGAATTTATATCCCGTACAGATCTTAACCGTTTCAAGACCCGACAATACATCAAGGGAGTTCAGAGATAATCCTGTAATACCACTTACACGACGTGCATGGCGGACAACAACACTGTCGAACCAACCTACACGACGCGCACGTCCTGTAACCGTTCCGTATTCATGACCTGTTTCGCGGATATAGTCTCCAACTTCATTGTTTAATTCCGTAGGGAAAGGACCATCACCTACACGCGTAGTATAGGATTTAGCTACCCCAATAACCTGTTGAATCTTGGATGGACCTACACCAGAACCGATACATACACCACCAGCAGATGGGTTGGATGAAGTAACATAAGGATACGTTCCTTGGTCAATATCCAACATCACACCTTGAGCACCTTCAAACAGTACTTTACGGTCCGCATCAATAGCATCATTCAATACAACCGATGTATCCGTTACATACGGGCGAATGAATTCGGCATACTCTAGATACTGCTTCAGTATTTCTTCTACATCAAGTGGAGCTTCACCATATACCTGTTGAAGAAGATGATTCTTCTCAAGCATCATGTGACGAAGTCTTAATTCGAACTCTTCAGCATCCATCAAGTCAGAGATACGAATACCGTTACGTGCTGCTTTATCCATGTAACAAGGGCCAATCCCTTTACGTGTCGTACCAATCTTATTGTCACCTTTACGATCTTCTTCTAACGCATCTAGAACCATATGATAAGGCATAATGACATGCGCACGGTCACTAATTACCAAGTTATTTGTTGTAAATCCATTGTCATGAATATATGTGATCTCTTCAATAAGAGCAGCTGGATTAATGACCATTCCGTTACCAATCACGCATATTTTATCTTCATAAAATACGCCAGACGGAATAAGACTCAGCTTATATTTTTTATCGTCAATCAGAATGGTATGGCCGGCATTGTTTCCTCCCTGATATCGAGCTACTACATCTGCGCTCTCCGCCAGAAAGTCAGTAATTTTGCCTTTGCCTTCGTCTCCCCATTGTGTTCCCACAACGACTACTGTTGACATATTCATTCCCCTTTTGGTGCTAACACACCTATTATTATTTCCCACGCATTAGGTTTAGCATATGATTAATATTCCCAAACCATTCACTTCGCATTGATTGAACCACCGTTTGCATTCCCAATTCAAATTATATATAAAGAAAAATCATCGGGAATCCGTCTTTAGTTCATTCTATCTAGCGGCAATAATAAGTTTAACAGCCCACATTTTCAATGTCAAATCAAAAACGAACAATCACACGTCGATAAGTGCGATTGTTCGGAAATGGATTGTATTATTGCCAAGCTACTAACTTCGTTACGATATTATTATGCAAAAGAGTCAGAGTGCGCTCTCTCATAATTAACAAACTTATTGAAATTCTTGAGAAATACGAGTTCAACCGTTCCAACTGGACCGTTACGTTGCTTCGCAATAATGATCTCAATGATGTTCTTTTTCTCTGAATCTGCATTATAGTAATCATCGCGGTAAAGAAAAGAAACAATATCAGCATCTTGCTCAATCGATCCAGATTCCCGCAAGTCACTCATCATCGGACGTTTATCTTGCCGCTGCTCAACACCTCGGCTTAACTGAGATAATGCTATCACAGGTAATTCAAGCTCACGAGCAATCTGCTTCAACGTACGAGAGATCTCAGAGACTTCCTGTTGGCGATTCTCCCCACCCTTACCGCGACCTTGGATCAACTGTAGATAGTCAATCACGATCATTCCAAGACCCTTTTCTTTCTTCAATCGACGGCATTTCGCCCGAATATCGGCTACGGTCACCCCTGGTGTATCATCAATATAAATTTGCGCTTCGGATAACGACGAGATTCCCATCGTAAGTTTCGCCCAATCATCATCTTTAAATTCCCCAGTTCTCATCACGTTCGCGTCCAGATTCGCTTCGGCACAAATCATACGCTGTACAAGCTGAGGCGCTGACATTTCTAGACTGAATATGGCTACCGTTTCATTAGCACGAACAGCAACATTCTGTGCAATATTCAGTGCAAAGGCGGTTTTACCAACGGAAGGTCTTGCCGCTACGATAATCAAGTCATTGCGCTGAAAACCATTCGTCATCTTATCAAGATCCACGAAACCCGTTGGGATACCAGACGTACCCCCTTTGTTCTCATGCAACATCTCTACCTTATCGAACACTTCCATAAGCACGTCTTTAATTACGACGAACCCGCTTCCACTACGTCGATTGGAGATCTCTAAGATCTTGCGCTCTGCATCCCCGAGCATCCCAGAGACATCTTCTCCACCTGTATAACCTTCACTAACAATATGAGTCGCTGTACGAATTAAGCGGCGCAACATCGATTTCTCCTCAATAATCTGAGCATAATAATCGACGTTGGCAGCCGTTGGTACAGCATGAGCAAGCTTCGCTAGATAACTAACGCCGCCAATCTCCTCTAGTTGTCCGCGATCCTGTAAAAGAGAAGTCAATGTGATCAGATCAATCGGTTGATTGGCCTCACCTAGATTTAACATGGCTTCAAAGATCAATTGGTGCGGCTTATCATAGAAATCTTCCGTGTGAACACGCTCCATCACGGTAATGATAGCTTCATCTTGCAGCAATATCGCACCTATAACAGCCTGCTCTGCCTCCAGGTTCTGAGGAGGAATTCGATCGTAAAAGACCTCTCCGCCCATCTTAACCCTCCGTTACTTGGACCTTCAGTGTTGCTTTCACTTCAGGGTGCAGCTTCACTGGCACTTGGGTAACACCCAAGGTGCGAATCGGGTCATTTAATTCTATTTTACGTTTATCAATCTTCACGCCATTAGCTGCAAGAACTTCTGTGATCTGTTTACTTGTGATCGCTCCGAAAAGGCGACCGCCTTCTCCTGATTTAGCTTTAAGCTCAATCGTCATTTCTTCAAGCTTCTTACCTAGTTCAGCTGCTTCGTCTTTCTCTTGTTGTTTACGTTTTTGCTCTGCAGATGTTTGATTCTCAAGCGTCTTCATGTTGCCATCTGTTGCTGAACGTGCTAATCCACGAGGAAATAGAAAATTTGCTGCATATCCTTCTGATACTTCCTTAACATCACCTTTTTTAGCCTGACCCTTAATATCTTTTATAAATATAACTTTCATTCGAATAAACCCTCTTTCTCTTCAATTTGCGTTAATACGTCTAGTAATCTAACTTCAGCTTCACTAACGGTACATTTCAATTGCACTGCAGCATTCGTCAAATGGCCGCCGC
Organism: Paenibacillus antarcticus; assembly: GCF_001637225.1. Lineage (GTDB taxonomy): Bacteria > Bacillota > Bacilli > Paenibacillales > Paenibacillaceae > Paenibacillus_AQ > Paenibacillus_AQ antarcticus. Next base: position 356,196 of record NZ_LVJI01000007.1, read on the forward strand.
CACCTAAACTTTCCATGACGACTTGTACGTTCATACGCCCTAAAGAACGAGCACTTATCCCAATCATACCATCTGGACGTTCGCTGATCACGAAAGAAGCTACTACATCTGTCATGGTCAGAAGTGTGTCTGCCACCTGAGCTATTAATAATTGCGGGATGACGACACCTAATTCTGTCACCGCTAAAGCGATATGACCGTGAATCATCTTCGCCTTCTTAATAATCTCAGCCTTAGCCAAGTATTCCTGAAGATCCTCTTTCAACATCCGTTCAATCATCACTGTATCTGCGCCACTTCGGCGTAGAAATCCAGCTGCTTCAAAGGTACGCGAACCCGTATGAAGTGCAAAATGTTTCGTATCAACGATAATACCAGCTAACAACATCGTAGCTTCCAGTGGACTGAGTTGTATCTTGTCATGTATATACTGCAGCAATTCAGTTACCAATTCACATGCTGAGGACGCGTATGGCTCCATATAGAAAAGAACAGCATCATTAATAAATTCTTCACTACGACGATGATGATCTACCACTACAATTCGGGTAGCATTATGCACGAGCTTCGGCTCCATCGTCATGGACGCCTTATGCGTATCCACCACGACTAACAAACTATGTGCTGTAAGCATCTGCAAAGCTTGTTCTGGCGATACAAACCGTTCGGATAACTTCTCATCCTTCTCAACTTGTATTAGCATTTGCTCGATGGAGGGGTTACTTCCTGATAGCACAATATACGCATCCACATTGTACATCTGCGCTGCCTTCAGCACCCCAATTGAAGCACCTATCGCGTCCATATCTGGCATCCGATGTCCCATGATGAATACCTTGTCGCTCTCTTGCATGAGATCACGAAGCGCATGGGCAATAACCCTAGCACGAACGCGTGTCCGTCTCTCTACTGCATTCGATTTACCACCATAGAATGATAAGCGTTGCTCCGCTTTCACCGCAGCCTGATCACCGCCACGCCCAAGCGCCATGTCAAGACTGGTCTGCGCGAGTTCTCCTAGTTCAGATATATCCTCAGGACCAAATGCGAGCCCTATACTAAGCGTCATAGGTACTTTTAGATCCGCGGTCATTTCTCGTACTTCATCTAGAATAACGAACCGGCTTTTCTCTAGCTCCTGAAGAGACTTATAACTTAACATCATAAGATAACGATCCGAAGAAAGACGCCGTAAATATACTTTGTATGTCTTAGCCCAAGCGGTTATTTCATTAGCCACTTTGGCAATAAGAGCAGTACGTTGTTGGTCATCCATACCTTGTGATGCTTCGTCAAGATTATCTAGATTGATGATCCCCAAGGCTAGCTTCTCATTTGCATAACGCGTTCTGAGTACAACAAGCTCTGATATTTCATGTAGATAAATAAGTCGTTCATCCGGAATCACAGTCAGTTGATAATATCGATCTTCAATCAATACTTCCATCTGATGTTCTTTGTATGCGTGATCTTTGCTACCCTCTTTTTTATCACCAAATGATACAGGCAATTGAGGGAAAACATCCTGCAAGGCCGATCCAATCATTGACTTACGTCCAAACATTACGCTCACGTAACGGTTACTCCACTCAATCGTCCGATCCTCGCTGTACAGTAGTATACCAAAGGGAAGCATACTTACAGCTTCGCCTTCCACTCGTTTGATACGGAAGGATAATCCATTGATATATTCGAGTAAATCTTTGCGGAACGCCATTTCTGTCTTTAACATCAAATAGCTAAGGACGCCAACAATGCACAGACTAATAATGCCAAGTGGCCAATTGTACCACGATACAAAGATGACAAGCAGAAGTAGAAGCATGAACGCCCAGACGCTATGGTAGCCGTGCCAGCGTTTTTGTAGAAATTTTGGCATGACTTCTCATCCTATCATTTTGATTTAGTCATCAGCTTACGTAGTGGAAACGCGATATCTATAATACCGATGATAGCCATCGGTGGGAACAGAAACACAGGTACTGCTATTAAGAACGGGATAATAGGGTGCCATTTGCGGTGATATGCTACATAGAAGAAGAACCCCATCGCTTGGATACAAAAGAATATATTCAGCATGGGAACTAAATTTGCAGATATCATCGTTAAATAACTACTTTCAGAGTTGAAAGCCATGAACTCAAGAACAACACCGAGCAAATAGTACCAGATTAATGACCTTGGAAACATCCACTCTCTAACAGGTTTCAACCTCGTTGTAGTGTAACCCAAACGCCCTAGAATAGGACGAGTAATCGCATGTGCAATAATTGATAACATGAAAGAACTAAGAATCAATGCAAATGGAATCCTTTGCACTGTCATATTCATCAGGCTATCCACATATTCTTTCGTCAACACAAAATCTTTCGTAAGCGCACTTCCTCCAACCATTTCTTGCATTGGTTTCACAGCTATATTCACCATATCCTGCACATACCCTGACAAATCGAATTGGAACAATACCGTCCCGATTAAGAGAAGCAAAAGCATTTCCACCAGAATCGTAGCTGCTCCAACGACAATCGTCCGTAAAGCAGATGCACGTCTCTTATAACATCTACCCATCAGAATAGCTGGAATTACAAAATACAAAGCCAAAAACAAGTACACTGGATGAATAATAAAAGCTATCAGCCAGACTGGAACAACATGAATAAAGAACTGCTTCGTGTTCAATATGTTATACAGCACAATCACAGGTACAATCAATAAAAATGCAGTGATCATCGATAGGCTAGTAAGTAAAGAGAGGATGAGGAGTAAATAAGCTCCAGTCCAGAGTAACGTAGTAGAACGCGATTTCAAATCAATTCACCTCTTACGCAAATGTTCTTCAAGTGTTGAAATATCTTGGTACCATTCTTCTAACTGATGTCCTTCTTGCTTATGCTTTTTGAGTTTGTCTATCAACAGCTCATCGATCTCCCGATAAGACACGCCCAGCCTTCGTCCCAGAATATAGGAGCTCATAATCAGGCTAGCTATGCTGTCACTTACACGGGCTGTACTCCCTTCCCATAACGCCTTAAATAGGCGGGATACATGATCGACCACCTCGGTCTTTAGCCATTCAATCACTTTAGCACGTTTGGCTACATCCAAATCCTTTGGCATGTTAGACACATTAACCTCCCCAAGTGGAAACGGCAGTGCCGCCCTATTTTAAGGACAGTACCCGTTTTAGCAGAAATATAAGGAATAGAGTATCGAGTGAAACTTATACTGACTTATATTTTGAAAAAGCTTTATTCTCGATTATATCACAAAAAGGTGTTCCCTACACCCAAAGCTTCTGGCAAGAAGAGCATACATCATCGAAGTTACCTGTATTAAGAATTAGAATTTGTCGATTCTCTAGTTACAAATTTTTCGCAATATTCAATAACTTGACTTCTACGTACAATACCAATAAAACGGTTCATGTCATCCACTACAGGAACAAAGTTCTGAACTTTGGCTAAACTAATCAAGTCTTCCATGTTGGCATCTATCGAAACAGGCTTATTGCTCATCTTAATAGGAATATCCTTGATTAGAAACTTGGAAGCATTCTCAAAAGTAACTTTTCCTTCGGAGTTTTTCATGTACCATAATAAGTCGCCTTCCGTAATCGTTCCAGCATACTCACCTTTATTATCCAACATAGGTACGGAAGTATACCTGTGGAACTCCATTCGTTCAAGCGTCTGCCTTAGCGTCGATTCAAGCGTCAAACATACCACTTCCTGTTTAGGAAGTAGGAAAAATGCAATATTCATATAAAACAATTCCTCCCTAATTCTTAATACAACTTCTCTTCCTTCATACGTTTGCAACCTATAAATGTTCCATATAAACGCTAAACCAGCAGCCCTTCTCGGCTGGGCTGCTGGTTTGATTGACTTACTGCGCTTTAACCTGATCTTCTGGCATCAGCAACTGATATGTTGGTGTGGAACTGTTCATCCAATTGTCGATTAAGTCTTGCGCAAATTTGAGATCTTCTTCATCAACACGGTCATAGGAAATACCGTTCAATCGCATGCTTTCACCCATAACCGTAAAGCTTGTAATCTCCACTGCAGTTCCAGTGAGTAATTGTTTGCTCAGATCAATGATGAACTTCGGCTGCATGTTTGTCTGTAGGTTAGTACCCATGATATCTAGTAATTGTGGGATCTTCGTGATTTGATTCAGGTTCATCATTTTTTTAGCCACTTGATCTAAGAAGACCTGTTGTCTCTTCGTACGATTAAAGTCACTATCCTCACGATAACGCACATAATTTAAAGCATCCGTACCATTGTATATAGGCTGATTGGCTTTGATCGTGAATTTCTCATGATCTGCACCCTTGTTGACGATATCCTTCTGAATTGGAAGTTCCACGCCACCAAGCGCATCCACCGCATCCCTTAATCCCACGAAATTAATCGTAGTATAGTAGTCTAACGTATGGTCGAGCAAAGCCTCTGTGGTATCCTTTGCCATCTGTTGTCCACCAAAAGCGAATGCGTGATTGATCTTGTCCTTCTTACCTTTCCCTATAATCTCGGTATACGTATCGCGTGGGATAGAAACCAATAATACCTTTGATTCTTTAGGTCTTATTACAGAATAAATCATCGTATCCGAACGCGCAGGTTCATTCCCTCGCTGGTCTGTGCCTAATAGTAGAACAGAGAAGGGTTTAGTCTGAACAGCAATCGTCTCTGCCTTAGGGTTTGTTACATCCCCTTCTAACGGCTTATATGACTTCTCCTGTAGTGCATCCTCTACCTGGTCAGATAGAAATATATCAAATGCCAGCATAGCAATCGGCTTACGGAATGTAAAAGCCCCTGATGCAATCAAGACTAGCACTACCGCTGCTATAACCATTTTTTTTGTTTTCTTTGTCATTATTCAAGTTCCTTCTCTATATGTGGAGTATAAATAAATAGCGTGATTGTTATTATAAATTACATGAAACACGAACTAAGATCAAACCTCCCTTTTCGTATTAAACAGATTATTTAATGAATGAATCTAGTAATATAAAAAGTGTCATACCAAACTATTGTATACGGTAAATGGGTAAAAAGAAACTTTTATATGCTTGCTTCACCTTGTTTGCTTCTATTAGAAATAACGACATAAAGGGGAATAAATCTTAGGAATACGTAACAATAAATTAACATGAAGTGCATCAATCCCTTGCGTACTTACTATAGCTATGATAAAATCATTCTTGCTGCGGAAAGGTACCCAAGTGGTCCAAGGGGGCTGACTCGAAATCAGTTAGGCGTCGCAAGGCGTGCGTGGGTTCGACTCCCACTCTTTCCGCCATTACTATTTTATTTACAATAAACCAAATTATTCAACGCTCCTACATAAATGTAGGAGCGTTTTTGTTATTCAATATGCTGATAGGATACGGCATTCATCTTCTATAATACAAGCCAAAGAAGGACCCTTTCGGATCCTTCTTGACAGCGGTGCTTGACGATTTGGATTTCTTCTACATTTACAATTAAAGTGAACTTACGCTAGAAGCAAACCGCGTGCTTGCTTAATGTGAATTGGCATAGGCCAGCGCTCCTTTAATGTAGCGTTTCTAGATTTCCTTGTGAGATCTGTTCAAAAATATAACAAAAGTTACGTTTTAAATAACAAATTGCATATTTCTCGTGGCATGACTACCGCCCTTTGAAGGGTAAGGCGCCATATCCACTGACTCTGAAGTCCAACGGAACCACACCTCTCTCATGCACCGCTTGAAAATAGTATGATCTAGGTGAGCCATTCCTATACATGTTCTAATTAAATATTATTAATGGGATTTTCCTTTGTGTTTCTTTTTCCATACACGATCCTTGTTGGACGTGTCAGGAAATCGTTCGCCTTTACGTAATGTCACGTGCTTTGGATCAACAATTGTAGTCTCTAGACCAATGTCTCCGAACTCCATGTAATGTCCATTGTTTGGCGCCTTGTCTCCAGGTTTGAATTCTGTTCCTTCGCCCATATGTGCAGCCTCCCTTGAGATATAAAAATGGATTGCTCCATTAGTGTGTACCAGCGAGAGATAATCATGTGTCCATCTATTGGGATTGGGGGAAGGGCAGGCAATGCTTGCTTAAAACATAACTTTTTGGTATATTAATCAGGTGCGAGTTTCAACTCGTTCCTTGCTCCTGAGTCAAATCAGGGGCCGTGAGTCCATAAGGAGGTGAAAAAATATGCGCAAATATGAAGTGATGTACATTATTCGTCCTGACATTGAACAAGATGTCGTTCAAGCTACAGTCGAAAAATTCCAAGGCATTATCTCCAACGGTGGAGAAATTACAAAGCATGATGTAATGGGTAAACGCCGTCTTGCGTATGAGATCAAGAAATTCAATGACGGAACTTTCGTTTTGGTTAACTTCAACGGTACACCAGAAGTTATTAACGAACTAGAACGTCTTATGAAGATTTCTGACGAAGTAATTCGTTATCTCATTACCAATGACGTAGCTTAATTCATTTTCGGTTTTGTAGTTAAATCGCTTGAGGGAGGGGAACTTAAATTGTTGAATCGTGTCATACTGATCGGCCGATTGACTAAGGATCCTGAATTGCGCTATACACCTTCAGGGGTGGCAGTAACGCAATTTACGCTCGCTGTAGACCGTCCGTTTACGGCACAAGGCGGGGAGCGCGAAGCGGATTTCATTCCGGTCGTAACCTGGAGACAACTTGCAGAGACTTGCGCTAACTATTTACGCAAAGGTCGCTTAACGGCAGTCGAAGGACGCATTCAAGTTCGGAATTATGAGAATAATGAAGGTAAACGTGTATACATTACTGAAGTTATTGCTGATAATGTTCGATTCTTGGAATCATCCAAAGGCGAAAGTGGAAGTGGCAATGCTGGAAATAGTAATGCTACGCGTGAAGAACCTTCTTATGGAGGCGAAGCACGTGGAAATCAAACCTCGCGCAATAAAAACAACAATCAGGATCCTTTTTCCGATGACGGAAAACCGATAGATATTTCGGATGATGATTTGCCATTTTAACAACGGAAAGGACTGACTAGCATGGCTTTTAAACCAAGAGAAGCTGCCGATAACGATAAGAGACCGGCACGCCGTGGTGGACGTAATAAACGTAAAAAAGTATGTTTCTTTACTGCCAACAAAATTACTCATATTGACTATAAAGATATTGACTTGCTCAAGAAATTTGTTAGCGAACGCGGAAAGATTTTGCCGCGTCGTGTAACAGGTACTAGTGCAAAATATCAACGTGCATTGACGATTGCTATTAAACGCTCCCGTCAAATCGCATTGTTACCATACACTACCGAATAGTAGTTATGATTAAAAAAGACGACTTTCGAGTCGTCTTTTTTTTGTCTCTTCATTTCATATTTTTATTAACGCTAAAAACCTCCTACAAATCTATGTAGAAGGTCTAACGTTGTAGCATCTATTTCCTATTGCTGGCAAGCCCACTTTTCTGCGGAGCCCACACTAAAAAAACCGTAAGAGAATGTCCCTAACGGTTTTCTAGTTTAATGATATCTATCCCACATGAAGAAGCTATCACTTTATACGAAATGACAAGCAACTAAATGATCATTGCCAACATCACGGTATTCAGGTGCTTGTTGCTTACAAATATCTGATGCAATAGGACAACGGGTATGGAACTTACATCCAGATGGTGGATTTGCGGGACTCGGTATATCACCTTGCAGCACAATTCGGTCCCTCTTATACGTTGGATCCGGAATAGGTATCGCAGACATCAATGCTTTGGTGTAAGGATGTAGTGGGTTACGGAATAGCTCTTCCGTACTACTCATCTCTACCATCGATCCAAGATACATCACCCCTACTCGGTCGCATAAATGCTCCACCACGCTTAAATCATGGGAAATAAACAAATACGTCAATTGCTTATCACGCTGCAGATCACTAAGCAGATTAATAATCTGTGCTTGGATCGATACATCCAGAGCCGACACAGGCTCGTCTGCTACAATAAACTCTGGATTCATGATTAATGCACGAGCAATCCCGATACGTTGTCTTTGCCCACCAGAGAATTCATGAGGATAACGATCATACTGATAACTAGCAAGACCACAAATATTCATTGTCTCTAATACACGTTCACGCACTACCTTCGGATCGGTTACGCCATGATCATACAGAGCTTCACCAATCGCTTGGCCAACTTTGATCCGAGGATTCAGTGAACTAAATGGATCTTGAAACACGATTTGCATCTTCGGACGCATTCGACGTAATTCCTCTTTAGGCAGTTTGTACAGGTCTTTACCTTGAAATAGAACCGTTCCATCCGTCTTTTCATTCAAGCGAAGAATCGTTCTACCAATGGTACTCTTTCCACAACCAGATTCACCTACTAGACCAAGGGATTCGCCTCTATGAATACGAAACGAAACATCATCAACCGCTTTTACATTACCTACCGTACGCTGAAAGACCCCACCAGTGATCGGGAAGTATTTCTTTAAATTGTCTACTTGCATTAAGACTTCTTTCAAAGTACTTCCCTCTCTTCTTCATATAACCAGCAAGCTGATTTATGGTTGTCTTTGCCGTGCGATCTGAATGGTGGTTGTTTAACTTTACAAATATCCATGCAGAATTCACAACGATCATGGAAATGGCAATTATCTTCAAGATCAATTGGATTGGGAACTTGCCCTGGTATAGAATACAAACGTTCCTGTTTCTGATTAATAATTGGTTTAGCTTTGAGCAGTCCCTTTGTATAAGGATGTTGTGGATCCTGAAACAGTTCCAATACTGGCGCCTCTTCAATTACCTTACCTGCATACATCACGACAACATAATCCGCCATCTCAGCAACTACACCTAGATCATGTGTAATTAACATAATAGACGTATTAAGCTTTTGCTTAATATCACGCATCAAGTCTAGTATCTGCGCTTGAATAGTTACGTCAAGTGCAGTCGTGGGCTCATCTGCAATGAGCAATTTAGGATCACAACTTAGCGCGATAGCGATCATAATCCGCTGACGCATCCCACCACTTAACTCATGTGGATACGAATCAAATATTTTCTCAGGACGTGAAATTCCCACAAGGGTAATTAGTTCAATCGCACGTTTCTTAGCTGCTTTACGATCTAATAACATATGCAACATCAGCGGTTCGCTAATTTGATTTCCAATGGTAAGTACCGGATTTAATGAAGACATCGGCTCTTGAAAGATCATAGATATTTCATTCCCGCGAATCCTCGACATATCCTTCTTACTCAATTTGAGCAGATCTCGACCTTCGAAGAAAATCTCTCCCCCGACAATCTTGCCCGGTGGTGATTCAATTAATTGCATCAGTGACATCGCGGTTACACTCTTGCCGCAACCAGACTCGCCGACAACACATAATGTTTCGCCCTCACGAATGGTGAAACTAACGTTATCTACAGCCTTTACCGTACCTGCTGTTGTCTTAAAGTGTGTCTCCAAATTACGGAACTCTACTAAGTCTTTTACCATATTGCATCTCCCATCTTGAAGATATCGGTTTTGTTGTAACGACAACCGACGTTGTTCAAGGAAGCAGCCTTCGCTGCCTACATCACTTGTACTTTGTATTCAAACAATCATTATTTTTTCGTTTTAGGATCGAGTGCGTCGCGTAATCCATCACCAATCAAGTTGATTGCAACCGACGTGATCAGAATACACATACCTGGTGGAATCCATAGCCATGGTCTCTTTCGGAAATCAATCAGATTGTTCGCAGCCGAGATCATGTTACCCCAAGATGGTGTAGGTGGTACGACACCAACTCCTAAGAAACTAAGTGCTGACTCCGTTAGAATTGCACCAGCTACACTAAGTGTTGCTGTGACGATAATCACTGGAATGGTGTTTGGTAACAAATGCTTAAATATTTTACGTCCATCTTTGAGCCCTAATGCTTCCGTCGCCTGCATGAACTCTTGTTCACGAAGAGTCAGAATTTGTCCCCGTACAAGCCGTGCTAGCGTAGTCCAATTAAGAATCCCAATAATAACCATCAGGTAATATATTCTAATGTCAGGATCTACCTTCAGATCCGATAGAACAGCTCCAAGAATAATCAAGATCGGTAGCGATGGAAGAGCCATGAAAATATCAGCAACACGCATAATGATTGTATCCACAAATTTCCCATAGAATCCCGCTAAGGCACCCAATGTGGCACCGACCACCACTGTAATAAACGTAGCCACAAATCCAACTAATAGAGAAATTCGACCGGCCAACATCATACGAAGCAGGATATCCCGACCTAGCTTATCTGTACCCAACCAATACGTAACGTTAGGTGCCAAGTTCTTGTTCTTCAGACTATAGTCGTAGAGATTATGTGGTGAGAAAAATGGACCTATAAAACAAAGTATGAACATGAACACAATCGTTATAAATCCAATTACCGCAAGCTTATTTCGGGTAAAGCGGCGCAATGCCGTTTTCCACGGTGTATCAACCGCTTTAGCTTTTTTGGTATTTTTATTTTCCGTTATAGGCATAACATCAGCAGACAACGCAATCTCCTCCTACTTTAAACGAATTCTGGGGTCTGCAATTCCATAGAGCACGTCCGCAAGCAAATTTCCCAACAGGGTCAGCACGGCTAGAAAGATTGTAAACCCTAGCATAAAGGGGTAATCTCTCATATTAATTGAATTAAGATAGATGTGACCGATACCAGGCCATGCAAATATTTGCTCTAGAATCATAGCTCCACCAAACAGTCCTGGCAGTTCAAACCCAAGTAGAGTGATCGCAGGAATCATCGCATTGCGAAATGCATGCTTAAATATGACTGTCCGTTCTTTGAGACCCTTAGCTCTCGCAGTTCGTATATAATCCTGTCGAATGACTTCCAACATACTCGTACGGAAGTAACGCGTTAATCCACCTGTAGACAACATAGTCAGCACCATAATGGGTAAGAAGCTATGTTTAAGTACATCAGTGAAATATGTCCATCCCGTAGCATTTAACCCGGAAGTACTCATTCCTCCAACGGGAAACAGTTTTAAATCTAGTGCCAAGAACTTAATGAGTAATAGACCTATGAAAAAGGACGGCAGTGACATACAAATAAATACTAATAGTGTAACTACTTTATCAAAGAAAGAATACTGAAATTTAGCTGAAAATATACCGGTTATCATCGCTATAAACCAACTGAAGAACAACGCGAAGATTCCGATAACAAATGAATTCCATACATATGTGTTAATAACAGTCGTTACGGGTTGTTTATGTTGCATGGAATCCCCGAAATTCCCTTTAATCATATTACCTGCCCATATGAAATAACGTTGATAATCTGGCTTATCCAGTCCGTATATAGCTCTAAGTTGCTCTTGCTTCTCAATAGACATATTCGGATTCGCTCGCGCTGTAATGTAATCCCCTGGAACCATCGCTGAAATGGCAAAAATAATGATAGATATGCCTATTAGCGTAGGAATCATCTGCAAAAGCCGTCGAATGATATACTGCTTCATTCCTATTCCCCCTGGCCTATAAGTGGATATGCTCAGCTCTTATGAGCTGAGCATATCTAATATTCAATATTCTTTATTGTTCCAATTGAACTTGATACAAGCTGAAAGGGAACTCCTTGTACGGCGAAAGATCGAATCCTTGTGCTCTAGCATTTACAGATGTCATATTCGTTCTTTGGTACATCAAGATCATAGGAACATCTTTATTCAATTCTTGATACATTTCTTTATAAATTTCTTTACGTTTCTCTAGATCCATTTCTTTCTTACCTTTAGCCATCAACTCATCTACTTTAGCGTTAGAATAACCTGCGTCATTCTGTGCCCCTTTTGTGATGAACACGGTGTTATCTGGATCTGGTGTCAAGCCCCATGCAGCGAAGAACATATCGAAATCGCCTTTGGTTTTCTTATCCATGATTGCATTAAAGTCTAGTACTTCTGCAACAATTTCAATACCTAATTCTTTGTAGTTAGTAGTCATAATTGGAAGCAAAGATTCTACAACTGGATTGTCAGCAGTTGCAGAGAAATTGATTTTGAATTTCTCTCCATCTTTCTCACGAATACCACTTGCACCAACTACCCAACCTGCTTCATCAAGCAATGTTTTTGCTTTTTCAATATTAAAGTCATACTTCTCGATATTCTCGTCTGTGAATGACCAAGATACTTTGGATTGTGGGATGTTAATAACATCAGCATACGGTCCATAAATACCTTCTACGATTTCCGAACGGTTCAAACCGTAAGTAAGTGCTTGACGAACTTTAGGATCTTGGAATTTCTTATCATTGTGGTTAAATTGAATGTATCCATAACCATTGTTTGGAAGGATATTAATGTCCAAGAATCCAAGAGCTTTCAATTCTTCAACATTATCTTCGGAAACGTTGATGTTATCCATATCTGTTTCACCAGATTGTAGCATCGCCATGTTCGTCGAATCTGTTGTAGTTTTGAAGATGACATTCTTAACTACTGGAGCTCCTCTGAAGTAGTTCTCGTTAGCTGCCATCACAATTTCTTGTCCAGCCTTGTAACTTGTAATTTTGTATTGACCACTACCTACTGGTTTGCTGTTCAATGCTTTTACAGATTCCAAGTTACCTTGTTTGTATCCTTTGCCATAGTAAGATTCAGGCATAATGTATACCCCGCCCAATTCTACTGGACTCAATGCAGAATATTCTGTAAGACTTACTTCAACTGTATTGTCATCGATTACTTTGATACCAGAGATATCATTTGATGTGCCTTCGTTATATTCTTTAGCACCTACGATGTGATAACTTAGTGGATCAGATTCACCATCATAACTCTTATCAAGTAGTAACTTCATAGTAAACAAGTAATCGCTAGCTTTCATTGGGCTACCATCAGTGTAAGTAACACCTGGTTTAAGATGGTAAGTATATTTCAATCCATCTTCAGATACATCAATTTTCTCAGCCAAGCTGTTCACATAACTGCCGTCAGCTTTTACTTCAAGGAAAGAATCAAAAATTGCATAATTTACATAAAAATCATAAGCCGTTTCCATAAACAATGGGTTGAATACCCCTTTTGGATCTACCATACCAACAATCAATGTGTCTTTACGGTTTTTAGCTAGTTCAGGATTAAGTGATACATCCGTCGCTTTGATTAAACCACTTGACTGCTCTTCTGCAACTGGCGTCTCAGGTGTAGTCGTATCCACCGTCTCTTTTGTATCATTTGTTGCAGCTGGCGCATTCGCCTCTTTGTTGTTGCCCCCTGAACATGCGGAGAGTACTACCGTTAGCGAAAGTAAAAGCACTAACATTAAGTTCCATTTCTTTGTCATGCAAATTCTCCTCCTTTTAGATGATTTGTACTATATATTATAAATATAATATATCCGCCATATGTCAGTAACCACCTGGTTAACTGAAGTAAACAAACATTTGAATACTAATTTAATTATCGAAACAATGTACTAATTAAATAATGACCACAGGTCAATTTTAAGGTAAGTTTACCCAATGAATATTTAAATGTAAGGTATGCTAACACATAATGAAAATCAATTTATTTATTAATATAACCCAAATCTCAAAATATTCCAAGCATTTTAATTTATAATATGTTTGCATTTCTTTAAACATACAATTTACCCAAAAAAGTAAGATTCTACTTTTGGCTCTTTTTTGTAATCTTAAATCTATTCCTATTATAAGGAAGTAATGCACGTTGACCTGAGTATAGGCATGAGTCCTCTATAGTGGAAGATATTTCAAGACTGTATGGCTCACATTCGCTACGGAACAAATAGTTAATCACTTCGCTCATAAACCACTTCTATTTGTGTTCTATCAAAATCACTTGTTTTTAGTTGTTTTATTTTGTAAGTTTGCTCTCAGACTATACGTAGAAACCTAAAGAGCATGATTACGTTATGATCTTCGCATATCGCTCTGACTCAACTCTCATTTCAGCTTAAAGAGTATTAGTACAATACTCTTTATATGATTGTAAGCGTATACATTTTATTGTTGTTTAAATTTTTTTTCATCAACATACATTGTTTGTATAATTTTACTCTGTAAATGTGTCTAATTCAATACATTTTAATCACTTGCCTAATTACAATTACCTTTTAGACATATATCATAGTAAAGTATTCATCTAAAACTTCTATATCATATCACTGTTAACGAGTGAACCTCACTTTAACATAACATTTAGTGGAATGTTTATGCACATGCTACCATAGATAACAATTTGTAATTCACCTCCACCTATATTTTATTCTCTCCACAAAAAAATCTCCTACAGATTAATTAACTGTAGAAGATTGAAGTTTGGCGACAATAATAACCTTAATCCATAGATTCAAATGACGTCTCAGGTGGCACTGTGGACCGAAGAACTTTTTTCATATTCTTCTCAAATTTCACACGTGGTATGAGCACGCTATGCTGACATCCAACACATTTAATCCGAATATCCATCCCCATGCGAATAATCTCCATTTCATTACTTCCACATGGATGTTGCTTCTTCATCTGTACGATATCACCTAATTGAAATATCTTACGCTCCATCGCAAGTCCCCTCCTCGCCTTTAGTAGCTTGTAATTCTAGCACTTCTTCCCTCTCGATCGCTTGCTTTACATCCATTTGAATTTGCCGTTCTACCTTCTCGCGATATGTCGGTAAGCAGTCTGCCACAATTCGAAGCGCATATTCACTTGTACTCAATGATTGAACACCTAACACATTGGGTGATGAGATCATTTCAGGTGTATTTTCATTGGTACTTACTAAAGCTTGTTGTATAAGTTTAATTGTATCCTGAAGATTTCGTTCATTCTTAATAGGAATATCTACGATAGCTAATGCATTAGATAAAGAGAAATTAGTAACTGTTGTAATCGCGCCATTAGGTAAAATATACACTTCTCCTGTATGGCTTACGATCCGTGTCGTCCGAATACCTATCATCTCTACGGTACCTTTAAATGTGCCTGTCTGTATCACGTCTCCAACCGCAAATTGGTCCTCCAGAATAATAAAGAACCCTGTAATCACATCTTTCACGACGCTCTGAGCCCCGAACCCAATAGCTAAACCTAGTACTCCCGCTCCTGCCAGTAGTGGTGCAAGATCAAAGTGAAACTCAGATAAGACGATCAGGAACATCACAAAATTGCATACTACCGTTATGGTGTTCTTCAGTAATCCCCCAACCGTTATAAATCGGCGCGGATTCATTCTTAGCTTACTATTCTCTTGATGAGACAACGTCTTGTCTATCACTTTATATACAACTTTAATTAATAGACGAGTTAGTATAAATATAATTATTATTCTTACGGCTGCTAGGAGAACAACCGTCCACATCTCACTATCCGTCAGCCACTTCCACACCATGTCTTTAAATGCCAGCGCCTCCCCTATGACTTCTTGCGCAGTATCAGTATCAGTTTCATTCCCTGAATTCTGCATAATTTCCACTCCTTACATCTCGATGATTTCATAATGCTCTAAGTTGTTTTTTGTAAAGATGCCACGAATCTCTACGCGCTCTTGTTCAATGATGTTCTGCACGACGCTCAAGTCCTTCTCCGGAAAGAGAATAGATAGTGCGCAGCCTGCAGTTACATCTTTGGGTGTAGGAAATAAGTCTATTTCAATATCTGCATACTCCAATAGCATTTCAGCTCTCAGTGCCTGCTGAGTGGAATCAAATGCAATGAGAAGCCATTCCTCCATCATACAGCCTCCTGTGTCCTATCTTTTATAAACTTCCTACATATATTCATTTACTAGATTTGATACATATAAATATCTCTAGCTTTACCATTTCTAATCAAGCAACTGAGTATAAATAATTCATTTCATCCATATACTAGTACTACGATTCGCACGAGAAAGGAAGATCCTATGAGCCCTCTTACCAATCCATTTTCACAACAACAGCAACCTTCTTGCTTAAAAATACCACATACTGATCCTGAAATCCATTCCGCTATCATTCATCGATTGTTATTCCATCTCTCTCAAGTTAAGGAAGGTCAGCCTGTCATCATTATGTGTATTGGGACAGATCGATCGACGGGCGATAGTCTTGGTCCACTCGTGGGCACTTCTCTATCTCGTTATAATAGTCATCTCTTCCGCATCTATGGCACATTAGATGAACCCGTTCATGCTGTTAACTTACAAGAAACGATAACCTCTATTCATGAGATGTTTCATCAGCCTTTTATCATCGGTATCGATGCTTGCTTAGGCCAATCTGCTAGTATTGGCTGTATTCAAGTCGCTGACGGCCCCCTGAAGCCAGGCGCTGGGGTAAATAAACAATTACCGCCGATCGGCGATATCCATTTGACTGGTATCGTTAACGTCGGCGGCTTCATGGAATATTTCGTATTGCAAAACACACGTTTAAGTCTTGTAATGAGATTATCTGAAATTATTGCATCAAGCGTATACTCTGCCATTAAGGAATGGAAGTCTCACTCTACATTTTTTGCTTTGCGAGAGTAATGGCTTCCTTTTCCTCCGTCGACAAAGCATGCTTGGACTCCCCTAGTTCAAGAGATTTAGCATAAATGTATGAGTTGTCCCGATTATAAATCGAAGTAAGTACAACACCGTTCGAATGATCATCCATAATCGCCACAGAGAAGCTTAAATCACTACCTCTTTCTCCAAACGCATTGTATCTGATTAGACCCACATGTCCTTTGACAGAATGTAGTTTATTAACGGTACTGTCTAATAAGACTCTTTGTTGTTTATGATCGTCTTCCATGCTATCCAATTGTATTTTCAGATCAATGAGTAGTGACTCAAGATTTTCAACACCACTACCCGACATCATCATTTCATATCTACGGCGTAACTTGTTTAATTTAGATAACTGCGTAAACATCAAAATTAACAATATCAACACTACTAACAAAATGACTCCAATAAATAAGGCTAAATGTTCCTCGATTAAACCGTTAAGTTCTGACATAGATGTTTCATTCCCTTTCCTTCATCTTAGACTAGAGCCGTATATATTAGTTTAGGTCTATTTTTATTTACACAATTGCTTTATAGCTCTTATCAGAGATTCGACTTCTACCTCCGTTGTACCAACTCCTACACTAGCACGGACTGCTCCACTTTGTTCTGTATGTACAGCATAATGCGCTAATGGGGTACAATGAAGTCCTGCTCTCACAGCAATGCCGAACTCGCGATCTAATCGAAATGCAATTTCAGATGAATCATGTTGATCAACTACAAAAGAAACAATACCTGTACGAGGCATACCTTTATCTGGTCCTAATAAATTGATATTAGGGATATCTTTTAATCCAATCAATAGTTGTTGCGTGAGATTCCATTCATGAGTATATATCCATTTAGGAGTAAGCTCAATCACTTTGTCTACCCCTACGCGTAAGCCTGCAATACCTACCGTATTTGGTGTCCCTGCTTCATAACGATCAGGTCGAACCGTAGGTTGCTCTTTCTCCTCAGACTGACTTCCAGTGCCACCATGCAACATCGGCTCTAGATCGACGTGAGGAGCAATGTAGAGCCCCCCAGTTCCCTGCGGCCCCAGTAGTCCTTTATGACCTGGAAAGGCCAACAGATCGATGTTCATTCGTTCTACATCTATATCAAGGATTCCTGCGCTTTGAGCGGCATCTACCAAGAAGATTGCTCCATGACTATGAGCTAACCTACCTATTTCCTCTACAGGCAGTATACTCCCTAATAAATTAGAACTAT
Organism: Paenibacillus antarcticus; assembly: GCF_001637225.1. GTDB lineage: Bacteria > Bacillota > Bacilli > Paenibacillales > Paenibacillaceae > Paenibacillus_AQ > Paenibacillus_AQ antarcticus. The sequence continues at coordinate 373,982 of NZ_LVJI01000007.1, forward strand.
GATTGCATACAACTAATGCCGTCGGTTTCTTCAGTGCTATTTCTACGTCTCTAATATTTAATTCACCTTTGTCGTTAACCCTCACGTAATCAACAGTAATTCCAAGTGTTCTCTTCAAGTATTCCAACGGGCGCCGAACAGAATTATGTTCTATCATCGTAGCAACAACGTGGTCTCCCTCTTTTAACAATCCTTTTATCGCCATATTCAGCGCCATTGTTGTATGAGGTGTAAATACGATATCATTGGGATTCCTGACATGAAATAACTTTGCTAATTGCATCCTAGCTTCGAATAGCACACGACTTGCCTTTACAGCCATAGCATGACTGCCTCTGCCCGGATTAGCAGCTGATTGTTCCATCGAGATCTGCATAGCTTGAAGGACACCTGGAGGTTTCGGCCACGAGGTAGCGGCATGATCTAAGTAAATAATTGAATTCAACCAGAACCCTCCTCTAAAAGCAGAAAAGCATATCCTTTTCCAATGATGGAAAACAAACCAGATATGCCCTCTCTCAATCATACTATTTCGTGATTGATATATAGTAGAACTGTTTCTTTTACTCCTATGCCTGTTGTAACAATTCCAATAGCCGCTCTAAGTCTTGTTTACTGTAATAATTCAATTCAATCTTACCTTTGTCTTCTTTATTGTGTTTAATCTTCACCGTTGTATGGAAGCGATCACGAAGCGACTCTTCTAAATGATCAATATATGGATCATTTTTCTTAGACGTTGGTTTTTGAGTTTCCACAGGTTTACGGTCCAAATATTTCACCGTCTCCTCCAGCTCTCTTACACTCCATTCATTATCTACGCATTGTTTTGCTAATTGTTTAATAACTACTGGATCCTTGATTCCTACGACAGCCCTTGCATGACCCATAGATAATGTTCCACGTGAAACATAATCTTTAACTTCTTCAGGCAATGACAACAATCGCAAGAAGTTTGCGATATGAGATCTCGATTTACCCACTTTAAGTGAAAGTTCTTCTTGGGTTAAAGCATATTGATCCATTAGCCCTTGATAGGCAACTGCAATTTCCATAGCATTTAAGTTCTCTCGCTGTAAATTCTCAATCAATGCAATCTCCATAACTTGTTGATCAGTAAAGTTGCGAACTACAGCTGGAATCGTTGCCTTACCACAATACTGAGATGCCCGAAAACGACGTTCACCAGCGATGATCTCATAACCTTTAATAACACTACGAACGATGATCGGCTGAATGACACCATGCTGTCGAATAGACTCTGCTAATTCATGAATGGCTTCTTCTTTGAATTCTTTACGAGGCTGATAAGGATTTGCACGTAATTGACTCAGTGAAATTTCAACAATCTTATCATCATCGTTAATGGAGAGTGATGGTATTAATGCATCCAGTCCCCTACCTAAACGCTTATTCATATGAAATCACTTCCTTTGCCAACTCTAAGTATGCTTCTGCTCCTTTGGAGCGCGGATCATACGTTATGATCGATTTCCCGTGTGATGGTGCTTCACTCAAACGGACATTTCGTGCAATCACTGTTTTATACACTTTATCTTGGAAATACTTCTTAACTTCCTCAATAACTTGAATCCCTAGATTTGTTCGTGCATCAAACATCGTCAATAGAACGCCTTCAATTTGTAAAGACGTATTCAAATGTTTCTGAACTAACCGAATAGAGTTCAACAACTGACTCAAACCCTCTAAGGCATAATATTCGCACTGAATCGGAATAATGACCGAATCAGCAGCCGTAAGTGAGTTAATGGTTAGTATCCCTAGAGATGGTGGGCAATCTATTATAATATAGTCATAATTATCTTTAACCATTTGTAATGATTTCTTAAGACGTTGTTCTCTAGATATGGTTGGCACCAATTCTATTTCTGCTCCAGCCAATTGAATTGTGGCAGGGATAATATGTAAACCTTCTACTTCTGTATGAATAATAGCATCTTTCGGATGAACTTCATTAATAATGACATCATAAATGCAGTTTTCCACATCAGCCTTATTAATTCCAACTCCACTTGTTGTGTTGCCTTGCGGGTCTATGTCAACGAGAAGCACTCTTTTACCTAAAGACGCCATGCCTGCACCTAGATTAACGGAGGTTGTTGTTTTCCCTACCCCGCCCTTTTGATTGGCTATGGCAATAATTTTAGACACTCAATTCACCTCAATATATTATTGACTCTTCGTGTAGTTCCTGAGATATGGTTTTACGGCATCGTAATTGATGTTATTGAGTTAGTTCAGACACTTTACAACTGAATCCGACTATATCAAGAGAGAAAGCAACTTGAATTGCCGCTTTCATCTCCCCGACAACATTATCTTTTGGGAATTTGAATTACAATTTCGTAGTGATTTTCATGATCCTTCTCAGTTGTTTTTATTGACAATCCCGAACCAGACACCATATCAATTGACTGTCTAATGGTGTTTAAAGCCAGACGAACATCTTTAGTAAATGAGATTCTTTTTGACTTCTTAATTATAGACGATTCTTTATAGTAGGCTACTCTAGCTTCTGTCTGCTTCACATTTAGTTCTTTGGCAATGACTTCTGCTAGTAATTTAAGTTGTAGCGCTTCAGGACTTAATGCTAAAAGTGCACGCGCATGACGTTCAGTGATTTTCCGCTCCATCAAAGCTTCTTTCACTTCTACTGGCAAGTGTAACAAGCGAATCTTATTAGCTATCGTAGATTGACTCTTACCTAAGCGCTGAGCTAGGCTCTCTTGTGTTAATTGGTGCAAGTCGATGAGATTCTGATAAGCGACTGCCTCTTCTATGGAAGTGAGTCCCTCACGTTGCAGATTCTCAATCAATGCAATGGAAGCTGCTTGTGAATCATTGAAGTCCCGAACGATAGCAGGAATTGTTTCAAGCCCTAACTTCTTAACCGCTCTCCATCGACGTTCACCTGCAATAATCTCGTACTTATCATTCCGGTAACGTACAACAATAGGTTGAATGACGCCATGCGTTTTAATCGTCTGACAGAGTTCATCAATTTTGTTGTCATCAAAAATAGTACGTGGTTGAAAGGGACTTCCCACAATGTCATCGACTGGGATTTGTTTCACTTCATCCCCATTAGTCCGCTCGGTTAGGCCAAATAACTTAGAAAATTGTTCTTTCATTCCGTATATTACCACCTAGTTTCATAATAGTACCGAGTCAAAGTGGTTTACTACGATGTAGTACGTTCCACCATGCCTTGCCAGCACCTTCTTATCCGTATACAGAGATATACTGCACTTTGTACACATAAGGACCACTTACATTTTTTCGAAAATTGAAAGTAATGTCCATATACAACCAAATTCAATTATTTAATTATTCTAAGAAAGTGATGTTAATCCATCACATATTGTAAGATACTCTATCTATCTTATTCTATCACTTTTTCATATATAATCCTATTCTATCACACTCATATATTTCTATATATTGTTTATTCCTAAATACAAAGAAAAGACTTTGTATTCCAAATGATCTGGATTACAAAGTCTTTTTTTTTGAATCATAATGTTTCACGTGAAACATTATGATTTGCATCTATATTAGAGGGGACTTAGCAGCAACCCCGGGACTTCTAGGGTATTTCTGCGGTGTAGCTGCCCTCTTTTCTACAATGATAATGTGACGTTCAGCATCTTCCACCGGAAGTGTAAATTTTTCAACTTTTGTAAGTTTACCTTTTAATTGTTTGAAGCTATACGACGCCTCTTTCAATTCATCCGTAGGATCACTGCCCTTCATAGCTGCAAAGGTTCCATCCACACGAACAAAAGGTAAACAAAACTCGTTAAGCAATGCTAACTTCGCTACCGCTCTAGCGGTTACTAGATCATAATGATCTCTATAACCTTGTTTTTGTCCCCATTCCTCTGCTCTTCCGTGAATGAGTTCGACACCAGAAAGACCTAACTGATCAACAATATTTTTGAGGAAGGAGATTCTTTTATTAAGAGAATCAATAATCGTCAACTGAAGATCTGGAAAACAAATTTTAAGTGGAATTCCAGGGAAACCTGCGCCAGAACCAATGTCGGCAAGTGTCTTAACATTCTTCATATCCACAAAAAAGGCAAGGGAAACGGAGTCGAAGAAATGTTTTGTATATACTTGATCCCGTTCGGTAATGCCTGTTAAATTCATTTTTTCATTCCAACTCACCAATTCTGTGAAATAAGTTTCAAATTGGTTTAATTGTGTTTCATTTAAAGAAATGCCACGCTCCTGCAAACGACTAGTAAATAACTGTTGTATATCATCCATAACCTAACCCCTTGCCGCAGTTACACGGTTATAGTGTTCGAGGTATACAAGAAGAACAGAGATGTCCGCAGGTGTAACACCTGAGATTCGTGACGCTTGCCCAATCGAGATTGGACGAATGTTAGCAAGTTTTTGACGGGCTTCGATTGCAAGTCCATGAATTTCAGAATATTCAATAGTATCTGGAATTTTCTTCTTCTCCATTTTCTGTAGACGTTCTACATGAATCAACTGTTTCTCAATATACCCGGCATACTTAATTTGAATTTCAACTTGCTCCTTCATTTCATCGGTTAATTCATATGGCGAAGGTGCCAGTTGTTCGATGACGCTATAACTAACCTCTGGTCGACGTAACAGCATCAACATATTGGTTCCATCCTGAATTTGAGTAGAATCTGATTGTTCCAAAAGAGCATTTACTTCTTTCGGTTTTGCTTTCTCCACACTCAAACGTTCAATTTCTAGTTCAACCGTATTCTTCTTCGTTAAGAATCTTTCATATCGATCATCCTTGATTAGACCTATCTCATGTCCAATTGGAGTAAGACGTAGATCTGCATTGTCATGACGAAGTAATAAGCGATATTCCGCCCGTGAAGTCAACAGACGATACGGTTCATTTGTTCCTTTTGTCACCAAGTCATCGATCAATACACCAATATAACCTTGCGAGCGATTAAGAACGATAGGTTCTTTCCCTTGAACCTTACGTGCAGCGTTAATACCAGCCATTACCCCTTGTCCTGCAGCCTCTTCATATCCAGAAGTACCATTAATTTGACCCGCTGTGAACAATCCAGGCATTTTCTTAGTCTCAAGTGACGGATACAATTGTGTTGGTACCATCGCATCATATTCAATTGCATAACCATTGCGCATCATTTCTACCTTTTCCAACCCAGGAATCGAACGCAACATCGCTAACTGAACATCCTCTGGCATACTTGTTGACAGACCTTGTACGTAATACTCTGCTGTATTTCTTCCTTCTGGCTCAAGAAAAATTTGATGTCTTGGTTTGTCACTAAAACGGACAATTTTATCCTCAATGGATGGACAATAACGTGGTCCCGTTCCTTCAATAATCCCGGAGAACATCGGAGCACGATGAAGGTTTTCCGTAATGATCTGTTGTGTGTCAACTGACGTATATGTTAACCAACATGGAAGCTGATCATTCGTATTCGTCGACGATACCGTCTCATAGGAGAAGAATTTAGGCTTACTGTCCCCTGGTTGAATTTCCGTCTTCGAGAAGTCAATTGTATCTCTATGCACACGTGGTGGTGTACCCGTCTTAAAGCGAACAAGATCGAAACCGTGCTCACGCAAATTTTCAGCTAGTTTAATAGAAGGTTGTTGATTGTTCGGACCACTTTCATAAGCTAACTCACCCATGATAACTTTACCGCGCAAATAGGTGCCTGTAGTTAACACGATTGATTTACCACGATACTCAGTACCCGTCTTCGTAATTACACCAACACAATGACCATCCTCAACGATTAGTTCCTCTACCATCCCTTGACGCATCGTCAGGTTAGGCTCTTTCTCCATCGTTTCTTTCATTGTATGTTGATAAGAGAATTTATCCGCTTGTGCGCGAAGAGCATGTACAGCGGGACCCTTTGCCGTGTTCAACATTCTCATTTGAATAAATGTACGATCAATATTCCGACCCATTTCGCCACCAAGCGCATCAATTTCACGCACCACATGACCTTTAGCAGGTCCACCAATCGAAGGGTTACATGGCATGAATGCCACCATATCTAAATTGATTGTAATCATTAACGTGCGACAACCCATCCGTGCCGAAGCTAAAGCAGCTTCAACACCGGCATGACCTGCACCAATGACAATTACATCATAATCTCCACCTGCATAACTCATGGTCTTACCTCCCTTAAATAATTGTATCTATATCTATTAACATTAACATTAAGCTTTAATTGCTAAATCCTCTATTTACCCAAACAAAATTGCGAGAAGATTTGATCAAGTAACGAATCACCCGCAGTATCCCCAATAATCTCTCCAAGTTGTTCCCATGCCAACCGAACATCAATCTGAATCATATCAATCGGGATAAATTGATCGGCAGCATCATACGCATCTTGTAGTGATTGCTTCGCCTTATTCAATAAAGCAATATGTCGAACATTACTTACATAAGTCAGATCGTTCGATTCAAGATTTCCGCTAAAGAATAATTGTGAAATCGCATTTTCCAATGCATCAATTCCCTCTTGAGCCTTAACTGACATCCGAACAATACTTTCTTCATTAAAATAACGTTTTACGATATCCATATCAATCATAGACGGTAAGTCTATTTTATTCATAATCACAATACATTGTCTACCACGGATTTGTTCCATTAATACCAATTCATCTTCATGTAATGGCTGACTCGCATCGAATACGAGTAAAATAAGATCAGCCTCATTTACTGCATTCTTGGAGCGTTCTACCCCAATCTTCTCAACAATATCAAGTGTTTCCCGAATACCGGCTGTGTCTAATAACTTCAATGGAATATTGTTAATCGTAACGAACTCTTCAATCACATCACGTGTCGTCCCTGGAATATCCGTTACGATCGCTTTATTATCATGCGCCAATGTGTTCAGCAATGAGGATTTCCCTACATTAGGTCGACCAATAATGGCCGTTGTAATCCCTTCACGAAGAATCTTTCCTTCCTCCGCTGTCTTCAGTAATTTCGTAATACCTTCCATAACTTCGCTACATTTATCTTTTATAAAAGAGGACGTGAGTGAATCCACATCATGCTCTGGATAATCAATATTAACTTCAATATGAGCCATTGTCTCAATTAAAGTAAACCTTTGTTTCTTAATTTGTTGGGAGAGATCACCCTTAACTTGCTTTAATGCAATACTAAATGCCCGATCTGATTTAGATCGAATGAGGTCAATAACTGCCTCAGCTTGCGATAAGTCAATTCGTCCATTTAAGAATGCGCGCTTTGTGAACTCACCAGGCTCAGCGAGGCGAATATTTTGTTGCAATAGAATACCCATCACTCTTGTAACCGAGATCACGCCACCATGTACACTAACCTCAACTACATTTTCCATCGTAAAAGAACGCGGAGCTCGCATGACCGTTACCAGTACCTCTTCAACTTCTTCTTTCGTCTGAGGGTTAATAATATGTCCATAATGCACCGTATGAGATTCTGCATCAGACAGCTTTATACGACTTTTGAAAATTCGATCCACTTCAGGAATGGCTTCTGGACCACTTACACGGATGACAGCAATTCCTGCTTCTCCAACGGCTGTGGCAATCGCTGCAATAGTATCACTAATCAACATGATCACACTCTCTTTTCTAAAATATAAAAAAACAATGACTCCTGTACACGTATCAGAGAGTCATTGCATCTATATAGAACGAACTAAAAAATTAATTTCCTAATTCTTTAGTTCATTCTATCTATTTCATCTCATTACTTTAACGAAATCACTACACGCCTATTTGGTTCTTCACCTTTACTGTAGGTATTGACCACTTTATGGTCCTGTAACCTAGCATGAATCACCTTACGCTCTTGTGGAGACATCGGTTCTAACACAACCTCTTTGTGAGAACGAATAACACGTCCTGCCAAACGATCTGCTAGCTCTTCCAACGTCTTCTTACGGCGTTCACGGAAGTTCTCTGCATCTAATACTATTCTTACATAACTATTTGAAACACGATTTGCTACAATGTTAGCTAAATATTGAAGAGAATCAAGCGTTTGCCCTCTTCTTCCAATCATTAGGCCTAAGTCAGGACCAAAGATATGCAGCGTTGTTGCATCTCTCGTATGCTGCACCTCTACTGTTACTTCTAGTCCCATACTTCTGCCTACATCTAGAATGAACTTCACTGCTGCGGCGTATGGATCTCCATCAACTGGTTTAATACTCTCAGAGGATGAAGTCATTGTCCCCACGACTGGCTCTGGTGAAACTTCTGGAAGCAAAGTAAGTTCTACTCTCGCTTGCCTGACACCAATCAGTCCCAGGAATCCTTTTGACGGCTGTGAAAGTATGTTAACCGAAACACGGTCTTGGCTTACCCCTAGTTGGGCAAGTCCCCTATTAACAGCTACTTCAACGGTTTTTCCTGAAGCGACGACGTTGCTCATTTAGACCGTTTAGCCCCCTTCGAGTTTTTACCAGACTGATTTCCTTTGCCTTTGTTTCCTTTTCTATTTCCTTGAGCATTACCTGCTAGGGCAACACCAGAAACACTGGCTGTCTTATCACTACTACGATAAAGGAAATAATTCTGTACAATTGTATACACGTTACTGAAGAACCAATATAAAGGTAATGCTGCTGGGAAATTGTATGACATGAAGAAGATTAATACTGGATAAACCATCATCATGAATTGCATAGGCCCCTGCATTGGTGTTGGATTCATTTTCATCATCATTTTAGTCTGCAAGAATGTTGTCAGTGCAGCTAAAATCGGAAGAATGAATGTCTTGTCCGGACTTCCAAGTTGTAACCATAGGAATGTACCATGACGCAATAGTTCATTTCCATATATAGAGTTATAGAGAGCAATAAATATAGGCATCTGAACAATCAACGGTAAACAACCTGCTAATGGATTTACCTTATTCTCTTGAAACAACTTCATTGTTTCTTTTTGTTGTTGCTCTGGGTTGTCTTTAAACTTTTCTTTCAGCTTTGCAAGTTCTGGTTGAATCGCTTGCATCGCCTTAGAACTTTTCACTTGTTTAATCGTTAATGGCAAAATAAGTGTACGAACAATAATAACCATTACTAATACGGCTAGTCCGTATTGTCCACCGAACCAATTGGCAAAGGTATCAAGTGCTTTAGCGAACCAATAAACTACATTACTCTGCCAAAAGCCCCCTTGTTCTAAATCTGCAAGGGTTTTGGTAGCAGCAGGTGCTCCACACCCCGATAGTATGGTCATTGCGAACATCATCACAATGGTGAGGAGGATCCATTTCTTTCCTCGGCTAGTCTTCAATCGCGACACTTTATTACCCCTCTCTTAGCACATCCATTTCATACTAAATCATACCATATTCAAATGGACAAGGAAACCTGACCTCAGCGGTTTGAAGTCTTCAAAAGTGACGCTTTGCGTAACACATGCAATACACTTCTTTCCATATCCTTATACGGCATAGTTATCGCGCCCTTGCGAACAATAAATACAAGGTCTATATGTTCAATCAGTTCAACATCATGATGACGAACAATTTCCTTCAGCATTCTCCGCATGCGATTGCGTACAACTGCATTACCAACCTTTTTACTAACTGAAATCCCAACTCTGAATTGCTCTACTTCTTTCTTCCGGAACCAATAGACAACAAATTGATGGTTGGCAAATGACCTTCCATGACGATATACGCGACTAAAGTCAGCACGATTTCGTAAACGTAAACTTTTATGCACGAGTTTCTCCCAATTTCACTTCAATTTTCAATGCAATTTATTTTTTACTTCATATATATATATAGTATAGGCAGCATCCAGATCCTCTAAACTAATCTCACTTATATAACTAAAGGCGAAACTCCATATTCAATTTCTTCTTTAGAAATGATTATTTTAGTTCAATCTATCTATTTGCCCTTCTTCTATTATTAACAGAAAAAAAGACCACCGCGGTGGTCTTCATGCACGTTGATTACGCACTCAAAATTTTTCTGCCTTTTAAGCGACGAGCAGCCAGCACTTTACGGCCGTTTTTCGTGCTCATTCTTTTACGGAAACCATGAACCTTAGCGCGTTTGCTCACATTTGGTTTAAAAGTCGGTCTCATGTATTGCACCCCCTTACAGGAATTATAAACACAGATTAACCATTTTCATATCCACAGAAAATGCCTCTATACATTTAACCATGTAGAAGAATAAAAGTCAACTGAACCATGCGTTTACTTCTCCCTCCTCCTTTTAATGAGTTACATAAAAAGTTTTCCACAGGTTTCAAAAAGTTATCCTTAAGAATAAAACTTATCCACTTGTACACAATCGTCAATTTTTCGATTTTTTATGGCACAACCTGTGCATAAGTTTTATTGCAATTTATAAGATGCTGTCGAAAGTTTAACAATTTATAAACAATATGTTGTGTTGTGAATAAAATCTATACACAAGTTATTGAGTTTGTGGATAAATTAGCCTGAATCATTGATATCACACCATTATTTTGCTATGATGATAATACTTTTGGTTGTGTATACATGTTTTAAAGCTCAATATTATCAACAAGCTGTGGATAAAGTTGTGAACAATTTCAATTTATCCATTTTTTTATGTTTCCACCTTTCTGAGTTTTGGGGATAAATGCAACATGATTCATTATATTTCGACATTTCCTCTCATGGCTCTCGCCACATTTGGATGATTTAAAGGAGTGACAATCTGTGGAAAGCCATACTTCTGAATTATGGCAACAAATTTTATCTATTATTCAAAGCAAATTAAGCAAGCCCAGCTTTGATACCTGGTTTAAAGCAACAAAAGCGACACGCATGAACGATCATTCCATTGTGATTTCAGCTCCAACAACATTTGCTGTCGAGTGGCTAGAAAGTCGTTACACCAAATTAGTGGGTTCGACTCTCTTTGAGGTTGTTGGAAAGCAGCTTGATGTCAAATTTGTGATTGAAGAAGCTGTCATTGAGGATCCCATTCCTTCGCTATCGTCTTCCCAACCGCAAGTGTCTCATGAAGAATCCATGACACACATGCTTAATCCGAAGTATACCTTTGATACTTTCGTTATTGGCTCAGGCAACCGATTTGCTCATGCAGCATCGCTTGCTGTCGCTGAAGCGCCAGCAAAGGCCTATAACCCGCTGTTTCTATACGGCGGTGTTGGACTCGGAAAGACTCACTTAATGCATGCGATCGGTCATTATGTATTGGAGCATAATCCAAACAGTAAAGTCGTTTACCTTTCTTCAGAGAAATTTACGAACGAATTTATTAACTCCATTCGTGATAATCGAACGGAAAATTTCCGTAACAAATATCGTAGTGTTGATATTCTACTTGTAGATGATATACAATTCATTGCTGGTAAAGAGTCTACACAGGAAGAATTTTTCCATACGTTCAATGCACTTCATGAAGAGCGTAAACAAATTATTATTTCCAGCGATAGACCACCCAAAGAAATCCCAACACTCGAAGAACGTTTACGTTCGCGGTTTGAATGGGGCTTGATTACGGATATCCAACCTCCGGATCTCGAGACTCGGACTGCAATTCTACGCAAAAAGGCCAAGGCTGAAAACTTGGATATTCCTAATGAAGCGATGACATATATCGCGAACCACATTGACTCCAACATACGTGAACTAGAGGGCGCTTTGATCCGTGTAGTAGCCTATTCATCCCTTACGAATCAAGATGTCACCACACATTTAGCAGCTGAAGCACTTAAGGATATCATTCCTTCAAGCCGCCCTAAGATGATTACAATGCAGGATATTCAGCAAAAGGTAGGAGAATACTACAACTTACGCATGGAGGATTTCAAAGCTCGTAAGCGTACAAAAGCAGTAGCATTCCCTAGACAAATTGCTATGTATCTTTCACGCGAATTAACCGATTTCTCATTACCCAAAATTGGAGAAGCTTTCGGTGGAAGAGATCATACAACCGTCATTCATGCCCATGACAAAATAACTCAGTTACTTAAGGTGGATCAAGATCTGTTTAAAGTGGTAAATAACCTCATAGAAAAAATCAAAAATCCGTCCTGAATAAGTTCAAGCCTATGCACAATCTATACACATGTGGATAGGCTTGATTTCATTAACGATTTTAGGGTTATCCACATATCCACTGCGCCTATTACTATTACTAATAAAATCTATAAAGAATAATCATCTATAAAGAGGGTGAAAAAGGTCGTCTTTTGACCCAAGTTCACCGAATACTTGCAAGGAGTGAAAATATGAAGATCAGCATTCTTAAAAACTATTTAAACGATTCCATCCAACAGGTGTACAAAGCCATATCCAGTAGAACAACGATTCCGATTCTGACTGGTATTAAACTGGATGTGAATCATCAAGGTGTGACGCTTACTGCAAGTGACACCGATATTTCAATTCAATCTTTTATTCCCGTTGAACACGATAACCAGATGGTTGTCCAAGTCGAGCAAACAGGAAGTGTCGTACTCCCTGCTAAGTTCTTTGTAGAAATTATAAAAAAGCTGCCTTCCCAAGAGATTGTGATGGAAGTCAAAGAAAACTTTCAAACGTTTATTTCCTCAGGAGCAACCGAGATCCAAATGGTAGGTCTAGATCCAGAAGAATTCCCCATTTTACCTGCGATTGAAGGAAATCAGACGTTATCTATCCCAGGTGATTTGTTGAAAAATATGATAAAACAGACAGGGTTTTCGATATCTACGCATGAAACAACTCCTATTCTGACAGGTATCCTTTGGAACTTAGAAGATAATGAGTTGAAATTTACTGCAACAGATCGACATCGTCTTGCGACCCGTTCAGCACAGTTACAGGGTGGAGATGTTAAATTCAACAACGTCGTTATTGCAGGTAAAACCCTAAGTGAATTGAGTAAAATCGTTCCAGATCAGAACACGCTTGTAGATATTCTTGTATCTGACAACCAGGTGTTATTCAAAATTGAAAATGTTCTGTTCTATTCACGAATTCTTGAAGGAATATATCCAGATACATCTAGGATTATTCCAACATCCTACAAAACAGAACTTATCATCGACACAAAAAAATTAAGTGAATCGATTGATCGGGCTTATTTGTTGTCGAGAGAAGAAAAGACAAATATCGTGAGATTGCAAACCCTAGAACAAGGGGGAATTGAAATATCCTCGAGTTCAACAGAACTTGGTAAAGTACGTGAAGAATTAGATGTGGTAGACTTTAAAGGGGAACCGCTACGAATTTCTTTTAACTCTAAATATATGCTGGATGTCTTAAAAGTAGTCGAAAGTGAACAATTGATGATTGCTTTTACCGGAATTATGAGTCCTATCGTACTTAAACCGATGGATGATAGTAACAGTCTATACGTCATTTTGCCGTACCGAACCAATAATTAAAAAGTTATGCACATGTGCATAGATCAACGAGAGATAAAGGAGCATTCGAGTGAACAAAATTATTATCCACAGTGAATATATTAAGTTAGACACTTTTATGAAATTATCAAATTGTGTATCCACAGGCGGTATGGCTAAGGCTCTTCTTCAAGAAGGCTTAGTATTCGTCAATGGTGAACAAGAAGAACGACGCGGTCGTAAGTTGTATCCAGGCGATATTGTAAAAGTAGCGGATGAAGGAACGTTTGAGGTTTCTAAAGAATCGTGATCTTCACCTCAAAAAAATCCCGAAGATTCTCTAACAGGGGTGGAAGATGGGGAGGATAACGTGTGTTTGTAAAAAACATTAGCTTGCAGCAATACCGCAATTATGAACAATTGCGGTTGGATTCCTTCGGGGATGTAAACCTTTTGATTGGCCCCAACGCTCAAGGGAAAACTAATCTGCTGGAAGCTATCTTTGTGTTGGCACTGACCAAAAGTCACCGAACTTCAAAGGATCGGGAATTGATCGCCTTTGAAAAGGGAAGTGCGCATGTATCTGCCACCGTTGAGAAGAAGTATGGTCCACTTAACTTAGAGTTGACGCTGTCAGCTCAAGGTAAAAAAGCCAAAATCAATGGGCTTGAGCAACGAAAACTAAGTGAATTTATTGGTTCTCTCAATGTGGTTATGTTCGCTCCTGAGGACTTAGAAATCGTCAAAGGGACACCAGGGATCCGTCGGAGATTCTTAGATATGGAGATTGGACAAGTTCAGCCAAGCTATCTATTCCATCTGCAGCAATACCAGAAGATTTTGCTTCAACGCAATAATTTCTTGAAACAATTATGGGGTAAAGACGCTATCAATCAGGGATTACTCGATATATGGAATGAACAGTTAGTGGAACATGGTGTTAAAATCATTAGAAAAAGGAAACAATTCATAATAAAACTGCAGCGATGGGCTGAGTCCATTCACCGTGGGATTACGAATGGCAGCGAAGATCTTCAGTTACGCTATGTTCCATCGTTTGGAGAAGCGACAGAGGAAGATGAAGCTGTCTTATTTGAGCAATTTATGATAAAGTTAAGACAAATGAAAGAACAGGAAGTTCGGCGCGGCATGACACTTGCGGGGCCTCACCGTGATGATATGACCTTTTATATCAACGGTAAGGAAGTGCATACCTATGGTTCTCAGGGGCAGCAACGGACGACAGCCTTATCACTCAAATTGGCGGAGATTGAGCTGATCAAAGAAGAGATCGGTGAATATCCCGTACTTTTGTTAGATGATGTATTATCTGAACTTGATCCTTACCGTCAAACCCAACTGATTGAGACATTTCAGAGCAAAGTGCAGACGTTCATCACCGCAACTGGAATAGAGAGCTTGAATGCGGATAAATTAAAGAATGCAAGCATCTACCATGTGAATGCAGGTCAGGTCGGTTTATAAGAGAGTGGAGGATCATAATGTATATACATTTGGGCGGAGAGAGAATCATTCGATCTTCAGAGCTCATTGCTATTTTTGACATATCCATTGAGAAATCTTCTAAAATATCGAAGCAATTCGTAAACCACGTAAAGGAAGAGAAGACATTGGTTAGTATCGGCGAAGAAGAAGCGAAGTCAATCGTTGTAACGAAAGACACGGTCTTTTATTCCCCCATTTCTTCTTCCACGCTAAAGAAAAGAGTTAACGTGTTTTATGCTAATGCTTAAGGAAGCAGATGTAGAATCTATAGAAGTAGGTGAAGGCATGTCTATGAATCAACCAACGTATGATGAAAGTCAGATTCAGGTACTGGAAGGTCTGGAAGCCGTTCGTAAACGGCCGGGGATGTATATTGGATCAACTAGCGCTAAGGGCTTGCATCATTTAGTCTGGGAAGTGGTGGACAACAGTATTGATGAAGCTATGGCAGGAATATGTGATCATATAGAGATCACTGTCCACAAAGACAATAGTGTGACAGTTGTCGATAATGGGCGCGGTATCCCTGTTGGAGAACACGCCAAGATGAAACGCCCTGCTCTAGAAGTCGTTATGACTGTCCTACATGCTGGTGGTAAATTTGGTGGTGGCGGATATAAAGTATCAGGTGGTCTGCACGGGGTAGGTGTCTCGGTTGTTAATGCTTTGTCGGAAAAAGTAGTGGTAACCGTTAAACGTGAAGGACATATCTATCAACAAGAATATCGCCGCGGTGCTCCTCAATATGATGTGAAAGTAATCGGAGATTCTGATGAACATGGTACAACGGTTACCTTCCATCCAGATCCTGAAATCTTTACAGAGACAACGGAATATGATTATGCAACGCTTCTTACGCGTGTTCGTGAGATTGCATTTTTAAATAAAGGAATTGCCTTGACACTGAATGATGAGCGAACAGAGTCATCCGTTCGTTTTATGTATGAAGGTGGAATTAAGGAGTATGTGAAATTTCTGAACGAAAAGAAAGAAGCACTTCATGAAGAACCTATCTACGTGGAAGGATCACGAGATATGATGCAGGTAGAAGTAGCACTGCAATATAACGATAGTTACACAGAGAATATTTATTCCTTCTGTAACAATATCAACACACATGAGGGCGGTACGCACGAGTCTGGATTTAAGAGCGCTTTGACTCGAATTATTAATGATTACGCTCGTAAAACAGGCGTAATTAAAGATAGTAACTCGAATCTTTCGGGCGATGATGTTCGTGAAGGATTGACTGCGATTATTTCGGTCAAGATACCAGAACCTCAATTCGAAGGTCAGACAAAGACCAAGCTTGGTAACAGTGAAGTACGTGGTATCGTGGAATCACTATTCTCAGAGAAACTACAAGAGTTCTTAGAAGAGAATCCAGCGGTATCTCGTCGAATTCTTGAAAAAGGATTGCAGGCTTCCAGAGCAAGAGAAGCAGCTCGTAAAGCTCGTGAATTGACGCGACGCAAGAGTGCGCTCGAAGTGAGTGCATTGCCAGGTAAGTTAGCTGACTGTTCTTCGAAAGATGCATCGATCAGTGAACTTTACATCGTCGAAGGAGATTCTGCGGGTGGATCAGCTAAACAGGGTCGGGATCGACATTTCCAAGCTATACTTCCTTTGCGTGGTAAAATTCTAAACGTAGAGAAAGCAAGACTAGACCGCATCCTTTCTAATGCTGAAATTCGGAATATGATTACAGCGATGGGTACCGGAATTGGCGAAGATTTCGACCTCAGTAAAGCTCGTTATCATAAGGTTATTATTATGACGGATGCCGACGTCGATGGTGCACACATTCGGACACTTATGTTGACCTTCTTCTACCGTTACATGCGGAAGTTACTTGATGCGGGATATATTTATATTGCGCAACCACCTTTGTTTAAAGTGGAGCGTAACAAGGTTATCCGTTATGCGAATAGTGAGAGAGAACGTGATCAAATCATTAGTGAGTTTGGACCTAATGTTAAAGTAAATGTCCAACGATATAAAGGTCTTGGTGAGATGAATGCAGGACAGTTATGGGAAACCACGATGGACCCTGAGTGTCGTACGATGCTTCAAGTAACCATTGACGATGCGATGTTAGCAGATAATATATTTGATACGTTGATGGGTGATAATGTAGAACCACGACGTGAATTTATTTATGAACATGCGAAGACTGTTAAGAATCTAGATATTTAAATAGCATATTAATGTTGAATAAAGAGAAGGTGCAGACAAGGCACCTTCTCTTTATTTTTGAAGTAAGGGAAAGTAGATTACCTTGATATCTTCTTTGAAGAATATCTTCCGTAGGACACAGCGTATCGATAAATACGACGATATACATCTTTGTTTGGAATATATTTTTTGAATGGGTATAGAGCTGGTAAGGTATTAACTTCTAATATCCAAGGTGTTTTATTGTTGTCCATTGCGATATCGAGTCCTAGTTCTTTAATATGAGGATATTTTTTTTGAAGCTGATTTGCGACGGAAACTCCTAAACTTTTGAGTGATTGTTGTAGTTCAAAGACTTCCATAGGGGTCATATAAGGAGACATTAGTGTTTCGAAAGTCTGAACTTTACCTCCGCTATGATGATTGGTTACGACTTTATGAGGAGCTGCGACACGGCCAATGATTCCTGTAGAAACCCATTGACGATTAGGACTCTTTTGAGTAAGAACACGTAAATCAAAGGGACAAGAATTGTATTGTAACAAGGAAATACCTTGTTGGATCAAATAATTATGATGGCGTGTATACGGGTGAATGCCTATGAATAGTGCTTCAAGAGAGTTGAATATCTTAGTTTCAGTGTTATAACGAAGTTGATAAATCGTATAGGTCTCTAAGGGTTGATCATCTGAATCAAGGTTATTCAAAGTTAATTGTTCAATACACATCACGCCACGACCATATGTGCCACAATCGGGTTTTAAGAAGACCATACTGAATTCATCCAGCATAGTTGTTAAAACTTCTGAAGAGTATTTACATGTAGCTGGAATGTAGGGGGAGATATGCTCATTTTTTAGGAGCACTTTCGTTTTGGCCCACTTGCTTGAGACACGCTGAATAACCAAGGAGGTTCATCCTTTCAATATTCTATTTTTGGAAGTGGCGCAGATGGAAAGCTTGATATTCCATCAAAAATATGAGAATGGTAGATGCTGATATTTGTTCATAAAAGGAACAGGAAACAAGATTATCTTATCGTATCAGGATGAAGTTTTGGATCAATTAGGGGCTTAAAAATTAAGACAAGGTAGTAAAAGAATGGTATACTATGTGTTGGGGATTTCTTAACTATTGTATGAATAGGCTGTTTAAGAGGGCAGGGCATATCCCTATTTTTCAGAATAAAAAAAGTGTTTATTTACCTTTATCAGTATTGATGTTTAATTGTGCTCTTTTTGAGAAAGTAATATAATAAAGATTACTGGTTTTATTATGTAACAGGTATTGAAGCGGATCTTTGACTTCATAAGGGATAACTCAGAGTTATGTGTTCCATAACTAGCTTCGTAAAGAATACCCCTAAACGACGGCAAGGCCTTTTCTTCTTGAAATATAAGATAGTATAAGTTTTACCTTGTACGATATCCTTATATTTTTAGCGGAGATGAGTACTGTCTTTTAGAAAAGATGGTACAACCGTTTCTTCTTATATATTCTGCATTTCGTTTATTGGGTTGATAGGAATTGGAGGAGGTACAGCATGGCAGAAGAATTAAACTCGCAAATTAAGGATCGGGATATTGGCGTTGAGATGCGCGAGTCATTTATGGATTATGCGATGAGTATCATTGTAAGCCGGGCTCTACCTGATGTAAGAGATGGATTGAAACCGGTGCATCGTCGTATTCTCTATGCTATGAATGATTTGGGTATGACCCCAGATAAACCGTTTAAGAAATCAGCGAGAATTGTCGGCGATGTTATCGGTAAATATCACCCACATGGTGATACAGCAGTATACCAAACGATGGTACGGATGGCGCAGGATTTCTCGATGCGGTATATGCTCGTGGAAGGTCATGGTAACTTTGGCTCGGTTGATGGTGACATGGCAGCAGCAATGCGTTATACGGAAGCACGTCTTTCTAAGATTGCAATGGAAATGTTAAGAGATATTAATAAAGAGACGATTGATTTCCAACCCAACTATGATGGTGAAGAACAAGAACCAATGGTTCTACCGGCACGTTTTCCTAACTTGTTGGTGAATGGGGTATCAGGGATTGCCGTTGGTATGGCTACCAATATTCCACCGCATAATCTAGGTGAAGTTATTGATGGTGTTCAAGCTTTAATTAAGAATCCAGAAATTACTTCAATGGAATTGATGGAGTATATCAAGGGGCCCGATTTCCCGACTTCCGGTTATATATTAGGACGCCAGGGAATTCGCCAAGCTTATGAGACCGGTCGTGGTTCTGTTACGATGCGTGCTAAAGCTAATATCGAAGAGAATAACAACAAATCGCGTATTGTCATATATGAACTTCCTTATCAAGTGAACAAAGCAAGATTGGTAGAGAAAATTGCTGAGCTTGTTCGTGAGAAGAGTCTGGACGGTATTACCGATCTACGTGATGAATCAGATCGTAATGGTATGCGTGTCGTTATTGAATTACGACGTGATGTTAATCCTAACGTCGTATTGAACAACTTATACAAACATACTCCAATGCAGTCTACCTTCGGTATCAATATGTTAGCTATCGTGAACAATGAACCGAAAACACTTAGTCTGTTTGATGTGCTATATCACTATTTGGAGCATCAAAAAGTAGTTATCCGTAGACGGACAGAATTCGAACTTAGAAAAGCTGAAGCACGTGCTCATATCCTAGAAGGATTGCGAATAGCACTAGATCACTTGGATGAAGTTATTGCTCTAATCCGTGGTTCACAAACATCTGAAATTGCACGTGATGGACTCATGAGCAGATTCGAGCTTAGCCTTGAACAAGCACAAGCCATCATGGAAATGCGTCTACAGCGCCTGACAGGTCTGGAACGCGACAAGATTGAGAACGAATACCAAGAACTGATGAAGAAGATTGCAGAATTACGTGAGATTTTAGCTGATGAATCACTTATCCTTCAAATCATTAGTGAAGAATTGAATGAAATAAAAGAACGCTTTAATGACGAACGTCGGACTGAAATTACAGTCGGTGAAGAAAGTATTCTGGATGAAGATCTTATCCCACAAGAAGAAGTAATTATCACGATAAGTCATTCGGGTTATATTAAACGTCTTCCTGCGAATACTTACCGTAGTCAAAAGCGTGGTGGACGCGGCGTAATGGGGATGGATACGAAAGATCAAGACTTCGTTGAACATCTATTCGTAACCAATTCACATCACTATCTCTTGTTCTTTACCGATCGAGGGAAGGTCTATCGTCTTAAGGCGTATGAGATTCCTGATTTGAGCCGTACAGCGCGTGGAACGGCGATTATTAATCTCATTCAGATCGAACAAGGTGAGACTGTAAATGCTGTTATTCCAGTACAGAACTTTGAGGGTGAGGATTACTTATTCTTTGCAACTCGTCAAGGAGTCGTGAAGAAGACACCACTGGAGGATTATACGAACATTCGTAAGGGTGGTCTTATTGCTATAAACCTTCGTGAAGATGATGCACTTATCGGAGTGAAGCTTGCGAATGGTGAACATGAACTCATTATGGGTACGGCCCAAGGGATGTCCATTCGTTTCTCTGAGAATGATGTCCGTTCTATGGGACGTAGTGCAACAGGGGTTAGAGGTATCCGTTTAGGCGATAATGATGAAGTTATTGGCATGGATATCATCGATAAGGATTTGGATATCTTGATTGTTACAGCTAAAGGATACGGTAAACGTACACCAGCTAGTGACTATCGTTCCCAAAGTCGTGGCGGTAAAGGGATTAAGACCATTAACGTAACCGAAAAGAATGGTCCTGTTATTGCATTGAAAGTCGTTAAGAATGACGAAGATTTGATGATTATCACCACACTTGGAACCCTGATCCGTACGAGTATGGAGGGAATATCCACGATGGGTCGTTATACACAAGGTGTGAAATTGATTAATATACGTGAAGATGATGCGGTAGCTACCGTATGTCGCGTTGATAAAACAGAAGAAACCGAGGAAGATGACTTGACTGAATGGGATGAATCCAATCCGATAGGTTCAGAGTCTGATTCCGCTGTAGAGGACATAGGGTCTTCTGAGGCGAATGCTTCTGATGATGAGGAACCTTCTCAAGACATTTCGGATGAAACACTAGAGGAATAGATTTCAAGAGGTATTGTTACATGAACGATTAAGGTAGGGGCTATTTCATAAATAGCCTATATAATAAGACCTCAGGAGAATATTCTGGGGTCTTTTTTAATTATATCTATTTTACTAGATTAAGCTGATCCGATTAGAATGGATTATTATACTAATAATGATTGTGTAGCTATAGAATAAATAATATAATGGCATTGATTGTTATTATATACATATGAACTTTAAATAATGGAACGGAGATGTATATTAATCTATGGCTAGCGTACCTATTATGGATTTAAAACCCGGTGTTAAATTAGTCAAAAGTGTATATACTCCATTAGGCAGCCTTCTCTTTCATAAAGAAAAGGTACTACTTCCACGTGACTTAGAAATTTTACAAGCATTTCTCGTGGAGAATGTAGAAGTGGGACATGTGGGCGAGAAGATTACTCAATCGAAGGATAAGAACTCTTCTAATGAACCTTTAGCTCAAGACCAACCGCCATTCAATAGAACATCTTTCTTTGTTGAAGAATATGATAAACTATTTAATTTGATCAAAAGTGCTTATCCTTCTATTCTAGCGGTGGGAATTCCAATTTATGAAATTCGTAATCAGCTAGAAAGTTTGATTCAATATATAAAGGATTACAGTGTCATTTCCTTTTTGCCTCGTTTACTGAATGATCATGATTATATGTATCATAATGCAATTCTATGTTCACTATCTTCTTATAAACTTGCTGAGTGGAGTGGTCTTCCTAAAAAAGATTGGATGCAAGTAGCATTTGCTGGACTATTCCACGATATTGGGAATGTTAGGGTTGATCCATCTATATTGCTTAAGCCAGAACGATTAACTATGGACGAAATTAAAGAAATGCGTGAGCATACTAAGATGGGGCACCAATTACTAAAGAGTGTTGCGGGAATTAATGAGGGTGTTCGTTTAGCAGCCTTACAGCATCATGAAAAAGTCGACGGTACTGGTTACCCATTAGGCATAGATAGTAACAAGATTCATATGTATTCCAAAATTGTAGGAGTAGTAGATATATTTCATGCTATGACACTTAATAAAGCATATCGTAAAGGACAATCTCCGTATTTAGTACTAGAGCAGATTTTAAGCGAATCTTTCGGCAAGTTAGATCCAAGGTTGGTACAGACCTTTATTAAAAAGGTCACAGAATTTAATAATGGTGTAATGGTTCGTTTAAGTAACGATAAAATTGGCGAGATTGTATTCTCCAATCATAATGAACCAACACGCCCGATGGTATCAGTAGCAAATGATATTGTTAATTTAGGGCAACAACGAAATCTCTACATCGTAGAAATTATTAAAAAGGACAACTAATAATAATTAGTCATCATATTGCTTCTATAATAACTGATATAGATAGGCTTTGATTTTCTAGTATGGCTTGAGTGAGATCGTTAAATATATCTAGTTATTATCAAATATATCTAATTCAAAAAAAAACTTGCATTCATTCTCATGCCGTGATATATTATTAGTCCGGCCAACAAATAACACATTTGTTGAATCGGCAAGCCAATATCGAATGAAACTTAAATCGAAAAAAAAGCTTGCATAAACGAACCGGACATGATATGATATAGAAGTTGTCGCCGAGAACATACGGTGCTAACGAAACGAAATAATTGGTCTTTGAAAACTGAACAACGAGTGAGTGGATTTCACGAAAGTGAAATCAAAACAAATGAGAAATCATTTGATAGAGAATGTAAATTCTCGCCAGTTTGTTTCAAAATGAGCATTTCGCTCTTTCTAAATACCAATTTGGAGAG
>NZ_LVJI01000008.1 GCF_001637225.1 Paenibacillus antarcticus
ATATAGATTGAACTAAAGTCGAACCCCCATGATTCTCTTTAGAAATGATTGAACTTGTAAGTATAAACTTTAGTTCAGTCTATCTATTTAAAAACTTAAGTTGATTAGCATACCTCGAATTTCACCCATTTGTTGCAGAAGGTCTATTTTACCCTCTTCACTTTCTAATAATTCATCAGCCATGGCTAACAATGCAGAATCCAACTCATCAATTAACTTGTAACGTTTGCCACGCCCTCGTCGATCCCAGCCTCTTGTTTCCTTCATGCTTACACCACGACGAACCGTGTCTTCGAGGAATCGCTTGATCATCGTGCGATACGCTTTCAATTCACGAATCGTCATAGATCGTGCAAGACGATCTCCCTGCATTTGGATTTCTTTAAGGCGTCGGCCTAGTTCTTCTTGTGAAGCGATCTGACTCTGTTGTTGAATCACATCAGAGAATGATTTTTGCAGAAGGGGTTTGGCACCACTGTCCACGTTTGGCAATTCACTTTTGATGGGTCTATAACCCGGGTTTATTTTCAAAGGATATCTCCCCATTCACGATCGCCTTTGTTAGCTTCAACTACAATAGGATCTAACAAATGAATCTTTCTTGTTTAGAAGTGTTCGAACCGCTCCACTGGCATTACAAATACGGTAGCTCCACCGACTTGAACTTCTACCGGAAGAGGCAAGTAAGAATCTGTTGTACCGCTCATTGGTGTGATAGGCGTGACCAATTGCTCACGAATCTTACAGCTCTTATTAATAACAGTCATGACAGCATCAACTTGGTCATCGTCAATACCAATCATAAATGTCGTATTCCCTGCGCGTAAGAATCCTCCTGTACTCGCAAGTTTTGTTGCTCGAAAGTTAGCTTTTACAAGTTCTCCTGACAAACGGTTACTATCTTTATCTTGCACGATCGCAATGATTAATTTCATCTTGCATTCCCCCTCATTTTTAATTGAGTCCTGATATGGACTGATGATTTGTGAACCAACCAACTCGATATAAAAGGTCGATTGAAATACCCTATCTCATCCTTGAACCATTTGATGTGAATGCGAAACATGATTGATGTCATTACTTACTTACTCTTATTTGACAAGGAGGCGCCAAAATCCTTTAATATACCCTTTTCCAACTCACAAACAATATCATTCATCACTTGAGATGGACTCTGATCTGCATTAATCATAATAACTCGCTCAGGGTACTCCGCAGCAATAATGTGGTAACCTTCACGAACCTTATGATGAAACTCAATGTTCTCCATGTCTAGTCGGTTCACTTCCCGTTCCTGACTAGCTGCTATCCGAGATAATCCTACCTCAGGTTTAATATCTAAATAAAATGTTACATCTGGCATAAGAGAATCAATCGCGAATTGATTAATACTCCACACCTCATCCATCCCTAATCCTCTAGCGTATCCTTGGTAAGCAAGACTACTATCAACAAAGCGGTCGCAAAGAACTAGGGTTCCTGCATCGAGAGCGGGTCTCACCTTCTCTACTAAATGCTGACGACGAGCAGCTGCATACAATAATGCCTCTGTTCTAGCATCCATTTCAGTGTGTCTTGTATCCAGGATTACTTCACGGATTTTCTCTGCTATGGTAATACCCCCGGGTTCCCGGGTAAGCATGTAGGGAATAGAATGATCGTCAAAGTAGGTGCTTAATCGACTAATAATGGTTGTTTTACCTGATCCTTCTCCGCCCTCGAATGTAATGAAATTACCTTTGGCATTCATAAATTTTCCTGCTTTCTGTCCTTCTTAAAGACCATAATACTCTGTAATTCAGGGTCCGCGGCCGCATGACACTTCGCGCCCGCTGCGGACAGAACAAGAAGATGTTTTTGCATATCTTTAGAGATACTCTCGCCCATATATAACAATGGTATACCTGGTGGATAAGGAATAATCATTTCTGCCGCTACCCTTCCTGCACACTCTTCTAAGGGAACCGATTCGACATGCTTGGTCGCTACGGGCT
>NZ_LVJI01000009.1 GCF_001637225.1 Paenibacillus antarcticus
ACTATAAGGGGAGCATATCAGTTGGCCAGAGTTCCTCTTTTCGATCTATCACACAATCTTTTTCCAAGCTTTGGGTTCTATATGCTTTTTCTTCTGGAAAATCTTTTTCAAAAAACTTTCTTCCTTCTTCGCCTCAAGAATCCTTTTGACTCCTCGTATAAGGAGTACAGACCTCATCTCGTTTTCATGACTCATCTTTTGAAATCCTTTAAAATACCCATTATCCATGTCTGATCATCTCCGTAGGTATATTATACTATTTCATGAAGAATAGAGTCAATTTTTGTCGATTATGTTCCTTATGATTACCACAATATAGGTATTTCGAACTGACATTTAACTTAATTAGTTAATCCTCTAATTCCACGCTTTGAATTTTCCCTTCGGTATCTACATCCCATTCGATTTCAACACCTTTGACGAGTCCGAGATTCTCATCATCTTCAATGACGATTTCACTTGGAATGTTAATCGTTTGTTGGCCCCCTTGTTCCACTTGTACATCAACCTTCTTGCCATTTACCGATAGAATAACTCCCTCGTATTCGATATGTTTCATGATGACCCCACCGTTGGGGTCAGTCATTGTAATTCGCTTGCCCCCATCTGAAAGTAATTCTACTTTCTTACGATAGTTATTCTTCACTTCCACATCTTTGATTACTTTTTTAATTGTTACACCAGCTGGAATTCCCTCTGTATCTGATACCGTTGACCCTGATGGTGAATTCGAATTAGGTGGTTCCGTTGTATTATTGGTATTCGATTCTGTAGGTGCTTGAGTTTCTACCGGTGGGGTTGTTCCTTCTGGTTCAGGTTGTGCCTTAGAACAGCCGCTTAAGAGCATACTTATACATAAGAGGAGAAGAAGTGATACTTGAAGTATGTTACCTTTTTTGATTATCATTGTGTTCCTCCTTGGGTTAACTTAGTTATAAATAGTTTTTACTAAACCTATTGATAATATGTACATTCTACCACTTTTATATTGAAGATGCTTCTACCCTTGAATAACGGACAAATAGAGTCTATAATACAAACTGCAGATCCAGACAATGAATGTCTGGTTAAACGAGTAATGATCTTGTGATTTAATCACAGACATTAAGGATCTATTATAGTTATTAAAATCTAGGAGGATGGTCATGATGGAACAACTTATCGATGTTGGGATTATTGGTGGTGGACCCGCAGGTCTGAATGCTGCACTTGTGCTGGGCAGAGCAAGAAAAAGCGTGGTGCTTATTGATGAAGATCGTCCACGCAATCGGGTAACTCGTGAATCTCATGGATTTCTGACCAGAGATGGCATTAAACCGAGTGAATTACGACGAATTGCAATGGAGCAGATTCGCGCTTATCCCTCCGTCCATTTTGTAGCGGATACCGCTGTAACCATCACGGGAACCGATGGTGATTTTCTAATTACAATCGGAGACGGAACCACCTTTCGGAGCAAAAAGTTACTGTTTGCCATTGGCATGAAGGATCTCCCTTTGGATATTGACGGCTTGACTGCTGTATATGGTACAAGTGCCTTTGTCTGCCCTTATTGTGATGGCTGGGAATTAAGAGACCAGTCACTCGTCATGATTGCTAATGGTGATAGAGCTCTTCACTTAGCCAAAACATTATCCGGATGGTCAAACAAACTTACTATTTGTACCGATGGCCCTGATGAATGGACGGATGAACAACGCGAGGAACTTAAGCAACATAACATTTCTTCATTTGATTCACCGATTTTGCGTATCGTATCTAATGATGGCATGGTGCAAGAAGTTGTACTTGAAGACGGTATAATCATTCCATGTACTGGTATTTTCTTTGCACCTAAGCTCGCTACTGGATCAGACGTACCTCAAGCTTTAGGTTGCCAGATTACGGAAACAGGAACCATCATCGTCGACAACATAGGTAAAACGAATGTACCGGGTATTTATAGTGCAGGAGATGCTTCAACGGTCATGTATCAAGTGATTACAGCTGCATCCATGGGAGCTTTGGCCGGTATAGGCATTAATAGTGAACTGCTTGAAGAGGCATGGAATAGTTAAAACGCAACAAAAAGTAGCCTCGGTCACGAACCGTAGGCTACTTTTGCTTATTTAACGTCATTTAATCTAATGTAAGTTCTCAAATACGCTTACTTCCAAATTTCATCGGTAATTTCCTTGATGAATGCGAGCTTGTTCCACTGCTCTTCTTCCGTAATGATATTCCCCTCTTCCGTGGAGGCGAATCCACATTGCGGGCTGAGGCAGATATGGTTGATGTCTACATATTGAGCCGCTTCTTTAATTCTATCGATGATATCCTGTTTCTCCTCAAGCGCACCTATTTTGGAAGATACCAGACCCAATACAACCTGCTGATCTTTCAATGACTTCAATGGTGTAAAATCACCTGCACGATCCGTATCAAATTCTAGATAGTAACCATCGATATTATCGATTCCGAATAGCTCGTCTGCTATAGGCTCATATCCGCCTGAAGATGCCCAAGTAGAGTGATAATTCCCACGGCATACATGCGTAGTAATAACCAAATCAGAAGGAAGGTCAGCAATCGCTTGTTGATTAACTAGTGCAAACAGCATAGCCTGACCAGAAATATCAATACCCTCTTGTTGTCTTGCTTCCCAATAGTTCTTGTCACAGAGCATCCCCCACGTGCAATCATCCAATTGCACGCTACGGCAACCAGCATCATATAGGCTACGAATAGCAGTGTTGTAGGCACTTGCAATATCCGCCACCAACTCATCGATACTACTATAATTAGCATCGGTACTCACTTTGTTCTCTGCACGTAGAAGTTCAGCAAGAAACTGTGCAGGAGCAGGAATGGTCTGACGTGCTACAACATCATCACCTGCAACTTGTTTCAAGAATTCAAAGTGAGCTACAAATGGATGATTAGAACTACTAATTTTACCGGTTAATCGTGCAGTCTCCGCTCTTGTCTCTATTCCTTGGAATAGATACCCGTGTTCAACGATGGCCTTTTCCACACCATCTAGTCCCCACATGAAATCAAGATGCCACCAAGAACGTCTGAATTCACCATCCGTTACCGCTTTTAGGCCAACTAATTTCTGCTTCTCAACCAATTTAATGATTTCTTCATCCTCAATCTTCTTCAACTCGTCTGCGGAGATCTCATCGTTCTGAAATTTGCTTCTAGCTTCTTTAAGTACTTGCGGACGCAGGAAACTACCTACTGTATCATATCTGAAAGGGGTGACTCCACGCTTTGCTGCATTCTCAATTGTACTCATTTGGGTAATCTCCTTTAGTGTATATAATATATCGCTAAATAAAAGATACCACGGTTGTTCAGTTATAATATAACTCCAATAAGCTATATCCAGTTATAGCTTAAAGCTATACCATTCTAATTTTCGCCTATCGCTCTATGAAGTTCCTCAATATAGGCTGATGCGAGCTTGGTGAGCGCAACATTTTTATGAGATATCCACCCTACGTTGATCATTTCATCACAATCCAAAGGGATAGGAATAATCTCATTACCATTCAGATCCGCGCTTAGAACACCAGTAGAGATTGTATAACCATTTAACCCTATTAACAAATTGAAGAGCGTGGACCGGTCATTTACACGAATACTTTTAGGATGTGATAACGTGCTGAGGATCTCCTCTGCGAAATGAAAGGAATTATACTCCCCTTGCTCAAAGGACAGGTAAGGATAGTGCTGTAGTTGATCGATCGTTACCATCGTCTCTTTAGCTAGGGGATTCCTATTACTAATAAAAATATGAGGTTTTGCCGTAAATAAGCTGTTAAATTGTAGCTTAGCGTCTTTAAGAAGTCTGCTTATCACCTTCGTATTGAACTCATTAAGATATAGTATTCCTATTTCACTACGCAAGCTCTTTACATCCTGAATGATTTCATGAGTTTTCGTCTCACGTAATGCCAATTCATATTCTTCTTGACCGTATTCACGCACTAAATTCACAAATGCATTCACTGCAAAAGCGTAGTGTTGGGTAGATACTGAGAAATTCTGGGGAGAAGGAAGTGCATCCAGATATCGCGCTTCCAGTAACTCCGCCTGTTCAACAACCTGTCGTGCATAACCTAGAAACTCCACCCCCTCCTTAGACAGAGAGATCCCCTTATTCGTTCGATCAAAAATAGTAATTTTAATTTCCTCTTCCAGATCCTTGATCGCATTCGAGAGACTTGGCTGGGATATAAATAATCGCTTGGCAGCTAAGTTCATGGAACCGCGACTCGCAACCTCAATCACATATTTCAATTGTTGTAGAGTCAATGAATTCTAGTCCTCTCTTTGTACATTCATTCCAAATGCCTCTGCAATCAGCTTGTAGGAGTGTATTCTAGCTTTCTCATCATGAATTGGACTATTGAGGAGAATTTCCCCGACATGGTAATCCTTACTCATTTGTAGTAACTGTTCCTTCACCTGAGCTGGTGTGCCAATAACCCGACTCTTGCGAATTTGTTTAATATGTTGTAAATCCATCTCCGTGTATGGATAATTAACTGCGGTGCTCACTGAAGGTAGGAATCGAATCTCAAGCCCTGTTCTAATACCGAGAAATAACAAATCACTGCTTGTCGCTAATCTGTTCGCTTCTTCTTCCGTGTCTGCACAAATCACGAGTGTTGCAATCATCGAACGCTGATGATCCTTTAATACAGAATTAGCCTCAAAATGTTCGTTATAATGTTGCGTTGCCGCTTCTCCTCCAGGAGTGCCAAAGAACTCCGCGAATGCATATGAGGTACCGAGTGATGCAGCGATCTTAGCACTCTCAGCACTAGAGCCTAGTAACCAAATTTCAGGTGCCGTTGAAATGCTTGGCGCTACCATCAGTTTCTCGAACGGGTGTCCAACAGGGATTGAATCATGTAAATAGCCGATAATATCAAGCACTTGCTGAGGATATTTATTCACATCAACGTATTTGTTTTGTTGGAGAGCTCTCGTCGCAAGTGGCATACCACCCGGTGCGCGCCCAAGACCTAGATCGATACGACCTGGATGTAGAGCTTCCAACAATCGGAAATTCTCAGCAACTTTATACGCACTGTAATGTGGAAGCATGATTCCGCCAGAACCAACCCGAATTCGACTAGTTGCAGCTGCCAAGTGTGCCACTAATACTTCTGGACTAGAGAACGCAAGCGCGCGCATAGCATGATGTTCAGACACCCAATAACGGGTGTATCCTAGATCTTCCGTTGCTTTTGCAAGCCGAGTCGATTGTTGAAGCCCCTCTGTTGCAGTCTGTCCTTCATTTACATAGACCTGGTCAAGTACACCTAATTTAATCATATATGAACAATTCTCCTCTTCTCTGTGATGTAAGGCTTTAATTAATTATAATAAAAAGCCCTTCAACTAAAGGGCTTAATGTTATGAGAAATATGCCAATGCATATTAAGTTTATATAAGCCAAGTTTCATTAAATAAGTTTAATGTTCCTAAAGTATAACATCTTAATCTAGAGCAATCCAACCGATGAGATGATGCGCTTGTTGTTTCATGTTTCAACTTTATGAATTCAATCCCCTTCATCAATCAACGAATGACTCCGATAAAGGCTAGCCTAAAATCGGTTCCAGTACAGTTCTCTCGATTGCCGTGGATAACTTCCAATTCAAAGTCATGGAAACCATCATCCAGATCATCTGCGATCAGTTCCATTCGGAACCAACCTTCATCAGCCACCCACGATGGACGTTCACGTGATATCACTTTCCACTCCCCTTCGCAAAGGCGATAGCGAAATTCAGCCGATGCCCGCCCGAAATCAAATCCGAGAGCTAAGCCACGACCAACGAAGGTGAACGAGAGCTTCGATCCAACAGCCGCCGTTTCTAATACTCGGTCTATCCACTCTAAGTTCACCCATCTTCGAATGATCCATGGTCCTTCGCACTTCACTTGTTCAAGAGGAAGTAATTCAACCTTCTCCCAATTCATCGGATAAAGAGCATCCGGTTTACCTGTTACGTCAGTAACTTCATCTTCTCCATGTTGAATCAAAAGTTCTTGTTCAAGAAATGCAATCACACTATGTGCATAGCTCAAACTTCCTCGCTGCGTCGGATGAAGCCCGTCAGGGAGCCAGTCCTGCCATCGTATACGTCCCTTTTGTACTTCATCAAGCGCATATTTACCCATCCAAACTGATCCCAACCTATAATGTTCTGCAAGCTTCTCCAGTTGAGAAATCGAATCTGGCACTCGTCCTTCCATCATATCATTGTACATTTCCTGACAATAGGTGTAGGTCAGCAACAGATCCCTACCTCTCCCGTCCACAAGTTGTCGGATCAATCCCTCTCGTGTCCGACCTCGCTTTTCTTCCGGTTCTTCTGCATCATTAACCGCATATTCCATAAATACAAGATCGCAATCTCTCTCAATTAAATCTCTTCGTGCACGGAATACGGCAAGATCACTACCCGTAGCTCCAATAGCTGCATTCTCTATCTTCAAGGTTACCTGCGGAAATCTTTCAGCGAACCAAGCAATCACAGGTTCCGGCCAATTATGACGTGGTCTTGCATCCGTAATTGAACCTCCAATAAAACCTATCGTAAGTTCTCCTTCTTGAATCCGTTGTAACGTTCTTGTTAGACTGCTTCTATGATTCCAGATTCCTGTCATCAAGAACACCTCATTTCCTAGATTTCAGCAAAAAATTGAAATACTTTATCGGATAAATTAGGTAGATATTCATGTCCATATTCGTGATATAATAGTGTATCTTTCTGCGAGGTAATCTTATTGTACGTTGCAAATTGGGTAGATGGCGGACAAATCCCATCACTGAGACCCGTAATCCACAATACTTTAGCCCGAATACCATCAGCTAAATTCTGAATATCTATATAACCAAGCCGATTGAAGATTTCATCCTCATGTAAATGATTTGGATCAAATGATCGAAAGAAGTAGACGAGTTCCTCGTAAGCACTAGTTGTAATATTGGACTCCCAAGCTCTCTTGTAGTCTGACAAAAAGGGATGTACCGGAACAACTGCTTTTACTCGCGGCTCTAATGCTGCGCAGGCAACAGCTAGTGCTCCACCTTGAGATTGCCCGTAAACACCGATTCGTTGTGAATCAACCTGATCCATCGTCATCAGAATTCTCACCGTCTGTACCGTATCCAGAAATACATTTCGATAATACAGATTATCAGGATTTGGATCACTCAGACCACGGATAATATGACCACGAATCGTCGTCCCCTTAATATTTAAGTTATCTTCAGACAGTCCACCTTGTCCGCGACAATCTAGGGCTAGCACTGTATAACCGTGTGCCGCATAGGCAGCTTTCTCGAGCCAATCCCCGCTATCACAAGAATATCCGTGAAACATCGCGATCGCTGGACCCTGACTATTTGTTTTATGTATACGAGGTCTAGCCATCTTGCAATGAATTCGTGCACCGCCCACACCTGTGAAGTATAGATGGAAGCATTCTGCTAACTCCGTTTGGAAATCAGCAGGAACAAGTTCATATGTCGTCCCCTGCTTTTCTAATTCATGAAGACCACGATCCCAGTACACATCGAAATCTTCCGGTTTTGGGCTACTGCCCATATACGTTTTTAGTTGTTCCATAGACATTTCTAACGCCATCTTATATCTCTCCTTAATGCTGAAACAGCCCGTCCATGACGGGCTGTCAGTCTGTATTTAGATTAATTAAAGTTTTGATAGAATTCGCGAATCACTTTCTCCGCAGGCTTACCATACACATCATATCCATCATTCTGTGCAGCTGTATTCTCTTCATAAAGGAAGTGACTCCAGTCCCACAATCCGAATCCCCGAATCCAGTCTCTGCGGTTCGACTTCTCGAACATTTCCTGATAGAACTCCTCTTGTTCAGCCAAATTTATATCACCAATGAGATCCCAGTTATTCGGAACGAATGAAGAACCGCTGCGACTTGGACATCCCGCTTCAGCAAAGAAAAACGGCTTATTATAAGGTTTTATGATCTTCTCAATCCGATCGAGCTGGTTGTCCCAATCATCTATCGGATAGTAGCCACTAGAAGAAATAACATCTACCGCATCCCACCAAGTTACATGTCCTTCTTGGTATTTATCCGTATTATAAGTGACAAGACCAGAATAATTCTCACGTACAGCTGCAATAACCTGGCGCCATTCATCTGCTCGCCGCTCGGTCTGAACCATTTCACATCCAGCAATAAACAATTCACACCCCGTTGCTTCCGCAATAGTAGCGTAATGTTGTTGGTATGCCGTATAACTTGCGAACCAGTCTCGCCACTTCGGTTCACAAGGAACATCCAGATCAAAAAAGTTAATATGCGCTCGCCATGTTCCGTCAGCAACATTTACCGTTGGCTTCATAATAGTCTTCAACCCCAGAGATTGGGCATATCGGATCATTTCAATTAATTCATCATCATTGACCATGTGATCGCCAGTATAATCAATGACTGTAGATTGCGGTTGTTCCTGGAGTGCAGCAAGTGCGAATATGACATAGGTGCTACCCGTTCTCTCCTGTAACAGCTTCAGTGAGTCCTTTGCTTCTGGTTTCAAGAAGTCTCCCTTGTTGCACATCCATCCAAAAGTGAATCCCTTGATGTATTCCATGGTAGTATCTCTCCTTACATAATACCGATTTCTTGATCGTCCCCTACAACTTCATTCGTATCCTTGATATAATTCACAATTTCTTCTACCGTAGTATAAGCCACACCTACGTAAGTGTCCGCTGCGCCGTAGTAAATGGCAATTCTTCCTGTTTGTGCATCATGAAGTGTTGCACATGGGAACACCACATTATTTACAAAACCTCTCTCTTCATACCATTCTTCCGGTGTAAGGATATAGTTCGACGAACGGTATTTTACTTTAGACGGCTCATCTAAATCGAGAATAACTGCCCCCATACTGTAGATAAGACCATTACAGGTACCTGTAACTCCGTGATAGAACATCAACCAACCTTCAGAAGTTTCAATAGGTGCTGGACCGCCGCCAATTTTCACCGCTTGCCACCAACCATCTCCACCTTTGGACATGACATGGCGATGTTTGCCCCAGTAGACAAAATCAGGACTTTCACTCAAGAACACATCACCAAATGGTGTATGTCCACTGTCGCTCGGACGAGACAACATCATAAAGTTACCGTTAATTTTTCTTGGGAATAGCACGCCATTACGATTAAACGGAAGGAACGGATTTTCTAGTCGAACGAACGTCTTGAAGTCTTCAGTCTTCGCAACACCAATTGCAGCACCATAGAAATCTGTACACCAGATAATATAAAATGTATCTTCAACCTTTACCACCCTCGGATCATAAGCATATCGAGGTTGGAATGGATTTCCTTCTTCGTCAATGAACTCAATTCTATTCTCGTCTATCGTCCAGTTTAGCGCATCGTCACTTTCCCCCATATGTAGATGAGGACGACCGTTAATCGTCTCAGCTCTAAATACCCCGATGAACCGATCTTCATAAGCCACAACTGCACTATTAAAAATACGAGCGATGCCTTTTGCTGGATTTCTCTTTACGATAGGGTTCTCCGAATGTCTCCATACAGGACCTACGCTACCCTCCGGTTTATCCTGCCAAGGCATATTTGCCAGATTTCCTCCAATAATTTTAATGTTTTCCATGATGATATTCCCTCCACATATTGTTTTTTTTATATTTTTTATTTAACAGAACCTTGGGCGAACCCATTATAGATATATTTTTGCAAGGACACGAAAGCAATCGTAATCGGAATGATAGAGATAATAATTGCTGCACAAATGACTTCCCATTGCGAACCATATGGACCTTTGAATTTAAACAATGCCGTTGATATAACCTGCAGATCCTGACTTGGCATATAAAGGAAAGGCGTATAGAAGTCATTATAGATGTTGACCCCTTTAACAATAATGACAGTTACAATGGCAGGTGCTAGAAGTGGCAAAATAATTCTAAAGTAAATAGTGAAGTATGAAGCACCATCAAGCATAGCTGATTCATCTAGAGACTCTGAGATCGAATCTAAGAATTGTAAAAAGATATATACTGCAATAATATCTGTTCCTAAATAGAGAATAATTGGTGCGAACCGTGTATCCACCAAATGAAGAAAGTCGATAATTTTGAATGTCGCCACTTGGGTAGTCACACTTGGAATCAACGTTGCTAGTAGAAAAGCAGTCATTAATAGCTTTCTTCCTCGGAACTTGAATCGACTTAATATATAAGCGACCATAGATCCAATTAATGTCGCTCCAATAATGGAAACGATAAGAATAAATATCGTGTTCGCGAAACCGAGCAGCATCTTACCACCTACGAAAGCTTTCGAATAGTTAGCGAAATTAAACCAATTCGTCGGAGGTTCAAGTGGATTACTCGTTGCATATTCCTGACCTGTCTTTAAGGATGCGAATATGATAACCACAATTGGAATCAAGACAACCAGAGTAGCAATGATCAGAGAAAGGTATTTGAGTATGCTAGCTATCGTATATTTTAATTTGTACATACTTATTCTCCCTCCTTAACCAAAAGCCTCTGAATGACAGTCACAACAATAACAATGAAGAGCAATACAACGGCCATAGCGGAAGCAAGTCCAAGCTTATTGTATTTAAAGGCGACATCGATCGTTTGGATAACAAAAGTATTACTTCCATTAGATCCACCAGTCATAATATATGGAATATCAAAGGCGCTGATTGCACCACTAATTCCGAGAATAAGATTAAGCTGAAGAATACGTTTAATACTTGGAAGAATAATATGACAGAATTGATGCCACTTGTTAGCCCCGTCAATATCGGAAGCTTCATAGACATCTTTACCTACTGAGGAAATCGCACCTAGGAAAATAATAAAGTTGAAACCCATATACCTCCATAGCGAGGCTCCTGCAAGTGAGATATTAATAAGGTTAGGGTTAAGTAACCATCCCTGTGTGAGACTTCCTAGACCAATGTACTGAAGCACAGTGTCAAGCGTCCCATCTGGTTTAAAGAAGAATAAGAAGATGAAACCGATCGCCACGCCATTTAGTAATGATGGGAAGAAGATAATACCCTTAAAGAAATTTCCAGCACGCACTTTAAAGCTAAGTATCGTTGCGAAGTATAATGCCAGCCCCATTTGCACAAATGTTGCCACAAAATAATACAAGCTGACTTTAAAGACTGTGAAGTATTTCGGATCCGTAAAAATAGTTCTATAATTCTTTAGCCCAACCCACTTATACTCGGGACTGTATCCATTCCAATTCGTAAAGCTATACTTAAACATATTGATGACCGGTAAATAAGCGAAGGTAAATAGCAGAATAACCGGTATCAGGGAGAAAGCAATGATGATGATTTTTCTTTGATTTTTGTAACTCATATTCTTGAACATTACTCCGACCTCCATTCATTCCAACTTCTTAGTAGAAGGAAGAGAAGGCAACCGAACCTACTGTTCGATTTCTTCTCTCCTTAATTAAGAAGTTTTATACCACTGTTATTCGCTAGCTACTGCTGCGCGCGATTTATTCCACGCTTCATTTAGATCATTCATAATGTCATCATAAGTTTCCTTTTTGTTCCCAATAGCCGCTTCAATAATACGTTTCTTAAAGTCAGGCTGCCATAGACCAATTTCAGAGTCTTTATCGATTTTATCAACTAGACCTTCTTGACCAGCTTTAGCTGCAGTCTGAAATTGGAACTCAATATCTGTTCCTTCAAATTGTTTAAGTGCGGCCGGTAATTCAGCACCTACTACAGGACTCATACCCCCACCTTCTGTAACTGGGTAAGTGGAATCGTTAATGAACCAATCAACCCATGCTCTAGCAGCTTCTTTGTTTGAACTCTTAGCACTTATACCGATAGTATAATCATCAGCGAGTGGCATAATAACCTTCTCTGCATTTGTAGGGAAAGGCATATATCCGATGTTGTCAGGAGTTGTAGTCATACTTTGAATTTGTCCAAGAGCCCATGATCCAAGGACCATCGTAGCGATTTTGCCGTTAGCCAAATCAGCTTTGGAAGATTCCCAATCCGTTGTCAATGGGTCTTTCTCAATCAGACCCTGTTGTGCTGCATCGAATAATATCTTATAAAGTTCGTAATGTGGTTGTCCTTTGACAAAAATATCATCCGAAGTCGGTTGAGTGACGTTGACATAATCCACATTCCCTGCAACTGTTGTCAAATCTGCTTCCCATTGAGTCAATGGCCAGCCTGCAGCATAGTTGGTATACAGAGGGATTGCATTGCCTTTATCTTTAACCATTTTCAATGCAGTCAAGAATTGTTCAGGTGTTCTTGGAGCTTCCTTGATTCCCGCATCTTCAAATACCTGTTTATTGTAAACGATACCGTTAAAGTTAATCGTAGTTGCGATACCGTAGACTTTACCATCCACAGTTCTTTCTTCAAGACCATTGTATTGTTTTTTCATTTCATCAAAATCACCTAGCGGTTCAAAGAATTGAGGTGTATCAGCAAGAGGAATGCTTGTCGGTAGTAATAGCACATCACCATAGTCATTTGAATTCATTCGCACTTTGATTTGGCCTTCATAATCTGACAATGCTTGAAAGCTAACTTTAATATTCGGATACTTCTCATTAAATTTAGCTGCATAATCTTTGAACACCGTATCTACAATATCAGTTTTTTGCGTGAGCACTGTAATATCGCCCTTAAGATCTTTACCTCCCGTAGTGGTTGCAGTACCTGGATCTGTACTTACTTTGTTCCCGCCATTAGAAGTTGAACAACCGACCATAGCAATAACTAAAAGTGACGACATGATTGCAAGAAGCATTTTACGACTTTTCATCTCTCTAAAACCCTCTCTCTCGTTTAATTAAGGTTACCGTTTAAGTAACAAGTTCATCTTACATTGGAACCGCTTTCCGGTCAAGATATTTGTAAACATATTTTTCCTAAAATATAAAAAAACCTTATTAAATAAGGTTTTTTTGTGTTTATTTATCCATTTCGTAATTCTTTAGTTATATATTATTTCATCTCCTTTCTTTTTCCGCTCATATACCTTATTATGAATTCAAAGAGTAAATAAATATATTTCGTAAGTTAACGATAATCTTCGAGATAATAATCCTTGCCTATCGCATACTAACGTTTATATTCACTACATACCACAAATGTGGAAATTAGAGACATTTATCCTTTATTATTGATAAGTAAAACCGTATACTAGTAGGAAATAAATTTTAAGGTAAGTAGTCTGGGATAGTTAGGTGGGGGCTTCAGTGAAAAACAATGTTACCATGCGAGATATCGCTAAAAAGCTTAGCGTCAGCACAGTTACCGTATCTAAGGCTCTTGGAGACAAAGAAGGCGTCAGTGAAGAGCTAAAAGCCAAGATCAAGAACTTAGCTACAGAAATGAATTACCGATACAACACCACTGCTAAATCCATGAAGGATGGCCTATCTTATAATATTGGTGTTATCATTCCAGAGCGGTTTACCGGGGTGTCTCAGTCCTTCTATTTGAGAATTTACCAGCATATTTCTCGACTATTAGAGAATTATGGATATTATGGCATTCTCAATATTCTTAATAGTGAAGATGAAGAACAATTGAATCTCCCAAGAATCTATTACGAGAAAAAGGTAGACGGGATTATCGTCCTCGGACAAGTCAACAAAGCATACATAGATATCATAGAAACGATGCAATTACCCAAAATTTTTACGGACTTCTATGATGAACATGCTGATATTGACTCTGTCATTACGGATAATTTCTATGGTTCTTACGAAATTACCAACTACCTGATTCA
This sequence comes from Paenibacillus antarcticus, assembly GCF_001637225.1. Classification (GTDB taxonomy): domain Bacteria; phylum Bacillota; class Bacilli; order Paenibacillales; family Paenibacillaceae; genus Paenibacillus_AQ; species Paenibacillus_AQ antarcticus. Next base: position 13,847 of record NZ_LVJI01000009.1, read on the forward strand.
AAATGGACATTGCGAAATTGCCTATGTGGGTAATATTCATTCAACAAGTAGTATTCAGGACCGTTTCTTAGGGTATTATAAGTCCTTGCTAGAACACAACATTCCATTAAATCAGCTTCTAATTCTTAACGATCGAGATGACAAGGGGATATTCATTGATATCGAACTTCCCAACCCCCTCCCTACGGCATTTGTATGTAACTGCGACCAAGTCGCTTATCTTCTTACAGAAAAGTTAATAGAAAATGGATTCCAAATTCCGCAAGACTGTTCTATCGTAGGTTTTGACAATGACATTTACGCAACCTTATCCTCTCCTCCATTAACTACGGTAGAAGTGGATATCGAACAAATGGCCAACACCTCAGTAAACTCTATTATGGAGAAGATAAAGAATCCAGATAAGCGCTTTGGAAGAGTCTTAGTTCAAGGGAAAATCATTTACCGTGATTCTGTACAAGCATTGATTGGTACATGAGCAAGAACATGCTCATTTGAAGAAAATCTAAATAACAAAAACATCTGCTATTCCTGTAATGTTGTAAGTCTTACCCAACAACAAAGGAATAAGCAGATGCAGACTAAGTATCAATGAAATACGAGGTTGAGCCCTAAAAAGGATATGGAACTTTTCTCTTAGAGAAATGCTTCCATATCCTATTTTCATTAGTTTACCTTAATCAATTTCCATTGCTGATTACTGCCCCCGTTATCCGACCACTGCACAATATCCGCACCGTCAGATTGAGACTTAGAAAGTACATCCATAGCTTTACCGCTGTTCCGATTTACTAGCTTGTAATAACCATCTCCTGTGCTCACCAGTTTCCATTGCTGGTTGCTGCCCCCGTTATCCGACCAGTGTACTATTTTAGCACCATCGGACGTGAGTTTTCCACTTACATCCGCTACTTTCCCGCTGTTGCGGTTCGTCATCTTGTGGTACCCATCACTGGTCACGGTGAATTTCCACTGTTGGTTTGCATTTCCAGTATCTGACCATTGAGCAAGCTTACCACCGTCAGAAGTGGAGTGCGAGTATACTTCCAGCGCCTTACCACTATTGCGATTTATCAACTTATAATAGCTATTTGTATCGATTGAGATACTACCACTGTCACCGCCACCACCAAATATAGGCGCAATTGTACTCGTAGATTTGAATCCGTAAGAACCATTTATAACGGTATTACCCCAACTTGTCAGACTCGTACCGGCCCAATCATTAGACATATCTAAGTAAGCCCAATCTGATCCATTTCCTTTCCATGACCAAGCCATCCAACCCACGCCTTTTTCCTGCGTGTAACTCATAATAGTAGCCTCATCTACATCGCCGTCTGTGTGCTTATTACCAAATTCTCCAATAACTACCGAGAGACCTAGATTCAGCACGCCATCAATATTGGATTTCACTTGAGAAGAATTACCACCTGCATATTCATACATATGAATAGAGAACATGGTGTTCTTATTCACATCCGTGTTGAATACTTCCTTCCCTTTATCAATGATAGATTGTGGGTACTGTCCCCACCCTCCAGCATCAACCATCAACGTGTGATTAAGACCAGCACCTCTTAGCTTAGGAATCGCACTCTTGTATCCATTTGCCCAGCCGTTACTATCCCATGTACCGTACCATTCATTCGCGATATTAATGATGACACGGTCTTCCTTACCGACAAGGATACTTTTAAGTCCGATCCAATAATTAACCGCACTATCAAGTGCAGATGTTGAATCACTTCCAGTCGCATCATGTACTTCAAGGACAGCTATTAATTTGTATTGGGTAGCCAAAGAGATCAAGTTGCTCACAGTACTAGCATCGTCCTTGGTATACTTACTCCCATCAGATAGTACGATTCTGACTGTGTTTGCCCCAGTTGCAGCAATAGCCTTCATTGCCACAGCCGAATCACTCTTAAACCAAGAATGTGCATGATTTACTCCGCGTATCTTGAATGCTTTTCCAGTGGAATCATAAAGAGTCGTACCGCTTACATAAAACCCAGAAGCGGCACTCGCCGTTTCAGCTCCAACACTCATTGCAACTGAAAAGATCATTACAAATGTCAAAAAGAGTGCATAAATTTTCTTGAAATTCACCATCATTATCAAGCTCCTTTTTAATATAGATTTTGATAGCGTCTACAAGATGAATGTAATATATCTTTGTACTGACGTGCTTGATTTGTTAACCGGATGAAAGCTGCATATTTAAGTTATAATGCGAAGTTCCATCCGTATTTCCTGATTTCATGCTACTTACGCCAAAAGCGATCCGAATCGCCGTCGCTTTCATGTCCACGGATCGATACAATCGACCATGGAGTGGTTAAAAGCGGATTGAAAACGATACATAATTGGCAAGATGAGATCATCAATTACCATCATTGTCGATGGACGAATCCAACCGAAGAAGGTCGACAACATTGATTGGTGATTTTTAACCCACGTTTATTTATCTACACCAACCAGCGTAATCTCATCCAAATAAATAAATGCATCTCCAGTTCCAGATAGAGACTCCAACTTAATCCCCATAGATTTGACTGTATCTAGATTCTTCACTTTATCCAAAGGCAACGTGATCTTCGTGAAATCCCCACCATTGGTAGCTATTATCTCGAATACTTCACTAGCATTCCACTCCCAGACGCTTCCTGTTTTAATGTATAGTTTTACTTTGGCAGACCCTGAAGATAATTTGACTTTGGCGGTAATCTCTTTCAACCCCTTAAGATCAAGCGGTGTATCATTCTTCAATTCAAAGCTAGTTCCAGTCAACGAAAACGCGGATCGTAATGCCTTCGAGCCTGTAGAGAACATATCTGAAGAAACTTCAGTTACCTGAGCATTCGCGTCATTTTGGCTTTCGTCTACTGACCACGCTTCCGTACCCGTTTCAAAATCATATAGAATTCCCGGTCCCTGCGGATTGCTTCCAGACCCACCTCCTCCGTTAGAACCATCCCCTACATTCGGATCGTAGACAGCTTTAATATCATCAAAGTACATGCTGTTTGTTCCTGTATACCCATTTACGGAGTTAACGAAGATAGAGAACTTTTGCACATCCTTCAATTTCTCTTTCGTCAGTGTTCCTGTAGCACCATGAACAGGTACAAATTTATTGAAATCCATTTTTTCTAATCGAGCCACATCCGTACTTGTATCTGGGTAGTATTCGAAGTCCCCCTCACTCACATGCAGTTGAAACACTAACTTCTGTCCTAGACCATCTGCTTTAATCCATGTCTCTAATTGGTTGAATTCAGACCAATCCACTTCGTTCAAAGTCTTTGATATCCCTGCGTACGTCTGATTCCCCAGAGTGTACTTATAAGACAATCCATAACTTCCACCCTGTTTATTAGTCGTATCTAAAGACACTTCAACCCCATCTCCCTGAGGTTTGTATAGATCAGCTACAGCGGCATCCACGCCATTGTAACCTTCGAAGTCATCAATTCGAGCTGGGTCGCTCACAGCCTCTTCATAGACACTGAATAATTGAATATTATCAACATAGATTGGGCGATCGAAGCTAAACCCGTTACCCACGATAGATATGCTAAGCCCTTTAGCTGCGGAAGATAACGCTGGATCAGTTAGATCAACTGAAGCGGAATACCGATAATATTCAAGTCCCATAGTGTCCGTGACTTTGTTTAGACTTGTTAGCTTCTTCTCCGTAGAATCCATCCCAAATTTAATATTATAATCTGGTGGAAGTAGTACCATAGTTCGAACCGTCGCATCCGGATTATTATCCACACTAACTGGAATCAATAGATCCAACTTCACCCGTTTAACATCCGAGATCTTAACAGTCTCAGCAACGTTGGAAAGATTCAACTTTAACTCTTGCCACGTGTCATCTGGTTCAAGTCCGGTAGCATTTAATTGCAGCGCACCATTGCTGTCAAACTCGCCATGTTCTACATCTAGTACAATAGAAGTTCCATTCTCATTCGCACCCGACCATGTGCCGACGCTCTCAACCTCTTCAGTATCATTATCAAACGTATACGACTTCATCAGAACTTCTTTCACTTTCACAAACACCATATTCGTCTGTTGGAGAATAGAAACGTTGTTGTTATCGTATGCTTTGACGGTAAAGGTAGCTGTATTACCATTAAATGCTGGATCTATTGCCCAATCAGCCGAGTAATAACCGTCTTGATCTAATACCATTGGCATTTCTATATCAGATCCTTCAAGCTGATATATCACCCGTGATGGAATCACATCGAGCACACGAGCTCTGATTTTCGTCTCCCCTATTCTTACCGTAGACTGGTTCACGGGTGAAGCAATATGCATAAAGGCTTTCTCTGCACTCGCCTGTACCTTTTTAGCTTTCAGATCCCCAACCTCTTTGTTAAACGCAGTATAGGGGTCATTATAGAATTTAATAAAATCAGGCAGAAGTTCATGATCTCCCAGATTACTGGCGTTATGATAGGGTACGAATAAGTTCCCATTCAGATTAAAATTGGCCCAAGTAAGCATATAAGCAATACGTTTCGCATCTGGATCTTGCTTAATCGCATTCAGCACATTAGTGAACCAATTCAAATCCCCATTTCCAGTTGTCTTCATCCCGCTCGGACTATAACCAAATTCAGAGAAGGTAGCCACTTTCTCCTTTGTATCTGCAAGCTTGGCAATCATACCAAGATCACTCACAAGACCATTTAGAAAGTTCGCTGCACCAGGAGTCTCCTGATTATCATACTGATCCATACCTAGGATATCTACGAAATCGTCACCAGGATACGTGGTCAAATATTTCGCTTCACTGCCTCCAAAGGAACCATTTGGTGAGTAGACATACAGCAAATTATGGACATTCTTCAAGTCGCGCAAATATTCTACTGTATACCGATAGATCTCTACATACTCACTTTGTGAAGTTGTTTGTGCTCCCCACCAGAACCAGCCACCATTTTGTTCGTGGAAAGGACGGAACAAGATTGGTATCGCCTCTCCCTGATCATCTTTTAATTGATTCGCTAAATCTGCGACTTGATCTAGATAGGCATTGAAGTCGGCATTCTTATCACCACCCGGCAGAATATGTTCTACCACATTACCTTTTACATCGTTAAAACTGCCCCCTGTAACAAAATTCGGCATATGCGCACTGAGCGTAATTATCCCTTTATTGTCATGCGCTTTTTTCATAAGAATCGCTAAATTCTCTCTGCTTTTCACTGGATCTCCAAATACACCGGGTTTCTCTTTACCTTCGAGACTTAACGTGTCCCAACCATATACAGCAGGGAAATCTCCAACGGCATTTTTAACATCGGATTGTGTTCCAGTTGGTGTAGATTCACTAAAAGATAGTCCAACGTCCGTGACATGCTGCTGTCCGAATAATACCTCTTTCCCTCTTGTATCAGACAGATAAGCAAACAGGGATTTGGTTGTTGAAGTCGCTTCCGCATCCACTAGATTCTCAACTCTTAATCCAGCACCGTTATCTGTTCCCCCGGTTTCTCCATTCCCCCCTGAACTCCCACTGCTTCCTTGCGTGTTACCAGAACTCACACTGCCAGTCACGGGGCCCATATTCGTTCGACTTGAAATACGCCCATTAATAACACTAGTTATTCCTGGATTTGTTAACTGGCCGTTGATCTTAACACTTCCACTCAGAATATTCACTTCGGTTAGTGTGCCTTGTGAATTTACTTCACTGCCATTTGCTGAAGCTCCAATCTCCATCTTCTTTACCGTTGAACCCTTTTCTCCTTTCAATTCAAACGGATTATTCGCCTGAACAAAACCAATAACAGACCCTGAACGCATATCGAGTGTAGACCGGCTATTTAACACGAGTCGTTCCATTTGAGTTGAGCCTGTAACGCGGATAGTCACAGCGCCTTCTTTCCGGTTAACAACCACTTGATTTAGATTAGAGTTATGAATAATGATGCTATGGTTACCACCACCTAATACATAAGTAGTTCCATTAACCGTTACGTTATCGAGCGTAACTTCTCCCTCACCAATCCCAGGAGCTAAGTACAAATCGCCAGAGATATTCGCATCCTTAAGAGTCACACCTTCATGATTAATAACCGCATTACCTTGTATACTTCCCCCTTGAACAATGCCCGGTTGTGAATAATATGCTTTGACGAGTTTATCTACCAATGTAACAACCTCAGCCCGAGTGATGGGCACATCCGGTCTAAATGTCCCATCCGAGTAACCGCTTACATAATTAGATAATTCTCGAACCGCATCAATTGCATACGCATTAATTTCCTTTACATCTTTAAACCCTACAGAAGCGTCAATATTCCCTTCATGTTTCAGAAGAAAAGCTCGAGCGATTAGAGTTACGGCGTCTTGACGGGTTAGTTCTGCATCCGCTTGAGACCTATTATTGTTAAATCCATCATAGTAACCCGCTTCCTTAGCTACAGAAAGTTCGTTAGTATACCATGCATTCGCCGACACATCAGCGAATGGTTGTATTGTCTTCTGATAGTAACCAAAAACCCGGTTCATGATCGTAACAAACTCGGCACGAGTCACACTTTTGTCTGGAGAAAAGGATCCATCTGGATAGCCTTTTATCAACCCTTCCCCCATCCACTTTTCAATACTGGTACCAGCCCAATGGATTGCGGATGTCTCCTTTTGTGAAACAGTATCCAACGATTCTGCATAACTAAACCCAGATGCTGATAATAGAGAAACAAACAATACGGCAGCCGCTGACAATGGAACACATTTTAATGTTTTCATCATAAACCCCTTCCTAAATTTAAGTTAACGTTAACCCCATGATCATATTATGTTAGCGCTTACTCGTCAATATCTTGTTTTAAATATTAAACAAATTATATTTAAAACAATTAATTAATCCTTATAAATACTAATTATATTGACAACTACCGGTATGAATATTAAAATGATTTTGTTAAGTAATCGTTTACTTTAATTAAAAAGGTGGGGTTTCATTGCAAAAACTGAAAGCAGAAATAATCAGAGAATTGGAAGATCATATCCTTCCCTTCTGGTCCGGTTGCATGGATTCGACGAATGGAGGTTTTTACGGTGGAGTCAATATTGATCTTCAGCAACAACCTCAGGCAGATAAGGGGGGGATAGCCACTTCTAGAATTCTGTGGTCTTTCTCTTCTGCGTATGTCATCACCGGCAATGAGCAATATCTTTCCTGCGCTAAACATGCATATACCTTTCTAATAGATCAAATCATGGATAAGGAATTTCAGGGATTGTATTGGATGGTAGATTACATGGGAGCTCCCAAAGATACGAGAAAGCATGTTTATACGCAATCATTTGGTATATATGCACTAAGTGAATACTACAAAGCATCTAAAGATCCAAATGCCCTCGAAATGGCTAAGCAACTCTTCCATTTGATTGAAATGAAAGGTTTCAATCCAGAGATTAATGCTTACAAAGAAGAATTTGATCGAGTGTGGACAGAAATTCCAAATGAGATGCTGAGTGAAAATGGCGTTCAAGCGGATATTACGATGAATACACATATTCATGTTTTAGAAGCCTATACGAATTTATTCACCGTATGGCCAGATGATCGGCTTAGAGCAGCTCTTACAAACCTATTAGAAATCTTATATACCAAAATATATAATCCCAACACGAAATTCTTAGGCGTCTTCTTTGATAAGAAATGGCATTCATTGCTTGATCTCAAATCCTTCGGTCATGATATCGAAGCTAGTTGGCTCATTGACCGAACGCTACACGTTCTTAATATAGATAAGCCGGAATATGTACAGATGGTCATCGATATTGCCTACAACATTGCGAACTACGCGATACAAGAGGATGGTTCGCTCATAAATGAGCAAGAACAAGATCATGTGGACAAAACTAGGGTATGGTGGGTTCAAGCAGAAGCTATCGTGGGATTCTATAATGCTTATCAACGTACTCAAGATCCTATTTTCCTCAAATTGGTCAGTAATCTATGGCATTATATCAAGGACAATATTATTGATGACCGACCAAATGGAGAATGGTTCTGGTCCATCGAACCTGATGGTACGCCTTCTCCGAGAGAAATCAATGGTGCTTGGAAATGTCCTTATCACAACAGTCGTTTTTGTTTAGAAATGATCGAAAGGGTGAACTAATATGATACACGCGAAATATAAAGAGCTTCTAGCCGAACAAGAGACCTTGATTAACCGAACCAATGAAAAAAATACAACCTTCTATAACGGGGTTTATGATCGCTATCAATACCCTGTCATTACCCGACACCATGTACCGTTACATTGGAGATTTGATTTGAATGCCGAGACCAACCCGCATTTCATGGAGAGATTAGGAATTAATGCGACCCTTAATCCAGGGGCCATTTATTTCAATAACAAATATTATCTTGTGATCCGCACGGAAGGTCTTGATCGTAAGTCTATTTTTGCTATCGCTGAAAGCGACAATGGTATTGATCAATTCCGATTCATTGGGACTCCGCTTACATGGGAAGATATCGATCAAGAAGAAACGAATATGTACGATATGCGACTAGTACTACATGAAGACGGTTGGATCTATGGTATCTATTGCTCGGAGAAGAAAGATCCTGATGCTGCTCCCTTCGACACATCCAGTGCAGTAGCACAAGCTGGGTTTGTAAGAACGCGGGATTTATTGAGTTGGGAACGCCTTCCTAACATACAAACCCCATCACCACAACAGCGTAACGTTGTATTACATCCAGAATTTGTGAATGGCAAATATGCTTTCTATACTCGTCCACAGGACGGATTTATCTCTACTGGTTCAGGTGGTGGTATTGCCTTTGGTCTATGTGATGATGTCCTAAATCCAGTTATTGTTCATGAGCAGATCATTGATGAACGTAGATACCATACCATCTATGAAGTCAAGAATGGTCAGGGGCCAGCACCTATTAAGACAGATCTTGGCTGGATTCATATTGCACATGGCGTGAGGAATACAGCAGCAGGGCTACGTTATGTACTATATACTTTTGCTACAAGCTTAGAGGATCCGACGAAGATCATTGCCAAACCTGGTGGCCACTTTATCGCGCCTTATGATGAGGAGCGCGTAGGCGATGTATCGAATGTTATCTTTTGTAATGGTGCCGTTGTAAATGAGAAGCAAGACGTGATGATCTATTATGCTTCCAGTGATACTAGAATTCATGTTGCTACTACGACGATTGAACGTCTGATTGATTATACCTTTAACACACCAGAGGATCCTTTCCGTTCCCTAGATAATGCAAACCAACGTAAGGAACTGATCGAGCTTAACGAACTGTTACTACAGAAACACTCATGAATAGAATGATTTAAGAGAAATTAGAACGGTTTCTGCATTCGACAGAGATACAATACGAAGAGCTAACGACCGGTACACAACCGTCGTTGGCTTTTTTTCAATTTCGTTAATCCTTCAATCGGGTTACGAAATATCAAGAAAAAAAGAGGGATCCCCTCCTCTTTTCTACTCATCTTACTACCACATTAACGGAGAATTATCTGTTATTATCCTATCTTACTCTTTTGAATCATCTTGTAGCATTTCTTTGCGTCTGTCATTCTTTTTTTGTTGAAATTGTTGCGCTTGTTGACTCGTCACAGGGTTCTTTTCTAAAGCTTTTACCGTATTGATTAGATTCTTATCTGGGCTCATCTGTCATTCCTCCTAGGCTAGTGTGACTTGGGTTCAGTATAGTATTGTTGCAGTTATGTGTTCGGACTATTCACATTAAGAATAAACGGATTCATTATTACACAAATTTAAAGTACATCCTCTTGATCTAAGCACCTCTACCTTACCGAGAATCGCCCATTCATGGTACAATAGGAAGGCTGCAATGCGTTCAATAATACAATCACGTGAGGAATATGATATTTCATGAAACAATCCACACCGTTACGGGCCTTTAATTTCTTGTATTTTGCCTTGCTAGCTATGTTTGTCTCTTTTCTTCCTGTCTATTTCGATTCACAGGGGTTAAGCCCATCACAGATTGGATTCATCATTGGTACGGGTGGGATAATAACAATCATTGCTCAGCCTTTGTGGGGGATGATTAGTGACCGGACAAAGACGATTCGAAAAGTATTAATGCTTCTGATTGTTTGCGCTTCGATCACCGGATTTCTGTTGTACAATACGACTAGTTACACCATGCTTATTGTATTTGCAATGTTGACTTATTTCTTTCTTATGCCTATTGATCCTTTAACGGAAAGTATGAATTTTCGAATAGCTGAATCCACTAGTATTAACTACGGCTCCATTCGTACATTCGGGGCATTGGGCTATGCGGTTATGGCGTTATTAACTGGTTACTTAATGACCCACTATGGCTCTCACAGCTTAGCATTAGTATTTGCTGGTATTGGACTTTTAAGCTTTATCATTATTCTTCCTATACCCGATGCACCAGCAGCCGCTAAACCCGTAACGTTGAAGAGTCTCAAAAATTTCTTAAGTGGAAAAGAAACACTTCTGTTCTTGTTGCTAGTCTTCATCTGTTCCATTCCAGCGCGGATAAACGACACCTTTCTAGGTATATATATCCTTGAACTTGGAGGAAATCCAGCATTGGTAGGGCAAGCTTGGTTTCTAGCAGCAGGCAGTGAAATTGTCGTATTTGCTCTAAGCTTCTGGTGGCTACGTAAAGGTAAGGAACTTATCCTCATTACAATTGCCGGTGCCTTTTATTTCATACGCTTCTTTATTTCTGCATGGATAACTGATCCACATTGGCTAGCTTATTTGCAAGTCCTCCAACTGCTTACATTCCCGATATTTTATACAGCAGCTATTCAGTACTTATATCGAATCGTGCCCGTTGAGTGGCGTGCAACGGGTCAGACTGTACTGGCTCTACTATTTTTTGGAGTATCTGGCATCTTCGCTTCCTATGTTGGGGGCGCTATGTATGAATTTTTCGGAGCTAAGACACTGTTCCTATCTATCTCAGCAATTTCTTGTGTCGGCGTGATATTCGGTCTGGTCCTACATCGAACGTACGGAGGTAGTCAACGCAATACCGAAGCGGACACCTAAAGAAATCATCAGTCAATAATGAATCCCCATTCGTACAAAAGTTACTTGGGGCGATTACATAAGCAATCTATTAATCAGGTCTGTTAAAGAGAGGAATTTATACACAAATGATTATTAAGCCGAGAACACGTGGATTTATATGTACGACATCGCATCCTGAGGGTTGTGCTAGTCAGGTACACGAGCAAATAAAATATGTACAAGCGAATCCAGAAATTAAGGGTCCCCGCAATGTATTAGTCATCGGAGCCTCTACGGGCTATGGACTGGCATCTCGAATCGTAGCTGCATTTGGAGCACATGCAAACACAGTTGGTGTTTACCGCCCAAGTGGTGGAAGTGAGAAACGCACCGCTTCAGCTGGTTGGTACAATTCTGCAGCGTTTGAGAAAGCAGCAGAAGCTGCTGGTCTCAAATCATACAGTGTCACAGGGGACGCTTTCTCTTCCGAGACAAAGGACAAGACGATCGAACTTATTCGCACTGAACTGGGCCAAGTGGACCTAGTCATCTATAGTGTCGCTTCCCCACGTAGAATTGATCCGCAGACAGGTGAATTGGTCAATTCCGTACTTAAACCTATTGGAAATTCTTTTACGAACCAAACCGTCAATTTCCATACGGGAGAAGTGAGTCAAGTTACGATTGAAGAGGCAACCGAACAAGAAGTGCATGATACGGTCACAGTGATGGGTGGCGATGATTGGAAGCTATGGATCGATGGACTTCGTCAAGCTGGCGTACTAGCTGATAACGCAACGACTATCGCATACTCATACATCGGTTCAGAAATCACGCAAGCTATTTATAGAGATGGCTCCATTGGTCAAGCCAAAGATCACCTTGAGGCAACTGCCCTACAAATGAATGACCAACTCGCTATAGGCGGGGGGCGTGCTTATGTATGTGTTAGCAAGGCACTTGTAACGCAATCTAGTTCCGCTATTCCAGTTGTACCATTATATGTTTCTGCCTTATATAAAGTGATGAAGGAAAAGGGACTTCACGAAGGATGTATTGAACAAACATATCGATTGTTTAATGAACGTCTGTACACGGATAGTGGTACACCTGTAGATGAAAAAGGCCGCATTCGCATCGATGATTGGGAATTACGCGAAGATGTACAAGCTGAGGTCACTCAGATATGGAATCAGATCACGACAGAAAATATTTATGAACTTACGGATCTCAAGGGATACACCCGTGAATTCTTCCAACTGTTTGGATTTGAATCCGAAGGTGTAGATTATGATGCTGATATTAACCCTGATGTTCAGGTCCCTAACTCCCTATAATCAATACCCAATCGTGTAAGATTCGTCATTGGAGGACGATAGTAATGGTAATTCCTAAAAAAACCGACCCTAGGGTCGTTCGCACACAGCGTCTGCTTCGTAAAGCGATGTTTGAATTACTAGAAACCCGCGAATTCGAACAAATTACGGTGCAAGATATCGCTGACCTTGCTACCATTAAACGTGCTACTTTTTATCTCCATTTCAATGATAAACAGGATTTGGTTCAGCAGTGCATCATTGATCTTCTTCAGGAACTACGCGAGTCGATGGAATATTCCACCGAAGAACCTGTACAGTTTAATTTCACCAGCGGTGAAGCCCATCCCAGTTTCATACGGCTCTTTCACCATGTAGGTGAACACTATGATCAATATCAGGCATTGTTGGTGAAGAATCGGATTCCTGCCTTTTCCTCTGGACTGATGGAACTCATTCACGAATTTGTATCTCAAGGGATCAACCATATAGAACCTAATGACAATAATCTCACTGCAAATCGTGACTTAATTATCAAATATGTGGAGTCTGCCTTTCTAGAGGTGATTATCTGGTGGATTGAGAACCAAATGCCTTACCCCGAGAAAGATATGGCCTCACAATTGATGAATCTCTCCATTAAAGGTCCGTATATTATACAGCCCGGACAACAATAGAAATGATGAGAAAGGAGCTCTCCCGTGAATGCGAGAGAGCTCCTTTCATGTTTCCATTTACAGAGCAGTCCAACCACCATCAATAACTAGTTCCGATCCAGTCATATACCGAGACTCATCAGAAGCTAGATATAATACGCCATAAGCGATATCTTCTGGTTTACCGAAGTAAGGTAATTGTGTGAATGTCTTATAATAAGGCGTAGCAGATTCAAATGTTGGAGCGGTCATTGGTGTTTCAATAATGCCGGGATGAATTGAATTGACACGAATTTGTGATTTGGCGAATTCAACCGCAGCAGCTTTAGAGATCGCTCGCAATGCACCTTTGGCAGCAGTGTATGCGCTCGAACCAGCCATACCTACAATACCACCGATAGAGGAAATATTAATGACTGAACCTGCCCCTATCTTTTGCATTTCAGGGATTACGTATTTCATTCCCAGCATACAACCGTTCAAGTTAATATCCATCACTTTATTCCAATGATCCATCTCCAGGTTAGCAATGGTCATGGTTGAAGAAATACCGGCATTGTTAACTAGAATATCTATTTTTCCGTATTGTTTAAGCGTCTCTTCTATTACTCTCTTCCAGTCATCCTCAGAAGCAACATTATGTTGAAGAGCTATTGCTTCTCCGCCAATACTCTTAATTTCTTTTATAATTTCGTTCAGCGCATTGATATTCAGGTCGGTTCCTACCACCATAGCTCCTTCTTGTGCAAAAAGTCTAGCGTCAGCCGCCCCCAATCCATTTGCAGCTCCTGTTATAATTGCCACTTTACCACTTAAACGTCCCATATTAATCTCCCTCTCCATTATGAACTTAGCATTCCGTAACCGCTTACAAGGAGAAGTATATACCTTATTGTCCATTATGTGAATTAATATACATAATGTCATTTAATATTATAATTATTCAACTCTAATCTCCTCCGCTGCTCATACTCGCGCAAAGGTGCCTAGGATTGACGAAGGACCTCTGCTGTGGTACTGTCCAAGAAATGTGATCAAAGATTATCGAGGCAGACGGAGTGCTTATATATACACCAGAATATGGGACCGGTATACCTGCGTATTGAAGAATGCCTTAGATTGGATCGTTTCATGAAGGGATTACCACAAATTCCAAAGACACAACATGAGCTGCTAAACGTACTTCGAGCGCTTAAGCATGATTGTTACGATAAGAAATAAAATTACAATTGATAACCTGACATGAAACGACTATAATGAGACCGAGTCTGGTAAATAAAGTGCTTACACCAGGATTATATTACTATCTTTTCACACTCGGAGGAATTCATATTATGAGATTGGAAAAAGACTTTCTTGGTACTAAAGATGTTCCGTCACACGCTTATTACGGTATTCAAACCATAAGAGCATCAGAGAATTTCCCCATTACTGGACAACGCATTCATCCCGAATTAATTCGTGCCATGGCAATGGTTAAAAAAGGCGCAGCAATGGCTAATATGGAAATCAGACGATTACTTCCCTCTAAGGGAGATGCTATCGTTCAAGCCGCTGATGAAATTATTGCTGGTCAATGGTTCGATCAGTTTATTGTCGACCCCATTCAAGGTGGTGCAGGAACATCCATTAATATGAATACCAACGAGGTCATTGCTAATCGTGCCCTTGAAATCATAGGCAAGGACAAAGGAAGTTATGCTGACATTAGTCCGAATAATCATGTCAATATGGCTCAGTCTACAAACGATTCTTTCCCTACAGCAGTACACTTAGCTGTACTGACAATGATTGAGAAGCTACTTTTGACCATGAAAGACTTACATAAAGCATTCAGTGATAAAGCTACGGAATTTGACGGTGTTATCAAAATGGGACGAACCCATTTACAGGATGCTGTGCCCATCCGTCTCGGACAAGAGTTCCAAGCTTACGCTCGTGTGCTTGAAAGAGATATAAAGAGACTTACTTCCACAAAACCCAATTTACTCGATATTAATATGGGTGCAACTGCCGTGGGTACAGGGCTTAATGCAGATGTAACTTATATTAAGCGGGTGGCGGAAATACTTGCAGAACTAAGTGGTTTTCCTTTAGAGCCTGCAGAACATCTCGTAGATGCAACACAAAATACAGATGCTTATACAGAAGTCTCAGCAGCACTGAAAATCTGTATGATGAACATGTCGAAAGTCGCTAATGACCTTCGTCTCATGGCATCGGGTCCAAGAGCTGGATTAGGAGAAATTACGCTCCCTTCCCGTCAACCAGGATCATCCATCATGCCAGGTAAAGTGAACCCTGTAATGTGTGAAGTCATTACTCAGATTGCATTCCAAGTCATCGGTAATGATCATACCATTTGCCTCGCGTCAGAAGCTGGTCAATTGGAACTAAACGTAATGGAACCGGTATTGGTGTACAACTTACTTCAATCTTTAGAAATTATGAATCAGGGATTCCGTGTCTTTAGAGAACATTGTATTGAAGGTATTCAGGCCAACGTAGATCATTGTCGTGAATATGTTGAGAACAGTGTAGGTATTATTACCGCGCTTAACCCTCACTTAGGTTATGAAGTCGTATCCCGCATCGCTCAGGAAGCTATTAATACAGGTAAATCGGTACGTAGTCTATGTCTCCTCTACAATGTGTTGACCGAAGAGGAATTAAATATCATACTCGATCCGTATCAAATGACGAACCCTGGTATCGCAGGTGCAGAACTACTTCATAGGGAGTAAAATAGTCTTTCCTGTAGAGAAGTAGTTCTTCATCATCAGTAACTTTATTATATTGAGATAAATGATTTGCAATCTAAAGGGGAGAACCAGATATATCTGGTTCTCCCCTTTAGATTTGCTTTTATGATTAAAATGAGTTTTAATTCGAACTTTGTTCAAATATAGGTTCATAAACATGAGGCGCTTAAGTCATGTAACTAGATTCGTTTTTTGTTCCTTATTATGAATTTTTCATATGCTGTAATATTATAATAAAGAAGGCGCTGTTTTCATTTCCTTACCTATTCAATATTTGATATTATTTAGATCCGATTGAAAATGGATGCATTTGAAGATTCATTCATCGGAGCAACTAATTCAACCTTTATTCTATCCGGGCCTTCGAAATATACCGCATATGTATCTTGCCATCCAGCTCGTAGTTTTTTTGTCCAAATACAGTATTTTGACGGCTCTCTTATTTAGTTCTATCATGATCTCATTGACTTGTTCTTTAGAATTAGTATGGAAAGCCAAATGGTTAAGCCCTACGCGATGTCGATTGTACGCGATACCCATATATTTTCTCTCTGCTTGTACAAATACGATATAGGTATTATCGTATTTGTAACTCACACCTTGTTCCCATTGCTGATATTTTACATAGCCTAATTTGATAAGAAACCAACCCCAGAAATCCTTTGTCACACTTAAGTTTGAAACGTTTAATTCAACATGGTGTAACATGTATTAGCTCTCCGTTCTATTATTGTCTCTTCATAATCCTATTGGCAGAGAGCAAGAATGGTATTCCAAAGGCGGATGTCACAGCAATGATCGTGAATATAATAACGGATGAATCTACACCTAACGCATCCAAGAGAAATCCTCCTAGCAACGGCGCCATCACATTCCCCAAATTATTGAATCCTATCATTCCAAAATATGTTCCTCGAAGTTCGGTCGTAGCGATCCTATCAATGAGCACATCCGTCATCGTAAACATCAATACCTCTCCTATCGTGAATAACACAACACCAACCATTAATCCAATAAGAGATTGAAAGATTCCAAATAACAGTAGACTGCAAGATACAAATACACTTCCTAGTATAAGGGGAATAACCGGTGGTAACTTACTTGCGTATTTAACTACAGGGAATTGACATGCCAGCACGACAATCGCATTGAGTGATAACATATAGCTAAACCACTTCGCTCCATCTTCAATCGTTGGGCTCATCTCCATATATTGTGCTAACGTAGAACTGAAATGTCCGTATCCAAGTACACAGAATATCATTCCGATCAGCACACACATAAATATGCGGTCCCCACTAACAGCACGGAACGCACCCATGAGTGTAACCTGTTCACTACTGCTACTAGTAGCAGTACCCAGTTCAGGGTATCTAATGAATTGAATAATCAACGTCACACCATAGAATAAGTACACGATCCCCGCAATAACAAAAGACCAGTTGGACCCTGATGCTCCCATTTGCAAGCCCAATATAGGTCCAAATACAACACCCAAGTTAATTGCGGCATACCGTAAGTTAAACACAAGTAGCTTGCTTTCCTGAGGTGTAATATCTGCGAGCAAGGCACGAGAAGTTGGTTCAAACATCGCACGACACAAACCGTTAAGTGCGTTCACTACAAAAAAAATCCAGATTTCGTCTGCAACGGCAAACCCTATAAAGACTAGAGCCCAGCCGAATACCGAGATCAACAGCACCTTTTTCCGACCTATAATATCAGATATGTATCCTCCGTAGAAACTAGCAAACACACCAATTAACGAGCTTACAGCAACAACGATTCCGGTCTGTGATGCGGATGCACCCATCGTTTTAATCAAATAAATAGATAAAAACGGGATACTCATGGACGTGGCCATTCGACCAAAAATCGAACCCAAAATAATGGTCCATGATAAGGGATGAATGTTCTTTAATTGTGATTTCATATCATGTCGCTTTCTCCAACTCTAAGTTGTAATTTATTTTCACTACTTATGTATCCGAACTAATTTTATTATTCTAACACAGAACGTGTATTTGCTAAACTGCATGATAGATATTATATGAAATCAGAATTAGCCGCAAAGCCCGACTAATCATCATCGATAATACAGATACATCCGATACATGCTCTTCATCCTCAAACTCTTTAAATGTCACCTTTAAACCACGATCTGAGTGAATGGAGAGACGTTCTGATAGTTCCCTCGCTTGATAAAAATTACGAGGAACATGACTTTTCTCCAATTCTCCCATCAGTCAATCAAATCTTGAAAAAACCGAATTCAACACATAATAAAAACCCGCTGAAGATTTGCTTATGTACCAAGCAAAATACTTCTACGGGTTCTTCATTGCAGTTATTAATATTATTTACAACTACCCTTATCTGAGTTCATCCTACATCTTTAATACATTTGAGTATGGACTTCCCCTTTCACCATCTCAATCAGTTCTCTCACACGCCTCATACCAAGATCGCCTTCGCCGCGCTTACGCACTGACACGCTATCTGAACTTCTCTCATTCTCTCCAATAATAAGCATGTATGGTGATTTCTCTAACTGTGCCTCACGGATCTTATAACCAAGCTTCTCATTGCGTACATCAATCTCTACTCGTATTCCATCCTGTTCTAGCTGTTTCTTCACCTGAAAGGCAACATCGTTATCCTTCTCGGAGACGGGCAGAATCTTGGCTTGCACCGGTGCGAGCCAGATTGGAAATGCTCCACTATAATGTTCTGTTAGAATCCCTAAGAATCTATCTATGGAACCAAATATAGCTCGATGGATAACAACAGGTCTATGCTTCTGATTGTACTCTCCCACGTATGTCAGATCGAATTTCTCTGGCATCTGGAAGTCCAATTGAATCGTGCCACATTGCCAATTTCGTTTGAGGGCATCTTGAATGTGAAAGTCAATTTTAGGTCCGTAGAATGCACCATCACCTTCATTCACACGATATTGAATGCCACGCTGATCTAGCACATTTGCCAAAGATTGCTCAGCAATATCCCACAGTTCATCCGATCCCATATAATCTTCTGGGCGAGTAGATAGCTCAATCTTATATTCGAATCCAAACACTTTATAGATATGATCAATCAATGCAATTGCACGACTAATCTCTTCTTCGATCTGATCCGGACGAGCAAATATGTGGGCATCATCTTGGCAAAATGTACGGACTCGCATCATTCCATTCAGCGCTCCCGAATATTCGTGGCGGTGAACTTGACCAAATTCAGATAAGCGGATAGGTAAATCTCGATAGGAATGTAGACTATTTTTAAAAATAAGCATATGCCCCGGACAATTCATTGGTTTGAGTGCAAAGGTTGTTTCGTCCACGTTCGTAAAATACATATTCTCACGGTAATGCTCGTAGTGTCCGGATTGCTCCCATAGTCGATTGTTCATCATCAGTGGTGTAAATACCTCTTCATAACCCCATAGTCTTTGTAACTCACGAGAGTATTGTTCAAGTGTATTGCGGATCGCCATACCCTTAGGTAGATAAAAAGGCATGCCAGGTGACTCTTCAGAGAACATGAACAATTCGAGTTCTTTACCCAGCTTACGATGATCACGTTTCTTCGCTTCCTCCAACAAATATAGATGCTCCTCGAGATCTGCCTTTTTCGGAAAAGAAGTACCGTAGATTCGCTGAAGCATTTTATTATCCGAATTCCCGCGCCAGTACGCTCCCGCTACACTTAATAACTTGAACACTTTAATCCGTCCAGTTGATGGCAAGTGAGGTCCCCGGCACAAATCTACAAACTCCCCTTGCTCATAAATCGAAATAACTGCATCCTCCGACAAGTTAGCAATGAGTTCTAGCTTTAACGGCTCATCCAATTGCTCGAACTTTCGGTTGGCTTCCTCTCGACTCACCTCTCGACGCAATATAGGCAGATTCTCTTGAATCACTTTGCCCATTTCTGTCTCAATCGCAGCGAGATCATCGACTGATAACGGTGTCTCTATATCGATATCATAATAAAATCCATCTTCGATAACAGGTCCAATTCCTAACTTCACATTTCTCGAACCGAATAACCGTTTAATCGCTTGTGCCATAACATGTGCAGTTGTATGTCTATATATATATAATCCTTCACGGCTATCAAGTGTTATCAACTCGACGAGGCAATCATGCTCAATCGAGTGATTGAGATCAACGATAGTGCCGTTCGTTGTTCCAGCCACCGCATTCTTTTTCAAACCTGTACTGATTGATTCTGCTACTTCTGATATCGAGGTTCCTTGCGGATACCTCCTAACTGTTCCATCTTGCAGCGTTACGTTAATCTCATTCATCTTGATTAGCCTCCATTTCTCACAAATTGTTGTACGAGCCATTTATTGAACGCAAAAAAGACGCATCACATCCCCCAAGGGACGAGTGCATCTAAGCTCGTGGTTCCACCCTAATTCAACCTGTCACAAACATGCTGAGGCTATTCACCCTAACGTGTTTGAAATAAACAAGGTCCTTCATTAATCATTAGTATCCTATAACGTAGATAAGACGGTGATATGTACAACCGTAAATTAACGGGTTCAACACCACAGCTACAAAGGGGTAATCTCACAACCGGTACAGTAGAAGCTTGCAGCAATCACTTCTATCTCTGGACAGTCCGGACAAGGAAATCATGTCTTTGATCAATGCCTAATTATGTTGGATTGGTGGTAATCCCCAACCAATACTGTGATCATTATAAACTCACTAGTATAAAAATTGCAACCCAATTCATGGTATTAAGTACGACTTGTATTATAGGTTTAATCAAAAGACCACTGGGGCATAAGCCTCAGTGGTCCTTTGATATGGCATGTTGGTTCAAAGAAATAACAATGAACCCTCCAAAAAAAGTTATTTTAAATATAAATTTTAGATTATATACAAAATGCTTTAGTGATGATAACAAGCAAAATGAACAATACTAAAATTGCTCCTACACCTGCACCGCCAAACCCACAACCTACTCCACCAACACCGCCAACACCGCCGTATCCTCCAACAACTTCGCTCATCATATTTCCCTCCTTTTCAATTGGGTACATCATACAATATGTGCATCCATGATCTGGAGAGTGGGTTAAATGGCAAGGAATTTGCTTATCGTCCTCAAGATATTATAATCCTACAACATGTAGAAGATCCCTCTCAACTCCACATTCTAATGACATCACATAATTCCAATTCTTCAAAATTCAACTTATAAATATCTGGCATCGTGGAAGACATCCAGAAATCATAATCATATTCTGCATCGAAATGATTCATCATCAAGGTCATGATATCTCCATGTGTACCAATAACAATCCTCTTACCTTGGTGATGAATAAGTATCTTTTCGATACATGCTCTCGCTCTATTCTGAGCTTGATGACTTGATTCTCCATTTGGGAATGTGAAGTGAACATCTTCGTATACTTTTCTCTTAGCTTCTTTAAAATCCCAATTCGTGAAATCACCTATGGCTCTTTCTCTCAGATCTTCTTCTATCAGGATATCTGCAGAACAATCATTAGCCAATTGCTGAATCGTTGCTTTAGCTCTTTCATAAGGGCTCGAGACGAACACGTCAATTCCTTCGTTGATCAGAAGTTCTTTAACTTTAATGGAGTCTCGTTGCCCTTTATTAGATAATCCTCTTGTACGTTCTTCATTCTCTATATAGGGTGATTCTGCATGTCTTACGAAGTAAATCGTAGTATACATGTCCACAAACCTCCTCTATTGATCATTTTTTCTTTATATGATTTATCGTATTGGCAACGCCAGTTATAGCAAATAATAATCCCACGAATCCAAATCCGTATGTGATCTTCCAGTTACTATGATCTGAGACCACAACGGTTACAATAAACGCAATCGCGGCTAAGAAATTTAAGATAGCAATCGTTAGATAATTAATTCCTTTCAACGCATATCACCTCTTCAATATTAATATGAATCTATAACACCTTATTCATTCACTTCGTATTCCATTAGCCAACAATCTCTTAATTCCCCTTCGTGCCATTCATGTTGTTCAAGAAGTTTCTTCTTTATAAACCCATTCTTTTCATATACTCTCAGAGCTCTTGTATTCCACGCTTGTGGATCCATTACGATTATCTTTGCTTCTTTATTTGATATAAGGTAGTTCCGCATTTCTTTGATAACACGTGAACCGATTCCTTTATTCCAGAATTCAACTTCTCCTATGAATTGGTCCATTCCATATATTTTACCATCAAATTCTACATACCCATAGATTTCTTTCTCTTCTTCATCAATAAGGTAGAATTGAATATACCCTATTTCTTTTCCCTTATATTGAATAATACACGAAGTGATACCTTCTCTATTCTCGTAAAAATGTTTGTTGATTAATGCTATATCATGTGGATGATCACGACCTTCATAATACTCTAACACGACAGGATCTGACAGCCATTTGTGCAACAGGGTAGAATCTTCAGATCTGAGTTGTCTTATGCTCATCTCATTCTCTTCTAATATAATCACGTAGGGGGCCTCCTGTTTACAACATTTCCATCTATTATATCAAGTAGTAGAATTGACGGGAACACAAAAAAACATCAAGCGCTTTCGCACTTAATGTTCAATCGTATTACTTATAGTAAGGACCTAGTAGACTCTCTAACGATTAATTCTGCTGGAAATGTTTTATGTGCATGTGTTATTTTCTTATTGATCAAATCAAACAGTATTTTGATGGTCTCTTCTGCAATTTCTCCCACTGGTTGTTTCATCGTAGTGATCGATGGATTATAATAGAATGATATATCTAGTCCATCAAAGCCAGCAACTGAATAATCTTCTGGCACTCTTTTTCCAGCTTCAAGCAAGGCTTTACATGCACCAATAGCTAGGCTATCAGAGATAGCATAAAGGGCTGTGAATTCTTCCTTTGATGCTAACAATTCTTTGGTAACAACATAACCATTTTCCATCGTATAGCTCTCAATATCGTCTTTCATATGCCATACCAAATCCGCATTATAGTCCACCCCATGATCTGCTAAAGCTTTTTTATAACCTTCAAATCTTAATTTCCCTATACTTACATCTTCCATATTTGCAGTTATTGTAGCAATCTTTGTATGTCCAAGACTACATAAATAATCTACTAATTTATAACTCTCATTAAAGTCGTCAACGGATACAGAGGAATACTCATTAGGTTCAACAACTTCTGACATTCCAATCGTACTAAGCACAAATGGTACCGTCAATTGCGTTAGCTTTTCTTTCGAGTGAGAGAAATATCCTCCTAGAAATACAATCCCTTTTAATCGTTTTTCCTTCTCTAATTCTATCGCAACATCGATTTCATCTTGGTTCTCATCTACGCGTTGCAGAAAAAAAGAATACTTTTTCCTTTTAATCTCTTCTTCAAACACCTTAATCATATGATTGAAAAAAGGATTGGTAATCCCTTTAATCAATACAGCTATTGTTTTTGAAGCAGCACGTTTCAAATTTCTTGCACTGTTATTTGGAATGTAATGATTTTCTTTAATGACACGCATAATCATCATTTTTGTCTCTTCATTAATATCGGGATGATTATTTATCGCTCTTGATACTGTCGTTACGCCCACGCCGCACATTTTCGCAATGTCAATAATTGTGATTCTTTCCATATCAAGTTCTTCCCTTACACCGTAGTTTCACCCATTAAACCCAGGTTCTTATCATCATACTATACCAGAATTTGGTTTATTGTATATACATACACATATATACAAAACAAGAGTAGAGTGTTCTCGGGGGGTCTAAGTCACCGAGAAAGCAATGCTACTCTTTGATAAAATTACCATAAATGTCGGAGTTGTTAATTAGTCATTACCCCTTAACAGCTCCTGCAACAACACCTTCAATAATATACTTTTGACATAACAAGTAGAATATGACGATTGGTACGATAGCTAATACTAACATGGCCATCATAGCACCCATATCTATAGATCCATATCCACCCTTAAGATACTGGATTGCAATAGGAATAGTTTTATACTCGGTACCAATGATTAAATCAGGTAATAAGTAATCATTCCATACCCACATGACATTTAGTATAGCTACTGTGATAGCCGTTGGTTTTAGGATGGGTAATACGATGGAAAAGAACGCCTGAACTGGGTTACACCCGTCCATCATAACCGCCTCTTCGATCTCAATAGGTATGGATTTCACAAATCCACTGAACAAGAACACAGATAACCCAGATCCAAATCCAAGGTAAATTAATATAAGCCCAATTGGATTATCAAGATGGATGATATTAGCGACCTTTGACATGGTGAACATCACCATTTGGAATGGTACGATCATTGAGAATACAAATACATAATATAACATATTCGTAAACTTAGTCTTTACTCGTGTAATATACCATGCTGTCATAGAAGTAAATAAGACAATAACAGCAACAGAAAATACCGTGATAAACAATGACATTCCAAATGCACTCATGAAATCAGTCTTAGCAATACCACCTATATAATTCTCTAAGCCACTAAATGTAGTGCTATTAGGGAATAAGAATGGCGTGTCACTAATGTAAAACTTCCCTTTGAAAGAGTTCATCAGAACGATGAAAATAGGTCCTAGAAATGCAATAGATAACAATATTAACACGATGTAACTAATGCTATCTTTAATTCTTGATGATTTCGTTTCCATTAATTCTCAATCTCCTTTCTTCTAGTAATAACAAGTTGAATTAATGCGATCAATGCGACTAGAACAAAGAATACGACTGCCTTAGCCTGACCTACACCTTCCCAACCCGTTTTACTATAAAAGGAGTTGTAAATATCCAGTGCTAACATGGTTGTTTGCTTAGATGGCGCACCCGCAGTTAACGCTAAGTTTTGGTCAAAAAGTTTGAATGAGTTCGACAATGTCAGGAATAAACATATTGTAATTGCCGGCATCACTAATGGGATGGTCACGTTACGTAATATTTGAAAACGAGGAGCTCCATCAATTTTAGCTGCCTCAATGATGTCCTTAGGAATATTCTGAATACCTGCAATATACACAATCATCATATAACCAATGAGTTGCCAATTCATAAGTATGATTAATCCCCAAAAGCCGTATTTAGCATCAAACGTCAACGTAACGTCGAAGTAATACAAAATACCATTAAGAATCAGTTGCCATATATATCCTAATACAATACCACCAATTAAGTTAGGCATAAAAAATATCGTTCTAAATATGTTAGTACCTTTCTTTCCTCTGGTTAACAACGTTGCAAGTAGGAAAGCAAATACATTTATTGTTATGACGGATAGCACAGTGAACTTAACGGTAAACCACAGTGCATTTATAAACTCTTGGTTAGAAAATGCTTTGATATAATTACTCATACCTACCCATTTCGCATCGGTAACGGTCGTAAACTCTGTGAAAGACAAAATGATCCCTAAAACAAATGGTATTAAAAATGCTACTGAAAAAGCCAGTAAAGTTGGTAATGCAAACAGTGCAAAATACTTTTTAATCGATTTTTCCATTATTGTCTTCTCCTAACTGAGTATTAAAGCATGATAACTCAGACAAATTTAACACTCAACGATGATATTATGCCACTGCGTACCCAAGTGGTATACAGTGGCACAACTTTTAATCAATAGTCTTAGTAAATATTTTTATTTTGTCTTTTCAGACTTCCAAGTATCTTTAACGATAGTTGTAACTTCATCCCATGTCTTTTTACCTTGAGCATATTCTAACAATGCATCACCGAAGTAATTCTTGAATTCTTCACTAGGGAAAGCTGCAAAAGTCCAAGGTGTGGATTGAATATCTTTCTTCTCCATCCAAGCTAATACTTCTTTAGCTAGTGGATCAGCTGGTTTCTCATTCTCTTTAAATGTATTGAACGGTGAGATGAAACCAAGATCATTCGTTACGTAACTCTTACCTTTTTCACTGGAGAATAACCATTCCAAGAAAGCTATAGATGCCTTTTGCTTCTCGTCAGATACTTTACTGTTGATTGCAAAGTAGTTCTCTGTGCCGATAGCTAAACCTTGTGTTTCTTCGCCCTCTACACCCGTGTAGATAGGCATAAATTTAATGTCTTCAGCTTTTACAACGTTTCCAGCAACATCATTAATCTGTCCCCAACCCCAGTTACCATTCTGAACCATTGCTGTTTGACCAAGTGCGAATTCAGCCATAGAATCAGTTACTGTTTTACTACCCAAAAGTGCACCCTTTGTAGCAGAATTATTAAGATATAAATCAAAGATATTTTTGAAATTATCTCCGTATTTAAAGGAAATTTCTTTAGAATCCAAACCTGCTAATACGGTGTTATCAAATTTCGTATTATCTTTGAATTCATAGTACAAAGGAATGTTTGCTAAGTGTGTCTGCCATCTCCATTGCTCACCAGCAGCTAAAGAAGTGGAAGAGAATACGCCTTTGATCTCCAATTGATCTTTCTTAGCTGTCATATCTTCAACTACTGCTTTTAGCGTAGCGAAGTTGTTGATTTCTGAAGTAGATGAAATAGTAACTGCTTTGTCTGCCAATGCAAAGTATTTCTGCATAATAGCTTCGTTATAAATGATACCGTATCCTTCTACAACATAAGGAATACCATAGACGCCTTCACCGCTTGTTACAGCTAAGCTTTTATCTGTCAAGTAGCTATACAATTTAGTATCTTTCAAGTCTGCCGTATAATTCTTCCAAGATTCATATCCTACAGGACCATTCATTTGGAAAATGGTAGGTGCGTCAGATTTTGCAATTTCTGATTTCAATTTTGTTTCATAAGTACCTGCAGCAGCAGTTACAACTTTAACCTTAACTCCTGTTTCTGCTTCATAATCTTTTGCAATTTTTTCATATGTCTCTGCAATTTCAGGTTTAAAGTTCAAGAAATAAATTTCTCCACTTTTTCCTGATGCTGAATTAGAGTTTTCTGATTTGTTACCACATGCAGTTACTAAGCCAATAACCATTGTAGATACTAAAACGAGCCCTAACATTTTCTTAAACTTATTATTCATTTGTGTTTCCCCTTCTTTTCTTTAAATTTGTTTCCATTAAACATTGAAAACGTTCTCTATTCTGGGGTGAAAAAATGATAACGCTTTCCAAAAATAATCGGTAGCGTTATCGGTAACGTTTCCAGTGCTTGCGTTTATAATAGCATATTGCACTATTAAATCGCAAGAGTGTATTTTTATTTGATTTTCTCATCCATTATTCTATGCATTTAAGTACTTTTTCACTCTATTTAATTTATTTGTTGTAAGTTACGTAAACATTCATTCAAACTCAATAAATTCTTCCGTATGATTACGAATGTATGTATTCATATTCCTAATAGTATGGGGTACCAGTGTGTTATATCTAATATATAGTTTATTAACAGAGACAAATAGTTCTTTATCCTTCTCTATGTCAGATGGCGATGCTTGAATCCACGTTCCATCATCTCTTTTGTACTTTTCTTCAATAAGAGTCTCTAATTCTTCATAAATGTCTGATATAGCTTGATCTTTAAAGTAACCCATTCCTTTCTTCAAACCAATCCACGATTTAACTTCGCTCATGAAATAAAATGCAAACCAATAAAATTCAAAGATTGATTTCGTATGATTATGATAGGAATAGAACATATACAACCCTTTTTGACCATCATTTAATTGATGGTGATATACATCAGCTTTAATTTCCATACTCTTCCCTTGAATGGTTAGTATCGTTGGCATAATACAAATCCACGCGAGATTATCGTACTTTAATTCTTCCTTCTTCAATTTCGTAAGCATAACATGCCCCTCTCTCGACTAATCAGTCACAATATCATAGTTAATTGCTTGTTATTCATCTTTCAAATAACTTGGTATACAAGATGATACGACCCTGCCTTAGAACAACTCAAGTTAGGGCCGAATCGTGTTGTCTGAGATAGTCTCACATGTAGAACATTAACTTAACAATTTTAGAATAACAGAAGCATTTACGTTCGTGTGTGTGCCCCCAGCCAACGTCTGAAGTGTAACCGCTGCGGAAGAACTATGGTTCCGTAAAGTTAGTACATCGCCTGCGGCAAGATACATCAAAGCCTGACCCATGTTTAACTGAGTGCCAGCACCCGATCCATATATTGTTCCAGTTATATTGGACTCTTTGACTACTTCTCTTATATTAGAATTAATAATAATGCAGTTAATTCCATTGCATGTGGTCCCTACAGTCATTTCATGAAGCTTTCTTATTAGTGCTTCTTCAGAACTGACGTGTTCTAATGCGGATAAAGCTATGATAACGTCATACTCAGCTTCTTTTATATCGAAATGTTCTATTTCAGACAGAACAGTCTCAATACCTTGTTCAACGCCATATTCCTTACTATAGTTATTTAACTTTTCTATAGCTGATTCTAATAAGTCAACGCAAACGATTCTTCCATTTCTATTCTTCAGTATTTCTGCCATGGGGATGCTATTCCTACCAATTCCGCAACCCAAATCAAGTACTTTAAGATCTCGTCTATCATTGAAATGTTCTAAGAGGTCTATTACACTCTTAACTGGTTTGTGCAACCAAGATCCAGGTTCAAATAATGTATAGTGTTCAAAACAATGATCATGATATTTCTTTTCTTCTGTACGGATATGAGCTATCCTATTCATGCTTTCACCTCAAGCTCTTTTTAACTTAATAATAAATCAATCTATCATCTCCATATCGAAATAACGCTCTTTCCTGTAATCTATTTACTCTACTATCTTGTGGGACATATAGAAAAATAACTACTTCAAAGAGAGACTTTAAATCATCACCATCATGAAGTGTATGAGGAAGTAATTCAGACAATTCACGACCTAGTGTCGATGCTCCTGAGCCTGAAGCACCAAATATATGTATTCGTTTAATCATACTCAATTCCGTTGTTAGATGATGATTTATTATGTTATCCGAGAGGATGGATTGTCCTACGATTACACTTTTACTTGTAATAACAAAAGGAAGAAATGATATTTGTCGGGGGATTAAGAATACAAGACCAAACCCTAGTTCTTTACATCTCTTTAATCCTTCAGTAATTAATAGTATTCCTATACCTTGTCTCTAAATTCAAGTCTACTCCACCCTTATCAAAAAAACATCAAGCAACCTACACCTGATGTTATCGAATCTCCATTATTGTCATAATAATTATACACAATTACCATATATTTATCATTAATTTACATACATTAATTTAGTTATTATTGATTCCATCTTATTACTTCATCATAGGTAGGTAAAGCTGCAATAGCCCCTACTTTTGTACACACGATCGCACCCACCTGATTCGCATAATGAATCATTTTTCTCCAATCTATGAAGGTAAGGTTCGTAATGCCCTGATTAGTGATTTGAGAGAGTTGTACAAGAACCGCACCAACGAACGCATCGCCAGCCCCAGTAGAATCGATCGATGTAATAGAAATACTTGGTATCGTAGCTTGGTCAGACCCATTCGAGATCAACGTTCCATTCTTGCCTAACGTAACCGCAATAACCTTCGTTCCTAAACGATGAAGCTCCATTACACCTTCGTTAAGATCTTCATAGCCACTAATGAGTTGTAACTCTTCTTCGCTCACTTTTACAAAATCAGCAAGAGACACTCCCTTTTTAGCTAAATTAATGAATTCTTCCGTTCTGTAAGCCCATAGGCTGTGTCTGTAGTTCGGATCGAAAGAAACAAACTGTTTCTGCGCGCGTGCCTTTGCCATGAATTCAAAATAAGCATCTAAGTAGGCTCCACCTAACATCGCTGTAGCTGAACCGAAATGAACGATGGCTGCTTCACGTAGCTTATCAAGTGGAAGATCATTGGCTGTGAAATTACCATCGGCACCACGATTGAACATAAAGTCACGTTCCCCATCGCTCTGTAGCGATACGAATGCCATCGTTGTCAGCATCGATGTATCTCGAGCAATCAGATCCGTATTTACACTCACTTCATTTAAGGTTTCGATTAAGAAATCACCAAATGGATCGCTACCCACTTTACCAGCAAAAGAAGCGACACCACCGAGACGAGAAATTGCGGCCGCAACATTAGCAGGCGCACCACCGGCTTGTTTGTTAAAGTGTGATCCTTCAGCCAAATTCACACCTATATCACTACAAAAGAAGTCTATTAACAATTCACCGATACAAAGAACCTGTTGGTGTTCACAACGATTCTTCAATCCCTCAACCAACTTAAGCTCCCCCTTATCCTTACTTCTTACGATGGTAGCCATCTAAATTAAGCTTTCCAAATGTCTTTCAAATTCCAGTACGTACATTCTACGATTTCCACTTCACCATTTTCCGCGAATAGCTCAATCCCTGATTGAACTTCCGTTGGATAGATCCGACTCGACATTGTTACATGTCCTTCATTAGCGAATATCTCGATCGAAGAACGGTCTAGGAATAGGTGCAATGTAAGTTGTCCATTAGCGTCAAGTGCTGCATTTCGAATACCATCAGCAGGTTTACCAGACTTAGAACAATCCAAAGTTAATTTCCGATCTGCATGTGTGTAGCGAATAACCGTCTCTTGCTCACCCACTCCACGAATCTTTAGACCAATTGCTTCTGCATTGGTATTTTCCATATTAAAGACCACTTTCACTTCAAGGAGCTGCTCCGTTACATTCACGAAATGACTTCTATTTACTAGCTGATCTTCGCACACATGGTGTTCGGTTTCACGAAGCAAT
This sequence comes from Paenibacillus antarcticus, assembly GCF_001637225.1. Taxonomy (GTDB): domain Bacteria; phylum Bacillota; class Bacilli; order Paenibacillales; family Paenibacillaceae; genus Paenibacillus_AQ; species Paenibacillus_AQ antarcticus. The sequence goes on from NZ_LVJI01000009.1 coordinate 44,394, forward strand.
TTCAATTCTTCAACTGGGTTCATAAGCACCTTACGATCTTCACTTAAGGTCAACACGCGAGGTAATGTGAGTGCTCCTGCCCAACCATCTGCCTTCGTCGGCATGTCAGATTCCCACATATCCATCCAACCGATCGCAATTCTCCGTCCTTGATCATCAAGAAGCGTCTGTACAGCATAGAAATCATGTCCATGATCAAGCTCTATAAATTCACCGTGCTCGTAATGATTCGTGTCATAATCATAGCTTCCAACATAATATCCCGTCTGGAATAGATTGTTATATTTATGGCCTTGAGACTCTAATCCTTGGGGAGAGAACAAGAATACAAAGGATCCGTCCAGTTCAAAGAAATCCGGGCATTCCCACATGAATCCCATATCATTGGCATTCTCATCTAAGACACCTTTATATTCCCATGTACGTAAATCTGGTGAAGTATAAAGAATGACTCTTGGTATATCTTCCTTCGTACTATTGCCGAGAATCATATACCACGTATCGTTGTGCTTCCACACCTTAGGATCACGGAAATGCTGTGAACTGTCCGCAGGTGGAGCTGCAATGACAGGATTTTGGTCCACTTTTTCAAAATGAATCCCATCCGTACTTACCGCAATATTCTGATTCTGGAAGAAGAGGTTTTGGGCTTGATCAATATAATGATGTCCAGTATATATCAAGGTTAGTTCGCCGTTGTTATCTACCGCACTTCCTGAGAAACATCCATCCACATCGCAAGCATCACCTGGCGATAGAGCAATAGGGCAGTGTTCCCAATGTACGAGGTCCTTACTTTTCACATGACCCCAGTGCATCGGTCCCCAGTTCTCATCATAGGGATGATGTTGATAGAAAGCATGATACTCGCCCTTAAAGTGAATCAATCCGTTCGGATCATTGATCCAATTCGCTGGCGCCATAATGTGGTAGCCAAAGCGGAAACGTTCATTGACGTTCTCACTCGCTTTCAGTAAAAATTCATTAGCAGGTTGTGTGTTATTTATGTTGTTCATTCGTTTTTCCCCCTAGAATGTTTTTTAAAAAAATTATAACGTTTGTACTTTTTCCTGAACTATTGGGTCTTTCTTTAATGTGAAGATGGATAATATGGTGAAGAAGAGAACGAAGGCTCCCATGATAAGATAGGTGTTACGGAATCCAGCAGAGTCATACAGACCTCCTGCAATGGGCGATAGAATAGATGCTCCGACCTGCGTAGCAAATTGAAATCCAACAAGATAAAGTATCGATGATAACCGAGTATCAAAATTAGAAGCCAAGTATTTGAATACTGCAATCAACATAATTGGTAGTTCAAGCGCGTGAATCATTTTCATGGAAGATATACCGATGGAACCATCAACCATACCAGAGCCAATAATGCGGAAAGCCATTAATGAACCCGCTAGAATCAGGCTCTTTTTAGCCCCAAGTTTATTTACAATAAAAGGTGCACAGAACATCATTCCCGCTTCCAAAAATACTTGTAACGAATTCAGGTAACCATATACTTGATTTCCTTGCGCTGCTGTCTCAAACATCGAAGAGAAGTAAATCGGAAATTGTTGATCGTACACGGAGTATACACAAGTTACACCAAGTACATATAACATAAAGAACCAGAAGTCTTTGAGTAAGAATAGTTCACCTACACTTTTTAAGTTAACCGATTTAGCTCGCTCAACATCCGTATCTGACATTTCAATTTTAATAGATACAATAATACCGACCAATATAACTGCAGACGCCGATGCAACCCAGAAATTAATATTCGGATTCACATTGAAGATCTGTCCTGCGAAAAATGTTGCCGCTGCCCATCCTAATGAGCCCCACATTCTTGATTTTCCGTATTCAAAATTATATTTACGACTAACCTTTTCAATATAGGATTCGATGGCACCAATACCGGCTAAGAACGCTACTCCTAAATAGAGCCCTCCAACAATAGCACCTAGTACCCAGTTATATTGCAGTAACGGTCCGTATACATAAATGTAAAATGGACCTACTAACACGAGAAGCAAACTAATGAAGAAAAGTATATTTTTCTTAAGGCCTATCTTGTCAGAAATGTATCCGTAAAGCGGTTGCATACATAATGCAAAAATAGCATTTATAGAGAAGATAGCTCCTACTGTAGCTCCATTTAGATTAAGTTCAGTTCCTAACCAAATAGAAAATAAAGAATAACTAGCTGACCAAGTAAAAAAGAAAAAGAAAAAATAGGCACTTAATTTCCAATACAATACTTTTGATGTTGTCATCTCGTTGGCTCCCTTTTCATGTCATGAATTCGTTTCGTAATATCGCCTTGAAAGCACTTTCAACTTTGTAACATTATTTTATGTCAACCGGTTTCATATGTCAACCGGTTTCACAATGGATAATCGTACCAAGTATTTGTATTATACCAACAGCAATCGTCTCTAGATAACAAAAAAACCATCGCTATGCGATGGTTCCCGTCGTATTTCCTTCTATAAGTTCTACTGGTAAGTAAGTTTCTAGAGGTAAATCATGATACTCGCCTTCAATCTCTTTAATGAGCAGTTCTACCGCTGTTTTAGCAATTAGAGCAATGGGCTGTCTTATCGTTGTCAGTTCAGGTAATAAGATCTGACACGTCTCCGTCCCATCATAACCAACCACCTTGATATCATTCGGTATATCCTTCCCACGTTTCCTAGCTTCAGCTATAAAAGAAGCAGCAACAAGATCATTACTAGCAAATAGTCCATCTACATTCGGGCATTCATCGAATAGTCGATCAATGACTTCATAATGATTCTGTTGGCGAAATGGATCTCTAACTTCATACGTAATCGCTTGTCTACCGTGACCCTCCATCACATCCTCATAAGCTTTCCTTCTGAGAGTTGCAGGTGTCTCTAACTCAACTGGACCATTCATATGAATGATGTTCTTGCAGCCTTTGGAGATCAATAGTTCCGTTGCCAAAGTTCCACCTGTGTAATTGTCGGAGCCTACAACAGGAATGGTCTTAGATAAATATCGATCAATGGCAACTACAGCAATATTGCGTTGATTGTAGTTCGAGATACCCCGATTATGCGCCCCTACGATAATCCCATCCACTTGATTTCGCATGAGCATATCTGCGTAGCTTTGTTCTTTTTCCATCTGACTTAAGCTGTTACAAAGTAATACCTTATACCCTAGGGAAGTACAGATGTTCTCAATATGGAAGGAGAGCTCTCCAAAAAATGGATTGGTCGTCGTTGGTACGATCAGCCCAATCAGATTTGTACGTTTATTAAATAAAGCTCGCGCTAAATCATTGGGGAAATAGTTAAGTTCCTTCATCGCGTTATCAACCTTATCCCGCGTTTCTTGACTAATATATCCCCGATTATTCATGACCCGCGATACCGTTGTAGGTGACACACCCGCTAATTTTGCAACATCACTAATATTAGATTTCATCATCATTCCCCTGACTACGCCTTTATCCTATGTCTACATATTTTAGCATGGTTACTGATGTTTGTAATCCTGATCGCGTCTGTTAGCTCACACTGTTATTAAAGAGTATTCCCGTGCCATCCCATTCTTGTGTCTTAACATCACTGACTATGTATTTACCGCTAGTATATTCTTCAATAACATTTAACCAGAATGACTTAGAAATAATATTGTTTTCATGTTGAAGAACTTCCCATTCACCTTGGAATTGATCAAAAATCATTTTAATCGCTATTTTCCCTGTTCCTTTTCTTCGATACTTACGCATAACAAAGAATTCAGCGATCGATTTAGCGTTCTTGTCCTTCGCCAAGTAACAATAACTATTAACTAATATAAAACCGGCAAACTTACCCTCAACTTTAATGAAAAATGGATGCCTAGTATCGTCTGTCCAGTAGTGGTCCAAGTAAGTATAACCATACAATCCATATTCGTTCACATCTTCATGATTGAATTCACTGAAATCATATTCATACAACTCTAACAACTGTCTTAATATCGTTTTCTGATCTTCTGATACGCTAATAACCTCTACGTTTTCCATCATACACTCACCTGTTCTCCCGATGTTTAACAATACCCTGTGGAGGCCTACTCATGAATCGTTCTGAATTTCTTTCAAATCCATATTGTTCATACAATCCATGAGCATCTAATGTCCCTAATATACCTGTCATCCATTCATACTCTTCAGAATTGGTAATCAATTGGACTAATCGCTTCCCAATACCCTGTCCTTGATATTCTTGCAATACAAACACATCGCACAGGTAGAACATGGTTGCTCCATCCGTGACGATTCTTGCAAAACCAATTTGGTTGTTATTATAATAAACACCATAACAATGCGAAGATTCGATAGATTTCAATATTCGTTCAGGTGGTCTCCGGTTAGCCCAATAGCTATGAGCTAAGTATTCTAGTACGAATTGCCTGTTAATTCTGACTTTATCGTCTGAAATCAAGTATTCTTTGTATAATACTTCCATGAGAATGACCCCCACATCGTATCTCGTAAAGATTAAATAATTTTAGTATTAATAATAAAGTTTCTTACTTTCATCCATTTTCCTGAAACAAATTCATCAATCGTTCCTGTTTTGGGTCTAACACAAAATCGGTGTTGTGTCCCTCTATCAAACCCAACAGCTTCATAAATTAAACTTTCACCTATTTGTTCCTTAAAATACACCTGCTTTAATCCCAATCTGCTCACCATTTCAAGCTTTACAGTTTCAATATACTTGCGTGAATAAACCTTAGACATGTGTGTTCCTCCTAGTAGTGGTAGTCAAATTATAGAGTTAATACACTAGAAGTCAAGGAAAGACGATAAATAAGACGTTTAACTGCTCTTACTCCTGTCACTTCGCCCTAACCTACAAGATATCTTATTATTTCTTTATTTACAAATTCTGATTGTTCATGATTTATGGCATGGCCTGCGTCTTTCACTATTTTGTAATTTAATTGTTTATCTTGCAATTTCTTTATGGCTTTTGGATAATGACTCAATATTATAGATCCACATCATGTTAAGTTATTCCCACGTCACCCCCTCCCTTGATCATATTCATCTTCCAATATTGAAAATAAATAAGAATCATGAAATTGCCCTTTGTGCCACATATGTCCCCTTAGATGGCCTTCTTGTTTCATTCCGATTCTTTTCATGACATTCGCGGACGCTATATTTCCGGGACGACATGTCGCATAAATTCTATGCACTTTGAAGGTTTTAAAACCAAACATTAACATAGCATTTGCTGCTTCTGTGGCATAACCATTCCTCCAAAAGGCAGGATTAAAACAGTACCCTAATTCAGCATTATGTTCATTCATATGAATGCCACATCCACCAATTAATTCATTCGTCTCTTTCAAAATAACTCCAAATTCAAAATCAGTTCGGTCAATCGTTTGCTGAATTCTGATTTCCTGCTCAATATATGTTTTGGTCTCAGCTTCGCTATTCGGTCCCCAGATCGTATGTTCAGTTACTTCGAGATTCGATGCATATCTATGTACACCTACCCAGTCTTCCATCTGGAAATCACGAATGATTAATCTTTCCGTTTCTACTTGCATTTCATATTCCCCCAGTCTTAATATCGGATTTATTCACTTCTTTGAATTCATCTCGTGGTTAACCAGTTAAATCGCGTTAAGATACTTTATTAAACCTTGTGCGGCACACTTAGAAAAACCCTCTATATAATTCATTTTATCATTCACTTGATCATGTGATCTCCATGGATATCAACAATAAACATGCTTAAATCCCCAACTCCGAAGGTCAATAGCAATCACTTTATAACCAAGGTACACTAATTATATTTGCTCATTCATAATTACCCTGTTAGATGAAGTGAAATTAAAATATTTTCTTAATTTCGAAGTCCGTCTCTTAGAATTGTTATACCTTCCAATACAGATTCCATATTCTCTTCGTCATTCATATGATTTCTTGCGTGTAATAAAGCGGGTCTTAATGATTCAACTGAATTACCAAATTCCTTCATCCATTCATATCTAGGAACCATCCATAGATGAAAGTGATGTGTTGTATCTTCATTATAGAAATAATAAACGTGATCAATCCCGAGGAGAATTCTTTGTTCATGTCTGATTTTATGTATTAATGAGATATATTCCATCTGTTCTTCGACACTCAATTCATCCATTCCGTAAAAATGTCTCTTGGATGCCACTATAACCAATCCTCTTATGGGGTACGCAACATCTTGATGAACATGAAAATGATCTGTCTCGTAAATAACTCCTCCTGTTGGCGTAATCAAACCACTCGTTAACGCACAACTCAAACAATCCACTTCAATTGTTCTTCCGTCCGCCAATGTTATGTGTCCTACCATAGTTCACCTCGCTTCAAGTATTCCTATTAATCATTATTCCGAACATTCCTCAATAATCGATTTACCAAGATCCGTATGCCATAATAAGCTACAGCCAATAGAATGAAGCCGAAAGATGTTTCAATCCAGCCGAACTGATCATGATTTCCAAAAGTGATGCTTGATTGTAAATGATCTACCTTTTCATAACTGCTAATTATATCTGGCACGTAATTCATCGTTATAAGCATTCCTTGACCCATCATCCAGCCAAATCCAAATAGAATTATTAATGCAGAGACTATGAATGATTCTATTAATAATCTTTTATTAAGTTTCACCTTGTCCTCCAATCTAGCATTGATTCACTGTATTTTATCGCTATTCACAAGAAATATGATCTCCATACTTTATTTGTCCATGAGCTATTTATTGTTCTTTCGAAAGCACTAGTTATAATAGAAACTTTACCTTTATTATCATTGCAACCTCTTCTGGAGTCACTCCTGTATTATTAATTCTAATATAGTTATCCTTATTAATTTCTCCGTCATTTGAATTTAATCTATTCTTCTCCATTGTGCTTATTAAATCATGTTCAGACCACGCAATATTTCTTTTTGTAGGCATATGCATTAATCTGTGTGGAGTCTTGTTACGCTCAAGTCTTTCTTCTACCCTTGCTTCAAGTTCAAAAAAGTACACGACCCCACCTTTTGATTCAAACAAATCACTAATCTTATTGATATAGTCCCAATCAGCTTGTATATCAAATGCCCACACATAAGTAAATATCAATCCATATAGATCACTTCGGGACACTTCCTCAAATATTTCTTGCCGAAATAGATGAACTAGTCTTTTGCCTTCTTTAGTCCCATAGCTAAAAAAAGGAGATACCAAATCAATCGTCATATGATTATGGAAGAGTTTCAATTCCGTTATTTTTTCCAACTCTTGTCCAACCGTCATTTTACCAACAGCTTAATAGTTAACATCAAGGAACATTTTAATATCGTTATTGATCTCCTTGAATAATTCTTGAGATGGGAAATGACCCATTTCATAAGTGATTGTTGTTACTAAGTTCGGAAAGATTGCTTCCGCCGCACGCATCACATTTATAGCTGGAAAGAAAATATCCTTTTTACCTACCAAGAGCATTGTTGGAGCAGAATAATTCGCAAGTTCTTTCTTTTCGGTTAATTTAGGCATGTCTTGCTCTAATTTAACATGTGTGAAAATTTCCCCGATAATGTTTTCATCTATCGTTTTCATGCTGTTAAACGACATCACATCTGCAATTTTATGCAACTGTACTTGTGATGAATTCATCTTATATAGCATCAACGGAAGCAATATTTTATGTATCATTTTCATCTTTGAGCCTAATTGCAATCCAGAAGGTACCACTAGAACAGAGCACGCAATTTTCTCAGGCATAAAAGTTGCCAATCTTAGTATGATACCTCCGCCATAAGATGGACCAATAAAAGCACTTTTCTCAACTTTAAAATGTTCCATTATATCAGAAATCCATAAAGCAAGACTTTCATCTTTGGGAGATACTCTTGTTTCTGCACTGAAACCAGGATGCCCAATTGTGTCCGGTGCATAAATCCGATACTGCCCTAACAAGGAAGAGAACCAGGATAGCGTCATCGGATTGATACAATTGCCTCCCTGAAGAATAAATAGTGGTTTCCCATCAACAGGCCCTGTCACTAATGTATGTGAATGACCAAATCGTGTATTAACGTATTCTCTTTGAAAATCAACATCGAACAATTTTAAGTATGATTCATAATATTTCAGAATCTTTCTCTTACCTTCTTCACTTTTATAAATAGTATGTTCTCTCATTTACACACCTCAAATCTTTAATATGGCTTTCCCCGTATCCCTTCCACTCAATATTCTTTCCTTTGCAACGTAGCTTCCTCAATCCATGCTGTTAGTCCAGCTTTACTTATATAAATTTCATTTTCCAGTTCAATATATGGCATCATTTTTCCACTATAAGAACCAAATTGTTGTAATGTTTGTTGTTCTGAAGAAATAATCATCTTTAACTTATATTCTGAAATACCAAGATATTCTGCAGCTTCTGTTACACTCATTAACGGTTTATAATCACTATCCGATCTATCAAAATTGGAATCCATTATCAACTTTGATTTATGATCACTTGAACCATTTTGAATAATTAAACTTGCAACCACGATAGAAATCCCTAGGATTAAGGAACTTATAACAGCACTATAATTAAACTGTTTCAATGTGTTGCCTCCTTCTGTTAATTATTTACGCCTTTGCCCAGACCTCACCATCCATTACTGTTGATTAATGATCTTATTTGTGAGAAATGATGTTGATTATGCCACACAAACCTTTGAAGGGCAGTATCTATTGTGATTTTCCCTAGCGCTTGAGTTCTTAATGTTCTACTAAAATCATCCGGGTTCATACCATTGAGTAGAATCAGAAACCCTTTATGGAGTATTTCAAGAAGTAAAATTGAGCGCTCGACAGGCATGTTCCTATAATCACTTAATTCTGCCCATAAATCTTCACGATAAGAGTCAGTTAATGGCTCTTCTTCTGTTAAGGCCCTCTTAAACCATAAGTAAGGATTCATATCATTGTCACTTAAGTGATGTACGATTTGTTGAATATTCCAACCCTCAGGTCGATAAGGAATCTGAAGTTGATCAGGGGTGATGTCTTTCACAAGTCTTCTAAGCGTAGTTGAAATCTCAGGAATCTGGTATATGATGTTTCTTCGCCCTTCAATAGAGGGGTTGAGATTTGGTTCAAAATGACCCATAGGATAACGCAAGTGATCCACTATTTGTTCTCTCCTATTTAATAAAGATAGCGTTCTCTCACTCAAGTTTGGGCATACTTCCAAGCTTCATAAAATTCAGATATTGATGAGAATCTATGATTTCTGTTCGGATCTATCGCTTTCACTGCTATGTTAAATAATGCAATACCTGCCTCCCACTTCGTGAACGATCTATCCAGTTCTCCACCAACCAATGCAAAAGCTACCGCTCCCATAGTGAATACATTCGTTGTATGATCAATCTCTGCGCCATATTCAAACTCTTCAGGAGACATAAACCTTGAAGACCCCCAGAGCCTTCCCATTTTATTAATAAAGGGTCTGTTTTGATATAAATCGATATCACAAATCTTCGTTATGTCAGAATCAAAATCATACAATATACTGCCGTCATAGAAATCAACTGCAACATAACCCATCTTCTCTACATTTACATGAAACAAAAAGATACGATCCAATGATGATAATCTGACATCAATGGGCAGTTGTCGATATCTATAATACGGAGAATTGGGATTGTCATACTTAGCAGGTGGAGGAAATGACCAATGTGGATGTAAACTTTCACCTTCAACCCATTCAAAAACAGCAGCATAACCTTCTTGTGTGTCGAAATGTTCAACTAATGTAATCAGATAGTCATGCTTTAAATCTTCATAGATTGGGATTGCCCTCCTCAAATTTGCAATGGCATCTTGAGGAACACCATGATATTCAAGGGTTTGAGCACCTGCATATTTAACAAATCTCTTAATTCCTTGCTTAATAATACCGAATGATATATTTCCTGAGTCTTGTTGGTCAAAGACTGTAAACACCGCCCCTAATCCTTCCAGCCAATCAAATCGATGTTCTTGTTGTAATTGAAAAGATATATTGTCTAATTCAATCGTTACAGGACTCATGCCATTCCTCCCTGTTGAGATTTCTAACTATCTTCACGCTCTATGTCCATCTTTGCCATTTCAATCACTTTACCTATAAATTCTGACTTACCTTCAGTATAGGCAACACGATCATGCTTATGTTGTTGTTCAAGCTTCTTCTTAAGAAGGTAGTACTCTTCCATCATTCTGGAATCATTTATCAAATAGTCTCTAAATAAAATATTGTTTATCCAATTTTCACTCTCATATTCGTAAATGTGTAGGTGATGAGTTCCAGCTCTCCATTCTCCTCTGCGGAAAAATCTACGATCTGGAAAATCTGGTTTGAATACATACTCGTATCCAATTCCTGCTAGACCCGTAATACATCCTTCGGACACTTGTTGTAAATCTGCAACTCCAACCATCATATCGATTATTGGTTTTGATCCTAATTTAGGAATGGATGTACTTCCGATATGTTCGATTCTTAATAAAACATCACTTAACACACGACTAATCTTTACTTTCTCTTGCACATATTCTTCAATCCATTGCTGATCGTATTCTGACACCACGACAATCTCCAATTCAATTCCTCCAAGTGCATAATTCAATAGTACTCCTCTAACCATTCCACCTACAATACTTGTAATCATATCCTCCACAAAAATCAATCATCAATGTACTTATTCACTTTATCATACCCATAGTTCGTCCCGAGTCTTAAAATCAATTGCTTATGGTTTTCTCATATACTTTCAATAGATCTACAACTAATATGCCGTTTATTCGCATACTATCCAACTTACAATCATGAATATCTATGCCACTAAGATTGCAATCTAGTATTTGACTGTTCTCCAAATTACAATTCTCAAATCGTAAAGGTCTCTGTTTGACCGTCGGATCATACATTGGATGTCCTTCGGGCGGCATACCAATATTATGTATATAGGCCCCGCCGAGTTGCGCTCCATCTATTTCTAAATCACTTAGGTTAGCGTCCTTTATCTTGGTTCCAGCTAATGAGATGTCCTGCAAATGCATGTTCTCTAAACATGCACATTCAAATCTAGAACCCGTAAGATTCGTATTTCTTACATCCAATTGTCTATTCGTGTTAACTAACTCCAACCTTTCCATAATAATCGCCTCCAATAATTGTGATACCTTCTTATATAATACAACACGACCCAACCTTAGATTTCATCTTAAGTCGGGTCGTGTTGTATGTTCTGATTATTTGTCCCACTTCACTCAAAGCATTTCAGCAACTCCAAGGCCTCTTCATGCTCAGGCTCAAGAACCAAGGCCTCGCGCGTATATTCTAATGCTTCTTCTTCCATCCCAAGCTCATAACTACAGATAGCCAAGCAGTAGAGTACCGTTGGCACGGGCTCTTCTTCATCTGCCTGTATGGATGTTTCTAAGAACAACTTCGCATCCTCGTACATGTCCATCTCGAACAGTAACAACCCAGCATCCAATGCTAAATCATAGCGCTGCTCCATGACATAATACGATGACCACATGATGTGAATGCCTCTTTGGATATCCAGTAATTCTTCATCACTAGCTTCAGATAGCAAGTTCGAGATTTGTTTCGCACTCTGGATAAAAAACTCCGCATCATAACCGCCCAAACGCCAAAAGGCCAAGATTTGATGTAGTCCCATCGTCTCAAATTGTAGGTCTACCCATTCCTTCATACTGAAGAAATCATCCGGTCCAAAGCGTTCGATAAACCGCCGATAGGCCAGTCGGGTGTTACCGTAACGCATCGGAGAGTCTAGCATGAATATACAGCCAATATTTATATTCTTATAATGATGCTCGGTGAAAAGTGTCTGCGCACCTCTTTGATCAAAAACATGTTGGATGGCATGATAGTTCGCTGTTAACGAAAAGCTGCCGTGAAGAGTTAACTGAGGTGGTTCTGCAAACTTCCAGTTATCTAATCTGTGGTCACCTTTGTCTGCTGTAATTAACAGGAACCCTGCTTGCGACAGCTTATTCAGCCTCTCTAAGCATGTCAATCCTACTTCAGGAAATAAGATATGTGAATCTTCAAGCTCCTTCTGATACAGCGCGATTAGATCGCGATACAGGTATGTCTCTTCTTCGTATCTAGGAGCTCGCCGATGTTCGTAATTCAGTGTCATTTGTTCCAGAGCCTCTGACGGTTCAAGCAGATTAGAATTCTCGGGAGACTCGATTACAACATCACATTCATAAATTTTACCCTCACCCACATAGATCAGCTCTTGCGGAATACTGTCAAAGAAATAATTAGCAACAATCAACAGTGGCTGCAACAGATCACCCGGCCGGATGGTTGTATTTGATACAACCAAATTCAATTCCGCGTCATGAACTGCATCGAACCGTGCGAAATCAAGTATTCCCTGCTCAATATAAGATTGCATAGCAGGATGATATCTCCAACCATCAACATTTTTTAACGCCAAATCAGTCATAACATATCGGAAAGGAGGCAACGTAATTCCTGCATAATCTCTCATTTCACACAGCTTGTGCAATATATGAAATGCGAGGCGGCCTGCTCCCGCTCCTAGCTCCAGAATCGTAATTGGTTCAAAGTCATCACCTTTTGTCGCACGGTCTTGAAGAAATCCGAAAATCATTTCCGCGTAAGCTGTAGCAATCATCGGGTTACTCGTTATATATTGCGGAACCTGATCATTATTCCAAGCATTCAATCCTTCTTCTTCATAATAAGTCCGCTGCAAATCCCAGATAGGTGCCTCGCTGAAGCGGAAGCGTTGTTCTTTATTTTCTGCCATTCAATATAACCCTGCTCTCTGTGCGTCATGTGGGACAATCTGTTAACATGCCAAGCATGTGTGCTTCAAACGTCAATTGAATCGTACCATATAAATTGCACGTTCCCAAACCTAGGGGTCTAAGTTCTTGTTGCTCGACCACATAACCCTTATTTCAATTTAGTTCCTGTTATTCTATGTGTTGTATCATGCATGGTATATTTCCTAAGTTAGTAAATGATATCTCAACGCGTTGATCAGTTGAAAGTAACTCTAACACTTCCGGGACAACAATCTTATATTTCTTCACTTTATCGTCATCCCTCAATACATTAATCATTCTACCTTCTTTGTTTATGATTCTTCCACGAACGATCCTTCTTTTCTTTGAGAATAAGTCTATTGTAAGAACAATGAACAATCCCCCGAAAGTAAACGTAATTAAGAAGAAAATGAAATCAAAAGGAAGATAACCTATCACCAACCAAACAATCGAAATAATGAATTGCAAAAAGCATATCACAAGTAACAACAGCAGCGATTTTCTAGGTTTTAAATCTATGTCTAATCCCTCCCGTCGTATTATGTTATAGATCCTTTTACATAGCGTTTAATCTTCAATCAATAATTTTTCCAAGCCTATTATGGTACAAATATAGATTACGTTCACTTAAATGGCCTGAAAATAGCTCAAATCTTTTACATTCACTAAACAATGATTCAACTTCAATCATCTAGTATGGCATTCAAATCAGATTTATTCGCTTTCGAGATGAGCACGACGACTTCTCCCCCTACCATAAAATATTGCTATCGTAATCTCATGCCATTACTATTTATTTCGTCAATTCCGTCGTTGGACTTAGTTGTCATCAATTCATGAAATACATATTCTTTCCTCTTTAGATGCTCTTCCAAGAAAGCGCAGATATATTTATTAATAATTGAATGCTTTAGTTTAATCCCATTGTCCTCGTAATGAATCGGTATATCGCTAAATGTCATATGATCAGCACCATGTAATTTAATAAAAGTACTATTTACTGGACTTGATTTATGGAGATTGTTAAATCCTATTAATAACAATGGCAACAACTCTTGCGAGACTTCATTTTCTAATTCTTCATTCGAGCAATTCTCTTGTCTAACTATTAATAATGGAGCTGAACTTCTATCGTCAGTACTAACCGTTATTAAATGAAAACTAGGATCTAACATTATGCGAGCCTTAACCCTCTTATCTCCTTTTAACACTTCATACGCAGCAGCCCACCTAAAGAATGACCCATGATCCCCATTTCATTTCTATCCATAATTGTCCTAAGATCCCTAACAGAATCCAATGCATCTTCAAGATTACTCAATACATACCTAATATCTTCAACTCTTAGTTCCAATAATTCTTTCCAATATTTCATATCTACACTATCTATTTCAGATATCTCTTGCGATTGCTGAATAAAGCATCCATCAGGGAAAATAGAAAAAATAGATTCATGAGTAGCACCTATTGTAATAACAACAAAGCCGTTCTTCACTAAATGTTCTATACAAAAGGAATACATGTCTCTAACTACACCAAACGCTGGGGAAAAAAATAGGATGGGACAGTTCTTTGCCGTCATATTTATACGTGCGTTATTAATTACTCCTGTTTCGAGATGACTAATGTATTCCCTATTCACACCCATATTACAGAGCATATCAACAGCTAAAGGAATAGAAGGTTCAAATAACGTAGTGTATTTAGGCTTATTGTCCAAGGATTCTGAGGGATAATAGATACTAATGAGAATTTCCCTTGTTGATTTACTTATTGGATCGATACGTGATATATCTTTGAGAACAAAAACCTTTCTTCCAACACTCATTATATTCACAACCTTGTTATATAGTTGTAACGATAAATCTTTAATAATCTTGTTTATATAATCCGTATATACTAATAATAACGCCTAGCAAAATTGTAATTATACTTACACTTGGAAACCATAATGTAAAGTCTAAAAACGTTGTAAATATGTACCCAATAAATATTAGTTCTGCGCCAAAAAACATAATCTTTTTGCTTGAGATATTTCCTTTAATTGCTTTTACTAACATTATAAAAATCCCCACGATTATAGAAATAATTATCAAAAAGTATAAGACTAAGGCTCCTGTCTTGCCCAGGACATACAGAAAGTGAATTTAACGTATTTTGTACCTTTCAATAGAGATTAAATATGATTCGCTAACGTTCTGGTATGCTGTTGAGGTCATCTTTAAATATGTTCTAATTCCTCTAATAATCGATTAGTTGTATACACCTTTACTCCGATATTCGTAATTTCATCAATTCCTTTACTATAGATACCGGAAATAGCATCTTCAACCATGACAACTTTGAAATCTCGTTCGCTAGCTTGATAAATACTTGTTCTAGGACAATTCGGAAAATTGCATCCTATGAAAATTAGAGTATCTATTTCATTCTCTCTTAAAAATTCTTCTAAGTGGGTTTGGTAAAATGCCCCCCATCTAGGTTTATACATAGCCCATTCCAGATCTCCAATACATTGAATCTTTCCGTTCAATAGGTCCTGAGAGTTCAACTGTTCAGCATGTAATGGCTTAATCGAACTTACAAGATCTGCCCCAGTTGATCCGGGACTGACGATATCTGCGCCGGACTCTATCAATTCCTTACGACATATGTCTACATTCGACCCATCTTCTTTGTACAAACGGATAACATGTATAATTGGAATTTGGCTTCTTCTACAAGTCTCTAATATTCTCTCCATCAGAGGTAATACTTCATAGGTTCCTTTTATTTCGGCGATAGCACCTGGCAGGCTAAAGTCATTTTGAGTATCAATTGTTATTACAGCGCAATGATTAAAATTCGGTTCTATATACTTATCCATTGCTAATCCTCCTTCAAGGAATAATATATTTATAATTTCTTGGTACTTTTGAAGCTATGTAAACCTTCTGATCCATGATTAAATTGCCTTGATTTAATTGAATGATGTACCTTTGAAGCTCTTGATCTGTATTCTTTATATCCATGAATTGATGAGGTATTTCGATCTCGATTTCCTGATTACTCTTTATCTTAACTTCAGATTTATAATGACCCGCAACAGGAACACCACTTCCATAAATCATGAATAGACAGTACTTTTTATTATTTTCCTCAAAAAAATACATGCCAGTACCAGCAAAACTCTCATAATTCTCCCATTCATGTTTATCAATAGATAACCATATATCAGATTCAGAATTAATCAGTCTACTTATACCGATCAGCATAAATATAGCCAAAATGAATGTAAATATAACTACCCATCGTTTTTTCATTCCGTACCCCATCTCTTTAAAATCATGTATCCTCTCATTATTCTTAGTTGTTATTACTTACAAGTAGCTTTGCTAACACATTACCATGGTAATTTCCCAATCGATGGTTGAACAAATTGACCCGTAGTACTTTTGTTTAATGTCTTTATCCACTCATAAATGTTGGATGCTGCTTCCTCTGGATACATATTCGAGTCAGATGATCCACCCCTTGTAAGCAAAACGCCTGGATGAATTGCATTGACACTTATGTTATTTCCCTGCAACTCATGACTCAAGCATACCGTAAACATATTTTGCGCAGCTTTAACCATCCGATATGAGTAAGAAAAATCCCGATCAGAAAATTCCCCAGATGCCATTTTTGTTATAGAACCTAATCTTGAAGATACATTAACAATTCTCGGGTTGTCCGATTGTTTGAGTAATGATATACAAGATTGGACTGCTCTAATTGGGCCTAGGCAATGGATATCAAATAGGGAATTCACTTCCTTTGTTCTTACTGTCTCAATAAGATATTCTGTACCCGAAATTCCTGCATTATTGATAAGGATATCTAATTCATCTGTTTGCTTACTGACTTCAGATTTAATATGGTTTATTGAGCTATCCAGCGTGAGATCAGCAAGAATAGGGTAACATTTTCCTTGGAATTCATATTTCAATCTTTCAAATGCTTCTTCAGTTCTGACAATCGGAAAAGTAATGTAGTCATGGATTGAGTAGACCTTCAATAGTTCATATCCCAATCCTCGACTTGCACCGGTTATCAATACTGTCTCCATCAGTTACTCCCCCATATCATAGTTTAGAATTCACCTTTAATAATTTGGTTTCGATCGTATATCTAATTTAGGGGAATCTTTAGGAAGAAGTTCTTTAGGTAGGTACCCTCTTTTAGTATCATTTACCCGTATTATTTCTTTCTTGTCCTACTATAATTCTCCAATCCTGATCTACATACTTAATTGGAAAAGTGAATTCATCCATTTTGCCATTCTCTTCAGTCGTTATTGTGACACTATACTCTGTATCATTAATTTTTCGTAAATCCTTTATTAGTGCTTTGTCTATTTTTTGGCTTATCGTCTGATATTCTGACTTTTGTTGTATTTTATCTGGAAACCTTAGGTCATCCGCATATTTAACCATAGTATCAATATCTTTAATTTCAACAGCTTTCAAATACGCGGTAACTTGTTCTCGAACTTTCTCTTTCGTATCTAATGTTTTGGATTCGGAACACCCTATTAAATTTATGATTACGATGATCATTACTAGAAGTTTGAACTTCATTGTTTTAACATTCTCCTTTGAAAGTCAATATTTATTGATTACGACTTTTACTTTTAGTCATTACACCCTAACTTATTGATCATTCCTTCGATTCTTACGTTTGTTGTTAATATATTGTAGCCCAGAGATAACAGCATAAATAATAACAACATTAACAAAATAACCAAATAAATCTATGCTAACGCCTTTAATGAACCAACTATTCTGTTGATACTGTATAAAGAATCTTAAAGGAAACCCATATTTTATTCTATCTGCACCTTCCGTAGGAGCATTTCCTGGAATAAAAAGTATAGCAAGGACAGCAAGCCAGAGCGAAATATTTAGAATCATTTTGTTTACTTTCATTTAGATCCCCCTTCACTTGGTACAAGAGCCCTTTAATTATTGATAGAATTATAATTAGTTACTAAATATGTTTGTTAACTTAAATTGCTGCCTGTTCAAGTTTACTAAATACATCCCACTCTATAAAAAGTCTTCTTAGCCCCAATGCAGTTGTCTCAATAAATTCTTCTAACTTATTCATTGATAAGTTGCTTAGTTCACTTAAAGATTCATTTTCAAGATTATTTATGAATTGAATCTTCTCCTTTCTGTAATCGTAAATCTCTTGTTCTAATAAACCGCCCAACTCATACGCCTTACCGGATTCAAGCTTACTAAGTAACTCTCTAGTCTCTGGATTATTATGTGATATCAAATATTCAAATTTTGTTACATCTTGCGTATAAATACTCTTTCCATTTGGATATAATTCATATTCCGGATAAATATTAAGAGTCCATATTCTGTCCGTATAAATATGGGCGATGTATCCACACAGAAATTGCATAAATCTCGAATTACTAATTACCAAATGCCTGTTGTTTTCAAAGGAACCCCAAAGGTCTTCGTCTGTTGCAAACTTTCCTTCTTCAAACATTAAATGTGTTTTGGCCTTTTCTATTCATTCATTAGTCCTTATATGAATTGAATCGGGAGCAAGACTCCCCAGTAAAAACTCTGAGGAAGGATTAGTTAATAATCTGCTAGCAACAGAAAAATGAACCATTGGCCAAGGCATCACGTACACTCCGTTCTTTATTATCACTTTAAATTACAGATCCAGATACCATATATGAATGTGTTGTTATCTGAAGGCAATCACCTTCGAAAAGACTATCTAATTAGTCTTACTTCGTAGTTCGGGATAAAAAGGATGATATAGCCCAACAGATAAATGCAAAAATCAACAATCCCACAAACATCCAAACTTGAACTGGTCCGCTACCCATATGACTAAAGGGAAAAGGGCCACTAATAATCCAAATATATCTGTCATCATTACCATGAACGAACCAATACACAAATATCGGACATACAAATAAAATAAATGATATTCCCAAAAATAAGGATGAAAGATATTGTTTGAATCTAACCATATTAATAACTCCTTTCATAATTAATCATTAAAATATAGACACTTTATTCTTAAGCTCTTCATAGGCTTCTTTCAACCAGGGATGAACAACTTTTAAGGTCTCTTGCCGTTCCCATAAGTAATTGATATATGCAAATGCTCCATGCGTTAATGAATTCTTTAAATTTCTATTCAATTCTTCAATATATGGAGGCGCCCCTGACTGATCCCAAGCAATTTTATCAGCCACAAATAATACTTGATCAAGTAAAGTTGCATTTGCCCGTAATGTCGTATGACAACCCACGGCGTCTAATATTTCTTGATCGGTAATTCCAAAAATATCTCTAGCCATTACCTTTGATATCTTCTGGTGGATGATCATTGGAAATAGTTCCTCTTCAGGTAAAATATCGATCTGTAATTGTCTCGAGATATCTATACGCTCACTATTTGGAAAAACTGCACTGATATCATGCAACCAACCTGCAATTTCAGCTGCTTCGTGGTTCGCTTCAAACATAAATGCAAGTCTCCTTGCTTCCGTTCCAACGTCAATACAATGATCAGCTGTTTGAGGACATTTATTTATCGTTAAAAATAGATGTATATTTCTCTTCAAATCGCTTGTAAACTCAATTTTTTTTGTCAGATTCTCAAATATGGTATGCATCGTCAATTCCCCTCACCTTTTATTACCTTGCTTCCTGGCTTCTTAACTTCCGTCCGGAACTATAGGTGAACGATCAAGCGGTAGTTTCACCTAATCTACGTATGTCATAGTGCTTAAGGGCCTGAGGTCCGTATCGTTAGACTTAGCCAATTATATGTATCTCTTGATTATGCTGTTTTGAGTTTCTTCTTCATAACGATCAAGGGGAAACCCCGCCTTAGTAATGCTCTGTTATACGAAGTTATCACTATCTATGAAAAACCTTTATTATACTTTTTTGATTTATTGATTTCTTTTTATTAACGGTTTAAATAATATATAAATCCCCCTATTTCTTTACCCATACGATAGACAACAACTGGTCTGAAATAATTATAATTGAATAATATTCAGCCATCACTCAATATCTCTTCAATTAATTTTTTTTGTTCTGTAGGCATTCCATCTGGCCAACTCCCAATGCTACAGTAAAGGATCTCTGATATCTCCGTGCTTCGGATAAACGCCCCTTCAATAATTCGTCCTTTAAATACAAGATCTACTCTATTTGGTTTCTGTCCAAAAATAGCCCTGGACAGACCTATAATCTGTACCTTAAGTCCTGTCTCTTCAAAAACTTCCCTGGTTAATCCATCTTCTGGCTTCTCTAATTCCATCCAGCCACCCGGAATTCCCCATGGTTGTTCACGGTATACATGTTTTAATAGTAATACTTGTCCTTCATCATTTGTGATTACTCCTAATACAGCCACAAGGAATTTATGTTGCGCCCTATAAACAACCCAATTTTTAAATTTAGTGAACGGTGTATGTTTATATAGTAAAACAAGCCAATCTCTTGGTAATAAGTTAATCAACTTTGATAACATGATTTACCCTCTTCCTTTATATTTTATTATCGCGAGATGCTTATGCTCACAACACCTTTTTATTTATTTCTTTAAATATCTGATCAACAATCATTTCAGGTGGATTTGAACCGTCAATAATACAATCCGAATTTGGTTTTACAGATTTTATCATTTCTTGATAGGCTGCTCTTCCTCTTGAGAGATAGAATATCATGTCATTATGTAAATCATTGAATGAGGCTTCGTTGTAATCTCGAAGTAATCGTCTTGCCATAGCAATATCTAAAGGAGTATCAATGAATACTGTGAAGTCAATAAATGCACCCAACCCATTGTTTAAATAAGCGAAAGGATAATCAAGCAGTAAATATTTTAGCTTTTGTTCATTCTTACTTATTAAGTTCTGAACATCATAAACAAGTGGAGCTAGATTCCACTCATTGTAATCTGCCCCCTTATCGACCCACTCACAAATATCGACTGGATATTCTTCCAGCTCATAGTCATCAAAGAATAGAACCTTTGAATCTTTTAATCTATCTCTTAGAAGACTGGTTATCGTGGTCTTCCCACCTCCGGATACAGCTGCTATTGAGATTACGATGGGTTTTTGATTCATTTCGATATCTATCCTCCGGATTGAAGTAAGTACTTCTTTATTGGTGATACATCGTGCTAAAGGGTTTCGCAGTCCTGTGTTCAATACAACCAGTCCCCTTAGATATCTCCTATCTTAGAGGACTTCGTGTCCGGTCGGTTCTTTTCCTATCTAATTACATTCATTAACCACAAGAATAAAAAGAATAATACAACTATTGTAACTGCAGCTATTAATGTGCTAGTTAGGTTTCCAAAATAATTCTTCCTAGGTTTTTCTATTAGTTCCTGTTGTTTTTCTTCAAAATGCCTTTTTGATACATCTTCATTAACAGAATTCAGATTTTCTTGAAACACAATTCACCCTCCTTAGCCTAAGGTGACTACCATCATTTTATCATAAATTCCAAAATTTAATATTTTTAAAGAATGTTAAAATTGATGTTTTTATGTTCAGTCTACCTCATCTATGCAAATTTTGATGAACTCAAATAGATTCTCCGCCTCAACAGAACGCTTTCCCCAATCGTGCCAACAATACAACACTTGTCCTACACTTCCCGCTTCTGATGGATCAGTATCAAGACATAGATAATCCCCTCCACCGTTCTCTGCGATTGGAATCCATTTGGAATTCCAAAGTACGGGTTTAATTTCACCCTCGATATCTGGTTCTATATCGTCAGACTCAAATTCCTCCTGTAAAAAATTCCAGTTATCTATAATTAGAGAAATTGGGGAAAGTGTCAGATTTCTTACAAAGGAATTAACCCCTACATTCCAATTTTGCCCATTATGAACAGTGTAAATTTTCTTCATTTCTACAGGGAGTGTCACGTTAAGTGTATTTTCGATTAACTGAAGTTCTTCATCTGTTGCACCTGACTGTAAATTTAATGTTTCTTCAAAGTTTACTTCCAGATTTGTCCCCTTTTCTATAATACGCTGCCATAATAACTCCGCTTGATTTATCTTCATACATTCATCCTCCATATAGTAGAACTATTAAGGACCCTAGGTCCGGGTTAATCTCTTGACAAGTGAGGTTTATTACACTAGACTCTTTCTCATAAGGTTTACTGCGATAAACTCATTAAGGAGGAGATCAGAATAGAACCCTACAAATTGTTCGATGCCGAATACAAATTTGCCTGCCTAATATGGGATAATGAACCCATTAATTCTACAGATCTTGTTAAGCTAAGCCAGGTAAAGCTTGGTTGGAAGAAGTCCACAACCTACACCGTTTTAAGAAAACTCTGTGAGCGGGGAATCCTTAGAAACGACGAAGCAACGGTCACTGCCATTGTTAAAAAAACAGATGCTCAGAAATATGAAAGTCAGACTGTTGTTGAAAAATCCTTCAATGGATCTTTGCCACAGTTCTTAACCGCTTTTCTGGGGGGTAAGAAACTTTCTGAGGTTGAAGCTGAAGAGTTGAAGCGAATTATTGAGGAGGCGACTAGATGACGAACCTGTTTCTTATTATCCTTAATATGAGCATTACGGCGAGCTATGTCACACTTGCAGTTATCATTGCGAGATTTCTTTTGAGACGCACTCCTAAAATATTCTCCTATATCCTTTGGTCAGCCGTACTCATCAGACTGGTCATTCCCGTAAGTTTCACTACAAACTTTAGTATTTTAGGAATAGTACAGCCCCAGGCCCAAGCTAGTAAAGGTTTCATGGAGTTTGTGCCGTGGGATATTGGGATGCAGAAATATCCTGTTGTGGACGTTGGAGTTACAAGAATAAGTCGTTTTGTATCTTCATCTCTTCCTGATGCTACTACAATAGCAAGTGTGAATCCTATGCAGGTCATCATATGGGTCGGAAGTATCATCTGGATAACTGGCGTAGCCATTCTGCTTCTTTACAGCATCATTTCGTACTTGAAAATACTGACCAAAGTTCGAACGGCAACCCTCGTCAAGGATAATGTTTATGAGACTGACCAGATTGCCACACCCTTTGTTTGCGGTTTTCTGAAGCCGAAAATATACATCCCTACTGGCATCAGTGAGCATGAGCTCCCTTACATTTTACTACATGAGCAAACGCATATCTTGAGACGAGACTATCTGATAAAACCTTTTGCATTTATGTTACTTATCCTCCATTGGTTTAATCCGATGATGTGGCTATCGTATTCGCTCATGAGTAAAGATATGGAAATGTCCTGCGATGAGCATGTCGTTAACAAGATGGGCGAGCAGATTAAAGGTAGCTACTCAACCACTTTGCTTTCTCTTTCAGTAAACAGAAGTGGATTACTAACCGGTAGTCCGCTTGCTTTTGGAGAGAGTCATGTTAAGGAAAGAATAAAGAACATTCTCTCATATCGTCAACCTTCTTCTTGGTTGGTCGCAAGCTCTATGCTCGTTATAGCAGCATTGATTGTGGGATGTACAGCTAATCCTGCTCCGTTGCAGCCAACGCAGTCAGCCTATTCCGGATATAATATAGATACGCTTATGAAGAACAAAACACTTTTTGTGGGTAATCATGTTAAGGTAGGTGGTCTCTTTAGTGGAATGGCCATCCCGGTGGGTTTAGAGGCTAATGGAATGGCACTTCAAACGACAGCTCTGCCATATGGCGCGACCATCAATTATATAATGAATGACTCTATTGATGTGATGAAAGAGGGGGCAATAAGTGGCGAAGCTTTTTATCGTAATTCCATTCTGCTCTTAAGCCTGATTGATAACGTCGATAGTATAACCTATGCGATTGCTGACAACACAGGTCAATATGATGGCGTAACGTATAGCTTTACATTCACAAGAGAACAAGCCGACAAGCTACTTGGAGAGGATGTCCGGCATTATGCCGAAGATGAAACAAGCCTGCGAACACTGATCGATCGATTAGACAGTCTATCCTTTAATGAATTCATTAACATTGTGTATTCAAATAAAGTGTTCCAAAAAAGGGATGTCATTTTTGATGTTTAACTCTAAATCCCTTAATATTTTTTGTTGTTTAATAGTTAATTGGTCTAGATTCCATCGAGTAACGAAAAACAAGTGCAATACGACCTCACGCATCTTTAGAAGATCTGGAATATATTTTAGAGTATCATCGCTTATTGAAGTTTCCTTTGCATAACCGTTCAAAAAGTGGATTTTGGAAACCACCAATGAATTTACATTCTTCTTTGGCTATGCCGTAGAGTTTCGAAGCTTTAATCACTAATGCCTCATCCATTTTTATTTTCTCCTATGGATTTCTTGTATTTTCTCTATAATTTCACTTACACAAGATATCCTTATTTAAGCAATCAAGCGTTGTATCGCTATACTTAATGTATAGAGGAACCCTTTCCTCATAAACTTCTTTAAGACTATTACAATGCCTCTGGTTGGACTTTTGTATTGCTCCATTTTTCCGTAGCTGTTTCTTATACCGTTCAGGGGTCGAGAGAAACTTACACTATTTCCTTAATCTTATGTGTAATTTATCTTTAATCTCTTGCCTATATTCGCCCTGCATTTCATCAATTCGTGCTGCTAAAGTTGGTATCATCCATCTCTCAAGGAATCCCTCATTCGTATCGGTAAGCTTCATATACTCAGTTAAATATTCCTTGTTAAAAAACTCTCTTAAATCTCTATGAATTAACCAATTTGGAGCATTAGGTGGTAGCGAATGTGATTGTATCATCATTGAAGTTCTAGTAATATCAGCCTCATGACTTCCTACTAATAGGTTCAACCAATCAATTATTATTGGACCATTAGGTGAAATAATAATGTTATCTGGATGAAAATCATAATGACATAACGAATTTCCATCAGGTAGTGATTTCAACATATCTATAATAATTTGCTTCTCATCATTTGATATCTCATGTGAATTATTAACTTTATTCGTTATTTCCGATTTAAGATTTGGTAGAATCTTATTCTCAACATTGTGAATCTCACATTGCAGATTTGCCATTATCTTAGCATTATAGGATAAGCTCCGTTCAGATGGTTCGATATGCCACAACATTGTGGGGCCATCAATTCTCTCATAAACGATACCCATCTTACCTTCATGTTCTACTAGTCCAGAATATTTAGGTGTTCTCAACTTTAAATTATTTATTAATTCTGCATTGTTCCCTTCATTCACCGCAGAACTTTGATCATAGAACAGCTTTATTACTTCAGTCTTTCCCCATCGATAAACTTTTGCAGTGTTACCAATACCAATTAATTCGCCGATTTTCATTGTATTCGCCTCTCTTCGAGCAACAGAATGTTTCGAGTGGACTACTCATAAGTATATTTGGGAATGATCCTTCAGATAACATTCACGTATTCCTCCTGAAGCTACTTTATTTATTTGTTTTTGTTGTCATCGATGAATAATAAGAAATACTCTTTTTTATCCAAATCGCTATAACCAATGTTATCTCTACAAGATGTCAAGAAATATTCTGTGCCATTACTGTCTGCGCGAGGACCGGTTCGTATGCCCATTTGTGTACAACTTGTTTTCCGTACTCCTTTATTTTGTCCTCCGAATTCATCCCAGCTATTATCATAGGTATATAATAATTCTTCTCCATTAAGCTCAAGATCAACATAAGTCGGATCACCTTCATCAGTGTATCGAGCAAGTGTGATACTATTTCTTGTTTTGTTCAAATAGTCTTCATAGAACTTTTCAAGTTTAGAAACATTTGCAACTCCTGATGGTCCTGCAACAATATAACCCTTTGTTGCAGCATCTTTGGGAGACAAATCTGAGTGTAAAGAATCATTCATTTTATTATCTGGCTCTTAACTGCAGGCAGACAGTACAATTAACATAAAAATGATTACAAAATCCTTCCTCAAGTCTTATCACCCCTTTATCAGACTCACACTATCGGATACTACAGTTCTCTATACCAATTTCAGTCTGATTCTATATATTTGTTAATCCATTCCTTCCCTGTAGACCATTCTTTTATAGGGTTATTGGTTTTCAAAATATCAATACTCGCTTTTGCCATTATCCATTCTTTCAACCCATTTTCTTCACTACCTTTTAGTCCCTCAATTAAATATTCAAGCCCTTTCTCATCTTTACTTACGATGTTATCGTATTCATTCTGATTCTGTTTAATATAATCGAGTGGATTGCTAGAGTGTGAAATACCCTTGTTATTTATGATTTTGTCTAAATTACCCTCTATTTCTGGACCAACATTACCACTCGATTGACATGCAACTAATACAACTGATGAAAGTAGGAAAATAAAAAGAATCTTCTTCAACTCAACACCTCATTTCAATTTGAAATTTGCTTTTTATCAATTAATTTAAGAGATCTACAATTTGTACTTCTTCTATCTTTTGCCCCATGCTTATCTTTAGAGTTATCGTAATTCAGCTTAATATCTTTTCCGTTGTAGTTTAGATCATAAAAGATTGGATCTCCTTCAGTTGTAAAACGGGTAATTCGGACTTTGTCCCTCTTTTTTGAACTTATGTTGACATTGAATTCATCTAGTCTATCAATGTTTTTAATATTACCGTGTAGATCAACAATATCACCGTTCTTGATTGCAGTATCATAGTCATATACTGAATTACATGAAGAAAGAACGACGATTACACATGCCGAAAGTAACATACGAACAAACATTAATTCTCCCCCTTTACCCCGATCATCTGCACTACCGTTCGGTCGTCACCCTCCAGTTTGACGTTACCGACGAGTAGTTGTGAGGAACCGTCCCCATCTAGAAATATGGCCTCATTCAAATTCCCTACAGCAACATTTCTCTTTATAGCCGTACGAAATTGCTCCGCCGTACATTTGGTAGAAGTGACGACCAGGTAGATTTCACCAGAATTATCGTAGGCCATTGCACTGCGAAGCCGCTTGTCGTCAGGAAATGGTAGCTTTTCCTCTGTGACCGCTACGTTATACCACCCGCTTTCGTCCTTTAAATTCATACTGACTCCACCCTGCGCCCAGAACTTCGTCGCGTCTGTCAAATGCAGATCTTCGACACTTGCAGCACGCTGCACGTCAACCATCCTTGTGACTCGATCATATACCATGGTTCCACGGGCGTATTTGACATTATACCAGCCAGAGCCATATGCTTTAGGAACTCCATTTGCGGGCATGCCATCCATAACCGCGATGCTCAACAAGTGATTTTCCCAAAAAAATCCACCATTGATTCCGTTGGTTCCTGATCGTACGACGTTGTCGTTTATGCTATTAAGCGAAATATTACTCGGTTTCGTCTGCAGCACATGTAGAATAACCCCGTTGTCATCGGTCTTTTGAAAGTACTTAGCGCCTTCTGGAATGCCATCTTTACTTAAGATCCATACAGATACGACCCCAAGAATTAAAATGAAGGCACCTAAGTATATTGAAAAAGAACGTCTTATAACGGCGAATCCACCATTCCAATTCCCCTTTCTCTCCATATCCATTTGTCCTCCTATAATAGTAAGGGCTTTTATTTAGTATCTATAAGTCAACGACCCACTAGCTTATACGAACGTTAGTGAGCGGCTACGATGCGGCTGGTTGTCGGGATGCGATAATACATTGTTATCCGATGTGAAGGGAATCATAGAATCAACAAAAGTGCCTTTAGCATAATGAAGACCGATTTAACTTTTGAATATTAGCATCATTAATTTGACTGAGAATTTTCATTATACCACCTTCTGAGTTGATGAATTTGAGCTTGATGATAGCGACTATGGTCAGCTATATGCCACAGGCCCCAGCATATGGTTGCTTGCTTCTCATTTCCATGTCCAAAAGTGACAACCTTATCTAGATCAGCATCTGTTAATTGTGTACATGAATCTCTCAACATTGTTAATATACCTTCATATTTAGATATGAGTGTGTTCAAAGACATCCCTTTGATCATCGGAAGCTTATTATTTTCATCTATCATAGGGCCATATTGCACTTGTAATGACTGCGGAAGTGGTAGCCCCTTTATTCTATAAACCCAATTCAGATCAACGTACATGATATGTTTGAGTAACTGAGCGATACTATTATAATTGTTATTAGGTCCCTTGTAATCCACTTCTTCTTGCGACATGTCATTAGTGATTCTTTGTAGTCGCTGGCTATTCTCTTTTACAGCGGAATATAATATTCCTACAATAGGTGGCATATTTGCTTCTCCTTTTAAATCATAACGCATCCTAGCACCTCCTCCTCGCTAGTTGATATATCTATCTAACAAACGTTATATAATCAATGTTAACCGGTTCAAAACCATCTACTCGAAGTCTCGAGTTAATCTGCCCTCGATGATACTGACCATGAAGTGCTACGTGAGTTAAAATATCTCGTATAGAAGTCTTAAACTCTTTACCACTACTATTAGTGTATGTTATTAAGTTATCTAGACCAGTTTTCACTAATTCCTCGAGAAGTGTTTTGAAGTTTTCTTCATTTTCTTTAATAAGGTTTGCACAGACTGTAATATCACCATCCGACCAAATGGGCATTTGTGAAGTGTCCATTCCTTTTAATCTAGTTAGCCATACTTGTTCAGAATATAGAATATGAGAAAATAAACTTAAGTGCTTTTCATCCGTCTCTGCATTTTGCAATGTTTCTAGAATAAGTTGATTGGCCCAATTTAAATGCTCAAACATCTTTTTGATTGTTTTCAATGTTACCGCCTCCTACATTATCAATGGCTTGTTTACGTAACTATTCGTTAGCTGATAAGTTTTATGTACTCACTTTCAAAATCACTTTTATATCTGGTAGTTAATTGATAATCTATGATTTCTGAGACCGACTGTAATACGTTATATTCATGTTTAATTAAACTCCACATTTCAGGATTCGTCATTCCAACATATTTCTCTAATTCTTCTTTCGATATATTTCTTCCTAAATAGTTCAACGTTTGAATATCTACATCAAAATGAATAGGCTCACTATCAATTATTACCCCGTCCATGTCAAAAATAAATGCTGGTATCATATTTCATCTCCTCTTTTCGAATTATTTCATATGACATTTAATCGGCTTAAGTGACAAGAGGGAACGGAGCAACGTCTTCCTCGAACTACTTATTGTTATTGTGAATTACTATATGTCCTAAGATGGATTGCTCATTCATATCATTAGAGTTAAACATCGGTGTTGTTTCACCCTTATCTATTCGGATTATCCCATCTATTTGTTTGACTTCATGATTAAATTCTAAATAACCACCTACTATATTTTCCCCTGATTCTAAGATATAGCCTACAATTTGATTATAATGATCGGTTTTTTCATTCAGGATATATCCAGTTTCTACAACTTCCTCTTCTATAAAGGGAGTTAAGTCTACATTTCCCTGAGTTCGTATAGTATTCATATGATCTTCATATGATTGTAAAGTTCCTGCCGCATAATTTGTTTCTGATGCAAATCGTTCAATACTCCATCCATATTCATTCAAATATGTTACATGTTGTTTATTGAAATGTTCAATTGATTCTATCTTGTTTTCTTTTTCTTTACATCCAGACAGCACACTCAGAATTAGCAGTATAAGAAAAATAAATCTATTGAGTTGCAAACTATCATTCCTTTCTTTTAATAGAATTTCAATTTATTCGGATGGTTGACATACACTGGATTTCCCTAATCATATGTGGTCTATGACTATGGATCGTTTTCACCGGTAATGAAAAAATTTATAGAGCTCTTTGAGTGACCCACTACTATCTTATTTTAATAATAAGTTGTTAATTCTATTGGGTTATCCAATTGATGAATATTGCAGTTATGAGAAACGGCAGACCAAATAAAAATAGTACCGATGAATACTTGTTTCGAAATTTTCTATCTTCTGTTGTTTCAAAATTTGCTCTCATTCTATCTTCACTAATAAAGAGTCCTGATAGTATACCCGCTAACAGGATGGAGATAACTCCGATTCCCCCTGTCACCTTTATTGCCAATCCCCAATTACTAAATAGGCCTAACAATAAAGCAATAACAACACCTATCGTTGTTCCAATAATCAAGTTTCTAATAGTAATCAGTCCTTTTTATGGTCTCTTCTTCTGATTTACTAATCCATTCTTCAGGTTTTCTACTCATAATTCTGACTTCTTTGAGTTATTGCAAAAGTTTCGTATTAGCTTTTAATGGTTTTAAGGTATCATTGTAGGTATTGTTTGTTAATGCGATAACTATATTTCGGGAAGGATCTACACAGATATATTGCCCGCCCAAACCCATAGCAAAATAAAAAGATCGCTCTAATGATTCATCTGACACCCACCAATGATGACTGTAATAACCTATGTGTTCATAGGTTAAATGCTTAGGTTTTGTAGAAGTAGATATCCATTCTTCACTAAGTAATTGTCGTTTCCCACAACGCCCCTTGTTTAAATAGAAGTAACCGAATTTCTGCATATCTTGAATAGACATGTGTATCCCGAAACCACCAATATTAATTCCCTGAGGGTCTACATGCCATATGAAATCTTTAATCTACAAACTGGAGAAGAGATACGTTATTGCGAAATCTTTTGCACTCATTCCTGATACCTTTTGAAGTATTGATAATAACAGATGGCTACATCCAGAATTATAGTTCATTCGTTCACCTGGTTCGGTGTTTAATGGGCGCTCTAATATATAATTAACCCAGTTGGGACTATGTATCATGTTCGGCCAGCCATTCCAATTAAACATGAAGTAATGCTCTTCGTGCATGAGTTCACTTTGTGAAGCTTATCTTTAGATTTATTGTTTCTAAAATATTGAAGCACAATATCTGGACCAACACTCATCAAACAACTTTCAATTTTTTCTTTTCTTAAAAAACTAACAAAAGATTTTATTTTTTTCATCATTTATTTGACTCTGATATGGAAATTCAATCATAAATGGTTTGCTCCTATTCGTTATTCTCAGCTAATCTGCTAAGTTGCTTGTATTCGTGACGTCAACATCAACACTCACAAAATCACTTAAATATGTTCATTTCCTTTGAGAATTGCAGATACCCCTTTACATCCTCACTCTCGAATCCTTTACAATTAGAGACTGTGAAAATATTATTATGGATCCCCTCTTCTTTGTTCATTTCCTTACAGAAATATGTAATCTTCTCTCTCTGCCCGCTATAAGCATCTCTGGTAGCATCCGTTGTGAATCGTATTTCTGAGCCATTAAAGTTCACATCATAAATGATTGGTCCACTATCACTAGTTGGTGATATTAGCATTACATTATCGCCTTTATGATCTTGGAATCTTTCATAAAATATATGCATTCTTTCGTATTCCAACTTATTGAAGTTAGTTAAGATTCCTCTTTGTATATACTTCTTATCATATTGAGCATTCAATCGAATGAAATAGAAGAGACAAATACAAAGGACAACAATAATAATTGAGAGTAACCAAATCGTTTTTTTCATTGGATCTCCTTGTAATTACGATACTGTCAGCTATTGCGTATAACGTTCTATGTATATGACACGGCAGTAAATCTCTGTTATATGAAGTAATCACCTTCAGAACTTACTAACTTCCTCAACTATAGTTACTATTTTCCGGATTAGAAACTAATGGATTTCCTGTAAGCATGATGACCGAGCAGTATACGCGATGAAGTTCTAGTACTTTGTTAGCCGATAATATTTATATAACTCCGAATATTTTTAAAGCGTATGAAATACCACCTTCACTTGCTCTTCTAGTAACAAAGTTCGCTTTCTCTTTTAATCGATTCTCACCATTTCCCATTGCAATTCCCAAGCCAACATACTCCAACATATCTAAGTCATTTCCCCCGTCACCGAAAGCAATAGCTTCAGATTTATCAATTTCTAAATAATCAAGAACCTTTTTAATCGCTGCTGACTTAGAAACTTCTGCTTCTTCAAGCACGTTCATGACATATCTGTGAAACCTCACGAATCTGAGCTTGGGGAAGTTATCAATATATTTTTGATCTTCGCTACCGTCTGCATATAAGCACATGCAATAAACTTCCTCTGCTATAGAGCTCATTTTTGGGGGATATTGAGTAATACTTAACGTCTCATTCAGGGCCTCCATGACTCGTTTATTATCTGAGCCAATTCCGTTCATGGCGAACGCCTCCGTAAAGTAAGAAACGCTATGTCCATTTAATTCAGCAAATGCCGTGAGTTCTCGAACGGTTTCACTCGCAAGCACTGATTTATAAAAAACGTTTCCATCACATTGTATTAGTGCACCATTTGCAGAAATAATTGTATCCAAACCCATTGACACCAACTCTTCACACAAACTGTACGGTCTCCCTGTCGCAACTACAACTTTTATTCCTTTGTTAATCAATCGATGAATTGCTTCTTTCGTACTTTGCGGTATGCTCCTATCAATCTCACTTAATAAAGTACCGTCAACATCGAAAAACACAATCTTGTACATCATATCTTGATCCTCTCTCTAACTTTATTACTTGAATGCTAATTGTTTACATAATATAAACGCAATTAGTATGCTCGTAGTTCACTTGGTCCTGAATATATTTCTTGCAAATCCGATCAAGGGCGAATTTCCGTAGTAGGAATGCTGTTTTATCAGATGACAGTGCCTTCTATGTAATACACTCTATCAAGTACTCTTACAGATTTTTTGTCAGTATTACTTCAAGTGGTTGAGTCTCCAATAGTAAACATCCAGCATCACGATACCCAATCTTCCTATAAAAATGTTGTGCATCTTCATTAGATTGCGTTGACGTCATTATTAGTTCAAATCCTTTTTTACGCATAATTTCTTCCCAATACAGAACAATTTCTTTACCCACTCCTTGTCCTCTATGTTCTTCATCAATCCATATCATGTTCATAAAAGGAATACTGTCCCAAAAGTATCCATATCTCATCCAACCAATTTCTTTCTCTGCATCCCTAATTATAAAGATCTCATTTGCATTAATCTTCGTTCTTACAAGTGTTTCAGGAATATGTCTATCTCTTTCAACAATGTACTTATAATCTTTTTCTGTTGCCAATTCTATCTTCATTCCAAATCCCCCGATATACTATATTTAGGAACTACTCTACTACATATCTGTTTTTTCTGGTTTCCATCCCTTTATTTGAGACCATTTAGTAGCCTTTCTAAGGATGTCCCAAATAATAGGATCTTTCCCATCCACATATTTCACTCTATCATGACGAAAAAGATTCATTAATCGGTGTTTTTCAGCTACATAAAATACACAATCTTCAGGATGCGTTCTTAAATAATCTCTAAAAAGTAAAGAAATCTGTTCACCTAAACTTCCAACTTGTCTAACATGAATATGAGTCCTTCTTGTTCCTGGAATCTCTCGGAAATATCCTTTTGTTTTGTCGATGTTTGCAGATCTGTAGACAAATCCCAGTCGTTCAATCTTGGATTTGTATTTGGACAAATCATCAAATTCTATAACGGAAATCTGAATATCTATTATGGGTTTCGCCTCTAGGCCTACAACTGAAGTTGATCCAATATGATCAATTCTAATTGCGGTATCTTGCAGTGCATCTCTTAACTCCTTACCTAATTCTTCAAATAAATACTTCCATTCAGGATCATACTTAGCTATTCTCCATTGTTCATCCATGATATTACCTCATTTTCTGTTTTAACATGTTCCGATAATATAAACTAATGATGAAGCATCTGTTAAAATATCATTCGTCTGATACGGGAAAGAACGTATCCACGCAATATATATATCTAGTGATTCTTACTTTCTCTTAACCGAACTAATCCCACCGATGTAACTTTCATAGAAGAATCGACCCAATTCAAAGCTTGTAATTTAACGCCTTGTATGTGTATTCCTGACCTTGATTTCTCTTAGATAGATCTTTATCTTAAGGAAATCAACCTGTCGCCTGAATCCTCTTCCTCGAAATCGTCCGTGACCAAGGGGAGAATGCCCGCAGTAGGAATGCGATGTTATGTGTAACAATACTCATAATCCCCCAAAGAACATGGATATCAAATTATATTCCCTACATAAGAAATACATAATTACAACAAAAGGTAATACACGTAAACGTTGCATATTGTTACTTGGGAGAACGATAAATAATAATATCGCCAGAAACAAATCAAAGTCTTGAAGTAAAGAATGAGTATAATAAAAGCCATCTCCATTTATCAAAAGTAAAGCTATAGGTGGTGCTGAACAAAACGCAGCAATCCAACCATTTCCACCGGCATACCAAATAATATAAGCACAAATTGGCGACAACAAAGCAAAAACACCCCAAGCAAAGAAATAATATTTAGGGAAGAAACCAAACAATACACTAGAATAAGAATAATACGCTACCAGCATTCCTACGAAAAATATAAATACATATAGTGCCGCAGCTTTGGGAGAACGACTCCTCGCAGCAAGTAATGTACCTATTAGAACCCAAATTCCTAGACTCGTTGTGATATCTCTAATAATGGATAACCCATATGTATAAAATCTAAGTATAGTTTTACTATCTGCGTTAATGGAAACAGTATCCGCATATTTAGCCACAAAACCTAATATTAACCCAAAGGAAAATACAAACAATACGCGAAGTAACTTTTGCTGTATTGTAAATACTAAATTGGATCTCACCCTTACTTGATTCATCCTGTCTTTCATGCTTATTTCACTTCCCATATATAAAACTAATTGATTTCTTAGATAACCGTTCCGATCTTCTCAGCCTTCAACTAATTGATAAAATCTAATATCGCCTTTGTCTGTCTCGGCGATTAAAATATCTTTTCTCTCTTTGACAAGATAGATTTTTGTTCCAACTTTTAGTTTATTAGCTGTTCCGTTTTTAAAATCTTCACCTCTATATCCTTTGTGAGTAATTTCAGTTATTTCTATGTCTTTCGTTAGATCCAACTCATCTACCCATGGAACACCTGCATTGTAAATTGTGTCTTTATACATAAAAATATTTGCATTCTGATCCAGCCTTAGAGTCTCCTCTGCAGTTGGATTCCCTATTGTTTCAGTAGACTGATATGCAGATAAAATAATGAGAAAGACTAATATATTGAGTATACGATGCATTATTTTCCTCCTTACATATTTTTTACTGTTGTAACCACTTTAGCTGAGATTCAAGCTGCTTAAGTGACTGTAGGGAACCGGTCATCAGACTTAGGCTCACATTAGACCTTCATCTCTAAACAGTAAGCCAAAATAGCCTGTTGAACATAGATTAAATTCTTCTTAAATGGATATCCCACAAAATATTTGGAACTCATGACTTCATCACTGACTTCTTCATTTCTAAAAAATATTGCTCCTTTGTTTGCTATCTTCATTCTTTCTAGTGTAATTTGATATTTATCAGTATATTCTTTATTTATAAATTGACTAGGTAGTGAATCTGTCAGCACCACATCACTTCCAGACAAAGTGGCTTCAAGAGAAGTAGAAAATTTGTAATTCGAGTTATTATATGTGAGTTCATTACCAGAAGTACAAACATGATTGTATGTAAGGTTCATAACTTTAGCAATTTCCATCCAAGACCTTGAAATATTATTTGCGGTACCTACGAATGTATAAACCAAGTCCCTATAATTTTCTCTGTTTTCTGCTATCGAATAAAGGTCAGAAAGTATCTCACATGGATGATTATGCGTGGTCATAGCATTGACTATTGGAATTGAGCTATGAAGTGAAAGATCTAACAGTTTTGAATAATCTGAATGCCTAATAATTAAACCATCCGCCCAGTTATAAAGATAATTCATAACATCTTTTGGTTCTTCTCTTTTATCGAGTGTTTCAGGTGGAAACAGTATACATTCTCCACCTAAATCCTTGATTCCCTTCTCAAAAGTAATTCTCGTCCGTATGCTTGTTTCAGGAAAAAATAATATAAAAGTCTTTTCACTTAGAATTTTTTTATTTTGATTTTCTTTTAAATATTTTGCTAATTCAAATATCTCTAGGACTTGTTTTTCAGAAAGCGTGCTTAATTCCAATAAATGCATGATACCCCCACATCCTTTTGTAATTTTTTTGAACTTACGCTGATTTCTTATAACGTTTGGCTGTCCTGACGTATTATATATTTCACTTCCTATTTAATCGTAATTGCTGGAGATTCATATGTTTTATTAGTTATCCAGACCTTATAGGTAATTGAGCCTTCTAGATATTCCTCATCGCAATGAACATCATGTCTATATCCATGGATTGTGTTTGATCTTACTAGTTCAAACAATAGTGCATAAGCTAATTTTGAGTCTTTAGTTTTATAGCCATCAAATAAGTAACCTATATCGTTGTAAGCACCACTATAAACCCATTCATGTGCCTCCCGAATTGTTTCAAACAGCATTTCTTCAATAAACCAGGATAGTGAATTTTCAGATTCTTGATCATACACATTCATCTAATAATCAATCCCTTCTGGTCTTTAGGGCTATATGATTTTATGATCTTCTGGTAGCATTAATTTCTTGTTACGTTGCGAAATACGTAATCAATCATTCTATTAACTGCTTTTCTCAAATTAATATATATCCTTAAAATAGATCATCAATGCGTATAGAGAATATAAATTATGTTCTCTCCGATATCTTTATTACAGCTATCAATTCCCTTTAATTTATTTATCACCATTTTATGTCTGTTTGTCGAAATTGATAAATTAATAATGAAATTAATGCAATAAGTAACAATACAGCTATCGGGAATGTATTTACTGGATAATTAATGTACTGAAGAGCGTAATTGATTTTAACAATACAAAAAAATATAGAATAAGAAATCAATGTTACCAGAAAATTGTTAAAGTACTCCTCTTCTCTGTTTCTAAAAACTGCAATTATTGAAAATAAAAAAACCGATTGTTAACACGATGTATAGAAACATATTGTAACTCTCCTTTCTTTGTGTCTAGTTGTTTTGGGGGATTTCTGATAACGTTGCGAATTCCAGACATTCAAGTAGCATAAGTGACCCAAAGGAACGGGTCCTCAGACTTAGCCAGTTGAATATTTCTTCTGAATATCCTACTCCGATTATTCAACAACATGAATTTCGGGGCTAATAAATATTCTCTTGTTTTGGTTATAATAGTCTTCTATTGAGGGCCCTATATTACAAAAAAGGATCAAGTAATCTACTTTGCATCCTCAACTAATTTCTTGAATCATCTGAAGTTAAATGATTGCCACGCGTACAGTAATAGAATTAGTATTAAAATTAACTAACATTCATAATATACTTCTTTGAAAAAGGTATATAGACCGCTATGGTCATGTAATATTAGGTGATGTTCTCAGATAACATTGAGTTAGCTCTCAAAAAATATTTTGTTCTCTCGTTGTATTGCTCCCATAAATAATCTTTGTTTTCAATAATTAATTTAGGAATCTCCCATTCTTCAACCAATGATTTAATAAATTCTTGGTTTGGTTTCCAATCTCTCTCAGCTTCATCTAATCCTTCTGGAGTATGTAAAGAAGGTATCCATTCTACACCTCTTATTTTACCTATCATTTCCCAGTTTCTTCTAACATCGAATTGATAGATATAAATAAGAACAGGATTCAATCTATTTAATATATCTACTAAAAGGTTAAATAGTTCTTCTATCATAGACGGTTCCATTCCCATATTATATGCAAAACTTAATGTGTCTTGAAACAATATACTCTCGATAATAATAATTTCCGGTTCATTCTTATGTAAGTCTACAAATCTATTAAATAATTCAACAACTCGATTAAAATAATAGTTAGCCTCACCTTGATCTTTAAAAGTTGTGAATTTACGTTCATGTATGAATAGTGGATGATCTTTAGTTAATTCATGATAAAAAATGTTCTTTATTTCTTGTTTATTCAACTCATTAGATATCATTTCTGAAAGTGTTGACTTACCAGAACCAGGTATACCATCTACTATGATTAGCTTATGACGAGTCATATTTTTCTCCTTTTCTGACGATTTCACCTAACGTCCTTGCATTCACCAACCCTCACACCTTAAGGAGGGGACTGGGAGGCTTAGATAGCACTTGTCTTAACCTCCCAGTTCTCCGGCCGCGACGCGGTTAGGTGGTGCAGGGTTCTAAGCTGAATCCGCTTGCTCTAAATTGCTCCTTGCAAACCGAGGGACTGGCGTAGTCAGGCCCCATGCGTGAATGTAGTTTTTACTGTTATAACAAGTTTGTACCAAGTTGGAAATCGAAATCTCAGCTTTTCTCTTAAACCCATCAATTGAGAGAAAAGCTACTGTTAAGCCGTTATTCGCTTCTCAGACACCCCTCTTGGTGACCAAGGAGGTCAGTGACGAAGCGGAAATACAATGTTAGATGATGTCAGCGTCTACTTTGAAATACCCTCATCTATAGTTATCTATAAATATCCTTCTCCGTCAGATGAATAGTAGATTGATACAGCTATTTTATAGCTGAAATAGTAAACTCCCATGGAATATTTTCATTTTCCCAACCACGATGCTCATCAAACTTCTGTAATGTTAAACCAGAGGTGATTACCGAATTTATAATTTCACTAAGGGTATAAGACCTAACAGAAACATCTGGAAATTCTTGTTGCTCCTGCTCATCAAAATAATGTTTATACGCTATGTCTCCATTACGTAATTCCTGGTCAAAGTAACCCGTTCGGGTTAGAGATTCAGATCCTTCAACAATACATTTTCTTAAAGGGTGGAAATCACTTAGTACCAATACCCCACCCTCTTTTAGTAATGAATAAAGAATAGATATGAATTTACCAATATCATTAAAATAGTGTAATATTCCTCCTTCTAAATAAAGAATATCAAAATAATTTCCATACTTTTTCAAGTTAATATCATAGATATCTCCGATAATATAATCAATAGAGGTTTTTGCATAATGGGCCAATTCTAATGCATATTTTTTATTTTCTTCTGAGATATCAAATACGGTTACTTCTGCACCCAATAAAGCTAATGGGACTGCTTTTCTACCATTTGAACCGCAAAGATTGGCAATCTTCTTACCTTCTATATGGTAAAAATACTGTTTATGTTTTTTTAGACATGCTATAGGACTTTCTAATATTTTATTAGCTTTATCCTGTGGAGAACCGTCTCTTTTGTTCCAAAATTCATACGCTCTAAATTCCCAAGCCACTTTATTTTTGCTGCTTTGTTCATTCATTTTCATTTCCCTCCCGCTTACATGAAATGTCGTTAACTCTTTATTGTTTGTTCTGTTTGAATTATTCTTCCTGCTTGGTGACCAAGGAGCATTAGCGACGATGCTGAACAACATTGTTATTGGATGTCAGCGCCTTCTTCGAAATACTTTTAAATATCGTAGCGTTCAATTTCAAGTGAAATATTTCATTACATTATTTACTTGATACTTCTTCATAATTAATATCTTCAATGATTTCTTTAGTACCATCTTCTTTTACCACCATTACTTCCACATCTTTAGTCGGACTAATTGCATACCAAAACCTCTTTCCATCTTCAACATTAATGATTTTTGCAGGTTCATCACCTGCATATACTTCGCTAATTGCTGTGCCACTTATTGTACCTGAATATATAAAAGGTGTTTGGTCCAAAGAAGACCATTTTACTGGCGAATTCCATTCAGCCCCTCTTGTTTGTCTCCATTGCCATTGATTATCCTCTTTCTCAAAGTAAGCTATAAACATTTCTTCTCCCCGTTCATTATTTTCTTTGAAAACTGCCAATGCATCATTTTGATGTGCCACATCGAACTCCTTGTGAACGAGCTTATAGAAATAATCATCTTCACCAATATGCATATTCTCCATTTTTTCATGAAAGAAAGTTTCAAATGTTTGTTGTTGTGAACAACCAACAATTAAAAATATCAAAATGAAAGATATTACAAAATATAAAAATTTCAATTTCAATTCTCCCCCTTATCAATTAATCGTTAAAATTTTCTTGCTTTGATAACGAAGGTTACTGGAAACATCTTCGCTCTTTTTACGAAATCATTATTTTCATCGTGCAATTGTATTATTTCATTGTCGGTTTCTTCAATCATTTGTTCAATAACAAACCCTGCCGAAATGAACATGTTCAGGACCAAACAATTCGTATAGAAGTTGGACCTTTCTTTCATTCATAGGAACTGTCCATTCTAAGGTGTCCACCATCCATATACGGCCGGGGATCTTTCGAATATTCACAACTATATTTGCTTTGCTTGATAGCCCTTTGTTGTAATGCTAAGTAAGATATCATTACTTCGGGTAATAAAGATCACTTCATTCACACTCCTAGTATAAATTCAATATTCAACCTATAATCCCTGCCCTCCCAGACCTCTATCCGATCTGCACATGAAAGTATCACGCGAATATGTTTAACTATTGGAGACTCAAGATTATAATTAACAACAAAAATAGACAGCACCCAAATTGGCGTGACTGTCCCGATCCTTTCGGGTATTTTCATAACAACGCGACACAGCTTCATGAATAACTCTAACACTACAGCTCATTAATCATGTGAATATCTAATGGCTCTTTATTAAATAGCTCTATATCTGTTTCTTCTGTAATCTGACTCCCATGACTCTTATAAAATGATACCGCCGACTTTGTCTCCGTCGAAGAAATATATAGGTACCTAGCTCCCCTGTTTCTTGCTTCGTCTTTTAACTCATTTAATATCTGGGTTCCAATACCTTGTCTTCTATATTTGTTAGAGACGTACATTAAGTCTATCTGCAATTGATCTTGATTAGGCCCTCTGAATTGGTGAGCAAGAACTCCGAATCCAACTAATGTGTCCCCGTCGAATGTTCCGATAGACAATCCCCCGTTACGTAATTCATATAAATATCGTTCTTGTATTTCCTCGATCAACTCTTCATCCCAATTGGGGCATTCATGGTTCTTGATAATTTCAACGATTTGGCCATTCTGTAGTTCATAGATGAGATCAATGTGTTCGGATCGATCGATCTCCTTAAGTTTATTTACTTGCTCTTGAGTCATTATTTGATATGTAATCATGATTAACCTCCACTATTCATTCATCCCAATATACATAATACGTCCCCAACACCGAACTTAATTCTCCAAGTATCGAATACGACGGCAAGGCATTTACTGGCACTCTTTCATTCGTGATCAATGGCTCTGAGAGATACAGTTTATTAAAAGCTACTACGTGTGAATTTGAAGAAACCTTGGGTTGTGTACGCGTAACTATTATTTCATGAGGACTGTAAAACAAACGTTTAGCTTCCTCTTGTGTCCATTCACAACGTAGTAATAAAGATTCAAGACTAGCATCCGTCATTTCACTAATAGACTCAACTGACAGCACATTTTGTTCAATGAGTTGAGTAACTAAATACTTCAGAATGGCACTTGGGCCTATGTTCTCACCGGAACAATGAAATTTGGCTTCTGATATAATAAATTGCAATAATGTTTCAGCAGTTTCAGTATCCGTTGAGATATAATTCCCATTGAGTTCAAGTCTCGATAGTAACTTGGTTGACGAGTTAAGGATCCCTGTTATTTGCGCACTCCTAACCCATGAATCAAGATGATCCAAGTGGATTTTATTATCCTTATTCCGTAAGGGGCTTGTAACAGTTCCCTCTATTAAATCTAGAATTATACGAGGATCAAATCCATATTTAATAAGAATTCCGCTTATCTCTGAAGAGTATAATAACTCATAAGTTCGTTTATGATGGTCACAACCTTCAATCTGCTCAAGAACGTGGCTGAACGGGTAATGCCCAATGTCATGTAATAGTGCCGCAACCCTTAGTTCATACCAATCAGGACAATAATAAGCAACTAATGAGAATACACCAATCGTATGTTGAAGCCGAGTTGCTACATGGTGTGTGTTAATGTAGCTGACACCACTATGATGAATAAATTGTAGCCTCCGGACAGGTGAAGATTTAAGCAAGCAAGATTCTATTTCTGTTAAGCTTGTTGTAAGTCCCCATAATGGCTCCCATAGTTCACAACCACCCATTAATTGTGCTATATATCCAGTATTTAATCCACTCAACCTTTTTCCCCTCCGACAAAATATCCGTATGTAATACTATTCCAAAGAAAGACCATATGACCATCCATCCACATAATTACTTTGTTACCCGAAATTCATAACCATCTCAAGCTAGCTCGAACTGTAGGTACTCTTGTTATCATCCTTCCCAAGAGAACTCCTTAAGTCTTTACCAACTAATGGCTCCTCTTTTAAACCTAGAACTGTCAAAACCATCCTAATATATCTACATTCGTGAAAATTGTCGTAATCCCCTCTTAACTCAATCATTACATTAGCGAATAAGAACTTTAACATAAATAAAAAAGCCACTTTCGTGGCCTCATTTCATATTTAATTCGTTATAATAATGGCATTATTCTTACTATCCCATGTCACTTGTATTCCTGCTATTTCTAGAACATTCCGCAGTGGGAGCATAACCGTTGTACCTTGATATCGTGAAGGTGTAATTGTGATTTCTTTGC
Source organism: Paenibacillus antarcticus (assembly GCF_001637225.1). Classification (GTDB taxonomy): domain Bacteria; phylum Bacillota; class Bacilli; order Paenibacillales; family Paenibacillaceae; genus Paenibacillus_AQ; species Paenibacillus_AQ antarcticus. The sequence goes on from NZ_LVJI01000009.1 coordinate 86,912, forward strand.
CATTGACTATTGCTTTGTTCGAAAGTGGCTTATGAATAATTGTACGATCACCCATGATGATAGTTGCCGTCTGATTCTGATTATTCCACTGTACGTTAGCACCTAACAACTCTAGACTTTCTCTCATTGGAATGAAAATGCGGGAATCTACAATTGCAAATGGACTATTCAATTTCTGTTCTTCACCGTTAATCACTACTTTACCCTCGAACGTTCGGAGTCCCAACTCATATCCGTTTTTTACAGCAATCTCTTCGAACGATAACTTAGATGACGTAATGACGGCATAAGAATTCACTTTCACTTGTGTAAATAGTTCGTGAATCTCATCATTGTACATCCGAATACATCCAGCACTGACATACTTTCCGATGGAGTTCTTATTGCTATTTCCATGAATAGCATACGTCGTGCCTTGCGTACCATTTACTTCAAGCCCGATCCAGCGATCCCCCAACGGATTACGAGGATCTCCTCCAGGAATTTTATCTTTGTAATACGGTCTATTTTTGATTTTGTTCGCAATTCTGAATTTACCTTCAGGTGTTAGTTCGGGGTCCTTCCCCGTTGCAACTACAAATTGTCTTTCCAGTTTCCCATCTCTAAAAAATGCCATTGTATTGGTTTTCTTGTTCACCACAATTAAATCAGAATTGATTGAGCTAGCATTCGCCTTTTCTGCAAATGGCGTCACCCACAGCAAAAGAATTACAATTGTAAACGCAGCGATGCGTTTAATATAATGAGACAGTGCGCAAAACCTCCTTTTTACTACTATATTATTGTAATGTTCGTCCTACGACAGATATCACCATCAAGATATAAGTTTTTGACTTAAGTTGAACCAATTAGGGTATACGAATAGGATGTGCGACAATGAGTTAATAAGAAATTCACACATAATCCAAATGATCTAGGAGTAACTGATAACTATGATTTCACACATCACATACCTATCCGATGGGTTGAAGGTAAAGGGATACCTTAGCTTGCCACATGGTTATGACCTACCTACAGCGGAGTTAGCGTCTTTAATTGGTCAATCGTATAATTCTACAGAACTTCCAGTAACGAAATTAGCTAGCTCTGTACTTCCAACACAACAAGATCTTCGATCAGAACAATGGCCTGTATTAATCTATTGTCGAGGCGGCATTGGTAAAGTCGGACGAGTCAAGACGGACTGGCTCGAGCAATTTTCGAATTTCGGACATATTATCTTTGCTCCTACCTATCGAGGTAATGAGGGTGGCGAAGGTCGTGATGAATTCGGTGGGAGTGATCAAGAAGATGTTCTATCTGCTTATCGTCTTATGGAGAGTCTTCCTTTTGTAGATAAGAATCGAATTTCTATCATGGGATTCTCACGCGGGTCCATCAATGCAACGCATACGGCAGCAACCATATCGAATGTGCACAAATTAATCTGTTGGGGTGGTGTATCTGATCTCGCACAAACTTATGAAGAACGGGTTGATTTACGTAAAATGTTAAAGCGTGTCATTGGGGGCACACCTACCAGAATACCTGAGTCCTATGAGATGCGTTCTCCTCTAGGTATGGTAGAACAGCTGCATTGCCCTGTACTTATTATGCATGGCACAAAGGATACTCAAGTCGATTTCAGTCACGGGTTACATATGTATAACAGACTTATTGAAGTTGGCGTTCCTGCTGAATTTCATAGATTTGAGGACGGCGACCATCATCTCCCGCTCGACACTCATCTACTTGCTATCGATCGAATGTTCCAGTGGATCAATACCTAGAATTTATTTCCATCTACAGTGTATATGACTTATTCGTCACATCTCGTTGATATCCTCTTGTTCATGAGTAATCCAAATAAATTAACAAATATAGAGATCTTCTTCTATATACTATAATAAGATCTAAAATCACCTATATATAGATTGGAGTGAATAGGATGAAAGCAATTTGTGTGTTTGCAGGTTCTAATCTTGGGAACCATCCGGATTACCAGTTGAAGGCTGCTGAACTCGGGTTATATATGGCTCAAGAGCAATATCGCTTAGTCTATGGTGGGTCCAATATGGGGCTGATGGGTGTAATCGCGAATACCGTTATAGCACAAGGTGGCGAAGTCACTGGCATCATGCCTAAGGGATTATTTAAAGGAGAAATCGTGCATCAAGAATTAACTGAATTCATTGAAGTTGAAGGCATGCACGAACGCAAAGCCACGATGGGTAAATTAGCAGATGGATTTATAGCTTTGCCTGGTGGATTTGGAACATATGAAGAGTTATTCGAAGTACTATGTTGGTCACAGATAGGTATTCACAACAAGCCGATCGGTATCTTGAATGTGTGCGGTTATTTCGATCCACTATTAAATATGATTAATTATAGTGTCCAAGAAGGTTTCTCTAAACCTTCAAATCTGAGCCTGATTAACGTGTCAAGCGACCCTATAGATCTTATCCAACGTATGGAGAATTATGTCCCACAAGTGATGGAGAACAAATGGAAACAGCTTAATTAACAACCAAGCATTATATCCATATCAAATATCAAGCATCCCTTCATAAAAAATACCGATATGTTCAATAACGAAAAGGCTGCCTATAATGAAGGCAGCCTTTGTCTCTTTTAGCGTACATGTGATTGTCCTTTTCAATTCATGTATGTCGGGTCTTCCTCAAATTAATTCTTAATTACCCATTTTTGACGATCAAGGCTAGAATCAAGCTCGTTTAGAAGCAGTGTCGTTCCATCCTCTGATACTTCCAGTGCTTTCATATGATGAACTGAGATAATACTTAGGGTACCGTCATCATTCTTGTGAAGAATCCAACGCTGATTGTTATATCCGAGATAGTGGTACAACTGAATTTTATTATGTCCCGTATCTAGGTCAAGTGCCTGACCGGATGTTGTACGAATGGAATAGGACCCTGCATCGTCTCCTGTCGGCACAAATACCCACTTCTGATCAGAGGCAACATTTACATCCTTCAAGCTAACTGCTTCACCATTTGCAAGATTTGCTGTATAGATAGATTTCTGTAGTCCTGCATTTACAAGACTTGATGTGGTAAGGTTGGCTGGTTCTTTTCCGCTCACGTTAACATTCTGATATGTTGCGTATCCACCAAATACATTTAGTCCAAAGTGACCTTCTGCAAATGTACCATCCTGCAGTTCAATCACTTTATGTCCATCCACATAAACCACAATATGCGGACCATTCGCTTCGATTTTCACTTTATAGGTTTGACCCGGCTGAATGAAAGACGGTACTTTCGCTAGGATCTGGCGATCTTCAAAATGTCCGTCGATTTTATAGAACAGCCGAATGGACTTCATATTTGGATCCATATTTAGGTAGTATCCGCTACGTCCATCTTCGTTCGCACGGAACACAATAGAGCCCGCTCCTCCAGATTTACCCAGCATCATATCTGCTTCATAAGTAAAATTCCCTGCCTGCTCCTCTGCGATATAATTCGCGTCACTCCAGTGATTTCCGCGAATTCCATTCTCACTAACGACCCAGGAGGCTGTAGATAGATCTTTAGTCCATCCACTTAAGTTCGTATGAAATTCACCACCGGATACCTTAACTAGTACACTTGCTGACGTCTTCCCATTAGGAGTAGAGACGGTAATAATCGACTCACCTTTTTCTTTCGCTACAATAGTTGCCTGTGATTTGTCTACCACTTTGAGTACAACCACATCTTTGTTACTGGATTCCCATTTTATCGGCTGTGTACCATTACCGGGACCATTCTCTACCATCGCCAGGAGTGTGTCGCTCTGTCCCTTACTCAGTTCACGATCAGTTGTATCCATCGAAATCTTAGTTGCTGAACTTGCCTCCTGATTCCATACAGAGACTAACTGATTCACCTTCAGAGATACGACATTTACGTTACCTCCTTTTGTGTAAAAGCTCATTGCTCTGCTGGCAGGATCCGGAAAGATAACGTCAGAGAAAACGACCTTACCGTTGTTACCAAAGACCTCAACAGAAGACTCATCTACAAGAATACGCATCTTAACACGCTTGTTCTCAGCTTGCATTGGCGCTTCATGTCTTGTACTAAAACGATTGGAAAAATCCGTCACTCCGGAAGCAGACCGATCCACGAATATTTGACTTTCACTAGGTTTATAACCAACAACCGTCTTCTGACTTCCTCCTTCACGAATGTTAAACCCAAACTCTGTTACCTTACTTCCTAGAGGAATTTCCACATCAACTTCAATCTCGTATGCACCAGTTGTAACGCCTTTCAGTAGGTTTTGAGAAGAAGGACTCACCACTTTATTAGCAGTAGTGTATAGCTGACTACGTAGCGATTCCAACTCCTTGATCGGGGTTTGAGCGATCCGAATTCCATCTTTAGTCGTTACTAATGAGACTTCTCTTGGGATAGACAGTTCTCCCTTCCAGTTGCTCGTTGGGAAAGCAAATGGATAATCCCAGTTGGTCATCCATGCCATCATTACGCTGCGATGATCAGGCATGTTGGAAAAAGACATGGATGCGTAAAATTCTTTCCCAAAGTCTGTTCTTAGTACTTTCCCTGCCGGATTATCATTCACGAATTTACCATCCGCTGTTAGATTACCAACAAAATATTCAGCGTCCGATCCGCCTGTTGCCGAATTCGCTCCTGTACTAATCATCAGGACCCATTTCTTCTGTGATGTTCCGTCTACCGGAAGCTGGAGCAAATCAGGGCATTCCCATACACCGCCTCGAACATAGTCCCCGTATCCCCAAGTATCTGTTAGGGTCCAATCCAACAGATTCGTCGATGTGAAGAAACGAATATGATCTCCACCGGACACAACCATAACCCAGCGATTATTCTCTTCATCACGGATTACTTTCGGATCACGGAAATCCCAACCTCCAAGATCCTCTCCATTCTTACCGGGATTCTCGATAACCATTGGACGATCTTTGGAATATTCCCAAGTACGACCTTGGTCCTTGCTGTATGCAAGACCGATACGCTGATTCCCATTCGTGCCATCTGGATTATAGGAAGTGTAGTATGCGATTAGCCCCTTACCTCCTGAATCTCCGAACAGACCTGATGCATTCGTCAAATCTGCCACAGCCGATCCAGACCAGACATGTCCATTATCATTCCATGGGAGTGCAATCGGAAGTCGCTTCCAGTTCAGCATATCCTTACTAACGGAATGCGCCCAAGTGCCTCCGTCCTGATAGAATAGATGGTACTCTCCTTCGAAGTAGACAAGTCCATTCGGATCACTTGCAGAACCACGAATTGGCGTATAGTGATACTGAGGACGATATTTTTCATTATAATAATGGCTAGCATCCGTTACATATGCATCTTGGAAGTAAGCCGTTCCTTGTTTAACGACAATTCCTACATTACCAGCGGTATAGGTTTTATCTGTTACATCGATTGCCGCCGGAGCGTATCCGTCTAGGAAGACCTGAATTCTGTTACCCTTCGCCTTAATCTCTACATGATGTTTGGCTTCCGTCAGACTCGGATAGGTACGCTTTGAACTTGCAATTGTTGTTCCGTTAGCTTTCGTCAAACTTACACGAACCTGAGCTCCTTCCTTCGCAAGGGTAGCTTCATATCCGTTTGTTCCATCAGATGATGAACGAAATACGAGCGCTGCAACAGCATCAGGACGAAGAGATATATTTCCTTCATATACAAAATCAGCTGCCTGTTTGTTATACATTTGCTGTGCTTTAGTCTGGTTTACTACTGCTCCTTTCTTGCCGCTGATATTAGGCTGCCATTGTCCTTTATTTGTAACCACAGCACCAAGATTACCTTTCAGATCACTTACGGTTATATTTTGGAACAAAGCAGAACCATCCCAAACATTGAGTCCGAGCTTACCAGTAAGATACGCAGTGTCTTGAACTTCAATCACAGGTTGATATTGATTGCCCCAATATACTTTCAGTGAGGAGCCCTCTGCTTTCACCTTGAGATGATAGATCTCTCCTTCCTTTACAGTAACGTTGCGCCCCTCATTTAATTTCCCTTCACCACCGCTTGCATCTCGCAAACGAATTATTCCCGCATTCGGTACGATTTGGAGCATATAGGAACCCCAACCATCCTCATTAGAACGGAACAGCAAGGTCGAATCAGCTTTCATATCCTTGATCATGACGTCAGCTTCATATATGAAATCCTCTGACACCGCTTCGGAGATTGCCATTACATTTTCTTTCGGATCGGAAGTCAGCAAGATTCCTTCGGGAGTATCCTCCATCTTCCCTTTTCCTTTTAATTGCCAACCTATTAAATTTGTATTTGTTTTGGTTACGCTTTCAATAATAGAGAGACCCTCCTTTGCCTGATTGCTTGCCTGCTGATCAGCGAGCGCTGCCCATCCCGTACTGGGATTAGCTACATAAATGCCTACTGAAGACATAACAAGTACAATTGCCATCAGAAAGCATACTGAATATTTGGTTTTATTTTTCATCTTCTTTAGCCTCTCTTCTATTCACTGATGATAATTTTTGTCAAAAGAAGAAGGTGACCAGTTCTACAACATAACCGGTCACCATTTTCAAATATTTGTACTATAAGGCTGAGATCTGGTGATCTCTTGCTGTAAGTCCGAGTGCTAGAGCACCGCATAATCCAGCTTGCTGACCTAGTCCTGGTGGAACAATATAATCATCTATGTGGTCTAGAATGACACTTGAACTCACATATCCATTCAGGTTCTCTAACACAGCCTTCCGAATGAGTGGAAACAACTGCGACTGTTGCATGACGCCACCGCCCAGAATGATTTTCTCAGGTGAGTTTAATAAAATTGCACCTGTAATACTCTGCGCAATATAAAATGCTTCCATCTCCCAAGCGCTGTGATCCCTAGGTAGTTCATGTCCCTTCTTCCCCCACCTTGCTTCAATTGCAGGACCTGCCGCCATCCCTTCTAGGCAGTCCCCATGATAGGGACATACCCCAGAGAATACATCGTCAGGATGGCGTCTCGTAAGAACATGACCCCCTTCGGGATGAACAAGACCATGCACGAGTTTGCCTTCTGAATACACGCCGACCCCAACACCGGTACCAACTGTATAGTACAAACAGCTGGACAACCCTTGGGCAGCCCCCCATTTAGCCTCACCAAATGCCGCTGCATTAACGTCCGTGTCCCATCCAAAGGGAACCGAAAATTCTCTTTTCAAAATGCCCAGCATATCGTAATTTCCCCAGCCTGGTTTTGGTGTTGTTGTAACATAACCATATGTCTTTCTATCTGGGCGTATATCGATCGGACCGAACGATCCAATTCCGATTGCTTCTACTTGTTTGTCTTGAAAATATTGAATAACTTTGGGTAGGGTCTGCTCAGGATGTTCTGTTGGGAAACTAATCTGATCCTCAATTTCTCCATTGTCATTCCCGATGCCACATATGAACTTCGTCCCGCCAGCTTCAATCGCTCCTATACTCATATACACGCCTCCTCTCAGTGACTAATTCTTGTCTATTTCAGCAGAGAGAGTAAGCTCATAGATATCTAAAGAAATCAGCAAGTCATTCTCATTCTCTCCAAACACAGCAATACCAGTAGATTCTAGTGCAGGGAATATAAGATCTGTAATCACTGCTTGCCCCCCATTACTGAACACCTCAACAGATGCGCAATCCACATAAATACGAAGATCATGTGAATCACCAAGTGCTTCCAATTTGGCTGAATGATGTCCTAAGAAATGTTCATGGAAATCATGCTGACCTGAAGCCATCCGATCGACATAAAGTTCCTCTGTCACACCGTTGATACCGATCACTGTTTGTTTATCCGCACCAACTCTTACTTTGAATCCTACTGATTTACCTCTAGAGAACTCGGCGATAATCTCATAAGATTCCAAGTGAAGTTTAGCAAGAGAAGTATTAATTTCTCGTATAGACACATCTTTTAACGAAAGAACAGGTACTCGAGCAGTTTCCAATTCTTTTACTGGCTTCTGAACAAGAATAATTCCCCCACTTCTTGATTCAAGGTAAAGCTCTCTTGCAATCGTCATCGCACCGCGGAATCCTTCTGTTGGCGTTTGGTTAGCATACATCCAGTTACTCATCCAGCCGATAAATAGTCGTCTTCCATCTTCAGCGGGTACGTCCGACCAGCTGACACCTGCATAATTATCCCTACCATAATCTAACCAGCGAACAGTTAGTGAATCTTCATCTGGTGTGAATACTTCTCCATCAAAGTCACCTGTAAAATACTGCGTTCTTGACCCTTCTACAAAAGCGGGATCCGAACCGATGCTCACTAGCATGACCCATTTCGTGTTCAAATGATCGCCATCAATGGCAAGCGGAAATAGGTCTGGGCATTCCCATACACCGTCATGAGAACCCACTTCTTCACCGAATTCACTGGCATATGTCCAGTTAATCAGATCAGGAGAATGATACAGACATACCGTTTGACCACAAGCGATAATCATCACCCATTGATTAGTCTCTTTATTCCAAAATACTTTAGGGTCACGGAAATCAATAAATGTATCATGTTCAAGTACCGGATTCCCTTCATATCTCGCCCAGGTTCTTCCGTTATCTTTACTGTAAGCCAGGCTTTGACGCTGAATGGCTGGCTTGCCTTCTGGCATTTCCAAATGGTGTGTAAAGATCGCGACAAGACCTGGTTTATCTTCAAAAAATCCAGTCGTATTATTCCAGTCAACGACGGCACTCCCTGAAAAAATCATACCTAGTTCATCTGGAGCGAGCGCGATAGGTAGCTCCTCCCATGTACATAGATCCTTGCTAACCGCATGGCCCCAGTGCATGGGTCCCCAGGTCATTCCACTCGGATGGTGCTGGAAGAACAAATGATACTCTCCCTGGAAATATACCATTCCATTTGGATCATTCATCCACTTTTCCTTTGGTGAAAAATGATAGACTCCTCGGTAATTTTGTTTCGTTATCGTAGACATATGTTTTCTCCTTTACTCCCGTTATAAGGTCTTGATTCTAAGACCCTCTCTATTATTCATTGAAGAAGGTCGTGTACAGCAGTGTAAATGCATGGAACACGACCTTCACCATTTAATATTTATTATTTATATTTTGTTATTTTGTTGCTCTGTCATAGCCACCTTGTTTAATTTCAATCCACTCTTGCAAGCCCAGACGGTTCAGTTCTTTCAAGTATTCATTCCACTGCGCTTCGATTTTACCGTTTTGATACCATTCAGTACGCATTCTAAGCACGTATGCAAAAAGATCAGTTTCAATTGTCGTAAGGCGATCAAGCTCTTCAATGGAATTAAATACGCTTGGCATGACGTTTTCTGCCTTCATTTTTGGTGCCATAATGTTCTTAATAATATCCATTCTACCTTTGGCATCATCCGGCATGGTTGTGTATTTACCATAATACGAGTCAAGGATCGCGAGTGGTCCACCAATACTTGATTTCTCACGTAGTTCTACAGGAGCGGCACCATCCAATGGCAAATGTTTCAGCATTCCTTTTGCCTCATCTAATTCGAAGATATTCTTCTGTGTGTCGTCTCCATAAGTTCCCCAGTTGTTCTGTACAGATTGAACCGGATCGTACAGTTGGTCTACCCATTTTGCTGTCGTGTCCAAGTTCTTATTGGAGCTAGTGACAACCATCTTACCTCTTCCCAAACCAAGCGAGTTCGTTCTTGTTACGTTAACTTCACCATCTGGTCCAGCAAGGGGTGGCATGACATCGTAAGTATCATTAGCTCCAGTGATGTTGGCTTTATCCCATGAGAAGTAAAGTCCGTGTTTCTGATCCTTTCCTTTTGCAAGGTAAGTACTCCAGTCCTGTGTATATGCTTCTATATCAATGAGTCCTTCTTTATACAACTCGTTAATAAAAGAAACTGCTTCTTTGTAGTCTTCTTGTGTTGCCGTAAATATCACTTTCCCATCATCGCTTACAACTGCGTGGTCAGGGTTCTCACCCAAACCGAACGAAGCAAATAGGAACGCTAGATCTTCTGCTCCCGGCTTATTAATAAAGGACAAGGGAATTTCGTCAGCTTTACCGTTGCCATTCGGATCTTTTGTCTTGAATGCAATTAATACTTCTTTTAATTCTTCTGTTGTTGTAGGCACATCAAGCCCCAGCTTCTTAAGCCATTCCATATTGATCCAAGGCATACTGTCTACAGCCTGTATTCTTTCTTTGCCGTTACCCAGCTCTTCAATCCACGGAAATGCATAAATATTACCGTCTGGCGCCGTAATCATGCTCTTATATTCTGGCGCTTCTTCCAGTACATTTTGGAAGTTGGGCATATTGTTCTCAATAATATCATTCAGCGAGATAATAACACCGTCTTTAGCAAGTTTGAGCAACTCATAGTCGCTGTAGTCCGCATTAAAAATAGCATCAGGAAGATCACCACTTGCCACAGCCAAGTTTCTTTTCTCAACAAACACATCATTCGTGAAATTTTTCCAGTTAATATGAACATTCGTCTTTTCTTCAAGGCGTTTATTAATCAGTTTTTCATTCGGATCAGCTGGTGCAAGCGCGGAGCTTTGCGTAATAAAGTTCAGCGTTACTTTACCGCTTGGATCCTGTTTTTTACTAGCAGCACTTCCTCCTCCACTTCCACCCCCGCATGCAGTAAGGAACATAAGAGAAGCAAGTACAGACGCAGAAGCTGCTTTCGTCGAAACTCTTGATTTTTTGTTTCTTTTCATAGGATATGACCTCCAAATTAGATATGAATATAATAATCTTTATCTATGTGCTGCCTGTTTCCTATTTAAGGGAACCGACCATAACACCTTTTTCAAAGTACTTTTGGAAGAAAGGATACATAATAATGAGTGGCAAACTGGAAACAACGATGGCAGCATACTTGATGATTTCAGACAATCGCTTCATTTCCGCCATGGCGAGTTGATCGCTGATCATACCCGGATCCACCTGATTCTGAATCAAGATGGAACGCAGTACGAGTTGCAGCGGATGAAGATTCGGATTATCTAAATAGATCATAGCGTCAAAGTAGGAGTTCCACTGTCCGACAAAGGCATATAGTGCGAGTACAAAAATGATCGGTTTAGAGAGCGGCAATACGATACTGGTGAAGATTCGCATTTCCGAAGCTCCATCCACATTAGCGGCATCCTTCAGTTCATTCGGTACTCCTTTGAAGAAAGTTCTGGAGAGAATGATGTTCCACACGCTAACCGCCCCAGGAATGATCACCGCCCAAATCGTATCAAGCAGACCAAGGTTCTTAACGAGCAGATATGTAGGTATAAGTCCGCCTCCGAAGAACATGGTGATAATAAACAGTGTCATGAAGAAACTTTTTCCTTTGAGTCTGTCATCAGAGAGTGCGTACCCTGCACAGATCGAGATGACCACGGTAAGGATTGCAAATGAAACGGAGTATAATACAGCGTTTCCAAAACCTCGGATCATGGCCGGGTTAGAAAGAATCTTTTTATACCCTTCTAATGACCAGTCGGATAAATGAAATGATAATCCTTTACTGAGTAACACAGATGGATCCATAAAGGATGCGATCACTACATAAGTCAAGGGAAGAACGACGATAAGTACGGCCAGTGTCAGAAAGATCGCGTTCATAACGATGATAAAACGGTCTAGTCCGGAATGTTTAATGGGCATGTCTTGTTGCTCCTTTCTTAGTAAAGACCTTCGCCCTCATTCAGTTTCTTCACAATGAAGTTAACTGTGAGGAGCATGATGATATTGATGAGAGAGTTAAACAATCCTACTGCTGCTGAATAAGCATAGTCGCCCGACTGCAAACCAATTTTGTAAACGTAAGTCGGAATGATTTCTGATGTTGGCAAGTTCATTGCTGTTTGCATAAGGTAGGCCTTCTCGAATCCAATCGACATAATTCCTCCAGCTGCGAGTATAAATACGATGGCCATAATTGGACGTATGGTTGGCAGATCAATATGACGTATTCTTTGTAGTAGATTAGCACCATCGAGATTGGCTGCATTATGTAACTCAGGATCGACGTTAGCTAGTGCTGCTACATAAATAATGGATGCCCAACCTGCCCCAGTCCAAACATCAGATAGAATGTATATCCAGCGGAAATATTCAGGACGAGACATGAACATGATCGGTTCACCTGTAAGCCAGGTAAACAACTGGTTAATCGGTCCCGTTGGGGACAAGAAGATAAACAACATCCCGACCACGACCACGACAGAAATAAAGTTAGGTGCATACAAGAACAATTGAATGTTCTTTTTGACTCTTGCACGCCGAATCTGATTCAACATCAAGGCAATCAAGATTGGAACTGGAAAACTCAGAATTAAACCGAAAAAACTTAATTTAAGCGTATTCATAAAAATAACTTCGAAATTGGGAGAAGACAGGAATTTCTCGAAGTTGTACAAACCTACCCATTCACTCCCCATGATACCTTTGATTGGGCTGAAATCTTTAAATGCAATAATCGCGCCATACATAGGACCGTATTTAAAAATAAGGGTCAAGATCACAGCTGGTGCGAGCAAAATATAAAGAAAGTAATGCTTCTTTACATAATCAAGTATGGAACTCTTATGTCTTGTCACCATTGTTCTGTGTTCGGCTTCTATTGGGTTATGCATTGCCTTTACCTCCGTTCTTATCAATGTTTACATCTAGATGCAGTAAGGGCTTTCATTTTCGGCTAATGTCTTGATGCATTTACAATTTACCAAACATGATATCGTTCGTCAATACATTTTGTAAAAAATAATATGTGCATATGACAAGTTAACTTGTTCATAAAATGCGTTTAATGTTATACATAATTACAAACACATTCATTTTAAATGGAATTATATTGAAATACACGTAAATTTGAGGTGTTATTTATAATTTTATCTTGAATATACATAACATCAAGAAAAAAATAATAGATATCCAGACACATGTTCACTCGTTAAATGTAAACTTATTTATGCATTTGTAACAATCGCATTGCTATTTTAGGAAAACTATTATACATTAAAGAGAGTTAAAATAATGACAAGTAACTACTAATTGTGGTGACTATTAAGAAGATGAATATAGAGGTGAATTACATACATGGCTAAGGAAAAAGTAACCATACAAGACATCGCAGATGCTTTGGGGATCTCCAGAAATACAGCTTCCAAAGCCTTGAATGGAACGATCAATATACCTGATGAAACTAGAAACAAAGTGATTAAAAAAGCGATAGAATTAAAATATAAACAATTTGCTTTTATGGAGACAGAGAGTATTCTATCAAGAACCCCTGGGAACATCGCTTTATTAACAGAAAACTTACCTAATACTTCTCACATTGGATCGAAACTAATCAGTGGCATGGAGAAACGAATCAGTGCGGAAGGATATAATTTATCAATGCACATTATAAGAGACATTGATCAGGAGTCTCTTACTCTTCCAAATAATTTTGATGTCTCCAATGTGGATGGAATCATTTGTATTGAGTTATTCAATTTGGAATATAGTAAGCTGATTACAAGTCTTGATATTCCGACTATTTTCATCGACTGTTCTGCACATGCATGTTACCCTGAGTTTCAAGCAGATGTACTTCTCATGGAGAATGAACACAGTACTTATCAACTTACCAAAAAGTTAATTGATGGCGGTTATAGAACATTGGGGTTCATCGGGGACTATAATCACTGTAGAAGTTTTAATGAAAGATGGGTTGGCTTTAATCGCGCCCTGACAGAATCTGGGATTCAGCTTGATCTCTCGCAATGTGTTCTCGATGACGATCGACTATTTTTTTCAAGTCCTGGGTGGGCAGATGCTAGGCTGAGCCAAATAAATGAGCTCCCTTCTGCTTTCGTGTGTGCTAACGATTATATTGCGGTTACCATCATGAAGTCACTCAAAAACACACTCTCCATTCCTAATGACATCGTCATTTGTGGTTTTGATAACGGCCCTGAATCTAGCATTGTAGAACCTCATCTCACCACTGTTCATATTTATAGTAATGAGATGGGTGTCAAAGCAGCTGAAATGCTTCTTTCACGAATTAATAATCCGAGGCAACCCTATCAGGTTTCTCATATCTATACCAAACTCATCATAAGAGACTCTACACCTAATATCAGCTGATGATTTCATAATTTAGAGATAAGAAATACTCCATTTTGAAGTGATCCTTGCAAGCATCGTACTTTTCGCTAAGCTAATAACAAGTGAAGTATCGACTATATTTAATTGAAATGAGGGGCTGCCAATTGGCAGCCCCTCGTTCAACATTGGTACTATATGTCGCTATAAAGTTACGACAGCCAAGCACGTCACCGCGTTAAATTAAATACTTGCATTCCTTTTCTTACCACGCATATAATGAGAAAAATTCAACTAATAATTCACAGACTATGATGGAGATAAGTAATCCACTGCACCCTAACAGGGACGGTACGCCACTGATTGAGAGCGAACCGACAGGAGTTGCACGGATGAAATTCACTCCAGAGTCGACTTCCTGAACGCACCCGGGTTGCGGTAGGGAAGTCCGGCACACGCCGTTATCGTGTTAAGTGAGAAACCAATTCTATTGGCTGTCTAACGAGGGTGGTACCGCGGATATATTTCCGTCCCTTGCGAGACAGCCTTTTTATTTTTTTAATTAATGATTATATAACTTGGAGGTTATGGAGATATGAATACACCATTAGATCAATTAAGAAATGAGCTACAAGAGGTAAATCATAAACTGTTAGCGTTATTAAATGATCGCGCCCGCATTAGCCACGAGATTGGCTTAGTCAAAGAAAAACAAGGTGTGCCTAAATTTGATCCCATTCGTGAAAAAGAAATGTTGGAGCATCTTATTGCCAATAATCAGGGTCCCTTCGACAATAGTACGATTAAACATTTGTTCAAAGAGATTTTCAAAGCTTCGCTCGGTGTTCAAGAGAAAGAACATAAACGTACGTTATTGGTTAGCCGTAAACAACATGAATCCAATACAGTTATCCCTTTGAAAGGAAATACGATTGTCGGTAACGGTTCCCCTATTATGGTAGCTGGCCCATGTTCCGTTGAATCGATGGAACAATTACGTACTGTCGCAGCAGCTCTCAAAGCGGCAGGTGTTACGGTCATGCGTGGAGGTGCGTTCAAACCTCGCACATCTCCGTACGATTTCCAAGGACTCGGAATTGATGGATTAAGAATGTTGAAGGAAGTTGGCGATGAGTTCGGGCTTTCGATTATCAGCGAAATTGTTCACCCTGCACATATGGAGATCGCAGCTGAAACCATTGATGTCATCCAGATTGGTGCTCGTAACATGCAGAATTTCGAACTGTTAAAAGCCGCTGGAGAAGCCAGAATTCCCGTTCTACTGAAGCGCGGTCTTGCCGCAACGCTGGATGAATTCATTCATGCCGCAGAATATATTCTTTACCACGGCAACTCTCAAGTGATGCTGATCGAACGAGGCATTCGCACCTACGAGACATCAACTCGTAATACCTTAGATATTTCAGCGGTACCTTTGTTGAAACAGGAGACTCATTTACCTGTCTTGGTAGATGTCACACATTCAACGGGTCGTAAGGATATTTTCCTACCCTGTGCCAAAGCTGCTCTTGCTGCGGGTGCTGATGGCATCATGGTTGAGGTACATCCTGATCCACAAACGGCCCTATCTGACGCCAATCAACAACTCGACATCCCACAATTCAACGACTTCTGGAGTGGACTACTAGGATCTGGTTTGTTCAACCGTTAGAAACAACTCGAAATAACAACGATTATAACAACAAAGTGGCAGTCTAATTTGCTCAATAAGCAATTAATATACTATTCACGCAACAGAAAAAGGGATAGAGGTTTCAGAATTTATCTGAATTTTATCCTTTATTTGTTTTTTCAGAATATCATGACGACTTGGTTAAATTTTAACTATCATGTCCTATTAACTTAACAAGCGCTATTTCAATTAACTCGGATTTCAATAGGAAACATAGACAGCCTACTCTTTTCAAATTCAAGATTACGTCCCACCATTTTTTCTGTTAAATACGTTTCGTTCCCAACACCTTCAATAAGTGCATCGTTAACATCAAGTGTCGTCGTTCTAACCGTTAGTTTTTGTTTCCCTGTTTTTATTACTTTAAATTCATCCACAACCTCGAACATTTGACCTGGTACTAATTCAGTTACATAACCAATGTCTTTATAAGCACAGCTTTCATTACTACCTGTAAAGGAAAAGCGAATGATAGGTCCACCATGAGAAAATTTAATGGTTTCATTACCTATATACTTAAGGACTCCTTTTACTTGTAGTGTTCCCCCATATTTGATTACAGTAGGTGTTGTCACCTCAAGAACAAAATCTGAAGCTTTTACACTTCGAGTTACCATATTCCTCGCTTCCTCAGTCTGTAATTGTATTTGTAAATCCTTTGTTATGTTATCATCAAACACTAGATCTAAAGACTTATCTGTTTTATTACTAAATACATTATTGGTCTTGTAATTCATTTTATCTGCATCAATTTCCGCAAGTATACTAACTTTTAAAACTTCATCTTCAATGTATCCTTTTAGTTGGCTCGGCACTTTCTCTACTATTATTTCTTCAGAGTTTCCCTTTTCTATGTGAGTGGTATCAATGAGCTCTTCTTTAGTTACTTTAACCCTTGTGAGTGTACCTTCATAAGTATTCAAATCTGATCCCTTGTTGTTATCCTGAAGCGAAGTACAACCTGTTAAGGAAACAATGACTATTATTACTCCCAATAAAAACAGCCTTCTCATCCAAATCACCTCAATGTTCAGACGAAATAAATAGTAAAAATGTTCCAAAATTATTGTTGATGAACTATCATTCTCCGTTAGCGTAACAAATGATTACATCTAATCTCTATGTGCTAGCTTACCCCCGCGGCAATAACAATAAAATTCCGAGTACGATAATAATAATAAATAAGTAACGTTCAAATTTCCCAGCAGGAATTCTCTTATTTAAAAACACACCGAGTGCGGTAGCTATGAGAATAGCTGGCAAAGAATAAGCATAATAAATCAATGCGTCATACGTCCATAACCCACCGAGTGCATGTCCTGAAACAACAAGAACGCCCGATATAAGAAAATGAGCTTGCAACGTTCCTCGAAAACGATCTGGATTCCATCGTCGTAAGGTACCGTATACAACGACCGGCACACCATTAAAATTATAAGCACTGCCAAGCATTCCTGAAGCAAATCCGAACGGAAGTACCCATCCACGATTATTAAGTAGTGGACGTTCAATTGCCCGAGAGAGAATCTTCTTAATCAAAGAGTAACATCCAAAAGCAATCAGAAATACACCAAGTCCAAACGTAATCACGATTGCAGGAGCAAGATGAAGCAAAACAAGTCCGAAAGGGATTCCGATGACAGTGGAAACTGCTAGTCGGATCAAGACAGGGCGTTCAACATGACGCCATCCGCTGAAAACGGTTAGTAAAGCTACGGTTAGCCCCGCTATACCAATTAGAGAAACCGAAGTTTGCAGAGTGATCGGAAGTAGTGCAAGTAAAGGCATGCTCACTATAGCTTCCCCGAAGCCAAACATAGATTTCATCAAGCACCAACAAAAACCGCAACGACAACCAGTATGATAAGCGTGATACTCATTGTCCCCCCCTCAATGTAAACAGACAACTGTTTTAATGATATTTTATTAAAATTATAATTCAACAAAATAACCTCCTTTTTATTCTTCTGTACATGGCATCATATTGTAACCCACTACAAAATACGTGTTTTAAGACACTATAGTCGCTCTAATTCCAGTTTAATTCACTAAGTTTAGGAGCTATATGCATTTCATGTTAAGGGGCATTAAAACATATTATAAGGGCCTTAAGAAAATAAAAACCCAAGCGTTATTCCACTTGGGCTCTACAGGCTATATATTTAGATAACGTGTCATTGAATCAACGCTTTCTCAAGAACTTAACGTGTGTATGATATCCAGAATCCCCTATAAATGTAATAATGATATCGTTTGTTTTATAGACATCAGAAGACCGTCAATGAGTAGGCCTTTAATGTGTACGGACTGAATCCCTGAATCTTTTTATCAACTTCATACAGCTTCCATAATTCACTCAGGTACATAGAGAAACCCTCCCAATTATATATACCTATTAGATCTAGATTCTCTTGAAATGGAAGGGTTTAATACATTTCTAAAATTTGCTATCTCTTCTTCAACTATTTAAGACAGCCATCGATCTATCGTGTCCCGTTAGCACAATAATTTAGGGGTTTATTCACTTACATGTGTGACAACGAATCCTGAATCGTAATTGTGGCGGAATGTAATTTGATAATTTTCTGTTTTCTTATCTACCTCGTTATTAATAACTTCATGTACACTCGCTAAAACATCTAATTCGTAAAATCCCCCCGTAACCTCTCTCATATCGGTTACTTGAAGTGGGTCAAAGTAATAAACATTTTCTTTCCCTGTCTTTAAGTATTGCTTTTCTTGGAGTGCCCATAGTGTCCTCCGTTGCAATTCAGTTGTTAACATTCGTTCCAATCGTTCTTCCCTTGTTTGTGGGAATCCCCATAAAGCAATCCATTCAATTGCATCTTTTCCTTTAGTCGTTTCATCATGTGGTTGAGCAACACTTGCTGACTGAATGGATAGTATCGCCCCAATGGAAAGGACTAGAGTAGATATCAATTTATTTTTCATATTATCACCCACCCATAACTTCCCTCATTTGGCTAGTTTTTATG
>NZ_LVJI01000010.1 GCF_001637225.1 Paenibacillus antarcticus
CCCTTACGCTAGCCTCTCTAGCCGTAAGGGTGGTTGGTCATTTATAAATTTATTGCCTTATAGCGGACAAACCTAACTTACTTTTTGAAAATACCGAATGGCGCACCAAGAGGTAGAAAAACACGACCGAAATGAGCATTCAGGACAGAAGCTCCACAGCCATATAGTGAGACGATAGCAATTCCCATTTCGGCGTAAGCTGCAAGAGTATGAAAGATATGTGTCGCAATACCAAAGGCATCGAAAGATAAGCCTAAGAATAGTAAATCAATCAATACAAAAATGATAAATAGCACTTTATGGGTCTCCATAGCACCGATGGTCATAAATAATGTGAACACCAAGTAACCAATGAATGCAAACCCCAATTGCTTACCATCTATATCTCCCATAAGTTCAGGTCCGAATACACCAAGTTTCATTAGCCAACTGCTTGCAACACCAAGCCAGAATAGACCGTAGGCCCCAAAAGCTGTCATTCCGAATGTGTTATTGTGTTTGGCGTCTTGAACACAAGCGAATAATTGGGCTAAGCCACCTAGAAAAATAGCCCAAGGGATAATGTAGCTGAACCCTGAAGTGAGCTCAAGCTTTTGTGATGATGCTACAAGCGTGACGATGGCGAGTCCAAATAAGCCAATTCCGCTAGGATCTGCACTTACGATTTGTACTTTTTGATTAGTTTGTGATGATGACATAGAAGCCTCCAAGTAATTAATTATGGGACTGAAAGGAGTAACGTTACATACGTCCAAACAGCCTTGGACATCATACCATAAAGCAGGTCTAAATGGTGTGAAATAATAGTATTAAAGAGGCGAACTTATGTACAATTTCAAAAGAAATGTTTGAATTCGTTCTGAATTGGGTAATAGTAGATATGCGTGATTCATTAGCGTAAGAAACTGATTTAAACCAGGAGGAATTTACTATGACATCTCATTCAATTACAGCTGAAAAAAGAACAGAAAAACAATCTTCACTAAGAGACTTGAGAGCAAGTGGGCGGATTCCAGCAGTAGTATATGGATTGAATACAAACAGCCTATCGGTACATGTTGATCATAAAGAAATGATGAAATTAGCTCGCACAGGTCGTTCAGAGATGTTTAAATTACATGTTGAAGGCATGGATGATCTATCTGTTATTATTAAAGATTTCCAGAAAAAAGATGGCCAATGGAGTCATGTAGACTTCTTGCAAATCTCAGAATCTCAGCCTCTTCGTGTAAGTATACCAATTGATTTCCAAGGTGTTGCAATTGGAAGTAAATCAGGCGGTGTGGTACAACACTTGCTGACCGATTTAGAAGTTGAAGGTCTGCCTTCTAAACTTCCGTCTACGATAGAAGTAGATGTGTCTCATCTTGAAATGGGAGACAAACTAATGGCTTCAGAAGTGAAATTGCCTAAGGGTGTAACGTTGGCATCAAATGGAGAAGATCATTTGCTTGTTGCGGTAACTGCTCCACGTGCAGTGCTTGAAGAAGATGCTGAAACAACGGAAGAAGTTACTCCGAGTAATACAGCAGAAACAAAAGAATAAAAGGCCATTAGAATTAACGAATTTTAATATTGACAAGTAAGAACCCCGGTCATCTTGAAGTGACCCCTGTCAAGTAGACAATTAACAAAAAGCAATATTTAAGCAGCCTGAGTCCTGTATTCGTAGGGGCTCAGGTTGTTTAGT
>NZ_LVJI01000011.1 GCF_001637225.1 Paenibacillus antarcticus
CTTCGCCTGTGGCTCCTGTTACACCTGCTTCGCCCGTAGCTCCGGTTGGTCCCGTTTCTCCTGTTGCTCCTGTTGCTCCTGTGGCTCCCATTCCAGCCAACAATACATAGTCTGGTGAGCTTCCCGGTGTTCCCGTTGGGCCTGCTACAACCGTTATATAAGTGCTTCCATTATAGGTTACTATCTGGCCTTCTAGATAAAATGGGCTTTGTGCTGGATCATAATTTACTATACCTTGCAAACCAACTCCCGTTGCTCCTGTGACTCCTGTTGCTCCGGTCACACCCGTTGCACCAACTGCCCCTGTTGCTCCTGTTGCTCCCATTCCAGCCAACAATACATAGTCTGGTGAGCTTCCCGGTGTTCCCGTTGGGCCTGCTACAACCGTTATATAAGTGCTTCCATTATAGGTTACTATCTGGCCTTCTAGATAAAATGGGCTTTGTGCTGGATCATAATTTACTATACCTTGCAAACCAACTCCCGTTGCTCCTGTGACTCCTGTTGCTCCGGTCACACCCGTTGCTCCTGTTGCTCCTGTTGCTCCTGTTGGGCCTACTCCATATGGTCCTGTTGCTCCCGTTGGACCTGTGGGGCCTGTTACTCCATAAGCGTATGACCCAAGAGCTAATGAAATAGAAACTTGAATGGGTCTAATTTGGCCAATCATTTCATCCTTACAAGCAGGGGCTATAGACAAGGACATAAGCTAATAATTGTTCCAACAATTGTTGTAAATTTGTTCCTACACTTGTAACGGAGAAGGGGGTTACCTCCGTTGAAACGATAGTCAATTCTAATATTGATAGAATCTCTGTTGGATCCACTTCAAAGTTTGAATTGATTACGAACAATCTAAGTTCTTGTAATACGTTATGCAGGTTAGCAATATTTAAGATGGTTGGGTTCGTTAGTGCAGGGGGTACCACCTCACCAAGCTCAATTATAATACTTAACAGAGTTTGTGCTTCTCCATTACATGGTAAAAATGCATTCATATCACTATCTCCTCCTTAAACTATCTTTTGAATTATTTAGAAGATTGAGTCCTTCTAAATCTTCAATAGTAACAACATATTCTGAGCAGAAATATTTGGTGCAAGCTAACTATCTATATCGAGAATATTAATATTTTTGAAAAATAAAGAGTTGTTAGATCACGAATTACATAAAAATATTAAAAATATAGAACACTTCCCGCCAACACCTTGAAAAGTAAGAGCCCTGTAACAGTTGCAGAAATACTATTAATAAGAAGTGTTTGAGACGATACTGGTATACTAAACTGCCCTGAATTCTAATTACCATACTATTAAAAAGTTAAAATTCCCTATTAACAATGGACATGTCATTGTGCTACCGGCCACCAAAGAGAACGTATTATTAGGAGTATTATCCTCTATGGGATACAGCTCCCTAAGCTAATAATTGTTCCCGTTCACCTTATAAAGGTTAATGGAGTTACCTCCGTTGAAACGATAGTCAATTCTAATATTAATAGAATCTCTGTTAGGTCCACTTCAAAATTTGAATTTATTACGAATATCCTAAGTTCTTCTATTCCGATATTCAATATGTTAGGATTCGAATTGCAAGAGGTACCGCATCACAAGTGCTAATTTTATTACTTAATAAAGTTTGTGCTTCGCCAATACATGGTAAAAATGCATTCACATCACTAGCTCCTCCATAAACTTTATATTGAATTATTTGGAAAATTTAGGTCTTAGCAACATATCTCGAAACGATACATCTGATACAAAAAAAACAATTGAACATATCTATTGAGTCCCTGTTACGGGGCGATCAGATTGTAAATCAACAACAAGAAAAAGACACCCTATATAGGTGTCTTAGCATAAATATGAGATTTTTTTAGTCAATCGTAAAGCCTGCGCTAGCATATCCAGTGGTCGAAGTAACAACGTTAAGCCCCGAAGCAGTGGATGAGAATACCATTAATAGTCGTGTCTGCGGTGTTACAGGAATACTTAACCCTGTTGTAATTCCATTACTAACAGACCCTAAACTAATAAGCCCTGTAAGTGGTGGGGCAAGAGTTACCGTTGCTCCCGGAACTAACGTAAATATGTTATTAGGTGTGGTAGACTGGAACAATTGCGCAGTTACCGTTACAGTAGTACCAATAAGAGATAAGGCGACGGTATTACTGAAGTAAGCAGCAATAGATGTGATTGTTCCTGCACGAGGAACGGAAAATGCAAAGTTGACAAGAGGTCCTGCAGCATTACCGGTCAAATCAATAGTTCCGCCAAGAATAGAGATCCCCGCAACAGAACTTCCAAACCCAATAAGACCTACTGTTCCGACTAAACCTAGTGCAACTGTAGTCATAGTAATCGGTAATCCAGATGCTAGAGGTATGATTGCACCTGCACCTGCGGCACCTGCGGCACCTGTTGCTCCCGTAGACCCCGTTACTCCCGTGACTCCAGTTGCTCCGGTTGCTCCTGCTACTCCTGTTGCTCCTGTTGCTCCGGTGACTCCAGCCGCTCCCGT
>NZ_LVJI01000012.1 GCF_001637225.1 Paenibacillus antarcticus
CCTGTTGCTCCTGTTACTCCAGTAGACCCCGTGGATCCTGTTTCTCCTACTCCTGGACCTGTAGGTCCTGTTACACCTGTTACTCCCGTGGCACCAGTGGCTCCTGTTACCCCAACACCTGTAGGTCCTGTAGGTCCTGTAGGTCCTGTAGGCCCCGTTGGACCCGTCGGTCCTGTTACTCCATAACCATATTCTCCTAAAGCATACGAAATGGAAGCCTGAATCTGTCTGATTACGTCAACCATTTCATCTTTGCAAGAAGGGGCTATGCATAATACAAGTACATACACTAACAATTGTTCAAGCAATTGTTGTAGCGTTGTCCCAACACTAATAATTGAAAAAGGTGTTACCTCCGTTGAGACTATCGTCAATTCTAATATAGCTTGGACCTCTGTTGGATCCTGACCACAAAATTTCGGGGTTTTTAAAAAGTTCACTAATTGCCGCAAAACTGCCTGAAGATCAGTGATATTCTGTGTTGTTGGGTTCGTAAGTGCTGGTGGAACAACCTCCGAAAGCCTTATAAGAATGTTTAATAAAGCCTTAGCTTCTGAATCGTGATGACATGGGAATTCACTCATATGACTGTATCTCCTCCTTAAACCTTTTCTGAATTATTTAGAAGATTGAGTCATGCCAAATCTTCAATAGTACAATATATTCAGAGAAGAATTATTTGGTGCACAAACAAGCTGAATATTTTGTCGGTAATATAATTATTTGGAAAAACATACAGTCTATATATGTTTATATTCGGAGGGATTTTATGATAACGATAAGTCTCTGTTTAATAGTGAAAAATGAAGAGCAAACCCTTGATCGTTGCTTATCTTCTGTAGCTAAATTAGTAGACGAAATCATCATTGTGGACACGGGTTCGACAGATCTCACCAAGACGATTGCAAAGAAATATACGGAAAAATTATATGATTTCAAATGGATTCAAGATTTTGCAGCGGCCCGTAATTATGCGTTCAGTCAAGCCACAAAGGACTATATTTTATGGTTAGATGCAGATGATGTCGTGAAAGAGGAAGATGCTATTCGTTTTAAAGTTTTGAAGGACACACTGGACCCTTCTGTAGATTCCGTTACCATGAAATATCATCTAGGATTCGACTCCTTTGGAAATGTAACATCTAGCAACAGACGCAATCGACTTGTTAAACGGAGTAAACAATTTCGCTGGATTGGTGCAGTTCACGAATACCTTGAAGTAGGTGGAACCATTATCAATAGTGATGTTGCAGTAACGCATAGTAGCATTCATCATGACAGTGATAGAAACCTTAACATTTATGAGCAACGTTACACTAATGGAGAACAATTCTCTCCACGGGATCTTTATTATTTTGCCAACGAGTTATTAGACCATCGTATGTACGAACGTGCAATTACGTTCTATGAGAAATTCCTGGATACAAAAGAAGGGTGGATTGAAGACAATATTTCAGCATGTGGGAAACTTTCGGATTGCTACCATGGTCTAAATAATAAACAGAAGGAATTAGAATCGGCCTTAAGATCCTTCGAATATGATTCGCCTCGCGCTGAATTTTGTTGCAGAATAGGATATCATTTTCTACAGAAAGACCAAATTAACAATGCTATCTTCTGGTATAACACGGCTACTAAACTCGAACGAAACGCTAATAGTTGGGGATTCCAAAACCTTTCTTGTTCGACTTGGCTTCCTCATTTACAGTTGTGTGTTTGCTACGATAGAATCGGCAATTATCAGCTCGCCTACGAACATAACGAAGAAGCTCGCAAATATCGCAGTGATGACCCTAGCATCATACAGAATAAAACGTATTTGGAATCCATTCTTCACAAAGTGGAGGAGAATGTACAAGGTGAACCACTATGATCCATCCTAAGAAGCGCATATTGATCGGAAGCCCCATTCACCAAAAACCTGCTATTTTACAGGAGTTTCTTGCCTCGCTTCTTCTTTTAAAACAACAATTTATTGAACTAGACTTTTATTTCATAGACGATAATATAGATCAAGATTCAACCCACATTCTTCAACAATTCTCCCAACAATCCGAACACGTACTTCTTCAATCCTCTGGACTTTCTGACGACTATATTCGAGATGACACGACACACCTGTGGAACACCAATCTGATCTGGAAAGTAGCCAAATTCAAGAACACAATAATTCAGCACGCAGCCAAATTGAATTATGATTATTTATTTCTCATAGATTCCGATCTCATTCTCCATCCAGATACAATTGAGCATTTAGTTGCGACTGATAAAGATATTATTTCCGAAATATTCTGGACCCAGTGGCAGCCTGATGCTATGTTTCAGCCTCAAGTATGGATGCGTAATGAATACGATCAATGGGAACAACATCATGGTGAACGATTATCTAATGAAGATATTGCTATCCGATTCGCACAATTCATTTCCAAACTGAAGAACCCAGGTTTATATGAAGTAGGAGGATTAGGAGCCTGTACCTTAATTAGTCAAAATGCGATTAAAGCTGGTGTCAATTTCGATCTCATTCATAATGTTTCCTTCTGGGGGGAAGATCGCCACTTCTGTATCCGTGCCGTAGCATTGGGTATTCCATTATATGTAGATACACATTATCCTGCACTCCATCTATATCGAGATTCAGATCTGGATAAAGTATCTTCTTTCAAGAAAGAATCTGGAATCATTCAAATTGAAGAGTCTGATTCTATCTCAGAAACTCAACCCCCTTCCCCTGTAAAGATCATTCATGATCACCCAAAACTGACACTGACGATGGTTGTGAAGAATGAAAGTACCCGCTTTCTCAGACAAGTACTTGAGGAACACCGTAAGTACATTGATGAGGCCGTTATTATTGACGATGGCAGTAGTGATGGAACAATCGATCTATGTTATGAAGTTCTTCAAGGTATTCCAATACGCATGATTCACAACGATGTCTCTAAGTTCTCCAATGAGATTGATCTGCGTAAGCAACAATGGGAAGAAGTAATCAAGAGTAACCCCGATTGGATTCTCAATCTGGATGCTGACGAAATGTTCGAACCCAGATTTGCGATAGAAATCCATTCATTACTTCGAAATGCCGATGTTGATCTATACTGCTTTCGTCTCTTCGATTTATGGAACCAAGATCATTATAGAGAAGATCAATATTGGCAGGCTCATTTCAATTACCGTCCCTTTCTCATTCGATATAAACAAGATTTTGCATTTCAGTGGAAAGAAACTGCTCAACATTGTGGTAGGCTTCCAGAGAATATCTTCGCGTTACCACACTCTTTATCCAACCTGAGATTGAAGCATCTTGGATGGTCACGACCTGAATACCGATTAGAGAAGTATTTAAGATATCTTGCGTTAGATCCCAATGGCGAATTCGGTTGGAAGGAGCAATACGCCTCCATTCTAGATGAACATCCACATTTAATACCGTGGGTAGAATAAATGATTTAACCCTACTCTGAATGGAAAGGAGTCCTAATGAGAATCGTTCATACAATGCCTTTAATGATTCGTAGTGAACCTTTGAATACAGAAGATCTAACTATGGCGTACGCGTGCTTTGAAAGCTTAGCCTTATCCGATGATGTACTCGTGATTATCTACAATCAAGGTGGACTGAGCAATGACCAATTGAACCAGATATGCTCCTCCTATCAATTTACTGCCATCATACTTGGTGAAGGGGAGAATGTTGGGATTGCTCCCGCAAGACAGCGTTGTTTCGAGTATATTTGGAAACATTATAGCGATACAGCTTATATATCAGAAATTCACGTCGATATGGTATTCCCACCGAACTGGCATGCACCACTAATAGACTATTTAGATATCAATGATGAGCCTATGATTTCTCCAGGTATTATTACAATCACAGGAGAATTACAACCTCTCGGACAATATACGACCATTCCTTCAACTTATCGCGAATTAATTACTCACTTGGAGAGTTTAAGCGTAGAAGAAATTCATAAGGGATTTGTACACCCTGTGATACACAGAGCGAGTGCTTTACGTTCTGTCGGTGGTTATGACACACAATTTTTAAGTGGTAAACAAGGTTATGAGGATGACAGCCTACTCCTTGGTTACGTCTATTATATGGGAACTAAGACCTCTTGGCGTCCCAAGTGCTATTTAAAATCATGGGTATACCATGCCACTATGGCCCAGCGTATGTCTCTTCCCGATAAATATATTGATTTTGCCATAAATGAGAAAGGGCTGTTTCAACAATATGGAGCATACGGATTGAAGAAATTATCCGAGATTCACTCAAATTCCGATGAATTCGAAACGATAATTGATAGATATATTCATGGGGAGGACTAATATGGTCGATCAACAAAAAGAAGTGTGGGATACATTATGGTCACATAAGGTTTCATATCAATGGGATTCACTTAGTCAAGTCATTTACGATACCATCCACCAATGGGTCAGTCCCATTCAGAATTTGAGTATTCTAGAAGCCGGATCTGGTACCGGTAAAATTTCATTACGGCTCGCCTCAGAGGGTGCTCAGGTAACACTCGTAGATTATTCGGAGAACGCACTAGCGAATAGTCGAGAGGCATTCGGACAAGAAAGTTGCCAAGGAACATTTATTCTATCCGATATACGTAATATCCAAGCCCCTGACCATAAATATGATCTCACTTGGAACGCAGGCGTATTAGAGCATTTCACATTTGATGAGAAAGTAGATATCTTAAATGAAATGGCAAGGATCACCAAACCAGGAGGCACTGTCCTCATCTTAACACCCTATTCAAAGTGTCTACCTTATCGAGTTGGAAAAGCCTTTGCCGAGAAACAAGGTGTCTGGATGTATGGTGTAGAGGAACCAGTAACAACACTTGTGGAAGAATTTAAAGAGAGTGGAATCGCTTTACTTAGTGAGACAGATATTGGTTTTGTGAACAGCTTAGATTTCCTTGACTTTATTCCCCAATCGGACATCATCAAACAATCCATTATTCAATGGTACCAGGAGCTTTCAAGTGAAGAGCAAGGCTTATTTCCAGGGTACTTACTCGTCAGCGTGGGAAAAAAAGAAGGTTAACTATGCTCTTATACATCATCAAATCGCATCAATAAACCGTAACAAACCAAATATAGTGTACAGCTTATGGTTACCCTACCCAATGCTGTACACTATTTTTCTTTTCAAATTCCAGATCTATTCTCATTAGACTTCCCACCAATTAAAATTCAGAACAGATGTCATCGTTAATCCAATCGCAGAACTTGAAGAAGTAACCACTGCTGAAAGAGAACTACCTGGTGGAAGAATAATACTTCCTACGAACTGTTGCGCAAAGGTTCCTGGTGCTAGTTGAAATGAAGCTACAATAGTGCCTCCAGTTATCGCTCCTGTTGAGGATTGGGCTGTCGAAGTACTCGTTGTAGTATTCCCAAAGTTATTATTAGTAGGTGTTAATGTAGAAGGACTTGTTAATATCCCCCCTTTTACCATAGTCATAGTACCTGTTAAAGAAGACAGTAAAGATGAACCCCCAATACTACCATTGACTTGGGATAAGTACACCGTTCTACCACTACCAATCGGATTAGATAACAGAAGAGAAATAGTCGCTGAGGTAAGACCTAATACTACCAAGGACGAAGCGGAGCCAAATATTGAAAAAAGCCTTCCAAAATTACTAGCATTGGATTCGGGAGGTGCGCTAATAGCTGGGTTCTGATACGTATTCGTCATTTGAACATTTACTGGTTTGGTTATCGTATCAAATACATAATAGTTCGGCATTTCAACGTTCTCCTTTATATCGAATTAGTATTCCCACCAATTAATGCTAGCTGTTGCAGCAGAAGTACCTGATGAAAGTGTCGCTGTTACCGTAAATGATGTATTCGGAGGGACGATGATACTGCCAGTATAATTAATAACAAATGGGCCAGCAGCCAATAACATGGATGACACTGTAACAGGACTTCCTGTAACCGCTGTCGTTGCACTTTGTGCTGTCATCACACTTACCGCTGTGCTACCAAAGTTTAAATTCACCTTCGTTACAGCAGTTCCACTAACCGTCCCATTCTTTATAGTCGTTAAGATAACTGCCGCTGTTGCTGCACTTCCTAAAACACGAGAAACATACATATTCTTACCACTACCTGATGGATTGGTTATTTGAAGCACTAACGGAGCTGCTGTTGTGACCGTAGATGCAAAATTCACACCAAACAACATTCCTGCTTTGGAAGCAGATCCTTCCGGAGTAGAATCTATCCCCGGCATGATGTAAGTATTTACCTGCTGTGTATATAAAGGATTATCTATCTGATTAAATACAGAATAGTTTGCCATCATCCTCTGCCCCTTTTCTTTACATTTACTATAGTCATTAGATTGTATATTGCATTCTACTTCACTATATGCAAATTAATCGTACAAGTTGTGTAGGAGAATGCGTATTTTCACTGCTTCTTTAGCCTTATTAGAATGAAATGAAGTATAAATGACTAATTATATCACGTGTCCAATCATGAATAAGCTCGCCTCATATATTGATATCAGCAACAGACTCTATTTGAACTCAACATGATACATCTTACCTGCGTGTGGCCGCAGCGAATCCGTAATCAATGTATACATGAATGTTGGCCCTCGCCGATGGCAAGGGCCATTTATTTATGTCTTCACCTGATTCGATAATCTGCCTAAATTCAACGAACACAAAAATGGATTTACTTTTAGGAGGTGAATGAACATCTGTGATAAGCAAATCCAAAATAAAACAAAAACTATCAAACCAAGTAGGCTCAAACCGTGCAAGCCCAAAAAATGCAAACCAAAAAAATGCAAATTCAAAAAGAAAAAAAAGACATGCCTTCCCTTTAAAAAAACATGTTTCGTTAAACAAATTAATTACTACAAAATTGTAAAACCTGTACGCATTGTTCGACCCATCCAGGTCGTTGCAAAGGATTTAGATATAAGAAATTTAAACCCAACGAGAGATAAGATAGAAATATTCGGGTCAAATGGACAAGAACTAGTCCCTATACGAACCGATGCCATGGGACGACTTGAAGTCATTTCTAGCTCTAGTACAAGTACCATTTTTATGGAAGAAGAATTCTTGAACATCAACGTATCACACGCTATTACATCTCTTCCTGCACAAGACTCTAGAACTAAATCTATGACCTCTTATGCCGTTGCTAACCGCGGGGATGAACCTATAATCGTAAGAGTAGAAATTAGTCCTAATGCCCTTGATTATGCCAAAGACATGCAAGAAACTGTCCCTCCGCAATCCATGCGCGTATTCGTTCCTAACCGATTTCTTAAATGGACACGGTTATCCATAAATACAGAAGCATCAACAAGTGCAAGCATTGTCGATGTATATTTCCAATCTCAAACGACAGGAAGCGAACAAAAAATTTAGAATGAAAGGAAGAGATGTCTTGCCAAACTTTAGCGCTTTTCAATCAGATCCAGATAATCTACGTACTCTTATCTTTGGTCGAGATGAAACATCTGTTGATCGAGCAATAGCGACAGATTCTAACGGTAATATCTCAACCAACATCTTAAACGGGACCATTACGAGTGTACTCGGTGCTACCATTACTGCCGGTACGCTATCTTCCGCTGGGACCGTAACGAATATCTTAAACGGGACCATCGACAGTGTTCTCGGTGCCACCATCACGGCCGGTACGCTGTCTTCCGCCGGTACCGTAACTAATATCTTAAACGGGACCATTACGAGTGTACTTGGAGCTACCATTACGGCAGGTACTTTATCTTCCGCCGGGACTGTAACGAATATCTTAAACGGGACCATTACGAGTGTACTTGGCGCTACCATTACGGCAGGTACTTTATCTTCCGCCGGTACCATAACGAATATCTTAAACGGGACCATCGACAGTGTTCTCGGTGCTACCATTACTGCCGGTACGCTATCTTCCGCTGGGACTGTAACGAATATCTTAAACGGGACCATCACGAGCGTTCTCGGTGCCACTATTACTGCCGGTACTTTATCTTCCGCCGGGACTATAACTAATATCTTAAACGGAACCATCGACAGTGTACTCGGTGCTACCATTACTGCCGGTACCGTAACGAATATCTTAAACGGAACCATTACTAGCGTTCTTGGAGCTACCATCACGGCCGGTACGCTGTCTTCCGCAGGTACTGTAACCAACATCTTGAACGGGACCATTACCAGTGTTCTTGGGGCTACCATCACGGCCGGTACGCTATCTTCCGCAGGTACGGTGACCAACATCTTGAACGGTACCATTACCAGTGTTCTTGGGGCTACCATCACGGCCGGTACGCTATCTTCTGCGGGTACCGTAACGAATATCTTAAACGGGACCATCACGAGCGTACTTGGAGCTACAATTACAGCCGGTACTTTAAGTAGTGTCACTTCTATTTCGCAACGAAGCTTTATTGAACAATCTACGTTAGGCGTTGCAACCACTAACGTACTAACACCTTTACCAGCGATCACTACAAGCGTACTTGGAACATATTCATTCTTTATTCAGAACACCGGTGCCAACCCTGTCAATACACAGCTTCAAATCAGTGCTGACGGAACCAATTATTACGTCGATACTAATGGTGATAACCCACTAGCAGCAGGTGCCATTGATGTACTTGTCCCATCTCGATTCTTAAAATATACTCGCGTCGCGTACGTTTCAGCAAATCCAGCAACCACTTCAACCATCAACGTTATTTTCAACGCACAGGGAACCTAATTAAGAATAATCTCATAATATATCATGAGTCTTTAGAGTACATGGTCTTCCGTGTACTCTTTATTCGTGCATCCTAAACGTTATATCTATTGTCAATGAAGACTTGTTTTGAAATTGCTCCTAGCATTACGGGTTACAGCGTGAGGAGGAACATCCATGAATGAACATTCTATTGGCGTTCATATTATTACAAAAGATGAAGCAGAATTATTACCGCAATGTCTAGAAAGTGTACAGCACGCAGATGAGATCATCGTAATTGATACCGGTTCGAAGGACTCTTCCATTCTGATCGCTCGGTCTTATGGAGCCCATGTCATATCCATGGATTGGGAGAATAATTTCTCCAAGCCCCGTAATGAAGCGTTACGCCATGCGAATACGGAGTGGATTCTGATATTGGATGCAGACGAGCGTCTATTAACCCCACTTCATATCTTAAAAGAACAGTTGAGTTCCATTGAATCTCAGATTCAAGCTGTAACGGTTACTGTTGATAATCTGGTTAGTAGACAGCCCGAGAATCGGGTTACACATCAAGCGTTGAGACTATTTCGAAGTGACCGCGATTATGAGTTTCGAGGAATCATTCATGAGCAAATTGAGCCTTCTATTATTGATAAACATGGACTCTCTGCCATAACTAACTCAGATACTCAAATCATACACCTTGGTTATTTGCCTCAATATTTACACAACAAGAACAAAGTAGCACGTAATCATGCGTTACTTCAACAATCGTTAATGGAAACACCAGATGATCCCTTTCTTCTTTATAATATGGGTGTAACCCACTGTCAGGCAGGTCAATTAGAACAAGCACAACTTTGCCTTGAACACAGCTTAATGCTTGTTCCCCATAATCAGTCTTACCGTGCAAACTTGATACGCGATTTATGTAAGATTTATTTAGAACTGAACCTAACAAAACCATTAGATATTCTGTTGATTCATGAATTGAATCGTTACTCGGATTATCCCGACCTACATTTCTTACTTGCTCAATCTCTAGAACGACAAGGTTTACTTGAAAGAGCATACGATGCTTATCAGAACGCGACTTCTTGTACAATCGGCATATTACATCAGCGATACATTACCGAATTGGGTGTAGCACATTTTCTACCGTATTGTCACATGGGGATGATCGCACAACAATTAGGAAGAATAGAAGATGCAGCCCGCTTATTTCATCTATCCCTTCAGTTCAATCCATTATATACGCCCTCACTGAAGGGTATTACCTCAAGTTTTGATGCACTAGACGTGCCAAATA
Organism: Paenibacillus antarcticus; assembly: GCF_001637225.1. GTDB lineage: Bacteria > Bacillota > Bacilli > Paenibacillales > Paenibacillaceae > Paenibacillus_AQ > Paenibacillus_AQ antarcticus. The sequence continues at coordinate 10,040 of NZ_LVJI01000012.1, forward strand.
AGGACATTCACGCCTTACTACAACAGCTTGTAAATCCCCAAACAACAGAAGATCATATTCTAATAATAGAGGCACTGAAGGAAATACATGCTCATGAGTCTATTGCAAGTTACTCACAACAATCATATGTCTCTAACCCAAGAATCCTATTCGATGTTTGCATCTCACTTATTACAATTTCTCACTTAGAAGAGGCCTCCGTCCTGTTCAATCAACAAATGCCCCATCTTTCGTATGAGGATCTAATTGTGGCATGTCAGATGTGGGCTATTTGTCAATGGCAACAAGATCCGAAAGAACTTCAAGATAACTTTTACGTAAACATGCCCCTTGATATGTGTAAAAGATATGAGTTTGTGGATCAAATATTACAAATCCCTTCGGATACAACCAAACATCATTACCCCCCAGATATATTAGAACTTGTTATTACTCTTGTTCGCCAATCCGTGTTATTACACCAACCAGAAATAGCCCAGCGTCTTATAGAACATTTCCCCGAAGGTAAACTTACCTATGCTTCAACGTTGTATGTTCATGGAGATACGATGGCAGCGGCGGAAATACTACTATCTTTGTTACAACAAGATCTACTTGATGATGAAGCTAGCATTTACTTAGGTGAAATTCTGATTGATAAAGGCCATTATGCACAGGGTGCTGCATGGTTCGAACAACTTCTTCAGGCCCATCCCAGAAATGAAAAAATAATAACTGCCGTATCCATCTGTTACCTTCATCTCGCAGAGTCCTATATCACTGAGGCACTCGGATTAGCTGATAACCATCACAGCAGTCATCTACATGAAGATCTTAGCTCTATCCGATCGGCTATTCTATTATTGAATCGTACAGGATGGCATACCACAATAAATCTCAAGAGAACGACAACAGAGGTTCGTCATGATTAATAACCCTCACCCTCCAATAACCTTATGTATGATTGTAAAGAATGAGGCTGAACATTTAGCCAACTGTCTGGAAAGTATTCAAGAAGTTGTTGACGAGATCATTGTGGTAGATACCGGTTCTACGGATTCTACCATTCAGATCGCACAGCATTATGGAGCAAACATCATCTCACTTCCTTGGACTTCAGACTTTGCAACTGCACGTAATGTAGGAATTACCCAAGCAAAAGGAACATGGATTCTAGTCTTAGATGCGGATGAAGAACTGGATCAAGGTAGCAAAGACGAGTTAAAGCTGTGCGCTATGCATTTGCAATATGAAGGATTTTTCTTACGAATTCATAACCATACAGGAAAAGAAAAATCATCACCTACAGCAACCGTTAATCCTATTCTAAGAATGTTTCGCAATCGACCTGAGCATCTTTTTCGAGGCATTATTCATGAACAAATTGCAGCATCCATTACTGATCATCGTCCGAATGCTGCCCTTCACCTCTCAACGGTTATGATTCACCACTATGGATATGCAGATCATACAGTCATCGAGAAAGATAAAATACAACGAAATGTAACATTACTCGAGATAGCACTCAGCAGATCACCGAATGATCCCTTTCAACATTTCAATATGGCCGTTGAATATATGCGATTAGGTGAACACCAGAAGGCATTGACTCATATTCACAAGTCAATGGAACTTAGCGTAGCAGATACGAGTTATGGTCATTTACTGCACAAGTATGAAATTCGATGCCGATATGCATTAGGTGAAATCGACGAAGCACTGAATTGTTGCAACGAAGCCATTACTATGTATCCAGAATACACTGATATATTCCACCTCAAAGGAGCTATATTATTTGCAAACCGAAAACTTCAAGAAGCTAAATCAGTGCTAATGAAAGCAGTTGAATTAGGCCCCGCTCCCACGCACTATCATACAGAAACTGGGCTTGGGACCTACCTTTCATGTAATATGCTGGGTCAAATAGCCGAAGAAGTGGGTCATGATTCGGAAGCTATAACATGGTATACGAAAAGCGCTTTATTTCAATCAGACTGGGTGCAGAGTTCGAATCGAATATTGCGTATTATGAAATGTTCAAATCAGGAGCAAGATATTCCAGAATTGTTAGCTAATCAATTTCCACTTCAAATTCAATCCACAGAGATTAGGAATGAGATCATCCATTGGTTAGCCTTAGATGGCTCCTATCAAGCAGCTCAGACGCTAAATACACAGTTGGATACGAACATGACAGATGAATTGAAGGCGTCATGGAGAAGTTTAATATCTTCTGACCAACCCTTTACTTCAGACTTTTCTCAGGAAACACTTACCTTAGCCATTCCCTACGCATATCAATTTGGACAGGAGAATAAAGCATTTAATCTTCTTCGACAATGGGAACTTCGCTATCAGAACGAATCACGCATATGTGCTGATATATTACATTCTCAAGAACACGTCCAAGATCCAGTCCTCCAACCAAATAAGCCTACGGAGTCATTAATGAATGAAGCTATTCTTCTCAGTCGTACTTGGATTGCTCTCACAGACGCTCTACTTAGTCGAACTGAACCAACCTCACCCCACTATTCAGCCATCCGTCGCGTACGACTCATGCTACCCTTACCACGAATCAAGTAAAGGGGACCTCATCACATGCCAAAATTAGATATTTCCCTATGTATGATTATGAAAGATGAAGAACTTCATTTAGAGCGATGCTTATCTTCTATTCATCAACTCGTATCTGAAATTATTATTGCTGACACAGGCTCCCATGATAAGAGTGTCAGCATTGCCCATAAGTTCGGAGCACAAGTCATTCATATTCCTTGGGAAGATGATTTTGCAAAAGCAAGAAATACAGTACTGCAACAAGCATCCTGTTCATGGATTCTAGTCTTGGATGCTGATGAAGAAGCGGATAACTGGCAAGTAGAAGAATTATGTAATTTGCTTAACAACAATGATAACCAAGGGTACTTTCTATCTTTAAAAAGTTATGTAGGTGAGACAATAGAGCGCAGCTATGTTACCGATACGGTATGCCGATTATTTAGAAATGATACACGTATCACTTTCTCTGATCACATTCACGAAAGTGTAGCTCCGAGCATATGGGAAATACCTGATGCTAATATTGCATTCTCATCGTTACGTATTAAACACTATGGCTATTTACAGCATGAGCTTGTTCGTAAAGATAAGGGGACCCGCAATTTAAACATTATTCAACATAACTTACAACAGCAGCCGGGTCATCTACCACTTCTCTATGCACTCGGCACAGAGTATTATCAATTGGGCGATTATGAATCGGCCTCCACAATCTTGATCCCATTATTACGCCAGGTCCCGGCACATTCCGGTTATACATCTGACTTATATTTAAAATCTGCTTACGCTTTATACATGTGTCGGAAGCTTAAGCAATCTGAAGATATCCTCTTGGAAGGTATCGTTCTTTTCCCTGATTTCACAGATTTACTTGAAACTTATGCTTTCCTGTTAGCCGAACAAAATCGCTTCTCTCTAGCATATGAATATCTTCAAAAGGCACTCAAAGCAGGAGACGTATCCATCAAGTATAGTTCAACTTCTGGAAGCGGTACGTATCGAACTCATTGGGTCGCCGGAACAATCTGTGAACAGCTTCTTTTATTTGAAGAAGCATTAAGACACTATGAACAATCTCTGGAATTTCGCTCTGATTATATGCCTTCTTGGAGGAGCATCGTCCCTATATGTCTGTTATCTAACCAAATCCCTCGTCTATTACTCATCACCGAGAAATACCATAAATCACTATCCTCTGATATCCTAATGTTCCTAACGCCTTCCGCACTTAACAGCAGATCTACGCCTTGGCTATCTCAGCTGAGATCATATCTTCCCACAGAACCCGAGACCATTGTTGATGCCATGCTGATCCAACAGTCTGGTGATCGTCACGATAGTGTCCAGAGACTAGAAGTATTACTTCATACTTTTCCCAATCATCCAATGATTCTCTCCTATCTATGGGCAATAACGTACGAATCGGAGATGTCTCAATCTACTCTTCGATGGATGAATCAGTTAATACAAGTCAGACCTGATATGAACAGCATACAGAAACGCTTAGAAGATCATCCTGACACTTCCTTCAATCCACTCAACCAACAGCTACTTGAATACGGTATACAATTATTTATCCAGACAGGTTCTTGGAATACATTACTAGCCTTATTTCGGCATTCAAGTTCTGAGATTCACTGGTCTACACTCCCTCAATCTATTCTCGCAGGTTTACTACAATCCCCTCAGGCTGTTCAGCAACAATGGTGTCAGATCTTCTTGCAACAACAAGAACACCATTATTCCGATGATCAAACGCATGAACAAACAAGAGTATCCTCTGACATCTCCGAATGGCTATACTATGCTTCTATTGCACAAGCCTGTGGGGAAATACCTGAACTGAATGAACGAATAGAAGAATCGTTATGTCACTCCCGTGAAGTAATTCAACTTGTCGCACTCGCCTACTACAAACTTCTTCGTGTCGATCCAATTCATACGTCGTATATTCCAATAGGCTCAATCTGCTGGCCTCTTCTCTTTCGATCCTATATCAGCATCTAACATATGTTTAAATAACTTTATCCATTGCAACTTCCATACTTTCTTATCAAAGGCACCAGCCGTTCTCCGTCCGTTAGATCCCAAATATCTTCGTACATCAGCATGATCTAACAATCTAGATATTCCATTGAACAAATGATCTTCTAATGGCTCAACTAATATACCGTTATAGCCATCTACAATAAAATCGTTAATCCCACCACGATTACCAGCAATTATTGGAATACCACAACTCATCGCTTCAAGACAGGAATAGGAACTCCCTTCCTTAAAAAAAGAAGGAATCACAACGATATTAGCCTTCTTATATGCTTCATCCATTTTACGGAAAGAATATTTCTCATTAAAGATACGACCCTTATGCGGATGATTCTTAAGCCAGAGTCTGAAAGCAAAGGTATATTCGTTCTCTTCTTCTGACTCATTCGCAAATTCAACGATTACTTCAGGATAAACTTGTAGAATTCGATCAATCAAGAGAAGCGTATTAAGGACCTCTCGTCCCTGATCCAATAATCTTGGAAATACAATACGCAAAGCGTTTCTTAGTTCAGACCAATGTAGAACTGGTTTGAATTTCAATAGATCCACGCTCTGACGTATAACGATACCCAGAGCCTGCTCTTTCGTATGCTGATAACAACGAATTCCAGCGAGTGCGAGTGTATTCACTACTACAATTTGCTGTAAACGATCATAAGTAGCCTCTTCTAATGAACAGTCAACTACACTTCCTTGAGCATAGCTGATCCCAATACTTCCGATTTGATATGGAAATGCAGGGCCTAACTCCTCTATCCCTGCATAAACAATAAGTCCATCGATCGTATCTGACATTTGCATAATCTTTTGAACTCTCTCTTCTTCCCTTACTTGACGTCCTATGATCTCTATATTTCCTATTTGCTTGTGAAAAGAGCCTATAGATGTCAGTTGATGAACGGTTATCTTCATTCCTAGCTCTTGAATCGACTCACATAATTCCCATATGTACCGCTCTACTCCGCCTCCTGGGATCACATATGAGCCTTCACTATTCAAATTAAACAAATGAGATGTGAGTATACTGATCTCTTTCATAAGCGATTCTCTTTCCATTCGATCAATGTAGGATACTCATCGAGAATCGATTGGTACTGTTCAAGACTTCCCCATTCTCCATTGGGGTCGCTCGACATATAGCGTAAATATTTCTCATATCGTTCTTCTTTAGACACAGCCCAACCATAATGCTTCACCCTAAGTTCCGATTGAAATCCAGGTAATACGGCATAAGAAAGTGGAAGCCGCGGAACATGCTGATCCATTCTTGGATAGAAATAATAGAAATCAGGTAAATATCGTACGAGTAAACGTGTATGCCGCTGGTGAATTAACCACAGATCATCTTCACGGTAATGGGTGCACCCTCCCCAGAAATCATAGATACGAAACCCTACCCAGTCATACTTATCCTGATTAATTAAATCCCTCATTTGTAACTTGGCAAGATCTTCGTAAAATTCATCTGCGTCAACAGCTAAGAGCCAATCAGGATCTGTAGAAATGGCTAAGTCCCACAATCTTTGTCGTAGTTGCCACTCGTGGTTAAATTCAGATTTATCCAACTTTATAAGTCTTGTTACCTTAGCAAAAGATTGACATAATTCAAACGTTCCGTCGGTACTAGCATCGTCAATAATGACAATTTCATCTACGAACTCGCTCAAATCGTATAACACAGATTCAAGATAACGATTCGCCTCGTTACGAACTTGCATCATGGCCGTTAGTCGATTACCCGACGTCTTACGAATAGGCTTATGATTCATAGGCTATACTCCTTAACATTCGCTCTGCAGACTCTTCATACGAAGACATTTCAGTTAGCCATTGTAAGGCACTCAGCTCTACTGTCGTTGCTGTAAGGATGGCCTTTACGGCTTCATAAGGTCTGTTATGAAGCATATGGATCGTTCCTCGTATCAACAGGCTATTGACCAAACTTATTTCACTGTCCATCTCATGGCTTAAAGAACCTTCCTCTGTCAATCTCAGAGCATCCTCATAGCGATAGGTCTGCATATAATTGTCCCTTAATAACGATTTCGATTCAGAAGAATTTAACGGCTTTAATGTCCGAATCGCAGAAGCATAGTCTTCATTCAGTCTAAATATCTCAGCTTTTACTAAATCATCTTCTCCATGGTCTAGCCAAAGCCTCATCTCAATCACCTTCATTTGATCCACTTCAGAATATACTGAAACAGCATATATTCGAATTGCTTTCTCCAGATCACCCACTTGAGCCGCCATACTGGAGAGAAATCGATAATGAGAGTCTAAACAGTCTAAATAATCATGAAGAACCATCTGTTCAAATGAATTGACTACATACATACCCGCATCTGAACTTTTTCCTAACAAATACAGATAGGTTGCTGCCAGATAACTAATCGTGGCATGGAAGGGATACGTTGCACCCAAATCAACGTAATACTTGCAACGTATTTCCCATTGCACATAAGTCCATTGTTCAAACCGCTCTCCCTTGTTCATACACGATAATGCTTCGAACCAGATCATCTCATAATCGTTTAGAAATAATGTATCTTGCCGATGATTTACCATGCCATAAGTGAGCGGACTTTCTCCACTTAACAGAAATATACCTTCTCTTCTAAGACACTGCTCCAAATATATCCGCTCCGAGGCCGTACCTACGATATCTGCATGGGCTGCCAGAATTTCACTATATTTATTCCACATCTCTGCATCTTGGTCATCAGGGCACCTTTCTAGAAGTGCAATCATGTAGCGGGGATGAAGCGAGTTGACCGTCTTCAACCAATAAGGAGAACACACGATAGTCGTATACTCTGTTAGATCTAGTGACAACATGTTGGTTAAAGATATTGAACAGACATCATAATCTTGTTCATCCTTCTTCATCACTTCACCAACAACGATAACCTCATCACGGTCAGGTAATAGTTTCAGCATTCTTTTGTAAGAGAAATCACCCCAACCATTGTGACAAAATATCATATATTTCATGCCGAACCCCCCATTCTTCGGAAATCCCTATCTATTCATCCTCCGTTCCTTTTGTCCAATACACCGCTCGAAGTGAAGCGCGAGGGATGAAATAATACTCTTCAAGTGACCTCACGTAAGATCCCGCTTCTTGTATACGGCGATGTGCAGTTAGTGAAAGAGGAACAGGTAATGGCTCTTTGGGAATGTGAACCTGGGCTTCTAAGTTCGGAGTATCATTTCCTGTATTGACAACAACATCAGCGGATTCACGATACATGAAGTCCACCACTCTGGTTACATAGTCCGATTCGTAAGCTCTGGTAGCGAACATGAAAATGATAACTTCTCCTTTGGCTAACATGAAAGCCGCTTCTAGCGCCTCATGCCATTCTTCTACCTCACGCACCTTGATTAAGGCATCCAAACTACCCCAGATTCTATGTTCATTACAAGGGAGTTCCTGATGCTCTCCTATCAGAATACCAACCCATTGGATTCGACTGTATGTCTGTTCAATCTGCGTTGAATACTCGGGTTCAAATGTTGTATCCAATACCTCACTGACCACAAGAAACACAGTTATAAACAATGGTTCATGATGAATCGATATGAACGGTTGAATTGAACACTTAGAAATATCCAGTTCAGATATGCTCTTTAATGGGTAAGCCTCTCTCTCCATTCCCCATTTCGAACAAAATACATCCCATTCATCTGAGATAATCTTCTCTCCACGTCTCGGTTGGAGGGAATGAAGTGCTTGCACATACACATCCTCACACAACGCTAACTGTCTTGTAATCATGCGCGCTCTCAGACACCAGTCTGCAACTTTCAGTTCACGTGAGCGAAGACGTGGATCGAAGCCTCCTACAACATCAAGTAACTCTCTACGAAACAATAGACAGGATCCGGTGAACATCGTAACTTGGCGCCACAACCCTTGATTTCTTGGGTTGTGCTCCTCAGCATAACTTACAAGATCAACATGAGATTGAAACCATAAGTCAAGCTTTCCATCAAATTGTTCCGTAGGTGACATCGGGGACACGATCATGACATGTTCTTCGTCCAAACATGGCCAGATAAGACTGGACAACCACCTTGGTGTTACCATGATTCTATCTTCCATAAGCACAACAAATGGCGTCTCAATCGTTAAAAACGCTTGATTTACTCGATCTATTCCTGCCTCGTAAGGCCAGAACTCAATGGGATCTTCTTTTGCAAAATATTGCTGTATCGAGGGGAACTCTAAGCTGCCCGGGAGTGCAATAATTCGAATTGGATGTTCTGAATGAAGCAGTAGCAACTGTATACTATGAACCGCCCATACTGGATCAGTCATTTCCAAGATGATCGTTACTTTATCAATACTTGGTAAACCAATGAGCCCTATGTGATCCAAATGTGCGAATCTCTTTGCAAGATGCTCCGTATTTTTTTCGATGTTATCCCTGTTAGACATGATCCGTCACGCCCCATCGTCATACTATTCTATATTTATTGTATGATCGCCCTGGATTCATATCCCATAATTATCTTCTGGTTTGTCCTTTATGTATGCTCTGAACACAACAAAGGACTGAACCGATGATTGTCATCAGGTTCAGTCCTTTGTCTTACGTGGAACTATTTTATGGAATAAATTGTTGAACAATTCGTATAACTACGCCATCTTGTATCGTCAAATGGTAAGGGAATTGACTGAGATCCATCATTTCTGTATTCGCGAACACTTCTTGAAACTTATCTAGTGAAATAGGTTCATTCCAGTTAATGTCCATACCTTCATAGGTACCATCACGATCATAAATTTGCATCAGTACTTCCAAATTATCAGACACTTTATATGTTGTTAAATCTTCGTTGTCATTGACGATGTAATATCCATCTGGCGGACCCTCTAAGTCTCCAATATCTTGTTCACGTTCTAAGAATATCTTGTTAGCAGCTTCACCTTCATACCACTGAATATCATCTGCCTGAATGAATAGCTGTCCATCTTTATGTTCAAGCTTTGAAATATAAGCCGTGACTGTTTCTTTGTCAACTGGTACTGGCTCATACCCCACTGCACTTGCGGATGTGATAAAAGTTAAAAGTACAACCATCATAATCGTCATGATCAAAGCTGATTTTTTTCTCATGGAAATTCTCCTTTAATTACGTAATCATTACGCAACATTCAACTTCTTATATTTTACAATTACCCATCTAAAAAGTTATTCAATCATTTCCAATTCCCTTGAATGACTCTTACATAACTATAGACGATTCATAAGGCCAAAACGTTGCAATAAAGTTACAACAAAATTTAAATTTTGTACTTTTGTAAACGTACTATATTCAACCAAGAAGAAACGGCTACACCATCCCTTAAGGATGAGTAGCCGCCGCTATGGAAAATATAACCCTGTTACATTTTAGCCGTTCGAAAGCGCTGTGCAAGAACACCGTGTTTGGGTGAACATAAGAAACTAATCATAAACACGATACCTGTTGCAAAAGCCATGGATCCCGAGATAGAGGTATCTAGCAGTACCGCTATATAATAACCACCTATAGCAGATATTACGCCGAATGTTCCACTCAGAACAAGCATGATGGATAACCGATCCGTCCATAAGTACGCGGCAGCCGCCGGTGTAATCAGCATCGCAACAACCATAATAGCTCCTACAGCATCAAAGGCTGCAACCGTTGTAATGGATATTAGCGACATGAACAGATAGTGCATCAATGCGACGGGTATACCAATACTGGCTGCAAGCAAGGGATCGAATGAGGTTATTTTCCACTCTTTATAGAAGGCAAGTATGGCAACAACAACAATAATCAGTACGATCATAAGAATTAAGGTAGCCTCGGGTATCGCACCAAACCCAGGCAATTGGATGAGATCCCAAGGTACAAAGGTGATTTCGCCCATTAGTGCATGTTTCACATCAAGATGTGCATTCCCAACCTGCGTGGCGATCATAATGACTCCGATCGCAAAAAGGGTCGTAAACACAACACCAATCGAAGCGTCTTGCTGTACCCCCCGGGAATTAAACCATTGAACAAGCACCGCTGTGAGAAGACCTGCAATGATTCCACCTACCATCATGTGCCAACCACTCAATTCGCGTGTAATTAGATACGCACTGACGATACCTATCAACACCGAGTGGCTAATGGCATCTGCCATCATCGCCATCCGACGAAGAATCAGAAAGACGCCCATCAATCCACAAGATAATCCAACAAGAGATGCAGTGAGTAAAATCCATCCGGTATACGACATGCTATTCTCCTCCTTGTGTCAGATTAGATTGCGAAGAAGATACATGTGCTTTTCGCTGTGTACGAAGTTGTAATGCTTGTATTAATATCCCCTTCTGGATACCAAATACGAGTGAGATGACAAAGAGCGCAGAAGACGTAACGATAATAAAGGGGCCCGTTGGCCAACCATTCCCCATCGTACTTATGATCGTTCCGATCAATCCAGCTCCACCCCCAAATAGACCTGATAAGACAACCATCCATTTGAAGGATTGTGTCCAGTACCTTGCGCTTACTGCTGGAATAATGAGTAGTGCAGACATCAGGATTACGCCAACGACTTGAATCCCAGTAATAATAACTAGCACGAGTACCGTTAAATAAATACCATTCATTATTCGACCTGACAGTCCAAGTCCTTTCGCGAAATCAGGATCAAACAAGAATATTTTCCATTCCTTAAATCCAATAAATAAGACCAATATCACGAGTACAGCGAGTATGAGCATCGTATATACATCTTTACGAACCATCGAAGCCGCTTGACCAAAAATAAAACTGTCCAACCCACTCTGATTACCACCTGGCATTCGATTCACCATGGTTAGGAGCATAATTCCGAATCCGAAGAACACGGAAAGAATGATCCCCATCGCTGTATCCTCTTTAATCCGGGTTGAAGAACGGATCCAGTGAATGAGGAATGCTGCAATGATCGCACTGATCGCAGCACCTGCCATCATCACAGGTAAGCTCTTTACACCCATCAGTGCAAAACCTATAACAACGCCCGGAAGAGCCGCATGAGATAAAGCATCGCTCATAAGACTTTGTCGCTTCCAATAAGACAGACATCCCATCATGCCTGAGGCCATTCCCAGAATTAACGTACTTACAATAACCCACTGTGCATTGTGGGACAATAAAATATTCATGTTGAAGCCCCCATCATATAGCGGAGTGTTCCTCCATATGTTTGATAAACATTGTCCTTCGTAAATACTTCCTTCGTTATGCCATGGGCAACAACTGTTCGATTCAACAACAACACATGATCGAAATAATCTTCGACCGTTTGCAGGTCATGATGAACAACCATTACCGTTTTGCCCTTCATTCTCAATTCATTCAGAATCGTCATAATGGCCTGTTCTGTAGCCGCATCAACACCCGCCAAAGGCTCATCCATGAAATATAGATCAGCCTCTTGCACAAGAGCTCGTGCTAAGAAGACACGTTGCTGCTGCCCACCCGACAACTGACTAATTTGGCGTCCCGCGTAGTCGGCCATTCCCATCTTTTCAAGAGAATCCATTGCCTTCTCCCGATGTTCGCGCTTCGGCCATTTCAGCCATCCAATTCGTCCATACAACCCCATTAATACAACGTCTAGTGCATCTGTTGGGAAATCCCAATCTACAGAACCCCTCTGAGGAACATAACCTACTCTCGTCTTCATTTTGTTAAGCGTGGATCCAAAGAACGAAACCTCCCCAGAAAGTTTAGGGTGCAATTCCAACATCACTTTCAATAAAGTAGATTTACCTGCCCCGTTAGGTCCTACAATACTCGTTAACGATCCCGGCTCTACATTGAAGGACACATCATTCAGTACTTTATTCTTCCGATAAGAAGCCGTTAGATCATTTACAGTTAATACCGTCATAGTCACTCACCCTTTCCTGTTAGCGCATCATAAATTACATCTACATTGTGTTTGTACATTCCGATATAAGTACCTTCTGTCGTTCCCTTGGCTCCCATAGCATCTGAGAACAATTCCCCACCTAACTTCACAATTAACCCGGCGCTTGAAGCACCTTCCATAACTGCTGTGATTGAACTCTTATTGATACTGGTTTCCACGAAAACTGCCGGTATCTGATATTCAACAAGCAGATCAATGGTCGTCTGAATGTTAGATATGCCAATTTCAGCTTCTGTACTTAACCCTTGAAGTCCAACTACCTTCATGTCGTACATTCTTCCTAGGTATCCGAATGCATCATGAGCTGTAACGAGTACCCGTGTTTCTAATGGAATCTGTGACAATTTAGCTTCTGACTCCGCCTTTAGTACATCTAATTGTGTGAAATAAGCCTTCTTATTGTTTTCAAAATCGTCCGCATCCTCTGGGGAGAATTTCTTTAGCTCTTCTGTTGCAGCTTCTAATCCTTGCTTCCAAAGGTCAATGTCAAACCAAATGTGCGGGTCGATCGCACCGGAGTCATCTGTAAGTAACTGTTTCTTATGAATAACTTCTGTAATCCCTAGAACGGGCCTGGTCTTGCTAATATGTTCAAATATCTCTCCCATTTTCCCTTCAAGATGATGTCCACTATAAAAAATAACATCTCCACTCGCTAACTTCTTAATATCGCCTTGCGTGGCATTATACAGATGGGGGTCTACACCAGGACCCATTAGACTTATTACTTGTACGCGATCCCCACCTATGATGGATATTGGCTCTGCAATTTGTCCAATCGTAGTCACGACTTTTATTTTATTACCGTCTTCGGAATTGTCCTCTACCGAACCACATGCTGATAACACGAACACAAGTGTCATACCTAGAACCCACATGAATCCTAATTTCAACTTTCTCACTTTTCTCCGCAATCTTCTCTCCCCCTATATATTCCTAGTATGTATGGATGTCTCTATCGTTTAACAACTCACAACTTCACCTGAACCACATTTGTTTCCCTTAGGCAAAATTTATTTCCTTACACAAAAGTAATTCCTTATACGTTTTTTGTCAAGTATTTTGTAATTATTCTAGTTATTTATATTCAGAAAATCGCCTACTGTTCATAACTTATTGTTATTAAAACAGGGTATTATCAATAAATACTGTAATAATCTTTTACATGGTTAACTATGTTTGTCGAGAACAACAATCTTTTTTAAACCATAATCAGAAAAGTTGTGTTATGCAAAAGAAGACCTTGGGCATGGTTATGCCGAAGGTCTTCTTTTTGTTTATTGTAAAGGCGAGCACCGCTTTCGCAGTATCCTTGGTGGAAACTTCTAGGGAGCCTCACTTCCTATCACACTTTATTTCTTCACTTGATTTATGGGTATTGTGATCTCTAATGCAGGAAAAAACACCTTTTTTATTTCACCATCTTCTTCAAACTCAAATTTACTTTTGTCGACTTTATCATGAATATATTTGAATGTCTTAATGGTAATAGATTTAGGCATCGTTACAAAAGGTTCAAAGTGGGAATCCGTCAAATGAACATTACCACGCCCGGTTGGAAACGATCCGGAACCACCGCTAATTTGTTCCAGTTCATTACCCTTATCATCATAAATAGCATAGCCTAACTGCGGTTGCGATGATCGTTGTCTCATTGTTTCTGGAAACGTAATACGTGTGGTTATACTCGTTGTAATCGGCGTGATTTCAACCTTTTCAAGCGTCATGTTGATACTCTCATATTTTCGAGTTATAAATGGCGTTAGCACCACGTTATCTTTGGCATTCTTCTTCACTGGAATATTAAACGTAAATGGCTCTGAAATTCCTGACACTGTCGTCGTTAATGTTAATTCAAATTCATCAGGAAAAACCTTACCTCCTTGATTACGTAAATCTGAAATATGTAAAAAGGCTGTATTATCATTGTTTCCCGGATTCATAAATGAACCCATAGATTTGCCATACGGTGCATAAGATTGGGTAGACTTCCCGTTAATCAATAGGTCCCAACCGCTAATTTTTTTTGTTATAGTATCCTCTAAAAGTTTTTCCTCAGAAGTCTGGCGTTCAATCCCAAGAGAAACACGGATACCATCGTATACGACAACGGGCACTTTCAATGTTAACCCCTCATGAGTAACAATTTTATTAAGTGTTGTAACAAGACCTTTCTCATCCGCAGTTTTTAGGCCATAATCACTTGAATACTGAAAGATTGTGCCCTTTACTTGGCCCTGTTGGATGGAAGCAGTCGTTGTTGGTGAAACAATCCTTGTACTACCTATAACCAAAGTTACAACTGCAGCGGCTTTTGCCACACTTATCATTATTCTACGCAGTACATTTCTCCGATGAGAGCGATTGTATCTGGAGTCTTTCAAGCTGTTACTTTCAACTAGCTTCATTGTCCGTTCAACCGTATCTACACTTGTGCCCTTCACACCGTTACTTTCAACCCGCTTCATTGTCTGTTCAACTATATTCACTCTCATAGGCGTTTCTCGGATTAACTTCTTCAAATAATCGATCTCTTTATCCTCCAATTCTGAACGGTTGCTCATAGACTTCCCCTCCCTTATTCATGGGCTTTATTAGTTTTTTACGAAGCCGTTCATACTTTTTCCGAACCGTTGTCGGTTTAAGATCCATAATGGCAGCTATTTCATCGTAACTGTACTCTTCAAGAGATCGTAACAACAGAATTTGCCGTTCTTCAACATTCAGATGTTCTAATAAGTCATGGATGATCTCCGTATATCCGTGATCTTGTTCTTGCTCTCTGTTCTCCTTGTACTCCACTAAAGATTGATGATTCTTATTTCTTTTCTTAATGAGATCTACACAATGATTGTGAGCAATTTTATATAGCCATGCTGATAAAGAGGCCGTATGGGCGTAACGATGGATATGCTCCAACCCTTTTATAAATATATCCTGAGCAGCATCTTCTGCCTCTTCTTGACTCTTGAGGAGATAATAGCAGTACACAACGATTCGTCTTTGGAACATTTGAATAATGTAGGCATACGCCTGCTTGTCCCCTGTCTGTACCTTATACACCACATTCTTTATTTCTATATCGAAGTTCTCATCTGAACGACGTGATTCCTTCATTTAACCCCTCCTTTCTGCCTATATAACTGAAAATATTAGGGTTTTGTGACAGATGAGATGTTTTTATTTTCCACTAAGTAAACTTAACAAATAACAAGCAATAATACCAAAAAAAGAATAAGCGAAAAGAGCCTTACTCTGGCAGCAGGCTCTACATGGTTCATATGAATCATTACATCCTATATTAATATTCTATGATATAAGAAAGGGTTGGTCTTCTAACGCAATTCCCATCTTGCAATCATTCATTAATTTATCGTAAATAGCATTAATTGTGCGCGAACTTGGCATGCATTGATTACATTTATCCGCAATGAAATATTCTGAAAGAGAATCCGTAACTTCTGAAAGTGATTGGTCTTTTAGACTTCCCAAATTATAATTACTCGAAGCAAACCGAGGTTCGGCTTTTAAATCACAAGGCAAATATGCCATAGGGGCTTACTGTGGGTCTTGTATATTTCACAAAACATTGATTGACTCTTGATTTGTTTGGTATATGACCGTCCATCCATGCCACGAGTTCATCCGAAATATCTATTGTTGTATTATTGTAGAATCCGTTATTATCTTGTTCTCGTATTTGTATAAGTTGATTACGAATGATCTCAAATTCTATATCCGAAAACCCGTCTGTAACGTCTACTTCGTCTTTTCGAATGCATAGAAAATCAACACCTAAGTCTCTTGAAAAATCGCACATTTCTAATATTTCGCTATAATTCATAGGTTGAATGACAAATCCGATCCCTATTCTAAGCAAGGATCCTTCTTCTCTGGCCTTTCTAAGCTTCGCTACATTATTGCTAACGTTCTTTAATGCTTGTACTTTCTCTGGCATACCGGTTATTCGGTTATATGTAGTGGATCTAGGTGAATGTATGCTAAATCTGAACTGTTCCGCTTTCTTCAAACTTTCCCAGATATTATTATTTAATTTCTCTAAATTAAATCCGTTAGAATAGACATGGATGGTCATTCCTAGACTAGATACGTAATCAATCAGTTCACCCGCATCACGATTCTGAAAAAACTCTCCGCCACCAGAAAACACGATCGTCTTTACCCCTAATATGTTAGCCTCGTCAAATAATTGTTTCCATTCGTCAAATGTCATCAGTCCTTGAATATCCAAGCCTTTGGATGTATACGTTAATTCATTCTTATCAGACCACAAACACATGGTACAGGAATAATTACAAGTGCCTTTCGTAGAATGAACTTCTAGAACGTCAGGTACAATCGGTTGGCCCGAGATCAACTTGCGGAAGTTGTCTGGTTTGCTTAACCAACCCTTAATGATTGAATTCGCGCTCTGATAGAAAAGACGTTTATGATAATACAAAGAATGGATGTAGTCTACAATTGCAGTGTCTTCCTTAATTAACTTATAGGCGTGTTTTACTTCTTCAAGAGATACATTTAACTCTCTCATTAATACTTCTGAACTTTTCTCAGGCGATGTTAGGTGAGTATAGATCACAACTCTTTGCGATTCAGAAATTTGTTCTTTCATAAGCAGCTCATTCATATCGGCTAGTACTGATGTTAACACCAAATCTTTCATTGCTATCAGCCTCCTAATTTTAGATTAATATATGCTCCTACTGAAGCATTTATATCAATTGGAGAACTGATAGGGAAATATAAAAGAGAGTATGAGTTTCCTCATACCCTTATTTAATGATAAGAATTCCACCACATGATGACTTCTGAATATATTCGACCTCTAGTCCCTGTGCTTCTAGTTGAGGAACAATGCTATCGGCAACCATATAATATTCGTCATGATCCCAATGGTCTCCTGATACTATCTTGCATTGATCATGATCTTCCTGAGTTCTAAAGGAGACATCCGCTATAACAATGACACCGGAATCCTTCAAGTTACCTTTCATTTGAATAATGAAGTTAATCTTCAATGGGTCTTCAATATGATGAATAGCATATGACGACACGATATAATCATATTTATGACAACCCAATTCACTCGGAAGTCCATGTTGAAAATCAAATAAGAAAAACTCCCCATTTGGCATCTTTGCCTTTGCTAACTCAATCATTTTAGGTGAAAAATCTAGCCCGTGTATTTGCACACCTTTTTTGTAAATTTCATACGTTAGCGCTCCAGTACCAATTCCGATATCCAATACATAAGTATCTGGATTAATCTCTACGATATTCTGCACATAAGCCAAAAGATCATAGTAACCATCAAATGGGTATCCTGTACTTTTCAATATGGATTCTTCATAATCCCCAGCCCACGTGTCAAATCCTTCGCTTGTTAACATCTTATTCCTCCATATATATCATTTTTATCCATATACACATATCATTTACCCAACATAAAAGATATTACTTCATTCGACTATCAATCAATATTGTCTTAATCATCTCTTCATAAAAGAAAAACAATAAACAACGCAGTAACTGATCAAAGTAACCGCAAATATCATTCCTGTAAATGGCAAGACATGCTGTAGTTGTACAGGATCTGTTAGCAGAAGTAATGTATCCTGAAAGATCTTAGATGGTTTCAACAGCACGTCCCAGCTATTCCAACGAACAAATCTCCCAATATATATCCCCAGACTACTTAGCATTAGAATTATAAGAGCAAACAACCACCCAGTGATTTCACCAAATGTTCTACGCACTAACCCGTGAACTGAAAATAAGGAAACAATACTTAGTAATAATCCTATCAATGCCGCTGAGAAGAATAGGATTAGATGGTACCAAAATTCAAGATCATGTGTAAAACGTTCCCCTGCTTCAGGTTTATAATGAACGAACGGGTGCAACATATCGGTAATTAAGTATGCTGAATTGGGATAGAAGAATAGCCATGCCAATCCAATCAAAAGTAATAATATCCATCTAAATGTACGATTCTTGCTCATGTATGCATATACAATGTTCATCAACAGCGTTAACCCAACAGGTACCCAAGCTAGGAACACATCCCAGTTCAAATATAAATATAATTGCCTATTCGTATATTCCCTTAAATACGCTGCTAATGACAGACATCCTATGGTTGCAATGAACAGTAGAACTACAATGACGATATTAGGCTGTACATTTCGTTGTTTTAACCTTTTCAGGTCGCCACCTCCTCGAATCAAGCCAATTTCAACTCACAACGCCGTAGTCATATAAATTGTCGTAACCTCATCATATCTCTACACTGTAGACCATTCTCAAATATAGGTTCATCATAATGTCTTATGAAATAATCCTTATCGATGCCTACGATTCTAAATCCACATTTCTGATACAGATATAACTGCGGAATACTTGAGTTACCCGTGCCAATCTCGATACATGAATAACCTAATTCCTTTGAGGTCTGTATCGCGTGTTGAATTAATTGTTGACCGATCCCTTTACCTTGTAAAGACTCTTCCACAGCAACATTCATAATCTCTATCGTGTAAGAACGGGTTGGAAGTATGACATAAGTTCCTACAATCTTCCCATCAAGTTCCTGTACATAACATTTACTTCTTGTGATATAAGCTTGTATGGCTTGCTCCTTTGGATCAGCCAGTAATAGTAATGCCATCGGATACTTCGTCACTTCGGTTATGGTCATTCTAATTCATCCTTACTTCTTCGTAGAAATGATTCTTTAATTCTTCAACCGTCTTAACAATATATGTTGGTTTACTAACCGTCAGTTCCTCATGACTTCCATATCCATATTCAACAGCTATCGATGCAATGTCATTCTTATGAGCCCCAATAATGTCGTGTTTACGATCCCCGATCATAACCGTCTGCGACTTATCCAAATTATTATCTTCTATAATGGCCCGGATGATCTCACCTTTATCTGAACGAGTACCATCTAGATTACTACCATAAATATGTGTGAAATAAGGAGTCATTTCGAAGTGCTGTATGATTCTCTCTGCGAACACCGTTGGCTTCGATGTAGCTACAATTAACATCCTACGCTGATTAATCAGTGACTGTAGTAATTGGAGAATACCTACATACACTTCATTCTCATACAAACCTCGATCTGAGAAGTATTCTCTGTAATATTCAACAGCTTTCTTGCAATCCAATTCTGAGAACCCATAATATTCTGCAAATGAACCAGCTAAAGGTGGTCCGATAAAAGGTTCTAGCTTGTCCAAATCATTTTCAACAATGTCAAATCTGGACAATGCATATTGAACGGCCTGCGTAATACCTAACTTAGGATCTGTAAGCGTGCCATCTAAATCGAATAGTATGTTTTGAAATTGCATTCTTAGCACCCCTTCTATCTACACTTCCAGTGAGTAATGATAATACACTTCATCTCGACTAAAACCATTACGCTCATACAGCCTTTGCGCATTCACATTATCCGATGAGGTAGATAATTCTATTCCTTTAGCCTTTGTTATACGTGCAACATTCGATGCTGCATCTAATAGTGACTGCGCAACACCTTGTCTTCTACATTTCTCAATGACAAACAAGTCGTTAAGTATCCACATTTTCCTCATCGAGATGGAAGAGAACGAAGGGTACATCTGTACAAAACCTATGGGTTCTCCATCAGTCGCATCTCTGGCTAACAATATAACAGACTCATTATTGTCAAACCTATCGGAAATAAAGAAACGAGCATTAATCGTGTCTGAGTCTTGTCCATAAAAAATTCGGTATTGATCAAAAAGTATTATGACTTCTTCTATATCTTCTTTCGTTGCTTGAACAATTGTATGCATGCTTTCACGCCCCTTCATACCCATAATATATCATCCTGAGCATCTATTTCCATTTAAATTCCTTCGCGCACAGATTAATCATCAGATAAATGTGCTTTTTTATTGTATCTGAATCCAATCAATTTCCACTCTCACAACATATATTGTTTGGAGAAAGGAGGTTGATATAAATGGTGCAATCAAAAAACGTAATTACTCAAGTCGTCAACCCACGCCTTACCGTCTATTCTGAAGAGAATTTTCGTGGATTACGCAGAATTTTAAGAGGCAATCTAGGTATTCGAAATCTGGAAAATCTTCTAGGTGGAGTTGATAGTCTTAGATTCTTCTCTACAAATCCAAATGCAACGTTAGTATTATTCTCACGCACAAGATTTCGTGGCGAATTCCGCGTCATTCGTGGGAACCGAAATATCCGTGATTTAGATGATTTACTTGCTGGCCGTGATGTAGAATCTTTAATCTCATCTAACCAAAGATTAACCTTCGCACAAATTCGACAAATTCGTAGAACTGGCGTATTACCACGTGGATATCGAACAATCTAATCATTTGATTTACCATGTTTAAAGAGGCTGCTATTCTGTGAAATCCAACAGAATAGCAGCCTCTCTTTGTGTAATGAATATTGTTATGTAATTAGCCCAATAACGTTTTTCTCTTAAACACCATTATAATGTCACTGGATTGCCCTTACGAATAACTCATAATTCTTAATGGCGTGCAATAAAGTCATTCAATTGACCCATATGATGTTGATCATGCCATATGAAATCTTGGAGATATTGTGGAATATGAAAAGGTTCTCCGCTATCCAAATAACTTGCGAGATAGGCCTCTTCAGATAACTTACGAATATGCTGTATAATCTGTTCTCTTATGTTCATTGATTGTTCTATGAGTTGCTTAATATTCGTTCTCTTCCCATATTCCTTTGCGTTGTCATTAAATTCATCGAAATCCTGATGAATTATAGTCAGTTTCTCTTCCTTATAAATCTTCTCGATGGCTGTTTCGAAGAAATACTTATCCCATAACATCATATGGCTAACGATTTCCCGTAATGTCCATTTTCTCTCTGCTATTTCTTCATTCCACACATCTTCATCATACTCATTAAGTTTCATTATACAACCTATCCACTCACTAAATTGTTCTAATAATTGATCTCTACTTTCCATGATCTCCTCCGACATAACCAACCTCCTAAATTTATTATCCTCGAATTGAATGCATCGCTATTCCCACTCATATCGTCCATTGATTATGAAGAATTGCGACTAAGACCCAAGTATTCGCTTCTTTCTCGAACACAAGACGCAAGCTCTTCCAATCCATTTCTTCAAACTTTGGATCAAATCCATCGAAGTAATATTCAACGACAATACTTTCTGGATATATCATACGAACATTGTTAAGTGAATTCCCTAATCCAAGCGTCTGATTGTACCCAACCTTAGGAGCACTTGCAAAGTCATTACTATATACAAATCGTTTGTAGTAAGACTCAAATGTCATCGAAATAGGATCTCCAGTCCCATCTTCGGTGCCCCATAAATAGGTTTTCGTATTATTGAATCCTTCGGCAATCTTCTCATGAGGTATTACGATGTTCCTCTTCTGATCAATATAATTATAGGGTGCGAATAGAATTCCATGTTCTCGACTAGACAAATTCGAGAGTGTTGTGAAATCCTTATTCTTAATAGCTAGCATTGTCTTATCCGCGATTGTCGCAATCTGTACCTTTGCATCTTTTGGCGAAAGGAATGACTCTATCGCAGCGGTATGATTGGATGCATCCCAGCCGATCGTTGCCCCCATACTTTCCATGGCGATTCGAAGTGGGATAAATACTTTTCCTTCTCTAATCTCAGGTACTTCCAATATCTCTTCTTCTTTAGTATTTATCAGTGCTTGCTTACTCCCAACTAGAAATTGTACATTGTGTTCTCCCTTGTACACAATAATCTTTCGTTCTTTAGGTATCCAGGTTACAGTAGCACCAATAGCTTCAGCAACGACTCGAATAGGCACCATTATGGTCCCATTGCGTTGAAAGGATGTTCCTTCTCCCTGAATCCATGCACCATCTACTGTGATTTGAAAGGGCTTATCCGCATGAATTACTGAAGTAGCTGAACCCATACTTACAAGTAGCAGCAGACCTATCGTTCCAATTTTTCTTGAAAAGTATCGAAGTTGACTTGTATGTTGCATATATACCATCTCCCGTCACATCCATAATACCCCATTTCACGAGTTGGTTTTGTTAATCTTTTGTCATATTAAATTCACGTACAAAAAGAGCCAAAGAATAACATTCTTGGCCCTTTGTTAACTTTCACTTTTGTTTAATTAATCAAGATACAGCTTTACATTTCTCACTCTTCTGATTGAGTTTGCAGGAATGACATACGCCTTGGAAATCAAGACGATGATCCTCCACAGTAAATCCAAATTCTCGCTCAACACGCTTCTCTAAAAGAAGTAACCAATCCTCCAGAATTTCCTGCACCGCTCCACATTCCGTACAGATTAAATGATGATGGAAATGAGGTTGATTCTTTCTTCGTAGATCAAATCGATACACCCCGTCACCAAAATTAACTTTTTCAATGACATGTAACTCTTTTAATAATTCTAATGTCCTGTACACGGTGGCAATCCCAATTTCTGCAACTCTATTTTTAACTATCATATAAATTTCTTCAGTCGTTAAATGGTTATCTTCATTCTCAAGCAACACCTTAACCGTTTCTTCCCGTTGAGCAGTAAGCTTATATCCTTTGGCCGTCAATTGCTTTCTGATCTCATCAATACGTGCATCCATCATTTCATTAACGCCTCCTTCTATACTCTTGTTACCTTCTTCTCAAATTACTTAATTATAATTATTATCATTAAATAATAACTTAATTTATGAATAAACTCAAGTTGAATTTAAATATACGATGTATACAAGAAAGTGACAGTGCGAATTAACCTTGCATTAAATACCGCTATATCGTAATATTACGTTATATTGATTTATCGAAAGGTGAATAACTCCTATGGACAACAATTTTAAAGCTTACAACGAAACTGCTGATATATTGAAAGCATTAGCTCATCCAGTCCGTTTGTGTATTCTGCAAGGACTAATCAAGAAAGGATCCTGTAACGTCACTCACATGCAAGAATGTTTAGAACTGCCACAATCAACGGTCTCACAACATCTTCAGAAATTACGTAGTATGGGGATCGTACAAACAGATCGTAATGGTCTTGAAGTAAACTACAGTGTTGTAGATCCGAGAATTAAGATGATGATCACTACTTTTTTGGGAGGAGAAATAAATCATGAGTAATAAAGTTCTGATTGTTGGGGGAGTTGCTGGAGGAGCTTCCGCAGCCGCAAGGCTTCGTCGTTTAGATGAAGAGGCCCATATTGTGATGTTCGAAAGAGATCCTTACATTTCCTTTGCTAATTGCGGACTCCCTTACTATATTGGAGATGCCATCAAAGATCGTTCGAAATTATTAGTACAGACGCCTGAAGCGATGCATCAACGATTTAACATTGATGTTCGAATCCAAAGCGAAGTCATTTCAATTAATCCTATCGATAAAACAGTTCGTGTGCAAAGCAAGGAACGTGGGATCTATGAAGAAAGTTATGATCATCTAATCCTGTCACCTGGAGCTAAACCTATCCAGCCCAACTTACCAGGAATTGAAAGCTCTAGAATATATAAAGTCAGAAATATTCCCGATACAGACCGTATTAAACAGAAGGTAACGGGCGAGGGTACACGTTCAGCTATCGTTATCGGTGGCGGTTTTATTGGCGTAGAGATGGCAGAGAACTTGAAAAAAATTGGACTGGATGTGACTTTAGTCGAAGCAGGATCACATATTTTGGCTCCATTCGATGCGGAAGTCTCTAATATTCTTATGAAAGAGTTAGAAGATCATCACGTGAATCTATATCTCTCCAACAGTGTACAATCCTTTCATGAAACACAAGATCAGATTGAAGTCCATTTAGCAAATGGTGATGTTCTAACCAGTGATATGGTGATTCTGGCCATCGGCGTAACGCCTGACACGAACTTCTTGAAAGATAGCGGATTACATCTCGGACCTCGTGGCCATATTATAGTGAACGAGAAACTCGAAACAAATCTAGAAAATGTTTATGCAGTAGGCGATGCAATTGAAGTTATAGATTATGTAAATGGAAGTACTACAGCCATTCCCTTAGCGGGCCCTGCTAACAAACAAGGTCGAATTGCTGCTGATAATGTATGTGGATTAGGCACGGTGTATAAAGGTACTCAAGGTACTTCTATTATCAAAATATTCGGCTTAACGGGAGCCTCTACAGGGAATAACGAGAAGACGCTACAACGTTTAAATATTCCTTATAGAGTAATCTATGTACATCCAAGTTCTCATGCTTCTTATTATCCTGGAGCTAGCCCCATTACCATTAAACTTCTGTTCAATGACGAAGGAACAGTGCTAGGCGCACAAGCTGTTGGTTTCGATGGGGTCGATAAAAGAATTGATGCTATCGCCACAGTCATCCATTTCCACGGTACCGTTACAGATCTTGCAGAGCTTGAGTTAGCCTACGCTCCTCCTTATTCTTCTGCCAAAGACCCGGTCAATATGGCAGGTTATACAGCTGAGAACTTATTAACGGATAGAACTTCCGTATTTGTTCCCAAAGATATAGAAACACGTGATATAGAGAATACGATTCTCGTTGACGTTCGTTCCGAGATTGAACATGTGAATGGTCATATCCCTGACTCGTTGCTGATTCCAGTAGATGATCTACGAAATCGACTACAAGAATTAGATCGAAACAAAGAAATTTGGGTTTATTGCCAAGTTGGATTACGAGGTTATACCGCTTCTCGTATTCTAACGCAACGAGGCTTCAAAGTACGCAATCTCACGGGTGGATACAAGACATATCAAATGTCGCAGTACACTCCCCAATCACCGAATAAACCTTTGTTAGCATCCGTTCATTCAGATGTACAAGAAAAGATGGCAGCAACATTTGAGCGCGCAATTCATGCTGATGTGGTACTTGATGCCTGTGGATTAAGTTGCCCAGGTCCTCTTATTCAACTGAAATCTACCATGGATCAACTTAAAGATGGTGAAGTTCTGCATGTGACTGCCTCAGATCCTGGATTCTATGGTGATGTACAAGCATGGGCACAGATGTCTTCACAGCAAGTGCTTCAAGTCAATAAGACTTCAACAGGAATGATTGAAGCTTATCTTAGAAAGCAAGCAATACCATTGCTACCTACTTCTGAACGAGTAGTATCTCCCACTTCTGAGGGCACTTCCATGATCGTCTTCAGCGGGGATCTAGATAAAGCGATAGCTTCCTTTATTATTGCGAATGGTGCCGCGGCAAGCGGTAAAAAAGTGACCATGTTCTTCACTTTCTGGGGATTAAACATTATTCGTAAGCAGAACAAAATTTCGGTCGATAAAACCTTCATAGGTCGAATGTTCGGAGCGATGATGCCTCGCGGAAGTCGTAAATTATCGATGTCCAAAATGAATATGATGGGTATGGGTTCTAAGATGATTCGTGGCATTATGAAAAAGAATAATGTTTCTTCACTAGAAGAATTAATTGAGTCTGCCATCGAGCAAGGTGTAGAGATTGTAGCCTGCCAAATGTCCATGGACATCATGGGCCTTGCACGAGAAGAGTTAATCGATAAGATTGAGATCGGTGGCGTTGGATACTACCTAGGGAAAGCCGATCAATCAGGTATAAATCTCTTTATCTAAAATTTTTCAATACACAAAACCAGTCTAACATTATGGTTAGACTGGTTTTGTGTTGTCTACTTTTATCTCCATAAATCGATCATTGTCTATCATTTAATTCAATGTCATACTCCGGATTCTTTAGTCTAAATCTCATCACAAGTTGAATAAGGATAGCAGCAAGCAGTATAGCTAAATTGAAATAAAAGGCGACATACAATGAGAAAGAAGATACCAACATTCCCGCAACAATGGGAGATACAATAGCACCAAGCTCTGAAAAGGAAATCACATTCCCTATAAATGAACTCCGCTGCTCTTGACGAACAGTATCCGCAATATGAGCAAAGAAAGAATCCAGGTAACATGCCCCTCCAATTCCACCAATCAACATACCAAGGTAAACAATCCAATGTTGATCAAATGCCAAGAACAGAATTACTTCTACTGCAATCAGTGACAATCCAATCATACAGATCATTAATCTATCCTTTAATCGATCAGATATCATCCCAACAAATGGTGCTGAAATAAATGTAGATACACCCACCACCGTAAAGGCGGCACTCGTACTAAATGAGCTCCACCCCATAATATGAGTAGCATACAAAGCAAAATAAGTAAGGAAAACAGCAAAAGCACTCATTTCTAAAAAATGAACAGTCGAATAAAAAGCTAACTTTTGATTGATGTTGATTTTTCGACTCTTATCCTTTACAACGATCGCTTCAGAACGCTGTTCGAAATGATTACCTTTTATTCGTATTAATGCAAATAATGCAAACCCTGTACAGAGAGCAACAAAGTAAAAAGGAACATTCAAGGCGAAATATAGGGACATCCAACCACTAATAACTGGTCCTAGAACCATACCTGCACCATCACTGCTACTTATATAACCATTTAAAGTTCCGCGATTGTCTTCCGTACTCCACTCATTTATAGTGCTTCTAACAAATACAATTAATCCTGTTGCAATAGCTCCTTGAATAAAACGCAATCCACATAGAATCAAATAATTTGTTGTCAACGCAAATCCAATCATACTGATAACTTGAAGAGCTAACAAACTGATACCTACGGACTTGCCACCCCATCTTTTTAGCAAATACCCCGTAGGTACACCTCCGCATACTTTACCCACATAAAATATCGCAAAAATAACACTCATCGCAAACACCGAAAATTTCATTTGCTCTATAAATAATGGGAACAAGGGTAAGATCATATACCCTCCCATATTTGTAAAGAAACAAATCATAACCATGAGCACTACATTGTTATTCAACCCATTTGTTCGCATCAATTATCCCACCTTGATTTGGCTTCTCCGCACTAAGATATGCACAGATAACAAAAAAAGATAAAGGATTTCTCTTCATTCTATTTCATTCGCACTCGCAATGACACGCCAGTTGTTATTCAACGTAGACGTGATTACACCCTTACCTCTTATATAATCTGCAAGCAATTCCACCATATCTACTTGTATTTCCTTGATGATCTTCTTACCCTTGAACATAGGATACTCTCCACCACCACTAGCGCGGTAATTATTCATGACTACATCATATTCGCGGCATAATGATATCGGATTACCCTCATATTCTAATCGTACAATTCGATCACCACGGACTCTCGATACGTCCATTATATATTCAATACCTTCCCACATATCGTAATTGAAGTGCTGTGGCTTTGGAGTTAAGAAATCTCCACTCACTTCAATTTCCCCCATATCATTTAGCTGAAAATATTGAGCAGATCGTTCAAGTGCATCCTTTATATCTTGTCCACTAACCCGCATTACCGTTAATGTGTTGGGATATTTATAATTAATCATAATATCTCTCATCGTAATGTTAGGGCCAAATCCAGGTGAATGATTATCAAATAATGCCGCACAAGAAATTGTAACACCACTCAACTCCATTTGTACGCCGTTGATCCACTCCATAAATGGATGATCCGTCAGTCTAGTCTGAAGTGGATTTGAAATACGCATATCTTCACCTACAACAGATCCAATGGATTGATCCAACCATACTTCCAAAGCCTTCTCTGCCGGCTCAGCTAACTCTAATATTAACTGATCTGATTTCGTGTTCTTCGAAGATAAAAGTTCAGATTGTTTATCCACAACCAACCACTGATTATTAATCTGCTTCATTTGTACCGTTACTTTCCCTAAATAACACCCTTCACTCCCCGGCTGAATCACACAAACACCATTTACCGTTTCACCTGCAAGGCTTCGATGCTGATGACCTGTTAATAACACATCAATTCCAGGTACCTCTAGGCAAAGAGCATACCCTTGATTCTCACCCGTTAATGTTTCACTCGCTTCCCCTGTCAATACATCTCTCTCAAAGCCTCCATGATAAGATACGACGACTATATCTGCTCGCTCCTGATCTCGTAAATATGCAACCCATCGTTTAGCAGTTACAACGGGATCGATGAACTTTATTCCCCGAATATGATCTTCTTGTTCCCAGTTTGGAACATATGAAGTTGTCAGACCTAGTACAGCAAGGCGTACGCCATTGTCCCATTCCCAAACACGATAGGGAGCTCCAAATAAAGGTTCTCCCGTTGTTTCTGATATGACATTCGCAGATAACCACGGGAAATTTGATGCAGCAACTTCCTGTTCTAGATAGTTTCTCCCGAAATTAAACTCATGATTGCCAGGTACAACAGCATCATAACGAATAGCGTTCATGCATTGAATGACCACACTAGGATGAGAACAATCTACTTTTGCCTGATGATAAGTTAACGGAGAACCCTGTAGGAAATCTCCATTATCTATTAATAGAATCTCTCCCCCCATTTTACGTTGTTCAGCAATTAAAGTAGATATGATAGATAGACCATGATCCACAGAACGACCATCTTCATACGAATAGGGCCTGATGTAACCATGGTTATCACTTGTCTCTAATATAACGATCTTCATTTCACTCATCGGTTCTCTCATTTTCGATTACATCTCCCTTTATCCATTCCACACGTTGATAAATAGTATAGAGATGGATTGTATGTAGAAAGATTGTGATTTGTAATCAATATATTAAACACTTTGTAGTTTATCAACATAGGATAAACTCACTTTATTTTTAACATATATTTCATAAAAGTTATCATCCAATTTAATCCTTCAATTTACATATTCTGATAGGATGGATCTTGTCAGGAGTGAAAGAAAGAATCCATATTATTAGGGGGAATTGATTTTGTTTAAGAAAACATCAGCATTATGTATGACGTTACTACTTGGAGTTAGCCTAACGGCATGTGGTAGTAATAACGCTAAGACAACAAATGCAACAGAACCAGCTAAGGACTCTACTAAACCAACAACCGAAGCTTCCACAAAACCTGCTGAGACTGGTTACATTCCGAAAGAACTAGAAGTTCAATTCGTTCCATCTCAGAATGCTGAAACACTGGAAGCTAAGACCAAACCTCTTGAGAAGCTATTGGGAGATAAACTCAATATCCCCGTTCATGTGAGCGTTTCTCCAGATTACAATACGATTGTTGAGGCATTATCTTCCAAGCAAGTTGATATTGGATTTCTACCTCCCAATGCCTATGTACTTGCTCATGATTTGAGAAATGCAGCTGACTTACTACTTCAAGCCCAACGCTTTGGCGTTAATGATGAGACTGGACAACCTACGGAAGAGAAAGTGAACTTCTACAAATCTATGATTCTTGTGAAAAAAGATTCAGATATTAAAACACTTGCAGATTTAAAAGGTAAAAAGATCGGTTGGCAAGATGTTACTTCATCCGCAGGTTATGTATTTCCAGCAGCTGAACTGAAAAAGGCTGGTGTTGATCCAGAAACGGATGTACAAGGTGTGACCATTAAGGGTCATGACGCTGCCATTATGGCCTTGCTTAATGGTCAAGTCGATGCTGTTGCCAACTTCCAAGATGCTCGTAATGTTGTCGCAAAAGACGTTCCAGACGTATTCGAGCAGACTCGCGTACTTCACTTTACGGCTCCTATTCCAAACGATACGATCAGCGTTCGTTCCGACATGAATCAAGAATGGCGTGATAAGATCGCTCAAGCTTTTATCGCTATTACTGAAGATCCAGAAGGAGCTCAAATCGTAAAAGATATTTACACACATGTAGGTTATGTCGTTGGCGATGATGCTAACTTCGCTCCGGTTCGTGAATATGCTGAGGCAGTAGGTCAGAAGATCAAGTAACCATTCCCTTTACTCCAAATACTCCTCACTAGTGTAGGAGTTAAATCATTCACGCCGCTCACGTTTTAGTAACGTGGCGGCGCTGTGTGCTTTTATGTATTGAATAGTATTTCTTCAAGAAAGAAGGGTTAATGATGATTGAATTGCGGCAAGTCTCTAAGACATTCCCCAATGGAACCATTGGATTAAAGGACATTAACTTAAACATACAGGCAGGTGAATTTGTTGTTATCGTAGGATTGTCAGGTGCTGGTAAATCGACGTTACTACGTTCAATCAATCGATTAAGTGATGTCACTTCCGGTGATATTCAGATAGATGGTCAATCCATAACAACTGCTTCTGGTAGCAAGTTACGCTCAATCAGACGCAATATTGGTATGATTTTTCAAAGCTTTAATTTAATTAAACGTACCACTGTACTCAACAATGTTCTATCCGGGCGTGTAGGTTATCACTCAACCTTAAGGACCCTCCTTGGCTCCTTCCCAAAAAGGGATGTCGAGATTGCTCTTACTGCATTAGAAAGAGTAAACATTCGAGAAAAGGCCTATATTCGTGCAGATCAACTATCTGGTGGACAACAACAACGCGTATCTATCGCTCGTGCATTAGCACAGGAGGCAACCATCATATTGGCAGATGAACCCGTTGCTTCATTAGATCCCCTAACGACCCGACAGGTCATGGATGATCTTCAACGAATAAATCGAGAATTAAATATTACGACTATTGTGAATCTTCACTTTATTGATTTGGCACGTGATTATGCTACGCGAATTATCGGACTTCGTGCTGGAGAAATCGTATTCGATGGAAGTGTAGATGAAGCAACCGATGAGATACTTGCTGAGATCTATGGACGTCCAGTAAAGGCGGACGAGTTCTTAGATACATCAAGGGAAATGCAAGTCGTAGGTGTGGAATGAAATCGGACATCCAGTTAGCCAACTCTACCGTCATCCCATCGATACCGCCATCACCTAACGATTCAATTTCCGATGCATTGGATAAACCCAGACGAGGTAAGCGGATCGCAACATGGATATTGTTCATTGTCATTATAATTGTGTGCTCTCTTTACATCGACGTCACCCCTTATCAGCTGTTTGTCGGATTACCAGAAATGGGTGTTCTACTTAAAGAAATGTTTCCTCCCGATTGGAGCTATCTTCCAACCATTTGGGCACCTACCCTGCAAACGATAAAAATAGCCGTTGCAGGTACAATATTAGGTGCCATTCCGGCCATTCCTGCTGCCCTTTTCTCTGCCAATAATATTACGCCTTATAAAAGTATATCGCTACCTTTGCGAACCCTATTAAATCTTGTAAGAACTGTTCCAGATCTACTATTTGCAGCAGTCTTCGTCGCCGTATTTGGAATTGGTCCATTTGCTGGGATGTTAGCTCTGTTATTCTTTTCATTCGGGATTATTGCCAAATTAACATACGAGTCAGTGGAAGCGATCGATCCTGGTCCACTAGAAGCGATGATGGCGGTGGGTGCTACGCGCATTCAACTCATTGTGTTTGGTGTGATACCGCAAGCACTACCCGCCTTTATCTCATATCTACTCTATACTTTCGAGATTAATATCCGCGCTGCTACTGTACTTGGTTTCGTCGGAGCGGGTGGTATCGGGTTGCTACTTAATCAATCACTTGGACTATTTCGATACGATCGTGCTGCGACGATAATTATATTAACACTTGCGGTCGTTCTAATTATCGATTATACAAGTACTCGTATACGGGGGAAGCTATTATGAATCGTGTACATTACTTACGTAAATGGATGATCACAGCATTCGTTCTTATCCTATTTATTTGGTCCATGCTGGGATTAGATTACCAAGGGTTTCAATCTACATCTAAGGTCGTCTCTTTATCCATCTTAAAAGGCTTCATGCATCCTGATTGGGCATATGTTTATCTTCCTGAAGGAGAGGACTTATTACGTGAACTCCTAGAAACCTTAGTTATTTCAATTCTAGGTACCTTTGTCTCAGCTATTTTATGTATTCCGTTTGCCTTTTGGGCTGCAAGAATATGAGTCGTCTACGCGTTCTCCCTGGAATGGGTAAATTCACATTGAGTGTGATCCGAGTGTTCCCTGAAATGATTGTCGCTATTCTATTTATTAAAGCTGTTGGACCTGGATCTTTCGCTGGGGTTCTCGCTCTGGGTGTACATTCTATTGGTATGTTAGCCAAATTATTCTCTGAAACGATAGAAGGCATTGACTCAGGCCCAGAAGAAGCGCTTATCGCTTGCGGTGCAAATCGATTACAAATCATCCGTTTTGCAGTCATACCTCAGGTCATTCCTCAATTCTTGTCATACACCTTATATCGTTTTGAGATTAATATTAGATCTGCCACAACACTCGGCCTGGTTGGTGCAGGCGGTATTGGGACGCCATTAATCTTCGCCCTTCAAGTTCGTAATTGGAACAGAGTTGGTGTGATTCTATTGGGCATTGTACTGCTTGTTGTTGTAACAGATTTTATCTCCAGTCGCTTCCGTGCAAAGATTATATAGGCATAATGGTTCTTCAGTTACTTTATTATTCACAAAGAAACGGAGCTGTCAGTTTAGTTCATCTGACAGCGCAATATTACATTTAGCTTAGATTTCTACGATTAAATCCTTCGAATCATTTCTTACATTCCCTACTGTAGATGATACCGGATAGGCCTTCATCTCACTCGACTCATAGGGTCTAAGCAAATTCATGATAGCCATTTCATCATGGTTATCTCGGCTCAACCATTCCGTTTCATCTTTACGATGTATAATAACGGGCATTCGATCATGTATGTCAGCCATGAGGCTATTCGGTGTTGTGGTGATGATCGTACAAGTACTCAGTTTCTTTCCGCTGGGATCGATCCAAATGTCATATAAACCAGCCATTGAGAAAATACCATTATCACGCATAACGATTCGATAGGGTTGTTTGCTACTACCTTCCTTTTTCCATTCATAAAAACCATCTGCAGGAATGATACATCTTCGCTTACTTATAAGACGTTTGAACGATGCTTTCTCAAGAAGTGTCTCCGATCTCGCATTTATCATTTTACTACCCATCTTCTGATCCTTAGCCCATGAAGGGACGAGCCCCCAGCGGAGTTCTCCTACTCGATTCTCTTTCCCATTATGTATGACAGCAGGTACAAATTGCATAGGTGCCGCATTATATTTCGGGACATATTGGATCATTGTTGAATCGTTCGTGAGATATCTGATCCTCAACTCTTCCATAGAGACTGTTATTGTGTAACGTCCACACATATTCAACACCCCCCAATAATAATTATCTCCCAAGATCTATCTCTTTAGTTCCTCTACAATCTCTTTCTAATTAATCTAATCTGCCCTCGATGATTAACCTCATCCTCAAAAACGTGATACCATTTGAAATAGTTGTTAGCAGGCTTGTTATACCAGAAATCCTCATCTGTACGGTTGAGCCACTCATCATCTACCGTTGCGAATAACTGATACGTTTTCTTACGTACTTCATTTAATCGATCTATATAGTAGTCTAACCCATGCCCATGAATCTTTGCGCGGCCTTCTTCTCCTAAATTCAATGCTGGATGCCATACCAATAATTCAGCTTCTGACAATTCTCTACCTTCAAATGTTTCAACTTGATAAGCAACCTCTACAGCCGCAAAATGCATTAACAATGAACCTATCGAGTTACTATCTGTATCTAATATGAAATCTAATTGTTCAGTAGATAACCCCTTAACCGCTTCTAACGTTGTATGTCTTGCATAATTCATCATGGATAACAACCGACCGATTTGAGGTGTATATCCAGGTATATCTGTAATTAAATAGATTTTGTCCATGTTTATCATGTCGTAAACCTCTCTTTACATCAAATTTTCAATAGAAATGGGTCATATCCCTAAGTATTCATACTGAGCTCTTCTTGTTCTAGGTTTATGAATTATGATGGTATTGCGCCCCCCTCTATTCATATATTCGCGCATTAGAATCCTTTCCCTTTTTAACCTACTACAATGAAATACATTGACAAATAATGTATACACGAGTTAATATATAACCAACGGTTACTAACCACTGGTTACTTTTATCTTATTTATTAAAAGGAGTGCTCCTCAGGGATGTTAACTAAACAGGAACTTCGTTCACAAGCAACAAAGAAAGAGATACTAACGGCTTCTGCACAATTATTTGCTACAAAAGGGTTCGATTCAGTAACGATGCGAGAAATCGCCAAAGTGGCGGGCTGTTCACACACGACGATTTACATCTATTTCAAAGATAAGGAAGCGCTTCTTCATCAACTCTCTATGCCTCCACTCGAAGCCATACAGACACAGATGGAGCATATTTCTTTACAAATTGATCTGTCCCCTGAGGATAAGCTCAAACGGATCAGCCTTGAATTCATTCGATTTTGCCTGCTTCATCGAAATATTTATTCGATCTTCATGACTGTAAAGGCATCGCGTGTGGATGTAGAAGTCTCAGACAATGAAGTTAATACCATGCGAATAGCATTGTTCAACCTTCTGGAGCAATCCCTTCAGCAATACCTTGTCATTGAGGACGATGACGAACGTCTAATCATGTACACTCGTATCTACTTTTATACCTTGCATGGCATTATAAGTCTGTACACTGGCTCGGAAGAATCCCTTGAAAGCATAGTAGACCGGTTATTGCCGACTTTTGAAGAGGCGATTGAGGTACTATTAATTGGGTTTAAGGAAAAATTAAAAGGAGATGTATAACATGAAAATCACGCAAATCTCAGAACATATATGGAGCTTAAAAATATGGATCGTCATTCCGATTCACGTGTGGGTTGTTGTGGATAAGGATGACGTAACTTTAGTGGATGCAGGATTGCCTTTCATGGCCAAAGGTATTCTTCAATTTATTGAGAAGCTGAAGGCTGGCCCGTTGACTAGAATTGTCTTGACCCATGGTCATGGGGATCATGTCGGAGCCATTGAAAAGATACTATCAGTTATACAGGTTCCTATTTTCGCACACCGCATTGAAATTCCTTATATCGAAGGAAAAGTAACCTACCCTCGGAAAAAAAAGCCAATGATTACTGTAGCTAAGCAACGAACACAAGCACTTCCAGAGAACGAAGGGGAACTTCAATCTATGGGAGGATTAACGCCTTATTTCACACCCGGTCACTCACCAGGTCATGTTGTGTATTATCATCAGCAGGATCAAGTGTTATTGGTCGGAGATCTCTTCACTGCTAAAAAGGGAATACTCCGCAAGCCAATGGCCATCTTTACCGGAGATATGGAAGAAGCCATCAGAAGCAGTGCAATTGTGAAGCAATTGAAACCCTTACGTCTAGAAGTATGTCATGGCACATCGGTTCTCCAACCTGCGAATCAGTTAGATACCTATTTGAATTCATAGGAGTAATATCCTCTAAAGCCATTGTTGCGGGTACGGTAATGGGATTGCTACTGGTTCTATCTTTGGTCAGCGATTGGACATCGATTGGATAACCCGATTCATATGGTGATCTTCTGCCCAGACAGGCAATCACATCACAAAGCTACCATAACATCATGGTAGCTTTGTAAGAACACTCATTCTATCTTTCTTATTTGAATGCCACTACTCTTAACCGCTTATAGTCAGCGATCCAAGATTCACCATCAAATAATGATTCACTAGCATGAGTAGCTATTTTCGTGAAAATATCTTTCTTATCCGACTCGGAGATATCTTTGAAAAACACATCAGCTGCAAGTCCATTTAACCAGTGCTTAAGTCCATTTTTGCCGTCTTCAAGTTGTGTAGGACGGTCGAAATGGACCGCGTATGTTACTCTAAAACCTTGTTGTTCCAGCAATTGAGTATATTCTCCGATGCTCGGGAAGTACCAAGGGTTGAGTTCGTTCGCATCAACACCATAATCTTGAGATAAAACATCGGTTATCGACTTTACAATCATCTCAACGTTACCCCTCCCACCGAATTCCGCAACAAAACGGCCACCTTTCCCTAATGCATGCCAGACACTTGAAATGACACCCTCCGCATTCTTAACCCAATGTAGCGCTGCATTCGAGAATACAGCATCCACAGGTTCATCCAACGTGAAATTCTCAGCATTTCCACTGATGAAATGAATGTCAGGG
The DNA here is from genome assembly GCF_001637225.1 of Paenibacillus antarcticus. Taxonomy (GTDB): domain Bacteria; phylum Bacillota; class Bacilli; order Paenibacillales; family Paenibacillaceae; genus Paenibacillus_AQ; species Paenibacillus_AQ antarcticus. The sequence goes on from NZ_LVJI01000012.1 coordinate 46,628, forward strand.
TACTTAGTTCTAGCTCGATCCATCATCTCTTCGGATAAATCCATCCCGATAACGGAAGCGCCTTGTTGTGCAATTTCATGACTTAAATCCCCCGTGCCACATCCCAGATCTAGGACTGTCTCTCCTTGTTGCACATTCAGAATCTCTAGAATTCCTCTTCCATATTGTGATACAAATCCTAATTTATCATCATATAATCCTGCTTTCCATTCATGAATTGAACCCATATTATACATCCCCTTCAATACCATTTAATGTAGTTGAAGGTATTATTACATAAATATACTTATTCTTGAAATATATAAAATAAATAGAACTTATAGCTTTCACTTATAAGGCATGAGAAGTTCAACTAGTACAGGAATACACGTAAGAAGCTACCGTAACAATCACGGTAGCCTCAACTATTTAATCTTACATTACATTTTCTCAGCGACAATTGTAAATGTCTTAGGAATACCCTTATCGAACACTTCGGAAGAGAGGTTAGGCAATTCTTCTAAGATCTTAATGAATAACCCTTCACTTGCAACAGCAGTCACAATTTCTCCGATAGTCCATTTTCTTAAGCGAACTTTTTGCACATCTGGTTCTTTGTTCTCATAAGAAGTGAATTTAGAGAACGATATTTCCTTTTCCTCAAGGGAGGTATCGAAATAATCGCCTGTCACTTTGTGCTTTCTGATGTTTGCTGTAGTGCCTTTGGATGAGATTAATTTAGTTGAAATCGGATGAAAATCCTGTAGAATTAGTCGACCGCCCTGAGTAAGCAACTCAGACACGACATTAAATAATGGGTGCAAATCCTCAAAGTAATGAAGAATTCCAAACTCCATAAATACAATATCGAACTCTCCAGATAACTTCTCCATCGGCAAGCTTAGTACATCAGAAACGATATAATCTATCTTCACTTCGGCTGCATCAGCTAGTTCTAATGCATACGTTTCATTCTCAACGGAGAAATCCGCTATCGTAACCTCTGCCCCTAATAAGGCTAATGCTACAGCTTTATTCCCATTAGAACCAAGTAGATTAATGATTTTTTTATCTTTAACTCCGTCCATATGTTCGAACGCGTTACCAATTCTTTTGATAGGGTCATCTATGATCTTCTGTGCAGCTTCATTCGGTGTACCAAACCGATTAACCCACGCTTGGTATGCTCCTGTATTCCAAGCACTTTTATTCTGTTGAAATGGTTCCACTTTCATTCCTCCATACCCTTATGCTGGGATTCAATAGTTGAGATTTCCTTCCCTCACTAGAAGGACACGTCAAGAAATCATACCATGTTCAACACATGTCTTCAATTTATTATTTAATTACAATCGCTTTTTAGAACGGCATACATTTTCTGGTCTATGAATTCGCCCTTTATCTTTAACTGTTGGCGTAATATGCCTTCAAATTTCATTCCCACATTCTCCAGAACACGTGCCGAACCTATATTATTATAATTACATCTTCCTTCTAGACGATTCACATCGAGTTGTTCAAAACTATATGTAATGACCTCTCTTGTCGCTTCAGTCATGATCCCTTTATTCCAGTATTGACTCGAAAGAGCAAAGCCAATCTCTGCTCTCTGATGTCGTACGTCCCAACTGATTAATCCAGTTCTACCTACTAATTTATTGAGAGGCTTATACACAATTCCCCAACGATATGCCTGTCTAGATTCGTACTTCGCAGTTGCATATTCTAAATCCTTAATGGTATCTTCAAGCGATTCATGCCGATCCCATAAAGTGTTGGCAGATACAATGGGATCAGAGGCGAATTCATAATAGTCTTGTATATCATCTAAACTTAACTTGCGAAGTAGAAGACGTTCGGTTTCAAACACAGGCATTTCATTAAATAATTTTTCTACCTGCATGACCAGCACCCCTAATCAGATCATTTTCCTAAAACCTTGTACCTCATCTAACTTATATCCTAGCGACTCATAAAATTTATGGGCATCCTTACGATATGCACTTGATACGAATATAATATAATAGCAATCTGCAACCTTCGCGATATTCTCCATTTCATTCATGATCTTTCTTCCGAGACCCAAGCCCCGAAACTGATGTGAAATCACCACATTCTCAATGACCATGAAGGGTCTACAGTCCCCAACGAGATCTTGGCAAACAATCCCAATAACTGAACCCGCTAATTGACCATCAACCTTTATTCCAGTCAGACGATAATTCACATTACTCTTCATGCTAGTAAATTGTGCCTGCATCTTTACAAGATCAGACGGACTACCAATTAGTTCCTCATATAATAAACTAAGTTTCTCTAGATCTTCATGTTCAATGGGTTCAATACTAATCATACATAATCAACCTTTCTAATCTACGATGCTTTCCTTATTAATCAAACCAACCATGTGTAGGGATTTCAATCATCACTTTCCCAATCAATTTATCATAATCTATAAATGGATAATTCCATGCATGTGAGTCAAAACTTACGTTACGATTATCTCCTAAGAACAAATATTTATTTGCCGGCACGACGACAGGTCCAAAGTTATAATTCATTTTTTCTTGGATATACGATTCGTTAACGATTGTTTTATTTCGATATAGTTCTCCATCTCTTACTTCGATTTCATCTCCAGGTAATCCAATTAATCTTTTTACATATTTCTTATCTTCCTCTGGTGCTTGAAATACGATAATGTCCCCATGATTTAAGTTAGTCATCCACATCATTTTCTCTACAATAAGATGATCGTTGATCTGAATTGTCGGGATCATAGATCCCGTAGGAACTTTCATTGCTTCTGCTACATATGTCCGAACAAATATGGATACGACAAGTGCGATTAAGATACTCGGTAAATATTGCTTCATTATTTTCAGCATCATTATTCCTCCTGATTACGTATCAAATAAAATTAAGATCATTCGTTAACACAACAGATGATTGTATTTGTTCCTCTGGCACATGCCAATATTTACGTAATAACGTCTCTTTAGATGCCTGAGATACTACCTGAAATCCATGCTTCTCATAGAAACTAATTGCCCAGAATGCTGACGCCCATGTTCCAATAAGTAATGGCTTCTTTGTTAAAGTAATCAAATAGGCTAATAATTCCCCGCCTATGCCATTGTTCCGTTGATTGCTCCTTACATAAGCATGACGTATAAGAGATACTTCACCTTTTTCTTGCAACCCCATAACACCAACAATCTCGTTATCTACTTCATATCCCCAGAAAAGTACGCCATTCATTATTTCTACATTTAACTCTTCTAAAGACATATAAGGTTCATAAAATCTATCTTCAGGTATGATTCCTTTATATGCTTGTGCAGCATCATTAATAATATCATATATAGACTCCACATCGTATTCAACACATACCCGAATCATATTCATCCATCCCTTTCAGCGTTTTATTACACTAATCTCATTTCAAAAATAACCTCATCATCCTCGATCTCTCCGGTCTCTAGGAAACCCATCTTTAGGTACAATGCTCTTGCTGAGTCATTATCCGGGTCAAAAGAAATCCTAATCGCGGCTATATTCGTCATCGCCTTCATTTCTTCTATTATTTTCTTCATACTTGCTTTCCCATAACCTTGTCCTTGGAAGCTTGCATCAATCATAAATCGTGGAATCCAATGGCACATATCCTTCGGATCTGGCTCACTATCGATTAGAGCAAATCCTATTACTTCATTGTTAGCATAAATAGCGTAAGGCAATAAATTGGGTTCTACCTTCGATTGCGCAATCGAATACAGATTAGGCGCAATAAATTTCGTCTGATCTTCTTTTAACTTTAATCGAATACACTTATCCCAGTTATTTATATCTAATGCCTTCAATTCAATTGTTGGTTCTATCATTTTTTAGCATCCCCTTTGGTATTTTTACATTACCGTACCGATTAACCACATTAAATATAACAAATAATGGAATGAACTGCACTGTTAAATACCCAATGTAAAGAAGCCCAGTAGATACGACCCTCTGGACTTCAATTCATATTAGAGAATAATTGTACCGGTTATAAGAACAAGCTTCCTTCCATTGGGCTACTAGCGGAAGCATACCGTTTCTTCGGAATTCTACCCGCTTCGAATCCTAATCTACCCGCTTCAATAGCAAGTTTCATTGCCATAGCCATCTTCACGGGATTCTGAGATCCCGAAACAGCCGTATTCAGTAATACTGCATCGGCTCCAAGCTCCATGGCGAGTGCCGCATCAGAAGGACTACCTATACCAGCATCTACAATAATCGGAACGGTTGCTTGCTCAATAATAAACGATAGGTTCAACGGATTAATGATTCCTTGACCTGATCCAATCGGGGATGCCCCTGGCATGATGGCATGAACACCTAATTCTTGTAGTCTTTTGGCTAACAATACATCATCTGACGTATAAGAAAGAACGATAAATCCCTCCTCTAGTAACATCTCAGAAGCTTTTAATGTCTCCAATGGATCTGGCAACAACGTCTTCCAATCACCAATCACTTCAACTTTAATCATGTCGCACAGACCAGAGGCTTTCGCTAATCTTGCGATACGAACTGCTTCTTCTGCTGTTGAAGCGCCTGCTGTATTTGGAAGTAATGTATATTTACTAACATCTAACATCTCTAGAAAATTAGGCTGATTCGCCTCAAATATGTTCATCCGCCGTACCGCAAACGTTAATATTTGCGCCTCGGACACGTCAACGGCTTCCTTCTGGATATCAAAGCTTGGGAACTTACCCGTTCCTAGTAATAATCTCGATTTAAATTCATATGATCCTATCTTTAACATCTCAGCCACCTCCTACAAAGTGAACAATCTCAATACGATCTCCGTCTGACAAACACTTTGTTTCATGGTTAGATTTATCTACAATTTGTTTATTCAACTCAATAATCACAATCCTATTCTCTAATCCAAAATGAACAAGCATTGACGTAATCGTCGTGCAGTGACTAGGGATGTCAATCTCTTCGCCGTTAATCTCTAACTTCATGATGGAACACCTTCCTTCTCAAAATGAACATTCTCATGACGATCTACGCGATAAGAATCAAGTGAAATATTCTTATCTATCTTCCCTTCGGCCCAATCTGCAACGATTTTACCAGTCATGGGACTAAGTAGAATACCATTACGATAATGGCCTGCTGCCACATATAATCCTTTCCAATATGGATGTTCACCTAAATAAGGTAACCCATCTAATGTCTGTGGACGTAGGCCACTCCATGCTCGCTCCCACTCCGCATCCACAATACACGGTAAGAGTTGCTTCGATGCATCTAAGAGATTCCCAATTCCACCTAACGTCACCTTTCGATCATAACTATGTGAAGTCGTAGTTGCTCCAACAACCAAACGTCCTCCTTTCTTCGGAACCAAGTAACATCCATGACTAAAAATTGTAGACTGTACTAGAGGTGCATGACTCAGAACAGAGAAACACTCACCTTTCACCGGATAAATGGGACATGTTAATCCAGCCTGCGTAAGAAGTGAACCACTCCACGTTCCTGAAGCAATAATCACTTGATCAGCACGGATAGTTCCCTCACTCGTGATCACGCCAGTAACACGTCCTTCAGCCAGAAGAAGCGATTTCACTTCAGTGAACTCCTTTATTTGTGCTCCAAGTACTGCGGCAGCTTGTGCAAACGCTGAACATAGCTCTGGAGCATCTACTTGACTATCTTCTTCGATTAACATGGCCCCTCGTATTTCCGAGGAAATACTTGGCTCTTTGTGTCTCACTTGTTCCATCGACAACCACTCTGCTTGTTCTCCCGCTTTCTTTTGAAAATCTAATGTACACTGAATGTCCGTCACATCCACATCTGACATAGCTACTCGGAGCAGACCTCTTCGTTTCAATCCTATGTCTATCCCTGTTAACTCTTTTAAATCAGTAGAGAGTTGAGGGAATAACGTACGGCTAGCCAGCGCCAAATCGAACATAGGTCCAGCTTCCGTTATTTCCGCTTGCGCTGCGAGCATCCCCGCTGCCGCATTCGAAGCTTGGCTTCCCACACGATCACGATCTAAGAGAACGACCTTTATCCCTCTCGCAGACATGTAGTACGCAATGGCACTTCCGATAACTCCGCCACCTACAATAACAGCGTCTATTGGCTTCATCTGATCAGTGTCCTCCTCATAGTATTGAACATAGGCTTCTTGATGAGCATCGACAAAACGAACCTCGGAAGATCGTTTAACGATCTAATACCCTTCGGTACTCCCTTGCCGACTTTAATGGATTGTCACTTTCAGTAATCCCCGACAGTATCGCAATTCCTGCTGCACCAGTTGCTACAATCTGATGCACATTCTCAAGAATAATACCCCCTATCGCAATCACTGGAATAGGAACTTTCTTCACCAACTCTTCTAAAGATTTCGTTCCTCTAGGTTGCTGGCCCGGCTTCGAATTCGTTGGAAAGATATGACCATATACTAAATAATCAGCACCTTGCTTATACATCTCATCAGCTTCTTGAACATTATGAACAGAACGTCCTACTCTCAATCCGGGAAACACGCGCCTGATTACTTCAACATCTAAGCTATGATGACTGAGTTGGATACCTCCAACACCAGCGGCCCAAGCCACATCAACTCGATCGTTAATGATCACTTTACTCAGAGGTACCCCACCAGCCTTAAAGGATAGCATTGCCAGCCAAAGTTCTTTCGCGGTGCTTGATTTCTCCCTTAGATGAAAGGCTGTTACATATGGATGTATACGTGATGCTATCCTAGCAAAACGTTCCAACTCAGACTGACCATTCGAAATCACATGTAACTCTCGAGCACACATCCCATTTCCCTCCTACTCTTCACCCAGTCAAAATATGAAGTAAGAAATAATACCAACAAAAAAAGCCACCCTCTACATAGAAGGTGGCTCTATAACAATAGTCAAAAGAATGCAGACGCATATACGCATACAGACCTATCTTAACCAAAGCATTCAAGCTCACTTCCCTACGCTGGTACAATCCAGATCAGGTTCAAAGGGTTTGGAATCACATACTTCCGTCTCAGCTAAATAGCACCCCTAGTGATCAAACGTATTCAATTGGATACATCCTAACACAAATATTGGGAAAATTGAACCCCTATAACGATTCATCATAGCATTTTCTTTATTCTTATTAGATATTCTTATTAGATAATATAAAAAAAAATAATTTATAGTCTGAAAAGGGGTAATTACATAATGAGATTTACAGTAAAGACTAAATTTATTGCAGTTTCAAGTATGGTTAAAGGGTATTGAAACCATTCAAGCCATCAACTATCACGTAGAACATATCGATTACGCTAAACATCAAATCCTATCTACAAAAGTTCTACAAGAACGCTCCGATTTACTAACAGATATCTCTAGTAATATGACTACAGTTGATCATTTATTATTAACCTATCAAGAATCCCTTCTGAATGACGACGCCAAAGCAAATCTCACGAAGTTAATATTAGTCAAGTCTCAACATTAATCGGACATATTTCATCCCAAACAAATCTACTCGCATTAAATGCAGCTATTGAAGCAGCACGTGCTGGCGATGCTGGTATGGGATTTGCTGTGGTGGCTACCGAAATACGTAAGCTAGCATCACAGACTGATGCATTCGTTCTTAATATTTCGGAATTAATAAATAGTATCCAGACGGATTCCGCAATGGCGGTCAAAGTAATGAATGAAGGTCTAATTGAAGTTAATGCAGGATTACACGAGGTTGGTGAAGCAGAGATAGCATTCTAACAAATCTTTAAATCTTCTGAGCTTGTTACCCTGAAAGTACAAGAAACGGCGGCTGCAACTGAACAAATGGCTACTAGTACGGAAGAAGTTGCAGCAACTGTTACTAATGTAGGTGCTATAGCCCAACAAACATCAGCTACAGCTCAGACAGTGGCGTCCGCTGCTGAAGAGCAGTTGGCATCTACAGAAGAAATTACAGCTTCAGCTAAAAGCTTATTAGATATATCTCAAGATTTATCCAAAGTTGTAAATACCTTCAAGACTAACAAAACAAATCTCTAACCACTTACAATAAATATGATTCAACCCAGCTTCTAAAGTTGGATTGAATCATATTCTTATGACAACAGCCCTATTTCTCTGCCCATTCCTTAAATATCTGTATCATTTCTTCTAAATTCTTCAACCCACCTGCACCTTCGAAATATCCATCTTTTATCCAACATCTTATCCAGTCATTGTCATCACGATCGATGATAATTTCATTTAACAATTTACCTTCCAGTTCAGTTTCAAGCAAAGGAATCGTTACTCTCCATCCTGGTGTATCGATCGATTCAATTTTCAACCCATGGGTTTGCTCCCATTCATCGTCACAATAGCTTTCGTACCAACTTTCTAACCATTTAAGATAACTCATCCATACCATCCTCTTTCTTTTTCATCTGATTAACCCATGACCAATCCGCAACAAAAGATATAACTATCCCTACCGTATATCTAATTAAATCAATTCCCAAGAAACCTTTACCTAATATGAGTGCGCCCAATAGGGTTGATCTTATATCATTAATCCAACCCGCTTGGTATAACTGACTGAATTCAATTGTAAAACTAAAGATCATACTCAGATAAACAGACATAAGTAATCTTTGTCGTAAGAATAATATTCTACAGCCGAAATATACCATACTTGCCCACAACGCGTCTCCGAAATGTCTTGATATAAATAGTGGTAAAACATCTGTAAAGGATCTCGAACTCATACCTAGAATGATGACCATTAAGAATATAATAATATAGACTACCCTACCTCTAAACCATTCAATGACAGCTCACCGCCCACATAATATATACTTCATTCGAAAAACAGGTGTCTATACTCATTTAGGGTTCATTTTACCTTTGGCTAGATGGGTTTGCAACTTCGGAGCTTACGATTATTAATATAAAAGAGTCATGGAATAGGAATAATCTTCCGACCCCATGACTCTTATACTTACAACGATTCATTTAACGATTCATTCAAGCATTCTCTGCTGATGGCTTGACTGCTATCAAAATAAGTACCCCACCTATTCCCGCGAGTGCAGCCATTATACCGAATAAGATCCAGTGATTCACATTTTCAAGTAAGGATACGATTGGAGGGCCCAAAGAAACACCAATAAATCTCGTACTGCTATATAAAGATGTAATCGTCCCTCGTTGTTCTTTCTCAATACCTTCTGTAAGTAGCGCATCCATACAAGGAAGGGCGATACCAATCCCTGCACCACATAGGGAGAACAGACTAATTACAAACACAATTTGACTACTAAAGCCTGTAATAATTAGACATATCGTGATGAGCGCCATCCCACCGAACCCGATCCATTTCATCTTGTTCTTATTCTGTCCAATTACTTTTCCACCGATATAGGAACTTAGGCAAAGTACTGCAAGTGGAATCGCCAATACTAATCCTTTGAGAATTCCATCAAGCTTATATTTTGATTCTAAAGTTTCTGATAAGTAGAAGAGTACCCCAAACAATATAAACATACAGATGCAACCCACAGCGAATATAGCGTACAGCCAACGACCTTTCTCCTTCAATACATCTTTCGTACCAGACAGGAACTTTTTTAATGAAACATTACTTGGCGTTTTACTTGGCGTTTGGACGAGAAATATGACGAGTACCAACGAGATCATGCAGAGCACCGGTATACTTATAAAAGGCAAATACCACAATGCTATCCCAAGTGCTGCACCAAGGATTGGACTAATGACTTTACCTAATGTGTTCGAGGTCTCTATAATCCCCAACCCTTTACTTACCTCTTCTTCTTGGTCAAACATATCTCCCACTAAAGGAATCACGATAGGAAATGCCCCCGCCGCACCAATCCCTTGAAGAAGTCTCCCCCCCAATATGATCCAGTAAGCTGTCATATCAACCGTAAGCCAAGCTGCAATGGCAGAGATCGCCCCACCCACTGCTGCGATGATTAGACTTGGAATGATGACTTTTTTCCTACCGAATCGATCTGAAAGATACCCTGCAATAGGAATTAATAGTATAGCCACAATCGCATACACTGTAATTAACATGCTTACTTTAAAAGAACTCACATGAAGTTCCCGTGAAATCAGAGGCAATATAGGAATTAGCATGGAGTTACCAAGCGTCATGATGAGCGGAATAGATGCAAGAGCAACCAAGTCCCACTTCTTATTCTTCATTCTTAAACCACCTTTAGGGTACTTCAGACATACCTATTGTGGTTTAATTGTTCCAAACCTATTCACATGATAAATTTATAAGGGTGAAGATAAGAAATAGGCTCTCAGAAAGAGCCTATTCCTCGTTCTCCATATATACCCGGAGTGGTGGAAATGATTCCATAACAGCCGGGTCATCCGATTCAACGTATCTCTTAAGTGAGAACAGCTTGTTCTCCCAGAATCGTTCGTAGTAAGATAGCCATTTCTTAAGTTCAAGCAATGGTTCAGGATCTAATCTATAACGCGTTTCGCGACCAACCTTCTGATCTTTGACGAGTCCAGCGTCCGCAAGTACTCTTAGATGCTTGGACACGGCTGTACGACTCATTGTAAAATGTCCGCTTATGATGGTTACCGACATCTCCTGATCGCCAAGCAAGCGCAGTAGTCTGCGGCGCGTTGGATCGGCGATGGCTTGAAATACATCATGCTTAGATACGGACTCAGCCATCTTAGACCTCAACAAGCTTTCTAAGCGAATTCACCAAGCCAACCCATCCATTCGCCATTCTCTCGCGTACAATAGCATGTGTCTCTCCAAATTCAGTTATACTATCTGCATCCCAACCTGAATGAGTGAGTGTGAATTCTGTTGTACCGTCTACTTCAACTAATTCGAACGTTATAGCCCAATCTTTACCCCAATTGAAAGAAAGCTTATGCGGCGGATCAATAATCGTTACTTTACAAGGCGATTTACCAAAAGGTCCTGCTTCCAAATGAAACTCATGACCGTCGATCGGTTGAAAATCATTAGGCATAAACCATGCCGTTATTCCCTCGGCAGTTGCAACAGCGTCCCACACCTTTTGAATCGAAGCCTTAAGGATGAGGGTTTGTACAATATCCGGTATATCCTCTTGCGCTTGTGTATGTTTGTTGTCCATTGAATGGCCCCCATTAATATAAATTACGAAACAATTTGGTTTCATTTAATTATAATACGACACCTTTTGGTTACATGTCAAACATACCCTTGTTCTTTTTCTTGTTAGCATCTCCAAGAGCCTGTAGACCATACTTTATGCACAATTACGCAAAAAAAGGCAGTCAACTAGGACCGCCTAAATACTAACTTTAAGATTACAGATCTAACAACATTTACTTAATGAGATCATATTTCTCTGAACTAACCTCTGTGATGAAATGGCTTGGTTCACCTAGACTGTACATGTGAAGAAGATGCATAGCACGTGTACAAACCGTATAGAACAGCTTCCGCTCACTCTCACGAGAATATGCCTCATTAGAGGCGTTATAAATAATTACAGCATCAAACTCAACACCCTTAGCCAAATACGACGGAATAACCAAAGTTCCTTTTACAAACGAAGGCGTTGTTTTGGTTACCTTTTTCAGTGTCAAATCCTCCTTAAGAGAATCATACACTAGGTTGCTCTCCTCAAGCGTCTTACAAATAATCGCTGTATGTTCATACCCTTGATCATTAAGAAGTTTAATATCTTCAATGATCTTCTTGTGTAGTAGATCACGATTAGTTTCAATCACAACCATTGGCTTATCACCTTGGCGATTAAATGGGACGATATTCTCCCCACCAGGCATCATACTCCGAGTGAAATCTACAATTTCATAAGTTGAACGATAGCTTCTTATTAAGGATATCACTTCTGTTTCTTGTGGACCGTACAATTGCTGAAGCGATTCCATACTATCAAGCACAGATGCATGAGCATAAATCCCTTGGTTTAAATCTCCGAGTGCCGTCATGCGGGCACGTGGAAACAATCTTTTTAAATATTCAAGTTGGAATGGCGAGTAATCCTGTACTTCATCGATGAATACATACCGGATGGCATTGTTCGTCTGAAAGCCTTTGACCAATTCCTCTAAATATAGATAAGGGGTCGCATCCTCATAAGATAATTTACCGCTCTTCAAGTTAGCTACCGTAATTTCGCTAATTTCATTCCAGTAAGCAGGTAACGTACTCTGCCCGCTAACAGACTGAAGAAGTCCTTTACTTAAAAATAGTTCACGATACAATCCCTTAGCATCCACGAAACGTTTGCGTTTAATCCATCTACGAACGGGTTTCAACCATTCATTCACAATCATACGAGCTAGTAGATCTCTCTCCTTCTCATAATCATCGAATGTGTCTTTCTTCTTATGTTGTTTCCGTCGAACACGAGTATATGCTTTCTGATATTCATCAGCACTTAGCAGATCAATCTGATTATCTACCCAAGCTGCCTCTCGTTCATTCTTAGCGAATACTGACAATTCCTTCAGCATCCAATCCCGCATCATCTCAATACGATTATCTAACTTGACGCCGGGTTCAAAGCTGTAGAACTTCTCTTTCATCGTATCTGAAGAAATAATCAGTCTTCCTTGGAATTGAATGGCTCTGAACATCATCCCGCGGGACTCTAAGTATTCTTTATATCGGATAATGACCTCCAAATAAGCAGGAGATGATTTATAATTGATGGATGCCTTCTTTACTTCAAGTGAATGTCCTTCATCTGTATTTAGCATGGTTTCCATTTGTGAAAATATATCTTCAAGTTCAAATTCTTTAGCTAGTCGAAAATCTAAATAGGCCTGAAAGGTTGTCTGTTGCATATTCTCTTCACCAAGTTCAGGCAACACCGATGACACATAACTATTAAACAGGGGGTTAGGCGAGAAGAGGAGAACTTGATCTGCCTTCAAGATCGCACGATATTTATACAGTAAATAGGCGACACGCTGTAGTGCAGCAGAGGTTTTGCCACTACCTGCCGAACCCTGCACAACCAACATCCGACTCTTGTCATTACGTATTACTGCATTTTGTTCCTTTTGGATCGTAGCTACGATACTCTTCATTTGATTATCAGCACTATGGCTAAGCACCTGCTGAAGCAGCTCATCGCCAATCGTTACACCCGTGTCAAACAGGACTTCAATTTGAGCATTCCGAATGACGAACTGCCGTTTAAGCTTCATTTCTCCATTGATCTCACCCATAGGTGTATCATAACTAGCATGTCCCGGTGCTCCATCATAATATAGACTGGATACTGGCGCACGCCAGTCATATACTAGAAATGTTTCATCATCGTCGTCCAAGAAAGAAGCTATACCAAGGTAGATCGTTTCATTGTGATTCGATCCATCTTCTTCAAAGTCAATCCGACCGAAATAAGGAGACCTAACGAGTAACTTCATTTTCTTCAGGGACTCCGAAGACTGAAGGTGACTCCGTTCACGCTCTGACAATACCTGAGACTGCTGTCGTAGACTCGTAGAGGTTTCACCTAAGTCATCTGAACTACTAAAGTTCACTCTTACTTCGTCCCAGAATTCCTTACGTAAATCAACGACGTCACCCCGTACGTCACCTACTTCTCGTTGAAGTTTCTCAATTCTCTGTGTAACTTTTCTAGTTACATCATCGACTCGATGCTGTTCGTCACGCCACTTTTGGTCGCTCGTGCCCATGGTTGTTTCATCCCCTTACTTGGTTTGACAATATTAATGAATGGTACTATAATATAGTATTATTTGTATTTTTATGTTTTTCTTCCATTTAGATAACATGATCTATTGTAACAATCCGCTAAATAGAAATCAAATAACATGATTTATAACATTTAAACGGATATCACCTTTAATAGATGATATCCGTTTCTTGCGTTCCTATGCTTTATTCTTATCTATTCTCACACAACAGGGTCAAATAAAGGAACAATATCAATGCCCTCAGCTGAGATTCTTACTAGTCCCTTGTCTGACATACGAATCTCCGGAATTACTACAAGTGCAAGTAATGATAACGTCATGAACGCATTGTTAAGACTACATCCCGCACGTATCAATGCATGACTTATCGCCTCTGACTGAAGTGCTACCGTCTCAAACGGCTCTGGAGACATCAAGCCCCCAACAGGTAGTGGAAATGACGTAACTTCATCTCCTATTACCATAACCACACCACCCTGCATTTCAGCGGCTAAGTTTCCTGCCTTAACCATAAGTTCATCATCATTCCCAATTACTATTAAGTTGTGACTATCATGTGCTACTGTCATAGCGATCGCTGAAGGAATATTCAAGCCAACACCTTTCAGTATCCCCACTGCATGCCCTCCATTTAGACCATGACGTTCAAATACAGCCATCTTACATAAGTCATCTGAAGGATCTAGATTCACATGATGATTGTCTACTTTCACATGCACTTTTCTTTCTCGCGTGTCCACGTGATTCTCAACCACTTCAATTGCTTTAGCCACGATAGTCCCCTCAGCTATAGGAGCTTCTATCTGGAAATCCAGTTCAACCAATTGTCGACCAAGATGGACGGTCTCGAATGCTTCTTTAGGAATAGAATACCCTTCCCACGTCGTCGTCATAACGCCATTCTCAGCGACAACTTGGCCTGAAGCAATGGTCAATACCACATCCACATCGGCTATATTCCCATCAAGCAATATAATATCAGCACATGACCCAGGCGTTATCGATCCAATATCTCTAGCAACACCAAAACGTTCAGCTGTATTTATGGTTGCCATTTGGAAAGCAGTCACGGGCTTAACACCTTGGGCAATCGCATGACGTACTACAAAATTCATATGACCTTCTCTTAATAGAGATTCAGAACTTCGGTCATCGGTTACTAGCATCATTCGTCTTGTATCGATTCCACTTTCAGTATGAGCTTTAATTGTCTCTGCCACATCATGCCAAGCAGAGCCTTGTCGCATTTTGGCATACATACCAAGTCGAATTCGTTCAATGACATCTTCCTTGGTCACACATTCGTGATCTCCACTCACTCCGCTAGCTGCGTATACAGGCAAACGCCAGTCATCCGACTTCCACGTGAAATGTCCATCTGCATATTTCCCTGCACGAAGTGTCGCCTGAATTTCACGAATCATTCTATCATCACCATAAACGACACCGGGGAAGTTCATCACTTCACCTAATCCAATCATGTCCGGACCCCAACTTAGTGCTTCAGCTACTTCTTCTGGTCCAATGAAAGCCCCTGTTGTCTCAAGTCCAGGATGCGTTGAAGGAACACATGAAGCGACCTGCATATATGCCGCAAGGGGTGTCGTTCTTGCTTCTTCTAACATAAATCGCAGACCTTTAAGACCCATCACGTTGGATATTTCATGTGCATCGAAGAACCCTCCAGTTGTACCCAATGGAAGTACTGCCTTTGCGAATTCTGTTACAGTAAGCTGAGTACTCTCAATATGACAATGTCCATCCAAAAGTCCTGGTGCTGCATATTTTCCTTTTCCATCAATGACAATCGTGTTCTCATCTATAGCATGACTTATATCTTTACCTACATACGCAATTCTTGAACCCTTTATCGCTATTGACATTCCCGGTAGTATTTCACCAGAAACAACATTCACCAGTTTAACATTGACGAGCGCGAGCGTCGCTTTCAAATCTCCACGTGCTGTGGCTACAAGCTCAGGCATACAGTCCGCTAAAGTCGATCTGTTCGATTGAAATAATTGTGTCATAATAAATCCTCCCTAAGATAGATCTCACGATGAATTAAGCATCTAATGTGTTATAAGCTTGTTATGTATTATAAATGTATGTCACCTTCACGTAAATTAATATTTCATGAGAACAGAAAATACATTCATAATGTAAAAAAATTTCCGTTATACATTATGACAAACCAGGAGTAATTCAACTGTTATCAATATGATACCTACTCATATTGGCAATCTATCACACTCGACAAAAAAACTACCTTTGCAAACAAGGTAGTATATTTCTATCTCTTGCGAAACTTATTTAACCAACTCCGCCATCTACCCAAGATCAATTTGGGCTCGACTTTATCCTCATCATATCTGTGATTGTTATCTACTAGTCGATTAAGCCGATTTAATTGAAGCCCATAATCATACATCGATGCGGCAACAATAGCTAATCGATAGGACCCCTTGCCATCTTGTTCAATATAATGCTTCAGGGTTCCTTTGATAAATTCATCACTACTTTCTTCCGTCAATAAAGCGTCTGTCGTATTTGGCTTCAGCTTATGATCGAACTTGAGTAGAATATGTTCATGAAATTTAGTTAACATTTCAATCTCATCGATGAAAGCCTGATCAGTATCTGATATCCGTTCCGACTGGAAGTAATGATCTTCGATCGTTTCTAGCACTTCTCGACCTTTTTCCAATGCATGAAACATTTGCTTATATACTACTAGATGCCTGCTTTCATTAAATGAATTGCGCTTTAGCTTCTTATGTTCTTCCTCAAATAATACGTATTTATCAGATAGGAATCTTATGTCACCTTCTAATTTATTCTTTTCATCTCTAAATATATTCTCTTTCATCTCATCTGTAATGGAAGTCCGGAGCAATAAAGACATTTGATCGAAAATACCATGAATCTGTCCATACAATTGCTGCTTCGGTTTCGGTGGAATGACGAATATATTAATTAAAAAGGCCGAGATAATCCCAATAATACTAAGTGAGAATCGATTCAAAGCAAATTGCCACTGTCCTGAAGCCTCCATTACGGCAACTACGGTAACCAATGTTAACCCGATTGTATCGCCCATATTGAGTTTCAGACAAATCATAATAACTAGAATACAGACAAGCCCAACCGCAATAGGTTCACTTGAGAAAAAATACCCTGCGAGCATCGCAATAACCGCACCCAATGTATTGGTCTGAAGTTGATCTAGAAAGTAACGCCACGAACGATAAATCGAAGGTTGCATTGCAAATATAGCCGCTACAGCAGCAATAACGGAAGGGGCTAAATTAAGCCAAGAACTTAGATATAGGGCAAGGGTTACTGCAATCCCTGTTTTTAGCATACGTGCGCCAAAAGTCATAGCCAACTCTCCTTTCACAATAGGTTATACATGTATTACCCCATCCACGAACTAATGATGCATTAGCGTGATTAGGCCATTATGCATGAAATCACAAAGAATGATCATACTAATTCTGGAAAACAAAAGTATGAAGAGGTGAAATAAAACATGAATCACATGAGAAACTTTACTACACTAGCGTTAACAACGATGATTGCTGGTCTTATCGTGAGCGGAACACAAATCGTTTATGCAGATGAGACAGTTCCTGTAACTGATCCTCCTCATCATAGACCGCATGGAAATCATCATAAACATGGTGGTATCACAAAAGATGCAGCTCTTTTACTTGGGATGGAACGTCAGGACTTGTTAAAGGAATGGCAGAAAGGTAAAACGCTTGTTCAAATCGCGCAAACACAAAAGGGATGGAATGAAGAAACGTTCATCCAAAAGTTAAGTGACATTGAACTCAAAAAAATCGATGCTGCCATCAAATCTGGTAAGATAACTGAAGAACAAGGAATCCTAATCAAGAAAAAATTGCCTGGGAAACTGAAAAACGTGCTGAATCACAAACATGGTAATCACCATGAACGGATACCTGGCACTTTCACACACCTTTAACTTAATTAACCGCCTAAACTTTAAAATCCTAACTTATCGTTAGGATTTTTGTTATTTCATTTGAAATTATAATAATTTCTTCTTCTCAGGAGCTGACACCGGTACTTCCAGTAAATCCAGAGCGAACATGAAGATTGGCACTCCGAGAATAAGTCCCCATACGCCTAAGAAGTGTTCAAACACGATTAGAACAGTGAATGTATAGAAAATAGGTAGGTGCGTCTTGGAGGACATAAATTTAGGATTCATAAAGTAAGCTTCAAATGCGTGTAACCCCGCTACCATAAGAAGTACATAAACCACTTTTACGACGCCACCGATTTTGAATGCAATCGCACACAATGGAATTAATGAAACAAAGACACCTACTACCGGAACAAGTCCTAGAAGAAAAATCATAATTGCTAAGGCAAATAAATTTGGGAAACCAAACATCCAAAGGAATAATGTTGAGATTAAACAGTTAATGATCGCGATCAAGAATTGAACTTCAATTACTTTGCCGAAAGAGAATACAAACTTTTTACCGAAGTAGGCTAATTCATCATAGAAATAAGAAAATTTGCTTTCCTTAAATTTCGCACTGAAGTGAGTAACTTTCTCCTTCTCCAGCATGAAAAACAAGCTCATAATAAGAGCGATACCTATGTTGAAGCTCCACGTACCAATATTAGAAATCGTCTTCACGATAATATCCCAGCCCTGATCCACATAACTAGCTATATCAATCTTACGTGCTGATTCCATGAGATAGTTCATCACTTTATTATCCGTTGGTTCAAAGGGTTTACTATAAAATGCTATCACTTGCTGCACGAGATCATTCAACTGAGATATCAGCTTAGGTGCATATTTGATTGTACCGACTGTTAATACTGTCAGAACAAGTGCATATAGAATCACAACTATTACAATACCTTTAATCTTAAAACGTTTTGTGATGTTCTTGGTAAGGAATGAATGAACACGATTAACCAAGTATGTAATAATAAACGTGATTAATAAAAGATTCATCATACTTTTAAATGCGTAAAGCGCCAAGACTAACGTTATCAGAACGACTATTCTTTTTACTGCTGGGCTTTGTAGTACTTCTTTAAAGGATGTCATCACGTATGGCTCTGCTCCCTATATTTAAGGTATTTTTTAATATCGATAACGGCTTCTTTCACATAATTAACACTAATACCTATTGTATCATTAGACTCATACTGTTGAAAAGTGTGATCCTCCCTCGTCAGCAGATATTTTTCGAGAAAAATTAAAATCCCCTTAAAAAAATAAATAACTTTTTTATAAACTCTTAAGGATTGAATCTGAAACTTCTGATACACTGGTATCTAGTAAGTGTTCACATATTAAAGGGGGATTTAAGTTAATGACTGACAAACAATTAGGGAATCCAGGAAATGAACCATTCGAAGGAAAACCCGAAGAATCAAACTTAGACAATAATACAAACATTGAAAGTGAAGTTGTGTTAAGCGAACCGACGACAATTACAACTTCAGAACCACTTGAATTGAAAGAAGAGATTGTTGATCTACCTCTAGACGCTCAGGAACCATTAGAAAATGCTTCTGCTCCTGTTCCACCATCAAACAGTAACCGTAACCTATGGATGGGTCTTACGCTTGTACTTGCTGTCGTACTGGTGATCGTTCTTATTAAACCACCATTTAATAGCGGTGGTAGCAATGAAGCTGTCGCTACTGTAAATGGCGTTAAAATTACAAAGGACAAGCTGTATAACCAATTGGTTACCATTGGTGGTGTTCA
This sequence comes from Paenibacillus antarcticus, assembly GCF_001637225.1. Lineage (GTDB taxonomy): Bacteria > Bacillota > Bacilli > Paenibacillales > Paenibacillaceae > Paenibacillus_AQ > Paenibacillus_AQ antarcticus. The sequence continues at coordinate 66,134 of NZ_LVJI01000012.1, forward strand.
AACACTAGATAATATCATAACGGAAGAACTTATTGATCAAGAAGTTACAAAGGCTAAGATCACGATTACAGATGCAGATGTAACGAAAGAACTCGATTCTCTCAAGAAGAGTCTTGGTACGGAAGAAGCATTCAATCAAGCTCTTACCCAAGCTGGTATGACTTTGGACGACCTTAAGAAGGAAATGGATGTACAGGTTAAAATTCGTAAGTTAGTTGAACCTCAAGTGAAAATCACTGATGCAGATATCAAGAAATATTTCGAAGAAAATGTCGGCGCATTTGATACAGCAGAACAAGTAAGAGCTTCCCATATTCTAGTGGCTACAAAAGAAGAAGCTGAAAGTATCTTGAAGGAACTTGAAGGTGGAGCTGATTTCGCCACTCTTGCCAAAGCTAAATCTCTGGATACAAATTCCAAAGAAAAAGGTGGAGACATGGATTTCTTCGCTCGCGGTGATGTTGGTGATGAAGATTTCGAAAATGCAGCATTTGCTCTTGAAAAAGGAAAGCTTAGTGGTGTTGTCCAATCATCTGGCGGATTCCATGTGATCAAAGCAACTGATCATAAAGATTCACATAAAGCAACGTTAGAAGAGAAAACAACAGAGATTAAAGAACTATTAACAAGTCAACAAATTACAACTTTATCTTCTACATGGTTAGCTACTCTTAAAGAAAAAGCTGATATCAAGAATACATTAGTTAAAGATGAAGTAGCTCCTACGACAGAAGAAGTAGTTCCTACGGCAGAAGAACCAGCTGCAACAGAATAATAACATATTCCTAAAAAATAGACTGCATGGGTACCCCGTGCAGTCTATTTTTATGGACTTTTTTAATCTGTAATAGGACTTCTAGCCTGAATCAATAATTATTAAGACCCATATATAGACTCTAGCTCCTATATAATGATAGTATATGAAAAAGAAGTTACATAAATTAGGAATATGGAGGATGTTTGCTATGTCATGGCTATTTAGACTTCCACTTCACCAAAAGGTTATCGCTGGATGTTATCTTGTTGCTGCCCTATTCTCTCTTCCTGTCTTTGTTACCTTTATTGTATTCGGAAAAATTTTTGTTGGAATCATACTTATTGCATTACTTTTAGCTCTTACATATCCTCTTTCTCGGTTTATTGAGAAAACGCTAACATCATCCTTTGATGAGATATCTATCGTCACTACTCGAATTGCACAAGGTGACTTCTCAGAACGAGCAAGTGAAACAGGCTCCATGGTCAAATTGAATCAGTCCTTCAATACTATGATTGATAAACTAACTACAATACTAAATGATGCATCTAGCATAACGAAACAAGTCATGGGAACGAGTCGCGGCATTACAGACAAGAATCAGGAACTGAAGCTAGTCATGACACAAGTAGCATACTCTTCGCAAGAACTAGCAGTTGGAGCGAATGAAATCTCTCAAGATATTGCAGGTATGACAGAGTCCATTCAAGATATTGAAGAAAAGGTAAGTAATTATACTATTTCAACTAAAGCTATGAATGAACGTTCTATAAACACACTTCAACTCGTTGAAAGTGGCCGTGAATCTGTTGCACAACAAGCTGAAGGTATGAAAAAAAATATTTATGCCACTCAACAGGTTTCCAAAAGTATTGATGCCCTATCTAGGAACGCAAAACGTATTTCTAGGATCACAAAATCGATATCTGATTTAGCTGAACAGACAAATCTACTATCCCTCAATGCTTCTATTGAAGCCGCACGTGCTGGCGAACATGGTAGAGGATTTGCTGTTGTAGCTCAAGAAGTACGTAAATTGGCTGAAGAATCAGCAACGTCTACCCAGGGAGTATTCGGGTTAGTAAGAAGTATAGAAGATGATATACAGCAAGCCCTTGATAACATTCTTATCAATGAAGAAATCGTGAGCCAACAGAATGAAATGATCGTTGAGGCTGAACAAATATTCTCCCAAATTATATTAAGTGTTCAGTACATATCCGAACAAATTGCTGCCTTCTCTAATGAAAGCGACATCATGTTGGAAAGTGCCCACAAAATTTCGTCTTCCATACAGAATATTTCAGCTATTACGGAAGAATCTGCAGCCGGCACACAACAGGTATCTGCATCCATGAATGGACAGATGTCTACTATCCAAGCTGTGGCTGAAGAAGCAGAGATTATGAATAAGTCTGTTTTCCAACTTCAGAAGACGATTAATATTTTCAAATTCTAATACTTAGAACAAACAAAGAGGCCCTTCAATGGGCCTCTTTGTTTGTTCTATTCGTATAGTGCAAACACTAAATTTCTGGAAAGTATCACTTTATATCATCCGAAGGTTCTTGAACATCATTAGCCTTCATTTCATCTTCATCAACCGATTCAACGACATTCCGCTGGTAGTGTCTACGTTTATCCTTATTCCGCTCTGCTTTGTTTCTTCGTATTAACCACAGAACTAACCATGCAATAATTACAAAGAGTAAGATTGGCGAAGCTCCAAACACAATAACGACCAACCATTGAAACAAAATGCTTAGAGCTGTAACGGTTCCTTTAAGTGCATCATTCGCGCGTTCGAATAAAGGTGCCTTCTCTTCCTTAATTAATGCTGAATCTACCACCCCTTCCTGTTGAAACAACCGAACTGTAATTGTAGAGTAGGACACATTATTATTAATGTAGCGCATCCGTCCTTTGGTTTGTTCAATATCTTCCTGAATTTTTCCTAGTTCATTCGCAAAAGCGACCAATTCATTCGTCTTTGTTGCCTTTTCCATAAACGCTGTATACTGCTTCTCCATAACCTCTTTCACTTTAAGACGGGATTCCAGATCTACATACTCCTCTGATACATCCTGACCTTTCATACTTTGCTGTAACGATTCATGCTTTATTTTCTCTATTTTATTTAATAAGGATGAGAACCCATTCGCTGGAACTTTAAGGACAAATGTGCCTCCAACCTCTTGTGTCGATTGATCCTCTGAGAACTCCACAATATATCCACCTGAAAGTGATACCAAAGTCCTCACTTCTGACTGAGCTTCTGAGTAATTCTTGACGCGCATAACGAGATTCGCCGTGTAAATGAGTTTCTTATTGAGTCCCTCTGCCGTTGAAGGACTATTAAATCCAACTGGTTGCTCAGAAGATACCACTGTCGTGGAAATTCCGCTAGTCTGTAGTTCTTTATCTGATAGGGCCGTCTTATCTTGCTCTCCCTCCTTAGGAGCCTCAGATTTTTCTTCGGTTGTAACAGATTGTGATTGTGATTGTGATGTTTCCGTACTGCTTGCATCTTGTGTATCTGCTTTGGATGCCGAATGATTCGCNNGATTCGCATTGGATGCCGAACAGCTACTTAACAACATTGACAATAAGAGAATACAAATAAACCCCCGTTTACGCATAGTTCCCCTCCCGATTTCTTTCATTCTAGCACCATCATCTTCGGCTTTATTGACGCTATACTCAGTGAACCGATATCAGATGCATTCTTTAAAGACGTTTACAATACTTGGAAAGTTGCACCTAGATGGAATAGATTGATGTTAACAATTTATCTTGTTTGTATGAAGCTTCTACGTGTATAATGATACAGCAAACATACGTTTGCATTAAGTCAACTTCGTCAGTCACAGGAGGTCCTATGAAAGGAACTACACATCTTGCTATTGGTACGGTAATCGGCATTGCTGCTGCTATGTACTATCCATTTACGATCCAGAATGCAGCTATTTATATTTCAGTATCCGCCTTTTCTGCGCTTAGTGCAGATTTAGATGGACCTAGTATTCTAAGCTCCAGAATTGGTAAGGTCTCCAAACAACTGCGTCAACTTCTAGTCTGGATTGGCGTATTACTCACATCTGTGTTAACCTTTCTGTTTTTATCCGAGAAGTCATTCTACCCCGAATACTCCATCATTTGTCTGGTCGCTTTATTATTTGGTTTCATTACCAAGGAAGGATTAATTCGCAATGCGCTTGTTAGTGCAATAGGTGGAATAATTATGTATGGTGGTTGGTATTTCCATATGAACTGGTTAATCGGGCTTGGTCTATTCATCGCTTGGGCACCATGGTTGAAACATCGGGGAATGACCCACACAGTGTGGGCGGTATGTATATGGGGAATCATAAGTTATGGCATGGAACAACAGCTACAAGTTAAAGGCTTAATGGCTGTATCGACAACAAGCTACCTCTCACATCTACTCGCTGATACGTTAACTCCGCAAGGTGTGAAATGGTTATATCCTCTTTATAAGAGATCAATAAAGCTACATCTGTGAAGGCTTCGGACAGGAAACCAAGCGGGAGTGATGATATTTCATTTCCTCTTGGTTTTTTATTTTATTTATTATTATATGGGATTCCAAGTTACGTTCTAACACTGTCAAAATGTATAGGAAAGAAATAATATTTCCTTCCTCGTCCACGCTTTTATTATCAACTACGAATACCTTATAGTATCACGATTTGAGAATTGCTCTTGAAATAGGCATAAGAACTTAAACAGAAAGGAGATAAATTTTTCATGTAATAACTATAATTAATGCGAATAAAAATCCTATCTAAAGGAGTCAATCAATATGACCACTTATTATATAAGTAACACCGGTAACGACTCTAATGTAGGAACCAGTAAAGACTATCCATGGGCTACATTAAGCAAAATTCGACAATCAGGTATTTCATTCATTTCAGGAGATAGTATCCTTTTAAAGAGGAATGACACCTTTTATGGTAGTTTAGACTTGCCGGGAGGGATATTAGAGGATAATAGGCTACTTATATCATCTTATGGTACTGGTGATAAGCCAAAAATATGTGGGTATAAGAATCTATATATTTCTAGTTCTTGGACACTTCATGTAAGTGGCGTATGGAAGATATCCCTTAGAGATACCTCGAAGTTCACAGGCAATATCTACACAACAGATACTAATGTAGGGTTTCTAAAAGTAGGTGGGGTCATCAAAGGTTTCAAGAAGTCAAAATTAACGTCTCTTATCAATCCTTGGGATTTCTACTGCGATGCCACTTATTTATATGTAAAAGCAACAGCGAATCCAACTACATTAAATACTGATATTCGAGCTACAGTTAATAAGGCTCTACATGAGAAAAAAAACAACACGAAGATAATAGGTATTGAGTTTATAGGCAGTGGTAGCCATGGGATGGCGGGAGCATCTGAAAATACAGATATTTATGATTGTGATGTTCATGAAATCGGTGGGTCTTACTTGGAAGGCTATGGTGATGGAACTGTTAGATATGGTAATGGGATAGAATGTTACACTTATTCCAAAAATGTCGTTATAGAGAACAATCGAGTATATGACTGTTTTGATGCTGCTTTTACCACACAAGGTCCCATACTACAAGGTAAATCTGGATTTGAAGACATCGTAATCAAGAACAACGTAGATTGGAATAACACCCAATCCTTTGAGACCTGGGCTGAAGGATCTGTAGTTGGAATCGGTTTTATACGGTGCAAATTCGAAGAAAATATATGCTTGAATGCAGGTTGGGGATGGGGTTATGATGTACGCTCAGATGTCTACTTAGGACAAAACTTACTCCTGTATCAAATAACAGTGCCCGTAGTAGATATCACCGTAAAAAATAATGTATTCTATAATCCAAAACAGAGTGCTTATTGGGGTTCTAATACTTTCGGTGGTAACTTCCCTACAGGCTATAACTTGGATGGAAATCAGGTTTTCATAGAAAAAGGAAAACTAATCAATGGAAATACCCTTGGTGGCACTTTCAAGATAGAGAATTATAGTTCTTTTGTAACAGCTACTGGAAAAGATAAGACATCAAGTTTCTATATAATACCCAATAATACTAATCAAGATATTCCTACCATGTTTACAAGTATCATAAATACGCTTGGTTTATCTAATGCCAAGGATAATATAATACAATTAAATTTAAGCGCAATCAAAGGCTCACTTGAAAAAGTGAAAGCCTCCCTCCTATCAAGCTCCACACTCGCTGAGCAAGTTATCCACACAGATAGGGGAATAGAGATACTACATGCTGGCTCATATGCTAAAGCAGTGGGAGGATATGTATCGTACTATACAGATGTTATAGGAACTGGCTATGCTAAATTGTTTACAACCACTATAACTAACGGGAATTCGAGAATGGACTTAACGATGGATTACATGTTATGTGGGGATTCTGTTAATAATCGAAAAACAGTTGGTAAGGTTAATTTACAGGTTATCCCCTCCCCCGTACTAGGAACTGGTACGAAAGTTACCCTTGATGTAATTGAGTTTTTAGATTTTAATTTAGGGTTTACTAGGACAGATTTTGTTGCTGTTGTAGAGAAAGAAACATCAAGTACTGTAATCGTTTCACTATTCTTCAATGTCGCAAAAAAGGATTGGATTAGACTCTGTTATCAACCCAACTTGTTATTTACAACAAGTCCTGCAAACGAGCCATATGTATTCTATAATAATCAACCTTTAGTAACATCGCTACCTAAGGGAACAAAAATATTGCCCTCTAATGATACTATGTATGTCCGAAAACCAACCGTTGGTACGACAGTCCCTACTAGCAAACCTAGTTATATAGGTCAACAATTTATTAACACTACCACTAAAAAGGTCTATATAGCGACAGGAATAACAGCAGTCACCGATTGGACAGCCATGAACTAAATATTTGGGGTCAGTAACTCTTAAAGAGCTCTTAAAAGAGTCTACTGACCAACTCACATCAATATTTTATTTCGATTTTACAATTATTGATTTAATCGTTTTCTTATTCATTTGAAATAGCGTAAAGGCTCTCAATAGCTTCGTTCTCTTTGTATTGTTAACGATGCGGATATGATAATTGATCTTAACCCTATCTGCCCAAAAAAACTTGTATTCTTGCCGACCACTCATAAAATCAATTTCTTTCACTCCACTATTCAAATAATGCTCCAACACTCGATTCAAAAGAATTAAGCCTACGCCGTATTCATTAAATTCAGTCGAGAATGACGTAATATACAAATAAACTTTATTCCGATAAGAAAAAGTAAACATAACAGAAGCAATATTGCCATTGACCTCAATATAAGAGAAATGAACACTGTTTTCTTCTTGAAAGAATAGAATGATTTCTTTATAAAAGGATACATTCCCTTGTTCGTTAAAGAGGCTTTCCTGCCACCTTTTTTTATGTAGTTCAGTAAAACTGTTCCAAACTCGATCATCACATGGCTCATTCAACTTAATACTCACTTCGTGCTGACGACATAACTTACGTTCTTTGCGCTGTATGGCTTTAATTCTATTGATATCTGCTTTTTGGTCATTGTACTTCTCCATGTTCACGTACGGAGATGAAGACAATTGCCTAGTAAACATTTCAAACTTCTCCCCGAAGCATTGGTGAACTAATGCTGTCGTAGAATTATCAGACTTAAAGCTAATCAAATCTATCCAATCCCATTCCTCTTGATAGAGGACAAGGGCTTGAAAGATTTGCTTCATCAATTTGATATGATGATAATGCTTATGTAAGTAGAATGTGTTGGATTCACCTGTTCCTGAAATAATACATTGTAACGATTTCACAGTACGCCATTTCACTTTATAAGTATGTATACATAATGGCGCTGTAGCTAAGCACTGATACTGATCTGTTACTACGACAATAAATAATTGCTTATTATCGTCATACATGTATTTTAAATAGGACTGTAGCCATTCCCATGTATAAAAAATTTCTGCCTGATCTATATTGTCAATTAAATCCCGCCATTGTTCCTCCAACTTTGACAACTCTTCTACGCTACGAATGATTGTAGTCTGCATAATATGCGTTCGTAACTCCTCTCCTATGAACAATTTTTATACTTTACCTCTAACCTGAAAGTTTACTGCTGACTAATCTTTCGTAAATTGGAAGTAAAGATTTGTAATATTGATTTGGACTATACGTTTGTGCATCAGTTATACATTGCTTACTCATTTTCAGATAACTACTGCTGTCCATGCTATATAGAAGACGAATAGAATCAGACAGTTCTCTAACATTACCTCTTTCAAATACGAAGCCCGACTGTCTATTCTTTATTAGCTCTCTTACACCGCCTGTTTCTGATCCTATAACAGGTGTCCCCATGCTAAACGATTCAATAATCGTCAGACCGAACACTTCATGCCAAATGGATGGAATCACGGTTGCCTTTGCTTTTAATATTAACTGCTGCAGTTCTATCCCTGACTTAAAACCTAAAAACGTTATATTGTTAGTTCCTTCCGAAGACACCCTTTGTTCAAGTCGCTCTCTTTCCGGACCTGTTCCTACAATCAATAACTTGCATGTGCCCTCTACTAATTTCATCGCATCTAATAAGACATCTATTCCCTTTTCTTCCGATAATCTTCCGTAATATAATAGATAATCCTCTTTAATTTCATCTTCTTGGTTTGCAGCAACTGTTGAGAAATCATTCGTAATAAAATTGGGTAAATGAACGAGCTTAGAATCCGGATATCCGTTTTTCAATAATTGAGAGTACATAAAGTTACTTGGACAAATAATAATATCCGCGATATTGTAAGATTTTTTGGCCTTATGATAATAGGCTTCAATTGTCAGCAACAAGCTTGCTGACCTTGAATTTTTATGGCAGTTATTTATAAAGCAATTGAAGTACTTATCATTTGCACACTTTGTACAAATCTCACCTTTATTAAACATCTTATAATTGGGGCAAATCATTTTATAATCATGCGAAGTATGTACGGTAGGTATATTATATTTCTTCAGTGCATGAAACACGGATGGTGTTAGCTGATGATACACCAAATTCACATGCGCTATATCTGGTTTGGTTGCTTCGATTAGCTTGCATAACTTATAGGAGGCTTCCTTAGAGTTAATCAGTTTTAATCCATCTTTCACTTTTCCAAGAAAAGAGCCATCTTGTCCATAATTGATATTATCTACAAAGTAGCTCTTATACTCACTATCCATATTCTTTTCATCTTCCATACTGAAATCAATCACAGTATGACCATTGTCTTCCAGCATTTTTTTAAGACCGAAAAAATACGTCTCGCTTCCACCTTTAACATAATAATATTTGTTAATTAATAATATCTTCATAGATATACTCCTTTACGCTCAGAAATCTCTGTCTCCAGGTATTTGCTTCAGCGTATGTCTTATATTTCTCCTTGTCGTGCGTTTCGTTTACCCCTTGCTTAATAAGTTCAACGAATTCGTCTTTTGTCTCATATAACCACGCTGGTGAATTCATTTCTTCAACTTCATTTAACTTGGCTGAAACAGCAGGTAACCCGGCAGCGAAATACTCGTACAATTTCAATGGGTGTATACTATTCGTTAACTTATTATTCGTAAAAGGCATTATACCAACATCAGCAGCTTTCAGATATTTAGGGATATCTGAGTGAGGTTTTTTTCCTAGTAATATTAGATTAGCGTTTTCTGAAGCAATAGATTGTATCTTTTCATTTGTCCCTCCGATGATGATAAACGCCATATGTTTCAGCTTTTTCACCGCATATTGAATTAATTCATAGTCGAACCAATCGTCGAGCGCACCCACATAAACCACCTTAGGCATATCCGTAATCGGAATATACTCTTCTGGTATTTCATCATTCGTATTTTTGAATCTCATAGTATCCACACCATTAGGGAGATAAAGAACATTTTTATTATATTTCCTCGCTTCATCAACTAAATTCTTGGCAGTTACGATCACTACGTTAGATTTCTTGATAAGTTCTGTCTGTAAATACAGTAGGTTACGGTAAGCTCCTGAAAATCCAGAAAAATCATCTGCCATCCGATGTACTAGATAACGATACTTCAACTTCTCAGTGCTATGATACATTTTTACATTCGTCATCCATAATACATCGTATTGCTCATCCTTTAACTCCTGATGGATACTTTTTGGAGCACACTCCAAGTAATACTTTGCCCACAACTTACTATTAAGAAGCGGCAACCTGCAAAATGGAAGACTAACGCGTGGGTAGTGGATATTAAGGTTTTCATTTATCTTATGATTAGACTTTTTGCTTAGGAAACTTGTGGGCTGAGGAGACCATGTGATGTGATTGCTGTCATTGGCAAACTCTTTTGCATAATAATGACTGCCAACTTGAAAAACAGTATCGTAGTCCATATACTCACACATTAATATTTTCATGTACGGCTTCCTCCAATTCCTGATACAACACGGTTACTCATAATGAATGATAGTCATTAATAAGTTACGATCTTATGTTGTGACTGGTTACTTACATGTTCCTGTACACTCGTCTTCTTCAAAAAAATCAATCCATATATCAAAATAAAAAATGTCAAAATACACATACTGTAATATTGATTAGGATTAAAATTGACGACAATAAAGTTTCCTATCATCAATGAAATAGGTAGCCACACGTCATCTTTAAAAACTCTTGTGCTCCAAATAAATAGAATGATGTATATCATAGAAAATAATATAAAACTAATTAGCCCCTGTTCGATCAATATATTAATAAATTGTGAGTGCAGCACGATATCTTGAATTCCGTGATTTGCCTCAATGTATGAATTATATTGACCCGCTCCAACACCAAACCATAAATTCTCCTTCATGATCCGAAAGGCTTCATTAAATTGTACAAATCGATTAGACTCTGTATCTCCCCTATTAATAAATAATATTTGGTATACATCATCAAAAAAGATTAGATAAGCAATAACGCCAACAAAAATGGAGAGTATACCTATCAAACACCTTCTAAGTAATTGATGCTTGTCGCGAATTTTAGAGAAAACAACAAAGATGAGACATTGAATGACAATGGATAAATATCCTATCCTTGTAAAGGTTAATACCACAAATAGAATATTCAACAATAGAGCTATACCACTGAAGAAATTCTTTTTTTTAAGAAAATAATATAATAATACAGAAAACAATATCGCCCCCAGATTACCTGCACCATTACTTGCTCCTACAAACCCCATTACCCTCTTCGTCACTACAGCGCCCTCATAATAATTAATAGAGTCACTTGCGCTAGACAGAAGAAATGATCGATTAAACACATATTGCAACACACCCAATAACGAATTACATATTGAGTACATAACGATAACCGCAAAGAAAGTGTTGATACTAAACTGATTGACAGATAAAAAGTAGAAAAATAATGCCAAGAGAATCAAGTTAATGAAAACATTAAAATGAAATGAATAGAGACCGATGTCGTATATTTGAGATATGTATACCTGAAAAAACAGAACCAACAATACACTACTGAGTAATAAAATCACACGATTAAGCTGCGTTCTTGAGATATCATCTAATTTTAATTCATTTATTTTACTACTTAGCATCATATGCGCCAATAATGCTAAATTGTATATAAACAATATGATGAATGGCATATCAATATTAATATTTGGATAACCGATATTGAATCGAACGTTACTAACCATACCAAAGATCAAAATACCAAGAAGAATTCCCTGTATAGTGTTGCCCTTAAATACATTTAGTACGAAGATACAACCCGCCCATAAGACCGGAATCGAAAGCAAAATGATAATTAAGTACATAGTTCCCCTCTTAACGATTCATTGTCAGATCCAAAAAGTCATGATCTTTAAATAATCAAATATTCACCTTTCATAACAGGCAAGTTCGCAAACCCTTCATTGACACTGATGTTTATCTTATTAGGAAGCATAATTCGAAATGGTGCATTTTCACTGAACTTTAGAGTAATGCACTGATTACTATACTTATCCGGGTGCTCCAGCACAAAGATGTTCTCATTCACACTTACTAAAGTGACACAGTCTCGAATATTCACATAATCCGCCAGTTCACTTCCCGTACAATACCACACGTTCTTATCTTCTAAATAACGAAAGATACCTATTAGACTTCCTTGATCATCAAATATATTAGGACTTTGCCTTTTACCATCATCTCTTGAAGGAGCTATATGCTCTTGCACACTAATGACCAAATGATGTTTTAATAAATAATCAATCTCGCGCAACTTCCAGCGAATGAATGACTTTTTAAATATCCTCTTTATGATCCCTTTGATCGATAGATCCAATGGATTCAAAGCGCCGTTTAGAAGTCCTCCATATACGGTGGATGGAATATCAATAACCTGATTGCTCCCAAATCTTTTTACATCAAAATTTGTAATGGGGTTCTTATCTTGCCCACAGATATCACTATCCCCTACACCTTTTGAAACGCCTCGGTTCCAATATCTGAACCACCATGAAAATCCAGATTGGTTAATGCTCTCATCAGAAAAGTCATTACCCGTATATCCGCAATACTTTCCACCCCGTGGTTTGACTCCGATGGCATCGTGATAAATGCTAATTCCTTCATTTATTGTGTTCTTCGCTTCATCTAAACTCATGAATGTAGCCCACTCTTGAACAAAATCAGTAGCCTGTTTGCCAACTTTCCCATGCGTAATTCCATGGTAAGCAAGTTCAAAATTAGGATTTTCATGAATGGACTTAAAGAACTGTTTACTTTCCTCATCCGCGTTCATTGGAAGGGATATTTGACAGAACAATGGATTCTCAAGTATCCCCACACGAACGCCAACGGGAACGAAAAAAGTTACTTTTATGTTAGGGAAGTATTTTAGAATCACATCATTTAGATACCGAAACGACGAGTTTTCTTGATTCTTGAAGTACCCCCAATCCTCTCCCAAATCTAATGACCCACTGTTATTCGTATCCACCCATGTATTAGCAAGATCATCGATCATCAGCAACACAGGGGATTTAGCATTGTTATACCATTTACAAATTTCAATGTTCATTACTCATACCTCGTACTGCCCGAATTAGACCTCTGGTTTTCGTAAGAAATCGAAGTATCTTTGTTTTCCGTGTGGGTAAATTCCACATAGAAAAGGAATAACTCACCGAAAATCGACTCGTCCATCTGAATTTCCATGAATAACTTCCAGCTCCGAAATCAATTTGTTCTCCATGATCATGTTTAAATAAATACTGAATCATCTCGATCATCATTACATCCGATACACCGTGATAATGTGAGTACTTTGGAGAATAGGCTGTATTCCATCCATACAGCACATTCCTATATAAATAACAAGAATTGTAGATTATGATTTCACCTTCTTCTGTTTCAAGTAAAAACGTAATCACCTGATCATTATCTTTAAACAATCGTTTAAGAAATTCTTCATTATTTTTGTTTTCAAATAGACTTGCCCTTTCAGATTTCCCCTTTTCACGTTGTAAATATTGCTTCTCCATTTTGTGAACCTGAGATATTCGTTCATAGATATCATCCTGGCTACCCATTACCAACTTGAACCGATACCCCGTTTGGCTACGTAACTTTTCATGTTTTTTCCTCATCTTAGTATTCATAAATTCTTTATCAAATTGTTCATATGAGGTGAAATCTTGAATATCGATCCGCGGACATGATGTTAAATAATTAATATGTGGATTATATTTATCGTGTCTTAGTAAATATCTTAGTAATTGTGTATCCTTCTGAATGTGTGTCAGCTCGATTCTATCCCACCGATTCGAATTCTCCTCAATCGCATGAAAGATATCTTTGATAATGGCCAATGATGAGAACCGACTGCTATCCACTATGAAATTGAAATAATCTCCTTTCCCTAAAAAACAAAGCTCATGACACGTGATTATTTTTTTATCGATTTCCCGAATCATAAGTGGTGCAATACCTACGATCTTATGATCCCTATAGCAGCAAATAATAAATAACTTATTATATTTATCTTGACCATATGTAAGCCACCAACAATAGTTGTAATGAAAGGTACTATAGTACGTCAAATCTGGATCCAATTGTTCTATTCTTTCCCAGTCCTCTTTTATGATCAAGAAATCTTCTGTGGTTGTCACCACATTTATTTGTGTATTCAAAGTAATGGAGCTCCTTTTCTAATCATTATCAGATGTGTGATAAGACTAATCACTACTGCGAATCACAATCTTGTCAACCTTACGTAACTTCAAGTGTTTAAGAAAACCAGCTAGCTCATCTTGGGATAGGAAATTGAATTTTATGCTTAGCAAGACATATCCAGCACATAAGATCATATTCATCAAAATCTCAATACCAATTAAGTGAATGTAGGACATGCAAAAAAAATAGACCCCGTATAATGGAGCCGTGACAATTAAAAATTTATATGGATATAGCAGTCCGAAGCCGAGCTTATAGTATTTTGAACCATAATAATAAAACAAACCATTTGCTACAACATACGCAATAACCGTAGATAGGGCTGAACCATAAATGCCGATCCAGGGAATCAAGATCAAATTAGCAATGATATTAATGATCGCTACGAAGATCGTAATCATCGAATTAACCTTTATTTTATTCGCAATATGAAGCCCCAACGAATAAAAAGCTATCGCTCCCGATAAGAAATATGAGAGTGCGATAATCGGAACTAAATAGCTTGCGGCTCTGTATTCGACAGGAGCAACGAGATCAACAGCAATATTGGCAAAGAGAGAGAGACCTAGAACACTAAACCACCCGATAAAATTATATAATCGAAACATATTAGCAATTTTCTCTTTTCCATCCACTTCTTTGTATACTGAGAACTTAAACGGTGTAAATACGGATACAAATGGATTGATAAATACGGGATTAATGAGCATTCCAATTTTATATCCGACAGAATAGATCGCTACAGAGGAGAAGCTCATATACCCTTTTATTAAAAAACGATCACTTAAGGTAAGTATCCAAGAAGACACATCACCTAGTAGCAACCCTGAACCATAACGAAGCATTTTTCTTAATTGCTCTAGCTTAAACATCAGTTTAAAATTTCGAATATCCATCATGAAAAGAAATATAAAGACGGATAGATTGCCACAAAGCTGGGCCAACAGAATGCCTACAATTCCCATCTTAAAATGGATAAAAAAAATGATTACAAATAGTAGCGTGGTGAGAATGGTGGAAAATTGAATTGCACTTGATTTCAAGGCTTTAAAATCCATCGCATGAAAACTTGAATAAGTCGTATTCAAACAAGTGAGCACTGAACTAATGACGATAATAGGAATGAATAGGTGTGCACTGGGATCTTGGCCGAACAACTTCAGATATATCCATGGATTCGCAATATACGCTATACCGATGCATAGGCTCCCCCAAATGAGCGAAAAGGTTATCGCTGTATTTTTTAAATTATTCTTATCCTCAAACTCATTGAAAAACCGAATCATACCAGAATATACTCCTAACGTTATTGCAATAGCCATGAGTTGCTGTACACTGATAATCAAATCGTAGTGCCCATACTCTGCCTGAGATAGGTTTCGTGTATACAACGGAATTAGGAATAAATTAATTAACTGCGTCAATACCGAAGAGAGTAAGTAAATCATTCCGTTTGAAAACATTTTTTTATTAGTTACATTCATCTATGATCACTTTACTTTCTAGGTCCAACTGTCCCGTAATTTGCTGATACATATCTAACAAATCCGTGGTATAATCCCTCATCGATAGACTCATGACCCTTTGTTTATGTTCGCTATAATGTTCCATAATCTCTTCTACCTTTAGCAATAAATCCTCTACATTTCGAGATTGAAATAGGTTAGTCCCCTCAGGGCGCATACAAACATCGCTTGCTATTGAAGGTATTGCACTATGGAGGGCTTCCGCAATAGAAACACCATACCCATCGGTCACCGTCGGTCGAATAAACAAATGACTCTTGTTCACAAGAGGATACAACTCCGTATTCTCAACCTCATAGAATAGAAAATCATCTTCCAGTCCATACTCCCTAATCCTTATCTTCAGAACTTCATAATACTGTTGTTCCTCTACATTTTGACTAGACACTCCTAGAAGGGCAAACAATATACGAACCCCTCTCTTCCTTATCCTTAATTCCTTTAGGAGATCAATAAGTAGATCTACCCCATACAAGTCTTGTCCCTGATAAAAACGAATATATCCATTTGCGGTAATAACAAAATTAGAATCTGCTATAAAATCAAAAACTTCATTTGCTATCGTAACATCATCATCTCCACTTTCCATAGGTTGAATATACGAGGGAATCGTGGTGACTTTATGATGAGCGAAACCTAATGCTAATAGTTTATTAGTATTGTCTTCATTGACACACACAATATGATCAATAGATCGCAGACTTGTCAGCAACATCATTCTTATAATCGGATTCGAACTCCTAATTTGATCCATTAAACTTTCTCCATGTACTGTAAGGATTATTTTTTTACCACAGATTTTATAGAAACCCAGTAAAATTCTTACGGTCCTACTAATGGAATGAAAATGAAAAAGATCCCCTTTCATAAAGGGAATCTTCAGTGCAAAATTTTTGTATGATCCAATGGGGTATACTCCTTCTTGTGAAATAAGAACATGCGATTCATTGTATACATCACATGCGATCCCTTTTTCCTTTAACCTTTGTACCACACGTTTGATATGAATAGAAATACCTCCAATAGGTGGAGGCATAGGACCAATCATGACAATTTTCATGCGATATCTCCTTCTCGTCCTATCCGTACTTCAACACTTTTAAACTTACCAGAAGCTCCCCTTGAGATATGATCTACAATGTGAATAGTGAACAACATCGATTCAGTAAAAATGGCATAGAGCCTCTCCATAACTAATTTCAATTCTTCCATAACCTGATCTTCGGATTGAAAAGATTCTACCAACATTTCGATTTCGTTGTACTGATGCTGAATTAATTTACAAGCGGTAACGGTCTTTGTCCCTCGAACAGCAATAGCTACTAAAGCTGACGATACCATATCCCCATTTGGTTTATACATGATTTCTCCAACTCTACCGTCAATCGACTGAATCGTAGGAAACAAATAGGCTATCTCATCTGGGGAAGGAATCACAGAGGATGCTATATCATTCAACTCATACCGAATAAGTGGCATAACATCATTAATGAAGGATGTTCCAATAATGGCATTTGTATCTTTATCAAATTCGACATATCCATACAAAGGGAGGAAGTTATATGCTGTGGAATCCCCATTCCACCCGGCTACAACCGTTTTCTCCGATTGACCATAATGTGCGTGCAATTTTACGTTGGGAAATGCTTTACGAATGATATCGATTTGGTACTCATACAAACTCTCTGAAGCTAATAAAATGGCTTTAGGTGTATACTGATTAACAACATTATTCTCTAATACTAATTTGGAAAAGAGACTTATGGATGAAGGATATCCATGGATATATTCATACCCTGAATCATGAATCAATTGTAGTATCTTCGAAAGATTATTGCTTGTTAACTGAGAGACATTAATTCGGAGTACACGATGATAATGATCCATCGTGTACTCTTCTCCACCTGAGAAAAAACCTCTGAGTTCTACTCGTCCGTCGCCTGGACGATATCCGACACTAGACCATAGATAACATGTCGCTGCCCATTCACGTTGATCGATTCTTTTATTAGCATATATCGTTAATGAACTTCCTGTTGATCCGCTCGTTGATCCTACAGTTAATCGTTTTGGATCATACTTCGATACGAGAATATCAAGACCGCTCTCTTTAACCATAGCTTTATTTATTACAGGAATTCGTTGTATATCTGAAAACTCTTTCAGTTGACTCGGATGAAATCCGTGATCGTCGTACAATTTACGATAGAAATTTGTTTCCTCGTAAGCTAGCTTCACCATATTTACGAAAGATTTGAATTGTTGCTCACGAATTTCATCAACGTTCATTCCTTTCATACTCTCAAACTTATGTAACCAATCATAAAATTCCTTACCGACATTTACATATCGATATGGAAAGTGGGACAATATCTGCTTAGCCATACCCTTGATAAGACTCATTTCATTCCCCTCTTCTCTTCAAATAAGCATTTCTTCGTTTACCAACGAATCAATGTACGCAACTTAGGCTCAGACCCCTTCATTCGAATCACCCTGCTCCATTCACGCACACCATATTGACTGGATACCCAACAGTTATGTATTTCTATATCTAACGCAGCGTAATTCGACAACTCTACTGTAAGATGTTGATGCCGCAATTCTATCTGATCCTCATGTTGAACAACTTCCACACCAGGTGCCAGTATATAGTAAGCATAGTAAGTAGGAACTTCTGTATTCAATGATTCCATTGGCTTCAGAACATCAATGATTTCAAGCGTCTGATCTGATAAATGAATTTCCCGCTGATGAATGACCCCACACTTCTTCACGTATCCTTCATGGCTTCCGACAAAATGATTAGCATCAAATAATTCACAATTTGCAAATGTCTGTTCTTTCAATAAGAACAGCACTAACTCATCAAAGTCATTCTGCTCTTCACCATCGACTTCTATCGTATTGTGCATGGAAGTGCTGCGAAACAAATTCCGCTTGCGGTAATCCGCTGTATACACATAAGATCCGGGATCAATCATAATATCCAACCCATCAATTTGTAATTCAAAACTCAATTGATCATTGTGGCTATGTGCCCCTTGTCCATGGAAGGATAACTCACCACAACGAATGAGGCAGTAGACTCGCTCATTACGTAGCACATAATATCCTCCATCCGGATACGCCACCGATTGTAATCTTGATTCTACAGAATCAAGATCAGCCTTAAAGCTTCCTGTAATCCATAATGCATCCTCTTGATACTCACGTCCGGCAATACGATAATCATTTCGATCGAAGACTTCGCCCGCAACGGCTAGCAAATGACGATAATCATTTCGAACCCACGAACTGTATTGTGACACAATCAGTAAACGTCCATCATCCGCATCCCCAACAATAGGGGTTAATCCATTTGGCTTCTGTATTGTTAGGATGAACTCACACATCTTTTCCAATCGACGCATGTAGCTTTCGGTGAAATAAATCTCATTACGAGCGCATAATACTGTCGTGTATAAGAAACATTCCGTTACTAACCGATGATACGATGTCGAAGCTTCATAATTCGAACCATCATTATTAACTTGTACAAACATCTCCCGTTCCATTTCTGCAATTCCGTATCGGAGCCAAGCTTGAGGGTCATTGTTTCTACTCCGTCTGTCTGTTATCTTAAACTCACCGAAATAGATCCCGAGTTCAATTAGTCCAACGAGATTAGTTAGATAATGATTTCCCGTATGATCTCCTGTGTTCTCTAAATTGTTCATCATGAATTGTCCATGTAAGTACAATGAAGTATGTATACGTTCCCAGAATGACGATGAAATGGATGAGCTATTCAAGAAAAATTGAATTCCTGAAATCCAGTTCACCGCACGAATTGCCACATCCATTGTGCACGTCCAGTTCACGGACATTTCCACAGGATTGTGTATCATCCAGTCATCCAACTGATCCTGAAATTCCTTTGCATATTTCTCATTATTTGTTAACCAGTAAGCTTTACCAAGCGTAAAAAAATGCTGACAACGCGAAAGCTCCCAAGGGACTTTCACATCTGCAGCATTGTTCAAATTAATAATTTGGATATGTTTATAGAATTCATTCTTCCATACGTCATTTGTCTTGAAGTCTTTGTTCCAAGGTATTCTCTCTCCCAGATCTGTCTCTCCAGAACCTAGCAAATTAAATTGATGAAGGCAGATGCGATCCGCATCTATAAGTATAGACTCCTCCTGTTTCAATCCCTTCATGCCCTCCACATAACGAATCCGGTCCTGTATATTAAACAAATGACGGCCGTGACTTTGGAAACCAGTCATAAGAGATCTGTCTAGCTGGATAGGAACAGCAAGAATCCAGTAGCGTCGTATACCATAACGGATTTGCCGTACGATCTTAAACATGACCTTTTTCAACACCATATCTAGTGGCATATCCTTCAGTTGCAAGATCTTTACCCGTAACGAAGACATCTATTCACACCCTAACCCTGATCATTTACAAGAAAATATGTGTACCTAGAACAACTATTTTTAATGAATGAAAGAATGATCATAATGATGAGATTCTAGTGTTTGTGTCTTTGACACTTCATGAAGAAAAACAATCTTCCCACAGAGTCCCTTTTGCATCAACTCAAATGCTTCCTCATATTGATCCAATCTAAACGTATGTGTCACCAATCCATCTAAATGAATAAGTCCGTTGTCGAGTAAACCTTTCATTTGATACCAAGTCTGATACATGCGTCTTCCCGTAATCCCTTCCACTCGAATACCTTTGAAGATAATGCGACCCAGATCCAGCGAAATATCTTCTGTCGGAATACCTAATAAAGATACTCTTGCTGCATTAGCTGCTGCTTCAAACCCTTCTCTAATCGCATCCGGATGACCTGACATTTCTAGCACAACTTCTGCACCTTCACCGTCTGTATGTTCACGAATAGCTCTTGATAACTGCGTAGTTGAACTGTTAATTAGAATATCTGCACCCATCTTATGTGCCATATCTAATCGGTATGGGTTAATATCCGCCGCTATGATCTTACCAGCGCCACATGCCTTTGCCACGGCGATGGACATTAAACCTATCAACCCCGAACCAATGACAGCTACAGATTTACCGACGATATCTCCAGATAGTACCGTCTGAACTGCATTGCCAAGTGCATCTTGTAAACAACCCAACTCAAATGGCATATCCGGGCTATTGTGAATGACGTTACTCGCCTTTACAACAGCATATGTAGCAAAACAACCCGGTGCTGTAATTCCAAAACTCCTTGTATTGACGCATACATGAGAGTTACCCGTTCGACATGGCTTACAATGACCACATACCATATGGCCTTCTGCGGAAACATGTTCCCCAATGTTTACATTATTTACTTGAGTTCCGATAGTCTCAACAATACCAGCGAATTCATGTCCGAATACGTTTGGTGTGACGACCGTCTTTGCTGCCCAAGCATCCCAATTGTAAATATGGACGTCCGTTCCACAGATTGAACTCGCTTTAACTCGAACTAATACTTCATCTGGGCCTATCTGGGGTACAGGGACCTCTTTAAACACTGCACCCGGTTCTCGTCTTTCCTTAACAAGTCCCATCATCGTTCTCTCCACGAGAATTCCCACCTTTAATCGCTAGTGCGACATATTTATAGTTCGATTTCTTTATGCGCTAACCATTGAACTAATTAAAAAATCCTCGTGTATCGATTACAATTTTCTCTTTCAGTAAATTAAGATCAATGTCATGAAATACATCATGATTGACCAGCAGGAGTACAATATCTGATTTACGTATCGCCTCTTCGGTTGCCATCAGCGAAACATGATCGAGCTGAATAGATACTGGAAGTTCCTCTATGTGAGGTTCAACAACATTAAGTCTACCCACGCCTAATTTGGATAAATGCTCCACGATTTCAACAGAAGGACTTTCACGAAGATCATCAATATTCGCTTTAAAAGAAAGCCCCAAACATGCTATTACAGGTTCCTTAAACCTTTCAGCACGTTCTTTCACCCGTTCAACAACATATCCCGGCTTATAGTCATTTACCATTCTCGCGGTATGAATAAGTTTCGCTTGTTCTGGCGCAGCATCTACAAGAAACCATGGATCCACAGCAATACAATGACCTCCTACGCCTGGACCAGGTTGTAGAATATTTACCCGAGGATGGTGATTCGCAAGTCGAATTAATTCCCATACATTGATGCTCAAATGATCACAAATGAGTGAAAGCTCATTAGCAAATGCGATATTCACATCGCGAAAGGAATTCTCCGTAAGCTTTGCCATTTCAGCTGTTCTAGCGTTCGTCTCCAATATCTTCCCACTTACAAATTGCTTATAGAATTCTACTGTTCTTAAGGTAGATTGGTGATCGATCCCACCAATAATCCGATCATTCTCAACAAGTTCCCTTAGAATTTGACCTGGCATAACCCGTTCAGGACAATGCGCGACATAGATACGATCGCATACCGCATGCACGGATTCAGAAATATTCAAATCGCTTCTCGCTTCCAGAATCCAATTCGTAATCCGCTCTGTCGTTCCAATAGGACTCGTCGATTCAAGAATGACAATATTTCCAGGACGTAAATAAGGAGCAATCGCCATTGTCGCTTGATGCACATAAGAAATATTCGGCTTATACTGCTCTTGAAATGGCGTAGGCACAGCAATAATAAAGATATCAGCCTCAATAGGCTCATTTGACACATGAAGTTGGCCACTTTGAACGGCAGCTTTAACCATAATGTCCAGATCAGGCTCATAGATATGAACTTCTCCTTGACTAATTAATTCCACCGCATGCTGATCCACATCTACGCCATGCACTTGAAATCCTTTGATCGCAAGTAAACTAGCCGTTGGAAGTCCTATGTATCCAAGCCCCACAACACATATTATCTTATCCATGTATGCGCCTACCTTTTTCCAATATTAGATTACTCTTCACATCTCTCGAAATAATTGGCCTACCTTTTCCGATTGTAAGATTCTCTCCATTTCTAGTAACAATGGTAATCGGATTTCCTTCTGCTGAAGTGCAAAATCAATGGTCGTTACAATAAAACCCAATTTTTCACCAACATCAAACCGATCACCAACAAACTCATATGCAATACCACCCTGAAGCGTAATTAATTTCTGAATCGCATCCGTCAACTGTATTTCACCACCATAGCCAGCTTCTAGGTGTTCAAGAATATTGAAAATTTCAGGTGTAAGAACATATCGTCCCATAATAGCTAGATTCGAGGGTGCATTTTTAGGGGTAGGTTTCTCAATGACACTCCTTAATGAATAGGTTCGACCCGTGTTTCCCAATAAACCAATGGGATCAATAATACCGTAGCGATGGCTCTGCTCACGTGGCACCGGGGCGACACCTAACACAGAACATCCGTGTTGCTCATATTGGCTTACTAACTGCCCAATGCAAGGAATGTCTGAACGAACGATATCGTCTCCTAATAGCACCGCGAAAGGCTCATTTCCGATAAAATTACGTGCACACCAAATGGCATGCCCTAACCCTTTAGCTTCCTTTTGACGAATATAATGAATCTCTACTTTCGAGGACCTGCGCACCTGCTCCAACAAATCCAATTTCCCATTTTCCATCAAATTATGCTCTAACTCAAACGCATTATCGAAGTGATCTTCAATCGCCCTTTTTCCTTTGCCCGTTACGATGATGATATCTTCAATCCCAGCAGCTATCGCCTCTTCTACGATATATTGAATCGTGGGCTTATCAACTATGGGCAGCATCTCTTTAGGCATGGCCTTTGTTGCTGGTAAGAATCGTGTGCCCAGCCCAGCGGCTGGAATGATCGCTTTTTTCACTTTACCCACTGGTGGATCCTCCTCAGATGTTTTAATCGCTTTGCTATGATGTTTTAATAAGTCATTTACTTCTGCTTGATTATCCATCAGAGATGAAAGTATGAGCTATAGTGTCAGGTCACAACATAGGTCATACTTCCATCCCGAAATATAAAAAAATAGGGGCATTAAACCCACCCTCACACCACACTTCCGACGATGATCGTCTAAGGTACATTCATACCCACAGCATGATCGAGTGTCTACCGTGATAAAGGTATAGTAGACATGACCTTATAAATAACAATGATATTCGCTTATTGTTTATTCCCGATGACTATAGTAGTTATATTGATTCGACTCAGATTTATTTAACTTTTTCTTATTTATTACGACACCAATGATATGTGCCTTCACGTGTTCTAACCTCTCTTTAGACTTCTGGATATACTCTTGCTTCACTTTACCGGCTTGCACAACAAGAATGACTCCATCGCATA
The DNA here is from genome assembly GCF_001637225.1 of Paenibacillus antarcticus. Classification (GTDB taxonomy): domain Bacteria; phylum Bacillota; class Bacilli; order Paenibacillales; family Paenibacillaceae; genus Paenibacillus_AQ; species Paenibacillus_AQ antarcticus. The sequence goes on from NZ_LVJI01000012.1 coordinate 89,986, forward strand.
TCGAAGCAACAATAATTCCATCTGCAACAGCCATAATCGGGGAAGTATCTATTAGGATGATGTCGTAATCTCCCTTCCAACTTTCAACAATCTCATGCAATCTGCCTGATGAGAGTAACTCTGTCGGATTAGGTGGAATGGGCCCCGCAGTAATAATCGATAGATGGTCTATATCTGTGACCCGAATGACCTCATCTGCTGAACATTGATACGCTAAGATATTGGATAATCCAGTGCTATTCGTTAAGTGAAAAATATCTTGTACCGAAGGATGTCTTAGATCCGCATCAATCAGTAACACTCTCTTTCCTTCTTGGGCATAGGATACGGCCAGATTGCTAATGGTCGTCGTCTTACCCTCACCTGCTTGTGTTGATGTGACTGCCATCACTTGAAGCTTATGTTTCCAACTTGAGAATTGAATATTTGTCCGCACATTCCTATACCCTTCTGATATAGGAGACCTGCGATTGATATTCATAATTAATTTGGGATTATTGGCTGACCGACGCATATTTTTCACCCGCCTGTTCTTTTGATCGACTTCTTGATCTTTTTCTTAGATCCTTCTTCTTGATTTTTTGAATTGTACCTAACGTAGTTAGTCCCAAGTAACGTTCAACGTCTTGTTCATTTTTTATTGTGTCATCCAAATACTCGATGAGTAAAACAATCCCTATTGCCAACATGAGCGAAGCTACAAATGCTATCACTATATATATTTTCACCTTCGGACTGACAGGTTGCACATCAAGCTGAGGCTTCGCGAGATCCAAGATTGAGATATTATCCACTTTCATAATGTGAGGGATTTCATCTTTAAAAACTTTTCCAATCGCATTTACAATTTGCATGGCCTGTTCATAATTTGAATCTCTTATTTGCAATGTGATAATTTGAGAGTTTTGCGTTGTGATCACTTTAATTCGCTCCATCAAATCCTCGGATGAGACTTTTAATTCCGGATAACTCTTTACAACCTTATCCATAATCGTTGCGGAACTGATAATCACTTTATACGAGTTGATAAGCAAGATATTAGAATTAATCTGATTCATATCAAGTGTCGGTTTACCTTCGCTATCCATATTCGACTTATTAATGATGAGTGTACTTGAGGCTTCATATATTGGAGTCGTAAAGTATATAGTGTAGATTCCAACACTCGATGAACAAAGAATTACAAATACGATAATCATCCACAGTCGCTTTCTTATCATGCTTATCAATAACTTTAGCTCCATCATGATCTCCCCTTAAGCGTGTTATTTCCTCTATAGAAATCTATGAGAAAATCTTAATTTTCATTTTTCTTTGATTTTTTTCAGTTAGCTAGTTGTATATCGCAGCTCTTTGAAGTTATAATGATACAAAATGTATCAAAGGTACATTGTTAATTTACGATACAATTTGTATCATGTCAAGTTGTTTTTACCCTTTATTGAATATTATGGTTGATATGCTTAGGGAGGAAGATGGATGAAGATTGGGAATCGAATTGCAGAATTGCGAGAGCAGAAAGGATGGACGCAAGAAGAATTATCTACCCTTATTGGGATCAGCCGAGGGGCATTGTCACACTATGAGAAAAGCAGAAGAAACCCAGACTTCGAAACACTTACACAACTAGCAGATATCCTTCAAGTTTCAATTGATTATTTGATTGGTAGAAAGAATTTATCTCAGAACACCGTTGATCCGCCATTACAGGAGTATGCAGAATAAGGATTAGATTTCATTAACAAAAAAATAACAAAACAAAATAAGCTGCCGCTATATTAGCGACAGCTTATTACATTTAACTTATAATCCATGAGATTACAAATATATACGTTTATTTTCTTTGCCTGATTGATAAATTCCAGCGATCATTTCCTGTGTCTTGAGCGCTTCTTTTCCATCAATATAAGGAATTTGTCCATTCTTCAACGCTTCATAGTAATCAGAGATTTGTTTCAAATGACTGACACCCCAGTACATTTTCACACCTTCGCCATAATCTACTACTTCATTAGGATCCTTATCCCTCGAAATTTCTGTGCCATCATTGTATTTAATTGTCGCTTTTTCAGCAACCATCTTAGCAACACCCTTAGCACAGTGAATCTCAATCTCCACTGGAGCATCATAGCTATAGTAATTGATTGCGAAGAATCCACCAAATATACCGTTCTTAAATTTCATAACACCCTCAACACTATCTTCAACTTCAATAGCTTCATGAGCACGGTTACCAATTTGAGCATCAACATATTCTATTTCCTCACCTACGAACCAACGCATCAGGTCCATCGTATGAATGGCTTGGTCAATCAGAACACCGCCACCCTCTTTCTCCCATGTACCTTTCCAATCACTTAAGCTGTAGTATTCGTCAGATCGGTCCCATGTTACCGAACATTTAGCGCCGAGTACAGGACCCAAGCTACCGTCTTGAATCGCATTCTTAATCAGCTGTGACCCTGGATTATAGCGATTTTGAAATATGACTCCTAGTGTTACGCCATTAGTCTCACATCGTTCCACCATTTCACGAGCGTCTTCTGTACTTATACTCATAGGTTTCTCTGTCAGTATATGTTTACCCTTGCTTGCCGCGTACGCCGTCATCGGTGCGTGTAAATAATGTGGCGTACATATATGTACAACATCAATTTCTTCTTTATCTAACATTTCTTCATAACTCGTATAGAAATTACAATTGTATTTAACCGCAGCTTGTTTAGCCCGATCTTCCTTGTTATCACATACAGCGACAAGTTCTGCAACATCAGATAACTGTATTGAACTTGCATGCATGGGGAAAATGTTACCGCATCCAATAATAGCTACTTTAAATTTTTTCATGTATAATCTCTCCTCAAGTTAATAATTCATGTTATTATGTCATGTTAATTTGTATGAATAATTAATTCTTACGCTTGCACTGCATCTAACCAAGCTTTAGCGATAAGTGCGTGACCTGCCGGTGTTGGATGTACACCATCTTCCGCCCAGTGTGCCGGATCAATCTGTGTACTTGCTGCCGCGAACAATCCGTCTAATGGAACATATAACGTATGAAATTCACGTGCTAACTCACGTATCGCTTGGATCTTGGGATCTAAGTCTTCTCTCCACGCCTTACGGTCTTCCGGTATAGGTAAACAAAATGGTTCTACCAAAATCAATTTGGCATCTGTATGTTCATGTGTTCGTTCAATCAACTTGCGATAACCTTCATAGAACTCTTCAACAGAAGTAATTTCATGATCGTCATATCTGCGCCAAACTTCGTTTATACCAATGTATAAAGACACCCACGTCGGATTCAAGCGTAAACAATCTTCTTCCCATCTGCGATTAAGATCAATAACACGATTACCACTGACTCCTCGATTAAGAAACTCAATCTTCTTATTTGGGTATTTACGACCCATTTCAGCAGCGGCTAGAAAAGCATACCCAGAGCCTAAACTCCCTTTATTTAAATAGTCTCTTCCACAATCCGTAACACTATCTCCTTGAAAAAGAACAATGGCATTATTGTCAATGATAGTCAAATTAATCCCCCACTCTCTTAACGATTATGTATTGCGATAGTAAAAAAAAGCCTATTGAGCAATTCCAACGGGCTTCATCGAATATGAACTATTTACGCAAACGAAGGTTTGTGATCATTTACATTCCCACTAAGCACTTTAACATACTCTTTATCGCTTCCTTCAACAGAAGGACCTATAAACAGTGCTTTCCCTTGAAATTTACGAGCACTCATCCGATTGGCTCGGGATACTGATCTTCCTCTAGCTAGTGTTACATTTCTAATTGTTTCATCCTTCGCCACCCAAGGGCCTCTGGCGGGTAAATCTTGATGAGATTGACGAAAGCTGTCGTTATTATTCATTGTGTTCCCCTCCAACTAAATGCCTTATGGTACGAAGTAATTCATCATTAAAAGAAACAATATCTTCTAGATTATCTTCAGGTATCATTTCAACACCCGAAATGTGCACAGAGAGAACGTGTTCCCTTCCTAAAGGATAGCATAGCACATATACGTCCGCAACTTCCTTGTGTTTAAAGAACGTCCACTTACCACTATTATATACATCAAGCACATAAATGGGTTGTGATATTTGATTCAATTCTTGAACATTAAATGGATAAAACCGACCTCTCCCTACATTTCCTCCAACTTGTCTAATCCCATCATTCCCTTTCTTTTGCCAGAAGGCTGCACCTGTGACTCGACAATGGACTGGAGAGATGAATGAATTACGAACGGCTTCGCTTAATGCATGATATTTCTGATCTTCCGAAACCGTCACATTACGATTAAATTCCCAAAAGAAATGAAGAATGCTCTGCTTTCGTTGTAATTCTTCCTCCTTCTGTTTAAGGAGCACATATGGATCTATAAAATGTTTCTCCCGTTCAATAATATCTAATATTCTTATGCAAGCGGAATTTACCGCTGCTTCATAATTACGATCATTACGACATTCATATTCCAAAATTGTTAAACCAGCAAGATCGGAGAGCAAATGAAATTGTGCAATATTCACGCCAGCAACGAGATCTTCCCTTTGTGCGACTTCTTGCGGAACGATGCAGAATACACGATTCCTTCTTAGTTTCCCCCAAAATAAACCCATTTCAAATATCGTATTATCTCTTGTAATGAATACATGTTTCCCACGAATAAGTGCAACGTCATCTGGAGAAAATACAAATATGCCATAATCACTTTGATCCAAAATACGTTCCAATGATTCCATCGTATACTCATTAGCACCAAAGGTTCCTGCAAACCAAGGTGTAACCTGAACTAATCTGCCGATTTGCGACTGAATCGCACTTGCATATCTTATGGATTCCCTTGAGGATCCAATGAATAAATTAGGTTTAATAATTTTGATAGCCAACGGCATGTTCTCCTTTACGAGAAATTAAAGAAATTCACTATCTCTCATTATATATTATTACCATTTTTTAGGGAAGTTTGTACATGTGACAAATATTCCTCCAATCCCATCTTTATCATATTGAACTCTATGGACATACACAAATAGAGCCTGTCTTCTCGGTATTATCCGAATGAAGACAGGCTCTTCGCTTTCATCAACATCCATTTATAATATTAATATGGATCCGCTGAATGTCCTTTACTTTCTGCTTCTTGAACTCCTTCTTCCGTATGAACTGCTCCTAAGGGTGCTCCAAACTCCGCATCTAATCCACTTGATTTACCTGATTGAATACCATCATTTAGCCCTAACCCTTCCGCTACCCTACGTCCATAATCCGGATCACACTTCGTGAATAAATCCGTCATTCCTTGTTGAATATGCTGAGGAGCCGGTTTCAGTGTACCTACGAGATTGAGAATGAGATCATCGCGTTCCCAATCTTCAAATGCCCTATATTGTTCACCCGCATATTTGAAATCATTCGTACGTTCAATCACTTGACGTACTAAATTACCCTCGATGTATGGTGTATACTCCTTACCTGTCTTTGTCGCTTCATGAAGACCTCCTAGTGTTGAAGGTTCATAATTAATATGCGGATTCTGACCTGGCGCCTTATCCACACGATAAGCCATTTGTCCATCGCGTTGGTTCGTAGCAATATGCTTCTTCGGAGCATTGATTGGCAACTGTAAGTAATTTGGCCCAACCCGATATCTTTGCGTATCCGAATACGAAAGGGTGCGTCCTTGTAGCATTTTATCATCAGAGAAATCTAGTCCATCCACAAGTACACCCGTACCAAATGCTACTTGCTCCACTTCCGCAAAATAATTCTCCGGATTACGATTGAGAACCATCCGTCCAACTGGAAGGAACGGAAATGTATCCGTCGGCCACAGCTTCGTGTCATCTAGAGGATCGAAATCAAGTTCTGGATGCTCATCATCACTCATGATCTGGACACACAGTTCCCATTCTGGGAAATCACCTGATTTGATTGCTTCATATAAGTCTTGTGTCGCATGATTGAAGTTCTTCCCTTGAATATCCTCTGCTTCTTGTTGGGTTAAGTTCTTGATACCTTGTTTAGGCTCCCAATGGTACTTAATCAGAACAGCTTCCCCATCTGCATTCACCCATTTATATGTATTAACTCCTGAACCTTGCATTTGCCGGAAGTTGGCTGGAATCCCCCACGGCGAGAACAAGAATGTAATCATCATCATGGCTTCGGGTGTATTCATAATAAAGTCAAAAATACGTACCCCATCTTGAACGTTCGTAACTGGATCTGGTTTAAAAGCATGAATGAGATCTGGAAACTTGATCGCATCCCGAATAAAAAACACTTTCAAGTTGTTACCTACGAGGTCCCAGTTACCCTCATCTGTATAAAACTTAACTGCAAATCCCCTCGGATCACGTAGCGTCTCAGGCGAGTGACTCCCATGAATAACGGATGAGAATCGGACGAATACAGGCGTCTCCTTGCCCTTCTCTTGAAATAGACTCGCTCGGGTATACTTCGCTATTGGTTCATTTCCAACCGTTCCGTACGCCTCAAAAAAACCATGGGCACCCGCACCACGTGCATGTACAACCCGTTCAGGAACACGTTCTCGGTCAAAATGAGTAATCTTCTCAATAAAGTGATAGTTCTCTAGCGTCGTTGGCCCGCGGCTGCCTACCGTACGCATACTTTGGTTATTATCGATAGGATGCCCTTGACGGTCTGTCAGTGTCGTATCGTCTTCACCCGTAGCCATTCGTGGATCCATGGAGCTTCCCACGCCTTGGATTGAAGTACCCGAAGTCTCAATATCCTGCATATCACTTCCACGTCTTCCCTCGTCCATCACTTAGCATAACCTCCTTTAAATGTCATAATTATCATGCACTTCAATTCAGAGAAATATGCAACAATGTAACATGCAAAGTGTCATTCATAGCCAACGATAAAGTAAAAAAACTACCACCTCAATTGAGATGATAGATTTAGAAGATAATTACTATTTCTTTGTTTTTTCACGCCATTTACTTAACCGGTCAACGGAACCTATTAAAGCTGGTATTAATATTGGCAACATCACGAAACTTAGTAAGAATAGTCCTATAATAACGGTAGTCGCTACTTCAATCAGTGTCATTACCCCTGAAGGAATTAAGGAGGCAAATGTCCCTCCAAGAATAATCGCTGCTGAGATGACTACGCCACCAATATGGCGTGCTGCATCCACAATAGCCTGAGTCGAATCATCTTCCAACTCTTTATAACGCATCATCAAGAAGATACTATAATCTACGCCTAATGCCACTATCATGATGAAGCTGAAAAATGGCACATTCCAACCCAAAGCATCCACATCGAATATATAAGTACTTAGTAATTCACTCATCCCAAGCGCAGTATAGTACGCTAGAATCAAGGAACCAATGATAAACAATGGTTTTAACAACGAGCGCGTGAGGACGATAAGGACAATTCCTATCCCTATCAACATAATCGTTGCTGTACGAGCAAAGTCACTACCTGATATCTGTTCAAGATCAATATTCTGAGATGTCTTCCCACCGATAGCTACCTCAGCATCACTTAAATCACTACCTTTTAAAGTAGCGTATATGGTTTGCTTTAAGGTCTTAACGATAGACATCGCTTCTTTCGAGTACGGGTTCACATCCAGAATAATATTCATTTGCGTAATCGTTCGATCATCTGACATATACATATCTAACGCCTTCTGGAAATCATCACTTTGGAATACATCTTGTGGAATAAAGAACCTTTCTGATGCTTGAGATTCACTCAGACCACTTAAATAGCCTTGAGCATTCATTAACCCTTCGCTAACTTCTCCCAGTCCTTTCGTACTTTCAGACAGACCGGTTTGTAATGTCTCCATCTGGTCAGATAAATCAGTAAGTCCTGATAATAGCTGTTGCTGCCCATCATTGATTTGAGTTAATCCTGTTTCAAGTTGTGGCATCTTATCCGCCATTTCACTTGAACCATTTGCAGCTGTTTGAATACCTTCTTTTAAAATAACTGAACCTTCATGCAGCTGATTCACACCCGCCTGCACTTTAGAATAACCAGCATCCACTTGTTCAAGAGAAGCATTAGCCGCCTTAAATGACGCAATCGCTGAATCATACTTTTTCGTTAAATCACTCAACTTCGTTGATAGTTCCTCCAATTGCTGTTTTCCACCCGTTGCAATCCTAAGAGAGCTCTGGACATTCACATTCTCACTTAGTTCAGGGTTGGTATCCAACAGGTTGGTCATAGATTTCTCAATTTGTTCATACCCTTGGCTGGCCCCATCTATCGCTTTACCGATAGTACTAAAATGTTCGCTGAAAGATGCTAAACCACCATGAAGTTCAGAATACCCTGCGAGCAATTTAGATGTTGAGCTTGATAGCACTTTCATGTTCGTGTTTATCGAGGCTAAGCCGGCATTTAATTCTTTCGCACCTTTCGCTCCGTCGTTCATACCATTCGTTAACTTATTCAGTGCTTCCCCAAGAGCAGAGACACCATTCTTCACTTCAGTTGTACCATCGATAAGTTTCTGTACGTTATCAACACCACTTGTTCCTGACTTATTAAATTTCTCTTCAGCAGAAGATAAACCCTCATTTATTTTCCCAACACCAACGTTGGCGTCACCAAGTCCATCATTAAGTACTTTGGCCTGGTCATTAATATATAACTCACTTATTTTGTCACCTGCTGGACGAGTCGAGGTAAATACTTTCGATACCCCATCTACATTAGAAATCGTCTCAGCTAATTCATCTAATACCTGTAAAGTCTTCGCATTATCTAAAGGTTGATCCGATCGTATAACAAGCGCTGAAGGTGATGAGAAGCCTAATGAATAATGATCTTCGATCACATTGATCCCTTGCTTGGACTCGTACCCATTATCTACTTCAAGTAAATCATTATAGCTAAGTGAATCACTGTACTTCACTAAAAAAGGAATACAAATGATAGCAACAAACAGAAGAGATACTAAAGGTCTTGTAACAGACGTCTTAGCTAAGAATGCCCATATTTTACTATCTCCATGACCTTCAAAACGTTTAAGTGGCCAAAACATCTTCTTGCCTAACAACGCCATAAAGAATGGATTCAGTGTCATTAATACAAGAAGGAGGACAGCTACGCCAATTGCTACGGCTGAACTTGCTTGATATAGTCTAAATTCTGCTAATAGGAGTGCCATAAACCCGATAAATACAGCTAAGCCACTGTATAAAACTGTTTTTCCTGAGGCCTTGTATGTTTCTTTTACAGCATCAAGTACATTCTCTTGCTTACTTAGTTCTTCCTTAAATCTTGTGAAGAGGAGAATATTATAATCCGTGCCAATTCCAAATAGAATGACCACTAAGAATACTTGTGTAAAATTAGAAAACGGATAGTTAAACTTATCCACCATGTGTGCAATGATTCCCATCGATACAAGATAGGATACTCCGACTGATAGTAGTGAAACAAAAGGCACGACCGGTGAACGGAATACAAGAATCAATACGAGAATAATAAATACAATCGCGATAATCTCTGTCTTCTTAACCCCATCTTGTGTAGATTGAGAGAAATCTTCTAATACTAATCCTGTACCCGTTAAATAAGTATCCACATCATCCATATGTACGAGAGTCTTAAGTTGATCTGCTACTTCTGAGATCGTTCCCTGATCCTTGTTAACCGCAATTTGTGTTAATATCGTCGTCTGATCCTTAGATAACAATTGAGCTTCCGTCTGTTCATTATCCATGTGAGACACAATATCCGTAACCCCAAGCTGTGCCTGCTTCTCTTTCAGAGCACTAATGACATCCTCAATGTGTGTTTTCTGTTGGCCCGTTAATTTATCTTCTGTACCACTGTTAAATACAGCAATAATCTGATAGGTTCCTCCACTCTCTATACTCATCTCATCGATCATAGCTTGAGCCACGACACTTGGTGCCGTATCAGATATCGTGATTTGTCCCTTATCTCTTACTAACTGGTTCATGTCAGGCATCGTTATAACAATCACAACCGTAATCACTATCCAAAGTATAAGGGAAGTTAATCTCCAATTCTTAATCCTTTTCATCTCATCTAACCTACTTTCTAAAAATGATAATCATATTTATTATTTGTAATAAAGTTCCCTTACCGTTTCGTTTATAAAGGAAATGATGTAGGAATGAATATTCATTCCTATGATGACAAATGATAAGGATCAATGGATTCTTATCGCATTCCAACAACATTCTTCTATACTATCCAGAAGTTCTGTACTCTCTTGAATAACACCTATTCGAATTAACTTAAATAAGTGTGAGAATGCACCATACACAATTGCGATCAGCGCATCCGATGGTAATAGACACAGAACACCTTGTTCTTTACCATGTTCAATAAAGTTTTTTAGAAAATCGAGAAAATCTTGAAATATTTGTTTACTTTTTTCATCTAGATAATGCCCACTACAATGCGTATCAATGAAATGAAGCTCATGTGTATTATTCTCCGCATAATCAACCATGACGTGGAATAGCACATGAAATTGTTGGCGTACATCCGTCGTAGATTCCGGTTTGGTTGATTTGAATGCTTCTAAGAACTTGTGAATGCACTCTTGAAATAGAGCGTTTACTAGCGCTTCTTTATTCTCAAAATAGCGATAAATCGTACCTGCTCCTACTTGGGCTTTATCTGCGATCTTAGGCACCGTTGTAGCATCATATCCCCTTTCAGCGAATAAGAGTATTGCTGCGTTCAGAATATCCTCTCGTTTATTACTTGCCATGTAGCCACCTCCAGTTTTTCGGAATGAATATTCATTCATTCTATATCCAAATGAATCCAATGTCAAAATCACTTCTGTTTGTCTTACGTTATGTAGCGAATACTATAGTATAATAGAATTCCAAACCATTTTTTGAGGAGCGAGCATATCCTATGAAGATACAAATCACACCTTTAGCGCAACAGAAATTAAAAGAATCCCTTGGGAATCAACCAGGATTCTTCAAATTTTTTTTTGATACAGATGGATGTGGCTGCGACGGAATAACGGTGTTATTGATCACAGACGAACCAGACAACGGGGATATTGAAATCGATGCTGGCTCTCTTCCATTTATCATTAATGCTCAGCAAGCTATCTTCTATGAAGAGTTGATGATCCTTGACGTGGAGCGTAACTATCCTTCATACAAACTATCTAGCGATTCAACCATTTATAGTAGTAATGTGAAGACAAGAGATATGCGCGTTAATGATACAACATCCAAGTTATTATAGGAGCTACACATGAACCCGCAATTGCACATACTGTCATCGCTACCGAGCTCATCGAGACGGACTCCTCACCGTATTCCATCGCTTTCGCTGTACCTAGTGCGTGAGAAGCCGTCCCGAGTCCAATACCGATGCCAACTTCACCTTTAATTCGAAATAGCTTTAATATATAAGGTCCTCCAATGGCTCCCGTAAATCCGGCTATCATCACAAAAACAGATGTTAAGGACGATTCTCCGCCCAAATTACGCGATATTTGAATTGCTACCGGCGTAGTAATCGATTTGGGTAATAAAGAAAGCACGTATATTTTCGGGAATCCTAAAGCAATTGCCATGAATATCCCACTGAACATCCCTACAAGAAGGCCCATAAGAGTTCCACCTAAGATAATGGGAAGATTACGACGGAGAACATAGCGCTGCTTATATAGAGGATAGGCTAATGAGACGACCGCTGGCCCCAGTAGTTGGCTAATCCATTGGCCACCAATCATATACGTATCATAGGGAATCTTGAAATACAATAACAGGACAACAACAGCAAAAGAGGCTGTTAGCGCAGGCATAAGCACGGGAATGTGAAATCGTCTATACATCATCGACATCACAACATAAATGCTTACATTCATAAGAACAATTGCTACGGCAGTCATAACCATGGTCATTATTCAATGTCCCCCTTAGCCATACTCTCACTCACATTACTTCTTCTGTTCTTCCATCCTGTCAACCATTGACTTGAATGTGCAGCAGCACCAATCGTCAATACCGTACTTACGACGATGATAACGATTAATAGTAAGCCTTTTCCACTGAAAATGCCCAAATGATCCACAATACCTGCCGTAGCAGGAATGAAAAATAACGGTAGATACGTTAAAATTGCGCTCGAACCATGCTCGATCCATCTCACTGGGATTACCTTGCATAATAACAGCATAAAGAGCAGAAGCAACCCTACAATGCTTCCTGGAATCGGGATATGAAGTAGCTTCTGTATATAATCGCCAACCAGATAAAACAAATATAATAATCCAACTTGAATAATGATTCGAATGATTTTCATGATGTTGAATTCCCTTCATTAATGAGCGTATAATTTTTTATTAGTTAAATAACACGAACTCTAACAGCGTAACAGAGTTTTCATGATTTTTTCAATCGTTTTTATGTATATCGTATGAAAATACATCATCTATCAATAAAAAAAGATATTTTGGTTACTGTAATAGTTAAATAAGTACAAATTTTTGTTATAATCAATTCACATCGCTTTTTTTTCAATTCAGATATAGACAAAGGGGACGTTACCATTGACCAAAATTATTAAAACCTTAACTATTGCCGGAAGTGACTCGAGCGGAGGCGCAGGCATTCAAGCAGATTTGAAAACTTTTGAAGAATATGGAACTTACGGTTTCAGCGCACTGACAACCATTGTTACGATGGATCCAGACAACGGCTGGCACCACAATGTATATCCAATTGATGCGGCTATTGTTGCAGAACAACTGAAGACTATATTCGCAGGTGGGCCCGTTGATGCCATGAAGACAGGTATGCTCGGAAGTGTTGAAATTGTTCAAGTAACTGAGAAAGCCATTAAGAATAATCGCCAGACCAATGTAGTCATTGATCCGGTCATGGTATGTAAGGGAGAAGACGAAGTTCTGAATCCTGAGAGTGCTCATGCCATCCGCGATTTACTACTTCCATTAGCAACAGTAGTCACACCTAATCTATTTGAAGCCGGTGTCCTGTCGGGTCTTGGTAAACTCACTACAATTGAAGAAATGAAAGAAGCTGCGCGCCTAATTCATGAACTAGGAGCAAGTAATGTTGTCGTTAAAGGTGGCAAGTCGCTAGACGGAGATCAAGCGGTAGATGTCTTCTTTAATGGCTCTGATTATACGATCTTTACAGCAGACAAAATTGAGCCTGCAACAAATCATGGAGCAGGATGTACCTTTGCCGCTGCGATCGCAGGTGGCCTTGCGAATGGTCTATCGGTAGATGAGGCAATTGCGAAGGCAAAAGATTTCGTCTTAGCTGCCATTCGGAACGGTTTTGCATTCAATGAATATGTAGGACCTGTCTTCCATGGCGGATATCGCTTGGAGCAGTAGAATAATTTATTACGATTTGTATCAATAAGAAACAATGGCAGTCTAGAGGCTTAATAAGCCCTCTGGACTGCCATTTTTATTGATCAGCCATCACTATTGCGTTTGAAGACAGCGCTCCAATACGTCTTCGATCGTACTTATTTTAATTGGTTTATTAATGAAATCTATCATACCTAAGGACAAACATTGATCTTTATCGTTCTCTGATAACCTTGAAGTCACAGCTATGATATCAGGTCTGACCTGTTTCGGTATTTCCTCTACAATCAATCGTGTCGTCTCAAATCCGTCCATTTCCGGCATTTGGAGATCCATAAAGATGAGATCATATGATGAGCGCCCGAGCAAATTCATCACCTCATGACCATTCTTCGCACAATCAAAGGTATGCCCTAATTTATACAAAATACGTTCCATCAACATTTGGTGTATCGGATTGTCTTCTGCTACTAGAATGTGTAATTTGTCAGTCGAAGAAGTGATTTTATGAATGATTGTTGTATCCTCTTTTTCTATCTGAATCTGCGATGTAGATTCAGATAAGAAAAAGGACGTTGTTCTAATTGTAAAAATAAAGATTGCACCGTTCTTCACATCTTCTTGCGCATGAATATGCCCGCCCATTAATTCAACAAGGGTTTTACAAATTGCTAATCCAAGTCCAGTACCACCATACTTACGTGCCATTGAAGAATCTAATTGAGAGAACGGCTTGAACAAATCCACCATCTTAAGAGGAGGAATACCAATACCGCTATCCTTAATAACGAACTCAATCTCTAAAGCACCATTTGGAAGTGATATTGGATTAACCGTTACATAAATTCCACCGCTCTTCGTAAATTTAACAGCGTTACCAATAACGTTTATTAATACTTGTCGAAGTCGTGTGGCGTCACCAACAATGAGCTCAGGAATCTCTGCATCGATATAATACTCCATTTTCAAATCTCGTTCCAAGGTAGCTGCAGTAAATAATTCAAACGTTTCATGGAGCAAGGACTGTAACTCAAGCGGTTCCTCTTCTATTTCCATTTTGCCAGATTCCATTTTGGAGAAATCCAAAATGTCGTTAATTAAAGACATGAGTGCATCCGCACTGTTATGTATAATTCCAGCAAATCTTCTTTGTTCAGGATCAAGATCCAGTTCGAGAAGTAAGTCTGTCATCCCAATAACCCCATTCATAGGTGTACGAATCTCATGGCTCATCATGGCTAGAAATTCAGATTTGACGCGCAGGGCACTTTCCGCCTCTTCTTTCGCCTGCAATAGATCCCGATCCAACCCTTTGCGCTTCGTGATATCTCTAGCAATAACGTAAACACCGACAACTTTTACTCCAATAACGATAGGAATATTAATGACGTCATAGATAAAGGTATCGCCATAGGCATTCATCTCCTGTGTTTCATACCGCTGTACAATGCCATTCAATGATTCTTTGAAATAGTGTTCCGTGCTCTGTAAATGATTGGGGGAGGTAACCGTTCGGAAATTTAACTTTCGCTGCTTGATTTCAGCACTTGTTATCCCCATTATTTGCTCGAAAGCTGGGTTGATTGACATATAATTCCCAAGTAAGTCTAACGAATATATAAGATCTGGATGATGTTCGAACAAGGTTGCTGCGTCCCTAAATCGTTCCAACCCCTTATTACTTTGTTCCAGTTCAGCTTTGATCGCTTCTAATTCTTTTTTTTGTAGATCCAATTCAATAAATACCTTCACCTTACTTAGTAAAATATCTGTATTTACCGGTTTGAATAAGAAATCGACCGCTCCTGTTTCATAACCTTTATATACACTAGCGTCTTCTTTGTCGATAGCCGTTACAAATATAATCGGGATAAGTTTGGTCTTCTTATTACCACGGAGAATCTCAGCAAGCTCAAATCCGTTCATTTCAGGCATATTTACATCAAGTAATAATAATGCAAAATCATGCCGAAGCGCTAAACCTAAGGCTTCCATACCAGAGTGCGCTTTGTGAAATTCACAATCCAACGTATTTAATATTTTTTCCATCGCATATAAATTTTCTTCTCGATCATCTACGACTAGTATTTTGGCGATTAACTTTTCCTTTACAGCCATATTAGGCATAGGTACCCTCCTTTCTTTTCACACTTAATTAAGCAGCCATACTCGTATCAAAGATAGGAGATTGTCCGTATCTATTGGCTTCGTCATATAATCATTGGCGCCTCCATCAATACATTTCTCACGGTCACCCACCATGGCATTTGCCGTTAACGCGATAATGGGTAGCTTATTGAACTGAGGGTTCTCACGAATCCTCCGCATGGCTTCGTAGCCATCCATGACTGGCATCATGATATCCATAATAACCAACTCAATTCCCGCCACCTGATCCAGCATTTCCAAAGCAAGCTTGCCATTGTCCGCCATAAACACGTCCATTTCGTAATGTTGTAGCACCTTGGACATCGCAAATGTATTTCGTAAATCATCATCCACTAACAATATTTTCTTACCTCTTAGCGTATTATCTGCATCTCGCAACATACGATCCCTTTGGCGCTGTTCAAATGGGAATGAAATATTTACGTTATGCAAGAACAATGAAACTTCTTTCAATAAGTGCTCCTGAGAATAAGCACCTTTGATAACAATGCTATCCGTGAACTGATGTAATTCATTATATTCCGCTTCTGTCAATTCTTTACCTGTGTTGATAATAATCGGCGGTATATGTGTTTCTTTCGATTCTTCGAGTCTTGATAGTAATTCAAAACCTGTCATGTCAGGAAGTTTCAAATCGAGAATCATACAATCATAGTCTTGCAATCGTAATCTTCCTAAACCCTCAGCTCCAGTATTTACACAATGAATCTCAATTTTTTTATTCTTCAACATTTCATAAATTGCCTTCTGATTATGGATATCATCCTCAATGACAAGCACCTGTTTAATACGTTCATTTATAATGACATCAATCCTAGTGAAAATAGAATCCAAGTCAATGATACTTACCGGTTTCGAGAGAAAACTAACTGCCCCTCTCTCAAGCGAAGCTTCTCTTTCTTCTTTGCCCGTGATGATATGAACAGGAATATGCCGTGTTTCACTATCATACTTAAGTAAGTCAAGCATCTTTAGTCCACTCATATCAGGAAGATCTAGATCTAGTAATACAGCACTAGGCATATATTTCTTTATTAACTGAAGACCGCTGAATCCATCTTCCGCTACGATACATTTGAAGCCCTTCGTCTTGGATAGATGCAACAATATCTTCGCAAAATTCTTATCGTCTTCAACAATTAAGATCACTCTCTCATTTTGATGAGGTTCTATTTCTTTGCGGTCGTCAGCAATGAAAATTTTAATCCTTTGTGGGGTCATATTCTTATCATCCATTGTATCTAATAATAACTCATCCGTATGATTCACTGAGGATTCCTTCTTGGAAGAAACGATGTCCTTAAAGAATGCCCTACCGTTTATCGAATCACCCGTTGACGAGATATTCTCCATATCAAGCGGCAGGATTAAAGTAAACGTGCTCCCTATCCCCTCTTGACTCACCAGTTGGATTTCGCCACCAAGAAGCTTCGCTAGCTCCCGAGAAATGGTTAACCCCAATCCAGTTCCTCCGTATTTACGGCTTGTGGAGCCATCCGCTTGCTGAAACGATTCAAAAATCGCCTTTTGTTTATTCGGTGCGATTCCGATGCCCGAGTCCGTTACGATAAACGCCAAAGTATTATTTACGCCGAGCGCCTTATTTACAAATTGGACATTCTCTCCCGGTCGACAGACCCGTAAAGATACCGTTCCAGTGGAAGTGAATTTAAATGCATTAGACAGGAAATTAGTTAGTATTTGTTCTGTACGCTGTCCATCCGTTCTAATGCTCCACGGGGTGCCTTCTTCTATCTGCAGTTCGAACTGTAGACCTTTCTCCTGTGAAATAACATTGAATTGATATTTGAGGTTGTGGAAAATGGATTCAAGCTTCACTTCTTCTGGTATAACATTTAGTTTCCCGGCCTCTACCTTTGATAAATCCAAAATATCATTAATGAGTGTCAACAAATTCAGACCGCCACTATGAATAATTTGTGCTGACTCAATCTGATCTCCCGTCAAATTCCCCTCCAAGTTATTAGCCAGGAGTTTCGCCAAGATCAGCAAGCTGTTAAGTGGTGTCCTTAACTCGTGGGACATGTTCGCTAAGAATTCTGACTTGTAATTACTCGCTAACTCCAATTCGTTCGCTTTCACCTCAAGATCATCCTTCGACAATTGAATCATTTCATTCTGTTTGACGATATCCATGGTTTGCATTTCCAAACGTTTTGTTTTGACAGCCATCTCATCGTTAATTACTTGTAATTCCTCACTTTGAAGCTTCAATTTCTCTTCAGATAACTTCAACATGTGAGTCTGTTCTTCTAACTCTTCATTCGATTTCCGTAATTCTTCTTGTTGAATTTGTGCTTCCTCGGCTAATAATAATGCTTTTTCAGCAAGAAGCTGTGTCTCTAATAGAGATTCTTCCGTACGCTGACGGCTTGCAGCACTATTAATAATAACCCCTAAGGATGTGGACAATAATTCCAGTAGATTATGTTGTGTCGGTGTGAATGCTTTAAAGGAAGCTAGTTCTATTACGGCTACAACCTCTTCTTCGAAAATAATTGGCATCACAAGAATGGTAAGAGGTTTTCCTTCCCCAAGGCCCGAACTGATCTGAATATAATCATTCGGTACTTGAGTTAACAAAATAGGTTTCTTCTCCAATGCACATTGTCCGATCAATCCTTCTCCTAGTCGAAAACGTTGTGAAACATTTTCCCTTTCGATATAGGCATAGCTGCCCAGCAAGATAAAATCATCGATATGCTCGGAGTTTTTCCCGGTCTCTTTTACATAAAATGCACCTTGTCCTACTTCGATCAATTCAGAAATTTCAGAAATAAGCATTTTCCCTAACTTCTTCAAGTCTGTCATTCCTAATGAAAGTTCTGTCAAACGAGCCAGCCCAGCCTTTAACCAATATTGTCTTTCTTTCTCGGCTATCATTTCATGGAAGGTAAACCATACTTGTATGAGCAAAGAGAGAGACACGAATATAATTAGCAAATTAAGTAGAATTATAAAGACGAACCCGCCAAACTCTTGCCCCCTACTTTGTTCTATTTGGCTTGCTATACTTACTCCGAATTCATCTTCCACTTGCTTCATTAGATCAATCTCATCCGTTGACTGTTGGTACCAATACTGTGGATCTACACTTGAATTCTTTCCATTAACAGCGTCCAACACAAGAAGTCGAATACGATTTACCTCATTAACGACTTGCCCTTTCACGACCGACTTATGTAGACTAAGCCAATTCGGATACGCATTCGCAACAAATCTGCTGAAATCAAGCTCTCGTTCTTTTTCCAATAACAGTAGGTTATTCTTATCCGTCTCTTTTATTGGATTTACATATAAAATACGAGAAATCAGGACTCGCTCTTGGCTCAATATAAATTTGCTTTTGGAAAAGCTCTGAAATGCTGTAAGCATGCTTGCGATTTCTATATTCGAACTCGTAATTTTTATTTGATCTATCACATTAAAAAACGATCCAAACGTATCATCATAGTACGCAAGAATCGCTGTCTCATCCAATGTGTGATTGTCGATTAAATCCCGTTGATCATCAAGCTTATCCAACTTTCCTATGGCACGCATTAGATTATTCTCCATGGTGTAGTCCAGTTCACTTTTCGAAAAAGTTAGTACATATTCCTTAAGATTACCGATACTTTGATTCGAAATCTGTCGTTGACCAAGCATATTACTCCGCATAAGTTCCGATGGATCAGCATAATAACTTGATACCGTGGCCTGTTCCTTCTGAAGCTCATGGATTACGTCTAAAGCCTGTACTACAAGATTGGTCTTACTTTCTATTTGACTTAACTCCGCCCGATCGTTAAATTGGGTAACAACCGCTGTAACAGAGAAATATAACAATCCAATCATGGGAATTAGAACCATCACCATTAGCTTTGTGTTCATCTTCAAATTCTTCATCCACAACATTCCATATACCCTCTTTTCTCGCTCTAGCAAACCATATTCTATCATTTCTTACTCTGTTTCCAAATATAGTCTCTATATAAGAAGGGTAACACATTCATTAGCAACAAAGATATAAATGAATCTCTATGATTGCTATTCAACCAAATCCTATTTCGTAGGCATTGATGCCAATAATGCTCTAACGCATTTTTTTCGAAAGAAAAGAACCCGCTCACTTTGAAGTGACCCCTGTCAAGTAGACAATTAACAAAAAGCAATATTTAAGCAGCCTGAGTCCTGTATTCGTAGGGGCTCAGGTTGTTTAGTTTCTTTTGAAAGCGTTCATGGTTGTAGAAATGGATGTACTGCTTAACGG
>NZ_LVJI01000013.1 GCF_001637225.1 Paenibacillus antarcticus
TTTTAAAAAAAGCCCCCGAAAAATCGGAGGCTTTCTCAAAGTATTTATGGCGTTGTAGTCCCTTGTGATTCAACGTTGTTCTCTGTTGTGCCTGTATTGACCGATCCTGGATCTTCAGGGCTAGTGACACCCGAATCCTCACCAACAGGAGGAACTACTTGTTCAGGAGGAACCGTTGTTCCATCAGGCGGTATAGACTCTCCACCTGTTCCTGGGTTAGTCTCTGGGACTCCCGGTATAGTGCCACCACCTGTATTTCCATTATTTCCGTTTCCATTATTCCCATTCCCATTACCGTTCCCATTGCCGCTTCCATTATTACCATTACCGTTACCATTACCATTTCCGTTATTAATATCTGGTTGTTCCACATCCGGCTCTGGCTCAATTTCAGGTTCCAGAGGTTCTGTAAATACCTGAACGAAATTAGACTTTTCTGATTCCGTATTTGTGTCTGCGAAGAATGCTGTTACGTAATATTCGTAAGTAAATCCTTCTACAATGTCGAAATCTTCAATATTACTTGCAGTGGCAGCATCCTTAATTAATCTAAATTCACTCTCTGAAGATTCTTTACGATATACATGATATTGCACGTTATTTCCTTCTACACCGTTCCAATTCAAGGATACAATCTGAGTATTCGGATCATAAGCTCCGCTTAAGCCAGTCACAACATCTACGATATCCGGTACTACAGGTACTTCTACCGGCGGTTTCACCGTCTCTGATTCAGGGAAACTCTTCGCTTCAAATCCTTGTATTGCTTGCTCCATGACTTTCCCCCAGAATGTCGCAGCTAGAGAACTACTCTTATGAAGTAAGTGGGTTTTATCCGGCTTGTCGTAGCCCATCCACACCGCTGCTGTTAATTCTGGGGTATACCCAACAAACCATACATCACGGTTCGAATTATTACCTTTAATACCACTTTGAGTCGTGCCTGTCTTCCCAGCAACCGGTCGACTAATGGCCGCTTTTTTCCCTGTACCACTGTCAACAACATTTTTCATCATTTGCGTCATTTGGACAGAAGTGTCCTTACTCATCACTTCTACGCCATCTTTTTTATGCTCGTATTTAACTTTATCATCACTATCTTTAATCTGTTTAATTGAATAAGCTTCATTCAACGTACCACCATTGGCGAATGCACTATAGGCCTGAGTCATCTCAAGTGTATTCGTCCCCTTACTCATACCGCCCAATGCTAGTGAAAGATTCTTATCTTCTTTATCCAGTGAAATACCCATCTTCTCTGCGAACTTAAATCCGGTATTCACACCAATTTCATTCAATAGCCATACAGCTGGAATATTCTCAGATTTCTGAATCGCATCTGGCATACTTATTGTATCTGAATAGCCATGTAAATTTCCCGGACAGTAATTTGAGAAACATTGCTTCTTATTACTTAGTAGGGAGTCTTTCGTATATTGGCCCGACTCCAACGCCGGAGCATAGGACGCAATTGGTTTCAAAGCCGATCCAGGCTGCCTCCGGCTACTTGTAACACGACTATACCCCTTACGCTCATAGTCTCTACCACCCATTAAGGCTACAATAGCCCCAGTGTCATTATTCATGATCACCATAGAAGCCTGTACCTGAACATCATCGGCACTCTTCTCGAAATTACTATCATCGGCGAACTCTTTTTCAATAACTTGTTGTGCATTGGCATCCATCGTCGTATAGATCTTATATCCGCCGACATTCAGATCATCTTGAGATAACCCTGTTACTTCCTCGGCTTCACTCATGACATAATCCATAAACGCTAGATACTGTTGCTTCTTAGCAGGCGGTGTATAGTCATATACCACATTCTTAGCTGTCTCTCTCTCTTCAGCTGTGATATACCCTTGCTCCTGCATCAATTGCAGTACGATTGCACGACGCTCCTTTGAATTCTCAGGATTCCGAAGAGGGTTGTATTTAGTTGGTCCTTTTGGCATGGCAGCCAATGTCGCCATCTGCCAGACCTTCAAATTATTCAGATCATTTACCCCAAAATAATATTGAGATGCAGCCTTGATACCATAGATTTGTCCACCGAAGTTAATACGGTTAAGGTACATCGTAATAATCTCATCTTTAGTATTATTATTCTCTAATGCCATCGCAATAGATACTTCTGTCGCTTTCCGGAAGAATGTTTTCTCACGAGTCAAGAAGATATTCTTAGCAAGCTGCTGCGTAATGGTACTGCCGCCCTCTACTTTGGCTCTAGCAATAATATCTTTAACAGCGGCACGACCGATGGACCAAATATCCACACCGCCATGTTCCATGAATCGTTTATCTTCTGTTGCAATAAATGCATTCTTCAGTAAATCAGGAATTTGATCACTATCCACAGGTTCACTCTTTTGAATGGATAATTGACCCATCAATTTCCCATTTCGATCATATACTTTTGAATTTTCAGCAACAATCATCTTATCTTTATTCTCATTGTAAAGTCTTTCGCCATTCACTGTAATGAACAAGTATCCGGCCAATGCACAAAAAATTGCAACAGCGGCTGTAAAAAATAACGTCCAAAACAAACGTTTTTTAGATAACTTTCTTTTCTTTTTCTTCTTCTTAGGCGGTTCTGTATTTGCATTCGCCCTTGTAGGTCGATTGTTAGCCATGTGGTTGCCTCCCTAAATCCTAATTCTAGTATCGGAATGAAAAGAACAACCCATAAGGTTGCTCATAGTCTATTTCCTATTCTCTTAAACGAAATTACTCCCGAAAAGGTTTCATAAGTATTAAGCCTCTGTTGAAGGGTCCTGCATTAATGAAACGTTACGTTGTGGAGTAATAGTTGAAATCGCATGTTTAAATAACATTTGTTGGCGGCCTTCACTATCCACAACAACCGTAAAGTTATCGAATGCTTTGATCGTTCCTCTGATTTGAAAACCGTTAACCAAAAAGATGGTAACTGAAATGTTTTCTTTACGTAGTTGGTTCAAAAAAGTATCTTGAATATTAATGGATTTGTTCATTAGCCGTACCCCCAATAGTTCAATTAGATTGTTTAGATATATATTCAATATCTGAGAGAAACTTCCCTGCTATTATATCACGTATCGAAGCGAAATTCTCAGAGAAATTATCCGCAGTCGTGACATCTACCCATGTAATGTCCTTCATATGGCGAAACCAGGACAACTGACGTTTGGCAAATCTACGTGTATCCCGTTTCAATAGCGAGATCGTATCATCCCATGTTAACTCATCTTGTAGGTAAGATATGATCTCCTTGTAGCCTAAACCTTGCATAGAGATTAGACCTGGTCCGTATCCCCCTTGAATCAATGATTTCACTTCTTCTACCAGACCTTGTTCAATCATCTCATCAATACGGGCTTCAATACGTTTATATAGCATTTGTCTATCCATTGTCAAACCTACGATACATAAATCATATGGCGATTCTTTCGTTTGAGCGGCCATTTGAGCTGAAAGAGTCGTATTCGTAAGATGAAAAATTTCGAGCGCACGAACGATTCTTCGTTGATCATTTGCGTGTAATCTCTCAGCGCTGATAGGGTCTACAAGCTTTAAACGATCATGTAAGGCTTCCGCACCGTGACTCTGCGCAAAGGCGAATTGTTCTTTTCGGAAATCCTCATCTGCACCAACATTGGTAAATTCGAACCCGTAACAAACAGACTCAATATATAGCCCTGTTCCTCCAACAATAAATGGAATGTTCCCTCTATCATGAATTTCCCCAATTAATCGTCGACACTGCTCTTGAAATTCAGCTACCGAATAAGGATCATCCGGATCATGAATATCGATCAAATGGTGCGGGATGCCTTCCATTTCTTCTTTAGAAATTTTGGCTGTTCCAATATCCATCTGTCGATATACTTGCATGGAGTCGCCCGAAATAATCTCACATCCATAATACTTTGCAATTTCGATACTCATCTTCGTCTTACCCACTGCCGTAGGACCTAACAACACTAGCAAGGCAGGTTTAGTCTCTATTGTCAAGGAATTTCACTCCATACGTGATATTTGAATTGGAACGTTCTAACATTTGGAAGCCCAGTCGTGCAAATTCAGGAGAACCCCATTTTTCTTTTAGAATAACAGACTTTCTGGCTACACGTTCTGCTTCTTGGATACTCTCTACGCTAAGTGCGTCACTATTGGCGAATTGTCTTAACGGATTTATCGCTGAAGATGCCATTAAAGGCTGCCGAAACATCGGATCAAAATATACAATATCAACGCTATCATCCGGCATTTCTTTTAATACATCCAAATGATCACCATGTCTTACTTCGATTCGACGCATCGCCTCATTCACTTGCTCTAGATCCGTGACATAATGGCTCATACCTTCTTTCAATAACGCAGCCAAATCACTCGAGCTCTCCAATGAGATAACTTTACCCTCAGGTCCAGCCTTCACAGCAAACACGAGTGAGTCACTTCCTAATCCAGCGGTACAATCTAATACGGAATACCCTGCTTGCATTCCTGAGGCATCTAACATAGGATCATTATCGCCCTTTAACACGCGTTTCACTCTCACATAACCCATACTTGGATGATAATCGATAGGCGGATGACCAGGTCTGACTAATCTAGCACCATTCTCTAACACTACAAGCGCTACAGATTCCTTCGAAGCCTGAACTAACTTTGTAATTGATGTCCTCTGGCGAGGAACATAGTTGTATCCTAAATCCAATGCCAAAGATTTAGCTCGCTTGACCAACTTTTCTGGATCTTCACATCTTCCGGTCGTAATAATCATTATTTTCTCCTGTCATATGTGATTAGAAGTTTAATTACGGAAGCTAAACTACATCACACGTTTAAATAGTTTCTCTAGATCATAAGAAGAGAATGAAATCACAATCGGACGTCCATGAGGACATGTATATGGCTGTTTACAAGCAGCGAGACGTTCTAAAAGTGTATCTGATTCTAGGTTCGTCAGCTTCTGATTCGCTTTGATGGAAGCCTTGCATGAACATAGAATGGATGATTTCTCCCTTAATTTGGCTAGATCAATCATACGTTCACTTAATACCCATTCTGCCATTTCTTCAATCAACGATTGTTCATCTCCCTTAGGGAACCAATACGGATGGGCTCTAACTCGGAAGGTTTGTCCACCGAAATGTTCTAAATAGACACCTACCTGTTCGAACCAATTGATCTTTTGTTTCAACTGTTCCGTCTCCGAAGGCGTAAATTCCAAGGTAATGGGTAATAACAGTTCTTGTGATGCATCACTGGGACGTCCGAATTGTTCATAATAAAATTCGTAATTGATCCTTTCGTGCGCGGCATGTTGATCAATTAAATATAGCCCCTCTTCATTCTGAGCAATTAAATAGGTCCCATGATGTTGCCCGATCAGTGTCAATTCTGGAAATGGAGGAATTTCTGGCGACCCATTTTTGGGAATAGCATACACTTCTGGATTGAAGGGAGCACCCTTTCCTTCTTCAGGAAAATTCCCCTTAGCCCCATTGATTCTATAATTCTGATCATTACGTTCTCTCACTGGAAGATTTACACCCGAACTTACATCATTCATAGCATAATTAACCGAACCCGTAAGTGGACTTAATTGGCTTCCTATCATATCAGATTGAACCAATTTAGACGAGTCCGATAATGACTTTTCGCTCTGATTACTTGATGCCGTATTCGCCGTTTGCTGATCCTTGTTGAATCGGAACTGTTCTTGTATGAAAGATGAACTTCCAGTGTTACCAATGGGATGTTTCACTGGCTGTGGGATAAGTACCTGTTGACGTAGGACCGCATGTATTGCTTGTTCTACGAAAGGATATAGTTCGTTTTCTTTACTAAAACGCACTTCCAGCTTCGCGGGATGAACGTTCACATCCACGATCGATGGATGCATCGTTAACGAGAGTATAGCAAGAGGATACCGATTAATAGGTAGTAACGTATGATAAGCTCGCAGTATCGCATGATTCAGACCATTATTTCGGATATAACGACCATTCACAAAAGTTGAAACAGCATTACGATTCGAGCGCGTCCATTCAGGTATACTCACGTATCCTTGTAAGCTATAATCCATATCCTCCGCTTGAATGGGAAGCATTGCCTTTGCAGCCTGTGTTCCATAAATAGCAGCTATAACCTGGAGAAGATCTCCATTTCCTACGGTCTGTAACAGCGTATTATCATTATGTCTCAGTGTAATCGCGATACCTGGATGTGATAAGGCAATGCGATACATATAATCTGAAATATGACCAAGTTCGGTCTGAATTGTTTTCATATACTTCAGCCTTGCCGGCGTATTGTAGAATAATTCCTTCACCACAAAATCAGTCCCGCGAGGTGCTGCTGAATCATCATTAGAAAGAAGATTCCCACCTTCAATGATAAGTTTTCGTCCGAGTCCATCTTCTTGACTAGATGTTGTAAGTGCTATCTTTGATACAGATGCAATACTTGGTAAAGCCTCGCCGCGGAAACCTAGACTTGTGATGTGAAAAAGATCTCGGCCATTTGTTATTTTACTTGTGGCATGACGATAAAAAGCTGATTCACAATCTTCCGGTTCGATCCCTGATCCGTTATCTGTTACGCGGATACTTTGGAGTCCACCTTCTTCTATTGTCACTTCAATCTTCGTGCTTCCTGCATCGATTGCATTTTCCACAAGTTCTTTAACTACGGAGGCAGGACGCTCCACAACCTCACCTGCGGCAATCTGGTTGGCTATGTGCTCGTCCAATATGTGGATTTTGGCCATGGAATTATCCCTCTCTCTTTTCGGTCTCAACACCTTACCAAGTGCTTGACAATCATTCATGTTGGAAGCCGCTACGGTAACGGATTATCCTTACGATCGTTGTTACGGTCCGATTTTTTGATTAAATACCGCTTTTTAGCGGTAGAAATCAGACCGTAAAGACGAACGCTACGCTTCTACAGGACAATTCCGTCACCTTCGCTACTTCGAACATAATCCATTGTTTTCTGCAAGAATTGAGTATGGTGTAGAGACCTTTTTTCGTTCGTTGTAGTTTATTTTAGATCCCTTTCGCTTTCACACTTAGCTCATGAAGTAATTGCATAGCTTGTAAGGGTGTCATGTTCATCAGGTCGAGATTCTTGACGGAGTCGATAATCTGCGTGACGTTACGGTTCATTGGCGCTATGGATTCCTTCTTGGTAGGTTTGACTTCCTCTTCACCAAAGATGGATAGCTGAACAACGTCATTGACTTCTCTTATCTCGTTTCCGAGATAAGAGCCGGTATGTTTCTCCGCTGTGTGTTCGGTATTTGTCTCAGGGGATACTGTTATACTTGACGTTACTTCTGCTGTTACATTTACTTCCTCAGTAACTGGTGCTACCCCTGATGATACTCTTGTTTCACTTGCTTCTGCTATTCCAGTTGCCATTGTTTTATCAAAAGTCGCTGGAACCTCTCTCGCTACAGCCACTTCAGAGGTTACTGTCGTGTGCTCCAAGCTTTCGAGTAAGGTATTCGCTCGATCAATAATAGAGTCGGGTAATCCAGCTAGACGAGCGCAATACACGCCATAACTACTACCCGCTGCACCCGGAATTAATTTACGTAAGAAATGAACTTTATCGCCACTTTCTTGTACGGCCATGGAATAATTGCGTAATCCCTTCAAGCTACCTTCGATATGAGATAATTCATGGAAATGTGTTGATACTAAAGCTTTACAACCAATTTCATCATGTACATACTCGATCACAGCTTGAGCGATAGCCATACCTTCACTGGTGGAGGTTCCCCGTCCAAGTTCGTCAATAATAATAAGACTTCGTGGGGTTGCTTTCTCTGTCATGACTTGAATATCTGCCATTTCTACCATGAAGGTACTTTGACCACCAATTAAATCGTCAGCTGCGCCAATTCTCGTAAATATACGGTCAACCATAGGGATCTCTGCCTTATTCGCAGGTACGAAGCAACCAATTTGAGCCATGATAGAGATCAATGCGACTTGACGCATATACGTACTCTTACCCGCCATGTTGGGACCTGTGATCAATAAGATATTTGCTGATTCTTTAGATAAATTCGTCGCATTCGAGATGAATGCTGATTCCTTCATCACAGCCTCAACCACAGGATGTCTACCACCTTCAATGATAAAGTCATAGTCTTCAGTCAGTACCGGCTTCACGAAACCATGTTCTGCGCTGGTCGCAGCAAGAGATTGATATACATCCAATTCTGCAACTTTTTCAGCTAGGGACTGTAACCGCGGTATTTGTTTACTTAATTTCTCTCTTAACTCTGAAAAGAGTGCATATTCCAGATCCACCATCTTCTCCTGTGCTTCGAGAATGAGTCCCTCTTTCTCTTTCAATTCAGGTGTAACGTATCGCTCTGCATTTGCAAGCGTCTGCTTCCGTTCATATCTACCTTCAGGTACAGATGCAATATGAGATTTAGTTATTTCAATATAATATCCAAACACCTTATTGAACCCAATCTTCAGTGACTTGATGCCTGTTGCCACACGTTCTTGAGCTTCAAGCTCAGCAATCCACCTTTTTCCATTGACACTTGCTTCTCTTAGCTCGTCCAAATGTTCATGATACCCTGGCTTGATTAATCCACCATCACGAACGGATATCGGAGCTTCGTCTATAATTGCTTGATTAATTTCATCATGAAGATCTTCACACGCATCTAACTCTCTTGCAATTTTGCCAAGTGTCAAGGATGGTGTAGCCGCACACAACGCTTTAAGCGATGGTATTTGCCCTAATGACAACTTCAGTGCGTTAAGATCACGTCCATTTGCATTACCGAAGGCTATTCTTCCCACAAGTCTTTCTAGATCATAGATCTCTCGAAGTGATAGTCGTAAATCTTCGCGTAATATCAACTGGTTATACAACAGTTCAACAGCTTCAAGCCGTTCTTCGATCCGACTCCGATGTAACAACGGTTTATCGATTCTTCGTCTGAGTAGGCGAGCCCCCATCGACGTCTCTGTTTTATCTAGAAGCCATAACAAAGAGCCCTTTTTCGATCTTTCTCTGACAGTCTCTACCAGTTCAAGATTACGACGTGTAAAAGGATCCAATATCATAAAGTGACCTGGTTCATAGGGAGATATTTGTGTTAACTGGCCTAGTGATCTTCTCTGAGTCTCATTAAGATAGGAGATCAGCACAGAGATACATAAAGCTCTCTCTGGATCTAAACGTGCATAAGCTGCTTCACCGAATTGACTGCGGACCATTCTCTCTTCTTTCTTATCCCAAGGCGTATATACAACAGGTCGATTGCCCTGAAGCTGTAATGAACGAATGCTGTCGAGCATCCCCATATCACCGATAATCTCAGAAGGTTCATATATGTTAATCTCATCACGAAGCCATTCCAGAGAGGAGGGAACAGAAGTAATATACAATTCACCTGTTGATAGATCACAAGCAGATAAACTCATCATCCCGCCCGATGTTGTAACACAGACTAAGTAATTATTTGATTTATCAGCAATATTCTTCCCGTCCATAATGGTTCCCGGTGTCACGACTCGTACTATATCACGACGCACCATACCTTTGGTCGTTGCTGCATCCTCAAGTTGTTCACAGATAGCAACCTTGTAGCCTTTTTCTATTAGACGCTGAATATATCCCTCAGCTGCATGGTAAGGCACACCACACATGGGTATACGTTCTTCCCCACCGCCTCCGCGACCTGTCAGCGTTATCTCAAGTTCACGTGATGCCGCAATCGCATCTTCAAAAAACAATTCATAGAAATCGCCCAGACGGAAAAACAAAAAAGCGTCCTGGGCTTGCTGCTTCACTTGCAAATATTGTTCAATCATTGGCGTATATTGGGCCATGAGTTACCTCCATACATCTTCTTTTACTTCAAAAATTCATTTATTGAAACACACACTTCGATATATTATAACACAGGAATATTCCATAACGGACGGATATCCCTTGATTCATCCCAGATCGTTCCGTTAGAAATATGATCCAGTAATGGATCAATATACTTGGCATACTCCGAATAACCACGAAGAGACATCACATCTCTGAATAAAGGCTCTATACAACCTCGAATCACATTCCTATTTCCTTCATAATAAGCTCTATGAATAATCTCTTGATTCAAAGGTCGTAGAACGAGTTCCTTATAATGACAAACAATCAGATACGCGAGGAATACGACGCCTTTGGCAACCAGTGGTGATACCAAGAAGCTAGGAAGCGTTCGGTACTCAAATCCACCATGAGGTTGCCTTCTGAAATCGCCGAGATACCCATAACGAGGTCGTCTGTTCAAGCTTGTATGATCCTCAAGTAACATGACAGGGAGAGCTAGATAATTATCCAAGGTCTGCACAAGAGAGTACGTGAGCACAATACCACTGAAATGCAAATGTCCACCTAGGGGTAAACCTGGGACAGGCATCCCTCCAGCCATCCAAATTAGAGATCTATCTCGAATCAATTGCTTAGCCGACCCCAATGCATGCATAAGCTCTACAAGTAATCCTCGTGGTTGTAGACTGGGTTCTGGACGTAGTTCTGCAACTGGGAAGCTCGTAATACCATCCATATGAACCGCATCACATCCTACTTCACCAATTCGTTCAAGGAATTGAGAAGCTGGCACCACTTCCATCGAGGAAGCATCTACAAGTAGAAATTCAGGATCCATTCCCATCATGAGTTGAATGCCATTCTTCTCCTCTTGCTCCAGAATGTTATGTAGATTTGCTTGGTGTTGCTTATATAAGCTTAACAGTGTAGGCTCACGCAATTTCGATAACGGTGTAACCCGCTCCACAACATATTGTCGTTCACCATATGTTGAGAGTATGGCTTCGCCTGATGCTAGGCCTAATGTATACAAGCTTCGAACGGCCATTTTCGTTAATCTTTTCATCTGAGGGTTCTGTTCCAGTTCCAAGCTAGATCTCATGGCTATTCCAGTCCTGAGTCCTATTTCTTTATCACCACCCCCTAGTCTACAAATATCGAAACCACGCAGATTACTTACTTGAACTGCGTATCTACTGCGGTAAGTTGATGTGTCTTGTTTACTTCCTGCACCACCTTCAGTGAATTGAGCAGACACTCCCGAACGGATAAGACGAGCTTGCGCGGTAGAAAGTGACATTGATTCATAAAGAGACCCTTCTTGATCCACTTACATGACTCCCCCTTTCGTAAAATAAAAACAAAAAAGGAGGGCATCCGCCCTCTACACAGACGCCCTCAAATCATATACTACGCTATACCTTTCAATTCAACCCTCGTTGTTAAAGGTCATCATCCAGAAGATCAGGGTCCAGGTCCTCATAATCGCCTGTGTCCTCGCTGAACTCAAATTCCTTATCATCATAATCTTCGTGACCGATCAGTACGAACACTTTGGTCTCAGCAATGAGTTCCACAGTGAATTCCCGCTCAACACGGATGATGACACTTCCCCCTCCCGATGACACACTTGCTTCGACACAACTTGGTTCCTGCGTTGCCTCCGCAGATACTTCTACTGTTGAAGCCCGGTGTCTGGGATCTAGGTACGATAGCGAGACAAATTCTACATAAGGTACGGTCTCTTTGGCTACGTCGGTTTGAGAGTTTTTGTCATAGGAATACCAAATGTTGATATCGTAAGTACCAATAACTTCAATTCCGTCTCCGGCCGCTACCGCTTCGTATTGATGGTTTATAATCCATGCACCTAAAATACTGGTTGGATTATGTGGCGGAGTTACGGTATGTGTTACGGTAGAGAACTTACGACCTTTGCCGCAGATCGCTTTCGTTATGATCTCTCTACTTTGATGTTTACGACTTAATGACATCTTTGAACCTCCTCCATACAATCATTCACTACTAAGTGTATGCAGGAGGTAGGCAAAAGTTGATTAGCCCAGTACAAATAATTATCTTTTTATAAGAGAATCATTAAATTACTATTCTTAGTAACACAGATTGACCTATTCTAAGATTCATCTAACGCTATATTGTGCATAACGTTCATTAATAATTTTCTGAAAAGCAAGCTCTACCTTATCCAAGGTAGCGTCCATCGCTTTGAAGTGACCCCTGTCAAGTAGACAATTAACAAAAAGCAATATTTAAGCAGCCTGAGTCCTGTATTCGTAGGGGCTCAGGTTGTTTAGTTTCTTTTGAAAGCGTTCATGGTTGTAGAAATGGATGTACTGCTTAACGGCGTGTTCGACCTGCTTTACAGAACGAAAAAAATGAAGATAGAAGCACTCTGCTATAAAATGACTGAAGAATGTCTCCAGAACTT
>NZ_LVJI01000014.1 GCF_001637225.1 Paenibacillus antarcticus
ATAAGGGGAGCATATCACTTCACTTATGGCTTCTTTAAGTTTTCTTTCTTTGCCCTTCATTTCTTGAATTTCATTGGCATGATCCTTTAATGAATCATATCGTGTACCACTTAATTCAGTCCTGTGAAACATATTTTCAGCTGCTAAACGCCAATGATTAGCCTCTGACTCAGCAATTTTCATGCGTCTTCTCATGTCAGCCAATCCAATATCCAAACAATTGAAATTAAATTCATTATATTTATTAATCCAATAATCTAATTTTTTATTTTCAAGTATCAAATTATTCTCTACGTCCCTAAGTTCCTCAAGCATTCTTTCTACCTCTATTTGCACCTTGACCTTAAATTCGTGCATCTCTTTTAATACCGTTACATCCGAATTGAACTCTCTTACGTTAGTGGCCCAGGATTTTTTCACAAGCGCCGACTCACTCTCCATGTTTATTCGACTACCTCTCTATACTATGATTGAATACTTACACGCTTGTTCACCCTTAAAAAAAGAATTATGTATTGTAATTACCCAGTCTCCACCCGCAATTTATCAGGGACGGGCGCTTTATTCTTCTTTGCTATTTTCAAATATAAAGATAATTCACGGCAAAGCTGTAATATCGAAGACCTAATCTCAAATTCCTCTCTTGTCGTTGGAAGATCCATTTCTTTGAAATCTTGTTCCAACGCTTCCAGTAGAACCTCGGTACGACCTGTGTACATTTCTTCTGTTACATCATGGCTAAGCTGTTCGAATAGTTCCGCTACCAAGTCCGCTTGGGGTAGCTTCTGAAATACATCAGCAATCCGCTGCATCATGACTAGAATGAAATCCAATTGTTCCTTACGCATATAGAAATAAATATTCCACGCCTGATCCGGATGAACCATTTGGTTCTCCATCGCTCGGTTTGCCGCAAGGGACCCTTCTTTAATCGCTTTACCAGCTTCAATGATTTCGCTCCCGTCCCATACATAACTTGGATCTCGAAGCGTCAGAGCAACGCGATTAAATATCACAGCGAATAGCCCGTCCACTTTGTGGCGAATCTCAATCATCTGTTCTCCACCTTTAGGCATATAGATCATATTAACTACCATTGCTGATCCTAGTCCAATAACAAGCAATTCAACTTGAGTTAATATCGTATGTAGGGATATAACCCCGCCTCCAAAGACACGGAAGACAACAACTGAACTGGTGACAATCCCCTCTTTGAAGCTTGTCTTAACGATTAAAGGAAAGCCGAATAGGACGAATAAAGCGAGTACCCAATAATGAAAGCCAAATAGAGCGAATAATCCACATGCAAAAAGAAGCCCCACAATGGAGGCAAAGAAGCGCGCTGAAATCGTTCTAAGACTCCTTTTACGTGTAACTTCCACGCCTAGAATAGCCAATAGACCCGCAGACTGAGGACTGGGTAGACCTACTATATAAGCAATCTGAATGGAAATGAGTGTAGCAATCGCTGTTTTTACAACTCGAAACCCCATGAGAACGCCTCTCTTTTCTATCAATATCATAATAATCTCATGGTACTTTATTTCACAACTCTACACAATACGACATTTACCGCATAACCACATTCACGCGATCCATTGTAGATAGGTTGGTTTCTTTGTATTATTTATGGGTTAACAGCTTACGCTCCATATACAATACGAGTTGATACATGACCGTTGCGACCACTGCAATGATAAACAAACTGGACATCACTAGTGTAAAATTAAATACTTGAAAACCATAAATAATTAAATAACCTAGACCCATTTGTGCCACGAGAAACTCTCCAACAATAACACCTACCCAAGCTAGACCAACATTGACTTTCAATGTTGAAATAATCGCAGGAAATGTTGCAGGAAAGATCACTTTACGAAAAATTTGTGATCGTGATCCCCCAAAGGTTCGCACGACTTTAACTAGATTGGAATCCACTTCAGAGAAACTATTGTAAACCACGAGTGTGGTAATAATAACAATAACGGATAATGTAGTGACTACAATAGCTGTAAACCCCGCCCCAAAGACAACGATGAATAAAGGACCAAGCGCCACCTTTGGCATACTATTAAATACAACCATGTATGGATCTAAGACTTTCGATAAGAAAGGTGACCACCAGATCAAGATGGCAAGACTCGTTCCAAGCACCGTTCCTAGAACAAATCCAACGATGGTCTCACCAACGGTTATACCTAAGTGACCCCATATTTCTCCACTTATGATTTCTTGTATAATATAATTTAATATCTTACTGGGATAGCTAAACAACAGTACATCAATCCATTTCAATCTTCCAGCCAGCTCCCAAAAGGTTAACAATAACAGGAGTATTCCAAGCTGAACGGATAATACATGCCATGCTTGTTTTCTTTGATGCGCTAGGTGCTCTTGATATAGTTCAGTCAGCTCACTTTGTCTCGTATCAGAAGATTCATTTCCAGTTAGATTTCGCTTTATCATGCTGTAGTCTCACCTCCTCACTCCTGATCACTACGTATTTCCATAGCACTCCAAATCTCGTGAAAGAGATCTTGAAATCCCTTCTGATCACGAGCATGAAAAGGCAACACGTCTCGGATATTAAGCGGTACATCGAACGTTCGGCGGATTCTTCCCGGATTGCTACCCAGCAATATGATCCGGTCACTCATCGCTATCGCTTCAGAGAGATCATGGGTAACTAACACTGCTGTCTTGTTACGTTCACGCAAGGTCCGGGATATTAAATCTTCCAGTTGTAACTTTGTTTGATAATCGAGTGCTGAGAAAGGTTCATCCAACAACAGTAGTCCTGGATCTGTCGCCAACGTCCGCACGAGTGCAACCCGTTGGCGCATCCCACCTGAAAGCTGTTGAGGGTATATATTCTCTTTACCATGTAGTCCCATCTCTTCAAGTAGCCTCGAGGTGATTGCTATACTCTCAGGCGTAATTCTTCCCGTCAGTTCCAAACCTAGTAGTGCATTATTCAGAATCGTCCGCCAAGGAAACAAATAATCTTGCTGCAACATATATCCTACTTCTGGTGTTGGTCCTTCAAGCTTATGACCATTGACAAGTACCTCGCCATGGCTTGGTGTAAGAAGACCCGCGATGATCGACAAGATGGTTGTCTTGCCACATCCACTGGGGCCTACAAGACTTACAAATTCCCCAGCGGATACTGTCAATTGAAGACGATCCACAGCCAGAGAGGCTTCGCGATCGGTGATATAGACATGTGCGACATCGTTCAACTCAACAACAGGTACCATGTGCACTCTCCTTTTGGCAGGAATATAAGTTCTTTATTTCACCGTATCCTTCGCTTTCTGAGCAAACGTATTATCCACAATGGCATTATGTGCCACGCGTTCTTTCAATTCCCCTGCGCTGTCCATCACGTCAAGTAGATTGTTCCATTCTGTATCATCTAATATTGGATCCGTTGCATAGGTGCCTTGTTCTTGATAACGTTTCACACTAGATACAATAATGGCACGATCAGCATCTTTAAAATAAGGGAGGATCGTATCCGCTATCTCTTCTGGGGTATGACTTGCTACCCATGCTTGAGCTTTCTGAACGGCATTCGTGAACTTCTGAACGGTTGCAGCATTTTTCTTAATATAGCTTTGTTTACTCATGAACACGGTATATGGAAGGTGTCCACTTTCTACACCAAATGAAGCAACAACATGACCTTTGCCTTCTTTTTCAAAGATGGACGCTTGTGGTTCGAATAGCTGAACATATTGTCCTGTTCCCGAAGCAAAAGCTGCTGCTATATTCGCGAACTCAATATTCTGAATCAATTCCAGATCTGCGTGTGGATCAATACCTTGCTTCTTGAGGGTGAACTCTCCGGCCATTTGTGGCATTCCGCCTTTACGTTGACCTAAGAATGTCTTATCTTTCAACTGATCCCAGCTAAATGTGCCGCTATTATCTCTTGCAACTAGAAATGTTCCGTCCGTCTGAGTTAATTGAGCGAAATTGATCACTGGATCTTCAGAGCCTTGTTGAGCAACGTAAATGGACGTTTCCGATCCAACTAATGCTACATCAACAGCGTTCGATAACAATGCGGTCATCGTCTTGTCTCCACCAAAGGTTGTCGTAAGTTCAACATCCAGCCCTTCATCCTTAAAGAATCCTTTTTCAATGGCGACATATTCTGGTGCGTAAAATACGGAGCGAGTTACTTCCCCAATCTTCACTTTCGTCGGAGTATCTTTTCCTCCACACCCGGCTACAGCCGAAGCACAGAGAAGAAGAATACCTGCTACTGCAGTCAATTTTTTTGTCGCTTTCCACATATGGGTATCCCTCCAATATTTTCGAATAAATCATAATGCATCATATGCATTCACCCAAAAAAGGTTATTCCTTCTTTGCAAAACCCTGTTCCCAAATGTAAAAAAGCCGTGATTCTCTACAAGACGTAGATTCATCACGACCTTATTCCTAACTTACAGAAGATTAATAGAAAGCCATTACCTTGGTCTATAACTTGTAAATCTCTTTATATTTCTCTTCCAAATAATCTGCCAAGTAATCTGGATTCAGTTCTTCTCCTGTCACGTTAACGATGATTTCAGAAGGAGTAAGACGTTTACCATACTTATAAATCTTGTCGGAGAGCCATTCCTTAATTGGAAGTAAGTTCCCAGTAGCAATCCATTCATCATATTGAGGTAGCTCTTTGCGAATGGTATGTAAGAATTGTGCCGCATACATATTTCCTAGTGAATAGGATGCAAAGTAACCAAAATCTCCACCAGACCAATGCACATCTTGAAGGACACCGAGTCCATCATTTGGAGGGGTAATGCCGAGATACTCATTATATTTCGCATTCCATACTTCCGGTAGATCCTTCACAGACAACCCTTCATTAAACAACATCTTCTCAATCTCGTAGCGAATAATAATATGAAGGTTATACGTCAATTCATCTGCTTCTATTCGAATGAGTGAATTCTCAACGCGGTTAATCGCACGGTAGAAGTCTTCAACGGAGACATCCTTAAGTTGTGGTCCGAAATGCTGTTGCAAATCACCGTAATACCTTTCCCAGAAGGGACGGCTACGTCCAATCATATTCTCCCACAAGCGAGACTGTGATTCATGGATTCCCATAGAGGTTCCTTCAGCTAAAGGCGTTCCTACAAGGCTCGCATCAATATTTTGTTCATACAGGGCATGCCCCCCTTCGTGAAGAGAGCTGAATACCGCACTGGTGACATCATCTTGTAAATAATGAGTTGTAATTCGCACATCACCTATGTTAAGACCCGTAGCAAAAGGATGCACACTCTCATCTTGACGTCCAGCTTCAAAGTCATAGCCCATTTGTTCAAGAATGAAGAGGCCAAATTTCTCTTGTTGATCAATTTCAAATATCTGCTTAAGGAAATCATTCTCTGGTTGATTCGATGATTCTCGAATCGTTTCTACGAGCGGAACTAAACGACTGCGCAGTTTACTGAATATTTGATCTAATTTCTCTACCGTCATATCGGGTTCATACATATCAATAAGTGTATCGTACCTTGTTCCCTTGACTCCCCATATATGGATAAACTCTTTCTTCATTTCAACAATTTTACTTAAATAAGGTTCGAATCCAGCAAAATCACTTGTCTCCTTAGCATCTTCCCATAAGGTCTGAGCATGTGCTGTTAAGACAGAATACTCTTGGAACTTCTCTGCTGGAATTAGCTTGTTCTGGTCATATTCCTTTTTGCATTCCTTTACGATTTGTAGATCCAGGTCATCCAATTGATCTGCAATATTTGATCTTGTAAAATATTCCAGATATTCTCGCATCTCATCTGAGATTATTAATTTAAACCCTTCTGTACTTAAGATACCAATGGTCTCTGATCGATATTCAGCACCTTTGCGGGGAGCACCCGTGCGCAAATCCCAATGCATTAAACCTACAGCCTCATAATAACCTCTTATTTTACGCACTAATTCTCGAAATTGTCCTAATTTTATTTTTACTTGATTTTCCATTTAAAGGCTCACCTCACATTAGAAATTTATAGTTTCCTCTTGATGATACTTTTTGTAAAAAGTATAATCAACTTCTAGAACAGAAATGATCTAAATTAAAGGAGGAAGAGGTCCCCCATGAATCATATTACTGAAGTGCTAGAATATAACCGTCAATTTGTTGAGAACAAAGAGTACGAAGCATTTCGTACCAGTAAATTTCCTGAGAAAAGAATCGTAGTAATCTCTTGTATGGATACTCGCCTTACAGAATTACTTCCAAAAGCCATGAATTTCAAAAACGGGGACGTCAAACTCATTAAAAATGCTGGCGCAATTATCTCCCAACCTTTCGGGAGTGTTATGCGGAGCGTATTGGTAGCTATCTATGAACTTAAAGCAGACGAAGTATTCGTAGTGGGTCACTTGGATTGTGGTATGGCTGCACTGAATGCAGATCATATGATTGGATTAATTAAGGAACGCGGCGTCTCAGATGTTGTATTAAGTACCTTAGAGAATTCAGGCATTAAACTATCGAAATGGTTGCGAGGATTTGATAATGTCCATGATGGCGTGATCCATACTGTCGATGTCATCAAGAAACATCCGTTGCTTCCTCCAAATATACCTGTACACGGCATGATTATCGATCCTAATAATGGTGCATTAGAGCTTATTGCTGACGGGTATAATTGAACGGAATAATTAAACACGATTTGCTATAAATGAAGTGCGGATGATAATCATCCGTATCTTTTTTTTGTTTACAATGACTGTTTGGTTGCCAAACCATACAGTTTAAGTGTACACTTTTCTCATTGTAAAATTCATGATTAGGAGATGTACACTTATGAATACACTTTCCTATGCACTCCTTGCCTTTCTAGCAAGGGAACAGTCTTCCGGTTATAATCTGATGCTCAGACTCCAACCTTTTTGGCCTGCAAAGCATAGTCAAATTTACCCACTACTCTCACATATGGAATCCGAAGAATTGTTAACTTCATGCTGGGTTGTCCAATGTGAGAAACCAGACAAAAAACTATACTCCATCACCGAGAAAGGAATACGTAAGCTAAAAGAATGGTTGTATGTACCATTAGCGGATCCGATCACACGCGATGAGTTATCTATGAAAACATTTTGCATGTGGCTAACCGATTTAGATAATGCCATTGATATTATAGAAAGTCGAAGAGTACATTTGGTCAAGAAGCTAGAGCACCTCCATCTTAAGATCAGCGATAAAGTCCGAGAGGATCTTGAGTTCGGTACACCTGAATTCTTTGATTATATGTTATACCAAAAAGCAATCTACACTACTACATCAGGGTTAGATTGGACAAATATGATGTTGGATATACTAAAAGAGCAAAGAACGAAGCAAAATCTAAAATAATTAATTTGATTAATTATGAAACTTTTAATTTTTTACTACGTAAACTAGTAGATATATAGTTTGAACTAAGGTCGAAACCCCATGTGGTGAGCGCAAACTTTAGTTCTATACTAGAACAAAATATACTAATACTTTTAGGGGGATTTATTTCAGATGAAAAAATGGCTTATGGTTGTTATGATGTTCACTCTAATATTTGCTACAGTTGCTCCGGCGACTAGTGTTGATGCAAAACGTGGTGGCGGTGGATTTAAATCCGGTACGAAGTCTTTCACGAACACGCCTAAGAAATCTACAACGAATAGTAATGTTTCTAAAACAACAACGAATAACAAAACAAATGCTGCGGGAACACCGGCAAAACGTGGATTCTTCAGCGGTGGCGGATTGATGAAAGGTCTTATGATCGGTGGATTGGCTGGTATGTTATTCGGAGGCATGTTCGGTGGTATGGGCATGTTGGGTAATATTCTTGGATTAATGATTAACGTGTTAGCTGTTGTCGTTCTAATCTCTCTTGCTATGGCAGGATACAGAGCTTACAAGAACCGTCGTAAACCAGATCAACGTGACGGAAGGTACTAATTGATATGGTACTTACAATGGACGAAATTATAAATGCGATTTGCCTACACATGGCTGAACGCAAAGCTGTACGTCCAACAGATGTACAGGTCGAACTAAGTTGGGACGAAGAAGATGGTTATTCTGCAGAAGTATGGGTTCAGGGTCGCAGCCAGTTCTTGGTTGAGTCCAACATGATTGAAGCGATTCTTCGCTACTTACAAAGCGAATACGATATTCGTGCCTATCGTGAACAGATCACACTAGATGTGGATGAAGAAATTACAGCACATGTAAACACAAATTAAGACTCAGGATACAGGGGTTGTCCCAGAAGCCATTTACGGCTTGGGACAACCCCTTTATGTTTAAGTTAAAATACAACATTTAATTTGCGTAATCAAAGCTTGAATCATTTATTCACATACACCTAATAACATCGGGAACAAGACATTCATTTCAGCTGCGTCTGGTCTCCTGCTATAATCAGCAATTTCGAACGGCTCTGCATAGCGAACTTTAGCCGCATGATCTTGACCGAATTGCTTATTGAGTGTTGGAAGCATTTCATTGGATACACTTAGGAACGGATCCCAATACCTCAGAATAAATTCCCGCTTATGTCCCCATGAATCACAATTACATTTAGAATTCTTGACATTTTGTATATTCCTCCAGTTCATTATCTATCGTTCTGATTTAGATTAATGAGTTACTTCAGCCTTAAAAATGTATGTAACTCCCAATTAATTGTTAAACTCATGTTCATATAATATCTTGCTAATATTCTTCATTTAAATCTTCTAGATGACTCTCCTTGTTTAGCATATCAACGTTTAATTTTACCATATATAGCAAATGAATCAATTAGAATTCTTATTGATTAATTTGCTATAAATAGATAGCGTTTTTTCTTAGAATCTATCTGGAAGTTCCCATCAGAAAGTTATCACTAGTACTTAGTCCTATTATCAAAAAAAGACTGCCATATTTAAAAGGCAGTTACGTTCGTCACTTAAGCTATGACCAGCTCCGACCATCCAATAAACCCCAATTGATCTGTCCAAATACATCTGCTAATCTCTTAGACCACGTATGCTGATTCAGGCAACGAAGCCTTGCTGCTGCAGCGATGTGATCTGCTTCTTCTGGATGGCTCAAATAATATCGTAATTTAGTGATTAAATCATCTTCATCTAAATAACCAATAATTTCTCGATCATATTCAAAGTAACGCTTCATTTCTTCAAAATATTCCGTA
Source organism: Paenibacillus antarcticus (assembly GCF_001637225.1). Classification (GTDB taxonomy): domain Bacteria; phylum Bacillota; class Bacilli; order Paenibacillales; family Paenibacillaceae; genus Paenibacillus_AQ; species Paenibacillus_AQ antarcticus. The sequence continues at coordinate 9,216 of NZ_LVJI01000014.1, forward strand.
AACAATAATCGGCCCGTAGCTGCCGCTTCAAATACGCCCACTTTCACGTTCGTGTGCCCAGCGCCTGTTCTAGGGAAATTAATTAAGCACTTTGTAGAATAAGCAGCATGAAACCAATCCTCTCCTCGCACGACTCCATTCGAATGTGAAGGCCAGTTGTTTCCGTGGAGCATAACATCAAACTCTGAGATCAACTTATTAGCTAAAGACAATCGATCAGGTCGCATATGACCAATGACAGCAACATCACATGCAAACTTAGGGTGAGATTCTTTAGGTTCAAAATATTGTAAATCAGCGGCAAATGGCATAAACAGTGTATTGTGTATCCCCTTTTCTTCATACTTCTGTAGTGCAAGTAAGGAATTAGTCGTATGGTAATCAAAGTCTGCCGCATATTTCGCAACCGTTGGTAATACATCAGGGTCACTTAGTGTCATGCCAATAACGAGACAATGTTTCTTGAGTCGTTCCATCTCTTGCGGTAGTAACATTAGCCCACCACCACAGAAAATAACCACATGAGGTTGAAACGCTTCTATCTCATGAAATAAACGTTCCACTCTTACATAAACAGGTCCATTTCCCCCTAGATGACGCTGGGGATTGAACAGGAGATGAATTTTACCTGTGAGGTTAAGCTCCTGCACAGTAGCTCCGAGTTCTTCAAGCCCATTGCAAATACTTTTGAGTATCTCACTTACACCCGGAACATATCTACAAATATACGTAATACGTAGTTGCTCTAAATTGTTCATCCATTTGTATCCTTTCGCATAATCCGTACTAGTTGATCTCTTAATATTCCATCATGAAGATCATCTCGCTGTTGTAAGGAAACCAAATTCTCTTTAATACGGCTACGCCAGTCACTTCTACTTAATAGAACCAGTTCCGCTGTAGCGAGTAGACTCTCAGGCGTTACTTGCTCAATGGTATGGCAAAGTTCTGGTAGTCCTATCTCTTCGAAAAATTGAATAACCTTCGGGTCATACGATAATCCGATCGCAGGTGTTCCTGCAGACATCGCTAGAATCGAAGCGTGTAATCGTTCTGCTATCACGAGATCCATTTCTCCGAGGAAAAACTTCACATCAACAGGTGAACTCCCCTCATAAGGAATAATCTCGACAGAACCTTGAGGAAGAAGACTAACAAATTCTTCTGCTTGCGACACTTCTACTTTACTTCTGTTAAAAGGGAGAATATATAGCAATGCATCATACTTTGAGATAAGTTGCTTCGCTACGAATACCATAGCCTCATAAGCTCTGACACTCTCCACTTTCCCATATACCCATTTTCGTAAGTTAAATGCTATTTTTAGATGGGAATGATTCGTCGTGTGAGATATTAATTCTTTGGGTTCTACAACGCTAGTATGCAAAGATCCTAGTCTTACCGCTGGATCAGCAGCAAGAACCGTACGATGGACGCCTAATCGTTGAAGAATCGTAAGTGAGGCTTGATCACGCACAGTAATCGCATCTGCGAGTCCAGCTATCCATCCAGCCGCTCGCTTCGCTTCCTCACTTTGAAATGGTCCGATACCCAGTGCATATAAGAAAACGGGCTTCCCTAAAGTTTTGGCAAGGAAGATGGGTGCGCTATAGTAATTGATTGCCCCTTGCTGACGTAGTGCGGATGGTGCACCTTGAAATAATTGTAGTGCACTAAACCCTGCATAATCTTGAAATAATCCCCCTCCACCGACGATCACCATATCACTTTTTAACACCGCATGATGGAGTAGATTCAGATCGAAACCACTTACCTTCGTTATATCATACGGACCATAATATGGAATGATTATCTGACTCCTGACCGTAACTGTTACCTTAAACTCTGGACATATGGAAGCAATACGATCAATGATGGCATGTAAGATTGCATCATCACCTGTATTTCCAGCACCATAGAAACCGTGTATTAAGAATCTCATTAATTTCAACCTCTCCTTTCAAACCTAAATCTCTTAACCATAGTATGAGAGAATGACTTCGAACGGACTGCATCACTAACCTATATTCAAACAAACTTAGTCAACTGTACCTGACCATATGTGAGTAATTAGAGTAGGATAACATGAATGAAATAATGGGAGGTGTCTTTCCTTTGGCAAAAATAAGTGCTTTTACAACAAACAAGAATGAGAGATTAGAATTAGAGATATCCGAATCTTCTTCTAGTATTGCAACATGTTCAGATTCAAAGCCAGATATTGTCGTATTACGGGCTAAGAATCACTATTTCCGAAGAAAGACTACAGTATTTATCATTAGCCAAGCCGGAGAAGCTCCTGCTATTCCAACAGGAATGGAGCTAGCCGCCGCACTACAAATTTTAATTAATGCAGGTTTCATTATTAAGAATGCAGATGCTGATTCTTGTGGATTCTACTACACACTAATCAGAGTTAGCTCATCGTCTGGTCCTATCGATTTCTTTAAAGATCGTCTTGGGCAAACCTTAACCATCGAGAGTCCTGCAGGAGCTGTTTCAGGGGTGTTGATCTATGTTGGAACAGACTTCATTCAATTGGAGGAATCCACGGGGGATCTTGTTCTCATTCCTCTAGCAAGTATTATTTCGGTTTCTTAATTAAATGAGGGGAGGTTTTCCTTTGAATTTCGAGGAGATGTTATTAGATTATGTCGGGCGTTCTGTTGAAGTATTTTTTGCAAATTCATTCAATACGGGGATACTGATTTCGGTTGGATCGGGTATATTTACGATTCTAACAACAGACTCAACTTATCAATCCCCAGATGAGGAATTAACTATTTTCACACAGCAAGTAAGCTTTATCCGAATATTAGTCTAAACCTGAATGGGGTTCATCGATGCTATACGTATCCATGGCCCATTCAATCCACTTCATATACTCCTTATTGTGGGTCCGAGTGATACTCGATAACCGAATACGTCTGTGATAAAGACTTTCTGGGAGATAAGTATACTTATACTTACGCATTAATCGAATAATCAAGTGCATATCTTCATATAATCTCCCTTCGGTAAGATCTGTTATCGGCCAGCCACCTAGCGTAACAAGAGCTTCTTTACGATAAAATCTAGGAGCTAAAGGTAGTCCTTCTATCAGAATCTGCTTGATGCCTCTATGTTCTGGAAATTGACGTATGCCTTTATAAATCAATTGTTTATTGGTTCTCTCTTGCCATTCATAATAGCTACTACACCAAAGAGCATTCTCAAGTTCTCCAGATTCAGCAGACGCCATTAACAATTCCATACAACGAGGTGCCAACCAATCATCGCCATCGAGTTCCATGACCCATGTTCCTTTTGCCCAAGTTAATGCTTTGTTAAGACTCGCAGCCTTTCCTCGATTATTATCATTTACAATGATTCGAATACGTTCTGTTATTAGAAGTCGATCTAGCTTATTGCGCGTATCATCGTGTGAACCATCATCGACTAGGATAAGCTCCCAATCTTTGAATGTCTGATTCAGAACACTTCGAACAGCCCATAGGAAACGGTCCGATTCATTATAAAGAGACATAATCACAGAAACTTTAGGATTATCATCGAATGGCTTTATCACCTGATCATTCAATAATGGAGCAATCACGTTCCATTCTTCTTCTCTTCTCATCCATTGGGGAGTAACTCTCCTTGGAGCAATCCAATCCTCTATCATTAATTTCATTCCTAGACCCTTGGATGCCAATTCTTTCATTTTTACAATTTCCATATAGTGGTCAAACGGTAGCTCATCTCGTTCAGGAAAAAAGGAGAATTCATCAGATAGATTCTTCCAAAGTGTAGGTCCACTTCCTTTGAATTCTTCGATGGATGTGAAATCCAAACCTGAGTGTGAGTCTGGGCGTGGTATTTCTGAGACTAATTGAGAGGAAAACCCTTGTGGTTTAGCTGTACTAAACTCAATAAATCCGATTGGTTCTATCATCATTCGCTGTACCCATATCGATACATGATCCTGAAACGATTCTAAAACTATCGTACCTGCGCGAATTGTCATACAGATTGAAGTCTGCGACTCTCTCAGCATACGATTCATAAGCCTGACTTGAGAAATGCCTATCGGAAATACAGGTACATTTGGGAATACGTTTCTAACCGACCTTACAGTCAAACGTTCGTCCCTCCCCCCATCACATGCGGTAATAAATATAATCATATGGCAGCCCCCCGAATATCTATATCATATGGGAATGACGTATACCTGGTTACCTTCGTAACAGTAGAACATGATGTGAAATACAAAGACAAAGAAATGAAGGCAATGGCTATTATTGTATTTCCGCCTTTCATGGACTGGTCATGGATGAAGCAACGTCCTCAACATTTAATGACTCAATTCGCCCGCGCTGGTCATTCCGTATATTACTGTAACAAAACTTCAATTAAACAAGCGCCGGAGCCACTTGAACCTAATTTGGTTCTTGTACATCATCATGAACGCTGGCTATATGAGGAGTTTCCTAAGATTCGACAATGTCGCAAGGATAAGGAACCCATCATCCTTTGGTGTATGTTACCTACCATATACCCGTTTGTTCATCATTACAGTCCCGATCTAATTATATATGATTGTGTTGATGATATGCCTGAATGGACTCCTTTTGAGAGTCAAATGGTTGCAACAAGTCACGCAGTCATCTGTACCTCTGAACGACTGAAGCAACGATTATGCAAGCAATATCCTCACAAACGAGTTCAACTTGTTCGAAATGGATATAATCCCGACATGCAGCTGCATCATTCGACCAAAGGTGTATCCCATCGTCCAAGTGACTTACCTTCAGGACAACTTATCGGTTTTGTGGGGGCTTGGGCCACATGGATAGATACCCTTCTCATCCAGAGGGTTGCCAAGGCGCTCGCGAATGAAGCATCCGTGGTCCTCATTGGTCCAGAATTTGGTCGCAGAAACATGGGGAGATCTGAATCTAATCTACATCTGCTGGGACACAAGCCCCACCATCTACTTCCTAGTTACATTAGACAATTCTCCGTATGCTTGATTCCTTTCCGCAGAATACCCATTGCTCTCGCCGCTAATCCTGTTAAAGCCTATGAGTATCTAGCCTCCGGTGCTCCCGTCATCTCAACTTCATTGCCTGAGTGCATTCTCATGCATCCCCACGTAGTGATTGCTCATACACCCGAACAATTTATCAACAAAGTGAGACAGTATTTGTATGATCGCGGGGACCCTGAACCTAGAATTCAGTATGCTTTAAGTAATACTTGGGAGCAGCGTTATCAAGATATTCATAAATTAATTGTGGAATTACTTGATCCGTTTAATGACTAATAGGAAGCAGACGCTTTTTCATTTGAAGTTATAATACAATGAGATAGCCAAAATTATTGCAATCACATCGTGTAATATTTTTGGTTTAAGATTTCCATAGCGGATATGAAATTGCCTCTCTGAGCAGAAATTATTCCACCCATTGTCTTTTCAGATGGGTCATGTAACCTGTAGCCAAATGCAGCCATAACAGAAACACCAAAATGTTCGGGGTCTATAATCCCCTCCGCTACTAATAATTCGTTGATTTGCTCTCTGTTAAAACCTTCAATTGGGCAAGAATCAATTCCAATCTGAGCCGCAGCAGTCATCATGTTACCCAATGCAATATATGTTTGCCTGCATGCCCATTCGAACATCACTCTGGGATCATCTTCAATTGCAAAACCTGTTTTCAAAAAATGATCATATGTATTACGCTTCCCCTGTGTAACTTCGGTTGACAGCTTCTGTACATTCTCCATCATTCCATTAATATAATCAGAACTTGCAACCATATCTTTAGGTAATCTCGCCAGAATAATCATAAAATGACTCGCTGTCGGTAACTGCTTTCTTGCACCCGATGCATATTCGGCAAGTTTGGTACGGATATGCTGATTTTGAACAATCACAAATTTCCATGGTTCAAAGCCATACGAACTTGGTGATAACCGACCTGTTTCTAGTATGTAATGAAAGTCATCATCACTTATTTTCTTATTAGGATCAAATTCTTTCGTTGCATGTCGAAAGCGAAATGACGATAGAATTTCATTTTTCTTAACTTCTAGATCACTCATTTAATAATCTCCTTCATTCTTTGTAGTTATGGCATAACTTCTCTTTACAGAGTTGAACGATAGCTTAGATCTTAAAGTTTACTTACAAATCTTCGCATCATACCAGTATATCATGTCCATAATTTATCAGCATAGGCTATCCCACAATAGAAATCTCACCTCATACACATCACGGACTCAAGATAATCTGAGACAATGGTATTAGGTTGAACTGACAATTCCCATTTATCTTGAAGACTTACATGGATACATAAAAAAAAGCCCTATCTCTAGGGCAAATAGTAGCTCATATCTTTCATCTTTCTTCTTGTATACTTGACAACAAACCAGTAAATTAAAAAACCAATATAATAAGCAACTAGATCTAAAGGATCTGAAGTGGATTTCTTATACCAAGGGGTTACATACTCCCAGAAAACGCCAATCAGCACAATAAGAATGCTGCATAATAAAAAGTGCTCTATTTGTCTTTTAGCAAAAATTACAATCAATAAGCTAGAATAAGATAAAAGAATAATTGAAGCTAATACATCGTTATAGTACCCAACAAAGAACCAATGCAGCTGTACATCTAAACTTTTGAATATATATTCGTTTAAACCATACATAATAAAACATAATACAAATATAAACGCATCTCTTATTATTACCTTCTTCATATGTACTCCCCGGATTATTAACAGATTGACAGAATCACTACTGCTAACACAATGCCCAATGCAATGCTAATGATCAACTTCAATAAATCACCTTCTTCTAAGTAAATATAACCAGTGATATTTAACCGTTCAACTTATATATATCATTACTATTTAACAAAAAGACCTTATTAGTCTTCATCGTAAAATCAATCAACAAATAAAAACAAGCCGGAGCGCAAATCTATATTACGCCTCGGCTTGTTTTTATTTAGTTAAATTCACTCGTCAAACGCTATTTATTATATCCTCAATCTAATCGTATGAGTTACAACGAACCACTTACAAGACGACCTTCATAACTTACAACTTGACACTTCGGTCTTCGCGCTACCGCTTCCGCCGAACAGCTTGCAGGCACTAATACGAAGTTAGCCTTGTCTCCTGCCTTTGGCCACACTTGCTCACCATCATGATTGAGAGGCGTTATTCCGCCAGTAATAAACCCTAGGGACTGAGACAAGGATTGTTCATCATTATACCCATACAATTCTGCGAAACGCCCTGCCTTCTCCAATTGATCACCATTTCCAAAAGGAGACCAGTGATCTGTTAGACTATCTGTTGCTAGCTTCACTTTTACACCCTTTTTATGAAGCATAGGAAGAGGCATCATTGTTCTGCCAATCGGGACAGTTGATGCAATAGACATCCCAAGTGATGCCATACGTTCAGCTAATTCTTCTGACTCTTGTTGCTCTGCATATGCAAACCAGAAAGCATGACTCACGGTCACTTTCCCATGCAGCCCCGCTTCTTCAGTCAGGCTAGCTAGTCTAGTCAGTGTTTGCTTTCCTACATCTCCGCTATCATGTAAGTGAATATCAATGCCAGCTTTATTCATAACCGCCAGTTCTACCATTGTCTGTAGTGACTTTTCTATATCTCCATCCACTGTATAAGGATCAACGCCTCCTACATGGGTTGCACCCTCTGCCAAAGATTGCTTCACGAGTTGGATCGAGTCCGAACGAAGCAGCCCATGCTGTGGAAAAGCAACAATTTCATAAGAAATTTTACCAGAGAATGTATCCAGAGCTAGTTTTGTTGCTTCCAATCGGTGTAACCCACTAACAGGCTCGATATTACAATGGCTACGAACATGTGTAGAGCCGAATGATTGTATAAGCGTTAAGATGCTTTCGGCTTGTTGTCTCGCCATCGGTAAGAGTCTTGGAAGTAATATCTTCTCTTCCTCAATTCGTTCGAAGATGCTGGATATAGGCTTCACAGCTTTCCAAGGTCCATCGAAATATGTTTTATCTAAATGAATATGTGCCTCTTCAAAAGAAGGTAACATCAATAACTCTTTACAGTCGTATTTTGGAAGATGACTCCGTAGTTCACCTAACGTATTAGTTATTTCAGCAATTGAGCCGTCATCGATACGAATATGACAAATCTCTGTTTGAGTGCTAGCAACCTGACCTTCTTCCATAACGTAACTTTTCTCTAAACGTACATTCGTTAGCCAATATGAAGTGTTCAATATTTTCATCCCTTCCTTTTCTATCAATAAACGACATTTACAAAAATTGAACTAAAGGTTGCACTCACAAGTTCAATGATATCTAGATAAGAATCATGAATATGTAGGTTCATCTTTAGTTCAATCTAGTTACTTACCGCCCTTATTCGTTAACATATCTATCATTTCTTGATAACCACTTCTTCTAGCATGTTGTATAGGACTAATCCCTTCAGAATCTGCAAGATTAACATCTGCACCATGTTCAATTAGGAGTTGAACAATGGCCTGATGATCCTTTCCTCCATCACCCAAGATGATAGCTTCAAGTAGTGCTGTCCAGCCAAGATTGTTGACATGATTAACATTGACGTCTGAGGTTGTAAGAAGTTCTTTCACAATGTCCACATGACCACGGTCTGACGCCGGAATCAGAGCAACTCCCCCAAATCTGTTCACGATTGTTGTATCCGCTCCTGCAGCAACAGCCACCTTCACAAAATCAAGTAGCCCTTCTGCTCCAGCATATAAAAGTGGATTGTCCATACGGTTATCGCGAATATTGATGTTGGCACCCTTTTCAATCAATAATTTGAATATATCCAGTTGTTTCGTATGCACAGCGAGCATAGCAGATGTTCTACCTGTGTCGTCTGTAGCATCGACATCTGCACCCTCTACTAGAAGATTTGACACAAGCTCCTGATCTCCTTGTTTAACAGCATCAAAAAGTTCTAGATTTAACTTGTCCATCCCATCATTCACCGCCTGAGTTGATACCTGCTCTTCATTGTTTAATAGCTTACCATAGTCTATCTGACATCCTGAAATAATGAGGATCAATGACAACATGAACAAGCGCATCGTAACACACACCTTTTCAAAAAATAGCCTTATTCAGTCGTTAATGTCACTTGGGAGGCATTCGCCCATGCACCCACAGGCGTTACCGTATACACTGTCCCTGCTGCCAATTTACCGTTATTGGTAATGTCAAAAATACCTATAGCTTCTTTACGACTTGAGAATTTATACGTTGCAACCAACTTGTCTCCGTTCGGAGCTAACAATTCTACACTGCGCCCTGAGAATAACTCATCGCCAGGATCTTGATCCAAAGTTACATTAATCGAGATTTCACTGATAGCTGCTGCACCGGAAAGTTGCAAAGACGCGATTTCTTTGGCAACAAACGTTGGATTCGCTATATTTGCCCAATCAGATGTCACAGTATATTTCACACCCGGTTTCAATACTTGTCCTTCAGGAAGTCGGAATTTCGGCTCTATCTTACCATCTGTCGATTGTGTAAAGGGTACATATTTGGCAACGATTGATTCCCCACCTTCTGGTGTTATCGTTACTTGTCTAGCTTGCATGGAAGAAATGATTTGATACGATGTACCATTTGCTCTATTGTTCTCATCCAATACAAAGGCGTTCGAGCCACGACCACCACTATAAGCAGAAATGACATAACCATAGTCAATGACGCCATTGGCTTTCAGTGCTTCAATCTCAAAAGTGTCGTTCGTAACCTGACTTGTTGTCGTCATATCCAGCAACGTTACGTTCCCTTCAAATGAGCCAGCTTTCTTACCCTTGTATGTTAAGTTATACGTCGTTCCAGCTTGTTGTACTGAAGTAGGGACGATATACGTCGCAATGGAACCCGATTTCAGACGTGGCATATTCGTCAACGTTAGACCATCGTTAAACACGAAATCTTCCTTCGCTTTAGCAAACACTTCATTCTCAGCTGTCAATGGAGCATCCAATGTTACGATTAAGGTCATTGCGTTGATCGATTGTACACTTGTAATTTGGGCTTTGTCAGATGGCATAGCTTTTCGTGCTGTATTCAATAAGCTAGCTACTTCTCCACGTGAAGAGGATTCATTGGCTGAATAGAATTTATTAGCCCAATAGTTGACTGATAACACATCACGCTTCAAAGCTTTCGATACCACTTGAACAAGTTCTGCATCCGTTACCGTTTCATTGGGATTGAACTTACCGTCCTTCGCTTCCATGATCCCTAGACCTACAAGCTCCGATGCATATTTATAATACCATACGTTCGAATTCACATCGGTGAATTGCGTTGAATTCTCTGAAGTACCTTTTATTTTAAAGGTCAATGCAACCATTTTCGCTAGTTCTGCACGACTGATCTGATTGTTTACTCCCATCGAGTGATCTACATAACCCTGTAACACACCAAGACCCGTAAGTACCTTAACCGCTTCTTGCACTTCTATATCTGATAACTTAGACGTTGGTGCATTTATACCTATATTGCTTGATGCTGCGTGTACATTTAACACCGCGAATGGTAAAGATGTTAGACCAAGTGTTGCTGCCACCATTATTGTCGCTACTTTTTTAGAACCTATCTTCATTGTATTTCCTCCTCAGATCATTAAGTTAATTGTTGCTTATGTCTATAACTAATAATAGAGGTAAGAAATGAACTCCCACGAAACGAATTATTAACAATTTATTAACTAGGCATTACAATTATCGAAATTCCACTAGACTAACGCCATTACACTGTAAATCTGTATCCCGCACCCCAGACCGTCTCAATATACTGTGGATTTGAGGGATCTGATTCTAATTTCTCTCTTATTCTACGAATATGAACCGTAACCGTTGAAATGTCTCCGCTCGAATCCATTCCCCAGATCCGTTCGAATAGATCATCTTTACTAAACACCCGATTGGGATTACTCGCTAAGAATACAAGTAAATCGAACTCCCTTGTTGTAAATAAGACCTCATTATTACGTACAGATACCCTTCGAGAATCCTTATCGATATGGAGTCCTCGAATCTCGATCTCATGCTTCACCAAAGGTTCTAGCTTACTCAGCATACGTTCATATCTTGACAGATGAGCCTTCGCTCTTGCCACTAATTCACTCGGACTAAATGGTTTCGTAATATAGTCATCTGCTCCAAGATTAAATGCTCGAAGTTTATCGATCTCTTCTTTCTTCGCTGATACGATAAAGATCGGTACTTCCTTCGCCTCCCGAATACGACGACACAATTCAAAACCATCAATAATAGGTAGTAGCAAATCTACGATAATGAGATTGTAGTCCCCTTGGAGTGCACGTTGTAGACCCTCAGAACCTGTATGACATAAGTCAACTTCAAATCCGTTCAGTTCAAAATAATCCTTTTCCAATTGTGCAATCGTCGTCTCATCTTCAATAATCAGAATCCGCGTCATGTGAGTTATTCCCTCCTTCATTCACCGTTCGCTTTAAAGTAAAGAATAGGCTTGAACCCACACCTTGCTCGCTTTCCATCCATATCGCTCCACCATGCCCCTCAATAATCTGACGTGCAATCGCAAGTCCAAGTCCGCTACCACCTGTCGATAAATTGCGTGAAGGTTCCGCTCGATAAAATCGTTCAAAGATATGTGGAAGAGCTTCAGCCTCAATACCCATACCATTGTCCTTCACTTCTACAGTCACCTCTAGTTGATCAGTTTGCAGAGAAAAACTGATCATTGGATGCGGTTTATCCATATACTTGAGCGCATTTCCAATGACGTTCAACACCATGCGTTTTAACTTGTCCAAATCTGCTTGGACCTCAATCCGTTCTGAAATCTGGTGGTCCCATTGAAATGTAACACTAATATTTTCCATATTGTATTGCATCTCTTCGATACAATCGTCGAGGAACTTAACAATATCAACAGGTTCGAACGAAAATGGGACTTGATTCAAATCTAGCTTGGAATATAAGAATAGTTCATCTACCAATTTATCCATCCCAACGGCTTTGTTATAAATAATGTCGACGTACATGTCCATCTTCTCTGGCGTATTGGCGACACCATCTCGTATGCCTTCAATATAACCTTTTATATTCGTAATCGGCGTACGTAAATCATGCGATATATTTGAGATTAACTCTTTCCGATTCTCCTCATATTGCAGACGAAGGCTAACGGATTCTTGAAGTCGTAGCCTCATCATCTCGAACGCTTCATTTAACTGTCCAATCTCATCTTTGGATTGAAGGTTAAGTTCAAATTGAAGATTACCTTCTTGAATTCTTTCTGCGGAGTCTCTCAACATGTTCAGAGGCTTAATGACACTTCGCGTAATCCAGCGATACAATAATACATTCGCTATCACAAGAACACCAATTAATATCAATGAAAGAATGGGTAACAGCCTACGTGTGATTGCCGCCAATGGGCTATGTTCTTTGATAACGAATACGCTACCTTTTGCACCATCTGAATATTTAAAATCAAACTTGGCATACCCATAAAACCTTTCATTTATATTAAAAGTGTTGCGAATCTGATAGTTATTAAGATCATAGGGAGGTAATGCTTCCTGTAATTCTGGTTGATTGAAAGTGTGTGATTCAAAAATAGCATTACTCGCACGTCTTACAAATAGCCCTGCTTTTTCTGTTTTTAGCTTAAAATCATATTCCAATAACAATTCCTTATTCTGCAATTCATCTGGGTCTTTCTTAGCTAAATACTTTAGTTCTAAAAAGATAGACTCTTCTTGCTCCGATAACGGATTTAGCTGGTAGTGTACTTTATAAAAGTCCCGAAGACTGTGAACATCGCCTGTTGAAGCAATTGTAAACAACGCTGCAGTCATGACTAACATAAGTAAACTAACAACAAGCATTCCCGTATAAGATAGTAGTAGTTTTATACGAATGGACACGACTTCTCTCCTCTCACTAGCCTTGTATTCGATATCTTTGGATTCCATCGATTCATTTTAGTGAAATACTATCATATGAAGGAAAGGTTTGCTAACAATAGACAAATAAACTTCTGTTCACCACCTGCAGAAGATACTAAATCGATTGCTTCAATCGAAAAATCATTACATTGAAGCATATTGTCTGTTTTGTTTTATCGACAAGCACCGATCTCTTGCTCTTATCATAAACAAGATAAGAAGGGCGGGATGAAGGTGATAGACATTATTGGTTTTGAAGAACGAGCTATCTTTCTAGCTGCAATTTGCGGACAGACCTACGCACAATTTATAAATACCGATGGTTCGTTCGTCGTTCCATTAAACTATACGGTCAACCACACGATTCAAGCGAAATCCTTTAGCAATGTATGGGAACGCTTTGGGTTTATTCTGGAATCTTCGGAAGAGATAATTATTGCCTTTCGGGGAACCATGTCGACGACCAATTGGATATCTAATATCATCGCCTCACAGAGGAATTTCAAATATATAAAAGAAGACTGTCTTACACATCGCGGCTTCACAGACATCTACTCTTCAACTCGTCTTGAGATTATCTCGGCTTTGACTAAATTATCACCCGACAAGACCTTATACATTACCGGTCACAGCCTCGGTGCAGCACTCGCGACATTATGTGCTATTGATATTGCAGCCAACACCCATTACCTCTCACCTAAGCTGTTTACGTACGCGTCCCCACGTGTAGGTGATCCTGACTTCACGAGCGCTTTTACAAAATATGTTCAAACCAGTTACCGTATTGCCAATCCTTTTGATGTCGTTACACATGCTCCACCCTTTATTTACAAGTTGCCTAAACGCGAAAAAAAATACTATTACAGTCATGTACAAACCCATTCATCGTTGACTTTCCAGAATGGCTCCGTGGCTGATAATCACATGATCGGAAGCTATTTCGCAGCGCTCTCCAAGCTCCATCCCCAATTTACCGAACAGTTATGTATAACGAACCCTGGACTCTGTCCAGTCCATGCAACGAAATCACCAGAGAAACTAATTATCGCGAGAGCTTTGCCAAGTAAACCGTGGTAAATGGAAATCAAAATAAAAAAAGCCCTATCTCTAGGGCTCATATCTTTTAACCTTGCTCGTGTTTAATTACTTTCAATAAGCAAGAAATCGTATTTGTATGCATGGTTTCATGAATCGTTGTAAAGCTAAATAATTCACCAAATCTTTCGAACTTCATAGGACCAAGTTGTGTTGGAGGTTCCATTAAATTATCTAAAATAGTTGGAGAAATCTCAGATAAAGCTTGAAGTTGTTCATTCAGATATTTTAAAAGCTCTTCCTTGGAAGGCGGAGTGATAGTCCACTCAGAAGGCTTACTTCCAGTGAGGAACAAAACTTTATAACTCTCTGGAAGATTGATATCTAATGTAAATCCACCACGAGAAAGCAATCCGTTTAGTGCACTAATGATGTGTCCAATGTTCCAGCGGATCGTATTGTTGAATGCTTTTGGTTGAATATCATATAAATCTTCTGGTATTGCCTCTACTTGTCTAATAACCATTTGACGAACTAATATTGATGTATTAATAATCATTTGAGACATTGTGACAGCTCCTTGTAGTGTATAATGATCTCTCAGTGTACCTTTGTTTATCAAAGGAATCAAACTACTTTTATGATGAATACATATGAAGTAATGATGATTTTTATTTTACGATTAATTAATTCCTACCATTCTTGAACAAAATAGTCTGCTTCAATTTATTCAAGAATAGTCAGTAAAAAAGATTCCACTAATTCAGTTTCCTCCGCTAAAAAACCTATACGTATGAAGATATCTAAAGGAGCATGATGAGAATGGTTCATGACACAAACGGATCGTATTATGCAGTCATATTTTCAAGTCAACGTACTGCGGGGGATAATAGTTATAGTATTATGGCAGAAACATTGGAGCAACTACAACTTTATTTATTTAGATAACCTTCCCCATGTGGCGGTTTTTTTATAATTACCATTCCCAAATAGAGGCTACCAAAATGATATGTAGACCTACAGACAAAAAAACGACACCCACTTTCATGTGGAAATGTCGTTCACTTTATAAGAAATATATTCCTTAATCATTACTTTTGGGGGTAGTAACCTGTGTGATTTGGGAATTGCGCGCTCATGTTATTCTGATTATTCTGGAAACATCCAATGGGAGGTCCCAAAATGACGGATTCTCGGATAGGTGCTACCGCTTTGGCATAATCCTGCTCGCTAATACAGTAAGCTTGCTGCATAACTTCCTTCGGTGTGCACCGTAAGAAATCCGAGCCATACACGATGTCAGGGATAGGCTGATCGAAGATCGTCAAGATATGAGCGTGTTCGGACTCCGCAATAATCCAGTGGAACCAGCCAAGAGGCAACAGCGATACTTGCCCCGCCCTTAAGCAATAGGTCATCAGCCTTTGTGTACATGGGTTAAACACTGACGTAATGACTTCTCCACTAATTACAAAAACCGTCTCATTTACATTGGTATGCCAATGCGGTTGGACGATAATCCCTTTGGTCAAGTGGACGTTAAATAAACCGGTCTTGATCGCAGGAAGCTGCTCCCCGAATAACTGGGTAATATAATTGTGTGGATCACGTCTATAATTAAGTACTTCATTGGAATCTGCCGCCAATCGTAAATGGGGTGATTGCAGAACTGCATCCGTCATATCGTGTGACCTCCTTCATGGGTAAACTTCTACTGTACTATATGCCCAGAAGGAGATAAGCGGTACTATCATAAATCTGCATTGAGTATGGCTTGACAGATGTGCCATCAATGGCTCGCAACTAATTCATCGTTCATTACGTATTCCTATTTCACTGGAAAATAAATAGGTTGCGTTCCTTCATTCCTTTTACATAATTATCATTTGATGTTATTTATAGGAAGTATCCTGTTTGGCGTTTCGATTGTTACACCTTCAAGCTGTACATTAATACTTGTATGGATCGTTATTTCAACGCCTTGTGATGTCTTTGACACATTCTTCAGCATTATTTTCTTACCCTCACGTGTTAACGGCTCTTTAGCAAGGGGGGCTATGCTAACTTGTTCTTCTAGCAATTGATATCCCGCACACACAACTATGTTTACTACATTCTGAATAATAATATAGTGTCTCAATACAAAAAGTACGAATAGAAGAACGATGATGAATTGATATACGATATTACCGGTCCAGTTCTGGTACATAATAAATAGCAAACTCAAACTAATTTCTGGAGTATTATACCATAATATAAAGCTAGATCTTGCTATTCCAGACTTCTGAAAGCAGTTCGCCATTTATGCTCACACCTGCCACAGCTCCCAAAGAAGCAGCAATAACCACCAGATGCAGTTCCGATGCTACATCTCCGGCACTATAAATACCAGGCACGTTCGTTTTACCAAATTCATCGACGATGACAATTCCTGCATCTGTGGTCTGACACCCTAATGCTTGAGGTAAGTCTGATCCTGTTGCAAGCTTCGGTGCAAAGAAAATCCCTGTGCAGGGAATTACTGTACCATCCTCTAATAATACGCTATGTGCCACACCTTCGTTAGATTCGATACGTTGGATCACTGATTCAAATGTTAGAATGTTATGTTGCTTAATCTCTTCGCGTTGTTCATTCGTCCATTCATCAGGTCCATTGGTGCAGATTGTATATTGGTTTGTCCACCCAGCTAGACTTTTTGCTAAGTGAAATGCTTTTTCTCCATGGACAATTAAGACAAGTGACTGGTCTCTTAATTCCCATCCATCACAATAAGGGCAAATAAATGCGCTAATACCATATACATCTGTCAACCCATCAATATCCAAGGGGATGTCTTTCATCCCAACGGCAAAAAGCAACTTTTTGCTCCAAAAGGTCCTTGCCTGCGCCGTTGTAATTTGGAAATCGCCATCCGTTCCCGTTATCGTTACAGCCGTATCCTCCACAAATTGAACTGCGGGATATGACTTCATCTGCTCCATCGCAATTCTCCGTAATTCACTTGGACTTATACCATCTCTGGAAAGAAAACCGTGTGACTGACGAGTAACCTGATTACGTGGACGCCTTTCATCAATAACCACTACGCTTTTTCTTGCTCGGCCTAACACAAGCGCTGCATTCAACCCCCCAGGTCCGCCGCCAATAATCGCTACATCGATGTGTTTCTCCATAATAGCCATCCTCCAGGTCCTCACTGATCTTTATCCTTGCACTAAAAGTTTATTATAATCATATTTATTCATAATTATTTCAAGGTTACCCTTAACTCTTGTGCTAGCAGATATTTAGAAGTAAAGAAATAGATACTAACGAGAGGTTAGTGTCTTTCGTATCAAAGTAAACGGCTCAACAATCCATTGTTCTATACGGATGATTGTTACGCTCTTCTATGACCTGTAGCATTCCCTTCAATCACTGCTATTTATTTTTGCGAGTAGCCAGTATTGTTCATGTATTGTGAGTTCATATTATTCTGGTTATTCTGGAAACATCCAATGGTTCTTGATATGAAAAGGGTGGAAAAGTCTTTGGCATATACTAATTGTCCGAAACCAACTCATCCGCATCAGGCTCATCAAATTGTGGAGTCTTGGTTACATTGTCAATAAAATAGGAATCTCGATGATGTTATTATATGCTTTCATATCGTGCATATCTTCGATTATAACTATGATCGCACACACAAAAACGAGCCCTAGATTTGCATCTAAGGCTCGTTTTCCCATGTAGGGGTTCAAATTTAAACCCTCTAACGTCTTTGATATTCCATCAAATTCATTAGCTGATATTTACTTCTCCAGATACGTTAAAAATCTGTTAAACAAAACTGCTGCCTCAGCCCGGGTCAGATTACTTTTCGGATTGATTTTTTGATCAGGCGTTCCTTGCATCAGACCTAACTCAATGCAAATAGCCAATGCATTCTTAGACCAGCTTCCTGCCTGATCCATATCTTTATATTTAGAAAGTACCGATTCCGTAGTATTCGATACTACTGGCAACTTCCCTTTCAATTCAAGCGCCCTTACCATTATGACTGCCATTTCTTGACGGCTTAGAGGTTTCATAGGTTCAAACAAATTACCTGCGTACCCCTTAAATAAACCTGCATCCGTCGTAGCAATGACATCATCCTTAAACCACTTGTCTCCTGCTACGTCTTTAAATGATGTTGATCCACCTGCCTTAAGACCAAGAGCCCGTGTTAGCAAGGCTGCAATTTCAGAACGGTTTATGGTCAGATCTGGACCAAATTTCTGTTCGGTTATGCCCATGATAATACCTCGGGCCGCAAGAGCTTCAATCTCCTTGATCGCCCAGTGACCGACTGTATCTACGAATGCCTTAGGCATGTTGGTACCCGTTCCCGGCTTGGTTACCGCTTCGTTATCCTTATCAGACCCATTGTTCGTTCCTGTGCTTGGATTTGGATTGATCTCCGGTTTCGTACCTATGTCTGGGTTTGATCCTGTTCCTGGATTCGTACCCGGATTGCTGCTATCCTTCGCCTTTACTTTTACAGTCGCAATCGCTTTAATGTCGGTCCCATTGACCGAGCCTTTCACCTTGAAAGTACCCGCCTCTGCATAACTAGAAGGATCAATCCCTCCCCATACAACTGAAGCCTTCTCTGTCGTATGATTACTGAAGGTCACGGTTACTTCTGCAGGCAGTATCGGCGCAGATCCAGCTTCCGTTTCAACATTTACATCCTTAATAGCTACTATGTTTACTACCGATATAAGACCTTCTATTGCATTTTCAAGTTCTACTCGTGTTTCATCTAATGAAATAACCGTAGCGCTAGGATCCTTGATGAGCTTCACTGCTTGATCCAGAGCTGTAGCAACATTTGCCCATGTTTCAGATGTATAATCCGAACTCTTCAATTTAAGAGCATCGTCAATCGTTTGCTGAAGAAGCTCTTTCGAAATGTCTAGATCATTTGCTTTAATGTAGAAATCATCCAGAATAAAGGCATAATCAGAAGTAGGATTACCTGAACCTTTAGTCACAAATTTAAATATGACTTGGTAATCGTCTTGATCACCCGTTGTAAATTTTTTCTGGAATCGGAGATAACCGCCATCTTCACCGGCTTTATTACCCGGATTAGGTGATGTATTAAGATTTTCTTTCAACACAATTGCTCCTGTGGAGCGTGATTGTACAGAAACCTCATAGCCGGCATACGCTTCTAATGTGTAAATAAAACCTAAATCATATTCTGTGTTTGGTTTTAATTTAACACTGGATTCATTCGTTTTTATTAATCTGCCAACATCTGTTTCATTCATCTTTAACGAATTCTCTCCATCCAGAACCCAGGTCATTACTGGACCGATTGTATTCTCGGATGGTTGAGCGATTGGATTATTGTCATGAGGATTGCTTTGGTCGGTTGCAATATGAATTTGTCTAGACCCGCCACCATACTCAAACGGCCCCCAACCTTCGTACACATTCTCAAAATCCTCATAGACAACATAGCCCTTGTTCGTAGGATCCTTCTCTACCGTCGTATGCTTCCAGATCCGAGCATCATCAAATAGTACAGTACCCGCTCCCTGATAAGCTACAAGCTTGACTGTTGCAGTAGTAGCCCCTGCAGGAACTTTGAATTCAACATTCATTCTTTGCCACTTTGTATCCACATACTTGAAAGACGATTTATGAATGCCATCCATCCCTGTCACATCATTGGAATAGGTTTTACCGTTAACCGTAACCTGAAGTGAGGATTTTCTTCCCTTCTCGCTCTGAGTCCACACCCCAACTGAGTAGTCCTGATTAGGCTGTAATCCGGTAATCTCCTGAGACAATACACCCGCTTTGCTACCAACTTCCGCATATTTATTCAAATTTGAATTTTTCATTTCCATGCTGATATCGTACTCAGCATCACCTTGCACGGTCTTGATTGCAATGTTAGTCGAATCATCAACTGTCCATGAACCTGGAACATTAAACTGCTCTGAATTGAAGGCAAAATCCTTGATCAGACTTCCTTCTCCCCAATTTCCTGCGTTAGGTGCCACAGTCAGTACATCAACTGATGCGGGATACAGTACATAAGGTGTATTTTTCTTTGTCTTGTTAATCGTAAGAGATCCATTCTGAGCACCAAGTGTATCGACAAGTACTTTACCTTGTTGAGTCAACTCGTACATTTTAAACTCATTCACATCTTTAAATTCATCCGTCAACTGCCATGTGGTCGCATTACCAGTAGTGTTCCAGTGGTACAGCTTCGCTCCTTCGTTAATGGCCATGGTTTTATTCGTTTTAACATCCCACACCCATGGAATTAAAGAGTTCGCCTCACCTGTATGACGCACTGATTCATCGGTAGTCGTTCCAGTATCTTTCCAAGAAGAGATCAGCTTTCCGTTCTTGGACAACTCAATCATACCGGTGACTCGATTCCTCTTAGAGATAACATCGTTATCAAAAGTAACTTTATCCTCTTCATATTTCAGAACACCAAAATGTTGCATAAACTTCGTCGGTAATACTTCATTAAAGAACACCGTTGTCCCTTGCTGTACATCCGGTTTAGAATCACCCCAAGTTGTCACACCAGGTATTTTTTGTCCTTTAAAAAGAGCGTTTCCAACAAAAATATCCAAATTGTTCTTCACCATTCTAGAAAGAATACTCTTATTCCCTTTATTAGGATATCCTAAATCCGGGCCCCAGTGAACAAAATTCACGCCCGGCTCTAGCGGACCAGCAAATTCTGTTCCTACTGTTACCCCAAGGTTATTGGCGTATTGTAACAGTTTATAGGCGTTGTAGTCGTTGCCGGTATAAACGTCTATATAGAAGAAATCCAAAGTAGGATCATTCGGGTTGGTAGAATCTTTAGTAAGATTAAATAGATTTTTGAACCGAGCCTCCAGATCACCGCTTAAGACATCCTTTGTCTGATCTACATAGTAAGCCGTATCGATCCAATCCCAACCTTTAGAGAGCTTATCCGTCTTCGGTCCATTTGCTGTAGCGCCATTTAAGTTGGAATAATTCAGCTCATTGGCATCAAGCACGTACTCTGTTGCATTGAGATGGACACCGATACTCAGGTTATACTTATCTCCTTCATCGATCAAATAGTTGAAATCTTCCAATCCACCTTGTCTTACGCCAATATTAGAGTAGGAAGGAATATCATCATCATGCCCTTCCGCCTGATAGCCCTTATGAAGGATCATCTGTCCAAAACCGTCTGTATAATTGTACATAACTTTACCCGTATCCAACGTATTCAAGAACGGATCATTTGCTTGTCCAGCAAAGTTGAAAGCAATGTACATCATATTGTTCTTCATATCCTGTGCGCCTAACGGCTCAACGTAAATTTCCTTCCGGTAAGCGACAGCCGCATCCTGCCAATCCGTTTTTCCGTCGTTATTCCGGTCTTCGGTCACGACAACTTCATACCATGGTAACTCTTCGGTCTCATTGCTTTGAATATGGCGATAAGTCCATGTGCCCGGTTTCACTGTCACTTTATTGACAAGTAATTTCTTTTCCGTGGTGACAATCACTTTATTACCACCGCTCATTACGTTGTCCTCTACAGATGCTCCCAAGCCATTTCCACTCACCATCGCCATCGTAGCTCCAACAGTACCGCTTTGCTTCATTTGGGACATATTATCAACAAGTTCTTCTGTAAGTCCATGCCACTCCCCACTAGATTTATTCCACGCATACGTTGTACCTTCCATCGAACTATTCACATGGATCAGGGAATTGTTCATTTGTATCGAACGGACTACAAAATCTGAGTTCTCCGTAATTTTATTGATTTCAAAACGAACCACATTATTCACCTTAGCCTCGATATATCCTTCAATAACAACGCCAATCTCATCAATCGTCATCGTATACAGATATTTATTAGCGTTCTCTTTTTTAGAGACCGTATTTGGTACATAATCCTTATTATTAATCTTCAAGCTATTCGTTTGCTCCGCGTCGGCCTGTAGCTTGTGGCCATCAACTTGATAATCTACAATGCCTGGAAAATATTTATATACCGTAACCTTCAGTTGATCTTTCTCAATGTTATCTGTCTCTTGCGCAAGCTTGAGCTTAGGTAACGTCTCCAGTTCCACCATTTTCAGCTTACTCACCGTTATCTGTTTGTCTCCATACCATGAACAAAGACCAAACCAACCCGGGACAACGGTCATCGATTCTTCAGATACCGAACCCATATCCGTAGCTACCCCATCAGGACCGGTAATCGTGAGATTAATCGTAGTTCCCACCAGACGAAGTTCAATATGATAGTTTGTATTTGCTTGCATCTGATAAGTATTCGGGAAGGACACCTCATTGCCGTTACTTGCTGTGACCTTCCACTTCCCATTAATATCATGAGCAACACTTACATATTTGTCAGCAGCCGAACCTCTTAATATAACACCATATCGACCACCTTCTACTCCAGCGGATACATTCGTGTTAAAATCAAAGGCTACTAGCTGATCAGCGAATTTAGGACTATCCTTATCCACTGCTAATGAAACCCCTGGCATGTTCAATTGGATTTGACCATTTCCATGAGCGAGCACTGATGGTTTACTGCTATCCAGGGCACCCCAATCCTGCTCCGAATAATCAGGCGCATACACTCGGATCTCTTCCGCAGTGATCGCGTCTATCTTAGCTTGAATCGAATAGGCCGCAGAATTATAAATGCCATATGATCCTGGTTCATATCCAGTTACAGTCACACTGCCAACCTTAATTCCATTCACATAAAGACCTAGTTCATTCTCAATCATTTCTACACGTAGTGTATAATATTTTTCAAATGAAAGTGCTGTAGCACTTCCAATGGCAATGGCATCGTTACTGCCATCCAGCTTGTATTTCCAAATCCCTGGACTTTCCTCATATATCGCGATATTTCCTAATTTAATCCCCGCGATTCCATCCGCCTGCATTTTCACTTGATATATACCGTTTGGTACTGGAGTTACACTCTTATTGACAGCAGTGCTTCCCGTATCAATTGTACCTTCCAAATATCCATTTGAAACTTGCGGCGTACCATTAAACCCTTCCCAATTCACGATTGAATCACCTTCATAATACTCTTCATAGCTCAGCTTGCCGATATGTGATGAAGACGTATTCATATCGAGGAATTCTTCTGTAAAGACAACATTATCGATATAAATGGATTCTTGGGAAATCACTCCAAAACGCCCTTCTCCGAATTGTTCTACTACCGCTAAGTTAGCTTGCAATGTAGCGCCGTTAATACTTAAGGTTACAGACTTGTCAGAATACTGAAGTCCAACTTTGTTCCAAATATAAAGTGAAGGGCTCGAGTCCATAGCATCAGTAACGTCAAAGTCAGTGCTGACCCCACCCTTATCCAACAATACCCATTTCGTACCATCATATTTAACAATAGCACCATCGCCGATAACAAATCCGATATTATTAGTTGAAGGTTTAACATCTAACGTATATGTCGCACTTTGTAAGGATGGTGCATCCATGTTCATTACGTTCCCTTTGATATTAGAAAGTTTTAATACCCGGTTACTACCTTCTGTAATAATAGTAGAATCAGCACCATTCCAGGTACCCTTAACGCCATCCTCGAAATCATTTCTGTATTGTGCAATTTGTTTGGGTTCAATGATCTGATTCGTATACTGTACATTGTCGATCTGTAGTTCTACAGTGCTTCTGATGCGAAGACCGAGGCGACCAACTACATCAGAGAATTTATCAAAAGTAATGTCACCAATCAGCTTTTTATTTAAATATACCGTTATTTTCTTCCCATTAAAATTAAACATGAGATTGTTCCAGCGCCCTTGAATCGGATAAGGAATCTCTTGCTTATCTCCCCAACCCGTATTGGACTCTGGGATCCAGCTACTAGGATCAACCCCGAGTTCATTGAAGATGCTCGCTGAATCATTCATTCTGAAGCCAAAAGCAAACCCTTGTCCGCTACCCAGTTTGTCTGGATTAACCAGTTTGAAATCTAATGAAAGCGTACCCTGTTGGATCTGTGGCGAATCCAAATCCACGCCTCGTTCGCTAGACCCTTTTTTAAGAGAGAGAACTCTATTACCCGTAGTAAGATCAGTCACGACCGTTGCGTTTAACCCTGACCAATGAGGGACATAACTCAGATCTTCATAATCTTGAGTATAATCAATAACGTTTGATGGCTTATCCTTAGTACCTACGCCTGCAATACGTAACTCCTTGATCATGACATTTCCCGTTGCAAAACGTTTATATAGACCTACCTGACCGATTCCAGTCGACTGACTCATTAAATCAGTATCCTGATTGTAGTAAGTCACGCCGTCTACATTGACCATAAGTTTAGTGCCATTAAAACCGATCTGAATCCGATAATCCGTATCCATTTCTAGTTCTGGTCCGTCGAATACCACCCATTTACCTGTACCATCCGGACTCTGAATGACCCAGTCCGTGCCGGCATCATAGCGGACAGACAACCCTTGTTTATTATCAGCAGATCCTAGAACAAAACCAATATTACCTTGGCTTGTACTTGTATAACGCATCGTTGTATCAATTACTCCTGCGGAAAGCCAAGGAGCCTTATCCCACGTTGCTATCGCTCCACTACCTCCCAAATTGCTGATCGCTACTGTCAAGCCGTTATTTACAGAAGCTGTTCCGCTTCCTTTGACGAAAGTCATTGCTTCCGGTTCCATAGACTGATAGTTGTTCGTATACGTTACAACTTCTTGACCATCCGGGACGTTTTTCTTTACGTCAGCTAGAAAGCTTTCTATGTCTACATTTTCGGTTGTTGCCTTGCTCTTTTCAAGAACTGTAATTGTAGCTTCAGCTTTAACACTCGTGCCTTCTCCACTTCCTTCTACGTTAAAAGTCCCCACCTTCGCATATTCAGAAGGTTCGATCGAATCCCAATTCACCTTAACTTCCGTGGTGGTGCTATCGTTGTATACTGCTTGTACTACCGAAGGGAGTACTGGCTGCTCACCAACGTATGTATCAATCTTGACCAGAGGGATACTGTCGATTGTTCTTTCTTGTGCCACAATCGGCAAATCACCAATTTCTCCTGCTGTTGCATAAGCAGTGCTTCCTGTGAGTACCATCATCTGACTTGAAGCAACCAACAAAACCATCATCCAAATAAATAATCTGGATATCATTTTATTACTTTTTTTCTGCATGAAATCATTCCTCCTACTGCCATTAGGCTGTTCTTTTAATTCACCTCACATAATAGGTAAGCGTTTACATTTAAGTTTGTAATGAACTTGATTCATTGTGGATTTAACGGTATTGAACTCCTTTCTTAATTGTTATGCTCCCACTATAATAGAGCAATTTTGCATGTCCCCTCCACATCATATTTCAATTTTGATTTTATCAGCTTCTGTCTATTATTAGCTTTCAAAAAATAACCTAAAATGGATAAAATGTTTGAAATACGGAACAAAAATTTAAAATTTGTCAGCGATTTCAAGCCAAATTCTAACAGCGCATAACAATTAATTTTTGGCACTTCCTGACTACTGAGATTTTTTATCTGTCTACTTGACAAGGATATAACCACCCTGCAAAATAAATAAGAAACAAACAGTAATCATGATCAGCTATAGAATACTCTACCGGGGGTGATTACTTTAAAAAGGGAAGTTGAACTCTTATTTCATGGGCTACAACAAAACATGATCTATAATGCATTACAACGCACGCTGAAACCGGGATATTTTTTTGGACCTCATTGCCATAAAAATGTGGAGATCTGTTTAATGAAAGAAGGAGAATGCGACATCATTGTAAACGGCGAAGCGATTACCGTTCACAAGGGTGAGCTTATCGTCATCTTCTCTCATATGATTCACTCTTTTCATGTAAAGTCGGATCAAGAAGCAGTCTTTTTACAAGTTCACTTTTGTCCGGAGAGCTTTATAAATGCAGACCTAAAAGTCAATGGAAACATAAAGTTCCTTCATTATTTGACAGATGCACGTAGCGCTTATACTTTTCAATCATTTACGAATCAACTTCTTTCATGTGTTGAGCGAATTTGTGAAGAAACAAATAATGAAACAGGTGTGCATCACGTACCACTGGCCAATATTTACATTTACGAAATGCTGTTTCTACTCTCTCGCGAGATTGAACAGAGTGTTCGCAAGGTGTTTAGTGTTGATAATCCCATCGCAATTCGAGCTATCCATTTTATTAATCAAAATATGGAAAATAATATCTCACTAGATGATGTAGCACAGAACTGTAACGTAACTGCGAGGTACATATCAAAAATTTTTAAAAAATACGTAAATATATCGGTAAACGATTACATTTGTATTGCTAAAGTAGATAGAGCCATGAATTTTATTTGTAATACAGAATTCTCAATCACAGAAATATCATCCAAACTCGGATTTTCAAGCGCACAATATTTCTCAACGGTATTTAAGAAATACAGTGGCGTCACGCCAAAAGAATTTAAAACTCTCCGTACTAAGGATATTTAGCGTGTCGAATATGCAAAAAGAAGGAGCTAGCCCAAGAGTAGATTTTTCTACTTCTAGGAAAGCTCCTTTTTCTATGTTAGACTTCGCAGCGAGTATTCGATTATCATTGGCTTCACGAAACGTTGGATGCAATATGTACCACATTAAATTGTAAGCCTCATGACCTGTGGATTCACACTCCATTTTCACAAGTATAGGAGGCTTCGCATTGGACTGCAAAACCATTCTACCTTTAACAATCATTGAGTTGTTGTAGTAGTTGTTGCATTTTTTTTATGCCTTCGCATTGAGAGGCTATAATTGCATAAAGAATGGGTTTAAGAGATGGGCAGATATTGAAATGAAGTACGTTGTTTGACATTCGTACAGCACCCTCATGATGAGGAATCATCTCTCTCACAAAATTCGCATTTATACCATTTGTAACAGGAGCTGAACCCATTTGATTAAACATCATTTCAGTTATTTTCTTAAATCTATTCATATATTGAAATCGTTCATAATCTGCATTTACAAGTAGGCTACACTTATACTGTATGGCTTCCATATTCGAGATACTTTTTGTCTGTTCTGAAATAATATTCGAAGCGATTGTTTGTAGTTCAAGGTTTGTTGTAAACCGAAGTAGATTCCTAGACATTTCA
Organism: Paenibacillus antarcticus; assembly: GCF_001637225.1. Lineage (GTDB taxonomy): Bacteria > Bacillota > Bacilli > Paenibacillales > Paenibacillaceae > Paenibacillus_AQ > Paenibacillus_AQ antarcticus. Next base: position 36,426 of record NZ_LVJI01000014.1, read on the forward strand.
ATTGCTGCTAGGTGGTGTGGGATCATTTGATTAATAAAGTTGTCTGAAATGCTATTGGTGAGGGGTACACTTGTCATATCTCTAATCATGGTATTGAGAATCTTGTAGTAAGAATCAAGATAAGCTTTCGTCACATTACTTAGTTTGAATTTACGCTCCATAGGCTCAACACTCCTTTTTGGATAGTGTATGTGCAGCGGTAGTGTGCTGTGTCTTTGAAGTTATTGACTATATTGATCTTTTCGTTCTGCTTCACTTTCTTTTTAATTTCTAAATCATTCAAAATAGGGACAGTATCATCTTAAGTTTATTCTCCTGAGTTCATTTCTTCTGCAGATCCTGCTTCATCCAGAGCTTTACAACCATCTCAACGAATTCTGCCCGACTTATTTTGACGGTTGGATCAAATTGTGAATGATTGGTAACTGTACGAAAGAAATCAAAAAAAGCCACTGACCATATCGTCAGTGACTAGTTATTTTTATGATTTGCAGTCCATTCTACTAAGATCTCAGGTCGGACTGCTGCTTGTTCAAACACTAAGTTCGATCAAACAGTTACTTGATTGGACTCAATTAGCAACTTTTTCCTACGAATTAACATAACAACCAAGTAACATCCATAAATCAAATAAATAATATTCAATATAGAAACAGCCATTATTTCTTTGTCTTCAATAACACTGCTCGTCATTTGAGCAAGCGCATCAAACAAAAAATGAAATGCGATCAAAGGAATAATATTGTTTGTCATTTCTATTAGTAAAGCAAGAATAAAACCGATCAAAAGCGCATTGATAACTTGTAATGACGTAGATACAAGATCCTTTCCACTAAGCGCGTTAGCCATATGTAGAATACCAAAGAAAAATGAAGAAAAAACGATATAAAAAACAGGTCCTTTAAACTGAAGTCTTTCTCTAATGATTCCCCTAAAAATCGTTTCCTCCGTATAACCGACAAGTAAAGAAAAAACAATTATTAGTACAATCTTAGTTACAGTTAGTTCTAAGTTGAAACCACCCATGATCGGTTGAACAAGCGCAATGATAAGTAACGGAATATAATAGAGCGCTACCTTTTCTTTGCGGATATGCAGCTTATTGAAACCAAATATGCTCAACGAACGATCCCTTTTTCTCATGTACAACGTAACAATCCCTGCCATTACCAAAAATGCACAAGCTTGGGCTGTCATGATGCCTGTGTCCTCAAATTTCGCTATTGATGCGACAGTCGATGCCACTGCAACCAATAAAGTTAGCACAATCCCCAGCATAATTGAAAATAATATTGGATGTCCTTTGGCTACATTTTCTTTCATCCATTTCTCTCCTCTAATAAACTGCACATTTTGTTTTCTTGAGATATTCTACCTAAAGATTGGAAATTTCTCAACCTATTTTGAATAGGTATTATTCACTTGACAAGTTTCAAACCAATTGCCTCACCTAATACCATTTCTAATATCGCGCCACCAGATTCACCTATTCCTGTCCAGATTTGTAACTTAATTTCAAACCTATGACACCTGCTAATAGAAGTAAAATCAAAAGATTTCAGGAAGAATCGTTCCGACTGTACCCGTGCCTACTAACACTGCATTATACAGTGCCCACCACCGGAAGCTTTCGTCCAGCCCTAATCATTAAATAGAAGCTGATAATGATACAGAATACCGTCCCTATCCACGTCCAAATATCACTTGCATGTTTTTATCCAATCACACAAAAAACTTCAAAAATATCCTTCCTATACGATCTCGATCTTTGACGACTATTAATGTCATCGACAATGATACACCTAATACCTTCGTGAGAGTCACTCTGTATTGAAATAATACCTTCACATTACTTTTTATCCCAAGTGGCATACTAACCCTCAGATGAATTTAAAATCACACCACAGGAGGATAATAATGAGGAAACAAGAATGGCTTATTCCCGCATCTCAGGGACTTGGCTTCAAGTTGAACAAAGGTCAGATTGTCCGTGTAACCGATGTCGAAGGTGAGCAGGTAGCCGATTTCGCTGCCTATAGCGCAAGCAACCCGAATGAGCGAATTGACCCTAGCGTAACGATGGACGCTTTGCATAAGATGAATGTAATGCCTGGAGATATTCTCTATTCTAATCAATATAATCCGCTACTTACCCTTGTTACAGATACTGTAGGACGGCATGATTTCATTAATTCGGCCTGCCGCCCAGAGATGTATGAGTTCCTGTATAACAAAAAGGATCATGCAAGTTGCTATAACAACCTAAATGAGGCACTTGCGGTATTCGGTCTATCTGCACCTGACCAACATTATCCTTTCAACCTATTTATGAATACGGTTATCGACCCATCTGGAAATATTAGCGTGGAAAGACCGCTCTCTAAAGCTGGTGATTATGTTGAACTACGTGCAGAAATAGATCTGATCATCGCCATATCCGCTTGCCCTTGTTCAGAAAGTGTCTGCAACGGTGACAAATGTACACCAATCGCTGTGAGAATAATGTAACCTCTTCTATTAAACACTCTCCTTGAATACATTGACTTGTACAACATTTATTCTATGTTTAAGGAGCGTTGTCCAATGAATGCTTTCTTCACCTATATGGTACTTGGTATTTCGTTATCAGCACCCATTGGTCCAATCAATGCGGCCCAACTAGATCGAGGGGCACGAATGGGCTTTACTCATGCATGGCTCCTGGGTCTTGGCGCTATGTGCGCAGATTTCATTTACATGTTGCTTATCTACTTCGGTCTAGCGCACTTCCTAAATACGCCATTTATGAAAACCTTCCTGTGGACATTTGGTAGCTTTATTCTTCTCTATATTGGAATAGAAACACTGAAAAATATTAATGCCACACCCGAAATTTCCACACGTAGTAGCCAAACCGGAATGAACTCATTTCGCTCCGGTTTTCTAATGGCACTGATGAATCCACTTAATATTCTATTCTGGCTTGGTATTTATGGTTCAATCCTTGCGAATAGTGTTCAGAATCAGGGTCTCTCCCTTGTCCTATGGCATAGCATGGGTATCTTTGCTGGCATACTACTTTGGGATGTAGTCATGGCATTGATGGCAAGCTCATTTCACCGTTTCGCAGGTCCTTCCACTCTGCGTATCATTTCAGTCGTTTCTGGACTTTCCTTACTAGGTTTTGGCCTTTATTTTGGTTATCATGCATTTGTGCAATTGTTTGGATAATAGACGCATACGGAATCAGAATTTACGTGTCTTTATACAATACATTGGATATACTCTCGTCTAGGCATTCACCCATCCTTTTACCCTCGCATAGTATGTTTTGTACTTAACGAGGAGGGTTTAATTGAGATGGCCCATTTGAATACTAAAGTATGGCTGGAAGCACATACGGTTGAACTACCCGATTGGCAGCAGGATGCGTTTAGCCAGTTCACGTCTATGATTGCTGAACCTAGTGGTTCGTACCCCTGTATCCCCGGACGTCAGGGATTTCTGTCTAATCATCTACGATTCGGTTTCGCAGCAGATCCGAGAAGTGATCAAGCGATTACGGAAGTTGCCCAATTACTTCAGGAATATGGTAATTGCTCACGAGATACAGGTAAATACGCTTCGCTTGTTATTTTCTTTGAGTCCCCCAAGGACCTATCCGAAGACTTCTCTATTGAAGAATATGAACAAATATTCTGGTCCGTCTTAACTAGAGTAACCGCAGCCGATACGACGCCCTGGCCAGATCAAATACCCACTGACCCTTCTCACCATTCATGGGAATTCTGTTTCGATGGGCATCCTTATTTCGCGTTCTGCGCAACCCCAGCACATGTGCTTCGGAGAAGCCGTCACACACCCTATTTTGTCATCGCATTTCAGCCTCGCTGGGTATTTGATGAAATCAATGATTCAACAGTAATGGGCCGGAATATGAAGAAGCTGATACGCAACAAGTTGGTCGAATACGATAATATCCCAGCACATCCATCTTTGAAATGGTATGGGCAAGAAGACAATCTGGAGTGGAGACAGTATTTTCTACGAGATGATGAGAGTGTTCCATCCAAATGCCCGTATACGTATATGAAGAACAAAGCCAAGTCACTAAAGCTGATATTTCACAAGTAAAACTAGAGGCATCTTTTACACACTCTATTTGTGTGTGAGATGCCTCATTCGTATACAGTATACATTTCAACAGGATAGCATGATGATTTCTAACCACATGTGGACGTGATAAAACATACCTAATTTGACTTGTATACAAAACAAGTAAGTGATAGTACCTATATTCATAGGCGCCCGTTTATAGCTAACTAACTAGGATTTATTTGTCTATATTGATTCCAACTTGCCACAAGGTGTCCAATCGAGAACAACACCGCGGGTATAAGGAATATCAACGATTCAAGCCACACTCCCATCATGATAAAATACAATGCAGGAAATACCGCCATGGGAACCGGGATAAATCCTAGTGGCTTAAACAATTGATCATACGCTCTGCCTTTTATATAGAAGCGAATCCAACAGCTATAGTAAAGTACAATGCATACACCCAATAGAACAACTATAAAGTTCATATTTTGTTCTGCAATTGTGATACCAAATACTATAGGAAGAGTTAAGCAGGTGAAACGCCCTACCTGTTCTAATACCGTTATGAATATATGTGTATTTCGTAAATTCGATGGAACATGCTTTGGCGGAAGAAATGCAAATATGATGTTGGGTAGTAAAATTAGTACTATCGCAAATATTCCTACTATATGAACTCCCATCTACATTGCAACTCCTCATCCTACCAGCGTATTATTGACATCCCATGTTACTTGTTCAACCGCCTTTACTACTTTTATAATAATAAATCGTAGCATCTAATTCACCACTTGCAGATTTCGCATAGTTGGGAATCCGTCCGGCTTGAGTATACCCTACTGAGGTGTATAGGAGATTGGAAGGATCGCCTTCTCTAGTATCGAGAACTAATAATGATCTCCCCTCTAGCTTGGCTCTTTCATCAACCGTTTGCATAAGTGCACGACCGATGCCATTACGTCGATAATTAGGATGTGTCATTAATTTTGCAATTTCGGCTCTATGACTACCGTTTCTCTTCGTACACAATTGCAGTTGTACAGTGCCCACGATGACTTTGTTAATTGTTGCAACAAAAAGTATGACTCCAGGTTCTAATACATTTCCCCAATAGTGTTCAGCTTCCTCACGATTTACCGGGGGTAAGAACCCTATCGATGCACCATCTTCTACGACTTTCATTAATATTTCCGATAGCTCATCCATATGATTACCAAGGGTATGTAATTCTTCTATTTCCACTTGATTAGCCATAATTATCCCTCCCTAGAGAATGCTATTTCTTTTCAAAATCTATCAACTTGCTCTTGTTCATTGAGTTTAAACATTCTTTGTTTAATTTTAATTCGATTTCACCTAACTCCATAGCTAAACTTAGGTCTACTCTAATTCCATAGTCTATATACAGTTAAACATTTACTATGATGGAAGCTACCGTGTTGGCACAACCATGAAGTACCCAACTTGAGATCATAGAACCCTCAGATTGTTTGTCATTAATCCAACCCATTAACCAACCCCAATCCCAAATAAAAGGGATCATCAAGAATAGGATTAGCTCATATGTATTTATATACCATATACTATGTTATATGAATGGTAATAAAAGTACAGTGACTTTTCATATCTATCTCTCTAAACTATATCGCTTCATATCCATGTAGATTGAATGCCAGTGTATGGCCGAACACAACCATTTTCTCTGAGTTAGTTGCATATGTCATCCACTACACGCAAAAAAAAAGGCGAAAAAGCTGTAAATATCGCTCCTCCGCATACTTCAGATAACAACATAACATTAAACTATTTTCTCTTGTTACGGGTCATAACATTGAAAATAACCACGCCAACTACCACGAATCATATATTTGTAGGGAATTCCGATAGAAAGCTACGCCATGACAATAGCCCCGATAACGATAATAGAACCCAGCACAGCACCTACACCACCAACATAAGCAACAAAGGATCCGTAACCTTATTTACTTCAGTATATCTTCAATCTGAGTAATAATATCTTCTCTTAACTCAATACCAGAAGCATTAGCATTCTCTGTTACTTGCTCTGGGCGACTTGCACCGACTAGTGCGCTGGCTACATTGGAGTTACGTAGAATCCATGCGAGTGCGAGGTTTCCTACAGAGATCCCAAAGTCTCCAGCAATGACCTCTAGCTGCTTCACCTGGTTAATTCTCTCTGCCGTGATGCCTTTACGTACCCATTCGATTTTGGCAGCACGGCTGTCAGTCGGAATATCGAAAGCGGATGTATACTTTCCTGTCAAAAGACCCTGTGCAAGCGGAGAGAATACGACCTGCCCGATGCCTGATCGTTCGCTGAGCGGCATAATTTCCTTCTCAATGTAACGATCAAACATATTGTATTTAGGCTGATTCACTACGATGCGGTCAAGCAAGTAACGGTCGGCAACACCCAATGCTTCTGCAATTTGGGAAGCCTGCCATTCACTCACGCCGACATATAACACTTTGCCTTGACGGATAAGGTCATCTATAGCGCGTAGCGTTTCATGTATGGGGGTCTCTGGATCATGTCGGTGACAGTAGAAAATATCTACATACTCATGGCCAAGCCGCATTAAGCTCGCATTCACCTGCTCTATCACATGCTTGCGTGATAATCCACGGTCGTTCGGACCTTCTCCCATCGGCCAGAACGCTTTGGTAGCCAATACGTAAGACTCGCGTGGATATGCCTTCAGTGCCTTTCCTACCAGTTCCTCAGCTGCGCCCTTCTCATATACATTCGCTGTATCAAAGAAGTTAATCCCCAGATCATATGCCGTCTTAATGGCGTTCACAGCATGCTCACGTTCAACATACCCACCATATGTAAGCCAGCTTCCTAGACTGATTTCGCTAACCTTAAGCCCACTCCCACCTAATCTCCGGTACTTCATTTCATATTCCTCCTTGAGTTATAGAGTTTATAAATATGTCGATCTACCATGTGCATAAAGGAAAGTGCACCTCAATGGTACACCATGATTATCCGTCTGAATAGCCTTGTTTCACCAATGTTTCACGACACTCCGTGCAAGGAAATCGCGCCGATATGGTGCAAAATCCCCATGAGAAGATATCATATAATATTTGCTCAAACATCACATGCCAAATAGCCTATACGTAAACAAGAACAGATCGTAAAAATGGCATTGGTATCCATCGTTTACTCTCCTACTCTCATTGATATACATAAATTTGGTTTGCATTTACCATAAGTCCCACTCTTTTTTCAACATGATCTGACCATTGGGTTCGTGCATTCCTGTATCTCAACACTACATAATGCGAGTATATATCTCAAAATACATAGGCTTACTAGAATTTTCTATCTATTCTTCTAATATTTCTATCGATATGACAACTAATTTATAGAATTGATTCCTTAGTCTCTCATAAAAGTTATCCAAGTGTCGTACAATCTTCATTAACGCCATTAACAATATTCACCATAACTATGATAGGAGACGATACGCGAACCCACGTATTTACTCTTTAGACAAGAGCTTTAAGTTGCTAAACGCTCAGATCTGAACGAGTCCTATATCGCTAAATCAAAGGAGACCTAATATGATGACATCTTTTCGTTTAACGCAGCCGTCTGGATCCAAAATAATTACCTTTTGCAGTATTCTATTGATTGTTACCGGCATTCTACTTCTATTACCTAATACAGCATTTGGCCACGGTTACATCGAAGGCCCTGCTAGCCGTGCTGCGCTATGTAAATCTGGTCTGAATAAGGATTGTGGATCCATTATCTACGAACCACAAAGCCTTGAAGCATCGAAGGGATTCCCTGAAAAGGGGCCTGTCGACGGTAAAATCGCAAGCGCAAACGGAGCATTCTCTAAACTTGATGAGCAATCTGCTACCCGTTGGTCCAAGGTTAACTTATCCCCCGGAAGAAATACATTTACTTGGAAGATTTCCGCGGCACACGCTACGTCAAGTTGGAAATACTATATTACGAAACCTAACTGGAATCCTAATGCACCCCTGACAAGGGATTCCTTCGATCTCTCTCCATTCTGTTCAGTAAATTATAATGGGGTTCAACCGCCCTTTTCCTACACCGATACTTGCTATGTTCCCGAACGAAGCGGATACCATGTCATCTTGGCTGTATGGGAAATTGCTGATACTGCAAATGCTTTCTATAACGTGATTGATGTGAATTTTAGCGGAAGCAACCCTGTAGATACACAAGCACCTACTGCACCATCGACATTGACTTCTACGTCTATAACTACGAACAGTGTGTCATTGAACTGGAAGGCAGCTTCCGATAATGTTGGCGTAACTAACTATCAAATTTTTAATGGAACTTCTTTCGTTACTAACGTATCTGGAACAGCACACAGTACCACCTTAACTGGATTAACTCCGAATACCGCGTACACTTTTAATATTAAAGCGATTGACGCGGCTGGAAATATCTCTGTTGCTAGTAATTCTGTGAGTGTAACCACAGATGCTCCACCAACTATCGATACACAAGCACCAACAGCACCCGGTGGTTTGCACATCATGGGAGTACCCACTTCATCTAGCTTACAGTTAATGTGGAACAAATCGACAGATGATGTCGGCGTCATTGGTTACCGTATATACAATGGAAAGACATTGTTAACGACTATTTCAGGGGCCGTCACGGATTATACTGTAACAGGACTAAGTGCCAATACAAATTATATATTCAGTGTTAATGCCCTTGATGCAGCTGGCAATCAATCCATTGCAAGTACAGTAAATGCTACAACCGCACCTGCTCCTACAACACCTACAGAATCTGAGTGGAAAGCAAACACTCATTACGCAGTAGGCGCGCTAGTTACCTATAACGGATCTACCTATGCTTGTCGTCAAGCTCATACCACACTTACTGGGTGGGAGCCTCCTATCGTTCCTGCTCTGTGGTTATTAAAGTGAATTTAGATTATTAAAATAAGCATGATGTCTCCTCTAGAAGGTAACATCATGCTTATTCAATATTGTTACAACATAATAGTTGTGTTCTGATGTTATTGAGCGTATACGATTTCCTTCAGATCCTTATTCGTATGTAATTCCCAATAACGTTCTGCGATGAGATCCGGATCAAAGAATGTACCAGGAGATACATTTCCAGTTATTGTAACTGTACCCACATGTACCCCATTAGGATTCAACTCTTCAGCTAAAGCGAATGCCAATGCCCGAATGCCTGCTTTACCAATCGATAAGGAAGTATATTTAGACGAAGGTGCCACTGCAAGTCCCCCGCCCGTAAATATGATCGTACCCTTATTCTGTTCTATGAACGCCGGAATCACTTGCTGAGCACTCGTAAGTGCACCTGACACATTCACTTTAAAATCTTCTTGTAATTCTGTCTCAGTCAATGTCTGTGGATCACTTTTACTTATTGCGGCTGCATTATATACTAACACTTCTGGCGTCCCGAATTTCTGTATAATTTGATGAAAAGCATTCGTTAACGAATGACCATCTGATGCATCAGCGGTTATACTATAAGCCTCCACATCCTGTTCAGCCAGTTCACTTGTATATTGATCTAGAGAATGCTGATTTCTTGCTACAAGTACGACTCGAAATCCGTTTGCACCAAATTTCCTTGCAACGCCCGCGCTCACGCCAGATCCTGCTCCAACAATAACCAATAAGGGTTTACTCATCGTTTATTAGCTCCTCTACTATTTAATATTCCCTAAATTTACTATGTAGTATCCTATTATTCCAATAGAAATGATTGTATTTATATTCAAAATTTCAATACGAGCTTAAAAATACAAGAAGCTAAATAAATACAACAGCATTTGTACTATCAAGTAGAAACTTCACTGAGGTCAAACAATTAGTTTTTTCGTTTATATATGTAATCAAAGTGCCTGAATGTTCATTTCTCTCTAGTTTCCTAAGATCATTTCAAACGAAATTTAATCTTGTGGATACCAGTCCATGCTACTTCTAGCCAACCCACATAATATGATAGATCTTGGTAGGAGGTGTAGGTGTATATCTTGAGATCTCATCATTATCATAATAAAAGTAAAAGCTTATGTCGTTCAAAGAAAGAAAAGAAATGTCAGGATATTATCATTTGTAAAAAGAAAGTCGTTCAAGTAACATGTCCTCCACAAAATATTATAGTTAAAGTACTTAAAGGTCCTACCGGGGCTAACGGCGTTGCCGGCGTTGCTGGAGCTACGGGGGCCACGGGGTCAACACCTACTACATTTACAAAAGCTATTCTATTTGGAGGCGCCAATACGGGTTTTCAACGAGTATCAGGTTCACCAGGAGCCTTGTCGCAGACAATTCCATTTGTCGATGCAGCAAATGGGAATATTGTTGGATTTTCAGGATCAATAAATACAAATAATTTACCCGTTGGAAGTTATCTTTATCAGATATGCTTTGATGTTATTAATAATGCTGTAACACCTTTAGTAAATAACATCATATCTACTATAACGCTAATGACAACAGCAGTTATTACTGGTACTATCATTTTTTCGATTAGACCATCAGATATTGGATCTCAGCCTGTACGTGTATCAAATAATGCACCATATGTGCTAGCGCCTGCTACAGTAACTTGGACCAGTAATATAGTAGGTGACCCTGTCATAAGAAATGATGCCATTTCTCTATTTTTAAATATGAATGTTACACAAAGCGCTGTATATTCAGTCTTTATAAGCTCAGATATTTAGTCATAAGAATGAATTATAATCGAAGTACTCGACCCTCTTACAAACATAAAAAAGGTGAAGCAGGAAATACAACCTGCTTCACCTTTTTATTGTCATCTTTCGTTAAAAAGGTTTCATGCCTAATGTGTCTATTTTCTCACCCGTGATATCTACACCCATCCTACTTGTGATATCGCGATAGTGCCCCGCACGACGTTTAACAGAACTGCCTTCCGTCTCACCCAGATTCGTCTCCAAGCCATTAAGAACCATAATAGTTATCCCAAACCCCGGTTGGCTCAAGCCTTTCGCAATATCCTCTTTCGCAGGCTTCCACTTATTAATAATAACATCGTGAGCTGAAGGCTTAGGTGCTTGCGGTGTCATCCAGAACAGAATAGCAGTCATGAACCCAACTTTTCCGTCTGCTGAGATGATTTCCGGCTTACTAAGCAGCACGTTTTTGTCCCCATAAATGATAGAACTAAATAATCCATAGTTGAAGTTCCAGCTCATCATGATGGGTCCCCGTCCATAGTAACGCTTATCTTTCACGCCTGGATAAAGTTCACTAGTTGCTGGATCGACGAAGGCATCCTTATTCACGCCTGTCCGACCTGCAATATTCTCATTCCAGAACAGTCCCCATTTCAATTCCCCACCTGGTGCGGTTGCCCAACCTCCTCCTGTCTCATGTGCTAGGTTTGCTAGAAATGCAGCAAGTTCACGCTTACGATCCTTCTTGAACCCTTCCTTTAGGAATGTTCCAAAATCGACGATAACCGTATCGATTTCCTTCTTCAGGTTATCCGATGAGTTGAAGTCAGATGAACGGGATATCAGTGTCTCAATTCTCGCTTCCTTGTCCAATCTTTGAATCTCCTGAGCGCTAGTACTTCCTTTACGGGTACTAATCTTTAATTTAATATTTGAGACCTCTGTTACGGCCGCAATCAAATTGTCATAAGAGAAATAGTCCACTTGATCCTCTTTATAATACTCTTTACCTTTGGCAGCTTTATACCACTCAGGTGAACCTAATCGATAAGGGAACAAACTCTCGTATTCCTTTTGTGGTAACACCTCTTTAACCGCTGTTATGGCTTGATCTGGCTTATAGTCAGGATCGATGCCACCCCATTTGTTCTCAATCTCCTTGAGCGTTAGGAAATGGTTCTCGCCAACGGCAAGTGCGCTACCCTTGAAACCGTTTACACTAATTGAGGAAGTAATAGTTACCTTATTCTCACTAACGACCTTGCTACTGATTTCTGCAGCTGAAACACTCAACGGGGAAGCTAGTAGAACAGCGCCTAGAGATAAACATAGGGTCCGATGAATCAGACGGTTAGATACTTGATAATTCCTTTTAGACACATTCATTCTCCTTTTTTTACTTATATTGTAAATCATTACTATATTATAGGAAATGTAAATTTATTGTAAATAGTTCCAATTACCTGCATGCAAATAGTCAATACAACTTTTTCATTCGACAAGAACATGTGTGTATTTCGACACGTCCAAAATCTTGTCACATGATTGTCGGCAATTAGGAACTTACATCAACGTGTCCCCTTATATTTACAAATTAATCGCATTAATTTGTGATCAGCAAGTAAATTGGGTAAATTAAACATTTTTTATATTCTTTTACCATAATTATGTAATAAAAATAGCCTTAAGTTATATGAATTATTATCAAGTACAAATCAAGTACAGAATACAGTCACTTTCCAGTGAATGTATATAAATTCGTTTCAACAACAAAAAGGAGGTGTAATTTGAAATATATATTTAAGGTTTAACTGGAATCAGTCGTTGTTAAGTGGGTCCCCAATTTAAAGGAGGAGTAATTAAATGTCATCTTTGCGTCTTTTTAATTTTTCTATGGCAAAATTTTTAGTGTACAGTTGTATCGTCTTGTTAGCATCGGTAAGTACTTTGTTATTCGCTGGAAATTCTTATGCACACGGATATATCGATGGACCTGCAAGCCGCGCAGCACTATGTAAATCTGGGCAGAACACGAATTGCGGATCAATCATTTATGAACCACAGAGTCTGGAAGCACCTAAAGGATTCCCTGCTGCTGGACCTGCTGATGGGAAGATCGCAAGTGCCAATGGCGCTTTTCCAAATCTTGATGAACAAACTGCAACTCGGTGGTCTAAAGTAAACATAACGGCCGGTACTAATACCTTTAACTGGAAGATATCGGCTGCTCATGCAACAACAAGTTGGAAGTATTATATTACAAAGGCCAACTGGAATCCTAACGCCGTTCTTACTCGGGATTCATTCGACTTGACTCCCTTCTGCTCAGTGAATTATGGGGGTAAACAACCGCCATTCACATATTCAGACACATGCAACGTGCCTGCTCGCAGTGGTTACCAAGTAATCTTGGCTGTGTGGGAAATCTCTGATACTGCTAATGCCTTCTATAATGTCATAGATGTCAACTTTAGCGGTAGCAATCCTGTCGATACCCTAGCACCTTCAGCACCATCAGCTCTTACATCAACTGGTAAAACATCCACCAGCGTTTCGTTAGCTTGGAATGCATCAACAGATAATGTAGGTGTAACTGGCTATCAAATATTTAAAGGATCAACCTTAGCTGCTACTGTATCTGGCACAACATTAAATTACTCCGCAACCGGACTTACCGCGAATACCGCCTATACCTTTAGCGCCAAGGCGATAGACGCTGCTGGTAACGTCTCAATTGGAAGTAATGTTGTAAGCGTGACTACAAATGCACCTGACCCTATGGACACCCAAGCTCCAACAGCACCTGGGGGCTTACATGTAATGGGAACCCCTACGTCCTCAACCATTCAGTTAATGTGGAATGCATCACTTGACAATGTTAGCGTTACTGGTTATCGCATTTTTAATGGAACGCAACTCGTTGCATCTGTACCTGGAACAACTACGGATTATACTGTAACAGGGCTTAACCCAGCCACTGTATATACTTTCAATGTGTATGCGGTCGATGCCGCGGCCAATCAATCAACAGCCAGTACCGTAAATGGCACCACTGCAGTTGCGCCAACAACAGCGGCTTGGGCAGCGAACACAGCTTACACATTAGGAACGTTAGTATCCTACAATGGTTCAGTGTACTCATGTCGTCAACCCCATACATCATTAGCTGGTTGGGAACCTTCAAATGTACCTGCATTATGGTTACTGCAGTAAATAAAATGATCATATAATCCCCATCCTAAACATGCATATTACATTCTGTGTGAATGTTCATGATCTACTTACAATATGACATTCACATGCAACAAAAAAACCACGAAGTACAGAATACTGTACTTCGTGGTTTTGTTATTTGAACGTATATCATCGTTACGAATGCTTTTTACTCTTCTTTGTTAAATTCTTGTGTGCTTCGTACGGTATCAATCGGACGTACTAATTTTTCAATCTGTTCACGTTTAGGTTCTAGGAATGGAGGTAAAGATAATTTCTCTCCAAGTGTTTCATAAGGTTCATCTCCCATAAATCCTGGACCATCGGTTGCGAACTCAAATAGAATCTGTGGTGCAACTCTTGCGTAAAGTGACTCGAAAAAGTGGCGATCCACATAGCCCGACGATTGAAGACCAAATTGTTGTAAACGTTCAATCCAATGTTCTAACACTGAACGATCCTCAACACGGAATGCCGCATGATGGACAGTACCGTATCCTTGTCTTGCTTGTGGAAGAATCACATTATGCTCTACAATAATTTGTGCACCATTCCCACCTTCACCCACTTCGAATAAATGGACTGAACCTGCCTTATCTATTTCTTTAAATAATAGAACTTTTTCCAATATCTCTTTAAAGTGATCGAAATGAGCCACTCGAACATGTATTGGGCCTAAACCTGTGATGGCATATTCTAAGGGAACCGGTCCCTTTTGCCATGGTGTACCTGCGGCAACACCTTCATTATTCTCATCTGAAATCAATTGATATTGTTGATCATCAAAGTCAACAAAAGAAAGATTCTTTTTACCAAATTGTTCTTTAATGCCTGTATGTTTCACTTCTAGTCGATCCAAACGTTTCACCCAGTAATCTAACGCTGCATCACTTGGTACACGGAAAGATGTTTTAGAAATTTCATTTGTACCGTGTACACCTTTGGCAATGCCAGGGAAATCGAAGAACGTCATATCTGTACCCGCACTACCTGCGTCATCTGCAAAAAATAAGTGATACGTCTGAATGTCATCTTGGTTCACTGTTTTCTTTACTAGACGCATACCTAACACATGCGTGAAGAACTCATAGTTCTTTTCTGCACTACTTGTAATGGCTGTTACATGGTGTATTCCTTTTAAATCATTCAATTTTAATTCATTCATTATTAATTCCTCCGCATCTATTTTTTATGTCATGTTATTTAGGTTCAACATTTACCTTTAATCATTAAATCTTAACTTAAAGATATTATATCACGGATAACATACAATGTCACTCTCCTTATCTTATTATTGTATATTCACTCTTTGTACATACCTCAAAAATACGAATTCGTGGAAATAGTTGTACCTTAAGTACTTCTGATAACAAGCTATCATATGAATCACTGTCAAAGACTGCCCATTATTTCTCCATTAATCCACCCACATACAGTTTCAAAAAAACTAAAATATGTTTTTACTTAAGAACATAGGTGCTGTAGAATAATGTGGAAATATGACGAACAGATATTAGTAAAACATCTCGAGTCAAATTACATTTTATAATTGAAATCTCCTTAGTTAATAAGACTATTCTTTGTCCCTACTTAAATAATACGACTAATAAGGAAGTGAGTTCATTGGACAAATGCCCTTTTTCCGGATTAGCAAAAAAGTTTAGTTCCTCTACTCCTAAATCCGAGTGGTTAGAAAAGGCAACTAGCCAGCACGTAAATATAGACATTGATTCAAATAGTGATACTGCACGGCAAATGATCATGATTAATTTACAAGAAGAAGATGTTAAGTTATTAAAAGCAATTCAACCGTTAATAACACAACATATAGATGAAATAACGGCATCTTTTTATCAGACGGTGCTTGACGTTAAAGTTCTCGAACAAATCATAAAGAATAATAGTACAGTTGAAAGACTAAAACTGACGCTCCGAAATCATTTAATTGAAATGTTTAGTGGTAATATTGATTCTGAATTTATCGAAAAACGACTAAAGATTGCAAAAGTTCATCAAGCCATAGGTTTAGAACCCAAATGGTACATGGGTGCATTTCAGAATCTACAAAATGCTCTTTTTGATGTCGTTGACCGAAATATAAACAACCATAAAGAAAGCCTTCGAATTAGTAAAGTCATAAGTAAATTACTTAATTTCGAACAGCAATTGGTGCTAGAAGCGTATGAGAAAGAAAATATGCTTCATAGAGAAGTCGTCTATTCTAATGTAAAAGATAACCTTAAGGGTAAAATAACTGCGGCTACAGAAGAACTAGCTTCCTTATCAGAGCAAACAAGTTCATCTGTGCTAGAATTAGTCGCTAGCAGTAATCAGGTTAATAGCTCTTTTATGCATTCTATTGAAAAGGTAAATGAAACACAATCTTTAGCAAGTGAAGGCAAAGACAAACTTCAGCAACTATCTGAAAGAATTATGTTAATAAGTGAAAGTACCAAAGTCATGAGAAATAATGTTATGAATTTTAACGATTCATTTGAACAAATAACCAATATCATCAATATCGTTCAAGATATTGCGAAACAAACGAAAATGTTATCTTTAAATGCTGCTATAGAATCGGCAAGAGCTGGGGAGCATGGAAGAGGATTTAGTGTTGTTGCTAAAGAAGTTCAGAAATTATCAGGGGATACAAGGGATAGTGTAAGTAGAATTACTGATCTCATCCAACAATCAAGAGAATATACGACTGAGGTTGTTAATTCTATTAAAGAAGTAAATATCCAAGTTGAAGCTGGTCAGAATGAATCTAATGAAACTAAAGCTGTATTTGATCATATTATTGAGTCTATGGAAAGTAATATGAATGAAATTAACAGTGTGGAGAATGAAATTAGATCCTTAGTCGGCGTAATTCAGGAGATTGGTTCCTCGACAGATAAAGTTGCAACTTCGGCAGAAACGTTATCTCACACGACTAAAAACATCTAAATAATGCTCATCAACAAAATACCCCACCGATTGAACTAGCCGTTAATATAACAGATAATTCAATCAGTGGGGTTCATTTGCATTTAATATGCTAATCAGCATCAGTTGGCGTGTACACCATACAATACTGCTCAAGTGAACTGTTTGGCAGAGCGATGACCTTCACCGTACGAAACTGATAATGCTCATATATAGGTAAATTACTTATTGTCTGCGTCTCTAGCGTACAGAATATATTCTTCTCACGACATTCGGAGAGTAGAGGTTTGATGACTTTCGAAACATAACCTTGTCCGCGATATTGTTCCTGTACAACAAGCATATCGAGGTGCATATATTGCTTATCACCTAATATCGATAACCATGAAGAGCTCATGCTAAGCAGGATCGATATTCCTCGTGCAAATCCACGTATTCCAATGATACGACTGATCGGTAATGAAGCAATGATAGCAAATGCAATTCGCTTCATATACTTGACTTTCGAACGTAATGTTCCCGCTTCACGTTGCGAATGAAACACCAACGCTACCGCCTCATAATTGTCTGACGTCGTCAGCAAATCACAATATGGATATAGCATTTCAACATACCGATGGAAAAATATCTTCATGACGCGTAGCCTTGTGGTCTCATCAGGTAAAATATGTTGATATAATGGATCATCTTTCGCGAACGCTTGCGCCAGTATACTTGCAGCTTTCGGTATGTCACGTCGATCAATTGTTAATAATGTGCTACAAATAGTTCCACCTCGTATCATTGATTACTTCCCTATAAGCATAGAGCAATATTACGTGCGCGGCAAACAATCCTTAGACACAAGAACATATATATACACAGGAAATGGCTACCCCTTGTTAGCGGTAGCCATTTTTTCACAGAAACTTTTATTTAATTAAGCCCTTCTCTTTCAGGAAATCTAGAGATACTGTCTCTTCTTTCAATCCCTCAGCATCGACTTTTGAATTCAATTCCTGCATTGTCGTTTCATCAAGAACATCTTGAAGTTTATTCAATGCCTCTGCAACTTCTGGATATTTCGTCAGTACATCCTGACGTACTAATGGACCTGCATCATATGGAGGGAAGAAGGATCTGTCATCTTCTAAGATAACTAAATTATTAACCTTAATCTGACCATCCGTTGCGAAAGCGTCAATCACATCCACATTTTTATCTACTACTGAACGATACATTATGCCGTGATCCATACCCTTGGCTTCTTTGAAGGTCATACCATATTCCTTACTCAATCCTGGATAACCATCAGGACGATCCAAGAATTCAAACTCACTTCCTAATACTAAGTCTTTAGATACCTTTGCTAGATCACTAAACGTAGCTAGCTTGTATTTCTCCGCTGTTTCTTGGGTAACCGCTAAAGTATACGTATTATTGAATCCCATTTCATTTGTAAAAACAAGTTCATCTTTCTTTAGCAACTCTTTCGTTCTAACTAATGTCTCTTCTGAAGTTCCCGTTTCTTCCTGATAGTAGTTAGTTACGATCGTTCCTGTGTAGTCTGGATATAACTGAATGTCATTGTTCAATAATGCCTTCCATGCTACATTCGATCCACCCAAATTCACTTTACGCACGACTTTCAAATCCGTATTATTCTCAATAATATCAGCCATCATATGCGCTAATAGTATATTCTCCGTGAAGTTCTTAGAGCCAACTGTAATGCTTTCCTTCTTATTATCTGAACCACATGCGACTAACGCCATAGACAAACATGCAACCAAACCGATAACGATCCATTTTTTGAAATTCATATAATTCCTCCATTAATATGTTATTGTTTCAAGCCTTTCGGTGTTGTCAACTTCTCCATACGTCCAAGTAAGAAATCAAGAATCAACGCAAGGATCGCTGCAGGTATAGCACCCATCAGAATCAAAGCATCAATATTACGTTGTATACCTAAGAAAATAAAGTCCCCTAGACCACCTGCACCTATAAAGGCCGCTAAAGTGGCTGTACCTACATTGATTACGGTAGCTGTCCGAATACCCGCCATAATGACAGATAAAGATAAAGGTATTTCTATTTTGAATAGAATCTGCATATTGGTCATACCCATTCCTCTAGCCGCTTCTATCATCGCTCGATCAACATCTTGAATACCCGCATATGTATTTCTAATGATCGGTAATAAAGAATATAGGAAAAGTGCAGCTATAGCAGTATTAAGGCCTATTCCAAATATCGGTATCATAAATCCTAACAACGCGAGACTTGGTATCGTTTGTAGAATCCCTGCTCCACCTAGAATTAATGTCTTCAGTATTGGAACCCTTGAGACAATAATACCTAATGGAATCCCCACAACGATCGCTATCGCCATTGATATTAGAACAAGCTGCATATGCTGGCCTATTGCAATCAGTAAATCTCCTCCACGCATGGATAGTTGTTTTATAAATTGTTCCCAAAGTGTGTCGTTCATTCAATCTCCCTCTTCCCCGCCCAATGATCTGCGAATGTAGTGAGTAAGGTAGATCTTGTTACTACGCCCACTACTTTCTCACCTTTTCCAATAATGGGAATAATTCCATACTTAGCATCTCCAATAGCAATAAGTGCGTCTTGAGCCGTTGCATTCTCATTTAAATAGGGAACAGCGGGTACGCTAATCTCTTGAATCGTCTGTATTTCTTCCAACTTCGATTGTAGATCATATATAGAAACGATACCGGTCAATTGACCCTTGTCATCACTTAAAATCAACGTATCTGTACGGCTTTTTCTCATAGAAGCTAAAGCGCGAACGGGGGAAATGCTTGGAAGGGCGATCGCAGGATTATCACGCATAATATCCTTAACCGATATAAAAGCAGGGTTCTGATAAATACGATTCTTCCCTATGAATTCTTCTACGAACCCATGTGAGGGTTCCTTCAGGAGTTTCTCGGGTGTATCTAACTGTAGTAATTCACCGTCTTTCAAGACTGCAATTCGATCTCCTAGTTTCAATGCTTCATCCATATCATGCGTTACGAATATAATCGTCTTTTTCACTGTTTTTTGAAGTCTAAGTAATTCGTCTTGTAATTGCTCTCTTGTGATTGGATCCAATGCGCCGAAGGGTTCATCCATCAACACGATTTCAGGGTCTGCTGCTAATGCACGAGCAACACCTACTCTTTGCTGTTGTCCACCTGATAGTTGTCGAGGATACCGAGAAGCGTACTCGATTGGATCAAGTCCGACCATCTCTAGCAATTCATATACACGGGCTTTGATCTTAGCTTTATCCCAACGCTTAAGATGAGGAATAAGTGCAATATTCTGTTCAATCGTATAGTGAGGAAATAATCCTACCTGTTGGATGACATAACCAATATTACGTCTTAATCCAACAGGATCTTCTTTCGTAATGTCTTTACCACGAATGGTGATCTTACCTTCAGTGTGAGGCATTAAGCGGTTAATCATCTTCATTGTAGTCGTTTTACCACAACCACTTGGACCAATAAGTACGATAAATTCTCCTTCTTCAATTTCAAAGCTAACGTTCTTTACAGCTTGGTAACCATTTGGATAAGTCTTGCTAACATTCTCGAATTTAAGCATAGTAGCCCCCCAATTTCATTGATATTCATGCTGCGAGTCGTGCTATTAATTGCTTTAACACTTTTCTCCGCGTAAGAAGTAGACCCAAACATTTATCATGTCTGAGCCACATGAGTACAGAACTAAACTTCAAAGCGTGTTCTGCTATTTTCCCATTGGTTATTACTTACGTCCGGACCAAATTTTTCATATGGTATATCTAACTATAGCAAATGAAACACCAACTGACAACCTATCTTTAAAAACGAGGTTGTCAGTTGGTTGGTTCTTCGTACAAATAAATAGTTACAATCATACCAAAAAACCGTCCTAGAAATGGACGGTCTCATTGTCATAAAAATTCACTTTTTCGTTGAAATTAATCGTTGGATTCACTATTTACGAAATCCACGGTTCTTTGAAATACTTGTCCATCACCAACCACTACGATAACATCATTCTCTTGAAGAATTACGTGAGGCCCTGGAGAAATCGTGACTTGCGTCCCCCTCCTTAGTGCAACAATGGTTCCACCTGTCCTCTGCCAAAATTGAAGTTTAGAGATACTCTGACCTACAGCATGAGAACTTCCACTCACCTTTATCTCAACTGGATGGTACACCTTCAAATTCTGCAATCTGTCGGAGAAATCAATAATTTCCTTAAGGACAACATCGAATTTATGATCAATAGACTTCTTCTCTTGAAGTAGCAATTCTAGATCTTGCTTCAGTGAGTACACTGATTTCATATAATTATGTTTAGTGATATAGTCATGCGCGTGCACATCAGATGTAACGGTAATTCCTTTACCCTGAGATACAGATACAATATTCTCATCATTCAGAAGGGCTACGGCTTTCCTAATTGTCTCGGGCGACACATGATAATGACTCGCTAATAGAGAACGTCCTGAGATTGTAGTATTCACTGTAAACTCACCACTTACAATCCTATGAGCAATATCTAAAGCAATAGCTTTGTATCCAGCAATTTCTTGCATATATTCTCCTGCCTTTTATCTTTTCGTTTGCAATCTTCTGTATTATATCAATCTTCATAGATGTTTCAATACATAATAATTTTACAAGTATGTTGAATGATAAATAACATAGATCATTTCATCAAAAACGGCAAAGGAAGAGAGTTTTAACGAATAGTTCAAAAGTCATATTATGGGTATATTTTACTATTTTTATTAAATACTATTAAAAATGTCACACTTTTATCAATTCTTGTAGTATAATCACTCTTATATTACATTAGTTACCAAATATCAACATATTAGTTTATTAATATAATAAAATATTCTAATATTATATCACTTTCTTTCTTATTTTATCTACTCTTGTTGAAAGCGCTAACATCTTGTCTAATAGTGATCAAAAGTCATTTTGAACTACTGCACCATAACTTTCCATTTGTTATTTTCATCCTTTTTTTACAAATTAGTATATGACTCATATGAGTTTATATAAATGTCTTAAACCGAGAGGAGAAATCAGCTGAAACCTGTAGGCGATATTTAAAGAAGTGACGTTCTAATTCAGAAAGGTTTTCTCAAATTAAAGGAGGAATTATACAATGTCAACTATTCGTATTTCTAATTCAAGTATGACTAAGCTTCTATCTTATGCCGCTATCCTATTACTGGCTTCAATTTGTCTGATTCTCTTCCCAGGAAAATCTTCTGCACACGGCTATGTTGAAGGCCCTGCTAGCAGAGCAGCACTTTGTAAATCTGGGCTAAACACAGATTGTGGAGCGATTGTATACGAACCACAAAGTTTAGAAGCACCTAAAGGTTTCCCTGCTGCTGGACCTGCTGACGGAAAAATTGCAAGCGCTGCTGGAGCTTATCCTAAGCTTGATGAACAATCCGCTACGCGTTGGTCTAAAGTAAACATCTCTGCTGGAACTAATACATTCACTTGGAAATTGACTGCAAACCATGCTACTACAAGTTGGAAATACTACATTACCAAAGCGAACTGGAATCCTAACGCAGCTCTAACTCGTGACTCATTCGACCTTACTCCATTCTGTTCCGTTAATTATCCTGGAACACAACCACCATTCTCCTACTCTGACACATGTAATGTACCAGTACGTACTGGATATCAAGTGATCTTGGCTGTATGGGAAATAGCTGATACTCCAAATGCATTCTATAACGTTATTGATGTTAACTTCAGCGGTAGCACTTCTACGCCTGATACTCAAGCTCCATCCGTACCAGCGTCTCTTGCATCGACTGGTAAAACTAACACTACTGTTTCCTTAGCTTGGAATGCTTCCACGGACAACGTTGGTGTTACAGGTTACCAAGTATTTAACGGATCTTCCTTGGTTGCTACTGTACCAGGCACAAATTACGTGGTATCTGGTCTAACTGCAAATACTGCCTACACTTTTAGTGTCAAGGCAATTGATGCTGCAGGTAATGCGTCTAATGCTAGTAACGTTGTAAGCGTTACCACTAGTGCTCCTGTTGCTGACACACAAGCACCAACTGCACCTGGCACATTACATGTTATGGGAACACCTACATCCACTAGTCTTCAATTAATGTGGAATGCTTCAACTGACAATGTTGGTGTTACAGGTTACAAAATCTATAACGGAACGACGTTAGTTGCAACCGTATCTGGATCTACATTGGACTATATCGTAACAGGTCTTAGCGCAGGTACAGCATATACTTTCAACGTGTATGCAATCGATGCTGCGAACAACCAATCTACAGTTAGTACCGTCAATGCTACAACTGCAACAGCTTCTACTACAGCCCCAGCTTGGGCAGCAAATACAGCTTACACAACTGGAACATTAGTAACTTATAACGGTTCTGTGTATGAGTGTCGTCAACCTCATACATCCTTAGTCGGTTGGGAACCTACAAATGTAGCTGCTCTATGGTTGTTGAAGTAACATAAGTTACAGGGGAGTTACCGCTCCCCTGTTCATTTCAAATTTTCACTTTTGTAATAAGCCTCTGTTCTAATAATAAATACATATTCCTATAGTAAATCTCACCAGTTACCGGGTCATTCATAATCGATTGAAAATCTCCGTATCGCCTACCTCTCTCTCCTTAACAACTCTTAACTAAGATCGATTCCTTCAAGATAAGACCTTCTGAAATATGAAGCTAACAGAAATACCGTCGGAGTAATACTGGCGGTATTTTCCGTTGTTTGATTTAGTTAAAACATGTTATACCACAATATATTATTAAATTGTGAGAGAAAATCTAGTTCGATACGTTATATAAGGTGTAAAAGCGCTTTTACATAAAATATAAGGGGAATCCATACATGAAATGCAATGAATCAAATTTCATACGACGATTACAGCGACAAAAAGAAGATGCTTTGGAGTTTATCGTTGATACATACTTGCCCTTAATCAAATGTGTAACTTATAAAGTTCTCTCTCCCCTTAATAACCACGGTGTTATTGAGGAGTGTATTAATGATATCTTTCTTTCAATCTGGAACAATTCGAATAAGTTCAGTGGGGATATAACTGATTTCAGGAAATGGATTTGTGCCATTGCCAAATTCAAATCTATTGACTACTACAGAAAAGCTCGTAAAGAAATGGTGTTTCCTTCAGATTATATGGATATGAACGCGGTAAGATCAGCAGAAGATGAACTAATCATGCTTGAAGACAGAACGGAACTCATTGCGCTAATCAATCAACTAGAGCCTATGGATCGAGATATTTTCATCTTGAAGTATTTCCTAGGTTTAAATACGAATGAAATATCAACTAGGCTCGGTATCACCCCAGCCGCAATAGATAATCGCATTTATCGAGGAAAAAAGAAACTTAATAACAATGCTACTAACCTTATGTTGGGAGAGAGCGGAACATGAAAGATATATATGAATTATTAAATGATACAAACATAGACGACACTGAGTTTGAGGAAATCGAAGCTAATGAACTCGAAAAGGCTAACTTAAAAAGAACTTTAAAACAATCTATAAGTAAGAAGAAGTCTTTGAAGCGTTGGAAAAAAGATATTGCAGCCGCTTCAATTATAATCATTCTATCATTCACAACATTTGGAATAGCTTTCCCTACTTATGCTAGTAACCTTCCTGTCATAGGGGACATTTTCCGATATTTGAGTAAAGAAGATCCAGGTTCAAGTCTTTATGACAATTATCAGGAATACTCCAGCCAAATAAATATGACTGAAGAAAGTAATGGCATCAAGATCACAATTAAAGATGCGATTTATGATGGGAATACCGTATCGTTAACTTATTCGATTGAAAGCGAACGAGATCTAGGCTACAATTCCATGATTCGCAGTCCTTCGATTATAGGTTCTAATGGATCATCCGGAAGCTCTAAAATTTCAAGAGTAGATGCAAATCATTATGTAGGAATAGATCATACCACTGGCTACGACATGAAGGAACAAGAACAAGTAAAAATAAATTGGGATATAAACAGTATCCTTATTCAAGAAACGCTTGAAGAGGTCAAAGGGAATTGGAATTTTAATTTCACGTTAAAGGCCACAGAGAGCAAAGAACAATTAATCAACCATAGTACAGAACAAAATGGTGTAAAAGTAACTATAGTGAACATGTCCATTACCCCGATGTCCTTTGTCATTCATTATGACCAAGAAGTTTCCGAAATGGTAAGAACCAAATGGCATGCCGTTGATGTCTATTTAGATATCAAAGATGATTTAGGGAATAGTTACTCAGGTAAAGGTAATGGCGGAACAGGTACAGACGATTATAATATGAGCTGGAGTAAAACATTTCAGAAATTGGACTCGCAATCAACGAAACTTATAGTAACCCCACTCATCACTTTAAGAAGTTATACTTCTGAAAATCATGGGTCGGTACTAATGTCCAGAGATGGCGAATCAAAGAAAATTCCAATACCAAAGAAATCCGGTAAAGGGCAAGAAGGTTTTGCATTACCAGACATCATTATTGATTTGAAAAAATAACGTCATAAAATAAGAATGACTGCCTTTTTATTGGGGCAGTCATTCTTATTATTTTTTTAGAATATCCTTATAATTTGGTGGTAAATCCTTCTCCTGTGGACCTTTCAAATGCTTCCATCCTACGATCTTTACATTATCGGGATTCTTCAGTGATATATCTAATGTGAGGGTATCCTTTCCAACCACAATGTGTGGACCCGTTGTAGGAACGACTTCAAGCGTAATCAAGAAATGAAATCCTCTAAAGCCATTCACTCGCTCAACATGTGTTATATCAACATAATAAGGATACACTTCTGGTGAATACGCCAAGATATCTGAATATATTTCATCTATTTTGTTCTCAATATGTGGTAACAGAAAGAGCATCAGCATGTCTTGATACATGAGCTCTTTCGATTCCTCTGGTCTGGGTTTCATTTCAGCGCTACAAGGTAGTGACGATGGAACCATTAATATAATAACCAGAAATATAGAAACCCATCTTTTTGTCATATGTGAGAGACTCCTTTTGGAAATGGTATGTAGAGTATCCCTATTAAGTCCAAATTTATGTGACAAATAACGATATAGCTGTTTTCCTAATCGGTTTTTTTCTGAATTAACGAGTCTAGAACCGCATAGCATATCTTTTGAGAAGGTGTCTCGTCATGGTTCGATACCACAACTACACCTATTTTCTCAGATGGAACCATACAGACATAGGCATTAACACCAGGGAATTCTCCTCCATGCTCGAAAATGATGTGACCTTCATGCTGCCTTATTCCCCATCCTAAACCATATCCTTCTTTCTCATCAAAGCGCCACACAGGTTCGTACATACGATCAATGATCGCTTGAGACATAAAAGGATTATCCTTCATATATGATGCTAGATATGTACATAGATCATTTGCAGTAGAGTAAATGAACCCCATCGGAGCACCCAAAGCATTGATTGGAAAAGGCGACGCTGACACATTCGTCTCTAGATTATGCTCGCTTCCATTATGATGACTACAATAGTATTGTGCAGAGTCTTCATCTTCTTGTACTTTTTCAGCATGTAAGGTAGTTCTCTTCAGATTTAACTTCTTGGACAGTAAATCTTCCATGCATTCATCCCATTGATTCCCACTAACCTTCTCAAACAGATCCGCAGCGATCATATAAGCCTCAGTGCAATAACTCCAGTTCGTGCCCGGTGTATGAGACAACGTAATAGATCCGAAAGACTTAGTTACGTCTTCTCTATTGGATATACTTTGAAGAATAGAATCAGAAATCAAACATTGTTGTTTCATTTCATCATACATACTGAATTCCCTTATGTTAGGACACAGTAAATTCCCAATCCCTATATCTCCAGAAAATCCAGCGGTATGTGATAATAATTGTTCAACGGTTATCGTGTTACTGACTAGATTATCCGTGGTTCGAAAATACGGAAGATATTGTACAAGTGGAGCATCCAGTTCAAGCTTTCCTTCTTCCACTAGTTGTAATTTTAATACTCACGATTGTGTCTGATGTGAAATCTTGTTCATTCTCACCTAGACGAGATTTACCAAATCCTTTTCCATACACAATCTGATTATCTTTAACTACGGCAACAGCACCACCAACAAGAAAATCCTGCGGGCAAATAAGATTGTCCAACTGTGTTTCTAATGATAAAAACATCGATATATTCACCTCATAATATATTAAATACATGATATAGGAACTCCCGTTAGCTTATTGATTCGAATTCAGGAGTTTGCATTAACCATTCAAAGAATGTATTTTTAGCTTCACGATTATGTTACTGTAACTTTACAATCCTGCTGCAGCTTTAATCTGTTTCCTTTGAGTCATAATGATCTCATTCAATCTTTCTGTACCGAATGCTCCTGCTGTGAGGGCATTGGATTGTGGATAATAGACCAAACGAAAGGATGTACTATCCCGAAGATGAACACGCAGAAATATGCTATTTTCATGCTTTGTTTTCTCATAGACCTCATTGAAACTGACATGTGATAAAGGTAATAATTCTTGAATAAATTCAGATGAAGCATCCATGCTAAAGTCGCCGATCGGACTACCGTCCATACCGCTTTCTAGACTTACTTTCTCCACTCTTCCGTTAATATCCAATAATTCACCTATTGTTGCTGCATTTGGATTATCAGACACTTCATAAATCTTGTTGTCAGCTATAACACGGAACTCTGTCTTGTAACCCTTCATTGCGTATATTTCGGTACCCATTGGAAGGAATGCCGCATCCCCATTCTTCGCGACATGATCGGAACAGGCATGTTCACTCAGCATATAGGAGACTTTACCTATCTTATCTCCACGTTGGTTCGAAGTTACCTCCTTCGTTTCCCCAGAGTTCTGTTGATACTTAATACTATTGATCATTAAAAAATCGACCCACTCGATTTCCCCCATACATGATTGTGGTACTCCCTTAAATACTGATTTCAACGCATTAATCTGAGAATTTATTCTCATTCCTACCTCACCACAACTGGTTGCTGTCAGGATAATCAGAAGCACAAATAGCGTCTTACTCGTCCACTTAATTTTTCCCACTAATTCCCACCACCTCAACTCATAGACGATTTGACTGTCCTTAATGTTTCAGAAGATTTCAATCTCACTTAATTACTCATTAGGTAAAAAAATGGACTGCCAAAGAATCTAGCAGCCTGTTGCAATTTCGTTATTATTGATCTGTAGATTTAGCGGTATTCGACTCTCTAAATGAACCGAATAAGCCTGTTAATAGCCCAATTAACCCAATAGTAAATCCGAACCCACTAGAGTCAGCAAAAGCTAATAACACAACGACTCCAAACAATAATAATTGAACACCTAACAGTTGAATTTGAAGAACACTTGGTCGGATAAAGTCCAATAACATTCCTGCATGAAACATTATAGTAACTATTAAAATAAGAGCAGTTACAAACGTTAATCCTAAACTAGCCATCCTAACCACCCCTAACATTTAATTACTTTCAAAGTAGATTTAAACTCAATGACAATCAGGTTGGGTCCACCGTCTGTACTATCCGTGGTTTAACACGAACGACGGGGTCATTAATATTTACGCCTTGTACTACCCATTCCTTAGAGTTATTCAAACCATAATGAATGATAATTGTCTTTCTTTCCTCAGATATCCACAGCTTGTCGCCTACATTGCCCGTGATTTCCGCATCCAATGTTGCTTTACTTTCTGTAAACTTCACTTCCCAATCGTCAATAATAATGGGAGACAAGGGGAATTTCTCATCTTTTTCCGTTGCCTCACCTAATAATATGTTTGAGGACATCATTTCAACATCTCGTATTACCTCATTAGGTGTGGGTACTTCATCATATTTTTCATTACCACACGCTACCAATCCAAACATCAAGAAAAGAATAACACTAGTCGTGCACAATACTTTTTTCATATTTGCCCCCCCGTGTTAATAACCTGTTATCAGAAGTTGCTACACAATTATATTTGGTTGGTATATACTCATGAATTGTTGGTATCATAGATTCATCAAATCACTCTTCCCTAATTTGTTCTCTCTTCCAGCCATCAACTGAATCAATAAATCCTTACCGTCAATTCCTCCTGTAAATTCGACAGACGATGGATTGTTGGCGATATCCTGTTTGGCATAACATATTACTTATAAGGCTTTCTTTATAAGAAACGCTTCATTGATTGATAAAGTTCAACATTAAATTCTAAACTGATCTAATCGTTCGTTTAATCGAATCTATCAAATAACTAGTTATCTGCACTAATACCTCGGCCGTGACTATATCACTCATTCGCTTAGCAACTTTCAATATTACATAATTAACTCCCTTTATCGTCTTCTTAAAGCATCTATAATCACTTAATTTCATAGTGAAACCCTCCTATTTGACCTAGTAAATCTAGGTATTCATGAAATAGGAGGACTTATAGTGTTTCGTTAATTCAATGCTTTTCTTCCTCTCTCGCTAGATCTGGTAATTTTTAATTTTATCATGATCAATAAGAAAGCCAGCAGTGAAAACATAATTCCGCTCCAGATAAGTTGATGTATTCCCAAGTGAGAAATAAACCAGCCACCGATAGAAGCCCCTACGGTAATTCCAAGATTGGAAAATGAAACAAACAAACTATTACCGAATTCGGGAGCCTGTTTTGTCTCCGTTGTTAACCATGTTTGACTAACAATAAGCCCGCCAGAATGCACTGCCCCCCAAATAAATACGATAACAACCATCGGAATGAAATAAGAACCCAGATAATAAGCGAGTATGTAAATTACTGTAAATAGCAGAGGAAACATGCTGACAGTCTTTGTAATGCTTTTACTCAATAAGCTCCCAAATACAAAATTACCAACAATCATGATTATACCAAAGGCCATCAACATGATACTTATCCATGACCCGTTCATACGTGTTACTTGTCCAAGATATTCAGCAAAGTAGCTGTAAACAGAAAACATTGCTGCAAAGATAAAAATAACGATCACAATATTTAACCATAATTGAGGATTGCGTAATATACCAAGCTGCTTTCCATAAGACATTTTTTCCTTAACAGGCATAGAAGGAAGCCAAGCTAGTATCCCTGCAAATGCAATCATGCTTACAACAGCTCCAAACAAAAAAGCGGTTTCTAATGAAATATTTTCTCCGAGATAAGAAGTCAAAGGCACGCCAAAAGCAAAACCGACCGTTATTCCTGCGAAAACCTTTGTGACCGCTTTGTTACTTTGTTCCGGAGGGACAAGTTTAGCTGCAGTAACAAGGGCAACCGAAAAAAAGACGGGATGAAATATAGCCGGGATAATACGGAATACAAGCATCACATCGAACTGGCTTGTATAGGCATAGACAATATTTGAAATCGCAAAAATAAACACAGCGGTTAATAGAATAACTTTACGATTAATACCAGAAGCGAGTAAAGTCAGGAATGGCCCTGAAATGGCTACAACTAAAGAAAATATACTAACAAGCCATCCAGCCTGTGATGTCGATATATTAAATTTTTGAGTTACCTGGGGTAGAACACCTATAATACCCATTTCTGTTGTAATAATGCCGAATACGCCTAAAACCAGAATAATGATAAGCAACGGGTTGACCCTTTTCATTGTAATTGTAAGCCTCCATGAAGTTCATATACACATATATAGAATTGTAGATATATTGAAATAAAAAAACTCCTTTCCTTCTAAAGTTTCTCTTTCAGGAACTCGGCAAATTCCTGGATTGTCGTTTCGTTTCGACGATAGTACGTCCACTTCCCAATCCGCTCAGATTCCAACAACCCAGCTTTTTGCATAGTCAACAAATAACTCGAGATAACAGACTGTGCAAGTCCCGCTTTAGCTTGAATATCTCCTACACATACACCAATCTGAAAATTGAGACCTTGTTGTAAATAAGGTTTCTCATCAAAGAATTCCTCTGGATTCTTTAACCACTGCATAATTAGACTACGAGTCTCGTTAGACAAAGCTTTATAAATCAATAAAGGTTCCATAAATATCATTATATCTACTTTTACAGATTTGTAAATGCGTTAGCATAATGATTGAAATTTGGGATCACGATAGGCAAACCATAAAGCAATCCCATTGCACCTTTTACCATCCGTTTCAAATCTAATGGTTCAGCACATATAAAGTACTTATTGCACCTTTTGCTTCAATTCCTGCTTCTCCTTATGCCCTGTACGAAATGTATCGATAATGATTAGAATAGCACCACATACGATTGCCGAATCAGCGAGATTAAAAGTCGCAAAGGTATAATTAATTGCGCTGAAATGAAACTTCAAGAAATCGACCACTTCCCCATATAAAGCACGATCTAGGAAATTCCCAACAGCTCCCCCCAACACAAAACTCAGCGCGATTGGAAGAACTCGGTTTCTGGAAGACTTGATTTTTTGCAAAATATAGATGATTCCAACTACCACAATGACCGTTATGACAAGAAAAAACCAACGTTGACCTTCAAGAATGGAAAATGCTGCACCATTGTTCCTTTGCGATGTTATATGGAAAAAGTCCCCAATAATACTTTTCGATTCCCCGATGTCAAAGTTCTTTACTATAAGCCACTTGGTCATCTGATCGATGATAAATATAAGTAAGGCGATTAGATAATAGTACATGGTTTACCTCCATTGTTTGAGTGTTTCCATTTAATCTAATCACATTGTACAATAATTATTTTTTTCTAACAATTGGACTTATAAGGTGGACGTAGCCCCATAATCAATCGCTACGATTGCTTTGAATCGATGAATTGAGACAGGTAACATTCATGTCACATAACAAGAAGAATTGACAAAAATAGTGTTCAATAATATATTGTATATGAGCATATGCTCATATACTTAATGAAGCGGCAAACAAACACCCATTTAATTACATACAAGTTCATAAACCATACTAAAGGAGGTCCAATATCCATGAACCAGAACGCTCATTCCTTTTTATCGGCCGATACCGTAGATGAAGCTTCTCGAACGTTCAAAGCGTTAGCAGACCCTACACGGATAAAGATATTATATTTGCTGTCTCAAGAGGAATGCTCTGTTAATCACATTACTGAAGTATTGGAAATGACCCAATCGGCTGTTTCCCACCAACTAAGTATGTTAAGAAATCTACGCCTTGTTAAATATAGACGTGAAGGCAATACTTTTTATTACTCTTATGCCGATGATCATGTTATCACCATATTAAATCAAGTATTAACACATATTGAATGTAAATAAGGAGGATTTCTCATGGGACATCACCATCATCACGGACACAATCACGATCATCACCATCATAGTCATGGTCACCACGGTCATAGTCATGGTCATTTTGAAGAAGCAAGAGAGGGCAATAAAAAAGGGTTGCTTGTCGCACTAATCATTACTGCGGGGATTATGTTTCTTGAATTCTTTGGCGGTATAATCACCAATAGTCTGGCCTTATTATCTGATTCTGGACATATGCTTAGCGATACAAGTTCATTATTGTTAAGTTTAGTAGCGATATGGTTCGCATCAAGACCACCTTCTCCTAATAAGAGTTATGGCTATTATCGCTTTGAAATACTGGCTGCACTATTTAATGGTATTAGTTTATTTATCATCGCTGGATTTATCGTATGGGAAGCCCTCGGTCGTTTCTCAGAACCACCCACAGTGGCAAGTGGCGCAATGATGTTGATCGCATCCATAGGATTGTTGGCGAATCTCATTAGTGCTTGGTCATTAATGCGCAAAGGTGATGTGAAGAATAACGTTAACTTACGGAGTGCTTATCTACATATCCTTGGGGATGCATTAGGTTCTGTCGGGGCCATTGTAGCTGGAATACTAATGCTCTTATTCGATTGGTATATAGCAGACCCTATTATATCAGTTGTTGTCGCTTTACTGATTCTAAAAAGTGCTTGGGGCGTCATTAAGCATTCGGTTCATATCTTGATGGAAGGCACTCCACTCACCATTAATCAAACAGAAGTCAAAGCCTTTCTTGAAGAAATCGATGGTGTAATTGATGTGCATGACCTCCACATATGGACGATTACCTCTGGATTAGATTCTTTAAGCTGTCACATGTTAATTGAAGACAATAAAAACAGTCAGATCATATTACAGGAAGCGATCAATATCATTCGGGATAAATTAAAAATAGAACACACAACGATTCAAATTGAAAATTCGTTAATTACTCATAATGAGTTAAAAGTATAAACGAAGTTGTTTTATCTATAAAATCAAACGAGGCGTGTGGACATATGCGGATTCCAGCCGCTTCGGCGATTTTTTGATTATCATTTGCTATAACAAAAAGCCCCCTTAAAGTTTTATCAGTCTAAACGTAAGAACGTTTGTCCAATTTCAATGCCGCGAAAAAAACATTCGAAAATTTTTCTTGCCCAATAACCCCTATCCTGCTATTATAAAGAAGCATTAATTTGGAAAGCTAATGTTCAATATATTTAGGATCTTTCCAAGCAGATAAACTTTGACCACTTCCATTAAGAAGTTAAGGCCATACGGACAGCCGGGTTAAATGCCGATTGGCAACTTTCGTTGCCTTATTGATTGAGTTAAAAGCTCAAATTTTATAAGTTGGTTACTTTACAACCAGTGCATTTGCACACAACTTGTGAAACGGTCAATAAGAGTGGTAAAAGTGAATTATTTGCTATATAGACTCTGATCCTAACATGATATATTTGAATATGAAGGGCCTTTCCCCATGAAACTATGAATTTTATGACTGACGAGCACGCAAGAAGTTTGTCCAGTTATGCTTATTGGGACTTTCTTATTATTTAACTATATCGAAGCAAGTGTGATGCGCATGGTGCGTGTTTCGCTTGCTTTTTTGTTGCCGTTTTTACATTAAAAAAATTCACTTGGATTAGGAGATCAAACAATGGGAAAAGCACTTATCATTGGCGCCGGAGGCGTAGCATCAGTAGCAATTCATAAATGCGTTCAAAACAGCGAGGTTTTCGAAGAAATCTGCATCGCCAGCCGTACGAAATCTAAATGTGATGCATTGAAAGCTAAATTAGATGGCGGTAAAACTAAAATTACAACTGCACAGGTCGATGCAGATAACGTTGATGAGCTGATCGCTCTGATTAATGAGATCAAACCGGATATCGTTATGAACCTGGCTCTACCCTACCAGGATTTGACGATCATGGATGCTTGCCTAGCCACAAAAACGAACTATATGGATACGGCAAACTATGAGCCTGAAGATACAGCAAAATTTGAATACAAATGGCAATGGGATTACCGCGAACGCTTTGAAAAAGCCGGGATCACGGCTCTTTTGGGCAGCGGATTCGATCCAGGCGTAACCGGTGTATTCTCCGCTTATGCGTTGAAACACTATTTTGACGAAATCGAATATATCGACATTCTGGATTGCAACGGCGGGGATCATGGCTATCCTTTCGCAACCAACTTCAACCCGGAAATCAACATCCGTGAAGTGTCCGCTAACGGACGCTACTGGGAAAACGGGGAATGGATCGAAACAAAACCGATGGAAATTAAACGCGGTTATAACTTTTCTGAAGTCGGTGAAAAGGATATGTATCTACTGTACCATGAAGAGCTCGAATCCCTTGTGCAGAACATGCCTGGACTGAAACGTATCCGTTTCTTCATGACTTTCGGACCAAGCTACCTCATGCACCTAAAGGCGCTTGAAAACGTAGGAATGACTTCCATCGAACCGATTGAATACGAAGGAAAACAAATCATTCCGCTTCAATTCCTGAAGGCCATACTCCCGGACCCGGCTTCCTTGGGACCTCGTACGGTGGGCAAGACGAACATCGGCTGCATCTTCAAAGGGAAAAAAGACGGCCAAGACAAGACTTACTATATTTACAATGTTTGTGACCACCAAGAGTGCTATAAGGAAGTGGGTTCCCAGGCAGTCTCCTATACAACTGGCGTTCCTGCCATGATCGGTGCAGCAATGGTCATGACTGGCAAATGGAATAAACCAGGCGTATTCAATATCGAAGAATTCGATCCGGATCCATTCATGGAGGAGCTGAACAAATGGGGCCTTCCATGGGTAGAAGACTTTAATCCGGTACTTGTTGACGCATTGCCTGAGGAAGCTAATCAGCCGGAGCTCGTACGCTAATATGCGGTTCGAGGAATTACCGACACCCTGTTTCGTAGTCGATGAAGCACGCATTGAAAGAAACCTAAACATCTTGAACGGCGTCATGCAGCGTACAGGAGCCAAGATTCTACTGGCGCAAAAAGCTTTTTCCATGACCACTATGTATCCCCTCATCGGAAGATACTTAAGCGGGACGACTGCGAGCGGTTTGTTCGAAGCACAGCTGGGTCACGAGGAGATGGGCAAAGAAAATCACGTCTTTGCCCCTGCCTATCGTGAAGATGAAATCGACGGAATTATTTCCATTTGCGACCATATCATCTTCAATTCCTTCTCCCAGCTGGAAAAGTATAAATCGAAAGCTCTTGCAGCCGGCAGAAAAGTAGGCCTTCGCATCAATCCGGAATGCTCTACGCAAGAAGGACATGAAATCTATGACCCCTGTTCGCCAGGATCAAGATTCGGTGCGAAACGGGAGGATTTCCAGCCGGAACTGCTTGATGGCGTTTCGGGACTGCACTTCCATACCCTTTGCCAACAAAACTCGGATGATTTGGAGACCACGCTGAAAGCGGTCGAAGAAAAATTCGGACCATGGTTGCCGCATATGGAATGGATCAATTTCGGTGGCGGTCACCATATCACAAGAGACGACTATGATATTCCGAGACTCGAAGCTTGCATTTCACGAATGCAGGATAAATACGGCTTGGAAGTCTACCTTGAACCCGGAGAAGCCATCGCGCTCAATGCGGGCTATATGGTCACCTCCGTACTGGATATCCATAGGAACGGCATCGAGATTGCTATTGTGGACACGTCAGCTACATGTCATATGCCGGATGTTCTGGAAATGCCTTATCGTCCGCCGCTTGTCGGTTCGGGTGAAGCCGGTGAGAAGTCATACACCTATCGGCTTGGCGGTCCGACCTGCCTTACGGGCGATGTAATCGGAGACTACTCCTTCGATCAGCCCTTAAAGAACGGTGACAGACTCGTGTTTGAAGATATGGCGATCTACTCCATGGTCAAAACCAACACCTTCAACGGTATGCCGCTGCCGGCCATCGCCGTGCAGGAGAAAGACGGCAATTGTCGTGTCGTTCGTGAGTTCGGCTATCAGGATTTTAAGATGAGACTTGCTTAATGAATAACCAAAGCCTTAACCCTGTAAGAAGGGTTAAGGCTTTTTGGACTAACGTCTTCGATTCCCCGGAATCAACCAGCCAATTGCCCACCCCAAGATGGGAACGGAGACTTTTTCAAGCCATCCACTCCCTATCATATTTCACTTCTTCACTTTTTTCCTAACTTGTTACAGTTCAGAGAGTCATTGTTCGCTATATTTGATTTCTTCTTGTGGTTTGGGAACTTCTTTATCAGAATTAATCGGTTTCCCCAATTCTAACCATACATCACTTGGATAAAGCGGATGGTCATAATGTTTACATTGATAATTATCCCAGATATGATTCGGAGAGTCATCATTTACAAATGCAACTATATCCCTTCCCTTATCACCAGCCCGAGCCTGAGCGATACACAGTTGTATACTCTTTTTTCAAATATCCATCGACCCATTCGCAAATCATGTCCTCAAATTGATCTGCTGAAAATGTTCGCAATCTATCTATTGGGGGGATAGGCAACCCAAACAGAATATCGTAATTATCCGGCTTTTGCAGTATTTTGAATGGTTTTAAGTCACTAAGGGTAGTTTCCATATAATCACCTTTCAACAAAAAATGATACTTTATTAACATATTCTACATTTCCTAAGTATTCCCTTTCTATTTCACAAAAAACTAGTTACTAAGAACTATATCTAGCGCCACTTTTTCATAAGAATTACGAACTAGGTAATTGATATTTTTAGAAAGAATAGATTAGACGCTAAGAAAGCTGAATCAGGAAGAACTCGCTTTTCGCAGCAACCTTGATCGGACATACATATCCATGCTGGAACGTGGTATTCATCAGCCTACATTGAATTCATTACTTGCTATTGCCGCGGCGCTGGATATGAAGGCTGCTGAGTTGGTAGGACTAGTTGAAGATGAGATGGAAATTTGTAAAAATAATCATTAAAAAAAGCGATTATGCCTGATAGCATGATCGCTTTTTTTCGACATTCCCTTTCTCTAACTGCGTTACACCAAAAGATAGTCCTTTAGATATATTTTGTATGTATTTTCCTTGTAAGATGATATAAAATGAGAAAGATACTATGTTAGATTAGAGGAATATTAGGAAAAATCACCCTTTTATGACAGGAGGCGAGAACTATAAACGGCATCCGACAATTTAGCAGCATGGGGGACAAAATAGAACTATATATTATTTCGTTATGGCTTCTTTTTTTGCTGATCATTATAGCAACTATTAATATTCCTATTAGTTTCAATGAGAATGCGCAATTCATTGGAATGAAAAAATTATTGAGTATGAATTTTGTTCCACTATTATCATTGTCATTACTTCTTTTGGGAATGGCCTTTATCAGTCGATTTAAATATAAGCTTGAGGGTAGCATGAAAACGTTTACAGTTAAAGAAGTTCAAAATGGAAATTTTGAGCATCTTACTTTCTTGACAACTTATATAGTTCCGCTCATTAGTTTCAATTTAAGTGAAACAAGGAATATACTAATATTACTTTTACTCCTTATAGCAATAGGCGCGATCTGTATAAAAACACAAATGTTTTACGCTAATCCAACCTTAGCTCTTTTGGGTTTTCATATTTATATTATTTCAGGAACCTTTCGAACTGGAGAAAGACACGGAATTATTGTCATATCAAGAGACAGAATTAATGCTGGCAGCAGAGTTAAATATCGTAGACTTGATGAAAAAATATATTTTGCGAGGTTAATCCAATGATAAAAACTGAACTTATCACGTTGTTGCGCGAAACATTGTTAAATGAAGAATTAATCACTGCTGAACTTTACTTCATACTTAAACAAGATCAAGATACCCTACTTCGGTTCATAGACATAGAAGGAGAAACACAAGAAGAACTCACAAAACAATTTATTGAAAAAATCAAATCTGAATTAATAGAAGAAGAAGCTTTAGATTTAATTAGCATTTCAAATGCAGACGATAGAAACAAAGTACTTTATGAATACGACCTAGATGAAGTACCTGAAGAGATAAAGTTAATTAATACAATTATAGAGGATGAAGACATTCCTTCATTTGATTTTAAAAATGATGAATTAAATCAAATCAGAGGTATTGTCGTTTTAATTTCCAATAATAATCATAATCTTTTATTGTACAAAAAACATTATCCCGTAAGTTTAATAAAAAAAGATAATACTTTCACTTTTAAACGTATTGGAAACCAAAAACGTTTTGTAAGTGTCGAAGAAGATATAGTCAGAATAAACACTAATTTTGAATTTCTAATGATTGACGGTAGTTTGATTATTAAAGAACTTGCAACACTCGAAAAATTTTTTGGGTTTCACGAAATAATAAAGAAGAAAGCCCAAGAATGTATTGTTGCAATAGAACAATCAGGGTTACTTGAAGACCCTGATGTATTACAAGAGCTTATCGATGATATTTCGTATTCGCGTAAACTAACAAAAGTTTTAAGTTCTTCACCTGTGCTTAATAAAATACCGACTCCATCAATTATTGCCTTTACTGATATTTATCCTGCACTTAAAGGACAATTTCAATATAATGCTGATAAAAGCAAAATAATGTTGACTACTAAAAAAGCAAAACACTTATTTGCGAAATTATTAAATGATGATTTTTTGCAATCAGAATTAACAAAAATGTTTTATGATAGTTTGGCTAAAGATACTATTCTAGAAACTGCTACAAGTTGATTGACTTAATTAAATCAACAAGAGCCCATGCAATCATACGGGGCTCTTATTTTATTGATTCACACGAACATCTCATCAATGGCAGGTACGTATGTATCAATAATTAGCTGACTAAATAGATAGATAGAAATATAGGTTTGTTATCGCGTTTGGCGATAACAAACCTATATTCCGACCAAGGGAACCAATTCACCGAATAATGCGAATAGTTCTGAAACACCAGCCCTATCTCTCGCTGCTCATCTTTAATGAGGTTACTACTTTACCATCAAATCAGGTGGCACCTGTAGATTGTTCAAGTAGCCCTTCTACAGCAAGCAAAGTCGTACTTTTTCATCACAGGAAGGTAATATTATAAATATAATTACAATGTTCCGTGATAATCCAATAAGAGTTAAAAACTCCTGTACTACAGCAACTACGGGAGTCTTATATTTTCATCAATTTGTTCGGCGCAAGTAATTTCCTGAACTACATAAAATATCGGCAGTAATGAACACGTTGAATTGGAACTTTCTTGATAACGAAGTGCGGAACCGCTTCTTAAACCAAATTATCTATTTTAATAGCAATAAAAATCCAACCCATTACAAAGATCGCACACAGAATTGATCATTTAGCAGTCACAGCCAGTTTGGTGATTTTGTCGGCAATATCTTCCGCCTGTAAAAGGGATGAGAATGAATCCGCCGCAAAATATTTCTTCATTTCAATCTCAATCACATGATGATTTTTGACAGCATTCAATGATGTCCAGGTCACTGGCAGCTTGGGTGGTTCTTTACCATCAACTGTTAGCACAATGACGTAATCGCCTACATAATCATTTACTGTCTCCCAAGACACTTCAACACGATCCGTTTTTTTGTCAATGATATCACTTTTTACTTTTGGGGTAGGGTTCAGACCCAAAATATCGTAAGCAGCTCTACCTCCTCGTTCGCCTGAATTACCAATCACCATCAAAAATTTATCAACAGTAACATAATCCACAATAGAGATGGTTGCATCTTTTGGAATTACATTTTTGATTTTATTGCGGGCAGCTTCCATACGTTTTTCAAAATCTTCATTCCATTTTCTAGCTTCTTCCTGTCTGCCTAAGATATCGCCCATGGCCGTAATTTCTTCCGGGATTGTTGAGTATTGGCTTGTGTCAAACACGACAGTCGGCGCGATTTTGGAGTAATTTACATAGGCTTCCTTATTCCAGGTTATAATCACATCCGGTGACAAGTCCAATACCTTCTCGTATGAAATACTCCCATCCAGACCAATATCTTGAACCGTATCAGGTAAATAAGGCTTTAGAAAATCAGCAAAGTTCATTTGTGTACTCGACGCCCCAACTGGCGTTACCCCTACAGCTAATACCGGCCCTAAGTCCCAGTCAACAACACGCTTCGGATGTTCAGGAACACTAACTTCCCCCATGACCGTTGATATTTTCCGCATGCCCGTATTTTCTTTGGCCTCATTGGAAGACGTATTTTGAATAGACTCCGCACTGTGATTTGAGTTTCCACCTGCTGAGCCTTGATTACTATTTCGACTGGAGTTCCCATTCGTGCAAGCTGCAAGTAGCAGCGTAAAACATAACATCAGTGTTAACGCTATTTTCGATCTTGTTCCTTTCAACATATGTCTGTCTCCTTCTGTTTTTAATTGATAATGATTATCATCAACAAAATAACAAGAAGAATCATTTTTGCCCATGGAGGATACGAACCCCTGCCATGGACTATCTGAACCGCCTATGCTCTCCTTCACTTTCTTTTTGTATTGGCCTGGCGTCATCCCCACTTGCTTTTTGAACAGACGTGCAAAATAAAATCCATCACTATAACCTACGTTTAAAGCAATCTCCTGTGTAGTAGCATCCGTCCGAATCATTAATTCCTTCGCTTTAGCCATCCGCGCCTGGATCACATATTCGATAGGGCTTCGCCCCGTACGGTGTTTGAACTGCCTCGATAAATATTGAATGCTATAATTCCATCTCTCCGCCAATCACTCAAGAGAAATAGACTCATTGAAATGTTCGTGAATGTACCGAATGATCTCTTCTACCATATCCGTTTCCTTAGAAGCAACTCCCTGAAGCTTAAGCTGCTGAACAAGTGTATATACGAACTGATAAAACAAAATTTTCACATGAAAACGCTCCAAAATTTGTCTTCGGTTCCATTCCTCATACATTGAATCCACGTGACGATATAAAAGGACCGGAGCAAGTGGCCGGAAGGCATAATGTAGCTGAAAGGGGTTGTTTAAGTGATATACCTTCAGTATTTCCTTACTAGCTTTGGCGGACATACTACCTCTATATAATATGTAATAGTACGTGACATCACCTTGTCCAACCTCGATACTTATACTGCTTCCTTTTCCTGCATGCAATAGATAAAACCGTTCAAATATATGTATATCACCATCCAGCCAAATGCTGCCTTGTCCTTGCACTACATATATAAAACCATTCGCTGGAAGAAGATATTGCTGCTTCCCCCGACTACTTATCACAAGCTGGCGAATGTCCACCAGCTGTATCGATGCATTGTCCCACATTTGGATATACTCTTCCCAGTTCACAATTTCTTCTCCCCCGTTTGACAACATGCTGAGCCTATTATTCAGCAATAAATCCCTCTGCAGTTCACTATGATGATTTTCGATAACGATAATCATTCTCAATTATAATGGAGTATATTCATACCTTTAGCTCTTTCTTTTCCCATTTGATGGTATACAAAAAAAAGAGTAAATCTCTCCTATCCAGACCCACTCACAATCTATTGATCACTCTAGTTGATTTCCATCGATTCTAGTAATAAAATGAATGAATCTCAACGTAAAGGATGCGCGAAAAGCAATGACGTTTACTGTACCACGCAAGCTCAGTATAAGATCTCTACTTTTCTTCACTCTAATCATGCTAGCAAAGATTTATTTTGCTTGGTATTTTCTATTTGAGGACGGTCCCACCTGGACCACATCTCTTAAAGAAATCCCTTTTATACTCATTGTTTTTTGCTTAATTGAAAGATTTGCTACGAAACGGAAGATCGCGATCTATACATCTGTCAATCTTCTGTTTACCATTATGTTCTTTGCATTAATTGTATATCATAGTCATTTTGGTATGATTGCTAACTCACAGGTGTTTGGACAAGTCAAACAAGTTGGAGCAGTCAAGAAGAGTATATTTGCAGTCTATCAACCTCAATATATCCTTATTTTTTTGGACATCATTATTCTTAGTTTTGTTATGTTAAGACGTCAGAAAGCGCTCAAATGGAAGCAAGCCATGTCACGTCAAGCTAACCGTAAAGTGGTTGGCACTTTGTTTTGTATTTCTATTGTGTTATGTATGTTGAATATTTTCCCTAACCGAGCAAGTATGAATGAGACGGTTAAAGCCGAACAAATGGGTATTCTCAATTATGAAGCCTACTCTATGATAGCCCAGCATGAAGATGAGCCTATAGTTGCTTCAGAAATTACACAGCATGTTATTGATGGAACCAAGGGAATCCAAGCTACGGTTAATCCGATTCTTTATGGAGCTGCCAAAGGAAAGAACCTGATTATCATCCAGATGGAGTCATTTCAGAATTTCCTTATTAATCTTTCTATTGATGGGCATGAAATAACACCAAATATGAACAAACTTGCAGGTAGTAGTTACTATTTCCCACGTTTCTACCAACAGGTTGGACAAGGTAATACATCCGATGCTGAATTTATCGTGAACACTTCGTTCTATGTTCCACCAAATGGTGCAGCTACCCAGAAATACGTAGATAAGGAATTGCCTAGCTTACCGAAGTTGCTTCAAGAGCAAGGCTATGACACTGCTACGTTCCATACAAATGAAGTTGACTTCTGGAACCGTGGTGAGCTTTACGACGCAATAGGATTTAATCGCTACTATGATAAAGCCTACTTCGGTGAAGACGATACCGTATTCTATGGTGCCTCTGATGAAGTATTATATGAAAAGACCGCCGCAGAGCTAGCGAGAATGGATCAGAGTGATCAACCATTCTATTCACACGTGATCTCCATGTCATCTCATAATCCCTTTACGATTCCAGAAAGTAAATACAAGATGACACTTCCAGAACGATACGAGGGAACGTTCGTTGGTAATTATATTCGTGCACAGAATTACGCTGATTATGCACTAGGTCTATTTATCGATGAACTCAAGAAGAACGGTGTATGGGATAACAGCTTAATCGTACTGTACGGTGATCATCGTGGACTGCCTATCTTCTCTCTCGATGATGTTGATCGCGTATTAATGCAAGAGATTCTAGGTCATGAATATGCGGAACGTGATTTGATAAATATTCCGTTGATTATCTCATCCACTGGAGTTACAACTTCGACCGTGATGAATCAGTTAGGTGGGCAAGTTGATATCTTACCAACCGTATCTAATCTACTAGGTATATCACTTGATAACCATATCCATTTTGGACAGGATATATTGAATCAGACCACCTATAACCTGCTCCCTCAACGCTATTATCTACCTACAGGATCTTTCGTGAACAACGAAGAACTCTTCCTATCAGGTAGCGGATTTGAGGACGGGCAGCATAGCACGTTAGCTGGTGATGGTGTCCAAGCACTCTCTGCTACAGAAGATGAATTTGATCGTGCTCTTGAACTTCTTCATTTGTCTGACAGCTATGTTACGCAATTACCCGAAAGAGAAGTTGAGAAATAAGGAACAGTTATATCAATCAAACAATCCCACACCGCGGTTCTCTTTAAGACTTGAGAATCACGATGAGGGATTGTTTTTCGTTTCTTACTATTCCATTTTATAATCTTTCACACCATGTTCCGATCATGATGATATCTGTGTCTCCCTATACTTTTCGAAACACCACAACCGCAT
The DNA here is from genome assembly GCF_001637225.1 of Paenibacillus antarcticus. GTDB lineage: Bacteria > Bacillota > Bacilli > Paenibacillales > Paenibacillaceae > Paenibacillus_AQ > Paenibacillus_AQ antarcticus. The sequence continues at coordinate 80,359 of NZ_LVJI01000014.1, forward strand.
TATGTCCGCCGAATCCGAATCCATTGGACAACACCGTCTGAATATCACTGTTTCTTGCCTCATTCGGTACATAATCCAAATCACATTCCGGGTCTGGCGTTTCATAATTGATTGTAGGTGGAAGGACTCCCTCCATTAAGGATTTGACAGAGATTACTGCTTCCAATCCGCCAGCTGCCCCAAATAAATGTCCTGTGGCTGACTTGGTTGCACTCACCTTCAGTTTGTACGCATGACTTCCGAATACATTCTTAATGGCCTGCGTTTCCGACTTATCACCAAGTGGCGTACCTGTGGCATGTGCATTAATATAGTCCACTTCTTCTGGTGATATTCTTGCATCCTGTAGCGCAGCATTCATTGCCCGGACGGCTCCCATCCCATTGGGATCTGGTGCTGTCATATGATAGGCATCTGCTGATTGACCGTATCCAATGACCTCAGCTAATATTGTAGCTCCTCTACTTCGTGCATGCTCCCATTCCTCCAACACGAGTACACCCGCACCCTCCGACATAACAAACCCATCACGATTCATATCAAACGGACGACTCGCTTGGTGAGGATGATCATTACGTGTAGACATCGCCTTCATGTTACAGAATCCACCGAAAGCAAGCTCATTAAGTGGTGATTCCGCTCCACCAGCAATCATCACGTCGGCAAGCCCATTCCTAATCATATGAAATGAATCCCCAATCGCATTATTACCCGAAGCGCATGCGTTTACAGGCGTCGTGTTGGGTCCCTTTGCTCCAAGATGAATAGATAGTTGGGCGGAACCCATGTTGGCGATCATCATCGGAATAAGGAACGGACTAATCCGTTTGGGACTTCGTTCTAACATCACTTTGTGATTATCAAGTGTCGTCTGAATCCCCCCTATACCTGTTCCAATGCTAACCCCGACACGATGCTCATTCGACTCTGTTATGGTCAATTGTGCATTCTCCACTGCCATCTTACCTGCAGCAACAGCAAATTGAACGAACCGGTCCATATGCCTTAACTCTTTGCTATCAAAAAAAGATTCAGGATTAAAATCAGATGCCATTCCACCAATCTGAGTTGTAAAACCCGATGGATCAAAGCTATTAATTCGTGATATCCCGGATTGACCCCTTATTAGATTGTTCCAAAAGTTGTCAATCTGCGTGCCGAGTGGTGAAATAACACTAATCCCAGTAACAGCAACACGTTTATGCATTTTGAAAACCTCCTCTTTTATAACAAATTTATAATTCATATATATTCTCAATATTTATCTCAATAAGTTATTAACTTCGATCATAAGTCATTGCTCAGACGCTGCTAATTGACACTTCAGGATCCAAATTCCAGTTAAGTAACAAACCGGCGTGAGTGAGACCCGCTCCAAATCCATAGATCAAGATCCTCTCCCCATCCCTAAGCTTCCCTTCACGAATACCTAGATCCAGAGCAAGCGGAATCGTCGCTGCGGAAGTGTTACCGAAATTCACTAGGCTATACAATGTTCGTTCAAGAGGAATCCCCGTACGTTCACAGATCGGCTCAATGATTCGTAGATTAGCACTGTGTGGAATAAACCAATCCACATCATTGGTTGTGAAAGGACCTTTCGCAAGAATTGCTTTAACCCCTTCAGGAACATTTCGAACTGCCCAGCGGAATACCTCTCTTCCATTCTGAACCAGTGTTCCCGTGTTACTCAGATCCGTTCCCTTCATGTTCTCAGCAATACCCTTTAAATAGACGTGAGCTCCCCCAATACCTTCTGTTCCTTGATGATATGCTAGGAAGCTTGATTCCTCTGGGTCTGTTTCTACCAATACAACCCCTGCTCCATCACCGAACAGTATACAGGTTGAGCGATCTGTATAATCCGTAATTTTGGACATCGTATCCGCACCAAATACGAGTACTTTGCGATGTAATCCTGAAGCCACCATACCCTGCGCCACATGGAGTGCATACACAAATCCTGAACAAGCAGCGCTCAGATCAATAACGCCTACTGATCTGGAAATGCCGAGTTTGTCTTGAAGAATGGCTGCTACGCTTGGAAAAATAAAATCTGGCGTAGTTGTAGCCACGAGAATTAAATCTACATCAACTAGTGATTTATCATATCTCCGCATGAGATCCTGAGCGGCAGATACGCACAAGTCACTCGTGTACTGATCAGGTTCACTAATGCGGCGTTCTCGAATGCCCGTTCGTTGCACAATCCATTCATCATTGGTCTCAACCAACTTTTCCAAATCGAAATTCGTCATTTTTTTATCTGGTACATAGGAACCGATGGCTGTGATCCGTGCTATTGATTGCTCCATTTAATTCACGCTCCTAATTATCATCTGATATTAGTACCTGATACTATATTTAATATACCACATAAATATTCATTTTAACACCATAACCATATTATACCTATACACGAAATATTAAACAAAAAAATACCCAAAGAAAATTACTTTGACAGATAGAGCAATGTGTGATAATTTTACTCTATCAGCTAGAATACTTTTCTTGAACAAGGAGGATGCAAATGGTTCGTAGTGACATTATTCGTGGGCATTTAGATGCTATTATTCTGCGACTCATCTATGAGAAGGATCAATACGGTTATGAAATATCTAAAGAAATCAGTTTACGGACTAATGACCGTTTTCAAATTAAAGAAGCTACGTTATATGCCGTATTTCAAAGGTTAGAAAGAAGAGAATTAATTGAATCCTATTACGGAGACATTTCGCATGGCGGCAAACGTAGATATTACACCATCACAAAGCTTGGCAAAGCCTATTTCAAAGAAACGGTAGAAGAATGGCAAGAAATCAAGGAAATAATAAATATTTTTATGGAGGGTATGTGAATGCGTACAATTAAAGCTCATGTGAAGGAATTATTTAATGATGTCCCTTCAAGCGAACAAAAGGAACTCATGATGCAAGATATTATTCAGAATCTCGAAGAAAAAGTTAGTGATTTGATGTTTGATGGGAAAGATGAGGAAGATGCTATTAATAAGACCATCGTTGAGTTCGGTGATATTGAGGATATCAAGAAAGAGCTTGGTACGAACCCGAAGCCATTCTCACTTAAGAACCCCAAACGATTCTCTTTACATTTAGGCTTCTCTCTTTGGGGAAGTGGACTTATTACAGCATTGTTTGTATTCATTAATCTGTATTATTCCCCTGATGTGATCTGGTTCGTGTATCCCGTGTTCGCTGTTGCATGGTGGCCACTTGCGATGTTCTATCGATGGTTAGGAAAGAAATAAGGAGGATTACCTATAATGAATAAGCATCAAGCAAGTTTTGCTACTGTTGCAAGTGTGATAAGCATTCTGTTTTTTGCCTTTATAAATTACAATACCACGCCTCATGAGATATGGTTCATTTATCCTTCTTTTGCAATTCTACAGTGGCCCATCTCGATCTATTTTTTGACAAAAGGTAAGCTTCATCACTACTCAGCCATAACCTCCTTGATCCTCATTTCATTTCTAATCATTGAGAATATGTTAAATAGTCCGGATCATATATGGTTTGTATTTGCTATCTATCCCCTGCTCTGGTGGCCCATTCTCATGTATTTAGGAAAATATCGTTCATCATTTACCATCGCAATCATCGGAAGTCTATGTACGATTCTTTATTATGAAATGCTCAATTCATTCTATGCTCCTCAATATCCTTGGGTCATTTACCCTTCATTTCTCGTATTATGGTGGCCTTTAGCGATATACTTTGGGAAAAAGAAGAACCATTTCAATTTCTCCCTTGCAGCAAGTCTACTCACAGTTCTATTTTTTATCACTACGAATGTGATTTCAACTCCGAACAACATTTGGGCAGTCTATCCCATCTTCGCCATTCTTTGGTGGCCTCTAAGTATGTATTATTACGGAATAAAGAAGTATTAAATTTCTCTAATCCTTACATACAACGACAGCCCAATCAAATAACATTACAACTCTTCTTCCTCAAAACTGTCGGCAAAAATATCCTCCTATAGCCTAGCACCTTGTATAACTAGCCTCCTCAGTTCGGGAAGGCTAGTATATTTTCAAGTGTTATTTCATTGTAGAAGTAGTCTCTTTACATTTTACGTTTCCAACACCTTATACAGAAGTAACGTAGCAGCTACAAAAATAATATCAACGAATATAATCGAAAGTGTAGGATAGTCCATCGTTACCATCACACCAAACATGGCCCCCATCATACCTCCCATGATACCTGAAAGCATCCCGTCCATGGATGCAAGAAGACTTAATGGGAATCCCGCTATACCGCCGACGATGATACCGAACACAACGCCAATGACGGCCGATAAGAATAATTGCTCTATCCATAGACCTGCGACTGTTCCAACCACCAGACTTGAAGTCATACTTAAGGTCATCGTTACCATCATACCTGACATTTGCGAAATCGTTGGTCCCTGCTTATGCACACGAACCATAAGAAGTATGATTAGAATGACGACGATACATAGAGAGATGACACTCGTATTAATTGTTAATAAAGATGGCCCTTTCATGTTCGCGGCAACATCACCTCCATGTTCATGAGCTAATACAGGTATTGCAGGAGTAATACAGCACAACAACGTTAAGAACCCAATGATTCTGACCCACATCAGCATGTAACGATCTTTCATCCCAGTACCTCCTTTATCTTCATTAGGGGATATATCACTTTATAAAGTTCGTACGCAATCCCTATGATGTATTAATAATCACTAATGGGGTGCCTCATAAAATATATGGTTAATCAAATGGGTTATGCTCGCACGTTTTATAATACAAAAATAACCGACCCAATCCATGGGTCGGCTATTCCAATTCAGTTATTTATTTCACTTCATAAATGGTGTAAAGCTCATCCAAGAGTAAGTTGGCAGCTTTGATACCGCCTGCCGTATTCCAGATCGCATCATCTACACGATATACGCGTCCTTCTTTAACCGCACTTAGACCTTTCCACAACGGATCATTGATCCACTCTTGTTCCGTATCATTCCCTTTACCATCACCTGTGTCGTAAGTGAAGTAGAATAAGCGGTGAGCATCGGCTTCAGGTAAACGTTCTTTCGTAATTTCGTCAACAAATGTTTCTTTACTGTTTAACGTCATATCATTACGAGTAATACCAATTTGGTCGAAAATAATGCCTGAGAAGGTGTCCGCATGATATACACGCGTCTTACCACCCATGAAACGAACAACAGATACGGTATCTTTCAGTTTATCGCCAGCTTTGGTTTTGAAATCTTCAATTCGAGTATCGAATGCAGCAAGCTGCTTGTCTGCTTCTTCTGATTTGCCCAATGCTTCAGCATACAGTTTGAAGTTGATTTTCCAATCACCACGTAGTGTTTCCGATTCAACAGTTGGTGCGATCGCCTTCAACTGTTCATAAATTTCTTCATGACGCATTTTGTTAGCAATAATTAGATCCGGCGCAAGTCCTGCAATTAACTCCAGGTTAGGTTGTCCTTCTTCGCCTAACTCTTGAACGCCTTCCATATCGGCTTTAATATGCTCATACCATGGACTTCCTGTCCACGATTTAACGGCTCCGACCGGTTTAACTCCAAGCGCAAGTACCGCTTCAGTTCCTTCATTTGTAAGAACGACCACGCGTTGCGGAGTACCTTTAATTTCTGTTTCACCCATCGCATGTTTCACAGTACGAATTTCATTTGAAGACTGATCCGTTGCTACAGTATCTTCACTCGTTTTATTTGAAGTATTTGCCGCATTATTGTTTGAGCCACAGCCCGTTACGATCATGACAAGTACTAGTGCACTTAATGCCCACCATGTTTTTGCCCTATTCTTGTTTGCCTTGTTTAACACGTTGTCTTCCCCCTATGTATTAGAAATTATTCTCAATGAACAATATAAAATAATATTTAGTCCACTGTCAATGAAAATGATTATCATTTGCGTTGACACATTATAATCAATCTACTAAAATTCTAAAGTAGACACTCGCAAAATGAAGCAGAAAGTAGGCATATATGAGATTACTTGGGCTCGCTTGTTCATTGTTCGTCCTTATTGTTGCGGTAATATGTAGCGTTATTTACGGCGTTACAGATATTCCGCTATCCTCCATATGGGAATCCTTCGTTCATTATGATTATTCATCACAGGAACATCTAATCATTCAAACGGTGCGAGTACCACGCGCACTTATAGCTGTTGCTGCTGGAGGTAGTCTGGCTGTCGCTGGCGCATTAATGCAAGTGATTACACGTAACCCAATCGCATCACCAAGCTTATTCGGGATCAATTCAGGTGCTGCATTCATGGTCGTTATCGCTTCTGGATGGCTTGGTATTAGCGGTATGCAATCGCTCACCTTATTCGCTCTATTAGGCGCTGCAATTAGTGGTTCTATCGTATTTTATCTTGGAAGTATTGGAAGAGATGGAATGACACCGATTAAAATCACGTTGGCTGGTGCCTCAATCGCTGCCTTTTTCCACTCCATGACGCAAGGTTATATGCTCACTAACGGTAAAATGTTCGATCAAGTTCTCGTATGGTTAGTTGGTTCAGTAGCCGGAAGAGACATGAGTATGCTCATCAATGTGTTACCTTATCTGTTTATCGGATTCATTATAGCCATATCACTCTCACGGCACCTCAATGTATTGTTAATGGGAGATGATGTAGCTCAGACTCTGGGTCAACGAACTGCACTAATAAAAAGTCTGGCTTCCGTTGCCGTTATTCTTCTCGCTGGGGGATCTGTTGCTGTGGCTGGACCCATCGCATTTGTAGGTATTATTATCCCGCATATTGTTCGATATCTCGTCGGTAACGATTATCGTTGGGTCATTCCATACTCTGCTGTACTAGGCGGTATATTACTTGTGACCGCAGATATTGGTGCCCGATACATAGCCATGCCCAAAGAAATACCTGTAGGTGTCATGACTGCGATTCTTGGCGTGCCATTTTTCGTCTATATCGCTAGGAAAGGAAAACGAGTGCAATGAGCAAATACACACCATTACGATGGAACAAGACCAAGTTATCTTTTCTAATTGAGAAAAGAACCTTGTGGATTATAGCTGCTTTACTTGTTCTTTGCGCTACTTTTGTTGTCATTAGTACGGGAATTGGTAGTAAGTACGTATCGCCACTTGAAGTGATCCAATCGATTGCCGGTAAGGGAAGTAGCATGAATGAAGTCATCATCATGAAGCTCCGGCTTCCACGCATCCTTATCGCAGTACTTGTTGGTGCCTCATTAGCCGTTTCAGGCGCTATTCTCCAAGGTATCATTCGCAACCCGCTTGCATCACCCGATGTAACGGGTATTACAGAAGGAGCATCGCTTGGAACTGTCCTTTTTGTTTTCTTTTTATCTGAGAAAGTCTCGATCCAATGGGCTCCCCTAGCAGCGATCGGTGGGGCATTTCTTGTAACAGCTCTTCTATATCTACTTTCATGGAAGAACGGAGCCTCCCCCTTACGGATGATATTAATTGGGACAGGTCTGTCAGCTGCCTTCAAGTCCATTTCGTATATGTTTATTATTTCAGGATCCTTTATATTGGCAAACAAATCGATGATATTTATGACGGGTAGTATCTATGGATCATCTTGGGAAAAGGATGTTTCGACCCTACTACCTTGGGTTCTCATATTACTCCCTCTCACATGGATTCAATCTCGTCATGTCAACGTTCAAGCACTCGGAGATGATGTAGCCGCAAGTGCAGGCGCGAACGTACAACTTCATCGACTGATATTGCTACTTCTTAGCGTTGCTCTAGCCGGAGCAGCTGTGGCTATAGGAGGAGCGATCACATTCATCGGTTTGATGGCGCCTCATATCGCTCGTAAGCTTGTTGGCTCATCATTTGGTGGACTGCTACCTGTAAGTGCATTATTGGGGGCACTTATATTACTCATCTCTGACCTCGTTGCCCGAACGCTCTTCGCACCGCTCGATATACCTGCAGGTGTATTCACGGCAGCCATCGGTGTACCGTTCTTCTTATATTTACTATACCGTAACCGAAATGCATAACTCTAGGAGGAATGACTTTAATGAGCATACTTGAAGCCAAAGATTTGGCTGTGTCCTACGGTGGAGTCTTCATCTTTGATCATTTGAATTTAGAAATACCTGAAGGGAAAATCACTGTGTTTATCGGCAGCAATGGGTGTGGTAAATCGACGCTGTTACGATCATTAGCTCGTCTACTAAAACCCGTGCAAGGCGAAATACATTTGGATGGATCGAATATTTCCAGTATGCCATCCAAAACGTTAGCGAAGCAGCTTTCCCTTCTGCCGCAAGGTCCCGTCACTCCGGAAGGGTTGACCGTCCTACAACTAGTGAAGCAAGGGCGATATCCTTATCAATCTTGGCTCCAGCAATGGTCGAAGGAAGATGAACAAGCTGTACACGCTGCGATTCATGCAACAGGTATGGATGCTTTAACGGAGCGTTCTGTCGATTCATTATCTGGAGGTCAACGCCAGCGTGCGTGGATTGCGATGACACTAGCCCAGCAGACCGACATTATATTGTTAGATGAACCCACCACCTATCTCGATCTAACACATCAGATTGATGTGTTAGATTTATTACACGAGCTAAATGAACGAGACGGTCGTACGATCGTCATGGTACTACATGATATTAATCTAGCCTGTCGTTATGCGGACCATATCGTAGCCATTCAAGACGGGGCTGTATATACACAAGGCCGCCCTTCAGATGTTATTCATCCAGAAACCATTGAGTCCGTATTTCGATTGAAATGCCAAGTGATTTCAGATCCGATCTACGGTACTCCGATGATTGTGCCACAAGGCAAGTTACGAAAGAAATAGTGACCTAACATTAATGGTATCCGAGCTAGGATTAACGGATAGATACTACAAATACAATTATCTAGTCTGAACAGAACAAAGAGCGCCCCATCGGGCGCTCTTTGTTCTGTTCCCATACAACTTTACCACTCGAAGAATACACACTTACCGAAATTATGATTTCCCTTTTCCGATCACGAGCTCCATAATCATAATCATCAGCACGAGCAGTTGAATGAGTTGTTCTACGGTCATATTCGTCCGCCTCCATCTTTAAAGGATGGCTCTTTCGGACGATTTCCCTCTCCTGCATACCGGACGTTCCCCATACTATAAATATGCAAGTCGACACTTGATTATGTCATTTATTAGGGTTGAATCGACTGTTGGGTCGACTGTTGATTAAAGGAATCTACATCGATGAACGGTGTAGCCCCACCCGTTACACTAGGCAATTGTCCATTCCATTTCTCAACGGCTTTTTCTTGGACTTCAATTTGTTTAAGTTGTACAAGTTCCGGTGTAACTTCAAGCTTCTTCAGCTTTAAAGATTCTGCTTCAGCCTGAGCTTGAACGATTTTTTGTTTCCCTTCAATCTGAATACGTTTAAGATCATTTTCGGCTTTAAGTGCTTGTTGTTGTGCTACTTGTTTCGCTTCAATGGATTGATTAAACGCATCTGAGAATTTGAAATTCACAATATTGATGTCATTTACGATAAGGTCATATTTAGCTAATCTTTTCGTTAAATTTTCACTAATTTCTCCTGCTACAACATCCCGCTTCGCAATTAAATCTTCCGCAGGATACTTCGCTGTCACTTCTTTTACAATCTCCTGAATCGCTGGATTGATGATAATCACATCGAATGAGCTTCCTATGTTGTTCATTAAATGATATACAGCTTCCTTATTGACCGAATAATTGACTGCGACATGAGTAGATACGGGCTGAAGATCTTTCGATGAAGCTGTTGTGTCTGTCTCAGCTTTAGTAACTTGCGTATTCACTTGAATAATAGACTGGACAAAAGGAAGCCTCATATGAATTCCTGGTTCAAGCGTATTATTATTTAATTTCCCGAACGTCTTGTACAGTCCAATATGGCCATATTGAACCGTGGAGAAGCCATTAAGTACCAATACTAATACAATTAAGATAATAACAACCAGACCCGACATCCATTTCACATTCTTTTTCACATTCGGATTAATCTCAGTATTCAATTGTATACCTCCTATAATGATGTAGTCTTATTCAGCTTACCACTGAAACCCATGTGGCAGAACATAAATATTGGTAATTGTTACGTATCCCAATTGGGAAAAGTTTCAAGAGTTCAATGGAATAACCCAATAATAAATGTAACTTATATCAAAAAAATACGTTAATAGTTATAGCATACATACAACCATTTCCGACAAGGAGCTGTTAGCATGATTAGAAAATTGAGATTCGTTTTATTGCTGTTATGTACAACGCTTACTCTTTCAGCTACAAATTTTGCATCCGCAGACACGACACAAATCCATGCCTCCATAACACCTTTGAACTATAGTCCTGTTCGACCTCAAAGTGATGGGACCTTCCATGATGGTTTATTATTCGCTGAACAATCGAATGGTGCTCTTGTTTACTATAATACCAAAGGCAAACTAGCCTTTACCCTTCCAGCGAATGTTAAACCTCTGGGCGATTTCTTGGGGCAACGGGCCCTTGTGAGAAATATAGATACGAACCGTTATGGCTACATCAACACCACTGGTAAGCTAGTAATTCCCTGCACATATTTAGAAGCTGGTTATTTCTCTGAAGGTGTAGCTCATGTAACCATGGCCAATTCCAATGAGGCTTTTATAGATCGGAGTGGGAAGGTCGTCACAACTTTACAGCAAAAATATAGTTCAGAATATATTTTCTCCGAAGGACTGGCATTAGCATATGCACCCAGAGGAAATAAAATTGGCTTTATCAATACATCAGGGGAATTAGCTATCTCTTATAAATACACTTATGCCCGTGGATTTTCTGAAGGATTAGCCGTAGTTCAGAACAGCGAAGGATTGTATGGATATATCGATACTAGGGGCAAACAAGTCATTCCCTTTCAATATAAATCAGCTGGAGATTATTCCGAAAGATGGGCCCCAGTTCAGAGTACCAAAGGTAAATGGGGATTTATTGATAAGCAGGGCAAGGTCGTTATTCCTTATAAATATAATAACGCTCATGGTTTCTCAGAAGGTTTAGCTACTGTGTATAACGCTAGTGGGCACGTTGGGTTTATCAATCCAAAAGGAACATTAGTCATAGGTTATCAGAAATATAATAGAGCCTTCCCATTCAAAGAGGGTTTTGCTTTAGTAGGGGTTGTGACGAAGTCTGATCCTTCAGGCAAATTTGGGTATATTGATCGCCAAGGCAAACTACTGACAAAGCTAGCTTACCAATCTGCATCATCCTCGTTTAATAATGGCTATGCGGTAGCATTGAAAGATCGAGGCACCGGGTATATCCTGACCAAACGTCCGTAGTCACTATCTTATAATTCGCCCCAAATATAAGAGCAAGCCAAAGGGATTATTCATCCCTTTGCTTGCCTTTGATGTCATTTCAAGAAATCATTCACTCGATTCATGTATTTATCTTTATGAGAATAACCATGGAATAATCGCCTATTTACTGTATTCGAATCTCCGAAGAAGAATCGTTCATACAGTGCCTGCCGACCTCCAAAACCACTTGAGCTAAGTTCCCATGCAAGTCGAAATAACTGAATCTTATTCTTCGCTTCTGTGTTATTCCCTGTTAAATAAGTACTTAAATACGGTTCTATTTCTGTGTTGAAATCCGATTCCGATGGAATCATGATCAATCCACTTGCTCCGATAAGTTGGATGATTTCCAACATACGCGGATATATTTTCGGAAATAAGACATTAGCAGTCCATAGTGAGTTACGATCTGGGAGCATACTTCCCCATCGGTCAACCGATGCATTGATTTCCGAGGAAATTAACAATGATTTTAACGTCTCAACATGAACAATCATTTCAGATACCTTTTCTACAATATGTGGATGATTTGCGATATCAAGAGACTCAACCATATTGAGAACGACACCTAACAGAAACTCAGATTTTGTAATATACCTACATATCACTTGATGAGCTGAATGCGTATGAAAGGCACTTTCACTGAATAATTTTTGTGATAAATGGTCGTTACCATCTACAAACACTCGGTGCCATGGAACAAGTACATGATCAAATACAATCAAGGTATCCATTTCTTCGAAACGTGAACTTAGGGGATAATCAAAGCTTGAATCTCCTCCGACCATACTCTCTCGAGCGATCCATTTCATCCCTGGTAAATTATTTGGAACAGCAAATACAAATGTATTCGGGTTATTCGTTTCCTGGAGATAGGTTGTAACCGGTGGATGAACCCATATCTCATCAGATGTAACCCCTTGTGTAGCCAATAAAAAAGCACCATTGACCACAATCCCGTCCTTATTCTTATCAATGATCTTCGCCGCTTTTGTATCAAATGATCCATCATCCATCATATTGACCCCCCGACTTGAAGGAGGCTGAACAAAAACATGGGATAAAGTCACGTCATTCTCGCGGCAATACTCGTAATAATTCCGTAAATTATTTGCGAACTCTGGTGATCCTTCTGATAACAAGTCTGCTGCGGTATGAAATGCCATTAGCGCTGTGTTCATATAATCTGGAGAGCGTCCCATCAGACCATGATGTCGCTCGCCCCATAATGACATCATCATTCGACGTCTAGCCAAGTCATCCTTTGTTCTGGGTTGTAAATATGACAATCCCACTGGATTACCTGTTGTAGGAGAGTTATAGGTCATTCTATTCTTATATTCCAAATTATTTTGCATATCATACAAGGAAGCTTGTGTGAACATTAACCCACGGAATGCCTTGTGATTTGATATCCTCCCTAAGACTCTCTGACCGCGCAACCAGACTTCGGGCTTAGAATGATCGATTTGTTGTATATATTGTGTCCCGTTCTTGATCCCCATGTGTCAGACCACCTTCTAAGCTTAATAATACCTCAGCATATTCTCCTACCCCTTTGTGAGAACGTAACAAGTGCCCATGTTTGTTCAATACTTTTAAAGTTCAGAGCAATCAATGGTTTACAAGTGTATAATGCTATTGAAATATATAATTCTTTTTTCTTAGGAGAGTAATCTAGGGGGAATCTACCAGTGCTTAGCAATAAACAGCTTCAAGATATTCAATCGCTTCAACAATACTGTGAGGACACTGACCATTTATCCCTCAAGCTTAACTGGGAAACATTACGGTCTAGAAAACCACATGATCAATATGATTACTTTCATTATTCAAAGAACATGCTTATAGGGTTCCTAGGCGTGTACAAGTTCGGCAGTAAATTTGAGATATGTGGCATGGTTCATCCTGCTTATCGTCGACAAGGGATTTTCACTTCCCTTTTTCAGAGAGCCATCCAAGATACAGGCGTTATCGGCTACGCTTCATTATTACTAAATTCACCTGCTAATTCAGTCTCTGGAGAACGGTTTCTACATACTATTCCGTGTCAATATGAATGTTCAGAATATCAAATGCGTTGGAATGCCACATATGAATGTGAAGCAGCATACTTAAATGAGAATACACTTGTGACTGAGGTCTCTCTTCGAACTGCCACACCTGATGACATCGAAGATATGATTCGTCTTGATAAAGATGGATTTGGGATGAGTGATGAGGATGGATACGAAATGCATAAGACGCTAACGGATGATGGGCTTGAGTATATGTATGTTGTGGAATTCAATGACGTAACTACGGGTAAGATTAACGTTGTCTCGATAGATTCTCAGATTTGGATTTACGGCTTTACTGTAGATCAAGCTATGCGTGGACAAGGCATTGGACGAAGAACACTCCACCATATTATCCAACAGGAATTACCCCATAATAAAGAAATATGGCTTGAAGTGGCTGTGCATAATCCCAAGGCTTTGAAACTTTATGAATCTTGTGGTTTCGTGACCCAAGAGAAGCAAGATTATTATCAATTTACAGGTTAGGAGACAATTTCATAGTTAATATGACGTTATAAGATGCATTATGAGGGACAAATGATGTACAATATAAGCTAAATGACTTTTAGACTGAAATGAAGGATGGATTAATGATGTATGTAGCACATGATTGGAAAGATTACAAATTGTTGGATACTGGTGATGGAGACAAGCTTGAACAATGGGGCGATGTCCTCTTACGTAGACCCGATCCACAGATTATTTGGCCTTTAAAGAATGAAACAGAGCAATGGAAGAAGGTTCATGGCCATTACACACGCAGTTCTGCTGGTGGTGGTCAATGGGATATGAAGAAACCCATTCCCGAGCGCTGGACCGTTTCTTACGATAAGTTAAAGTTCCATATAAAACCAACCAATTTCAAACATACTGGACTATTTCCAGAACAAGCTGTCAATTGGCGCTGGATGATGGATAAAATTTCAGGTGCTGGCCGTCCTATCAAAGTATTGAACCTATTCGCTTACACTGGCGGTGCTACCGTTGCTTCGGCTTATGCAGGAGCAGATGTTGTACATGTTGATGCAGCTAAAGGTATGGTACAGTGGGCAAAAGAAAACATTCAACTTTCCGGTCTTCAAGACCGTCCTGTACGCTTCATCACAGATGATGTGTTTAAATTTGTTCAACGTGAACAACGTCGTGGCAATAAATACGACGCTATCATTATGGATCCTCCTTCCTATGGTCGTGGACCTGGTGGTGAGATGTGGAAGCTAGAAACAAGTTTGTATCCGTTTCTTGAGAGCTGCATGGAAATTATGTCAGACAAGCCGCTCTTCATGCTTATTAATTCATATACGACGGGTATTTCTCCAACAGTACTGAGTAATATGCTGTCTATGACCGTATCACAGAAATATGGTGGAACGATATCTTCAGGTGAAATCGGCTTACCTATTGCCGCTTCTGGATTGACACTTCCTTGTGGTATTCTTGGTCGCTGGGAGGCTTAAGTCTATGAATCAAGGGGATACATCTGGTGCTAATATTCCTATCCTCTACGAGGATAATCATCTTCTTGGGATCGTCAAACCAGTGAACGTTCCCACACAAGAAGATTCATCGGGAGATCCCGATCTCGTTAATATTCTCAAGCATGATATTAAAGAACGTTATAATAAACCCGGCAACGTATTTGTAGGTCTTGTTCATAGATTAGACCGCCCTGTAGGTGGGGCTATGATCTTCGCTAAGACCTCCAAAGCGGCTTCTCGCCTATCTGACTATGTGCGTAGTCGAAGTTTCCGTAAAGTCTATTTGGCGGTAGTTCATGGTACTCTTTCCTCACCACAAGGAAGAGTAACAGATATGTTATTGAAGGATCCGAAGACGAATATCGTATCTGTTGTTCCCAAGGGAACAGCCGGCGCGAAAGAAGCGATCCTCGATTATAAAGTGATCGGAACTTCGAATTCACTTAGTTTAGTTCAAATCGAACTACTTACCGGTCGATCGCATCAAATCCGTGTGCAGTTCAGTCATGCTGGGTACCCCTTATATGGTGACCAGAAGTATGGTCGTGATGTGAATAAGGTTGGACAGCAAATCGCCCTTTGGTCAGTATTTGTTGGCTTCCCTCACCCTGTCACGAAAGAAGAAGTTACACTAGTATCTACCCCACCCTCCCAATACCCTTGGGATTTGTGGCCACAGGATAGCATTCAATTGTAACAATCTATAGTACACCCCTCAGACCATTCGTTGGACAACCCTCTTTAAGGGTTAATCCGATCCGTCTCTAAGGGGTGTATTTTAAATTAGCGCGAATATTCTCTTTTATACAACGTAAGCGTTATAATAATAAAGGGAAGATTTCTAATTATGTATGTTCGATTATAATCTCTTTGAAAGTGGTGTTGTTATGAATAATATAAACATTGGAAAAAGTAAGTTAAGTGCTTCAGAGATTACCCTTGGATGTATGAGAATTGCAGAACTATCCACAACGGATGCCGCAAAACTTATCCATACGGCGATGGATGAAGGGATCAATTTCTTTGATCATGCTGATATTTATGGTGCTGGGAAATCCGAGGAAATTTTTGCTCAAGCGATTGAAATGAACCCTAATGTACGTGAACAAATGATTATTCAGACCAAATGTGGCATTCGTCCAGGATACTTTGATTTTTCTAAGGAACATATCTTGAATTCTGTTGATCTTAGTCTAAAACGTTTACAAACGGATTATATTGACGTACTACTGTTACATCGTCCAGATACACTTGTAGAACCTGAAGAGGTCGATGAAGCATTCACTATTTTGCATAACAGCGGTAAGGTCAGACATTTCGGAGTGAGCAATCAGAATCCTTTGCAGATAGAATTACTTAACAAGCACTTACATCATAAACTTATCATCAATCAACTGCAGCTAAGCATTACGAATACCGGAATGATTGACTCTGGCATCAACGTTAATATGCATATTGACCGCTCTATCGATCGGGACGGGAGTATATTAGACTACTGCCGTCTGAAGGATATCACCATCCAAGCATGGTCACCTTTTCAGTATGGATTCTTTGAGGGTGTATTCTTAAATAATGATAAATTCCCAGAACTCAATAACACAATCGATAGAATAGCAGAAGAAAAGGGTGTATCCAATTCTGCCATTGCTATTGCTTGGATTCTTAGACACCCAGCCAAAATTCAACCTGTCGTTGGGACAACCAATACAGATCGCTTGAAAGATATTTGTAAGGCTTCGAATATCACTCTTACAAGACAAGAATGGTACGAGATATACCGAGCAGCAGGGAATCAGCTTCCATAAAGGGTAGTAACGTTAGCTGGCATCACAAATATCCCCTCCAAGTATGCTTGGAGGGGATATTTGTGATATATTATTATGCTATTTATTCCATAATCGTTACACTTTCCGCCCAATATACAAAAGATGAGAGGAAATGCCTAATAACGATGGGTCTTCTGCTCTTCTTATAAGAAAATCAATAAGCTGAGCATACTCCTCTGGCCCCTTTTCTTTCCAATACGATAATTGGTCTTCACTAAGTAATGTCCCTATATTCGTAGAACCAATAAGATTAATGGATTCGAATCCGTTACTCTCCATAAAAGGATTAATTTCTTCTACGTTGAAAAAATAGGCCCCAGTATACCTTCCTTCATCCGTATGATTAAAAATACCATCGTTCATAAAATCCTGAATCGCTTGCATGTGATCATTAGGTTTCCATTGAATCGGAGATCGCAAAGACGCAAGCGCATGATTCGTACGAGAGCGGAATGCTACAAATACATAGCCCTCTTTCTTCGTCACACGATGAAGTTCCTCAACAGCAGTCCGACGATCAGTCTCATTCTGTAGATGATATAAGGGCCCAAGCATCAGGGATGCATCAAAAGAGTCATTGGCCAATTCCGATAAATGCGTAGCATCCGCTTCATGGAACCCATCAAAGAGTCTCTCTACACCATGCTCCTGTGCTTTCTCTTTAGCTATTTGAACAAGCTTCGGTGTGATATCTGTTAACGTCATTCTGTAGCCCTCTTGAGCGAGTGCAATCGCATACTTACCTGGACCTGCTCCATTGTCCAGAATACGACCGGAGAGTGGCAAATACCTTTTAATGTAATGCCAGTTCACCGTAAATTCAAGTGGTTCTCGATCTAAACGGCTCCACTCTCGCTCCCCAAAGCTATGATAATATTCAATGACTGGATTTATCATTTAGAAATTCCCCCCTCTATTTAAAGACACCTCTCTCTAATAAATCATTCCCATCTACGCATATTGACGCCATCCGTTAATCTAATAATCAAACCAGGGCCTACTCCCCCTGAAATATTCTCAAGCCTATCCATTGCAATACTAAACCTATCAGTGTAGATCCGTTCTTCTCCTCCTGGAGCAATTAAAAGAGGTGTTAGCCGAATCACAGGCAATTTAGATTCTGAATTCCCCCAATACTTAGGGAATTCTATAATTGGCAATATTTCAAGTAGATCTCCACTATAATTTGTAATAGGCACTTGGCAAGTTCCTGTAAGAAGCCCATCCTTAAGCACGTAGTTACAACTAACTAGTGATTGATTCACTTCCACTGCGTATACCCCTGATGCGAATACACGTTGATAGCTCCTCGCAAGCCAATCCGGTGCACTATTTACCAACATCATTATAACGATAAATACGATAAACTTACTCCTGTTAAGACCTCTGTCCATAAAGAACAATACCACCCCAATGAGAAACAACGTAAAAATGTTTGTATAGTGTAATCCCATGCCATTCTCACCTGAATGTAGCGGTAGACCCACCCACTGAAAGAGACTTTCAACCCACATGAGTGGTCCCGGATAACGGATACATAATAAGATAACAACTACCAATAGCGTGATTGAGATTGCAAGAGAACGCCAATCGCGAACTAACGAAGGGCTCTCTTCTTCCTTACGATGTTCTAACCGAGATGTATTATTCTTTTTTAGGAACATATGAAATCTCCTTCACCTGATCGTTATAGTCATATTGTATATAACGTCAAGCCGCGACCAAAGTTACATTAATTTACAATAAATAAAACATAATATGTTCCTTACTTACTGGACTTCCGCTGTAAAGACTCTTCCATCCACGGTTTCAATCTCTACACGATCACCCTTTTGCAACACAAAATTCAGAAATTTACGAGATATTTCTAGTCCATTCAGCTTCATGATCTTCAGATGTTCTAAATCCCAACCCAACTCATCATATAAATCCATGTCAAAAATGACGTCATTTAACGTTTGCATCGTATCACCTTTCTCAACCTATCTTCTTTAACTCTAGAAGATATATTTTAACATAATCGTCTATTAATAGGGGAACCCATACATAATACCGTCCAAGATGATCGTGCGATAATGAGAGACAGGATGAAGAAACAGCAAATCTAAAACTAAATTTCATAACAATATAGAGATTCGTTCTATAAAACTCCAAGATGCGACTAGTAGAGTCTGAGATTTGATAGATAATAGCAATATATGATCGGAAAATGACGGAAAATTATTGTTCTCTGTCTGCATGAAGTGACAATCTTTTTTCAAGAGAGATGATATATTTGATCTACACTTAGAGAACTAAGTGCATAAACGGAGGGATTAATATGGGAGAATTAGAAAACGCTATCGTATTGGAAGAAGAAGTAAATGTAGAAGACGCTGAAATATCTGAATCATCCGATCCCAGCGAAGATGTGACTGACGAAATCCTTAATGAAGAAGAAGCAGACGAAGCTGAGGATGCTGAAGATGCTGATGAAGTTGAAGTTTCCGATGAAGTTGAAACTGAAGAAGATCTCATCTAAATTATAATTGTAATCCAACTCCCTTCTCCTTGAAAAACATAAGACACAACATCAACCTGTTCATTTATGAACAGGTTTTCATTGTGTCTATCTTACTATAAGTTTACCTAGTCATCCGCTAGTTCCATGCCCTTTGTTTCTTTCCCCAGGAACAGTACCGCAGAAGCTCCGATGAGAATAACCACAAAAAACATCATAAAGATAACATTGATTCCTGTTCCATTAGACACTAGCACCCCAACAAGCAATGGGGCTATAACGCCACCAACACGCCCCATAGCCGTTGCAAGTCCAACACCTGTTGTACGAACTTTTGTAGGATATAACTCTGGGCTGTACGCGTACAATCCACCCCAAGCACCCAAGTTAAAGAAGGATAAGAAAATACCCGCTGTTATTAACATACCTACCGATGTTGCATATCCGAACCACGCCGCACTCACAGCCGTCATCACTAAATACGTCACAAGGACAAATTTACGACCAAATTTCTCAATGAAATAGGCCGCCGTGAAGTAACCAGGTAATTGAGCTAACGTCATGATCAGTACATATTCAAAACTCTTCACCAAGCTGAACCCTTTCAGGGTCATAACCGTCGGTAACCATAGAAACATGCCATAATATGAGAACACGACAGTGAACCACAGAATCCACAGCATGATCGTGGAACGGCGATACTTTTTCGACCATACTTGCACTACTTTCTCACGAAAAGAAGGTTTGCGAATGCCAATTTGTTTAACAAAACGCGGTGGATCCTCAATCGCACGTCGTAGATAAAGTGCGTATAACGCAGGCATTGCTCCAATGACGAAAGCCGCTTGCCAACCATATTTCGGTATAATAAAGTACGCAATCAACGCAGCACAGATCCAACCAACTGCCCAGAAGCTCTCTAATAACACTACAGCTCGCCCACGATCTTTCGCAGGCATAGATTCAGATACAAGTGTGGACGCGACAGGTAACTCTCCACCGAGTCCAATACCAGATATAAACCGTAGTATACACAACATCCCAAAGCCTGTAGCTAAGGCAGACAATCCACTAGCTATAGAGAAAATTAATAAAGTCCACAATAATATAGATTTACGTCCATGTCGATCTGCCATAGCTCCTGCCAACACAGCCCCTAGAACCATTCCCATAGAACTAATGCTGGTAAGAAAACCAACCTGACCAGCAGTTAGAGCCCATTCCTCTCTTAGAGCAGCAACGATAAATGAGATAATTCCAACATCCATTGCGTCGAATAGCCAGCTCAGCCCAACGCCGAATAGCAACTTCCGTTGTTTAGGATTACGCAGTATTTCCAAGTTGTTCATGATATATTTGACTCCCTCAGTTGTCTCAACCCTGTTAACCTAAGCTAGTAGACAAAGACTATGCATTAATACTTAGACTACTTTTGTATTTGCTGTTATCTTTCCTAGTAGATAAACAAGTAATTGTTGGTTATGTGATGATATTCGATTTAACACCGTAGACAGGAAAGCGTCACGGATTTGTATACCTCGTTCCGCTTCTTGCTTGCCCTTCTCAGAGATCGATACCCAAACAATACGTCGATCATGACTGTCACGTTCTCTCCCCAACAGCCCATTCTTCTCCATCCGGTCCAACAGCATCGTAACTGCAGCGGGACTTGTAGCCAAAAAAGGTATGAAATCTGATGGTTTCATCGTGCCACGTTCCATGATGACCTCAAGTACTGTTAATTGGGATTCTGTTAGTATAGGTGCAAGCTCACTTTCCATATGCAGTTTATAATCTTTGCTAAGCTGGGACCATAATTTCGCGAATTCGGAAGTCTGCAACTGTATACCTACCTTTCTTATATACACTTCGTTTATAACATTAACTTTCGCGAAGTTTGTTCCATTTCCTTCCTGTCACGCAAAATATAAATTCTACAAAGAAAGCACTCTTACTACAAATGTAGCAGAATGCCCTCCCTATTCGTTATTTATTTCTCGAACAGATCAATAATCTGATCATTTTTATCCAGATGAATCAATTGTTTACCTGTTGATTTACGATCTGTTATTGGAGATTGCTCAGAAGTCATACTGTTCGTAGTCCCTGCTTGGCTTACAGCAACTAAGTGTACGGGATTCTTACAATAGAACGCCCCTACTAATTCGCTACCGTTGGGTTTCACACGTTTACCTTCCTTAAATTCAAACGTCGGCAACCCTTTACCACCACGGCTTTGTGAAAGATAGTCTGCCAAAAGTGAACGTTTGGCGTAGCCAATATCACTTACCGTCAGAATTTCACCCTCATCTTCTTCCACCCATAGAGCAGAAACAATCTCGTCACCATCTCGTAATTGCATACCTCTGACACCCGTTGATACTCGTCCCATTGGGTTAACCTCTTGTTCTTTGAAGCGGATACTCATCCCAAGCTTACTTACAAGAAGAATATCCTTGCTGTTATCACTCATCGTAACGGAGATGATCTCATCCCCTTCTGCTACTTTACATGCAGCGATAGCACTCGAACGATTTGTCATATATTCTTTCAATTCAGTACGCTTGACTTGGCCTTTTCTTGTCACAAAGACAAGACTCTTACCAGGATCATCAAGTGTAGATACAGATATAAATCCTATAATGTCATCCTCTTTGGCAAGGTTTATCACATTCACTATGGCTGTTCCAGCATCCTTCCACTTAAACTCTGGAATTAGATGAACTGGTAGAATGAAATATTGTCCTTTTTGTGTGAAGACCAACAAATTATCAAGTGTGTTAAGTTCAAGCACTTTTTTGAGATAATCGCCATCCTTCACGCCAGACCCTTCCCGATCACCACCCGACCTTGTAAAGGACTGCATACTGGTACGCTTGATATATCCTTCTTTAGACAATGTCACAATGACATCCTCCGCATTGACCAACACTTCAAGATTAACCTTGATTTCCTCGACTTCACCTTGAATGACGGATCTACGATCTATGCCAAATTTATCTCTGATTTCCATTAATTCTTTGCGGATTAAGGCCACCAGTTTCTTATCACTTTCAAGAATAGCACGTAACGTTTCAACCTTCTTATGAATTTCGTCCATTTCTTTCTGCAATGTCGTGATCTCTAAGTTCGTGATCCGATAAAGTTGCAACGTCAGAATGGAGTCGGCTTGGCGCTCACTAAAGCCAAACATCCATTGTAAGTTGTTCTGAGCGTCCTGGCGATTCTTAGAAGCTTTAATGGCTGCTATGACTTCATCTAAGATGTTAAGCGCCTTCACTAGCCCTTCTAGCACATGTAAGCGATCCTCTACTTTATTGAGATCAAATCTCGTTCTGCGAGTTACGACTTCACGTTGATGTTCGATGTATGCGCTTAGAATCGGTTTAAGCCCTAATTGTTGCGGGGCTTTATTCACGATCGCAACCATATTGAAGTTATATGTGATTTGCAAGTCTGTTTTTTTCAGCAGGTAGGCCAAAATCCCCTGTGCATCTGCTTCTTTCTTCAGTTCCACAACAATTCGAAGTCCTTCACGACCACTTTCATCACGGACCTCAGCGATTCCCTCCACTTTTTTCTCTAGGCGGATATTCTCCATAGCTGTAACAAGACGTGATTTAACGACCTGAAAGGGAATTTCCGTAATAACAATTTGTTGTTTGCCACCACGCATGAATTCAATGTCAGTCTTGGATCTTAAGTAAATACGACCTTTACCGGTACGATAAGCATCCATGATGCCTTCTCCACCCATAATTGTTCCACCAAGAGGGAAGTCTGGCCCTTTGATGAATGTCATCAATTCTTCAAGTTCAATCTCTGGCTTCTGCATGACGGCTATACATGCATCGATTACTTCACGTAAATTATGAGGGGGAATTTCTGTCGCGAAACCTGCAGAAATACCACTCGCACCATTCACCAGTAGATTAGGATATCTTGACGGTAACACAGCTGGTTCTTGTGTTGTGTTATCGAAGTTGTCCTTAAATAACACTGTACCCTTCTCGATATCACGCAACAATTCTAATGCAATCGGAGATAACCTTGCTTCCGTATAACGCATAGCTGCCGCTGGATCATCATCAATAGATCCCCAGTTACCATGTCCATCAATTAGCGTATGTCCCATTTTCCAAGGTTGTGCCATACGCACCATACCATCATAAATCGATGAATCTCCATGGGGATGGTAATTCCCCATGACATCACCGACCGCCTTAGCCGATTTGCGGTAAGGTTTGTCAGGCATATTGCCCGAATCATACATCGAATATAGAATCCGTCGTTGAACAGGCTTCAGCCCATCACGTACATCGGGAATCGCACGATCTTGAATAATATATTTAGAGTACCGCCCGAAACGGTCACCGACGACTTCCTCTAGGTAGGCCGGCAGATATTCTTCTGATAAGCTCATCTATTCACCTTCTATTCCTCAACATCAGTAAAGTCAACATTATCAACAATCCAACGTTTGCGTGGTTCAACTTTATCGCCCATTAGCGTGGATACACGTTTCTCTGCTTTAGCTGCATCTACAATCTGTACTTTAAGTAACGTTCTCATTTCTGGATTCATCGTTGTCTCCCATAATTGCTCAGGGTTCATTTCTCCGAGTCCTTTATAACGTTGTAATTCATATTTGTCGCCGAATTCTTTCAAATAGTTCGCAAGCTCTTCATCGCTCCATGCGTAACGCATCGTTTCAAGTTTACCCGATTTACGTGTGATCTTGTACAATGGCGGCTGGGCAATAAATACTTTTCCCGCATCAATAAGTGGCTTCATATAACGGTAAAAGAACGTCAGAAGCAATACTTGAATATGAGCTCCATCCGTATCCGCATCGGTCATAATAATAATTTTAGAATAATTGCTGTCTTCGAGTTCGAAATCAGTTCCAATTCCTGCACCGATGGCCGATACAATCGCACGATATTCCTCATTCTTCAGGACATCTGCCAATTTAGCCTTCTCAGGGTTCAATGGTTTCCCCTTCAATGGAAGGATCGCCTGGATCTTAGAGTCCCGCCCCTGCTTAGCAGAGCCGCCTGCGGAATCTCCTTCCACAATGAACAATTCTGTGCGTGTCACATCTTTAGACTGTGCAGGCGTCAGTTTACCATTCAGATTAGAACTTTCGCTACGTTTCTTACCAGTACGCATATCATCGCGCGCTTTCCGCGCTGCTTCACGTGCTCTCGATGCCTGCACAGCTTTCTTGATCAGTGTCTGAGCAACCTGAGGATTCTCTTCTAGAAAGATCTGCATGTTCTCTGAGACAATCGCATCTACCATACTTCGAGCGGATGCACTACCTAGTTGATCTTTGGTCTGACCCACAAATTCTACATCAGACATTTTGACACTAATAACTGTCATCATGCCTTCACGTAAATCTGATCCTTCTAGATTCTTGTCCTTCTCTTTGAGTAAGCTTGTTTTTCTAGCGTAATCATTCATGACACGTGTATAAGCTGTTTTGAACCCTGTTTCATGTGTTCCCCCACCACGTGTTGGAATGGAGTTAACGAATGATGCAAGTGTCTCCGTATACCCAGCATTATACTGAAGTGCTACTTCAACTTCGACATCATCCTTCTCAGCATTGAAATGAATGACATCATGTAACACATCCTTGCCTTCATTAAGGAATTCAACGAACTGACTAGCTCCACCTTCATAGTGAAACTCATCTTGCTTATCAGAACGATGATCCTTTAACACAATTCGAAGCCCTGAATTTAGGAAAGCAAGTTCCTGTACCCGTTCTGCTAAAGTATCATAATTAAAGTTAATTCCATTTGCAAAGACACGTATATCTGGTTTAAAAGTCACTTTCGTACCCGTCTTATTCGTATTTCCCAATATTTCAAGACCTGTAGAAGGTTCCCCTACGTGTTCTATACCTTTCTTATCTACCCAATATTCGAAACGTTGGCGATGTATCTTACCATCACGGAATATATCGACTTCAAGCCATTCTGAAAGAGCATTCGTTACAGAAGCACCAACGCCATGCAGACCACCTGATTTCTTATATCCTGAACCTCCGAATTTACCTCCGGCATGCAGAATCGTAAATACAACTTGAGGTGTAGGTATTCCTGTTTTATGAATTCCTGTAGGAATTCCGCGCCCATTATCAAGAACAGTCACGGATCCGTCTTTGTGTAAAGTTATTTCAATTCTTGTGCAGTATTTGGCAAGATGTTCGTCCACTGCATTATCCACGATTTCCCATACTAGATGATGAAGTCCCGATGCACTCGTACTACCAATATACATTCCTGGTCTTTTGCGAACCGCAACTAGACCTTCGAGCACTTGAATGTCGTCTACATCGTACCCGGCATGGCCTTTATCGCCGCCTTTGGATGACTCTGCAAGCAAATCGATCTGCTCGACCATTCATGCTCCCCCTTAGTAAATCTTTATCAAAGATGATGTTCATCCGATGCAAACAGATGTTTTGTTATCCTTGTCTATTTTAATTCAAGATATCCCTTTTCGTAAAGACTGTGAATGAAACAACAACCGAAACAAGTGCCCATATTCCCAATACAATCAACGAAAAATTAAGATTCATTCCTTCGATGGGAGCTGGTGTTCCGGCCAAATAATTCGTAAGTTGCAAGTTTACCATAAATAAATATTTAGCGCTTGTCCATGCGGATGCCATATTTGTTAAAATAGTCCCCGCTATGAGTGCAGCCATCATGACGACAATACTTGCTGCGGTACTTTTCACTAACACCGATACCATAAAAGCAAGTAATGCAACCGTGACCGCTACAAACCATATTAATCCGCATTGCATCAACAGATATTCCCACTGTGGTACCGCATGTACAGCAGACATATCCACATTAGAACCACTAATCTGGAACCCCGTAAAGACGGGTATATTAAAACCAACATATCCAAAAAACGCGCCTGAGATCAAATAACTTATAGCAAAAGTAGAAAAAATAATCAATGACACAAACATGATCATTGTAATCATCTTACTCAGCAGTACTTTCCACCTTTTTACCGGTCTTGTCAATAACATTTTGATCGTACCTGTCGTTCTTTCACCAGATACAATGTCTGAGGCGATAGCCATAATAAGTAACGGAATGAATAAATTGATGGAATTGTCCATGAATTCACGAGTAAAAGTAACCCCGTTTGGTTCTTTAGGATTCACATTATGATCTAGATAATACTGAAGTTGTTGTACAAAAATAAGTCGATACTTCTTCCACTCCTCAGGAATACGATCGCTACCAAGGGAATTCTGATTATCCGTTATTTGTTGTTGTAATTCAAGGCGCCAATCCCCATTGAACTTATCTCGGCTAAGTTCTGATGACCTCATTTGGGCATACGTGAAAATGGGCACCAGAACGAGCAAAACAAGCAGAACGACGTAAAAGCGTTTCTTTTTAATAATCTTGATACATTCATTTTGTATTAAGGGTAGGATGTTACTCAATGTTTTCACCTTCAGTCATTTGTAGGAATAGTTGTTCTAGTGTTGGATTGATCTTATTGACACCCTTCACTGCAATACCTGCCTTGACTAGTCTCAAAAGAATAGCTGGAATAATTCCCTCTTCATTCTGCGTCACAACGGAATTCACGGACATCCCTGCAATAAGAGAATCATCGAGTACGGATTCGGCGGATTCAACCAAGTGAACGCCCTCGAACTGAGACAGTATTATTTCCCCTTCCGACAAAGGTTCCATTTCCCAAATGACATAATCAGCATTCTGAGATACTAACTCATTAACTTCACCTACAGCAAGTATACTGCCTTGACTAATGATCGCTACTCGATCGCATAACAATTGAATTTCACTTAATAAATGACTTGATACCAATACAGCCAATCCTTCTTCTGCCAACTTCCTAATGAACAGACGGAGCTCCTTAATTCCCTTTGGATCCAGACCATTCGTAGGTTCATCGAGTATAAGTAACTTGGGACGACCTAATAGCGCTTGAGCGATTCCGAGTCTCTGACGCATTCCGAGTGAGTATGTACGTACTTTATCGTGGATTCGTTGATCTAACCGCACGATATCTACCACTTCTTGAATTCGCGCTTCTTCCACTCCAGACTGCATACGAGCAAAATGTTCTAAGTTCTCCCAACCCGTGAGATACGTGTATACTTCAGGATTCTCAACAATTGAACCTACGTATTGCAACGCATTTTCCTGATCTCGATTGACATCATAACCATACACTTTTATCGTACCACTACTCGGTTTAATCAGGTCAACCAACATTCGAATCGTCGTCGTTTTCCCTGCTCCATTTGGTCCTAGGAAACCGAATATTTCGCCTTCTCGCACATCAAAAGTTACATCCTTAATAATCATTTTTTTACCTATTTTTTTATGTACATGCTCAACAGATAGAACAATGTTATCCACTCTCTTCACACTCAAAGTATGTCGCCCCTTCCTTACGAATGTTATTCTATTCCTTGCACAATTCGATTGGCAATTTGTTGGTACCCTTCAGCATTCGGATGAAAATGATCTGTTGATAAGTAACGTTTCAAATTATGTGTAAACAAATCAAATGTAGGTACAAGTGTCATGTTCTCATATTTATTTATAGTCGTTAGTGCTACGTTGTTCCATTTCGTGACGGCTTCATTGCCCACGACCTTCAATTCTTTCATATCTCCAAAAGGGTTATACAATCCTACGTAAATAATATAGGAATCAGGATTAATGGTTCTTATTTTCTCTAAAGCAACTTTTAATTGTGCTGATGCTTTAGGCAATGCACTTGTGATCTTCTCCGCTGTTACGTCTTGTACTGTACTCGTCGACGTTGTGTTTGTAGTCTCTCCTGACTTACCCTTAGCTGAAGATAATAGCTGCGCTCCCTGAAATAGATCATTACCCCCAATGGAAAGGATAATAATATCCGATTGTTTCAGAACGTACTGTACACCTTCCTCATCTAACTTCTTCACCAATCCATCCGTCGTTAGTCCGTTAATGCCTAGGTTATTTAGTAATGTCGTTTTCTTACTACTACTCTTCGCGAGACCTTCTACGCTTCTTTTCACGAACCCGCTTCCGGTTTGGTCCCCTGTACCTTTAGCTAAAGAGTCTCCAATGGCGGCAATCTTATATTCCTTTTTCTTATCCATGCTATCCGCTACACCCTCCCCTATTGGTTGAGATGGACGTTCATTCTCTACTCCAACCTGTGGAGCATTAACGTCTTTAATAGCGTATATAAATCCAACTAACAGTACCAATGTCGTCGCTATCGAGGCTACACTTACAATGCGCCAGATCCATTTCGATGAATTCACACTCAATACCTCCTTTAATCTTCCTTTTAACATTAAAACTTCTATTTCAAATTTGCAAATTAAACCATCTCATTACAGTTTGTAGTTTCGAGAAAAACCTTATTTCACCAGAATATAACGCAAAAAAACGGTTAAGCTATTCTAGATTGAATAGCCAAACCGTCCATTTCATTGCATTGATATTTTTTATTTGCTAATAAACTCTTGTACCCAATGACCGTTATAATATCCTACGCCAATGATAGTATAATTTGCATTCAAAATGTTGGCACGATGTCCTTCACTATTCATCCAAGCTGTCATAACATCAGCTGGTGTTTTTTGACCCTTAGCGATATTCTCACCTGCATAGCTATAAGTGATGCCATATTGTTTCATCATATCAAATGGAGATCCATAAGTTGGTGAGTTATGAGCAAAATAATTGTTATTATTCATATCTTTTGCTTTATCTAGTGCCATATTGGCTAATTTAGTATCTGATGTTAATGGTTTTAGACCTGCTTTGCTACGTTCTTGATTCACTAGAGCTACAACCTGTGCAGTAACCGATTGATCTGCATTCGTATCTGGTTTCACTTCAGGTTTCACTTCTGGCTTAGTAATTGGTGTAGAAGGTTTAATCGTTGTCTGTAACTTATCTACAATGACTTTCCATTCCCCGTCATGATTCTTGATCCAATCTTGAAGAATAACCTTCACATCAGTAAATTTATAAGTTTCAGCAGAAGTAGCTGACGCCGAGCCTGGTAGTACCATTCCAACAGCTAATATAGAAGCAAATGTTCCAGCCATCACCGTTTTAATCATTGATTTTTTCATATATTACATATCCCCTTCATTCGTATCGTATTTTTGAATCTCACAGTTACAAAAAGGTTACAAAATTGTCATCAGCAACAAAATCATTGTAACATGCTAGATTTCGTTTTTAACCCCGCAAATACTGGTAAACGTCTTTTGACAACGATAAGCAAATAATAAACAACAGAAAAAACCTTATATACTCACACATTTTAATCGGTGTGAGTACATAAGGTAGGCTATTATTAATCTAGTAACTTAATTCGATGATCGTCCTTCTCACCTATTTCTTCGCTGCGTATTTACGCATATCGAAGGCAACAGCAGCAACAATAATCAGTCCCTTAATAATAAGTTGCCAGTATGGACTGATCCCGATAAATGTCAGCCCATAGTTAATAATTGTAAAGATTAATACTCCAACGACAACCCCTGGCACAGTTCCTATTCCGCCTGTCGTTGACACACCACCCACTACGCAAGCAGCAATCGCATCAAGCTCGTACATATTCCCATAGTTATTCGTTGCTCCACCCGTTCTAGCGGACTCAAGCACACCGGCAAGACCATAAAGAGATCCAGCAATAGCATAAATATACATCAAATATTTGGCTACATTAATACCAGATACTTTGGCAGCTTGAATGTTACCACCAATGGCATACATATTTTTACCAAGCTTCGTTTTATTAAAGATGACCCATACAATGAATGCTACAAAGATTGCGATAAGCACAATATACGGTAAGGAATACTTTCCTTCCCCAATGGAACCCGTTCCGATAATCTTAAAATCATCTCGAAGGCCAGCTATAGGTTGAGAATTGTTCGGTTCCATATCGACATATAAAGAGTTAATCCCATACACGGCAACCATTGTCCCTAATGTAGCGATAAAGGGTGGTACATTAAGCTTCGCTACTACAAATCCGTTCACAAGTCCACAAATCAGACCTATTAATATGGCAATCACGATCGGGATGATAATCTGCAGCTGTGGAAGATCTGGAAAGAAACGAGCCGCATACTCAGCCTTTTGTAACATCGAAGCGGCTACGACTGCCGTTAGTCCAACAATGCGACCTGCAGATAGGTCAGTTCCGGCTGTAATTAGAATAAATGCGACACCTAGAGCAATAATAGTACGTGTGGATGATTGAATTAATACATCTCTTAATGAATTAATAGATAAAAATGCTGGATTGTACGCTGTAATCCCAATAATGAGTACAACTAAAACGATATAAATAGCATATTGTGATGCAAATCCTTGTAATCTTTTCGTATTCATAAATAATCTCCCTTCGATGCCTTAATGCTGAGCGGCCAGTGTCATAATTTGTTCTTGAGTGGCAACATTTCCCTCAACGATTCCGGTTAGTCGTCCTTCGGACATCACCATGATCCGGTCAGACATCCCAAGCAGTTCAGGCATCTCAGAAGAAATCATAATGATGCTTTTCCCTTGTTTCGCCAAATCAGCAATGATGGTATATATCTCGTATTTTGCTCCAACATCAATACCTCGTGTCGGTTCATCTAACAAAAGGATTTCCGGCTCTGTTAATAACCATCTAGCCAATAAAACCTTTTGCTGATTGCCACCCGAAAGATTCATCATTAGCGTACGCATCGTTGGTGTCTTCGTACGTAACTTCTCGACCATATGATCGACTTCTTTTTTCTTACGTTTCTCATCAAGCAACAGATACGGCTTCTGATACCGATCCATATTTGCTATGGCCCCATTCTCATGTACAGATAAGACGGAGAAAATACCGGTAGCACGCCGTTCCTCCGTAAGTAGTGCCATCCCCATTCGTTTGGCATCTTCCGCCGATTTGATTTTGACTTTCTTACCATTCAAAGAAATGGTCCCTGAAGCGATTTCCCTAAGCCCGAATAATGCTTCAATAAGTTCCGTCCGTTGAGCTCCAACTAAGCCGCCAATCCCCAGAATTTCACCTTTACGAAGATCAAACGATATATCTCTAAAAGATTTAGAATGCGTAGAGGTTAAGTCTTGTACTTTCAGAATAACGTCACCTGGCACATTATATCTTTCTGGAAACCGATTCGTAAGGTCACGCCCAACCATCTTAGATATAATGCTATCCGTCGTTAATTCCTTAGCTGGCCATGTACCAATTTTCTTCCCGTCTCGCATAATGGTAACCTCGTCAGAGATTTTTAGAATCTCCTCCATTTTGTGCGATATATAAATAATGGCTACTCCTCGCTTCTGCAGGTCACGGATAATGCGGAATAAGTGCTCTACTTCAACGCTAGTCAGCGAAGACGTTGGTTCATCCATCACAATAACCCTTGAATGGAAAGAGACAGCTTTCGCGATTTCAATAGATTGGATTTTGGATACGGATAAGTTGCCAACAATCATGTCTGGCTTCAAGTCAATATCAAGCTCCTTAAATAAATCTTCCGTGTCCTTATACATCTTCTTATGATCGATAAACTGGATTGGACCTATTCCCCTCGTCGGAAATCGACCTAACCAAATATTCTCCATCACATTGCGAAAAGGTACCGGGTGAAGTTCTTGATGAATCATCGAAACACCCAGATTTAGTGCATCCTTGGAGGTGTGTATTTCAACTTGTTTGCCATCCAACACAATAAGACCAGCATCTGGCTCATAAATACCGTAAAGACATTTCATTAACGTTGATTTCCCCGCCCCATTCTCACCCATGAGAGCGTGTACCGTTCCGGGACGCACTTGTAAAGTAACACTATCCAGTGCCTTTACACCAGGAAAATCCTTAGTAATTTCTATCATTTCTAGCAAAAACTCATGTTCAGCCATGGTTTCCGCCTCCTCCTACGTGACATGTGTGTTGCCCTTAGAGGCACATCGCTCTATAAACTTATAATCTATAAAGGGAGCAGGATTCTCGTGACCATCCTGCTCCTCCGATAGATATCCACTTATTCTTATTTCGCTTCGTCGATATTGTCCTTCGTAATCTTCTTATATTTAATCCATACATATTGATTGTCTGAGATTTCAAAACCAACATTATCATTCGTCGGTTTCTCTCCATTAGCCAACAATGTAGCTAGAACTACAGAAGCCTTACCTTGGTTATTGGCATCGTTAAGTACAGTTCCTAATAAAGTTCCATCTTGCAAAGCTTCTATGGCAGGAGCTGTTGCATCTACACCTACAACGGGCATAAACTTATCACCTTTGAAGTAGCCAGCAGCTTTTAAAGCCTCAATTGCACCTAGTGCCATATCGTCGTTATTAGCTAGAACCGCTTCAATTTTATCTCCATTAGCACCAAGGAATGCAGCCATCTTCTCTTGGCCTTTAACGCGATCCCACATCGCTGTGTCTTCGGCAACTTTTTCTACCTTGATCCCTGCAGCTTCGATCGCTTCGATAGAGAATTTTGTTCTTAATTCTGCATCTTGATGTCCTGGTTCACCTTTTAACATGACATATTGTAAGACTCCATCTTTGTTCTTATCCGCTTCAGGATGTGCCTTCCAGTAATCAACAATGATATCGCCTGACATTGTGCCAGATTCTTCTGCTTTGGCACCGACATAATATACTTTATCCCATTTCTTCATATCATCGGGAAGTGGCTCCCTATTAAGGAATACGACAGGAATATCAGCAGTCTTTGCTTTATCGATAATAACGCCAGCGGCTGTACGGTCTACTGGATTAATTAATAGTGCATTTGTTTTCTTTGTAATGAACAAATCTACTTTGTCATTCTGCGTAGGTTGAGAATTCTGGCTATCTACAATCTCTACGTTTGCTTTCCCTTCAGCATTTGTTTTAATAGAGTTACGAACACCCGTCATAAAGGTATCATCGAATTTGTAAATGGCTACCCCAATTTGAGGTTCCTTACCTCCGTCAGCTGAGTTTGAGCAACCTGCTACAACAGACCCGAGTAGTGCACCCGCAAGCAGAACTGGTGTAATTTTCTTCATTCTTTTTTTCATCAAATAAACCTCCCCATTAACTTTTCTTTGAAATATAATTTCCAATTGGTTACATTTTCATTATCGTTGAAATAGAGAATAAACCAAATATAAAATACTCCTGTTTTATATAAAAATTCTCATGGCTTATGCTTTACCTTACAAACGGAAACAGCTGCTTCTGGTTCTCTGGCCACAACATATTATCAAGATCGATCAATTTGGAGCCAGTATCTACTCTTTCGGGAACATGCATCCCTTCAATCGCTTCTACGGCATGCTGCACGGCTAAATAGCCGTTACTGTAAGGATTCTGAATAACCGTTGCCTGAACAATACCCTCTTGTAGCATTTCAATTACCTCAGGTGGACTATCGAAGGTAATAATTTTCACTTTCCCTCCAAGTCCTAATTTCAGTACTTCTTCCGAAACACCGATACCCGCTACTTCATTCAAAGCAATTATTCCTCTTATATGAGGGTATTCGGCAAGCATTTCATTCGTTAACTCCGCCGCGAGCTGAACGTCGGATCCACAATACACGGTATCCACTACTTCCACGTTAGGAAAACGTGCAAAATAATCCAACATCCCGGCTGCTCTCTCATCCGCATTCCGCGCTCCCTCTACAAAACTAACCAACCCAATCTGACCTCTCCCATCAATCAATGCAATCAGTCTCTCCGCTGCTTTCTGACCTGCTTCATAATTATTTGTACCTACATAGGTCTTCACACGAGCCGAAGCTACCTCCGTATCAACGGAAATGACCGGTATTTTGTGATAGGCTGCTCGGTCCGTCACCTGTGCTAATTTCATATAATCACTGGCTGATAGAATAATGGCATCTGCTTTGTTCGTTATTGAATCATCAACTAATTTGATTTGCCCCTCTATGTCATTCTCGCTATCCGGACCAAGAAAGGTTAGCTCTACATTATATTCTTTCGCAGCCACCTCAGCGCCCATTTTAACTGTGTTCCAAAAAGAACCACTATTCATCTTGACAATCATACTTACCTTTCGAACGGTATCTGTCATCCGTAAACTGGAAGGAGAATCTGAACAAGAAACCAACATTAGTGAAATGAAGGAAATTAATACCATCATCTTTTTCTTGGCTCTAGTCATAGCAATCCATCTCCTTCCACATTTTCAGGTTCATTTATCACCATAGGTAGGGTGATCGTGACCGTGGTTCCTACTTCCACTTCACTCATGAATGTCAATCCATAGGCCTTGCCGTAGTACAATTGGATACGTTCATGAACATTCTTCACACCCACGCCTGATCCTCCGGTGCTTTTCACACCACCTGTTAACAGTTGGCCCATGACTTGAGGCGTCATTCCGAGACCATTATCCGTAACTGAGATGATGACCCTCTCTCCTTCAACCTTAACTGAGATCTGAATACAGCCTTCATCTGGCATAAGCTCGATTCCATGATAGATGGCATTCTCTACAATCGGTTGAATGATAAGCTTCAGTGTTGTACAAGTTAAGGCCTCATCCTGTATAACCATTGTGTAATTAAATTTGCTCTTATATCGTATCTTCTGAATGATTAGATAATGACGAACATGCTCTAATTCCTCGGCTAATGGAATCATATTCATTCCTTTGCTAAGACTGATTCGGAATAATTTAGACAATGATGTGATCGCAGTCACGACCTCATCGGTTTTCCCTCGCTCCACAAGCCTAATGACAGAGTTCAGCGTATTATATAAAAAATGTGGATTTATCTGCGCTTGAAGCACATCTAATTCACCTTTTCGTTTCGCTTCTTGTTCATGTATGATCTGAACCATCAACTGACGAATCCTATGTAACATGAAATTGAATCTTTTGGATAATTGCTCTACCTCATAGGCTCCCTTCACATCAATAGGCGTATTGAAATCACCTTGTCCTACCAATTTCACTGCTTTCTCTAATCGACGAATGGGCTGTGATATTTTGGCAGATACGAAAATGGAGACCAATAGAACTACAATAATAACGATGCTTAAGAACCAGAATATAAATACTTGAAGGTCCTTTTTTGTCGTAACAATTTCATCGGGATAAGCTACGCCGACAATTTTCCAACCAATAGGATTCACTGTTCGAACCGTAATATATCGTTGTTCTGCGGTAGAGCTATCGATGTAACTTCCGAAAGAATAATCAAATACCGGTTCAATATTCTCATATTTAAGACCTGCATAGATTAATTGCTGTTGTGGATGGTAAATGATATTTCCTAACGAATCAATAATATAGGCATATCCCTTTTTCCCAAGAATAACTTTACTGCTAAGCTCATCAATTGTCCGAAAGTTGACATCGACCAAGAGGATGCCCTGTTTCAAGACACCGTCCGCTTTGTAAGAGATCATTCGACTTAATGATACTACCCATTTATATTGACCCTTATATAAGTTCTGAATATGTGGTTGAGAAAAGGAGACGGCTACAGGTTCCTTAAGTGCTGTTAGAAACCAACTTTGTTCCTTCAACTGTGTATTGCGTCGCATGATTGCGTCCGGAACATCCAGTACCATTCGACCTTCCGGTGTAAACAGAGCCACGGAGACCAAATCTTCACGTGTATGAAGAAGTGTCGTCAGTTGTTCTTTCAGTAATGACTCAGAAATATTATCCGTCTGACCAATCTGATCTTCTACCACTTCATAAATATCTTGCATCCCTTTGACATAGAGCTCTAAGTGGGAATTAACCTGTTCTATAATTTGTTGAATGTTAAGATTAGCGTTATCTTCTGCGGATTTGGCAAACTTGTTGTAGAGTAATAGACTGACTAGTAATACTACGATGACCGTAATCATCGTAAAAGAAATGGTAATAATCACTTGAATACTTCTCACATTAAAAGAGAGCGGGACTTTAGTCTTTTTAGTGAATTTGAATGACCTTGAATGTTTAGGTTCAATGTTCACTCTTAACCGCCCCTCCCATGTTGTTCCGATAATCTTTTGGAGTTAATCCAAATTTCTTACGGAAGCAGAAGCTGAAATAATTGGGATCGATAAACCCTACCTTATCAGCTATTTCGAAGGACTTCATGTTGCTTGAACGCAGTAGATTTTTGGCTGATTCCATCCGAAGTTGCAGGACATAATTGACAAAGGTCATCTTAACTTCTTTCTTGAAAATACCACTGAAGTAGCTTGTACTTATGTGCAAATGTTTGCATACTTTGTTAATTGAAATATCACTTTCGTGATAATGGATGGCTATATACGATTTGGCATCTTCCACCAATTGATTGTAGCTAGATTGCCGCCCCTTCGAAATATGATTCATGAGCTTGATACAAATACCAGTGATCCACAGCTTTACTTCATTTAAGTTATTAAACTTCGTTATTTCAGCAAAGGGATATTCATTCAAACCGAATATTTCATCAAACTCTAATCGGAACTCCTTGGCTACCTTCATAATGGAAGTAAGAATCTCCAAGACATAGACATGGCAATCCTTTACCGTAAGTTGTGTCATCTCTAGATCTGAAAATAGACTAGCTACTGTATCCACTACATCCTGAGCCGTCTCTACTTTAATGGATCGAACTAACATCTGTTGTTTCAATTCATCATAATGGAGGGGTTCGTAAATCAATCGATAATGACTAGTCTCCACATCATAAATCCAAATCACACGGTTGTTCCCTAATAACAATCGATAATCCAAAGCTTGCAGTGCCTCATTATAGGAATGGTGTACATTTTCAATGGAGTTCGTCATCGTGCCAGCACCTATCGTCACCGTGAGCTTTAAGTATTTTTCCACATTCTGTCGAACCTCTTCAAGTATTTCAAGCATTTGCCCACTTGTCTTCTCAGAATCCTTATCTTTATCCATAAATAATAGGACAACATCATCGTTATGAGGAAACACTTCGAAAGCATCGTACTTATCACTTATTTCCGTTGTTATATTCAATACGGCGAATAATTGTAACTGCCGATCTTTGGTGCCTTTCATAGACTCTGGTGAAAAAGAGAGCAACTTCTGCTCCACTTCCTGCAAATCTGAATGTGTATAGTCAACTCTTGCAATTGATACCATATATGAAATTGCCTTCATATTCAGCTCATAACTCTGGCTTTTCTCATTAATTTCTGAAATGGGTATACGTCTTGATACTAAAGAAGAAAGGAACGTCCCTCTCAGGACAGGAAGACTTTTACGATAATGCTGAATTAGACTCTGTAAGTTATCTTTATTAGAGGCCTCTTCATCTAATTGATGCTTTACTTTAAGCAGAATATCGACGAGTTCTTTCGAAGAAAATGGCTTTAGTACATATTCGTCTATATGTAATTTTATCGCCTTTTGGGCATATTCAAACTCATCATACCCAGTTAGGATGATAATTTTGGTATTGGGATAATGATTACGAGTCCATTCAGCGAGTTCTAGTCCATTCATAAAAGGCATATGAATATCCGTAACAATAACATCTGGAACACATTTTTCAATTAATTCGGTCGCTTCTCGACCATTCTCCGCCCTTTCTATGACTTGAAATCCATATTCTTCCCATGAGATTTCATCAAGTAGACCTTCTCTTACATCCTCTTCATCATCTACTAAAATAAGAGTATACATATTCATCCCTCACCACTTTTTTGTAAACGCTTTCTAAAATAACAATAGAAAAAACTTACGATTTATGCAGGTATTGTATATCAATCCTTACATGATGTAAACATAAAAAAATCCCAACCCTAAAGGGGATGGGAAAGAAGTTTCTTCATATCAGAAAGATTCTATAATTTCTTACTAAAACGATAACCTGTCTTTGTAAAGCCGATATGCTCATAAAATGCACGTGCAGGTGCACGCTCCACACGGTTTCCACTGGTTAGGAACAAAAGTGTACTCCCTTGTCCCTTGCTCCAATCTTCCGCTTGCTGAATCAATCTTTTACCTAAACCTTGGCCTTGATATTCTTTAGCAACAATGATCGCCATGATCTGGGTTGTAGGTACTGACCTTGAAAAGGAAACAATGTGGTGCAAACTGATTTTGCCTACTACAATACCATCTACTTCAGCTACTAAAGTACAGTGTACAGGACTGGTTTCCATGTCCTCCATACGTTCTCTCATCACACTGAGTGTTGTAGGATAGTTAAGTTCTCGCATTAACGCAGTAATAGTCTCCAGGTCATCCCATTGAAATCTACGGATGCTCAATGTAGGAGCAGACAAACTACTGTTCATGATCATATACCTCCACTTTTAAAAGACTGGCAGCATGTTTTGCTGTCTCACGAGCAATCTCAACATTATCAGCACTACTTAGAGCAACAGCCATTCTTCGACCTGGTTTACTCTCACCTTTACCAAATACTCTCACTTGAGTACGAGGCAATGAAAGAGCCTCAGCCACGCCACTAATTGCAAAATTTGAACTATAACTTTGGGCTTTCAATGTCGCCGATGCCCCCGGTGCCAGAAGTTGTACTTCCTCAATAGGTAAACCTAATATGGCTCTCACGTGCAAGGCAAATTCCGACAAATCCTGTGTCACCATTGTGACCATTCCGGTATCATGAGGACGGGGTGAAACTTCACTGAACAGAATTCCATCAGGCGTTACGAACAATTCAACACCAAAAACGCCGTATCCACCTAATTCATCCGTAATAGCTCTCGCGATGGCTTGTGATTCTTCAAGTTGTGCAATACTCATCTGATGCGGTTGCCAAGACTCCACATAATCGCCATCTTTTTGAATATGGCCGATCGGTGGGCAGAACAGCGTACCGGATACAGAACGTACCGTAAGAAGTGTAATTTCACTGTCAAACTGAACAAAGGATTCGATAATGACTCGTGTACTTTTAGCTCGTCCACCTTCTAAAGCGGCGCTCCAACAAGCTTCAGCATCATTTAAGCTCTTACAAACACTTTGCCCTTTACCAGAAGAACTCATAATTGGTTTAATCACACATGGTGTTCCTAGCTCAACAACAGCAGCCTTCAATTCTTCTAGACTGTCTGCGAATCGATATTCAGCCGTTGGTAGAGATAACTTCTCTGCAGCCAAGCGCCGAATTCCTTCACGATCCATCGTTAGATGCGTTGCGCGTGCCTTTGGAACCACATGGTAACCTTCCTGTTCTAACTCCAATAACACATGTGTTGCAATAGCTTCAATCTCAGGAACAATGATATCAGGTTGTTCTTGTCGAATAATGCTTTTCAAAGCTTCAGCATCGAGCATATCGATTACATGGGACCTGTGTGCCACCTGCATAGCAGGAGCATCCGTATAGCGGTCCACGGCAATGGTCTCTATACCCAAACGCTGGGCCTCAAGTACCACTTCTTTACCCAATTCTCCACTGCCCAGCAGCAACATTTTCCTGGAATATGCAGAAAAAGGAGCACCCCACACCACTTGCCATCCCCCCTATAGTTCTTTCATCTCTATTTTCAGGGTTTGGCAACAATAATGCAAGCGTACTCCGATAATTTTCATCAAATTTCACATTTTATTTGACATAAAAAATCATAAAATAGATACATTCAGTCAAAACACATGTTTTAATTTGAATAATTTGGAACCGTTGTGT
Organism: Paenibacillus antarcticus; assembly: GCF_001637225.1. Lineage (GTDB taxonomy): Bacteria > Bacillota > Bacilli > Paenibacillales > Paenibacillaceae > Paenibacillus_AQ > Paenibacillus_AQ antarcticus. Next base: position 120,311 of record NZ_LVJI01000014.1, read on the forward strand.
AATTTTATAAAACGCTAAATAAATCGATATTGCGCTTCAATAAGACCGTTATAAATTCCTTTGCGGGAAATGAGTTCTGAATGACTACCCTCTTCTTTTATTTCCCCATGATCTAGCACAACAATTTTGTCGGCATGTCGTATCGTTGATAATCGATGAGCCACAATAAATGACGTACGTCCTTGAAGTAGAACCTTCAATGCTTCTTGAATACGAAGTTCTGTCTCCGTATCAATACTCGCTGTAGCTTCATCTAGGATCAATATCCGAGGATCCGCTAGTAGCGCACGGGCAAAGGATAACAATTGACGTTGACCCATGGACAACATATTCCCACGCTCTTCTACTTCCGTCTCATATCCACGTGGCAGCTTCGCAATAAATTCGTGTGCATTCACAGCTGTAGCCACAGCTTCAATCTCTTCATCTGTCGCATCAAGTCTTCCGAACCTTATATTATCTCGAATCGTACCTGAGAAGATGAAGGTATCCTGTAGAACGATACCAATCTGGCTACGTAGACTCTCTACTTTTACATCTCGGATATCATATCCATCAATCTTAATCTGTCCGTCCGTAATGTCATAGAAGCGACTAATCAAGTTAATAATGGTACTCTTCCCTGAACCCGTATGACCCACTAATGCTATGGTCTGACCGGCATCAACATCTAAGTCAATACCCTTTAAAGCTTGACGTCCCTTCTCATATTCAAAGACGATATTCCTGAAAGTGATATCTCCTTTAATCTGTGGAAGAGTCGTCGCATTGGGTTTGTCATCGATATTGGGCTTCTCATCCATAAATTCGAATATCCGTTCTGATGAAGCCATCGCAACTAACAGTTGGTTATACATTTGACCTAGACGGTTAATTGGATCCCAGAAGTTCCCTACATAACTGGAGAAGGCTACCAACAAACCAATTGTTAGTTCACCTTGTTGAATCAGATAGGCACCCAACCAGAACAGGATCAATGTACCGAATCCACCTGTAATTTCAATAAGTGGACCAAATCCCTGGTTCATGGTTGTCGCTTTATCCCATGATTTCTTTGCTTCCTTATTCATCGTATCAAAGAACTCCATATTTTCCTTCTCTTGCGTATACGCTTGAGTAACCCGAATCCCTTGAATGGATTCGTTCAAATGTGAATTGATACGAGATCCTTTCATACGAACATCCTGCCAAGCTCTACGAATCTTCACACGCAATTTCGTAGAGATCAGGAACATTATCGGTACCGTGATGATAACTGCAAGCCCAAGCTTGAAATTGATGAGCAACAAAATAATCACAATGCCCACCAACTGTACACAGTCAATCATTAAGTTAACGACACCATTCGTAAAAAGTTCCTGCAACGAGTTCACATCATTTGTTACCCTTACGAGAACCGAACCCGCCGGTCTTTTGTCAAAAAAGTTAAACGATAATTTCTGAATATGCTTGAACAAATCCGCACGCAGGTCATAGATAACTCTCTGACCAATAATGTTCATATATTTTATCCGATAGGCAGTCGCTACCCATTGCACTACATAAAGTACCAAGATACCCGCAGCTATCATATACAACAACTTCAAACTAGGCTCAGAAGGTGAGATCGCCTTATCAATAGCCATACTCGTTAAAAATGGAACCGTTAATTTGGTGATCGTCCCCAATATCATCATCAAGCCTATCAGAGGTAGTAATTGTTTCGCATATGGTTTCATGTATGCAAATAATCGACGAAATTGCCCCCAATCAAAAGCTTTATCGATCACATCATCATCTTTGTATACAAATCGTTCCCCGCCTGTACTTATACCTATCGGCTTTTTAACAGTCTTACTTGAAGTGTCATTATGCCTATCTTCATTTACATGAGTACTCATGATTTCACCTGCTCTTCTGCTTCACTGGATATCCGGGCAATATGATCTGCGTACTGAATTTGGTAAACATCTCGATAAGGACCTGGCACCGTAATTAATTGCTCATGTTTACCTCTTTGCACAACTTTACCTTCATCCAATACGAGTATTTCATCTGCATGACGTAAGGAAGAAATACGATGAGCAATAATAAACGTTGTCCGCCCTTTCATCACTTCTTGGAATCCCGACTGAATTTCATGCTCTGTCTCCATATCGACGGCACTGGTTGCGTCATCAAGAACAAGAATTTTGGGATTCTTCAGAAGCGCACGTGCGATAGCGATCCGTTGCTTTTGTCCCCCAGAAAGCCCCATACCACGTTCACCCACGACCGTATCATAACCATCCGGCATTTCCATAATAAATTCATGAGCCTTCGCAAGCTCCGCAGCACGAATAATTTCTTCCATAGAAACATCCTTTAAGCCGTATGAGATATTATTCTGAATGCTCGACGAGAACAGAAATGTCTCCTGAAATACAGAAGCCATCTGACTACGCAGACTATGTACCGTAATATCTCGAACATCCACTCCATCTAACTTAATGGTACCTTCATTCACGTTATATGCGTGCATAAGTAACTGAATAATCGTTGATTTACCTGAACCTGTTCCACCTAAGAAACCAATAACAGAACCGGACGGTGCTTCAAAGCTAATATCTTTAACTGCTGCTAACTTATTGCCATAAGCAAAAGTGACGTTCTCAAAAGTAATGTTACCTTTCACTTCTTCTGTCACAAGTTCCTTCGCATCGTCACGATCTTTAACGTCGATAGGATGATTAAGAAGTTCTAACACGCGTTCTCCTGAAGCTTCCGATTGGGTATAGTTATTAATTAAGAACCCAATGTTCCACATCGGACCAATTATGTACCAAATCAAGCTAAAGAAAGCAACCAATTCTCCTAAGGAGAGTGAACCATTAATAACAAAGGTTCCACCTACTGTAAGAAGCAAAACAACAGTAATGGATGCTAAAAATTCCATGAGTGGGAAAAAGCGACTCCATAATGTCGAGGTGAAGATTTGATTCGTCTTATAACGTTCATTACGAACGGAGAACTTCTCTACCTCATAAGGTTCACGTGCAAAAGATTTCACCGTTCTTACACCGGTAACATTCTCTTGAACAGCCGTTGTCAACGTACTTAATGCAATTCGCATTTCTTGAAATGCGGGATGAATGACACCTTCAAATCTTAGAGCCACAATGATTAAGAACGGTACACTAATCATGGTCACTAACGTCAACTGCCAATGAATAGAGAACATCATTATCGAACCAAACGTAACCATGAGTATCGTGTTCATCATTTGAGCTAGACCGAAACCAATAAAGTTACGGATCGCTTCCAAGTCACCCGTAAGCCGTGACATTAAATCCCCTGTCTTCGCGGTATCATAATACCGAAATGATAAAAACTGCAGTTTCTCATAACAAGCATTTCGTAAACGGTATGCCAAGTGGTTACCAAGCCTTCCACCTAGGGTTCCACTTAGAAACTGCATAATCGCTTTGGCAATGACGACAAGGATAACCGTCAGGGCAAGCATAGGTACTTTGTCGAACTGCCTTGGAGTGATGACATCATCAATCAGAATTCGAAGCAGGTTGGGCGTGACTAGCCCTAAAGCAGTAGAAATTGCTAAGCATAGGATCGAAAGATACAAAACCCTTCGTTTGTCCCAGAAGAAGCCCTTTAGTTGCCTAAGTACATTCATGTTTCTCCCCCTTTGGATGTGTTAGATCCATTTCATTCATATTTGTGAATATTAATGAAGTTTAACACCGTCTTCAGAAGGCGGCAAAGCTCATAACTCATCATAAACAGGCGCGATACGCAACCATCGGTCAATTAATGGAAACAATCAGGAATTGTTTATGTATTGTTGCGAATTCCTCCATATCTCTAGGGTACTCAACTCAAAAAAAAGAAAACGCTATCACAGCGCTCCCTTTACCTAAAATATTTAATTTGAAATTTAGTTAGATATCCCTTCATATGACTTCAGAAGATCCGCTAATTCAAGCCAAGTGACGGATTGCTCCGTTAATTGTAATGTACTTTCTAGCGCACCTTGATTTTCTAACAATTGTTCTTCTAGCCATTTAGCTTGACGTACTAAAGCTTCACTAAATTCATGAATATAGAAATCATAAAGTAATGGCTCCTGTACAGTTGCTGCATCCGTAATATTCTCTCTGAGTGTCGGTTCAACGCTTTCCTTCAACTTCTCGCGTCCCTTACCTTCAAAAAACGACTTAGGGGATTTGAAAGTAGACCAGAATCCATTCCATTCCACTGTCTTGTTAAATTTACTTCCTTGTAGATCAGGAACATGCCAAGACTGCTCTTCTTTTACAGGTGTTAGCAATATTCCTTCATCTACCGCATTGACGTGATCTGTCAATTTCTGTGATGCTTCTTGAAGAATCCATTTCGCCTTTAACTCAAGTCGTAATGTAGTCGCCCATAGTTCTTGATCAAGCTCTTTCAACAGAGATTGTTCTAGCTCACGTCCACAATCGCTAAAGATCTCTTTCAATGATCCTGTACCATCACGAAGTAATGAAGGATGAAAGGCTTCATTAAAAAATGCACCCAAATTATACTCGATCCGCTTTCGCACATGGAACAGTAATTCTTTCGTTTCCTGTTCAATTACTCTATCTTGTTCTGATAGTAGCGTGAATTGGCTCAGCATTTCCTTCGCCTTAGCAAAAGTCTTCTGCAACTCAACCCGACGTAGGCCTCGAGTAGCTTCATCTTGCCTTGATATGCGATCCCATTCTTCTGCACGTTTACGTGCAGTCGTAATCTCTTGTCTCGCAGCTTGAATAGATAATCCAGGGAGTTCTTTGCCTGCGAAATCATTCAGTGATTCTTCAAATGATATAAATCCAGAAGATAACAACAATGACTCTTGGTTTGTCGTCTTGCCTTCTAATGCTTTCATACTGGATAAGGCATAAATATGAGGTGAAGCAATGCCGCTACTGCGCAAGTTCGATTTCACATGACTAACCACTTGCTCTAGCTCCTCATTGGATCCTGCTAAATCCGCCGCATTGATGATAAAGAACATTTTATCCAGTGCAAAGCTATCTTTCACTCTTCCTAATTGGGAGAGGAATTGTCGATCTCCTTTAGAAAAAGCATGATTATAATAGGTGACGAATACAAGTGCATCTGCATGTTTCATGTATTGAAAAGTTACACCCGTATGACGTGCATGTAAGGAATCGGCTCCGGGTGTATCCACAAGAATAATGCCCTGTTCCGTTAGATCACAACTGTAGAACAAATCTATACGTTCAACAAAACAAGATTTCGTCTCGTCAGCTACAAATGAGCGATACTGTGTAAGGTCTACCGTTTGCATCGTGCCTAGGATCCCTTCTGCTTCCCTCCAACCGGCACTAGCAGCTTTCAAGAATCCATAATGAGGTAAACCGGCTGGATGTATCCCATCTGATGTTAATTCGTGTACAGCATCACTCCAGTGGTTCAGATCCGGTTCACCTAAATGGAGGATCGAGAATGATATTCTCAGATCTTCCATCAGCGTCTCACGGGACTTCATGACCACCTGTGCTGTTCCATGCTTAAAGTCATCATGAGGTGCAAGAATGCGATTAATAGCCGCCGTGGTAGGATGCGGCGATACCGGTAGCACTTCTTCGCCAAGCAAAGCGTTAGCGAAGGAAGATTTCCCGGCGCTGAAAGCTCCAAACAGCGCCAGTGTGAACGTGCCACCCTCAAGCGCAGCGGCACGTTCACGAATTCCCCGCGCGGCAGATGCCATCGCGGGATACAGCTCTAGCAGCGCTGCTGCGCCGTGCAGCTGCGCAGCAGCACTTGCTAGCCGCTGGCGGCGGCCTGTGGCCGCACCGCCGTGCCTTGCCCCGCTGTAGCACGGCGGGGCAAGAGCTTTCGCGGGTGCAGCGCGAAGCGCACCCGCTTCGGCCGCTACCGCAGGAGCGGGCGGCCGTAAGGGCCTCACCGCCGGCAGGAGGCCGGGGGTGAGGCTTACGCGCGGCGGCAGCAGCTCAGCTATCGCTTGCGCACGCGCAGCTTCCTCACGCTTGAGCGCAGCGTAGCGGGAGCCTTGCGCCGACTGTTGCTCCAAGTCGGCCATCGCAAGGCTTAAGCGCTGCAGCTCGCGCGCAGCCCTCTCTTCTAGCAGCACTAGAAGTTGCTCAGTGAACTCCGTTACGCTACGGCGATACTGGACTTTAATCTGTTCAGCAATACTACGACAGTAGTTCAAGACATACTCTCCTGATAGAATAGCATCGGTCTGAAGTGTCTTATAAATAATATCTTCATCCATCACTGGGATGAAGATATCCATCTTTCTCTGCCATTCCTCACTCCACAGATGATGCTTATCAGCCCAAGTAGCTACTAACTGTCTAACATGCCATTCAACTTGCGATGAAACCTGCTCCTGAAGCTTTTGGAGGAATACAGCTTTTCTTTGCTCTTGTTCAACACGTGTCTTATTCCCAGCCAACCATAGACCCTTCTTAAACCCTGGCTTACGACTTTCTACGAAATCATGAGCTAAATCTCGCATTTCTGCAGGCATAAGATTAGCATTATCCAAGATCGCGTTGATATCCAGACGTAACGTAGCCCTTTCTTGTTGTGTAAGTCCACGTACTTGATCCTGTTCTCCTACCAAAGACAATCTTTCATCTTCCATCTGAGTCAATTGTTCTATACCGCCCAGTTCTTCTAAAAGACGTTCCTTCTCTTCGGCCAAAGAAGCTGCATATTGAAGTACATGATCATCTGCCACATGATTTGCCGAACAAGAAATACTGTACTGTACTAACTCCTCCTTCTTACCTATTAATCCCATGATTAATCCCTTAAGACTATCATACTGATTATAAGGATGATCCGCTTCTTTCAAAGAACTAAATATGAGCCCTTCGTAATGCACTTGCCAACGGTCAAACGCTGAGACGACTTCATCCCGGTAAGACTGAAAAGATAGTTCTTGTTCGCGATGTTTATCAATTTGGTTCACAATGAGATACAATGGTTTGCCCCAATCCGATAGACTCTTCGCAAAAACCAAGTTATTCTCCGACTGAACATGGTTGTAATCCATCACATACAGAACCACATCTGCTAAGTGAAGCGCCGAGTGCGTAGCTTTCTTATGCCCATCATCTGTAGAGTCAACGCCTGGGGTATCCATCAACACACCCGAGGAGCCTAGGAACGGGATCTCCTCCCACACTTCTACCGAGGAATATGTACCCCCGTTCGTGCAATATTCATTTAGTTCGTCTGTTGTTACCTCCATAGGTGCTTGCGCATCATCTTGTGAATAAATCACAGCCCGGGCTGATCCATTACGAATCGTGACCACATTCGCGCTTGTCGGAACGGGACCCGAAGGTAATACTTTCATACCGCATAATGAATTGATTAGACTCGACTTCCCCGCAGAGAAATGACCACACCACGCGATCGTTAATTCACCAGATTGTTCTTTATGTAATAAATCATCAATTGTTTCTGTTGCTTTTGTATCTTCCCAAGATGACAGTTGGCTCATAAGAGCTTCCAAATACAATACTTCATTCTTTTTCTTGCTATCTGTCGCTACCATCATGGATCTACTCTCTCCCTTGTGATCTATCTCATTGAAATAACTTTATTTATTTTAACATCTCCATGGTTTTAGTGAAATCCCTTTATCTTTGCAAAAAAAATAAAACCGAAGAATATCCTTCGATTTTATTAGACAAAGACAACACCAATGTTTCAAGACCCTACGCTAATACAGACTCATGGTCAGGCATCAATATTTCAAACACAGAACCATGTTGAAGTATTGTAACACCACGTGATTTATCTTTCATAACCACAACTTCTGGTTTCTGTGACATACGCTCCAAATAAAACTCAGGTACTTCGCCAGAATGGCTGACTGTAATGCCATCCACTTCTTTTTCTTCATGCTCTTCAAAAACGGTTTCCACAACATTCTCAAAAATATCGGAGAACGCTTCAAAATTATTCGTGTATACTGATATGCACTTCATCTGACATCCCATCCCATCTCTAATGTTCATAATCCTATATTATCTTTATCTTTCCTGATTTGGGTCATCTTCATACGTTTTTTGCCTTCACGACATACATCAAGAAGCGGACAAATTGGGCACTGTGGATTCTGAGCCTTACAATGATAGCGGCCAAAAAAAATAAATCGATGATGAGTATCCGTCCATTCGTCTCGCGGAACTTGTTTCATCAGCTTTTTTTCCACTTCAAGTACGGAATCATCCCATCCTGCCAATCCTAGACGTTTGGAGACCCGTTCCACATGTGTGTCAACCGCAATGGCAGGTACGCCAAAAGCATTAGACACGACCACATTTGCTGTCTTACGTCCCACGCCTGGTAGTAAAACCAATTGTTCATGTGTTTTAGGAACATCACCATCAAATTGTTCTATCACCATTTTGCATAAATTATGAATATGCTTGGCCTTATTTCGATAAAGTCCAATTCGACGAATATCCTGCTCCAACTCTTCAAGTGGAACCTCGATATAATCTTGAGGTGATGTGTACTTTTGAAACAAATCTTTAGTGACCTTATTTACCATCTCATCTGTACATTGAGCAGAGAGAAGTACCGCAATCGTCAATTCAAAGGCGTTACTATGGACAAGCTCACAATGCGCCTCAGGAAACATAACACGCATTGTATCCAGAATATGGCGTACCGTTACAGACTTCATGATGAATTCCTCCTGCAAAAAAAACGTCTTGATACAGGAACTACCTCCCGTATCAAGACGGTGTATTTCATGACTATTCCCAAAACAGATTACGGTTTGCGTACTTCCACAATCACATCATTGTTTAAATACAGTACAATATTATCATTTTCTTTAAGAGATTGCACGAGTAATGTCGTGTCACCTTGGTGAATATATGCATTTGGTGCCAATACATAACGATTATTCTCTGTTGTATATTGTCGTTTTACAAAAAATTCTCTTGTAGAACTTTCATACTTCCAGAAATCACGGGTCACTAAATTTAGAACTTTAATGATCGTCGTTCCATCCACATCTTTACGAATTTCAACACGATCAGTAGCAACTAGACTACTTAAATTTGTGTTGACGCTTCCCGCACGTAGAATTTTAAGAGAACCGTTAATTTTAAAGACTTCTGTGCTACCATTATAATCTTTAACGGTGACACTCGAAGTTGCCGTATCTACAGTAAGTACTTGACCTACCAGTAGTTTGATGTTTTGGACGGTTGTTGCTGTGTTACCACTTAGCGTAATATTCAAAACCTGACCCATTTGTAAATCAGAAATTTTCAAGGATTGTCCGCTATCGCCAATAATAACTGCTTTGTCTAAATAAAGTTGATTCGTGCTTCCTTCTGACTTCACAATAATTCGATTGGCTGCCGTATCAACAGATACAAGCTCAAATTGGATAACCGATTTCATTAGGATGCTTTGTACAGTATCTTGATTATTCGATAATACTAGTGCTACGGAACTTCCGACTTTTACATCTGAGATACTAGCATTACCCTTACCATACATCTCAATTGTAGGATTCAAATAAGGCACAGTAATACTTTGATCACCAGACCCTTGAAGCGTTATCTTACGAGCAACGGTATCTATTGCAGTAATCGTTCCATCATATTTATAAACAACTTCTAATGATAAAGCTCGATTTCCGATATAACTAACATTAATTCTCCGGTTACTTGTTAACAGTGCTTCCATACCCGTTAATGTTGGTGTACTCGAATTATAGATTAACTTCGTCTTGTCGTCTAAAGTAAATACAAATGGCTTCTTATTGGCATCAAGAACGGTCAACAACTTTGTCTTTGCATCATACGATACAACCGTAGCAGATGGTTTTTGTTCCATTTGTCTATTTAGTACAACAATCTTCGTAACTAATTCATTTGCGTCCAACGTCAACTCTACTTGATCACCAGCCGATTTATCCCCTATTAGGTCAGACAATAGTGGTTTATCGATCCCTTTGATGACGATCTCAGGTTTATCGGATAGAAGTTTCACTTCCAATGAACCGCCATCTCTCTTATAGGTAAGCGTGGTACCATTTGTTCCGACTTCATATATCGAACCACGAAGTGTCCGTTCAACAGCCTGAGTAACTTCAATAGACTGAATGATATTATTCTGAATTGTATATTTAATGGCAGAGCCATTTCTCAATTCTGCAGGGTTCATAATTTCGTTCTGATAACGAATGATCAACCCATCATCCCATTTGTAGCTTTCCGTCGTACCCAGTGCATTCTTAATAGTAACCGTCTTGGTATTCGTCTCTACGGTTTCTAATGTTCCTGTACCATTCTTATTCACAACACCTGTCTTCACTTGAACCATCACTAGACTCTTATTGGCAGTGAAATTCTCACGTTTAATAACAATCTGGCTACCCGCAGTTAAATCTTTCGGCTCAATCTTATTTCCATTTATATCTTGGAAAAGCGTGTTGTTATCATAAGTATATGAAGCAAATGCTGTATTATTAGAAACCCCTATTGAATTCCCCGGGAACAAACGTTCAAAGGTTGTCTCAATATTCTCTAATTGTTCTTTTGGATCCGTTACCTCTACGTAAACGGCCTTACCACTATTCTCAATAACCATAACCTTAGCGTATAATTTCACATCGGTTAAAGGAATCTTCGTTTCGGAATCACTAGTATAATATGAAGTTGTATTATTTAATGAATAACTACGTACACTACCGTTAACAAACAAACTAATAGATTTGTCACTTACTGCTGTAACAATACCTTCATTAGCATTTGCATATTGCGTATCCATTAAAGCTTCTCCACGACTAAAGAACGTCGCTAGTTGTCCACGTGTCACAGATCCTAGCGGATCAAATCGGTTACCGTCTACACCTTTAGTTAATCCCATCTCGATCGCAGCATTAACAAATCCGAGCTTAGAAGCAGAGATTTTACTGTTATCCGCGAATGTTGTAGCTTTATTCGCAGAAGAGGCTGCATCAGCTTCCTTGCCAATAGCACGAACTAACAATTCAGCAATCCATTCCCGATTGGCTTTCTTCTCGCCCCATGCTGTTTTCGATTTAGCATCATCTGTAACGAGTTTTGTATCCAACAATTTCTTCTGGAAGGCTAAAGTCACATAAGGTTTAAAATAGTTGCCCACCGTAAAATTAGTAGGCCAAGTAACCACCGGACCTGAGTTCATTTGGTCCTGGATATTCATGAAACGAATAGCCATTGTTATCGCTTCCTGTTGTGTTACACCATCATTAGGTCTAAACAAACCTTTATCACCCAAGAGAATGCCTTGAGCAGCTAATTTATAGATGTGTTTTTCTGCAAAGAATCCACTCTTCACATCACTGAATACGCTACTTGTCGTCACCACTTGGTTAGTGACAGTAGACGTCGTCTCAGCAGCAAATGCTGCGGTTCCTGAGCTTAAGGCCACCATACTTACAAGTAGGGCTGATACTACTTTTTTGGAATTAATAGAATGATGACTACGTTTGGACTGCATTTGGTTACCCCTCTCTACTTAGCACAAATCATAAATCCTTGATATAAACAGTTTATTCGACATAAAAGCGCTATTTCCTGCTTTTCTTATTTCTTCGTCATTGGGTGCTCTAAATCGGCGTGTCCCATCAGACTTTCAACTTGTTGGCCATCTACGAGAAGTTCAATAGACTTTACTTCATCGAATTGAAACAACGTGTTTTGAAGAGATTCTAGTGCGAACATTTCCCCACCCGAACCAAGACGCGCTTCGTCTGGAAGGTGAATATCCATCGTAATGGCACCATCCTTCATATCAAGTGATTTCAACTCTACTTTTCCCCATAAAGGAATGAGTTCATCATTGTTGCTACTTTGAAGAGCTTTGAATGCTGCCTTATACTTTTGTAAATCATCTTCAAATGTAATTTCTAGTTTAGATTGTTTCAATTCCATCTCTTGTGGATCCGTATAATAGACAGAGATTGTTTCTTTCTTGGATGATACTTGTTCCACTTTACCCTTGTCTTTATCAACGTCTTCAGCACCTTCGGCACCTTTATCGCCTGCATTTGTAGCAGGAACTTCCTTTTCAGGTACAGTAACGACCTCTGTTGGAGCTTCGTTTGTGCTGTTGCTAGCTCCAGCCTGCGGTTTATCCCCACATCCAGTTCCAATTACTACAACTAACGCAAGTAGCCCAGTACACCACCATTTTTTATTCATATTGTTGTTCCTCCTAAAATTATTGAAGCGTGACTTCTACTTATACCCCATTAAATGTATTTCGAAAGCACAAGCAGAAGTTTTGTAGCATTACTTCTTGTTAGTTCAAGCCAAGATATTCCTTAATTCCGTCCACGATACCTTGAGCAACACGATTTTGCAAGCTTTCTGTGAACAAGCCTGCTTCATCTTGCTTATTACTAAGATATCCCGCTTCTAGTAGGACAGCAGCCATATTCGTCTCGCGAATAACATGGAAGTTTCCGTAACGAACCCCGCGATCCTTAAATCCTGTTGCTCTCACTAAATATTTATGCATGACATTGGCTAATGCTTTACTACGGTCATTCTTGTAGTACGTTTCAGTACCCGTTGCTGCTGACGAACCTGAGCTGTTAGCATGGATAGATATAAATACATCCGCTTTTAAATCATTAGCTATCTTAACGCGTTCTTTAAGTTCTAAGAAGATATCATTACTACGTGTCAAAACTCCGTCTATTTTAGGTTCTTTTTTCAACAATTGATCCACTTTTAGAGCAACTGCCAAATTGAAAGCCTTCTCCTTTTTACCAGTGACACCAATAGCTCCAGGATCTTGATTACCATGACCAGCATCAATAACTGCTATTTTTTTGCCGTTACCTCCGACAGATGTTCCTGGATTAGAAGTATCGGACGTATTTAATGCTACAAAAAGTAAGCTGCCCTCAGCATAAACCGTATAATTCTTAGCATAATTCAAATCCATCACAATTCTCACTGTTGATGGCGAATTGTTATATAGAGAGTAACGTACTTGATCTAAATCTGGGTAACCAACGACATGAAAACTACCTTGCAAATTGCTATCTAGTTGTTGGCTCGTTCCAAATGTTTCGGAGAACTTCGCATAGGGTATATCAATTACAATACGATTCGGTGAGGTCATTACTGACACCTTAGGCTCTATGCTACCCGTTGTAGAAATCATGAGACGATTATCGCTATAGCTCAAACTATTAATGAGTGCTAATTCAGGCGTAGGTTCTGGTTTCGTTTCTGGTTTACCACTCCCCGTATCCGAGGAAATCAAATATACTTTTTTGGATGCATTATCCCAGTTGACCTGAAGACCTAGTTGCTCACTTACGAAACGAATAGGCACTAATACAGTGTCTGTCTTTAATGCCGGCCCGATAGGAAGTGTAACTTTACTTCCATTCACATAGCCACTCTTGTTGTTAACAACAAGATGAATAACTGTCGAATCATTATTAATAGTGACCGACTGATTATTTTTATCCCATGCAACTTTAAACCCTAGGTTTTCCACGACTACACGAACGGGAATCATAACATTATTCTGAATCGTTTCAATTTTGGCATTCGTTGCTAAGACAAGTTCCGTACCGTCCAAATATATATTTGAATGCCCTGAGGCAGCTTGTCCTTTACCTGGAAACACCATAACGAAGATGATAATCATCATCAAGAAGCTAAATTTCTTCATCATTCACCCTACCATCCTTATTGATTTTGTCGTATAAAATTGAGTTAGTCCTAGATTCACTTCCTTTCGATGGACAACTATTAGACGCAATTTTTCGCTAAAGGTTGCGAATATATTCCTTTTAATGAAAAAAAGCCCCCCCACTTTATAACTAGAAGGAACCTGCGTATTTACGAATAAAACCTTCACTCCCAATTATCGGAAATGAAGGTTTTGTGTCAAATAACATATAATCATCTACAAATTATGAATCCTATCGAACCATCGGATGCTCTAAATCAGCATGTCCCATTAAACTCTCAACAACTGCACCATCCACAAGCAGTTCGATACTTTTCACTTCTTCAAATTGAAATAACGTGTTCTTTAAAGCATCTAATGCGAACTGCTCGCCACCAGCTCCTAATCTTGCTTCATCAGGCATATGAATATCCAAAGTTACTTTTCCACTATTAAATGATACAGTCTTAAGCGTAATCTTACTCCATAACGAGATAAGTTCAGGATTACCATCCACTTGCAAAGCTTTGAAGGCAGATTGATACTTCTCAGTGGCATTCACGAAATGAATCTCTTGCTCTGATTTTTGAAGTACCGTGGCATCTGGATTCGTATAATACACCAGAATCTTTTCATTTTGCGCTTTCGTCTTATCTTCATTAGTAGCAGTTTCCGCTTTGACATCCTCTTTCACTAATGCAGGTTCAGATACCTCTTTGTTGTCGGATGTAAGCCCCTTTGCAGGTGTAACCTTCTCTGTAGTTGTAACTTTATCCTTTACTAATGTTTCAGTATCATTCGTAGTACTAGCCGTATTCTCAAGCACTTTGGTGCCCGCGTCACTTAGAGGTTTCTGCCCACATCCCATTCCAATAAGCATCAATAGAGATAGTACTATTGAACATCCTAGCTTTTTATTCACGACATCACATCCTTTTCAAGAAATCCTCTTTATTTAACACCTAAATATTCTTTAATTCCATCTACAACTGCTTGTGCCACTTTATTCTGAACATCATCAGATAACATTACTTTTTCATCCGAGCTATTACTGAGAAATCCAATTTCCAAAAGAACAGCAGGCATTTTAGTCTCTCTAATAACATGTAGACTATTATTCTTAACACCACGGTCTATTAAACCCGTAGCTTTAATTAAATACTTATGAATGACGTTTGCTAGATCTTTGCTGCTGCTTCTTTGGTAATAGTAGGTTTCTGTTCCATTCGGCTTAGAAGATGGATTACTATTACCGTGAATCGATACAAATACATCCGCATTTATTCGATTAGCCAACTGAGCCCGTTCAGACAGCGTAGGATATGTGTCGCTATCACGAGTCATTACAACATCTATATTGGGTTCCTTAAGTAACAAGGATTGTACTTTCAGAGAAATCGCCAAATTAGTATCCTTCTCATATTTCTTACTAATACTTAATGCACCTGGATCTGAACCTCCATGTCCTGGATCAATAACAACAATCTTATGTCCCGAAGGGATCACTGGAACAGGTATAGGAAGCGGAAGCGTACTACTATCTTCCGAAACATTCAAATCGATAATTAGCATCTTAGAATCCGGGTCTTGACTTAGCTGATATGCATTAGCAGTATTCAGAGCAATGACAATTCGAACTTTGTATGGATCACGAGTAAACAACGAATATCTCACTTCCGACACATTTGGATACCCACTGAGATCCAACTTCCCTTTCAATCCAGTATCCAAAGGTTGCATGGTTCCAAAAGAATCTGCAAATGTCGTATTCGGTAAATCAATGACAATCCGATCAGGATTCGTTAATCGTGAAATTTCTGGTGTTATTACACCATCTAAAGATACAAGTAATTGGTTATTAACAAAACTGAGTCCATTCAGACGATTCAAAGCATTAGTCTGAGCATTTCCATCTATACCAGGAACTGATGTAGGTGGGGTAGGAACATTTGGTGTTGGCGTCACCACACCTGTATCAATGCCTGCTTGTCCATCATTTATTGACTCTTTATTACTACTCGTTAGATAAACTGTCTTATCTAGGTTATCCCAACTAACCAAAAGTCCCATTTGTTCACTCACGAACCGAATTGGAACAAACACCGTTTCGTTCTTCACTTGCGGTGCAGTATTCAATACGACTTGTTTGCCATCAACAGTCGCTGCTTGTTGATTGACCGTTAACGTAATAACCTTGGTATCTTGTTGAATTATGACACCTTGTGATTTCTGATTCCAGTCTACCTTGAACTTGAGGTTCTCAACAACGACACGAATAGGGATCATTACGTTATCATTTATGACCTGAACCTGAATTCCAGCAGGCATAGTTATTTCCTTGCCATCAAGAATAATCTTCGACTGAACAGCAGCAGCACTCCCATCGCTCGGATACACGATAAAAAAGAATGCACATAAAATTAATAAAAGACTAAATTTCTTCATTATTCACCCCAGTTGTAATTATTTCTCGAAAGAAGAACATCTCTTCAACCCAATTTTCTCATTAAGAACATTATTCTACCTTTAGGTAGCCAAATCCTGCTCAACCTACAATATATTTAGAGGAAAACACTATTTTTTTGATATTTCCTGCACTGTAGTCGTTTGGTGTCATTGCATGAATAAAAAAAGCCTCCATTCCCTTGATGGGAATAGAGGCTTAGTAAATTACTAATTGTAAACTACTTAGCTACTTACTAGACAAGAGCAAGACTAACACGCTTTTGCTCATAAGCCGTAATGTCTGCTTCATGTTGTAGTGTAAGACCGATATCATCTAGACCTTGTAGAAGGAACTGGCGACGATGCTCATCAATGTTGAAGTCAATGTGTAAACCATACTCATCCGTTAGAGTCTGGTTCTCAAGATCAACGTTCAACTGATAACCATCATGTGCAGCTGTACGTTGGAATAAATCTTCTACTTGCTCTTCTGACAATTTAATAGGCAAGATACTATTCTTGAAACAGTTATTATAGAAGATATCTGCAAAAGAAGGTGCAATGACACATTTAAATCCATAGTCTAAAATCGCCCATGGGGCATGCTCACGTGATGACCCACAACCAAAGTTGGCTCTCGATACAAGGACTGACGCACCGTTGTATCTCGGCTTATTCAATTCAAAACTATCAATGTCGTTACCTTCTTGATCAAAACGCCATTCATAAAATAGAAATTGACCAAACCCCGTACGTTCTATTCTTTTCAAAAATTGTTTAGGAATGATAGCGTCTGTATCTACGTTAACACGATCTACTGGTCCTACAATCCCAGTTAATTTAGTGAATGCTTCCATTTGATTAGCTCCTCTCTTTTTGATTTCTTAGTTAACAGCTTCGGTCTTGAAATTCCAGTCACGCACATCCACGAAACGTCCTTTGATAGCTGCAGCTGCTGCCATAGCAGGAGATACTAGATGCGTACGTCCACCACGACCTTGGCGTCCTTCAAAGTTACGGTTCGAAGTAGAAGCACAACGTTGTCCTGGTTCAAGAACATCCGGATTCATCGCAAGACACATACTACATCCCGCATCACGCCATTCAAATCCCGCTTCTGTGAAGATTTTGTCTAATCCTTCTTCTTCGGCTTGAATTTTCACTCGTCCAGATCCCGGTACAACGATAGCTGTGACTTTATCCGATACTTTATGCCCTTTCGCTACTTGCGAAGCTGCACGTAAGTCTTCAATTCGGCCATTCGTACAAGAACCGATAAACACATAATCAATCTCAATTTCAGTAATTGGTGTACCCGGTGTAAGACCCATATATTCCAGCGCTTTCTCAGCAGCTTTACGTTCATTTTCTGTTGGCAATTCTGCAGGTACAGGAACTTTAGATGTAATATCTGTTCCCATCCCAGGACTTGTTCCCCAGGTCACCTGTGGAATCAATGAATCCACATCGAATTCCAATACGAGGTCAAATGCAGCACCTTCATCTGTAAGCAATAGCTTCCATCCTTCAACAGCTTTATCGTAAGCTGCATCTTGAGGTACATGTTGGCGTCCACGTAGATATTCAAATGTCGTCTCATCTGGAGCGATCAAACCTGCTCTAGCGCCACCTTCAATAGACATGTTGCAGACCGTCATACGCTCTTCCATCGTCAACGACTTGATGGATTCACCAGTGTATTCAATAACATACCCCGTTGCGAAATCAGTACCATACTTAGCGATAACACCTAGAATCATATCTTTAGCAGTAACGCCTGCTTTACGGTTACCTACAAAACGGATTTCCATCGTCTTCGCTTTGGATTGTTGCAAACATTGCGTAGCAAGAACGTGTTCCACTTCACTTGTACCAATTCCGAAGGCCAAAGCCCCGAAAGCACCATGAGTAGAAGTATGGCTATCGCCACATACGATTATTTTACCAGGGTGCGTAAGTCCAAGCTCAGGACCCATAACGTGAACTACCCCTTGATCAATAGAATCAAGATCATATAATGTTACGCCGAAATCACGACAGTTCTGTGAGAGCGTATCGATTTGTTGCTTGGAGATAGGATCCTTAATGTTAAAACGATCCTTTGTTGGTACGTTATGATCCATCGTAGCGAAAGTTAACTCAGGACGACGTACTTGACGTCCACTAAGACGAAGACCTTCAAATGCCTGCGGAGATGTCACTTCATGGACAAGGTGCAAATCGATATAAAGAATACTCGGCTTGCCCTCTTCCTGATGAATGACGTGATTTTCCCAAATTTTCTCGAACATTGTCTTTTTACTCATCATATTCACCCCATCTTAAAATTCGAACTTTGGAAGAAATACTACGGTGCCGTATTTCTTGAATAAAATCATGATAACATCGATCTCTTAATTGTTCCAAGATATAATATCTATAAATGCTATAGGTTTCAACTATAAGGTGTTAGAATGAAATTAGAGAAACGGGTACAATACTTATATATTTATAGTATATGAAACGATAAGACTTTGTCCCTACTAACTTCAAAGGATGATTATTTAATGGAACTAAGACAATTACAATATGCGTTACAAATCGCTGCTGAGCGTAATTTCTCAAGAGCCGCAGAGAAGTTACATATCGCCCAACCATCTCTCAGTCAGCAATTAGCCAAGCTTGAGAAAGAAATTGGTGTGCTTCTTTTCCAACGAAATACGAGCAGTGTTGAACTCACACATGCAGGTGCAGCGTTCATGGAACAAGCACAGAAAATCATAGACGCTGTAGAGTTATTACGTCAGGAAATGTCCGACATATCACAACTTCGGGGAGGAAAGGTTGTCGTGGGGAGCATGCCAATTACAGGTTCTCATTTGCTACCTTATGTACTTCCAACTTTCAAACTCACTTTTCCAGATATAGAAATCACCCTGCTTGAGGATTCTTCTATGAATCTGGAGAAACTGACGGCTCTTGGAAAAACAGATTTAAGTCTACTCTCTCTCCCACTTGTGGAACCTTCTCTAGCCTATGAGATCATCGGGAAAGAATTAATTGATCTAGCTGTACCTCCTAATCACCCATTAGCTAAAAGAGCAACCGCTAGCGATACGCCTGTAGCGGTTCAATTAGAGGAGTTAAAAGGTGAGCCTTTTATCGTGCTAAAGAGAGGACAAGGATTTCGTAAAATGACCTTTGAGCTCTGCCAACACGCTGGGTTTGAACCTCAAGTCGTATTCGAAAGTAGCAATATGGAGACGATCCAATCTCTTGTTGCCGCTGGTATGGGTGTGACACTCGTCCCGCGATATATTGCTCGTGCACCCCGATCCGAGTTCGTTCCTGTGTACTTACCTTTAGCTGAACCTGTCCCCTTCCGAACACTTGTTGTTGCATATCGAAAAGGACGTTATCTTTCTAAGGCAGCTGAAGCTTTTATAGAAACATTCAAGAAATCGATGGCAGGCATATAAGCAACCTAATTTGTCCCCAGATTAGGTTGCTCACTTCTTCTTCCTATTTATATAGGTCAGGTCGACGATCTTGAAAGATTGGAATACGGCTTCTCACTTCGTCTACAAGTGACAACGAGATTTCACCAGTCACGATTTCTTCGCCTTCTCCACCTTCAGCAACAATCTCACCCCATGGATCAATAATCATGGAATGACCGAAGAATGAAGCTTCACCGTTATCCCCAACTGTGTTACAAGCAACTACATACATCTGATTCTCAATAGCACGTGCCATCAGCAGTGTACGCCAATGATGCAAGCGGGGATGCGGCCATTCAGCTGGAACAAACAGTATCTTAGCGCCATTTAATGCAAGACTACGTGCCATTTCCGGAAAACGTATATCATAACAAATAGACACCCCAGCTTTAAAGTCATCATTCACGGGAAAAGTAACTAACTCTTGACCTGGAGCTAAATACTTCTCTTCATTCATCAAGCAGAACAAATGGATCTTCGAATATTTAGCGATCTCGTCTCCTTGACGGTCGAACACATACATAGAATTCGTAACCTGATCTCCATTTGCTTCAGCAATCGATCCGCCTACAATGAAGATATGATGTTCCTTGGCAAAAGAGCTCAACCAACCCTTACTATGCTCACCGCGCTCATCAGCAATATCTTGAATTTGTTCCAAGGCGTACCCTGTATTCCACATCTCAGGTAACATAAGAAGATCAGGTTTGGGCGTCTGTCCCACGGCCTTCTCAATTAAAGAGCGGATATGTAACACATTCGCTTCAGGATCTCCTAATTGAATAGGTGTTTGAATTAATGCTATGCATAATTTGTCTTTGTTCATTAGATTTGTCATGATCCTCGCCTCTATTCAAATTGATATATATCATCTTATCTTGTTGAACCATTCCCATGCAACACTTCCATATGTTAATTCAACCTATACAGCTCGGTTAAATGATGATAAATTAAATTTACTATATTTTTAAGAGAGTAGTGTGATTAAGGATGACAAGTCACCCAAACAACCAGAATACCGTTTCAGCCTTTCACATCGAACCGGCCGATGTTATCAAGGGGCTACCTAGCCAATTTTTTGCTAATTTAGTTCAGAAAGTCAATCGTGAAATTGCCGAAGGCCATGATGTTATTAATCTAGGACAAGGTAATCCAGATACACCAACACCAGAGCATATCGTGAAAGAGTTACAAAGTGCAGCAACAAATCCGCTTTATCATAAGTACCCTCCTTTTACAGGCTATTCTTTTCTAAAAGAATCTATTGCGAAACGGTATCTCGATGATTACGGTGTTGTTCTTGATCCTGAGACTGAAGTCGCTATTCTATTCGGGGGTAAAACAGGACTTGTAGAATTACCTCAGGTCGTTCTTAATCCAGGCGATCTCTGCCTTGTACCAGACCCAGGATATCCAGATTACTGGTCGGGTGTAGCACTGGCACGTGCTGAAATGTCCTTCATGCCTCTTCTCAAAGAGAATAAATTCTTACCTGATTACAATCAGATTAGTGAAGATGATAAAGCTCGTGCTAAGCTCATGTTCCTAAATTATCCTAACAACCCAACCTCCGCAACGGCTCCATTATCCTTCTATGAAGAAACCGTAGAATTCGCTACAAAGAATAAGATTATCGTCGCTAGTGATTTCGCTTATGGCGCTATCGGATTCGACGGTAAGCAACCTGTTAGTTTCCTTCAAGCACCAGGCGCTAAAGAAGTTGGAATCGAGTTATATACCCTTTCCAAAACGTATAATATGGCTGGATGGCGTGTAGGATTTGCTCTTGGTAATGCGGAAGTGATCTCACACATTAATTCGCTTCAAGATCATATGTATGTCAGTCTATTCGGAGGTATCCAAGCTGCTGCTGCCGTCGCACTAACTTCGTCTCAGGATTGTGTTCATGAATTAGTAGCTCGATATGAATCTAGACGAAATGCACTTCACACGGCATTAGATGAAATCGGTTGGCACACAGATCGACCGAGTGGATCATTCTTTAGTTGGTTACCTGTTCCTGAGGGGCATACGTCAGTCTCTTTCTCAGATCTTCTTCTTAAAGAAGCTAAAGTAGCTGTTGCGCCAGGTGTAGGATTCGGTAGCTGTGGAGAAGGTTATGTACGTATCGGCTTACTTAGCTCCGAGGCTAGACTTCAAGAAGCAGCCGCACGAATCGGGAAACTTGGTATCTTCTCTTAATCTTTGCAAAGGGTTCATTTACATGGTATCCTATTTGAAAATAAACCTATCTTTATATATGAAAACGTGTTGACGGGACCATTAAGTAAGGCTGTGCACGCTTATAGAGAGTAAATTCCTTGGCTGAGAGAGTTTACCGTGAATCCTTATTGAACCTACCCCTGAGCGGCCTGCACCATCATGCGGGACAGTACCTTCTGTTACAAGGTTATTAAGTTGGATGATCTACTCATCAATAAAGGTGGTACCGCGGAAGCTATAACTTTCGTCCTTTGCTCGTCAAGGATGAAGGTTTTTTTGTATTTATTGTTGTAAAATTGATATTGAATGAGGAAGTGATTATTGTGTCGTCCCGTATCGTCGTCAAAATCGGAAGTAGCTCCCTTACCTCTGTCGAAGGAGCATTGAACCGAGAAGCCATCATATTTTTCGCTAGAGAAATGGCAGGCTTGAAAGCGGCAGGTCACGAAGTTCTATTAGTCACATCAGGTGCGGTTGCAGCAGGCTTCCGAGAGATTGGTTATAATGCTCGCCCTCGATTACTACATGAGAAACAAGCTGCGGCGGCGGTAGGTCAGGCACTGCTTATGCAAGCCTATCAACAAGCCTTCTCTGCCCATGGCATTGTCACAGCTCAAATACTACTTACACGAACGGATTTCTGCAGCCGCAAACGAATGAATAATGCTGGAATGACCATTGAGGAGTTATTAAAGCAAGGTGTCATCCCTATTGTTAATGAAAATGATACCGTGTCTGTGGATGAGCTTAAATTTGGTGATAATGACACCTTATCCGCCCTAGTTGCCAATCTAATGAAAGCACGCCACCTCTTGATCCTCACGGATATGGACGGTCTTTATAGTGGTGATCCTCGGAAGCATCCAGATGCTGTTCGTTACAGTCATGTGAGCGAAATAACGGAGGAAATTTACGCTATTGCAGGTGGTGCTGGTTCCTCCCTCGGGACAGGTGGTATGCGTTCCAAAATAGATGCTGCCAAGATAGCAACACGAGGCGGTGTCCCTGTCTTCATAGGTAAGGTTACTACGCATGGAGATCTTCAAAACGCTGTAGACGGCCAAGGTCGTGGAACTTATTTCGATACTAAACTCTCTTCCCTATCTATGAAAAAACAATGGCTCGGCTTCATGTCAACACCACTTGGTTCGATTATTGTAGATGCAGGTGCAGAAAATGCTTTAATCCACGGCGGTCACAGTCTACTTCCTGTAGGTGTTAAACAAGTAGAAGGTCATTTCCATGCAGGTGATGTTGTGGAAGTACTAAATGCAGAAGCTGTAGTCATCGGACGCGGCGTCATTAATTATGATGATGATCAATTACGCCTAGTCTGTGGCATGTCCAGTTCAGAGGTATATCAGAAGATTGAAAGTATTCATCGGTTAGAGGTTATTCATCGGGACGAGTGGATTACATTGAAGTAGAGGCTCATTTCGGAACGGCTACGGTGACGGATTGTTCTTCCGATCGCTGTTGCCACCAATTTTTTTGAATATATCGCTGTTAGCGAAATAATTCGGGAACAAGATTATGCTTCCGAAGTAGCTTTCCTACGGAAAGCTTTTAGGCGAACGCTACGCTTCTCCAGAACAATTCCGTCACCTTCGCAAGGTTTTACGCATGATCCATTTTAATGCGAGTGTTATTAGAGAAAAAACAATGAAGTAACATATGAAACATAAATTTATACTTAAAGATGCGAATTTTTTGCGAAGGCAATCTGATGTTAATGCTAACAAAATCTCATGCTTCCGAAGTCCTTTTTTCGAAGCAGTTCGACGAAGTTATCCTCAAAAACTATTAGGAGGTTATCCCAATGAACCAAAGTGAAGTAAGAGAAAAAGCAACCCTTGCCAAAGCTGCTGCTACTGTACTGAATCGCTTGGATACTCAGCAGAAGAATGAAGCGTTACAACTGATGGCTCAAGCGCTAAGACAGGAACAAGAACTTATTTTAACTGCGAATCTTGAAGATCTTGAACGTGGACGTCAGCAAGGTACAGCCCCTTCTCTACTCGACCGATTGGCATTAAATCCGGAACGCATCAACGCTATGGCTGAAGGCTTAGAGCAGATTATTGATCTTCCAGATCCTATTGGTGACGTACTAGAAGCGTTAGATCGTCCTAACGGTCTTACGATCGATAAAGTACGTGTTCCACTTGGCGTAATCGGTATCATATATGAAGCTCGTCCGAACGTCACTGTCGATGCTGCTGGTCTTTGTCTTAAGACGGGTAACGCGGTTGTATTACGCGGTGGATCTTCCGCTATCTCTTCCAACCGTCAAATTATTGAAGTGTTGCATCGTGCTCTTGCTCTATCAGCTATCCCTGTCGATGCGCTACAAATTATCGAAGATCCGAATCGTGCATCTGTTGATGAAATGTTGAAGCTCAAAGGATTACTAGACGTTGTGATTCCACGTGGTGGCAGATCGCTCATCCAAAATGTTGTCGAGAACGCCACTGTCCCTGTCATCGAAACCGGCGCTGGTGTATGTCATACGTATATAGATGCTTCGGCTGAGCCTGTTATGGCATCAAATATTAGCTTAAATGCAAAAGTACAACGTCCATCTGTCTGTAATTCGATGGAGACTCTTATTGTTCATACTGATTTCGCTGGACTCCATCTTGCATCTCTAGCAGAACAATACAAAGAATCCAATGTAGAAATACGCGGATGTGAGGCTACACTCGCAATCATCCCTTGGGCTACACTGGCTACCGAAGAAGACTACTCTACGGAATATAATGATTACATTATGAATGTTGTCATAGTCAACAACATCCAAGAAGCACTTGAACATATCGCGCGACATGGAACGCAACACTCTGAATGTATCGTTACGGAAGACAAAGATCAGGCTGCATTCTTCATCCAAGAGGTTGATGCTGCTGCTGTGTATCATAATGCTTCCACTCGATTCACGGACGGATTCGAATTCGGATTTGGTGCAGAGATTGGAATTAGTACACAAAAGTTACACGCTCGGGGCCCAATGGGACTCCCTTCTCTTACTTCTACGAAATATAGAATCTACGGTAACGGACAAATTCGTCGATAATTCCGACATGGAGGATTGAATCATGGGACAAATGAGTCAACAACAGTACGCAATTCAGAATAATATTACTTTTTATGGTGCAGGATCGATGGCAGAAGCTATCGTACGCGGTCTTATTGCAAGATCCATTATTCTGCCTTCCAATATTATGATGCTTAATCGTAGTAATACTACACGACTTGAAGAATTACAGAAATCATATCAAGTTAAGACCAGCAATGATGAATCCGCCAAGATTGGTATCCTGCAGAATTCTTCGGTTATCGTCCTAGCAATGAAGCCCAAAGATGCTGCTGCGACTCTCCGACAAATAGGGCCCTTACTTACAGAAGATCAGTTGATTGTATCTGTTATCGCAGGTCTATCGATCAGCACCATGCAGCGCCTATTAGGTCGCAATCAACCTATCGCTCGTACGATGCCGAATACTTCTAGTTCAATTGGCCTTGGTGCTTCTGGAATTTCATTCTCAACTGAAGTGACTGAAGATCAACAACGTATAGTTACCACTTTATTTGAAGCTGTTGGTACGATTACAATTATAGAAGAGCAAAATATGGACTTATTGACTGGTATTTCGGGCAGTGGACCGGCCTATATCTACTACATGATGGAAGCCATGATCGCTGCAGGCGTTCGCGGTGGTCTAACCCCAGAACAATGTACAGAATTGACGGTTCAGACCGTACTTGGTGCTGCTCGAATGGTACAACAAACGGGAGAAGCACCTAGCGCTCTGAGAGCGAAAGTCACTTCTCCTAACGGATCTACCCAAGCCGCAATTAGCGTACTAGACGAAGGTGATTTTTTCGAAGATGTTATTGCTGCTGTCAATCGTTGCAGTGAACGATCACGTGAAATGGGCGCGGCTCTTGAGGAGGAAATTTAAATGAGTTATTGCACAGCTACGTATAGATTACATGATCCGAAAGCGGATTTTCATAAAAAGGCAGAATCAATCGCTGTTGGATTAACGGTAGGAAGTTGGACCGAACTACCTCAAGCGAAACGCGCCGCCATGCAAAAGCATTTAGGCCAAGTCTTACATGTCGATGTACATGAAGATTTATCAGACGCAGAACGTTATGCAGATATCACTATTGCTTACCCTGATGTGAATTTCAGTCGTGACATTCCAGCACTTCTTGTCACTGTATTTGGTAAAATATCAATGGATGGTCGAATCAAATTAATTAAGTTGGGTTTCTCAGAGTCATTTCTATCAGCTTTCCCCGGTCCTAAATTTGGCATTGAGGGCATCCGCCAACAACTTGATGTATACAATCGCCCACTCCTCATGAGTATCTTCAAATCCGTCATCGGACTTAATCTAGATGAACTTCGTGAGCAATTTACCCTTCAAGCTTTGGGTGGTGTTGATCTCATTAAAGATGACGAAATTTTGTTCGAAAATGAACTAACACCTATTGAGAAACGTGTTGAGATCTGTGCTAGAGCAGCGGAAGAAGCAAGTAAAGAAACAGGCAAAAAACTTCTGTATGCTACGAACTTAACTGGACGTACGTCCAATCTGAAACAACAAGCGCTCAGAGCTATTGATGCTGGGGCAAATGCCTTACTATTCAATGTCCTTTCTTATGGCTATGATGTCCTACATGAACTAAGTAGTGATCCAGAGATTACCGTTCCCATTGCAGCACATCCTGCATTGGCAGGGGCAATGTATCCCTCACCACACTATGGTATTTCAGCGTCTGTACTCCTTGGACAGTTGATGCGCCTTGCTGGTGCGGATCTGGTACTTTTCCCTTCTCCATACGGATCTGTGACGATGCCACGGGATGAGAATCTAGCAATCCAAGATGAATTAATAAGTTCAGATTTAAATATCAAGACAAGTATGCCTGTTCCTTCTGCTGGGATTCATCCGGGGCTTGTACCGGTAATCCTTCAAGATTTCGGCATGGATGTCGTAGTCAATGCAGGTGGAGGTATTCACGGACATCCAATGGGTACAGTTGCTGGCGGGCGTGCATTCTTACAAGCCATTGATGCAGCTACACAGAGCATCCCTTTAGCTGACTATGCACAATCTTTTCCTGAACTTCAAACAGCTTTAAACATCTGGGGAGGAAAATAATGATATCACCTAAGAAAACAGTCATCTTTTGCGATTTCGACGGGACCATCACAATTACAGATAATATTGTTGCGATTATGAATCAATTCAAGCCTACTGGTTATGAGGCGATTGTCGAAGATACGATTAAACAACGGTTAACGCTGAAAGTAGGTGTAGGCGCTATGTTCGCTCTCATGCCTTCTAGCCAAAAAGAAGAACTCACTTCTTTTGTACTTACTCACGCTGGAATACGCGAAGGTTTTCAAGACTTTCTTCACTATCTTGAAGTTGAGAATATTGAATTCAATGTCACAAGTGGTGGTATGGATTTCTTCATCCATCCTTTGCTTGCGCCATTCGGCATTCCTGAGGACCATATTTATTGCAATGGCGCTGACTTTACAGGTGAACAAATTGAAATTACTTGGCCTAATCCATGTCTTCCTCCTTGTGAAAGTGGATGCGGTATGTGTAAAACAACGGTGATGCGAAAGTTTCCAGAGGAATCTTATTTCCGAATCCTTATTGGGGATAGCCTAACCGATTTCGAAGGTGCCAAAATTGCTGATCTTGTCTATTCCCGCTCCCATCTCACTACGAAATGTGAAGAGCTTGGTGTAGATCATGTTCCTTATGAGACTTTTCATGATATTTTGAAAGATATGCAACTGAAACAAGAACAAGGAGTGCTGAAATCATGAGCTTTGACAATATCACCTTAGAAGAAAAACAACAGGCGCTCGATGACCTACGAAAAGTAAAAACCCTATTTGCTGAGCGTAATTGGTTCCCTGGAACAAGCGGGAATCTATCGATTAGAGTTGGGGAATTTCAAGAGGATGATTTTCATTTCGCGGTAACAGCAAGCGGTAAAGATAAATCTGTGAATACACCTCAGGACTTTTTATTCGTGGATCAGAACGGTCAAGCATGTGAAACAACGACACTTAAACCCAGTGCAGAAACACTGATCCATTGTGAAATATACCGATTGACTGGATGCGGTGCGGTGTTCCACGTCCATACCGTATACAACAACCTGATTAGCGAATGGCTTGGTCAGACTGGGGTTGTTAAAGCTCAAGGTATTGAACTGATTAAGGCTTTCAACATCTGGGAAGAGAATGCTGAGATTGCTATTCCCGTTCTCGCCAATTATGCACACATTCCTAGTATTGCAGCAGAAATTCCAGGTGTACTTAATCCTGAAATACCAGGAATATTGTTACAGAATCATGGTATATGTGCATGGGGTAAGAATGCCTTTGAAGCTAAGAGACACCTAGAGGCATTTGAATTTATTTTTGAATATTTGTATCGTGGTTTACTGCTTAATAACGTTCCTAAGAGATAGTTCTCCTTTGGGTAAATACATGTGAACCCATAGTGTTGTCGTAAGTCTATTACGGTGAAGAACTGTCGTTAAGCGCGCTGTTAGATTGTATCTACGTGTATACTATCCTATATCGTCACACATAAAAAACAATCCCAGTCCTATTATTAGGATTGGGATTGTTTTTCAAATTGAATATTTCTTAAGTTGTTCGTACCAACTGACGAATTAGAGCTGGAAGCCATTCATTTAATGATGTGAAGGGGAATCCTGCTTCAACTGCCTTAGCATTACTACTGAAGAACGACTGTTCCACACCATAAGGTGAGTGATTTGAATCCTCCGTATGTTGATCTATAATGGCTGTCTTTCCCACTTCTTGTTCCATTAACGCGATCATCTCTGCTAATGATATCTCACCTGTAGCACAGGCATTTAGAGGTCCAGTAAGCGATTGATCCTTCAACCAGCATAGTAATGATGCCGCTTCATCCGAAGCGATGAAGTTAATCTTTGCATCTAAAGAAGGAATACGTATCGGTGTCCCATTCTTAATTCGATCGATGTGAAATTCAAGACGTCTAGTATAATCATCTTCGCCTACGACAAAAGTAAATCGAACACTACACACAGGGAATGTGGCATGTTGGGCAAATACGGCTTCAGCTAGTCTTTTCCCCATACCATAGTCGAAATCTGAGCGCGTTCCCATCTGTATAGGATACGTACTTGGATCGATTTCTGTTTCTATGTGTTCATTTGGATTGGATTCATATATGGAGATGCTGGATGTATTAATATATCTCTTCACCTTACCTGCAAATACTTCACAGGCATTCCATGCATCTTGTGGAGAATAACAGATGTTATCGTATATGACATCCCACTCTAAACCTTCAGTAGCTTGTAATAAGGAGTCATACTTTTCTCGATCTACGACAAGACGTTGTACTCGATCTCCAAAAGAGTCCGAAGTAATCCCTCTAGTAGCGATCGTTACCTCTACCTCATCTTCTAAGAGGAGCTCCACTAATCTCTTTCCGAAGAATCGTGTACCACCTAACACCAATGCTGTTGTCATGAAATTCCTCCCACATCTATATCGAATACATTAACGACGAGCTCGAGCCTGATCCGATTTCTTATTTAATTTCTTATTCCCAAGCGCAAGTTTCAGTCCACCACCGATAAAGAGTAATGAAACTATAAAGGTCTGGATATACATACGGAATCGATAGTCAATACGGAATTCAGGGAACCTTGCATCTACTATAGGAATAATGAATTGCGTACCTAAATAATACAAGCCAAGTAATAATAATGCTATACCTAACAACCCACGATGATTGTCAATTCCTTCAACAAGCGGTCTATCAATAAGAGGTTCTTTGCCATAACGAGATGCCTGCTGTAGTCCATCAAAGAAACTATAGAACCAAATCACAGGAATGAGAAACATGAACAATGAAAGTCTGAGGATATCTAGTATATAGATAGATCCCAAGAACAATACCATCAGTTGTAACCCTCTCTTTTGCAATCCAAGATACATATGTCCTGCACCAGGAAAGGCAGACAACAATGTCACTAATGTTTTACTACGTTTACCATCTTCTCGTCCTTCTTCAAATTCCTCAAATAATGTGCGATCGACTAGCGGCTCCCCTGCCTGCTTCCTATTCATCTGTTGTACCGTATCAAACATACAATATAACCAAATTATCGGGAGCACACCGAGGAACAACATGAATACTGATGAACTTGTAATCCCTGTAACGAACATCATGATCGTCAACAACCCGAAGAATGCGATTAGAAAAGATAAACCACGCTGCATCAAACCTAATTGAAAATGTCCTAATCCGGGAATAAATGATAGTAAAATTGTATAAAAGCGCTCACTATGCTCGCTTTTCGAAACGGATGGTTCACTTATTAAGTGTCCTTGTTCATCAACTGCATGACCGAGTTCATTTCTCATTTGTGTTGCGATCTGCGGTAAGGATGGTCTTCTTAGTAAAAATATTATTAAATCAAGCATGCTAATACACCAGAAGAATAGTCCACTGACCGCTCCAACACCTATAAATCCATCCTCATTACTAGCAATAAACAATAATAAACTGACACCCATACATCCAAAGAACATTAAGGGATATAGAAATCCTCTCGTTTTTCTTCCCAAGAAATAATGCCCTAATCCAGGGATCATATTTAATATAAAAGCATAAAATCCATTTCGTTCATTTTGCACATAGATCCATCCTCTCAATTCAGTTATCGTTTCAATTGGTCAAGCCAAGTCACTGTAATATTCATCATCTTTTCACTGTAAGGCATCGTTTGTTTCGGTTCTTTAGCTATAAAAGTTAAATCCCCAGTACCTAATTTATCAAACAGCCCTGTAGACAAGAACAACAAGGTTAGGCATGCAGCCACCGTATAATGGAAAATGGGATGCTCGAACCACCGTCGACGTCGTTGCTCCATGTTGCTCTCTTCCTTCTCGTAGAGATGAACCGGTATGCTATTCATAACGTCATCCGTAAATTGTATCGAATCCATCATATCCGGCATACTTAGTTCCACGGAAGATAGAAGTTGGATATGTATATCCATCGCTTCAGCATCTTCAAGTAGTAGCATTTCCCAAGACTGCTCTTGTTCCATCGTACAGCCACCATTGATATATAGTTGTCCTAGTCTCCGCTTATCTTCCACGCTTAAATGTTTCATTTCCAATCTTCCTCCTTCCATTTCTTCCGAATCCACTCTCTTGCCCGATACAATTTAGATTCTACCGTCTTCGGTTTAACATCTAATTCTTGGGCGATTTGTTCGTAGTTCTTCTCCTCTAAGTAAAAAGCCGTAAGTACAACCCGATGGTTATCAGGAATCGTCTGTAACTTCCGCTTAAAGCGTTCTTTCTTCTCTTTGCGAATCGTACGGTTTAAGGGATCTTCCTCATCTGAAGGAATCAATTCCATATCAAACACAGGGTATTGCTTATCTTCGCCTCGCCGTGTTTTCTTTCGCTTCAGATCAATAGCCTTATTCATTGCAATACGCGTAATCCACGATTTAAACCCTTGGGATCGATATTGAGAAAGAGACTTATAGATCTGGATAAAGGTCTCTTGGGCAACATCTTCTGCATCTTTAACATCGCGCAATACGGAGTATGTCGTATGGAATATATGTTTACTATATTGATCTACAATGAATCGAAATGCTGTCTCGTCCCCTTGAAGAATATCTTCTATGATTTTATCCTCGTCAATAGTTCTCCTCTCCTTCCCCTAATCTTAGACGTCTATTTTATCATGCACCCTGCACTTCTTATGAAAATATTATTTCCATGCTGCATTTCGCCGAG
Source organism: Paenibacillus antarcticus (assembly GCF_001637225.1). Lineage (GTDB taxonomy): Bacteria > Bacillota > Bacilli > Paenibacillales > Paenibacillaceae > Paenibacillus_AQ > Paenibacillus_AQ antarcticus. Next base: position 152,036 of record NZ_LVJI01000014.1, read on the forward strand.
CCTTAAGCTAATGTTACAACATAAAAAGACTGAACAAGGATTCCCTTGATCAGTCTCTTCGTAATACAAAATCATAACTTACACATCTATGAATGAATATTATATTTTATAGAACATCATCCTTATCTATTGTAAGGCAGTAACTTTTCCCCTGATCGGTGCGTGACTGACATCCTCTTTAATATTTCTGGAGCCATGATTCCTAGTACAATCAAGAACATCCCGCTCCATTGCAGAGGTGTAACTAATTCTCCCAAGAATATGACAGAGACTACCATGGCAGAAGGTAATTCTGCTGCACATAGGATCGTACCTAGACCTGCTCCTATTTTAGGCATACTAATTGCAAATAAGAAGAATGGAACTACGACACCTAACACCCCAAGTAGCAAACCATATCTCCAAAGATTGGTCTCTGTTAGTTGGGTAACAAGATGTACCGGATTGGTTGTTAGGGATATCGTTAAGAACGCTCCAGTACTAATAAAGAACAATCGTTTTGGAGCCGCTTCATGCGTTGCCACTTTTGAAGAAAGTACCATGTAAAGTGCAAAGAATAAGGCAGCAAGTAGCCCAAACAACACGCCCTTCAGACTCAATGAAGATAAAGATTGATTAAAGATAGCTCCCGCCATCAATGTACCTATTACTAATAAAAGAATAGCTACTAATTTACTCTTACTTGGCCATGTTCTGGTCATGATACTTTCAATAACAACACCAATCCAAGTGAATTGGAACAGGAATACAACCGCTATTGAAGCAGGCAATTCAGATACAGAGACCGCGTAGGTTATACCTACTAGAGCGGTCATCAAACCCGTAAACAACAATTGCCCCGCGTTCTTCAATGAAATCTTATAATTAAATGAGAACAAATAAATAGCAGCAATAATAACCCAACCGACAAGGTATTGGCTACCGATTAATTCTCCTGAACTAAAACCATCCTTAAATCCAAGCTTAACCATCGTCGACAGTGTACCATACGATATTGCACCCAATATCGCAAAAATTGAATATTTCAATACATTCAAGCTTAACACTCCTTCTAATAAAAAATAAAAGTCGCCACCTGTCCTAAGGACAGATGACGACTGAAAAAAAGGTTTCCCTTTTAAAAATTTCGTCTCTCAAAAAACTGAGTTTGTGATATTTAAAAATAATTCTTGTAAAGCATAATTGAAATAAGCATTGCTGTCAATGGGATACATATCCTTCACCTTATAATAAAAGGCACATATTACTCTTGTACTCTCTATTCATTTCCTAAGCAAAGGTCATTCTCAAATCAAAAACAGCTCTACCCTATGCTTAGGATTGAGCTGCTAATAGTGATTATCCGTCAATATTAACTTTTTAAACTGCCATAGCCCTACAAGCTTTCGCACAGGAAAAACATGCTTCCGCACATCGTTGACAGTGTTCATGATCGTGATTTTTACATTCATTCCCACATGCTTCACATACATCGGCACAAATTTTACAAAGCTCTTTTACATAAGAACTGTTTTGTGACATCGCTTGCGCAGTAAAAGCACAAATATCAGCACATTCACGATCCAATTGAATACAATCTCTCATCATAGAGAGGTGTTCTTCTTTCAAACATGATGCATAACAATGATTACATGCCTGCATACACTTTAAGCATTCATCAATACATAGCTGAAATTGCTAATGTGTCATAGTTGAGCCCTCCTCTTCAAAGTGACTTACCTCTTCTATTTAACCAAAGTATGTCCATTTGATTCGGATCCAACTCTTTCATCAAGTGATTTCATCAAGAAAATCCGATAAGTTCTCTTCCGAAATCACCCTAAACCCGTTTCTGATAAGTAAAGCAGTCGTTAGACCATTTCCAACGATTCTCTCACCTTTAAATGCACCATTATAAATCATTGAGCTTCCGCAAGAAGGACTATATTCCTTAAGAATAATGATTTCCGCATGAACTTCTTGTGCTTGTTTGAGCGTATCGTAAGCTCCTTTAATGTACTGCGCTGTGACATCTTCTCCTGATTTATCAACCACTCTTGCATGTCCATTAAGGACATCTTCCCCATCTCCACCGACGATCTCAGCGGGCTCTCTTGGTGTCGAGAACCCACCTAGCAACTCAGGACAAACGGTCATAGCTTTATTATCTTCTATCAATTTCTGGATTCTATGATCTAAACGATGTGTTCCGTTATACCTTACCTGTAACCCCGCTAAACATGAACTCACTAGGATCAATGATTCCACCTCTATCTATTAGAATAAGACATTCGTTTGTATGATGATTTCATCATATCTTGTTCAAGCTTGCTCTGCTGTTTTATTTTATCCGAATCTTATATGGATCACGGATATATCCTGGATAGTTAAATATTTTGAAGGTAAGTGGTTGTTTATAGATTCTATTATCCATATATTGAATATTGTGTTGCTCTACCGGTCCGGACTCACTAAATCTACTAGTAGTACTTTCCTTAAGATTTTCCCGTTGATGCATGTTTCCATCTGCGTCAGTAAACTCCCCTTCAAATAAAGAGTAAGCCATATTGTCTGTTGGATCGAGTCCTTTGAGGACAAAATCCAGTTGCAGATATTTATCGATCATCTCTATCCCTTGAAGGTCAAGTTTCTTGTCTGGTGCCATAAGCAACTGCCCTTTCTCTGTATCAATAATGACAGACATTTGATCTTTGCTGAGTGCACGAAACCAGCTACCTTCGATAGTCAAAGACTTAGGGGATTTGAAATAAGGACTCTCAAAATTAAGAACTTGCCTTAGAGGACCCATACTACCTGATATACCTTTCCAAACCGTCCCTTGATCATCAATTAACTGCATATCTCCGGGCCCAAATATCTGTTTGGAATTATTGTTATCATAGTCTACATACAAAGAAACGCGTAATGGGGAGATGATAGCTTTTATAAAAGTGATACTCTGTTCTTCAATCTGAATGGTTTCCCCGATGACATATTCTTTTTGAAGCCCTTCAAATTTCTCTCGATCAATCGGAATGGTGACTTTAAACTCCGTACCACCCTCATTATCCTTTGTGGTTAAACCCTCCCCATCGCCTGCGAACAATTCTCTTTTCACATGGTCCGAATTCGATATTGGTGATTTAATAAGCACGACTTTGAATAACACTGCACTAGGCAGTGACTTCCCTTGCGTGACATCAACTACTATTGTCCCACGCTGAATCCCAATTTCTTGAACGTCTGGCTGCTTCTGTTCTTCTACATTATTGTAACTGAGTGAGGCCAATATTTTCTTACCTGAGATATTCGTTAGAGATACATCTTCTAAATCGACAGAGGTATCCTTATCCGTCAATTGAATATCGTAGAACACAACCATTCTAGAGTCATCTGCGATGATGCCTTGAACTGTGAACTTCATGCCCTCATGCTCGTCAGATACGCCGATAGGCTGGATGAAGTCGTTATCTAAAGCGAGTCGTATGCCTTTATCCGATGTAGTGTTGATTAGATCAACGAACTTATTCAGTCCAGGAATTTCCCTGACCATCGCGGCGAACACCGGAGATACTTTAATTGTGAACATGCAAATGAAGAGCAGCACTGTCGTAAGGATCACGCCTGTAAATCGTCTTCGTCGTTGTTTGCTGCGACGAGTTGTCTCCATTTGCCCTCTCCGAATGCCATCCGTAATGGCAGCCTCAATCCGATCATCTAATCCACATGCTATTTCATGCTCAGTTGGGTTGGACATATTCGTACTCCCCTCCTTCGACAAATGCATTCGAAGTTCTTTTAATGCTTTGTTCAGCCAAGTCTTCACTGTACCTTCCGGTTTCTCTAATAGATTAGCAATCTCAATTAGTGTCATATCCTCATAGTACTTAAGAATGATGATATGACGAAGCTTAGGAGCGAGCAGATTGATTGCCATTTCCATACTCATTTTAAAGTCTAATTCAAGATCCGCAGCAAGCGGTTCAGTCACAAGGAATAATGGCATCATTTTACGTTTTCTTTTTTGTTCGTCAATACAACATCGGATAAGAATACGTATTAACCAAGTCTGAAAATATTTTAGGTTCCTTTAACTTTGCAAGCTTGGTGTAAGCCCTGCACGTCGTCTCTTGTATAGCCTCCAATGCATCATTCTCATCCTTTAGATACGCAATGGCTATGGAGTAAAGTTTCTGCTTATTCGCACTTACTAATTGATGAAATGCTTCATGGTCATGCGCTTGCGCGGCCATCAGCAGTTCTTCCGTAGACAATCCCCCACCCCGTTCCTTTCCATAATTAGACTGCCGAACAGGCAAAAGGGTTTTAGTAAAATGAAAAAAATTTATTTATTCTATAGATTTTTAACCATCTTGAAGTTTTCTAATACCACACCCCTGCGTTCAACAACTTGCGATTCCGTTATTTGATACCCGTGATGTTCAAAAAATGGTCGTGCCATGATACTTGCTTCAGTATCCATTACAATAAGACCCTTTTGTCTCGCTTCAGACTCTAAATTGTCCACCAAAGATGAAGCTATCCCTTGTCTCTGGAAATCTCTATGTATATACAATCTATCCAAATGACCTTCTTGAGTCATATCAGCGAACCCGACAATATTACCGTTGATCTCTGCTATATAAGTGACATTGAGATTGAATGAATCTTTCCAAGTTGTCTGTTTAAGCATTTCTTCATCTCTGGGTGCCCAGACGTCAAGTTGATTTTGTGTATAGTGTTGTTTATTGACCGAATGCACTGTTTCATAGAACAAAGAGACAATCTGCCTCACATCCGAATCATGGAACTTTCTTATTATCATCATTTCATATCCTCCTTATAGAATCTACGCTCTACAAGTGTAGCACTTTATAACTCAACTTTTATTTACATATTCATACAATTTATACTTTGATATTCGTGATTTTATCCAATGGATTTAAGAGGATTATCCCCGCTACTCATCCAAGTAAGTGACCATGAGGTTTTGTTAAGCGACGCTACTGCGTTTGCTGACCTCGCCCTATCCGCAGGGTCGACGTTTCGCTGGAAGTATGGGAAGAGATGTGGAGTGTATTCCACTTCTTAGCCTACATGTTACTTGAAGCACAACTTGCCATCACGAATATCGGCGAATATGTCAAGCCAACACTCGAAAGAACGTTGTTTATCAAAAAATAGCACTAGTATTTCAGAATTCTATGTATCCCATATCAGTCCATAGTCCTCCAATCTAACGCATGAACAAAAAAAAGCGATTGCTTAAGCAACCGCTTTTTTCACTAGCTTTTCTCTCTCAGCATCATAATTGCGCACATGATTTAAGGCTAAGTTCTTTTTTCTTTCAGCAGTACTGAATCCATGTAAGTATCTAATTGATCTAGGACTAAACGCATCAGTTCAAACTGATCTGGAATCTATGCAAGTCTGTGTGACAAAATAGCCATTGAATATGAATGTAGTAGACCATCTTGTAAATACTCAAGCTCTAGGATTACTCTACAATCTTCCTAGCCACAAGCGCTAGATCCACAATATTGATCAGACCATCTCGATTAACATCCGCGTTCTTCACTTGCTGCCAGTCCGGACTGCTGGAGTCCTTGCCGTAATGGACTGCAACAAGCGCTAGATCACCAATTGTTACTTTGTTATCCTGATTCACGTCACCCAGAATGCCGTTCTCTTTTGTAACTTGTATTTGAGCAGACGACACTGCCGCTTCGGTTTCCTTCCCCTCACCATCAGCAACTATAGCACTCGATACTGAAATTGAACTCGTTATCTGTTGGGTCAACATCTTCGCCTCAAAGCTCAGTTCAAGCAGTTGCGCATCGCCAGTAACGGCATGATCAGGGCCTTCACTAATCACAATAAATCGAATTTGACCAGAAGTATCTTCGTTCATTGTTACTAATTTAACACCATTCTTTATTGACTTTACAGACTTAAACTCCAGTACTTCCGGGTCATGTTGGATCGTAATATCCTGTGCATATACCGAGTTCGTCACACTTTTCAGTCCGAATTGAACATCAAACGGTGTGCCGCCAGCAACAATGGTTGGTGCCGATAATACCGTCGTCAGCAATGTCGGCAGAACGACCTCAACGTCTCGTTGAATTGGAATAATCTCATGGACAATGGGTTTCACCGGCCCTGACCATTCCAACTTCAATTCTAGTACATGTGCATAAGCAGTAGTATTAATCGCGTTATAGCCTTGCGATAGTTGACCAGCTTGGTGCCACCCCGCTTCATCCCGAACCGATACGGTAGCATTGGAAATAGCCGTTGGACTTTGCAAAACAATAATTTGACTCAGTTCGGTATGCTTGAACACCTGATAGACCAATGACCCTGATTGTGAATTATCTTTAGGAGTATAGTAGGTTGATAATTGCTGATCTGCTGCATAGACTGCCTCATTACCCGAAGCCCCAAGCGGCTGTGACTGTATGACGGGACTTTCCGTTCCCGGCTTCTCAATACCCTCGTTGACCAGGATTTCATTCAATGAAAGCCATCCTGCTCTGTCAACCGTTGTATACAATCTGATAAACCTGGCTGGTTTATGATCAACCTGTACTCTCTTATAGCGATATGGAGCGACATGTTCAGGGAAATTCAAACTTATATCCCCTGGGTTTCCAAAGGTATGAATCGTCTCCCAAGTAACTCCGTCAACCGATAACTGAAGGTTGCCCTGGCGGAAATAATCCGCTTCACCATCATTGATAACAACAGCAGCGTTCTGCACATCTACAACACCACCCATATCTACTTGAACAAATCTACCAGGCGTCTGTCTCCCTCTGAACCATACTTTCGCGTCTATCTTTCCGTCATATACCCCGGCCAAGTTACCTTCATATACACTCTCATAATTATGAGTGATAACAGGATCGACGAACTTTTGAAATTTCACCTGCAAAGATGTTAAGTTGAAACTGAAGACCTGGTCACTTTTATTAATAAGTCTGATGTAAGATGCACTCGGATATATGCTGCTTCCCGGTGACACCACCTGCCATTCCACCCCGTTCTTGGACGATTCCAGTACACTCCCGTCATCGGAGCTACTAACGGTAATACCCGAAATATTCTCAATAGAGGATAATTTAATCCCAACATATTGGGATGGTTCCAATGTAATATTGCTCACATTAGAAAGATCAACACCCGCCGCTGATGACTCAACGGGCACTTCGGCTAGCGCAAGTACATTACTGTAAATCCCCGCTTTACCATGATCTGAATTCACTGTAAATTCTCTTACCGCTGTCCATAGGTCAGGCTTACCTCCAGGAATGCCGGCATGCGTCAATCGATATCTAACATATCTAGCATCCACATCAAGTTCTTTTACAAATATTCGATAGCCAGATCGTTCCTCACCAATAGAAGTCCAACTTTTCCCGTCTATAGAGTATTCCAACACACCCCGTTGAAAAATATCCTGGTCTGTATCGGTTCTACCTTGGATAATTCGAAGATCGTTCACTTTGACAGACTTTCCAAAATCAATTCCATACCAATCCCCATTCTTTTGAATCGTCTGATTATAGTAATAAGTGCTTAGGTTTCCGTCTACCATGTTCTTTATTGCCGCGGGGGCCCCATAAGAACTCATCGCTAGTGACGTGATAACCGTCGGATCTAACGAAGAATAAATTTCCTTATCCAGCTTCTGGATCAATTCATTAGCAAAAGGTACTAAGCGCTTCGAGCCCGCTTCAACGATTTGAGGCTTATCGTCAATTACAGCCCTCGTGAACTTCTGCGATTCGGTCATGGCATTTGTCGCTTTGGCTAGTGCCTCCCATGCGCCATTCTTATCATCGTTCTGCAGTGCTATGGCGGACTGAACCACGTATTTATTAGACAGTACGACAAGCTTCAGACAATTGAGCCAAGGATCGATCTCATCCAATAAGTTCTGATTCTTATTCTTGACTTTAAACCCTTGAATGGCAGTTACAATTTGATCGAACTCTCCTATGAGCTCACTTCCAATTCCAGACACGGAGGCTCCACTCGAATAAGTACTTAAAAACGTCTCCAATTTAGCTTTCAAATTCTCCGTTTCATCAAATACAACACCACGCCCATTCGGAGACGGATCACTCATATGATGTGCAATGATGTTGTACTCAGAAGCAACCTCTGGCGAAATATACTTGAAGGAATCAAACCAACTTTGTTCTTTATTGAAATCATCTACATTCCATGTGTAATCTGCGACTCCGAACAAGGCTACCTTCGATAGCTCCGCCTGTTCCAGCGGATTGGAAACAATACCTGAGAAATTATGAGTGTTCGGTTGTAACATCTCCACCTGACCTAGTAAAAGCTTGTTCTTCTTATAACCGTTGACCGGATAATTAAGCCAAATATAAGGATCTCTTCCGATTTCATTCTTAGCCCACTGATTATCCGTAACGTTAACGCTTCCTATTACATCTTTTCCTGTCCACATGATTTCCACATTGGCTGGGACAGCTCTTAATGCTTGCAAATAAGGCTTTCCACTTTCTCCTGTCCATGCCTGATTATAAAATGGGGGACAATAAATTAATGACTTCACATCAGCTTTGGAAGTAACCCAGTTCGCCACATCGGTAACAAGTTTGACATGTTTATCTTTATCCGTTAACGATTGCGAGGTACTAATGTCATCCATGAACAAGCCGAATTGACGAACGCCAACACTGTACAGTTGGTCCAGCTTAGTCAATAAAGTCTTTAACTCTGCATCATAATTGTTCCAATTAATCATGCTGAAACCAGGATGAATCGCCCAAATAAATTGCGTTTTGGATTCATGTCCAACATCGACTAGCTCCTTAACCTTCGCCAATTCTGCTGCTGGATATAGCGTCCTCCAAGCTGAATTATGATACGGGTCATCTTTAGGAGCGAATATATATGAGTTCATTTTGATTTGTCCGCCAAATCGCATTAAGCTAATACGATCCTGATGAGACCATGGGAATCCGTAGAAGCCTTCGATGAATCCTCTCCATTTCGCATCAGCATAATCTTCATATTTTACAGATAACAAATCTTTGCCAGACATTTGATCGAAGATCATCTTTAATGTTGCCAGGCCATAATAAGAGGCATCTGTTGACGCTCCGAGTATGGCTATAGTACCGTTCAATGCCATATTGTTATCAATTGCTAGTACATAAGCATCCTCCTTATTAAAGATCTCTGCATTATAGGTTATATTTGCTCCAAAATAAGAATCAACAATACCCTTGGAGCCCTTCGTTCCAATAAGGATATTTGTTTTATTTGCTACAGTCGCTTGCGATACAGTGGCATCAATAGATTTGGAATCTAGTATTTTGTATAGAAAATTACGTGTGGACTCATCGATATCATCTTCAATCACGAGATTCACCTCGTCAGTCATGACAAAATGAGTACCAGAAAAAGTCTGTTCGTGAGGTATGGGGTAAATTTCATACCCTGCATTGTCCGTTCCAGCAGCATCTACTTTCGATGAACCTATACCGTAAAATGCACCAGTAAAAATAACCATGGATATCATAAGACTAAGTATCCTTTTGGACATGATCTAGTCGCTCCTCTATCCTCTTATTTAAAGCAGCAACGAATGATCCTATTGGACCCACTCATTGCTGCTTTTATTGTGATTCTTCTATTTATAATCCTGTTGCAGCAGGTTCTATAATTCTTTTAGCGACAAAAGATAAATCGCTAATATCAATCGTGCCACTTCCATCAATATCCATATGCTTGATTTGCTCCCAGTATGAACTTGTGGAATCTTTGCCGTAATTGGCTGCAACGAGAGCGAGATCGCCGATCGTTACTTTACCGTTATGATTCACATCTCCCGGAATACCAGCAGAAACAGCAGTTACCTGAATTCGGAAGGAAGATGTGGCAGCCTCAGACTCGACTCCCTGATCATCTCCCATTGTAGCTTTAGTAATCGTAATCATACCATCCGTCGTCTGTATTACTGCCTTAGATTCAAAAGTCAACTTCAATAATTTCATATCGCCAGTGATTGCGTGAGTAGCTCCCTCACTGACCACAATCATTCGGACATGACCTGGTGTATCTTTCGTGTTAATTAATGAGATCCCCTCCTGTAAGGATACAGCGGATGCGAGACTCATTACATTCGAATCGTATTCCAACGCAATGTCTAGCGCATATACACTATCTGTTACGCTCTTCAATTCCAACTGCATTTCGAACTCCTGACCCCCTACGACGGAAACCGGACCAGATAACTTCGTTGTAGGTTCCCCTGGTGGTATCACTTCTCCACCACCTTCACCCATCACAGGTATGATTTCATGGATCATAGGTTTTATAACTCCATCCCATTGGAGCTTAATCTCCAGCACATTCTCATAATTAGAAGTATCAATCGTGTTATAGGATTGTGATAAAGTACCTTTCTGATGCCATCCATTCTTGTCTCTTACCGAAATGCCTGCATTTGAAATTCCTAACGGACTCTGCATAATAATCACTTCACGCAGCTTCGTTTCATTCGAGAATTTGTAATTAAGCTGCCCCTGTTTCGATTCCCCAGACGGGGTATAGAAGGTTGCTAGTTTATGATCAATTGCAAATATCGCTTCACTACCCAGAGTACCCTGTGGAATAGCTTGAAGAGATGGATTATCCGTACCCGGTCTAGCTATGCCTTCATTCACAATGATTTCATTAAGTGCCAGCCAACTATTCATGTTCTCAGTTGAGATCAGTCTTACGTATCTAGCTTGTTTCTCGTCAACTTGAACTCTCTTATATCGATATGGAACTTCATGTTCAGGGAAATTAAGACTACGATCATTTGGATTATTGAAGCTATGAATCGTTTCCCAATTCTGACCATCCAAGGATAGCTGAAGATTCCCTTTTCTGAAATAGTCCCCTTCACCGTCACCGATGACTACAGCGACATTCTCTACATTAACGATGCCGCCCATATCGATCTGAACATACTTCCCAATGTCTTGCATTCCGTTAAACCATACTTTAGTATCCAATTTTCCATTATAAACATTTGCAAGTTCGCCTTGATAAATCCCACCATAATTATGCGTAATAACAGGCTCAGAGAACTTGTTCATCTTCATCATTAGTCGATTTAAATCGAACGAAATATCACCTTCCTGATTATTTATTAATCTGATATATGCAGCATTACGATATGGCCCACCAAGGGTTACCTTCTCCCACTCAACACCATTTTCTGATGACTCGAAAGACAATTCTGTCGTTGTACTATCAAGCGAAATCTCTGCGATCTTCTCAATCGTCGGCAGTTTCATGCCCACATATTGTGAAGGTTTCAATGTAATATTGTTGATGTGTGATAATTCAACGGATACTTCTGTAACATTCACACCCGTCTCCGCCAACTCTGCCACGTTCGTATATATTCCCGCTTTACCCCGATTCTCGTTGACCGAAAATTCTCTTACTGCTGTCCATAAATCTGGCTTACCTCCAGGAATCCCTGCATGTGTCAATCGATATCTGACATATCTAGCTTCAAGGTCAAGGGCTTTTGCAACGATCTTATTACCCGATCTTTCTTCCCCTATTGCCGTCCATGTTTGCCCATCTACGGAGTATTCCAACATTCCTCTTTGAAAAATATCATGATCCGCGTCATTCCTACCCTGTGTAATAGAAACATCTTGAACCTTCGTTGTTTTTCCTAGATCAACGCCATACCAATCGCCATTTTTTTGAACTACCTGGAAATAGATATTTGTGCTGATATCACCATCAACCATTTTATCTAATCCAGTAGGTGATCCGTAAGAACTCGTAGGTAGCATAGTTACCAACTCAGAGTCGATCGATTTGAGGATTTGCGTATCTAATTTGTTAATCAATTGCTCTGCGAAAGGCACTAAGCGCTTCGCGCCTGCTTCTACTGTTACATCTGGATAGTTTAATTTCTTGATCTTAATCTTCTTGGATTCTGACAACGCATTTGTAGCTTTGGCAAGCTCCTCCCAAGCTGAAGATAGCTCACCGTTGTGAAGTGCCATAGCTGACGCGGTTGCATATTTGCTTGATTCAACCACATACTTCAAACTGTCTAACCAAGGGGTGATTTCCTCAACCATACTTGCGTTATTGCTCTTTTCTTTAAATGATTTAATGGCTTGCAGTATTTCATCAAAATCAGTTATCAATGTATTTCCAGTATCTGCAACAGGTTGTTTATTGGTAAATTGACTCATAAAGCTCTCAAGTTCAACCTTCACATTCTCTGATTCTCCAACTACAAGACCATGTCCGCTTGGTGATGGATCACTCAGATGGTATGCAATGGTGTTAAGTTCGGAAGCCACCTCAGGTGCAATATAATCAAATGAGTTCAGCCAGCTCTCATCACTATTGAAATCGTCCACATTCCACGAGTAATCTGCAACGGCGAATAAAGCAATTTTGGATAACTCTGATTGACCCATCGGATTGGATACAACACCTGAAATATTGTGCGTTCCTGCTTTCAATACCTCTCCTTTACCTAGCATAAGTCTTGAATCCTTATAATCATTAACCGGCCAGTTTAACCACACATATGGATCTCTTCCCGTTTCGTTCTTTACCCATTGCATATCTGTCGTATTTACTGTCCCAACAACACTTTTTCCTGTCCACATGATTTCTACATTAGCAGGAACATTTCTTAATGCCTGTAGATAAGGTTTCCCTGGATCTCCAGTCCAAGATTGGTTGTAATACGGAGGACAATACACTAACGATTTAACATCGCCTTTGGAAGTAACCCAATTAGCGACATCCGTGATCAACTTCACGTGCTTATCCTTATCCGTAAGCGATTGAGCTGTACTAATATCATCCATGAATAAGCCAAATTGACGTACCCCAATGCCATACAGCTGATCTAGCTTAAGCAACAAAGTCTGTAGTTCAGCGTCATAGTTATTCCAATTGATCATGTTAAATCCAGGATGAATCGCCCATACAAACTGTGTTTTGGATTCATGTCCAACATCGACGAGTTCTTTGATTTTGGCTAATTCATTTGCTGGGTAAAGTGTCCGCCAAGCAGAGTTATGATACTGATCATCTTTAGGTGCGAATATATAGGAATTCATCTTCATGCTTCCGCCAAATCTCATCAAGCTCATACGGTCCTCATGAGACCAAGGAAAACCATAGAACCCTTCGATAAATCCTCTCCACTTCGCATCGGAATAATCTTCATACTTTACAGTCTGAATGTTCTTTCCAGGCAATTGATCCACGATCATCTTTAAAGTTGCTAGACCGTAGTACGCAGCATCTGTATCTGCCCCTAAAATAGCGATATTACCTGCTTGTGCTGACTTATTGTCTATATCCAAAACATACGCATCTTGGTTGTTAAATGTTGTTGCATTATATGTGATATTAGCCTTAGTATAAGTATCCACATACCCGTTTGAATTGTTAATGCCGAGTAAGACATTCGTTTTATTTGATACTACTGCATTCGATTTCGTAGCACGGATCGATTTGGATGACAGAATACTATTAAGGAAATTTTGTGTAGATTCATCGATTGCACCTTCAATAACAAGGTTTACCTCATCGGTAATGGTAAAACTACTTCCTCCATAGGTTTGACCCTGAGGTATTGGATAAATTTCATAAGGACTAAGTGCTGTTGCAACATTAGATTGTGTATCTGTACTTGATGCATCGACACTTACGGGATTGGTGTACATACTTACTAAGATAAAAATGACTGTTAACAAACTTATTAACCTTTTACCCATCGAAACGTCACTCCTCAAGTTCATATTCATCGAATCAAAGGTGTTACTCTATTATGTTCCCGTCAGCCATAATTTGAGGGAAGAACAACCTAAAACAGCCATCTTCCCTCGTAGATTATTCCAATATTTTCTTAGCGACGAATGCGAGGTCAGTGATATCAATTTTGCCATCACCATTGACATCTGCGCGCTTGACCTGATTCCAATCCGAACTATCCTTCGTCTTACCATAATGAGCGGCCACGATACTCAAGTCACCGATGCTCACTTTGCCATCTCCGTTGACGTCAGGTGTCCCTGGAATAATGATCGATGATATATCAATCATGATTGAAGCAAGAGCAGCATTCGTTTCATTACCCTCCGCATCACTGATGATCGCCTGTGTCGTTTCAACTTTACCTGAATCCTTCTGCGTAAGTGCCTTCGCACGCATGGTCATCTCGATAACTGCTCCATCTGTGGTGATCGCATGCTCTGCCCCTGTGCTCACTACGAGCAAATGTACCTGTCCAGACACGTTAGTACTTGCCTCGATGATTTTTACATGTTCCAGCTTGGATTGAGCTAGAATGAATTCAAATTTCTCTGCATCATATCGCACGATGATGTCTTGAGCTTGTATCGGTGTTGTAACATGATTTAGACCAACGTTAACGGTAAATTGTTCCTCAGGTTGCACGCCAACCGGTCCGTTTAATGATATACTCACTTGTTCCGGTGTGCCTTCATCTTTGAGACTGTAATGAATGTTATAAACAATCGTCTTCTTGCCATCTTCCGATTTGGCAATTACTTTAGCCGTAGATGGGATATTAACAACCGGTACGATGGTAATACTCGTGTTATCACCGCCCGTTGCCGTAACTTCAGGTATTTCATTACCTTTGCTGATCTGTATGCTAGCTTCATAATTGCCGTTTACTTGTGTAAATTGATTCAATATACTGCTGCCGTCTAACTGAATATCACTAACGACGGGCTCGCTGTTAAGCACAGCTGATTTGTTCAAAATGTTAATCTCCGTAATGGCTAAACTCAGCCCCGCTCGTGCAGTCATATCTACCCTTAAAGCTGAAGTCCTCACGCTATCAAAAGTATAGAGATTCGCTTCCCCCACTGTCGGAGTCGATGGATTACTTTGTAGATTCGTAACATCAATCCAGTTATCCCCGGATTTATATTGAATCTTGAGTGATGCTGGGTACGAGGTTCCGCTGTCTGCGAACCAATGAATTTCCATGTTGTCTACATCGTATTCAACAGGTTCGAAATCACCAAAGGTGATCGATACCCAGTCGCTATTCCGCGGCGTTCTTTGCCAGTTGGTCCAACGGTTTTGCGGCGCATCTCCATAGGAAATCACCCCATCATTAATCGATTCTATTGTGTCTTTGGATGTCGCTTCATTGTTGGTGAAGGAGGCCTCGGCTTTCGGGTACTCATAACCATTTTTGGCTACGCTTATATTTTTCTCCTTACCTGCTTCATCCGTCACTCTAATCGTTGCCTTCGCATTCAATTCAACACCCTCAACTGTACCAATCAGATCAAATATTCCGATAGTATCTAAACGCTCAGATGGGATGTTTGCCCAAGAAACAACCTTTTGTTCCTCTGTACCATCGTTGAAATACACCGTCAACTTTTTCGGTAAGTCAGGCTTTTGTTTAAGCAATACGGCCTTAGTTATATTCTCCACGGCTAGTGCACCCTTTACAGTGATCTTCGCACTGGCCTTGATAGCGGTTCCATCTACGCTACCAAATACCGTGAATTCTCCGTACTTCCCATAGAGTGCAGGGTCAATGGCATCCCATATCACCTTTACGTCCCCAAAGCTTCCATCGTTATAATGGGCAACTACCGTTTTAGGGAGTACAGGTAATACACCCTTATCAACCACCTCAGTAATAGACTCTAATCTATCAATTTCCTTTGCTGCAGCCTCCATTTTCATGTGAATGCTATATTCATTACTAACCATCCCGTTCTCTGAAGTCACCATAATTCTGGATGTACCTGGGAAGGACAGTGCCGGCAGTATAGTAACCGTAGAATGATCGGCTCCTATTGCCTCAATCTTAGGAAGATCACTACCAAACGGGAGCGTAAGCTCATAACTCATCTTCGCAACAGCGAAATCAGATAAAATCTTTCCATTGACGGTAATCCCACTAAGATTAGCTGTCGTCCCCATGATGATCTGATCAGTATGAATTTCTACCTCCGTCAAGGCAACATATTTCCCCGTTTGTGATGGAGTCATGTGAAATTTCAATTTTTCCGTCATTACAGAGTCAAATCTAATCTCGTTTTTCTGCACGACATATGGCGTTGGTTGCGTAAGATTCTGTACGTCTACCCATGCCGTTCCATTCCAATACTGAACCGTTACTGTCCTTGGCACTACGGTACCTGAATCTGTAAACACGAATAAGTCTAAGTTGTTAATCGAGTACGTTGTTCCAAAGTCGACCGTAATGGAATCTCCGCTATCACGAGGAGTTCTAGTCCAATTTGTCCAACGGTTAACTGGCGTCTCTGTATAACTCTTTATCCCATCGTTTATATGATTGAGATTATCTGCTGGATTCGTAAATGTCGCTTCAAGTTTAGGGAAAGAAGATCCCCCATTGCGTAGCATAATATTTACCGATTGGCTTTCGTTCGTAACTCTAATATTTGCCTGTGCTTTAATATCGGTCTCAGTTACGCTACCATGGATGACAAAACTTCCTGCTTCACTCACTTTACCTTCTGGGATTACTTCCCATGTGACTAAAGCATTCTTCTCTGTATTATCACTAAATAGTAAGCTTACTTGAGATGGTAAATTAGGAAGAACACCGACTTTTGTTACTACTGCAATCGGCTTCACCGCAACAACACCCTTAACCGTTACATTGGCTGAAACCTTCTTAGTAATACCTTCCACAGTACCTTCCACGGCAAACTGACCGATTTGAGCATAAAGGGAAGAATTGATCGCAGACCAAGTCACAGTCTTCGTTGCAACCGATGCATCGCTGTAATAGACTTTAACTGATTCAGGTAATACAGGTTCTTTATTCACCTGTGTGATAACATTAACCGGTTCAAATCCAACAACGGTTTGTAGATTTCCTTCACCATTCGCAATAGTGAACACCTTCACCGTGTCTCCTGCTAACCCGGCGGAAGATGCACTCAGCACCATTTCCCCTGTCTGTTTATCTGATTGGATAATTGCCAATGCTTTGCCGCTGAATACCTTCCGCTTATTATCCTTGTATCTTTCAACACTTGCCCCGTCACCATTATCTACACCCACCAACTGACCATTGCCTGATAGTGTGAAATTCACAAGATTGTTAGCCGTAGGTACGATATTTCCTTCACGATCCACCACATCAACCGTTATGAAGGATACATCCTTCCCATCCGCTGTAATCACTTGTCTATCCGCAGTTAATTTCACAGAGGCCGGCTCTCCAGCGGTAACCACCTTATCTCTTGCTATAACTTTGCCTGCTTCATCCTTGGCAATGGCTTCTAACGTACCTGCTTTGAAAGGCACAGCCCACTCAAGATACGTCTTGCCTTCTGTTGTTTCTTTATAAGGAGCTCCCCAAGAAGTGGTTTTGTTCACATAGCTTCGCACTCCAAGTGACGTGCCATTCAGTACTAATTCAACCGTGTGAGCATTCGTATACGCTAAGACTCTAACCGATTCTCCTGCTGTCCAATTCCAATGAGGTAGTAGATGAACCATCGGTTCTTTCTTCCATTGACTCTGATAGTAATAGAAGATATCCTTTGGAAATCCTGCCGTATCCACAGCTCCGAAATAAGAACTCTTAGATGGGAATGCATTGTAGTAAGGAGTAGGCTCTCCTATATAGTCGAAGCCGGTCCATATAAATTGTCCTGCTACATTCTTTAAATCTCTATCTCGTTTCCATGCATCTTCTGCTGTTCTTCCCCAGCCTACATAATCATTGTCGTAAGAAGATTGCTGCATATCCGCATATTTCGTACTTTGATTATAAGAATAAGGATGTGTGTAAACGCCCCTTGATCGTGTTGCGGACGAAGTTTCAGCGCCATAAATCTTCCATTCTGGATTCTGTGTGTGGTATCCAGCATAATTATTCTCACTGTAGTTGAGTCCAACAATATCAACCGCATTAAAAATTTCCTTCACATAGCTGTTAATCGGCGTAACATTAACCTTATCGCCTCTCGTTTTGTCCTCACCAATGGTCGTTGGTCGGGTAGGATCTACCTCTTTTATCCATCGAACTAGATTACGAGCAGTAGTGACTCCGCTAGCCGAGGTCGTATCATATATTTCGTTACCTATAGACCACATAATAATGGATGGTTCATTCTTTCCTCTATCAACCATTTCCTTGATGTCGTGCTCCGCCCATGTGGAGAAGAACCTGCTGTAGTCATATGTTTTTTTCCCTTGATTCCATGCATCAAAGGCTTCCTCAACAACAAGTAATCCTAGATTATTAGCGGCCTCCAGTAGCTCAGGCGAGGCAGGATTATGAGTTACTCTGATGGCATTCACACCCATGTCCTTCATAATTTGCAATTGCCGTTCCACAGCCCTAGCATTCACCGCAGCTCCGAGCGAACCCAAATCATGATGCATCGAGACGCCGTACAGTTTCATATATTGTCCGTTTAAAGAGAATCCATCATTACTGTCAAACTTGAAATACCTTACGCCAAAAGGAGTCTCATACGTATCCACCGTTTGCCCACCCACAATGACTTCGGTGACTACCTTGTATCTGTATGGATTGTCGGTACTCCACAATGTCGGATTATGGATGACCGTGTTGTCTTCGAACATGGTGAGCGTGTTGGCCATTGCCGTTCTGGTCTCCGATTCAACTGTCGAAACAGCTGTTCCATCGGCATTGTATATCGTCGATTTCACTTTTACTTCCGCTGATTTCCCTGATGCATTATTAATCTCAGTCTTCAAGTTCACATCTGCTCTCCCTGCTGTGTAAGCGCTATCCAGATTCGGTGTCGTCACATATGTACCATATCTAGCAACGTGAATGGGATCCGTCACCGTTAGATATACATTTCTATAGATTCCGCTGCCTGAATACCAGCGACTACTAGGCTGCGTGTTATTCACTTTGACAACAAGCACATTTTCTCTGCCGTCTGTATACAACTTGTCAGAAATATCGTATGAAAAAGCATTATAACCATACGGATACGTCCCTAACAATTGACCATTCAGATAAGTCGTGCTGTTCATATACACGCCATCAAAGTCAATCGAAATACTCTTTCCCTTCATCGTTTCGGGAGCCGTAAACGTTTTGCGATACCAGCCGATTCCACCGTCTAAATATCCTCCCTCATGGGTTGCTGGAGAATTCGCATTGAAGTCGAGTTCAATACTCCAGTCATGAGGCAGTGTCAATTGGCGCCATGCGAGATCATCAAATCCCGGAGCTTGAGCTCCTGAAATGCTACCACTTGTTTCTCTTTGAAAACGCCAGTTATCATTAAAATTAATCCTTCTATTTAAGTTGTTGCTAACTACGTCGTTAGTTGGGGATACAATCTTATTCTGGGAGTTCTCCAATTGTTGTGCAGATACCGGATGAACAAAACTTGATAATAGCAATCCTGTAATTAAACACATTCCGACAGTCTTTCGTAACCATTCTTTTTGTCTCATTGGATGAACCTCCAGATTTATGATTCGAGTGAGAGAATGGCTAAGCCACCCTCTGCACTCTTAAGAATCTACTCCACAATTTTACTTGCAACTGCCGCAAGATCTGTAAGGTCAATGATGCCATCTTTGTTAATATCAGCATGCTTGATCTTCGCCCAATCTGGACTTGTCGAATCTTTACCGTAGTTCGCTGCTACAATAGCGAGATCTCCGATGCTCACTCTACCGTCATTATTGATGTCACCTGAGATGCCTACCGCTATCGGTGTCACTTCAATCATCATCTCAGCAGCTGATGCGACTTCTTCTACACCATTGTTATCCGCGAGCGTAACATCAGAAGATGACACCTTCGCTCTTAGCGGTACTGCAACTTCCTTGGCGACAAAGCTTAACTCAACGATTTGCACATTACCTGTTACCGCATGCCCCTCACCCGTACTTGCAATAATCAGCCGTAAATTTCCTGACGTGCTCGACTGCGTCTCTACCAGGCTAACGCCTTCGATTAACGATTTCGCAGAGCCAAAATCCATAGCTGCTTGATCGTAAGTAATCGTGATATCTTGAGCGTAAATATTACGTTTCATATTGCTCAGACCCAATTGGACGGTGAAAGGATTACCCGCTTGCACAAACTTGGGACCAACTAGCGTAGTCAATAATAAAGATTGATCATTTACCGAAGCTACAAATGTATCGAACGCAGTTTGTAGCGTTGTCAACGCAGCGTTCACTTCCGTTTGTACGGCATTTGGATCTTGAGACACTTCTCTTGCTGCAACTATAGCAGCTGCTAACGTTTGCTTAGATCCAGTAGGATACTGTCCTATGTTCGTTCCTTGTATTGCATTGTCATGTACCATTTGTGTTTCAACGACAAGAGAGTCCAGTCCTGTTTTATCCACAAACTGTGATCCGGTTAGATAAAGACCAACTTCAGCTAGATGCACAACGCCTCGCGAGCTAAGAATACGAATACGGAATTGCTGACCAGTCGTAACTTTCGAGAGTAAGACAACCCTCTTGTATCCTATGACCCCGCTAGTAGCGATTTGCTCCCATTCACCATTTGCTTTAAGAACATCAACCGCGAAGGTTTCTACTTGCTGACCATGGCGAATATCCTCCTGAAGCATAATTTTATCCACATTGACTGACTTTCCAAGATCAAAGGTTAGGCTACTAGGCGCCGACGAGGCAGATACCCATGATGTATCGTAGGAGCCATCACTAACGTTATTCGGATTCCCACCTGATGCACCATTCTCTGAGCTTATACTCGCTGAGACCGTCTGATTAACGGCAAAATCACGCTTCATTTCCTGATACCATTCCTTTAATCTGGATACATCAGCATCAGGTAGCTTCCCTTTTTTATCAGGTGGTATGTTTAATAAAAGGACCGAGTTACGCGCAACGGATTGGTAGTAAATATTCTTGAGCTGTGCGACTGATTTCGGCGATTGATTGGCGTGATAGAACCAGCCAGGGCGAATGCTGACGTCAACTTCGGCAGGCCACCATGTCAAATATTTCATCCCGTTAGCAGCTGCACTCGCTAGTGCAATCTCACTTCCAAGATCAGATGAACTATAGGAAGGAAAGTAGGACTGTGTTCCATCGGCATTAGACTTTGCACCAAGTACACTCCACTCATTCTCACGTGCATAGCCGGACTCATTACCAACCCAACGCACATCGTTACCTGAAACGGCGATAACTGCATTTGGTGCAAGATCACGAATGAGAGAATAATAGCTATCCCAATCATAGGTCTCTGATCGGTTGGCCGGAATATTTCCTTGCGAGCCGTCAAACCATACTTCATCGATTTCTCCGTACTCCGTTAAAACTTCATAGAGTTGATTCAGCATGAAGGAACCGTAATCGGTCGCAGGCAAGTTAAATGTCGGCAATGTCTGTTCCCCGGCTCTATCGTCTCCCTCAACAAGCGTTGGTATCGCTCGCTGTTTGCGTGGACTATTATTACCGAAGACGCCTTTAGTGTATTGATTATGATCGGCTGGAGATAGGTACACGCCAATTTTGATTCCGTATTTGCGCATGGAATTCACGAATTCACGAAGAACATCGCCATCCCCATCTTTCCATGTGCTGCTCGCTACACTGAAATCTGTATACCGCGAAGGATACAGCATGAAGCCGTCATGATGCTTCACGGTAAGGATCGCCATCTTAAATCCACTTTCCTTAAGCGAACGCGCCCATTGATCGGTATCTAGAGCGGTTGGTTGGAACATGTTCGGGTCTTCGTTAAAACTACCCCATTCAGCATCATAATAGGTGTTAATTCCATAGTGTAGGAATGCCGTCTGCTCATACTGCTGCCAAGTCACTTGTCGTGGATCTGGACGGACGAGAGATGCTTTGGCTGAGAGTGCAGCAGAACACTCGTTAGCAGTAATAGCGATCTGATGACCAGCCTCCAGATCATCCGGAAGTCTACATGGATTTCCAGACAAGCCTAGTAGATTGCTTCTAAAATCACCTGTTACTTTACCTAAAGCAACACCATACACCTCACCTGCGAGATTCACGCTCGCAGTTCCTGCGGCATCTCCTGCATAAATAACGGAGTTGCGGGTCGCACTTGGAAGTGCATTCAACGTGATCGTGTTACCCAACTGTTCTTGGCCCCACCATAGCTTTATCGCAGCTGTACCGTTCCCTAAGTCGTCGTATATAAGTGACATTTGGATGGAATCTCCTGTAAGTTTCCCTGTTAGATCGATTGTTGCAGTGACTGCATTACCAACCACCACTTCAACGGACTCTCCTGTAGTCCGACGTAATTTCACAGCGCCTGCCAAATCGATTAATATCGCACTCGGTTTGATCGCAGAAGGTGCAGTAGCTATTTCTGCTACATAATCTCCTGCAAGAACGCCATTCTGTAGTAGTGATGTATTCGGAGTGAACGTAATGCGAGAGTTATTCCCACTCATACTTAAACGCCCAAGTCCAGAAATTTGCCCGCCTTGTACCTCAAGATTACCGACAGCCAGTTCACCTGTAGATTTTGTGTACATATTGTCCTTCAACGTACCAAGCCCTTGCACCATTAGACTTCGTTCTACCGAATTTAACTCCATGCTCTTCAGCATCGAAGAATTAAATTCTCCCTCGAAATTGGTCACAACTGATCTCGATATGGAACCTTTGAAGCCACGAGTGAGCGCGGATGTATGAACTTCATTACCAAAACCAAATTTACTATTACTACTGCTACTAATCGCAGCGCGTCCATTGCTCGAAACCGCTGGACTTAGCTCTACGCCATCGAGGAAAGCCCGCATTATTGCACCGGTTGTAGTCGGAGCATACGCGACAGCAATCGTATGCTCCTTGTTAACCTCAGGTGCTGCAACAGTTCCCTTATACTCTGTCCATACGTTGTTGTTATTCACTGCGAATCCATATTCTACTGTGGTTGCCGACTGATATCGCACATACATGTTACCCAGGACACCGATCAACGTACCTAACGTGTTTTGAGACGCTTGTGGCTTAAACTTTGCTTCAATGATAAGAGATTTATCAAGGGTAGTAGTTCCGAACGAATTAGGAGACTCAAATTGAATCCCGTTGCTACCTCCTGTTAGGGAGACTCCCTCCCCGAAAATAAGTTGTTCGGTTCCTGTACGCCGACTTACATCGCCATACATTATTTCTCCAGTTGCTGAGGTATAGCCCAGTTCAGTAGAGAAAGCTCCACCATATCCGATATCAAGTAGAGAGTTGCTGTTTGTTGCTGCTACAGATACAGATGACGATACTGGGAAACACACAAATACCAACGCGATAGTTACCAAAATGAATAATGCCCGATTCTTCATAATCGTTTCCTCCTAGAACCCACAGTTCGAAAAAATTATTGAAGTATTTTTTGAGCAATAGATGCAAGATCTGTTATATCAATTCGACCGTCGCTATTTACGTCAGCGAATTTCACTTTCTCCCAATCTGGACTTGTTGAATCTTTACCGTAATTCGCTGCCACAATAGCGAGATCTCCGATACTCACTCTACCGTCATTATTGATATCTCCTGGGATGCCTACTGTACCAGGTGTCACTTCAACACTAAGCGACGACGGTGCTGCTTGTGTTTCCGATCCATTCTCATCTCCGAACTCTGCTATCGTAACTTTGATTGTTCCAGTTATAGCTTCAGTTACTTCCTTCGCCTTAAAGCTAAGGCCAAGTACATCAGCATTTCCCGTCACAGCATGACCGCTACCTGCGCTTGCAATAAGGAAACGAAGGCTGCCCGGTACGTTCTTGACCGTTTCAATCAAGTTGACTCCATCAATTAATGAATTAGCTGTAGTAAAATCAGCGACAGCGTGATCGTAAGTGACAGTGATATCCTGAGCGTAAACACTCTGTGTCACATTACGTAAGCCTAATTGCACATCGAATGCTTGCCCGGAAGCAACTTGACTTGCTCCTGTTAAACTTGTTGCAGCACCTTGCACTGCCGCTGTTCCTGATACTACTTGAGTATGAAGTTTGCTCGTGTCCGCTTGTGTTGAGAACTCATTCCCAGAAACACCGTAAGCTTTAAGATTTGTGCTAAATGCTACATCTAATGGGTACGTGCCTGAAGCTATCTCCGGGAATGCCGTCTCAAAGATGAACTCTGTACCCGAAGCATTTTGGCTAACCAATTGGAAGACAACCTCTGTAGTACCAATTGTCCCTTTCAAACTTCTATCACCGCTTAACATCATGTAGCTGTCGAATACCGTTTTGATCCGTAACTTATCATTCGCTTTATATCCATCCGGCTTAGAATCAGCCAACGCGATTGAGTTTAGGTTAGGTACAGAACTGTCAGTTTGACGCTGCCATTTGAGATACTTCGTATTAAATTTAATGAAGCTCATCTCTGCGCTTCCGGTCCCTTCATAGAATAGACCTATATCTCCATTGGATAGATTAGATAGACTTGAGTATGCATAAGTGCCTTCTTTGACCAATTGCGAGTATTTCCAATCAAATGTGTATTTCGTTCTACCATTCGAGTAAGTTCCATTTTCTTGGATCAGACCTACTTTTACTGTACCGTTTATTCTGCTTGAAGAGACTCCAGGGCTTGCGAATATGACCGCTTCTTTACCATCGATCTGTCCGTTATATCGAATCGCTGTCATCTGACAGTAAGCCGCAATCAATCCTTTCTCAGTTACAACCTCTGAATCCCACGTTTGCCCACCATCAAAGCTTGTAGCGATTTGGGCATATCCCGAATAATTTCTCATGAATAGCTTGAGCTGACCATCTGGCATTTCCAATACTTGTGATTCTGTAAGCTCATTGCCTGTAGATGTTCTTTCATTCATGGTTACACCATTTACTATGCGTCCTTCGTTTGGTGATTCGCCACGATGCCAGGTAGCTCCATGATCATCGCTATAGATGACTGCACTATTTTGCGAGCCGTTCTCGTTGGTGAAATATACAGGATAAACAAGTCTTCCAGCATGAGACCCCTGAATCATCTGTATCCCCGTACCCGGACCTGCACCTAGAAATGCCATCCACTCTTCCTTGAGAAGTCCATTCAAATCCGTTGGCCCTTCCCAAGTTAACCCTTCATCATCGCTGTGCCACAGCTCAAGATAAGAAGTCATATGTGCCTTTAAAGGTGAATTACTAAGGAAAATATTGCTGATCTGTACGTTGTTGTTGAACAGATTTCTTAATTTATCCACCTTGTATGTTGTTTTTACGTTTAAGTCGTCATACACTTCGCCATTCTCTCTGATCGTGTACTCTTTTTTATTTGCATCAAATAGAACCATATATCTCTTCCCATTGACTGTTTTGAAGCCGCTGCCTTTTACCGAAGTCGGGAACCCTCCACCATCTGGAAAACCAAGTACTAAAGAGAAAATTCTATTTGTCTCCCGATCTTCCAATAACGCTTGGTCAATATTCGATGCATTACCTGGATAGTTATTAATGAGAACACCATTCGTCTCCCACGTCTGTCCCTGATCCAAGCTTCTTCTTACCAACATATCAATATTCGCTGGGGAATCTCCCCCATGATTAATACGCTTATCTATACCTGCTATTAACGTTCCCGCTTCTGTGTACAACAACGCAGGAATACGGTAAGCATTAGATCCGTATAGACCGGGATAAAATACCGAAGTAGGTTGAGTAATTACGGCACCTTCCGGCAATGGATTTTGTATAGGCTGTTTTTGGGTTACTCCAGTTATGGAGATGAGATCCTGATCTGCTAGTGGACGTCCATATACCTCAGCAAAGTCGATATCACCATTAAATAAGTATTCATTTCCAGACGATCTATCCGTACGTCCTAACTCAGCAGTATTAGGAGCATAAATATTACTTAGAAATTTTCTTGCAGATGTTGTATCTGTTTTCACCAATTTCCCATCAAGAAAGTATTTATATCCTTGAGATTGGTCTACAACCATCGCAAGAGTATGAACTTCATTCGCCTTAACCGTAATGTCGGTTTTAACATGTGTATTGACACTTGTCTCCCCGGCCTTCTCATAACGGTTCTCACTGCCAATAGCTGATGGGCTGATGTACAGTTGGAAGTGTCCATTAGCCACAGTGTTATTACTAAGGGAGAATAAAGACATAATTGTAGTCCCCGTATATCGGAACCTAGCGATAATCGTCCCTTCATTTAATGCTTTTAACGCATCCATTTTATCGTTCAGATTCGTATAGTTAGCATTGTGAATTTGTTGATTATCAACTCTAAATACTAAACTTGGGTCCGTTTCTACCTGTACTTCCGGATTTGCATTCGTTGTCGTTGGAAAAATGATTATGAACATAATAATAGCTAGAAATAATGACGTTATTTTCCTCAATGAAATCTCTCCTTTGTTATTCAATGATTTTCTTAGCCACACGAGATAAGTCACCAATATCAATTGTGCCGCTACTATCGAGATCCATATGTTTGATTTTATTCCAATCTGGACTTGTGGAATCTTTGCCGTAATTAGCTGCAATCATAGCTAGGTCACCGATGCTGACTTTACCATCACCATTGATATCGCCTTGAATTCCTTGGTCTTTAGCTGTCACCTCAATGTTGATTGATAATGGTGTAACATCTGATTCCACGCCATTCTCATCGGCAATCGTCACAGGTGAAGCTTCTATCTTACCTATAGCTGGCGCAGAAAGTACCTTTGCCTTAAAACTAAGCTCTACAATTTGCGCGTCGCCTTTAAGAGCGTTACCTGCCCCTTCACTAGCCAAGAGCAACCGCAGTTTTCCCGGTGAAACGGTATTAGTATCGATCAGATTCACCCCATCGATCAACGATCGAGCAGACACAAAATCCATAATAGATGAATCAAAGTTAATGATGATATCTTGAGCGAATACATTGTTTGTCATATCGGTAATACCAAAACCTACAACGAAATCTTCTCCTGTCATCACACTACTCTTGGCGGTCAATTGAACCTGAGGCGAAGAGACCGCTTGCTCTACATGAAATACCGTAATCTCAGCTGCAGAAGCAAACTCACCTACACCCTCGGTCGCTTCTAGCTTGATATAGCCCGCTTTGATTGGGGTGAAATTAGCTTCTTTTAACAGTTTATTACGTGCCCATGATCCGCTCGTCACTTTCGTAAATGTTAGACCATCGACACTTGTGTACACGTTGTATTGGGTAATCGTCCCATTGCCCTCATCTGGTCGAGGTAAGTAACCAAGCTTGCTAATTTCGTACGTCCCACCCAGATTTACAATGATTGACTGTGGAAGTGGGTCAACGTTGAACCATTTTGTATGCCAATGCGTGTCAGGATCGCCGTCAAGTGCGAACTTTGGATCGTTACTTCCCGCTTGTGAACTTGTTGCCGAAGCACTCATCTGGCTTTGTGGGATTTCCACAATATTCGTTTGTCCCAATACAGTCACTTCACTTGTTGCTGTAAATTCACCGATCACTGTAGTAACTGTTATCGTTGTCGTTCCCTGCCCCTTCGGTGTAACCATACCGCTACTATTCACGCTTGCTACCGCAGGATTGCTACTCTTCCAAGTGAGAGTTTTATCCGTTGCATTCTCAGGCTCCACGGTTGCTATCAGCGTAACCGGCTGATCGAATACATTCAGTGTAAGTGTTGACTGATTCAATGTAACTCCTGTAGGCTTCTGTACCTCATTTAACGGAATACCAAATAATTTGAATTCTCGGATACTCGCCTTAGTGTTAGTATCTGGAAGTCCAGTTACCGTAATTCTTGCGTATCTACCACGGCTACCGAAATTATTGGTTAGAACAGCTCCAATGTCCGAATTGTTTGAGCGGTCTACGACTGTAATCCAATTCGAGCTGGCATTCTCACGAACTTCGATTTTGTATTTATACAATTTATCGCTGTGCTCAAATGAAACATCCGATGATTGAATCGAATACATACTACCTAGATCTACGTTCCAAGCATAATTCAGACTAGCATCGGCTGCTGACCAACGCGTGGCCGGATTTCCATCATTCGCGCCAGATGCCGGATATGCTGAATCCACACTATCTGCCGTTGCAGTCTTACCTTCTGATATAAGCTTCATTACTGGAGCTTCCTCTGGAGCATTATATACATCTATTTCCGCCGCCGATGCGAATCCTCCGAGGGCAACTACTGCTTCCAACTTCACATATCGAGCTGAAATAGCATCGAATACGACGTATTTCTTCAGATTATTTCTAACCCATGTTCCATTGGACACTTTCGTATAAGTCTGACCGTCTGTACTTACATATAAGTTATACGATGTAATCGTCCCATTACCCGCATCTGTACGTGGCGCATATCGGAATTGATTGATCTTATGAGCACTACCTAAATCAACAATAATCGATTGCGGCAATTTATCAGACCCATCCCATTTGGTATGCCAAGTGGAGCTGATATCTCCATCTATCGCTTTAGAGGCTTCAGCCCCTGATTGAAAGCTAACAGCTGTCGCTTTCATCTCCTTCTTTGGAATAGGTGTTGGCGCTGGCTTCGTTAGATCACGGTAAATATTAACTTCCGCAGCTGAAGCAAATCCGCCTTCACCATCAATCGCTTCCAATCGAATATAAGCAGCTTCAACTGTATCGAATGTGGCTGTTTTCTCCGATTTATTTGCATTCCAGTTCCCGTTCGTCACCATGTCGTACTTGATGCCATCTAAGCTGACATACACGTTATATCCTGTGATGTTACCGTTCGTACCACCGTACTGTCGTGGTAAGTATTTAAGCTTATTCACATATTGTTTGATCCCCAGATTCAATGTAATTGATTGAGGAAGAGCAGCACTTCCATTTAATGAAGTACTCCAAATGGTTTCAAAGTTGCCATCCAGCATATTAGTTGCTGGAGTAGAAGCGTCAGCATTCGTAACTGTCGCAACCATATCCTCTTGTGGAATCCGGCTTGGATCCGTATCCACCTCAGGTAATTCAATCTGAGTAGCATCGAGAAGAGGTGTTGTATCTGCTGTAAAGCCAGATACTGTTAATTCAAAGCTTGTATTTGTCGATAGATCCGGAGTCTTTATATAGACAATGCCTCCCTTGTCTGCTGTATCATAGAACCATCCGCTAACTGCTTCATCCCATGCCTTCTTCGTCGCTAACTCTGTGTATGGAGACGCATCAATAGCAACTGCTGAAGGCTTATTAGGCATATGAATCATAAATTGATTCGTACGAGATTCAAGCTTTCCTGTGTAATCGCCGACGCTCGCACCCACTTGAACGACTAGATTACCCGTTCCTTGTTCCGGGGCAATCGACGTAATCAACGTTTCCGCATACTTTCCATCGCGATGTTCTTTCGTTACCCCATCATCTTCATACATCGTGAAGCTTGACTTCTTATAAGGATAAATATCATAAGTAATTGGATTCGGCGGTACTTCACCGTCATATAGCGATTCTGGATACATTGGAATAATGGCTCCTGCTTTGACAAGCAGTGGAAGACGACCTAGTGGAGCTTCATATTCATCTAGCATTTTAGATCCGTAATGTTCTTTCCCTGTCCAGTAATCAATCCACTTTCCTTTAGGAAGATAAATGCCGTTTCTCGTTGTGCTATCGATATATACTGGTGCTACAAGGAATGATTCACCAGACATAAATTGATATTGCGTTAACGTCCCTTTGGAATTCGGATCATTCGGATATTCATAAATCATCCCTCTAACTAAAGGCGCCCCTGATTCGTTCGTCTCATTCAAATAGGTGTAGAAATAAGGGGTCAATTGTTGTCTTAATTTCAAAATATCACGATTGTGGCTAGTATACGGCTCCCCCCATACCCAAGGCTGTTTATCCTTTGCAGCCCAACCGGAGATACTCATCAAGATCGGGGTAAATGCCTTCCACTGTAGGTCACGTACATACGTTTTGGCGCTTCCACCAAATATACCGTCAATATCACCTGTCGAATAAGGCATCCCTGAAAGCCCCGCACCGATCATCGAAGGAATATGGAATCGAATATACTCCCAATTTCCATATTGATCCCCTGACCATACGGCGGAATACCGCTGCGTACCTGCCCAACCTCCAACGGACCAGACATACCCTCTACTATCCGAGTTATTCTCAATCCCTTGATAGGCTTGCTTACTACCATTTAAAGCGAAATCATATCCTGGTCCTACCCACGCTACATCAAGTTTGGCAAGTCTAGTACCATCAACGCCAACCTCTTGGGCAATATGCTCAACACCATTCTGAGTCCATAATCCCGTGTGGAAACCTAATTTATCCAGACCATCAACTGTTGTACCTAAATTCGAATAGCCACATCCATAACCATCATTCGGAAGTATCCAAGATCCCGGCATATCATGATCGCGATAGGCTTTACCAATCAGGTCGATAACGTCCGTTGTTGTACTAGGTGCTTTGTTATAGCAATTCGCATCCCCTAGTCCCATACCCCATCTTGGAATTAATGTTGGTTTCCCCGTAAGATCGGTATATCCTTTCAGAATATCCTTCATCGTTTCACCGTAAAAATAATACGCATCAAATCGATTTTCATTGTGAGTCAAATTGACCGTACTATCGAAATCGTAAGTACCATTTTGAAATGTATTACGAAGTACCCCATAACCGGCAGTACTTATATAAAAAGGGGAAGGATTCGATACCGTGCCGCTACCCCAATCGCCATAATTGGTACCGATCGTAATTTTGCGATCACGATGATTAAAGAAACCATTCTGCATCCCACCGCCATAGTAATATTCGTCCTCACCCCGTACGATCTTCTGAGTTGTAGCTGTGCCATTATAAGATAAGCTAGCTGCTTCTTCCCACACGACAGTCTTATTATCCTTCTTATACATTGCGAATTTCATGGGACTCTTGTAAGCACGCAATATAAATTTCCCAGTCTCCATCTTGTAATAAGAACCTTCATCAGACCAAGATACATCTACGGGTCCGAAGCTATCACTTACCACAATAGGTTCAGCTGGCTGTGCAGAAGTTTTTCCTGCTAAGCTAGTAAATTGACCTCCGACACCGAGCCATATACGTACCATATCCGCTTTGTTAAAGATGACTTTGACCTTATCGTTACCCGTCGTAATCAAAAAGGTCTTATCATCACTTTTCTCAAATTTCGTAATATCTCCCACCGCAGCCGCTTTAACTTGATCTGGACTAACTATGAACATGATGATTGCCACTAACATCATACAAGTTAACGAAATACTCCAGCGGTATTTAGACATACACCAATCCCCTTTATAAATGATTTGTTGAATATTGAAAAACAAGATGCATGTTGTAAATTGCTACATCACACATCTTGAGTTGACAGTATTAGACTTACTTTATCTACTCCAGTATTTTTCTTGCGATGAATGCAAGATCGATAATATCTACTTTATTATCCTTGTTGACATCTGCCTTTTTATATTGATCCCAATCCATATCTCCCAACTTTTTGCCATATGCTACAGCGACTTTAGCAAGATCTCCAATTGAGATTTTTCCATCTCCATTAAGATCAGCTGATGGTTCTGACGGTTCTTGGTTCGCTGAAGCGTTGAATGTATGAAGTGCAACATTCAATTCGGTAAATGCTTGATCTACCTGCTCCTGGGTAGCGTTAGAATCATTAACTACGATTTGCGCTTTATCAATTGCTGCTTGAAGTATAGCTTTACTTCCCAATGGATATTGACCAACCTCAGTACCTTCCACAGCAACACTATACTTTTCTTGCGCATTTGTGATTAATTGAATTAACGAAGCTTTATCTATGCTGTCAATAATTTGAATGATTTGAATGTCATGCGAAGTACCATCAAGCTTCGTTTCCACTCCAAGACCATTAGCGATGATCACATTAGAGAGCGAAATCGTTGCCGTTGCGGATACTTCTGCTGCTTTAGCTTTAAAACGTAGTTTCAAAATATCTCCGGATACCTTATTCCCTTGCGTATTAGCAAGAATCAATCGAACCTTGCCTAAGGTATTAACAGTATCGATTATTTGGTTATCACCATCCGCCTTATCTGCGGAGACAAACTCTAGTTGATTCGAATCGTACGTAAAGGTCAGATCCTGACCATAAGCTTCATGCGTCAAATCGCCTAAGCTATACGTCAATTCGAATTCCTCTCCCGAATTCACTTCCAAAAGCCCAGAAATATGAAGACCCTCTATCGTTTCCTCTACTTCACCTTTCACAAGCCTAGCATCGGCCCAATCTCCATGGTCTTCCGAATTCCCATCGCCATTATCGTTAACAACGAGCCTTAATTTATGAACACCTGTAACGTCCAAATTAATCTCTTTAGCCACTGTCGTAGATTTCATCATCCCGCTGTCATACGCTTTAACTCCATCAAGGAATACCTGGAATACGATCGTATTACGGTCAGCGGTTGTGCTAGTAACCTCCTGATCAACACCTACTGTTGCTAGAAAAGTTTCGAAATTCTGCTCTGTAAGATCATATATAATTTCTGAGTTGGCATGTGTACCGAGACCTTTCCCGTAGGTTACTGCTCCGTCTGGTCCACGCAAGATAATCGATTTGCTTTCTATACTCTTATCCTTCTGTACGTTCAACCAACCGGTTGTTGCACTCACCCATTCCATATCGCTCAAGTAATTATCTACGACTTGGAATTGAATTTCGTAGGTTTTAGAGACAAGTCCGTCAGCAGAGGATACTTTAATGATTGTTTTACCAGATAGATCAGCAGCAGGTGTTATTTGAACAGTTACAGTCTCACTTGTCGGTACTACTGTAACTGTCGGTACCTTATTGCTTCCACGTTTCACATTGTACGTATAACTCAGTTTCTCTGGATCAAATTTATCCAATGGTTCTCCGTTCACTTTAATGGATTGCACAAGCTGAACAGTCGAAACCGCTTTGCTTAGACTCATTAGATCAGTCGTATTAGCTGGAATTGGTCTAAGTGTATAGCTGTAGCTGTAGTCCTTATTTGAATACAGCATATATGGAGCATGAGGTGTTGCCCCCCAACTATTGTCACCCCCTACACCCATTTGCTTATAATTAAGTCGTAGCGTAATATCGTCGCGATAGTTCAATTCGTAAGGGTGTCTAGGACCATCCAAGTCATCCGGTGTGTAATGTAAGGCATTGGCTTCCATCGTCGGTGCACCGATTGCCATTAATCCTGCTCCATCTTCGTTCGTCAGGGCTACCCAGCGAACATCCGTTTTATTACCTGTTTCTGAAGGTTCGATATACGAGAAGAATTGATCATCCACAGTGCTGCTGTAATGCCCTACGTCTGATCCACTCTTGCGGTCCTGATAGTTTTCAAGTGGTCCACGTCCATACCAGTCTATGTTTTCGAACTGTTGAGGGATGGTCATAATATTTCCTACCTCTGGAATTTCAGGAAGATTTCCTGCTCCTGGCTTCATTTCATTGGCTACCTTAATATCGCCATTTCCAAAGATCGTGTACGACGTTTTAAAGGTAGAAGCTGTTGTTGTCGGCAATAGGCCTTCTACATCGATGCGTAGGACCTTTTTGCCAATCTTCGAAACGTTGACACTGGTAATACTTCTGTTCTTACCGGCATTCTTCCATGTCGCCGTTCTAGAACCATGTCCGTTTCCTTTATCATTATCGTTCGGTGCTCTCCAGAAATGAGGAGCAGGACCTTCTTCAATCAGGTCAACACCATCATAGCTGAAAGAATCAATAGTTCCTGTTGTTTTGTTAAAGATAAGATCCATATCATCAGTGGTTACCGTTACCTGCGTATCCTGTTCTTCCACAACCAATTCTGGCATCGTGGCGAGATCTTCAGCCAAGGGTGAGCCAGCCTCGATCGGAAGCTGAAATTGCTGCTTCGCGATTTCATGTCCTACCTTTGCCCACGACGTGTCTGACTTAAGCTGGAAACTGATGTTTAGCCAATACTCTACTCCCGGTTCTGCATCCGGCAAGGTGTATGGCAGTATCACTTGCTTTGTAGTCAACCCGTCAATATTCAAATGTGCAGGCTCGATCGTGCCTTGCTGGATAACGTCGTTATCCGCTTTCAGCTCCCAGGTTGCCTCGTATTCATTCACATTCGTAAATAAAAATTCGTTCTGGATCTCAACCTTTCCTTTTGCAAGATCTACCGCTTTGACATGGATGTCTTGGTAAACTTGCTTAACCTCCCATAGTTCAGGCTGTACAGTGCGGTCTGCCGAGACCAGTCCATTAGCCATAAAGTTTCCGTCATTTGGTGAATCACCAAAATCTCCACCGTAAGCAAAGTACTCTTGCGATTCAAGCACTTCCGACCGAGCGTCAACCGTGTTGAAATCCATCCACAATACTGCGTTATCGTCCTTAGTGCGAGTAGTATCGTTGAGCTCTGTCAAAGTTAAGCTCCGATTGTATATACGAACTTTATCGAAGCTCATATTAGAGGTTCGACCTAGCTGTGTATCCTTTCCAATAGCCATCTGATAAGAATTGGCAGTAATAGCTCCCGTTACAGCTTTTGTCGCAACGAATTGACCATCGAGGTACAACTTCAATTCCGTTCCATTATAGGTACCGGCAACATGATGCCAGTTATTGAGCCAATTTGCTGGTAAATCAGCGATAGCAGAGTTCCATGTTCCATTACGGTAGATGAAAACCTCCAATTTGTTCGTACCATTCATCTTTAATGAGAACTGTGAATCTCCCTTAGTGATGATTGGGCTATTCGCAACGTTCGATAAAGGCTTCACCCAAGCTTCCAGTGTTAAGGAGCCTGTGAGATTGAATTTCGAATCATTGGGTAACATAACGCTTGGGGATGTCGTATTCTTCGGCTGAAGTACGCCCATCACATCGCCGTCTGCTCCGACAACTTCCCCTGTATATTCCGCTTCAAAAGAATGATTCGTATCCGTTAAATATGTTCTTTCAGAAGGTGTTTGTGTACGAACCGCCTGATCCACCCAGTCCCAAATATAGGCACCCTGCAAATTCGGGTATTTACGAATTACATCCCAGTATTCCTGCAGATTACCTACGCTGTTACCCATGGCATGCGCATATTCGCACAGAATATATGGTCTTGGGTCGCTACTCTTCGCATAGGTCTCCACGGTCGATACACCTGCGTACATATTGCTGACCATGTCTGTTACACGGATATCATTATATCCCTCGTAATGAATAGGTCGTGTAGGATCAAGACTGCGGATATATTCCGATTGAGCAATAAAATTTGACCCCTGTCCCGATTCATTTCCTAAGGACCAAATAAGAACAGAAGGATGATTTTTATCCCTTTCTACCAAGCTCGCCGAGCGATCCTTGACGTTTTCCAACCACTCTGCTTTATTCGTAGGCACTGACCCCCACACGCCGTGAGTTTCAAGATTCACCTCATTCATGATGTACATCCCATATTTATTAGCCAGGTCATACCAGAAAGGATGATTTGGATAATGCGAAGTTCGTACTGAATTAATATTGAACTGCTTCATCAATTCAATATCTTGAACCATGAGTTCTATATCTAATGTGCGACCGGTATCTGGGCTTGTTTCATGACGATTTACACCCTTGAGTAGGATCGGCTTGCCATTCAACTTCATTTGCTGTTTATTAGTGCCATCTGACATAAGTTCAATATCGAACTCGCGGAAACCAACTCGTGTTCCTGCTGCTTCGATTACGCTACCACTTGCATCCTTCAGACTGAACACGAGTGTATACAGATTCGGGTCCTCCGCTGACCATTTCAGCGGATTCGTGACGAGCTTGGAGCTACTTACTTCAACCTCGGCATTGCCGTTAGAATTGACAGTCATTATTACTGGCTGTGCAAATACCTTTTGCTCATTCGCATCATAGAGCATAGCTTCTACCGTATGAGTACCTGGATCTGCATCTGTTACATAACTGTTGACATCAACACTCAGATTCAACTCCGCATCCTTATATTCGGAATCTAAATCTGTTACCACAGTGAAATCGCGAATATGAACCGGAGGTGTATTGACCAGGTATACATCGCGAATAATGCCACTTAGTCTCAGGAAATCTTGATCCTCCAGCCAACTGCCATCTGACCAACGGTACACCTCAACAGCAAGTGTATTCTCGCCTGCCTTTAAATAAGGAGTAATATTAAAGTCTTTAGCCGTAAAGCTATCCTCGCTATATCCGACTTTCTGACCATTTACCCAAACGTAGAATGCACTTTCTACACCTTGGAAGGAAATGAATGTTTGGCGTCCATCCCAATTCTCTGGAATTGTAAAGGTCCGTTTGTATGAACCCACTGGATTATATTGTGTTGGAGCAATGGGTGGCTGTACATTTGTACTGTTGCCGTTGCCCCAGAATGGATAGGTTACGTTGGTATAAATAGGAAAGTCATAACCCTGCAACTGCCAATCTCCCGGAACCTTTATTTCCTCCCAGGCACTCGTATTATACGAGTCCTTATAGAAATCAACTGGACGTGCTGCAGGATTGTTTGCGTAATTAAATTTCCATTGTCCATTTAACGATTGGTAATTAGACGAAGGGTTTTCCAGCATCGCTGATATCATATCTGCGCCTTTTAGTGCAGAAGCTGCGTCCCTGTAGGGAATAAAGGATGCATGCGCCTCTTCTCTATTTACCTGAAAGATATCAGGATTGTTGTTCCACTCTGGATATCCATTAGTAGGTGCCGCAAGTGAAACAGTCTCTAAGAAGCTTGCCGAAACTATTAACAGTGTTAGAAGAGATACTAAAATGCGTTTACTTGTTGTAGTGACTTTCATGTTAACCCTCCAATTTCCGATGAGATCTGTACGTTGTTTATGTACGACAAGATACATGATAAATTGAAATATGTATCATGTATCTTGTCTTCACCACCTTAGATGACTCTTTAACTATTCAAGTATTTTTTGAGCAATGAGTGCTAGATCGTTGATATCAATCTTGCCATCGCCGTTCACGTCTGAGCGCTTCACTTGATTCCAATCCGAATCAGTATTTGTTTTACCATAGTTTGCTGCTACAACTGCCAAATCGCCAATGCTCACCTTGCCATCTCCGTTAATATCTGGGGACAATTCTACAGGTACACTCTCGAATGCAATCTCAACAGAAGAAGTAGCTGCATCTGTTTCAACCCCGTTTCCATCACCAATGGAGGCCTTAACAACCGTAATTGCACCGCTAGTCGGTTGATCTCCTTGCTTCGCCTTAAAGGTAAGTGATGCAACTTCAGCATCACCGGAAATTCCGTGTAATTCACCTTGGCTAGCCAAGATCAACCGAAGTGATCCTGGACTATTCTTTGTCTCCATAATTGCTACACCATTAACCAACGAATCCGCTGAGACAAATTCCATAAGGTTTGCATTATATTGGATCGTAATGTCCTGTGCATACACAGTCTCCGCTACATTTTCAAAGCCAAATTTTACGGTAAACTCTTCCCCATACTTAACCGTACTTGGAGCAGTTAATGTTGTTGATAAAACTTCTGAAGTCGGAGCAACAACCGTAACCATACTAACCGCTGTAAAACTTCCCACTTCAGTAGTAACCGTAATATTTGCGCTACCTGCAGCAATAGCCGTTACGTTAGCTTTACCATTTACTATTTCAACCGTAGCCACTGATGTATCGCTACTCACCCATGTCACTTTTTTATTCGTCGCATTTGCTGGCAACACCGTCCCTACTAACTCTGTCGATTCTCCTATTGCCAAACTTATAGACTCCTTATCCAACGTAACACCGCTTACACTTACTTCTGAAACATTATTGGCATAGTTAATATCATCGAAAGCCGCAATCGAGGTTCCGAATACTCTTGCTCCCATTTTCCCTGCCCCAGTAGGCAAATTAGCTAACGTACCTTCAAAATAAGAAGTACCATTTACATAGAGTGTAATTTTGCTACCTTCATACTTGACTTTAACGGTCGAGGTTACATCTTTCTGTAAAGCCGCTCCCACATTTTTCGTGACCTCTCCCCATTGGTCTTGTGCATTTACCCAATACCAACCACTACCATCGAAGCCCATGGAAGCCCATGATGTTGCACTAGCGTATCGAAAAATAATACCTTCCCGGATAACCGTGCTTTTCGGCGTTATCTTAAATTCGATTTCACCATCTTTAATACTTGGAGAATTCTGATCTATGAATACGTTGTTAGTACTATTCGCTGTTAATTGCAATGCATGCTCGGTTGCATTGGCTGGTGCATTTACGATTGCCATACTTCCAGTTCCAGTGGTATGTTCCCATCCCCCAAGCGAATTATCCTCAAAGTTCTGCGAATATCTTATTGGAAGATCGACATCAGCCGCCTGTGCTGAGTTAGATTCAAGTAAACCGATCGAACCGATCATTAGCGTAAAAGCTAGCGTAAAACTTGCAATAAGTTTATTAGTTCTCAATATAATCCCTCCAA
This sequence comes from Paenibacillus antarcticus, assembly GCF_001637225.1. GTDB lineage: Bacteria > Bacillota > Bacilli > Paenibacillales > Paenibacillaceae > Paenibacillus_AQ > Paenibacillus_AQ antarcticus. Next base: position 190,492 of record NZ_LVJI01000014.1, read on the forward strand.
ATTTGCTTTGTATTGAATGACAAGATACATAATGAATTATCATGTATCTTGTCTTTTCAGCCTTTTACAACAGATTAACTACTCCAGTATTTTTTGAGCAATGATTGCAAGATCCGTTATATCAATCTTGCCATCGCCGTTCACATCTGCCCGCTTCGCTTGATTCCAATCCGAATCGGCAGAAGTTTTGCCGTAATTCGCAGCTACAATTGCAAGATCGCCAACACTCACCTTGCCATCGCCGTTAATATCTGGTGACATTTCCACAGGTTCAGATTCGAACATAATTTGAACGGAGGAAGTAGCCGCCTCTGTTTCAACCCCGTCCCCGTCACCGATAGTGGCCTTTACAACCGTAATTACACCAATAGTCGGTTGATCTCCTTGTTTCGCCTTAAAGGTTAGCGCCGCGATTACGGCCTGATCTGTAATCCCGTACTCTCCGCCTTGACTAGCAAGGATCAAACGTAAGGAACCCGGACTTTCCTTTGTTTCGATAATACCAATACCAGCAACCAACGAGTCTGCTGATACGTACTCCATAAGGGTTGCATTATATTGAATTGTAATGTCCTGTGCATACACAGAGCCGACTACACTCCGAAGACCGTAGTTAACAGTAAAGTCCTCCCCATAGCTAACTGCACTTGGTGCAGTTAAAGTTGTGGATACCGATTTCGCTGTCGCTGGAACAACCGTTATTTTACTGACTGCTGTGAAACCTCCAACTTGGGTAGTAACCGTAATGTCGGCATTTCCTTCTTTAATAGCCGTAACAACTGCCTTACCCTTCACTAACTCAATCTTAGCCACCGATTCATCGCTGCTTGCCCATGATACTCCTTTATTCGTTGCAGCTCCTGGTACTACGGTTGCAACCAACTCCATCGTTTCTCCTTCTTGCAAACTGACGGTGCCCTTATCTAACTTAACGCCTGTTACTTGGATTTCATCCACATTATTGGCGTACAGGATATCATCAAAGATCGCCACTGACGTACCAAATACTCTAGCTCCCATTTTGCCCGCTTCAGTAGGTAAATTGGGTAAAGCACCATCATAATAAGTCGTTCCATTTACAATGAGCGTAATTTTGCTGCCTTCAAACACGACTTTAACCGTCGAAGTTACATCTTTGCGCAGCGCAGCCGCAGCGTTATTCGTCAGCAAACCGTAGCTATCTTGTGCATTCACCCAATACCACGAACCATTATCGAAGCCAATTGAGGCCCATGAATTCTTATCCGCATATCGGAAAATAATACCTTCACGTATGGCCGTGCTTTGCGGTGTGACTTTAAATTCAATTGCACCATCTTTAATACTCGGGGAATTTAGATCTGCAAATACGTTGCTAACGCCATTCGCAGTCAGTTGCATCGCATGCTGGCTTGTATTCCCCGGCCCATCCACAATGGACATACTTCCAATATTTCCGCCTGTAATTTGTTCCCATCCGCTCAGTGAGTTATCTTCGAAGTTTCGTGAATATCTTACGGGAGGCTCAACAGGGGTTACATCATTCGGGTTAGCTGGATAAACCTCGAATTCATACAAGGAATACCCGTAAGTTCCATTGCGTTTGATCCCCAACATTCGCACGTATTGTGCATTTTCAACAGCCTTGAAGCTTATGACCTCTACACCCCCAACGCCCGAGTTCGTCGAGTACACATCACGCCAAGTTTGCGCATCGTCCGAGACTTGAATCTTATAACCCGTTGCATAGGATGCTTCCCACTTCAGAATGACTTTTTTGATGTCATAACTTTTTCCCAGATCAACATAGATCCACTCGTTGTCCGTAGTTCCTGAGGACCAACGAGATGTTTTAGATTCATCCTCATCAAAAGCTAAGTTAGCTGAGAATTGACTTACTTCAAGAGAGGAAGCTGTTGCAGCTTTATGAGCCGCAATATTGACCGTCCAAGTCGGAGAACCTGCTGCTATAGCAATCTCCTTGCCTGTCAATATGCGATCGTATATCTTGAATTCATCCAACATCCCTATGAAGGATTTCGTCTCACTTCCGATCATTGCGGAAGGAAGCAACGTCGTTTCGGTTAACTTACTTTTTAGTTCCCCATCTACATATAAGGAGGTACCTGTTAGATCCCCTTGGAACGCAACATGTACCCAGCGTCCTGTCGGAATAGCCGCACTGAAATTGAAATCAAAGCCTTCCCGTGAAAACCCTGCGTTGTTGCTACCCTTTTGCTTCAGCTTAAGCGCACCATACTGTGATTCCATAAGTACAGCTTCTTCTGAATTCGAGCCTTCATCTAACTTCACCCAAGCAGCGGCTGTCCATGGGAAGCCCTTCGTCGTTAAACCTGTCGTAATATGGTCTGCGCGTCCGTCGAACACGACCGCTTTACCAGCTACTCCTGCTTCAGTCCATGACACACCATTCAAGGTACCATCATAGGCATTTCCAGATCGATCTGCTGTCGTATTAGCTGCACCTTCTTCAAAAGGATAATCAGCTACTACCTCTCCTACTGACTCGACCTCATGGAAAAGATTGACGCCAGGCCCTACACCAAGCAGACTGCTAAGTTTATCGAATTCAGCAAATGTAGAGTCACTTGATTGTCCTCTCCACATTTTTTCTGCTAGAACAGGCATCGCCTCCTTCACTCGATCATGGATATCAGCAGCGCTTACTTTCTTGCCAAGTTTATCGTTCCATACTGCAAACATTCCGCCTAGTAAGTTCGGTTCCCCTTCCTGCAAATTATTGTTTCCACCGAAATAAGTAGGTGTCCAGTTCTCATACAGAAATTTCTTATTCAAATAATCGTAGTAATAGCCTGCTTTTGGCACGATGTAGAGGTAGCCATCCACCGTATTAATAATTTTATATCCTTGTGCGACTGCATCCTTTGGATTTTGCCATCCATTATTCCAAGCATTGATGACAATATCCGTATCAACTGCCGTCGGCCCAGGGAAATTCGTTAAGCTACCCCACATTTGAGCCTTTTTACCTTTACTCTTAATAAACGCATTCATTTGATTCAGATATTGTCTGTATACATCAAAGTTCGTTCTGTCATTGCGATCAAATTCATCTGCACCGAAATGAATTGTCTCTGAATCGAACCAATTACCATCCAAATATTCGCTCCATACATCCTTCACAAAGTCGATCGTTTCTTGGCGTGTAATGTCGAGGTGATCTACAGGTAAATTATCCTTTACCAGATCCGGTCTCACTTTCGTAAAAGGTAATGCATGTGCAGGCGATTCGAATTCTGGCGTTATATTTAACCCTCGAACTGCTGCAAGATCTTGAAGCTCACGAAACTCTTGTTTCGTATAATGTCCATCCTTGGCGGTCAATTCTGGATATTTTGTGCTTTCCAGACGAAATGCAGCGTATTTACTCCAATTCTCTCTGCTATTGTCCGAGAAAATTTCATTATCGGACAGATGTATTTGGAAATCGTTCATTTTATAGTAAGACATAAATTTCACGTATTCCTTGAGATCACTCATGGGAATAAACTTGCGTGCTACATCCAGCATAAATCCGCGCTCTTGATATTTAGGAAAGTCCTTTGCGACCCCTTTAACGATGTTCGACTTTAAAGGGTCCTGCTCTAAAATTTGTAAGGCAGTCCTTGTGCCATAGAACACGCCGGTAGTCGTATTCGCGCGAATCTTCACGTAATCCCCTACTTCGAAGAAGTAGCCTTCATCACCAATCGTACCCTCAGCTGTCGGATTCTTTGTAAGTAGGAAATCACCCTTTACCGCAGAATTTCCTTTTATGATCGGAATATGTCTTCCTGTCATTTCTTTCAGATCGGCTTGAAATACCGATGCAGTCGAAGCCAGCATATTATCCATGTCTAGCACAATCCGAGAACTAGATGTCAAAGTGAATGATCCGGTTTCCCCTGTCCACTCTTGCAGACTCGGAATAACCTTTGGCTTGGCATTAACAGTTACTTCCGCAGCTTCTACGGAGTTCATTGGAATCGTAGATAGTGTCAAGAAGAAAATACAGATGAGACTAATTAATTTCCTCAATATTTAATCACCTCGAATTTTAATAAGTTACGATTAAATGAGAAAGACTAGACCCTCATGTGATGGAACAAAGTGACATGATGGGCCTAGTCTGGTTAGCATTACTTATTCAACTATTTTCTTAGCTACAATAACCAGATCCTTCAGACCAATCTCGCCATCGCCATCCACATCCGCTTTCTTCACTTGCTGCCAATCCGGACTGGATGCTGTCTTACCATAATTCGCTGCGATGATTGCAAGATCACCGATACTTACTTTACCATCGTTATTAATATCGCCTGAGATAATCGGTGTCGTAGCGATCTCAATCTCAATGTTGGAAACAGCCGCTATCGATTCTTCCCCTTGACCATTAGCTATGTCCGCTTTAGTTACCGAAATCGTACCAATTACTGATCCCGTTACTTTCTTCGCTTTGAAAGTCAGAGCAAGAACATCCGCATTACCTGTTACCGCGTTCGCTTCACCTTCACTAACGATAAGGAAACGAAGTTTACCTGCTGGACTGTTCACTGTCTCTACGATTTTCACTCCTGGAATCAAAGAGTTAGCACCTATGAACTCCATAACATCCGAATTGTAATCGAGCTCAATATCTTGCGCGTAGATGTTCTGCGTAATATTCTGTAACCCTAACTTAACTTCGAATTCCGCTTCACTAACTACACTACTAGGAGCTGATAAATTCGTAGTCGGATACAACTCACTATCTGCCTTTTCAACAGTAATCCGGCTAGTTGCAACGAATCCTCCATCAACTGTCGTTACGGTTACATCTGCTGTACCAACAGTCAATCCCATTACGATAACACGACCATCCTCCTTGACTACCGAAGCAATTGCTTCGTTGCTGCTGGCCCATGTTACATCTTTGTTCGTCGCATATACAGGCAGAATTGATGCAGTGAGCTCCGTCGTTTCACCTTCCTTAAGCGTAACTGTCGCTTTATCTAGCGCAACACCTGTCACAGCCGTTGTTTCTGCATCACCTAACTCTTCGTACACATTAATCTCTGCTGCAGATGCAAAATTACCTACACCTGCCGTTGCTTCCAATCTGATATACGATGCTGTTGTTACTCCAAATCGAGTCGTTTTGACCTTATCATCTTGAGCCCATGAGCCGCTCGTTACCAATGTGTAATTTACGCCATCTGTGCTTGCGTACAAGTTGTATTTAGTAATTGTGCCATTCGAAGCGCCTACTCTTGGCTTATAATCCAATTGATTTACCGAATAATTGCCTCCAAGATTCAGTGTAATGGATTCAGGTAAATGAGCAGGACTCCATTTCGTATGCCATATCGTCGCTGGATCACCATCAATCGCATTTGAAGGTTCATCACCAGGCTGATAGGTCGATGCTGTAACGGTCATTTGGGATTGTGGAATGAGTGTATTCTGTCCATGAACATTTATCGTAGCGGAAGCACTTAATTGACTTCCATCTTTCGTAGTAGCCGTAACGATAGCTGAACCCGTCTTGTGCGCAGTTACTTTTCCCGTTTGATCCACAGATACGATCTCAGGATGGTCAGAACGCCATTCTAAGGAACGATTAAATGCATTTGCTGGTCCAACAAGAGCCTTGATCTCCGCGGATTGACCTTTATTCAAATCTAGTGATTGTGGTGTGAATGTCACACTCTTTACGAGAACTCCTTCGGTAGGAACGATCGGACCTTCATCATCCACACGAATGTCATCGATGACGAGCGTACCTGTTAATTCTTTCGCATTATTTAATGAATTTTTGATAATCGCTAGATAAGCATCCTCTGCACCTTCCGTTGAGAATGATAGATCTAGGGTATTTACCCCATTGTTTAGTTTCTGCGAAGCCAAGTCACGTACGACACCATTCTCTTTAACACGAATAGCCGCCGTATACATATCTTGTTCGTCAGAGTTGTATTTCATGGTCAAATGATAAAGGTTATCCTCTTTCATCCGAAGAGTCTGTGGCAATGTTCTTAACCATTCGCCTGTTCCCTCCTCATTCGTTTTGAGGGACCATTTACCATCTAGTACATAGGTTTGAATCTGATTTCCGCCTTTTTCAACCAAATGAGTTCTTACTGGACCTGTTTTCGAATAGACAAATGGTCCCCATCCCTCATCAACATTCTCAAAGTCTTCATACAATACAGAATCTCCAGCGTCTGTCTTCGTTGGATTCTCCCAGACGCGTACATCGTCTAACAATACTGTCGAAGTACCTTGCGCTACTTTCAAATACAAGGTCGCCGTGCTGCTTACAGCATCAAAGGAAACATTAATACGTTGGTAACTCGTGTTGAAATATTTGTGTTGTTGGGAAAGATAAGGATGCTTTGTATCTTCCAAATAGTTATTGACGTCAGTATCACCTTGCTTCACACCGATCTCAACTTTACGTTCTCCGTCCACGTTCACCCATACGGAAGCGGAATACGTTTTGCCAGGCTCAAGCCCTGTAATAACCTGTTGAATCGTTGCATCACTCGGACCTTTCACCTGAAGTAAATCGTCCGCGTTGTTATTTTTAACAAATTGAACATGATCGGTAGAATTAGCTGTCGATGATTTCTTCCAAACATCGAAGCTTTGGCTATCAAAGCCGTTATCTTTAACTGAGCTACCCTCGCCCCATTCCATCGCATCTGCATCTGGCGCTGTCGTTTTGTAAAGTGCGTAACCCATGCCTTTTTCCGCTGTAATCGTTACTTGCCCGTTAGATACTGGAACACTTCCTACATGCTCGCGACCGAGATCCGTTAACTTATACAGCTGTGCCGTTGTAACACTGCTCCATGAATTCGGAAGTGACCAAGTCGTTGAACCGCCCGCAGGATTCCAATGATAGATTTTCTCTTCATCTTCAGGACTCCATGGAATAAAGACTGTACTATTGCTGATTTCACTGCTGTCTGTCATAATCGCGATATCTTTGCTATCTTTGCTTAGATGAATTTTTCCGTCTTGACCGCGTTGTACGACTACGTTGTTCTCGAAATCAACGCGATTATTGGTCATTTTTATAATAGGGAAATGCTGCATATATTTCGTTGGCAAGTTCTGATTAAAGAATGCCGCTGTTGTTTCTTTATAACTTGAGAAAAGTGAACTACTTTGCCAATAACCAACTCCGACCTGCTTATTTCCTTTCAACAAGGGAGTACTTAGGAATCCGTCAACCACATCGTTACGAAGGAATCGGATGATTTGGCTGCTGTTTCCTTGGTTTGGATACCCAGGATCCGTTCCCCAATGTACCCAAGCTGCTTGCTCATGTAATGGACCTGCAAATTCCGTACCTAACATCCACCCATTTCCATTAATATAATCTGAAAGTTTCTTCGCATTGTAGTCAGCACCACTGTAGACATCTACGTATACAAAAGATAAATTGTCTCCCGTATCAGCCTTCAGCATATCAAGACGACGTTTAAGCTCTCCTGATTCTACATCTTTAGTCTGATTTACATAGAAGGCTTGATCGAGCCATCCCCATCCTTTGGACAAAGGTTGATTCATGTTTTCCATTTTTGTTTCATAAGCGTCAAGCATATATTCCGTCGCGTTAATATGAACGCCTCCACGGATGTTATACTTTTTACCTTCACTTAGAACATAGTTGAAATCTTCAATTCCACCCTGCCGAATACCGATATGACCACCGAAATCCGGATGAGAATCATCATGGCCTTCGGCTTGATACCCTTTGTACAATACAATCTGTCCGAAACCATCGGTTAGATTCGAAATTTTCTTCGCATTATCAAAAGCACGAAGGAAAGGCGATGATGTTGTTGATCCAATATTCATACTAATATACGATATATTGTCGCGAATCATTTCGCTTCCATAAGGTGCCTCAGCGTTCTGGCGATACATGATTGCACCATCTTGCCAATCCACGACGCTATCATTGTTAGCATCTGGTGTTATAATAACTTCTGCCGACGGCAATGGTTCAGGATCTAGCACCGTGCTGCCACGATACGTCCAACTACCGCCTGAGAGCGTAGCCTTCTTCGTACTAATTGTCGTATCCGTTGATACTTTCACACGTACTTTATCACTGGCATTCACAACGTTCGTGACCATAGTTGCTGCTAATTTATCATTATTAAGAAATGCATACGTTCTACCGCCACTAAGATCTGCTGTTGCAGCTGCTTTGATATCGGTATATTCCTCGCTAATGGTGTTCCAAGCACCCGTTGCCAAAGCGGCCGTCTCTTGAGCTTTTGGCTCATTGGCAAGAACCGATACTAGGTCATGATTCGGGAATTCAATCGTTTTCACTTTCTCTGTTCCATTTTCTTGAATACTTACGATGTTGAAATGAAGGATGTTTGCCTTTAATTGCAACTCTACACCTAAATTTACATTAATCTCTGGAAGCTGCAGTGTATAAGCCGCAGTTTCTCCTTTAGATGCGGTTGCTGCGGTTTTCACAAAAGTAGTTGCAGATGGGTAATATGATTTTCCATTGATTTTCAATTCATTAATACCGTTTAGCTGACCGTTTATTTCTGCACCCGTGCTTTTCCAGCTATATTTCTTCACGCGTGGAAATTCTTTGTCAATTTCAACGGTCAATTGATCCGAGGCCAGTGTATCCGTGATTGTAATTGGCTTAGGCGTAACTGTACTCGTTATTACTTCCTTCACTTTAAGATCATCGATCGTGAAATTTTTATTAGCGAACCAACTGCGAAGTCCTATCTTACCAGCATTAGTTGGCACGCTTGGTAAGCTTGCTGTAAGGATACTGTTACCGTCAATCGACAGCTGTACGGTATCTTTCTCATAATGAAGCTTGAAAGTGTACTGTTGACCCGCTACAAATGTTGGACTGCCTGTAGAAACAAGGTTACCGTATGTCTCAGTCCCATTCTTCACTGCGTCCCAGCCCCAGCTGTTCGTGTCGTATTGGATAACATTATAGTTATTGCTGTCAACATATCGATATACGAGTCCAAATCGTGATGGTGCTTCATTATTAAACTTCAACTTCACTTCATAGTCACCATTCGCAAATTGTGGAGATTCTTGATCGAATAGAATAACAGCACCTGTAGTAACTGCCTTGACGGCGCCGTTATCCGCAGTGAATGTAGCTGCTGTTCCCTTGCCTGTAGCCCATCCGCTAATGATGCCATCATTGTAATCCTTAAAGTAAGCCCCATCTTGTTCAGCAGCGAATATTTCTGCCGGAGGTATACATAATTGCAATCCTAGTATCATCGTTAATAGAATACTAAGTGATTTAAAGCTTTTCTTCATTTTTATACCCCACCTTTTTTTGATGTAAATACTACTTCATCTCAACCTAAACACACTAAACACAGTGTTATAATCAGATAAAAGTGTACTTGAAGAGGTGCATTGGACTTTGTAATGTTAGGTAGACGTCATGTAATCACCTTCAATTTGATGACGATTACGCTCCTACCCATACATCACTTCCAATGCAATAATTAATTTCCCTCTACAATTATCGTTACACTAGGACCCTGCTAGTAATCTCTTAATTACAACAGCAGCCTCTGCTCTAGTTGCATGTTCCTTAGGAGCGAACAAACTTCCTGATCTACCCTCCATTAAACCCGAAGAGATGGCGAAGCCTACAGAGCCTTTTGCCCATTCGCTAATCTTGCCTTCGTCATTAAATTTCTTTAACGAAAAGTTTGGAAGCGCTTCCACTTTTGTTCCCGTGGTATATGATTTCGCTCGCATCAGCATTGTTGTCATTTCCTCACGTGTAATACTCTTGTTCGGAGCGAATACGTTACTGGAAATCCCAGTAATGATACCTGCATCATAGGCACTCTTTAGGGTGTCGTAATACCAAGCACCAGCCTTAACATCGCCAAACGGTTGTTTAGTACCTTCCTTAAGTTTTAATGCTCGAGATATCAAAGCAGCAAACTCTGCCCGTGTTACATTTTTATTTGGAGCAAAGTGATCGTTATCTACTCCTGTTACGACACCTTTAGTCACCATCTCCATAATATTCGCTTTCGCCCAATGACCTGCAATATCACTGAATATTCTTGTGAATGTCGCAGATTTATCCAGTGTAAAGCTCTGATCTTTCAAATTGTGATCCAATATTCTGAACGATGTCCATTTCACTGCAGAGGACCCCGCTTTTTTCGCTTTAAAAGTAATCTTTGTAATATCCATGTTTCCTTTTTGTCCATCCACATTTCCTATCTTGGTGTGTGCAATGGTAACCACGTTACCCTTGATTACTGGAGATACAGAAAAACCTTTGATTGTTGTTTCTGCTTTAACTACCTCCATCAAGTTGGGGTCAAAGTTAAATTTAGCTTCATATGCGTATAAATCCTTAATATTTTTCCCATTCAATGTAATCGTAAATTGCCCATTCACTGATTCTATATCAGACGTATTCATAGAAAAATCCGATACTGCTTCCGCATTGATTGTTGTGATCCATACCATCGTACAAAGCATACAAATCAATGTGCTCATCATCATTTTACGTTTCATTTACTAACCTTCCCTTCTAATTTTACACCTGAGATTGGCATGAAAGACTTAGTTAAAATTAAAGACCCACCCATATCCTAACCTCCCCCTGGTGACTTATTCTTTTATGATACAAACAATCGAAGAGGATACACATGATTTATTTTGAAGTAACAATGATCATTTTTGATTTGAATTTTAAATACTTTAGGCGTTACGCGCATTTATCTTTCAAACGCTTTACGATAGGCTAACGGACTAAGTCCCGTCACTTTTTTGAATATCCGGCTGAAATGTTCCGTGTTGACGTACCCTACTTTCTCGGCCACGTCATAAATTTTCAACCCGTTCTCCAGTCCTTCTTTTGCCTTTTTAATCCTTAAGTTTGTCAAAAATGGAATGAAGTTAATACCGATTTCTTTAGCGAATTGCTTACTGAGATAACTTTCACTAACACCAACAATCTCGCTTATATTCGATAACAGAATCTCTTCATAATAACTTTCTTCCAGTATTGCTTTTGCTTTAGCAACAACAGGGCTTAGCATGGCAACAGAGTTCTCGCGTTTGGGATGTAGTTCTTCATAAAGAGTATTTAAATATTTCTCTACCCATTGAACTGTCTCTTCCAACGTCTCCAGTTGGCGAACTTGTTCAAACGGAAAAGGAAATCTTTCGTTGAGCTTTTCCGAAAACATACCTTTCTGATAAATTAATGATCCTGCCTTCCAGATTAGGTCGCTCAAAGCGGATTTGATCTGATCAGGCGATGAGGGAAAACTCTCGGCGAGCCGCTGGAAACCATGCTGCATCTGTTGTTTCCAAAGCGTATTGTTATCTTCCTTTAACGCTTGCAGTAGTTCCGACTTGAAGAGAGACCACTCTTCCTTCCAATCTTCTGTTTGCATATTTATTGGTCGTTCTGCTTCAGGATAAAATAAAAAGTCGTACCCATTATAGTAGCTGAGGGCAGAGAGCCTTTCAGCTTGTTGGAACAGACGATTCCACTGCGTGAAGCCATTTGCGATATCACTAATACCGATAGATAGATTCAAATTCAGGAACTGACGAAGCCTAATGTTCACATCCGTCAAAATTGAATGGGTTAGGCTACGCATTGCCATCATACTTCGTTGCTCTGGAAACGAGAAAAACAAAATGTAATGCCGGTCATCATGTCGACAAACAAAGCAGTTCCTCACATGTTTGTCCTTATTCAAAACGGTCAGAATAGTCTGTGAAATGTTTCTGTGGATATGCTCGAATTGTATAGTCTTAGATAGTCTAATGAGGGCTACTCCTTGATTTTTCTCCCCCATATGTTTCCTCACGAAATTCAATCCCTGTTTCAAATCTTCATTTTTTTCATAATCTCTGAAATCAGTGCTATCTGACACTGCAAGCCGGTGCAACATAGAACAGACAGCTTCATCTTCATTCAGTGAAGGTACAGATACAGAGGCTCTTTGTCGCCTCTTCAATTCCTCTACTGTCTTTTGCAGCACTGGCGTAATATAAGCCTCGTCTAATTTTGCTTTCAGCATATAATCGAATGCACCAAGAACAAATGAGTCTCTCACGTAAGCGTAATCATTATATGCGCTAAGCATAATGATCAATGGCTCTCGAGAATATGATAATTTACGAATGGCTGTGAGAAGTTCCACCCCATTCATCCGCGGCATTTGAATATCGGCTAGTATAATATCAATTTCCTGATGTTCCTGAAGAAAGGTTAATGCTTCTTCCCCATTACACGCCTCTCCCACAACTTCAATGTCAGTTGAAGTTAATAGAATATACTCCCGAAGTGCTAATCTTGCCAAAGGTTCATCATCAACGATAATAGTTTGAAATTTCGTAATTACCCCCCCCTTTAATATCAGCTAATAATATTTATTTATGATATTTGGTAACAGATTTGATACGAATTCTATCACACCTATTTTTCTTTAACAATACGTCTTCACGCCTTTAAATTAGCGGGATTTCGGGGTTTTCAAGGTGCGACAAATAGACGTATTTTTCGAGTACTTTAGCAGTATCCATGCCCCCTTCAACTTGTTCAAATGCCTACAACTTACGACATATTATTAGCCATATCGAATGATCATATCGTCCATTTAAGAGGCTGTTAGCCGGACGAAAATAAATGAAAGAAGCCCATCGGTCAAAGCCTCAGACGAAATCGTTAGAGGTTTTGACCAATGGGCTTCTTATAATCAAGGGGAACTGTAGCATTCAGTCTTAATGATATTATTTGTCAAACAATGTTGGAATGTGAATATCTATGGATTGTAGTGCCTTACTCCAATTTTCATTCATTCTTTTTTGAATATCCTCTACCGATGCACCAGCAAAAATTTCTTGTGCCATTTTCTTCTCATCGTAATGAGCTGCTTTCTTAATGATCGCAAATTTCTGAGATATGCCATCATACATAAAAGGTTCGAAAGGATGTTTATTGTTAACTTTATTAAAGAATGCGGGACTAGAGGATACATCCGTTAGGGTTGACGAGTTCTGTGAATTGAGAATATACGACTGATAAACAGTGGGACTAAACACCCATTCTAGGAAAGCTGTCGCTTCTTCGGTGTTCTGGGAGTTTTTATTAATGGCCATATACTGATCGGGTATTGTAACAGCTTGTAATCGTTCTTCTCGCGAGGCTCTCCAAGGTAAGGCGAATGCATCTAAATCCTTATCAGTGCCTACTTTAGAGATATGATCAGAATAATACCATTGCCCTATTGCAATCATTGCCGCTTGATTATATTGGAACAATTGCGTAGCCTGATCAAAACCGATTCCAAGCGCATCAGATCCGGCAAGTTGATTGTCTCCGATCTTTTTGAGTATATTCGCAGCCTCTTCAAATGCTGATCCCTCCCCGAAGGGCTCTTTCATATTTGAGATGTTTGATAAATAATTCTCATCTCCCTTTAACATTGGGGGACCAAATTCCATAAAAGGATAAAAGGTCCAGTCATCTTTACCACCTATCGCGATGGGTATATATTTCCCATGCGATTTAATTTTCTCAAGCACACTCATAAACTCGGAAAGTGTTTGAGGTACCTCAACGCCTACCTCCTGAAAAATACTCGGATGATAATAGACGTATTCAGTGAAAGAAACAAGCGGTAAACCAAGTATTTCACCATCCAACTCTGCGGGGTATCTATTTCTGCTAGTCGCATTCAATTTATCTAATGGCTGAAGAGAGCTTTGATACGTCGGTAGATGCGTAGCCTTCAAGTAGAATACATCTGGCAAATCACTTACAGCCAAACGCACCTTCAGATATTGTCCGCTATTATCTGGAATCATTTCTACTTGAACCGTTACATTCGGTTTAATATCGGAATATTCTCTTACTTTTTTCGTCCAAAACTCGATATCTGTCTTCGTTTCCCAGATTCCAAATTTAATTTTCACTGGTTGATTAAGATTAGATACTTGTTTGGATTGCAGCATTTGAACGCTATTTATCATTTCGAATCGCTTATATCCGATGTATACTGCAAGAAAACCTATAACAATAAGGATAACAATTAAGGCGGAACCTGTCCCTACTCTCATTTTCATCAGGATATCTCCCTCGTATTATTGGCCAGTTCTTCATCATCCGGTACAATAATCAAAGGCAATCGAATCCTCACCTTTGTTCCCTGAGGATAATTAGGCTCATATTGCAATCCGTAACGTTCGCCATAGTGCAATTGAATCCGTCTATGCACGTTCCTATTTCCCATACCACTAAATTTATAAATAGGTGTGCTATCATCAGACTCAGTCATCGCATCTTCTGGCATACCTGCTCCATTATCTGAAATAGTAATGATCAAATCTTCTTCTTCCGTTTTAATGATAATATCTATTCTTCCTGGATAATTCACTTCTTTCAAACCATGAATAATACTATTTTCCAGAATCGGTTGTATCAATAGCTTCAACAAATAATGCTTAGAAAGTTCACTATCTATATCCCATTCCAACTGAATAGGTCTACCAAAACGTATCTCCATAATATAGAGGTAATGCTTTAAGTGTTCAACTTCTTCCGCTATTGTTGTGAGTAGTCCCCCCCTATTAAATGAGGAGGCCAATAAATTAGTTAGCGCATGTGTCATATTTCGAATGTTATCCGCTTTGCTGATTAGAGCCATGTATTTGATAGTATTTAAAGTATTGATCAGAAAATGGGGGTTAATTTGAGACTGAAGCGCGGCAAACTCTGCTTTTCGCTTCTCTACCTCTTGCCTCTTATGCTGATCAATTAACTCCTGAACCTGATCAGTCATCAGATTAAAGGATTGGCCTAAGCTTACCATTTCCAAGCTTCCTGAACCCGTATACCTGCTCTTTAAGTCTCCTTCGGTAACACGAACCAATTCACGGATTGGCTTGGTGACAATGGATACAAAATAAAAGGAAATGAGTACAAAAGACGAAATGATCAAAATCGCAAGAATCCATACAATTGAATTAACATTCCTGTAATTTCCCATCAAATCCGAATATGGAATAATTTGTACGATATACCAATTTGTATTTTTTACTTTAGCATAAGTCATCAATTCCTTGCTATTCTCTATATCACCAATGAAAGAGCCTTTAACATCTCGTCCAATTTCTGTACGCAATTTATACGGGATCAAATTTCCTCTAGTCGTAATTGTATTTGATGCGATAATTTCACCATTCTCATTTACAATATGTAGAACTGATTCCGAATTATCACGTGATTGCAGGATCGGATCGAATGTGCCACTTTCAAATGTAAACAGGATCATCTCCAGTTTATTCATTTGATTGGTATCACTGGGAGAGAAGGCAGTAGCCATCATATATGGACTATAATTACCGTAAATTGCATTGGGTAACATGCCCAGGAAATTCGCAATATCAGGTGTTCTTAGGGTTTCACTGTACCACGCTTGTTGACGAATCAAGGTCTGTTCATTCATTAAGTTTTTCAAATAGGAATATGTTACTCCATTATCAAAAAGAAAGTTGACCGAAAGAACACGGCCCGAAACGGATGCTGTATACTTTTCTATCACAACTTCCAACTTATTATTGGCTAATTGTTTCTCAAAACCACTCTTATTATGTACATCAGATATCGCTAATTTCACATCCTGATCCAAGCTGATCGAAGCGAACAAACCTTCCATCCGATTGATTTCCTGACTTACGGAATAAGCAACTGCTTGTGATGTCTGTAAGGATCGCCCCGTATTTTGCTGGAGAATATCTCTTTCATATATGTTTAATATGAACGTGCAGATCAAAATAACCGGTACGATAACAACTAAAATAATAAACGATCTTAATATCGTGGACATACGCAATTTTTTATGCATAATGGCTCCTTGATTCGCAGGAATGTGGCAACGTCATCGTGTCTCCTACTTGGATGCAGTCCCTTTTGTCAGTCTTCCAAACTCATACTGATTGCATTGATAATGACACCGTCTGGCAAATCTTCCTTCGACACACTAATAAGGGCCCTTACAGAGACTTGCCCTTTCATTTCTTTATCCGAATTATTTTCATTACTCACTGGAATTACCTCGATTGTTAACGTTGGATCATCCTCTGTATATACATCCGGTAATCTTAAAGATTTAATCTTAAAACCCTCTGTTACAGATTCCTTTTTTCCAATACTCACACATATGTAATATGTTGTTTGCGTTTCTTTAACAATAAATCCGCCAGGAACTGAATTCTTATAATCTTCATAATTCTTTATTATTTCTTTTGGTAGGTCTTCCACATTACTCGACTCCCAAGTAAAACGCGAAGAATACTTTGTATATACGAGTTGTTTGTAAGGAATACTCTTCATACTTTTATTAATAATCACTTCTGTTTTTGTATTTGCGGATGGATTTTCATTCCCCTTTAATTCTGTGCTACAAGCTATCTGTAAACCCAACAGAATGATGATTACACATAATCCAGGCAGTTTCTTAAACAATGACAATCCTCCTTAATATCTAACCACATTTATATTATAAGTAATACTTATTTCCGCTTCTTCCCAGCATCAATATCCTTCGATTCAAGTCCCTCCCAAATGTTAGGTAGATCGACTTGCTCAGGATGTTCAAAGACCAAAAAAGCTGTTGGAAGATATCGTTCACCATACTGAGACGATGGATTATTCACAATCTCATTATCCTTTACCAACACGGTAGAGGATCCTCCATCCAAATTGGCTGCAATCACAGCGTCGTGCTTAAGTAGAATTTGTTGCACATCATACAAGTTCGCGCCTACACTTCCCACCTGTCTTCCATCAATGACAACAAATAATATCGTCCCATCCGCGCGTTGGCCCATAGCCGTTCTTGGTGCAAACCCCCAACCTTCGCCTGCATTCTTAATAAGACCTTTCCCGTTGACTATCAAACGCGGCTGGAATGTAACTGCCTCTTGAACACCGAGTTCTGTTAATTCTTTAAGCGTGTAATTACCCGCAATCATTTTCCCTAATCTATCTAGACCTACAATCTGTGTGCTCTTCTTTCCCCCACTGCCGTTATAATATAGCTGTCCTTGCGAAATAACGACACCAATCGGCTTGAATCCGTTCCCTTTCCCATTGGGATCAGCGAATCCACCCCCATTGACTCCAGCAATCGCTCCAGTTCGCTTAACCATATCAGATACCTTTTCCCCGATACCCACTTTATTCGGTATACCTAGACGGACTTTCGTTGGATCATTGACGATCATGACATATCCGGTATATCCACTACCTGTAATATTCTCAATTTCGACTAGTGGCTTTTCCTTCTCTTGCACAACAGGTTGAATGTTATGTGTATCTACCTCATCTCCCATTTGCTCAAACCGGACATTATATTCCGTCACCCTTGTCTTCAATTCATCTTCTCCAATAATATACTTAGCCATATCACGATGTTGGGTAGTTATAAAAGTATCTGCAATCAGATAGCGTAGGTTTTGAGCTGAAGGGGCAAAATACAACCAACTACCGGCAGCAATAAGCAATATAAATACACCCAGAAACACCCTAGTTAATATATAGAAGAACGACTTTTCCTTCCTCTTTTTGTTTGTCTTCATCTGTCGGCGCACTGTTGAACGCTTGGGTAATGATGATGGTTCCACTTCTTTCTTTGCCTCCCCGTCTTCTCTTCCAGATAATCCCTAGAAAATTATGTAATATCTTTTATAGTAGACGTAATGAAGAGAAACAAAGTTTCAATATTTTAACTATTACTATTAAATTTACCTTAATAAATGAGTAAAAGGACAACGTAACACGTTGCCCTGAACTGTGACCCGAATCTTGACCTCTCATTCACATACGACATGTGCTCACTCATTGATGTCTTTCTGAGTGTTTATATATCTTTTACTTTTCCTTCCCCTTCCTATCTCCCTTTGATTATTTTTAACATAGCGTTTGCCTTTGCCTGAAACTCATAGGATGCGTCAACTTCTTCAACGATGCATCCCATGTCTTCTAGATATTTCACTAACTTATCTAAATGTTCATATCTTTTCCCTTCCAAATCCACTAAAGGAAAAATACGAATTTCTTCTTTAGTCACTCTTAATAACTCATTTAACGTTGTTATATGAAATTCATAATCTAAGCGCTCCGCATATGTAAAAAGGAAATGAGCAGATAGAAGAATATCGAATTCTCCATCTTTAAACGGTAACATAGGTAACGTTACAGGAATGTACCGCTCACTAAATTCTTTCATATCATTAGTACAATCATTTAAAGCGCTTTGACGATTGTTTCTGAGACTGTTTATATCCTTGAAATAATCCCATATATACTTTTCTTTTACGTTCTCCAAGTGTTCCATTGTATGTATTATATCTTGTAGTCCTTTATTTACTAAGTCTTCCTGAGCGTGATAATAAGCAATATCACATGCTGTAATATCTAATCCTAATTTGTTACCTATTGCTGTAAAAGAACATGCTCCTGCTGGACAATCCAGTATTTTCTTACCTTTCAACTCGTCCTCTGATAGAGAAAACATGTCTAGATATTCCTTATAACTCCTCCCTATAAAAACAATTCTTTCTATCTCTAATTTAGTCCTCTGCTCAGCTCTACTCATCTAAACACACCTCTTCATTTTATTAATAAATTCATAACTAATGATCTTTATTCTATGTCCACATGTGGACAGCGAATTCTTAATTCATTTAAGAACGTTTCTTGATCTATTGGAGATACATGAACAAAATCAAATTTGCCGTATTTAATTTCAACTCTGTGACTAGAGGTAGCCATACTCGACATCCAAGATCGAACCGGCTTCACATGAGTAATGCTGTCGTATGATATAGATTTGGTTAACGGGCCCATCCGAATGAACAATTCTGTTTCTAATAACTTATAGACTATCCCCAACCATATCCAAGCCATGAAACCAGCCATTCCCATGGAAAATAAGAAAAAAATAATTCCACCAATAATATTGGTACCCTCTTTCAAAAGTGGAAGCACACTTGCAAAAGCCAATATAGCGATACTAAACCACACGGTAATCATTAACCAAAGGTCTCTTTTCGTAATAAATTTCAAGGGAATTCCCTCCTCTTGTCTGAACCACGAAACATAGATTTTGCATAATGATTTTCTAATAATATATTAGGTTCCATTAAATGGAAACAATGAATATTATTCCTCCCTCGGTCAAACTTCCATTAACCGTGTCATTACTAGTAACTTACTTAGTGTTCTCCAATTGCGGACTGTCACCGGCCCGCCAAGTTTATGTAAATGATTCGCAAGCTTCGAGTTCCGTATACTATTACGGAATAATAAATAGACGTCTCGCCCTTCAACACAATATTCATCATTAATGCTGCTATATACGCTTAGCCCGTCAATAGCTTCTTGAACCGGTACTTCTACCAACATAGCGACATAGAGACTCTCTCCTACAGATGTTGCCTCTGCTTCCGCAAGAACATCTTCCGAGAACGGGCAATGATTGATAATCCGCTCCAATTCCGTAGCCGTTCTCAGGATCACATTGACTGAGAATCCAAAAACCGTTTCAATTTCATTTTCGATTTGTTTGACTAATGGCTCCTCTAGCTGATTGGATTGAAACAAAACATTCCCACTTTGGATATAGGTCTGAACATATTGTAACCCCATCGTTTCGAACATTTGCTTTAACACTGCCATTTTAATCATATTCTTTCCACCAACATTAATTCCTCGTAGGAACGCGATATACGTAGTTATTTGACACCCTCCTTACCCAGATCCTAATTTTCCTTCTTCACCTTGAATATCCATGTCCAATTTAAGATTTTATATTTGAAACATTAAATCAATTCAATTATACAAAACAGGGAGGGCGATATACAATACTTTGGTATCCACCCTGTACTTCAATTGTATCAACTCATTTACCATTGTAGTCATTAGTTATGACTGCTATAATATTCAAAACATTCCATTTAAAACAACATAAGGGCTATGCTTTTCTGGCAATCTCGGAGACAACCCACATGACGAATAGGGTTGTTTTTGTGTTTTGTTTTATATTGATAATGGAGGGTTTAACCATGACAATAACAAATGAGACAAGAGTCATTTTAACCAAAGCAGATCTAATCCAACAATTCAGGACCTGTGGACTAGCAGAAGGGCAGACTATATTTGTTCATACATCTTTAAAAAGTCTGGGATTTGTTGTTGGTGGCGCAGAAACAGTAATACGCTCACTTCTTGAAATCGTAGGAGAAGAAGGTACATTAATGATGCCCTCTCAGACATGGAAGAATCTCGACCCATCCACGGGCGTACATTGGGAAGAACCCATAGATTGGTGGCCTATAATTCGTGAACACTGGCCCGCCTATGATAAAGAGATTACACCTGCCATTAGTATGGGTATTGTGGCTGACATGTTTAGAAGCTGGCCTGGGGCATACAGATCTGACCATCCGGCAAGGTCAATTGCAGCTGTCGGTAAACATGCGGAATATATAACAGCAAATCATGATTTAAGCAATATTTTTGGGATCAACTCTCCTGTTGATAAATTGTATGCCTTAGATGGATATGTACTGTTAATAGGTGTCGGATATGATAAGAATACCTCCCTTCATTTAGCAGAGACAAGAGCAAACTTTGCATCAAAAATTTTTACAGATGAAAGTAGCGCGATCATGATAGACGGAAAAAGACAGTGGATAACTTATCATACTCAAGCCGTCGATGATGCAGATTTCATTCAATTAGGTCGTCTTTATGATGAAGTAAACAACATTGCAATTCATAAAGTAGGTACCGCGGAGGTACGCTTCATGAAACAAAGACCATTAATTGATTGGACTGTTGATTGGATGGAAAAGAATAGAGAGTAATTAAGGTTAAGAACAAAAAAGATGAGAATCACGAAGGATAACCTTCGTGGTTCTCATCTTAAAGATCCGAACTAACTCTTTTAGCCTCTACCGGTACTACGGAATTTTTGTGTATAGGCCTTAGCATCATTTACATTCTTGACGCGATTGCGGCTCCATTCCAGTAGAATACGGTCAATATAACGGAAATGAACCTTCCCAGCAAATACAGCCTCTTTCAAAGCCATAAGAATGAGTTCGTCAAGGTATTTGTCTTGATCTAGCCATCCCGATATCGTCTCACATTCCATCGGTGACAATGGCCGTCCAAATTCCTTCTCGAAAATGGTAAACATATTACGTTCAGCTTCAGGCTCACCTGCAGCTGATATGGTTTTTTCACGTTGAATAGACGCTTGCTTAGCCTTATTCTTAGCATCATTTGCCATACATATGCTTAACTTATCATAGAGTCCGGAGACATTATAACGTTCATATTGTATACCATTTTCTTCATCGAACTCTTCATCAATACTGAGAAATCCATCCTTCATGAGCTTCTGTAGAGTCAAAGAAATGGATCCTGTCGTTCCCCCTGCAAGTTCCTGCATATCTTCCAATGTAGGGAACTCTTTATGCTCTACCTGCTTAAAGGACATCAGATGCATTAACAATACTAATTCATTGTCACTTAGCTTCAATCTGCGGTAGTAACGAAACAGCGCATAAGGTATAACAGCTACCCCTGATCCCATTCCTGATGAAGCTCCTTCTGCCCATGTTCTCCATCCATTATTATCCATGAGCATCACCTCTTAACTTAAGGATAAAGACGATACAACGTACGTGGGAATGCAATCGTCTCACGCACATGATCAAGTCCACAAATCCATGCTACAGTACGCTCTAGACCCAGACCAAATCCAGAGTGAGGTACTGATCCATATTTACGTAAATCCATATACCATTGGTATGTCTCTAATGACAAGTTATGGTCTTTGAAACGTTCTTCAAGCAACGCTTGGTCATCAATACGTTGCGATCCGCCAATAATCTCACCATATCCTTCTGGTGCAATCATATCAGCGCATAATACGACTTCTGGTCGCGTAGGGTCAGGCTTCATATAGAATGATTTGATACCTACAGGGTAGTGTGTGATGAATACGGGTTTGTCATGACTCTCAGCGATTGCCGTCTCATGAGGAGCACCGAAATCATCACCCCAAGGAATTTCGAAACCTTTTCCATGTAGAAATTCAATAGCTTCATCATAAGTAATTCGAGGGAATGGCGCTTGAATCTGTTCCAACTTAGAAATATCTCGACCCACTGCTTCTAGCTCTGTACGGCAATTCTTAACCACAGATTGTACAACATAACTAATAAAGTTTTCTTGCACGCGTAAACTTTCTTCATGATCTGTAAAAGCCATCTCAGGCTCAATCATCCAGAATTCAATCAAATGACGACGTGTTTTAGATTTCTCTGCACGGAAAGTAGGTCCGAAAGAATATACTTTTCCTAACGCCATCGCTGCAGCTTCCATATATAACTGGCCACTTTGAGTTAAGTAAGCATCCTCATCGAAATATTTCGTATGGAACAGGTTTGTTGTTCCTTCCGCAGATGTCGGAGTAAGGATCGGTGGATCAACCAATGTAAACCCATTTGTATCAAAAAACTGACGTACCGAACGAATGATTTCCGCACGAATAATAAGAATCGCACGTTGTTTGTTAGAACGCAACCATAAATGACGATGATCCATTAAGAAATCCACACCATGTTCTTTCGGAGTAATGGGATAGTTCTCCGTGATATGTATCACTTCAATCCCAGTGACAGACATCTCATAACCAGATGCGCTACGTGGTTCTTCACGAATGATCCCTGTTACATACAGCGAACTTTCTTGTGTAAGACTCTTAGCAGCATCCCAGACTTCTTCGCTCACTTCACTCTTTACGACTACACCTTGAATATAACCGCTACCATCACGTAGTTGTAAAAATTGAATCTTCCCACTTGATCGTTTGTTATTGATCCAGCTTCCAATGGTCACTGTTTCGCCAACATGCTTAAATACATCACGAATCACACTTTTGTTGGACATGCCTTAATCTCTCCCTCATTGACTGACCTTCGATATTATATATTCAGGATAAAGAACAACTATTTCATTTCACTAACAATGCGGTACGTATCACGTGCAATAACCAATTCTTCATTCGTTGGAACAACAAGAACCTTCACTTTCGACTGATTTGTAGAGATCAATCGTGGTTCGCCTGAACGAATGGCATTCAGTGCATCGTCGATTTCCACCCCAAGATAAGTTAAATTCTCGCAGACTTTCTCACGGACAACTACGGAATTCTCACCAATTCCCGCTGTAAATACAATCACATCAACACCATTCATAGCCGCAGCATATGAACCTATATATTTACGCAAACGATATTCGTACATTTCAAAAGCAAGTATACAATTCGCATCGCCATTTGCCATACCATCTGTAATTTCTCGCATATCACTGCTAATACCAGATATCGCTAGAAGACCACTGTGTTTATTCAGCATAGAGTTCACTTCATTCACAGTTAATTCTTCTTTATTCATAACAAAAGGTACAATCGCTGGATCAAGGTCTCCACTACGAGTTCCCATCATCAAGCCTTCTAATGGAGTCATACCCATTGAAGTATCTATGGAATGTCCTCCTTGAACGGCAGTTAGACTTCCTCCGTTCCCGATATGACAAGTAATAATCTTCAGATCCTCAATAGCTTGACCAAGAAACTCAGCTGCTACCTGGCTAACATACTCATGTGATGTGCCGTGCGCGCCATATCGACGAACTTTATACTTGTTGTATAGGACTTTAGGAATAGCATACAAATAAGCCTTCTCAGGCATAGCCTGATGAAAGGCAGTATCGAACGCAACAACCTGCGGAACGCCTGGCATGTTAATTTCTGTTGCTGTTATCCCCATCATCGCTGCTGGATTGTGAAGTGGTGCTAAATCGAACAACCGGCGAATTTCGGTCTTAGCAGGATCATCAACAAGTGCAGATGCCTTAAAGGATTCTCCCCCATGGACAACGCGATGACCAACAGCCTGAATTTCATCTATCGATTTAATAACACCATGTTCTGGATCTATTAGCATCGATAATACTTTTCGAATGGCAGTATTGTGCTCCAGAATCTCTTTGACTTCCGTAACTTCCTGACCTCCAGTAGGTTTATGATTCAGTATGGAAGAATCCATCCCAATTCTTTCTACAAGGCCTTTAGCTAGTACTGACTCGTCTCTCATATCGTACAACTGATATTTCAAGGAAGAACTTCCTGAATTAATAACTAATACTTTCATACCCGGTCACCATCCTTGTCATACTTGAAGAATCCTTCACCTGTTTTAACGCCTAAATGCCCAGCACGAACCATCTTCTTAAGTATGGTAGACGGACGATATTTCAATTCACCAAATTCACGGAACATTCTTTCAAGAGCTGCAAGTACAGAATCAAGCCCGAAACGATCAGCCATTTCTAGAGGACCATTCTGGAATTGATAGCCTATACGCATCGCATCATCGATATCTTCTGCAGATGCTACGCCTTCTTGAAGAATATGAAGGGCCTCATTAATTAATAAACAAATTAACCGAGAAGAGACAAATCCAGGAGATTCGTAGATCATAATTCCCTTTTTGTTTACAATTTCTTCTACGAAACGTTTCGTTTCTAAGAAGGTAATATCCGATGTCTTCAATCCACGTATGATCTCAACTAGATCTACTTTTCCTACGGGATAAATAAAATGCATTCCTATGACACGTTCAGGATACATCGTAGTGCTGGCAAGTTCCGTCAAACTCAACGTCGATGTATTACTCGCAAGAATAATATTGTTAGGACACACTTGGTCCAATTGTGAGAATATTAGTTTTTTTGCTTCTATATCTTCAGAAATCGTCTCAATAACCATATCACAAGAGCCAAGCTCAGCGAAATGGACTACTTTTTGGATTCTGCTCAAAATAAGTTTCTTCTCAGCTTGGGTGATTCCCCATTTCTCAAGCTGTTTGTCGAGACTCGTCTCAATCATATGATAAGAATAGTTTAATTTCTCTACGGATTTCTCAACCAACAAAACTTCAATACCCTTTGCAGCAAGCATTTCCGCGATTCCTTGTCCCATCGTACCACCACCGATGACACCAATCTTTTTAAATAACATAAGGTATGCAACTCCTCTTCTGTGTCTAATATTCGCTATTGTACCCTGTCTGTCGAAAAATACGATCTTCCACTCCAACATATAATAATATCTTAGCATGGAACAAAAGTAAAAAAAAATAACCAGCATCATATTTTATGCTGGTAAACGTGAAGTTTCACGAAATAGACATCGAAATTGCTCCCCCGATAAGTTTTCCTCTGTAAGAAGAATTTCCAATGATTGATCAAAGATATGACGATGTTGCTCTAATGTAATTCGAGTACGTGTCATTAATTGTTCTAAAATGACATTATTCACTTTCATTAACTCTTCTGTCGTCACCATATCTATATTAATAATACCCAAGGAGGTTAACCCTGACTTCATCATGGTTTGTACAATATTTAGTGCCTGTTCAAAGTCATTGCTAGATCCAGTACTACGACCACCATAATATATTTCTTCCGAAGCTGCTCCACCTAATGCAATCATGATCTGTTCTTCTAGAAATTCCTTCGTATACAGGTACTGTTCTTCTTGTGGATTGTGACGAACATACCCCAAAGCCTGACCACGTGGCGTGAGTGCAACTTGACTCACACTTTCAGGTCGAACAATTTCAGCCATGATTGCATGTCCTAATTCATGAATAGCGACTCTTTTCTTTTCTTCCTGGGTAGACTCGCGATCAGTCTTTTCACCCATCATGACTTTATCAATAGCCATCGACATATGTCGTTGTTCAATTTCAACCTTTTCTTCTCTCATCATATAAATGGCGGCCTCATTCATCACACTTTCAAGTTGTGCCCCTGAGAACCCATATGATTCTTCCGCAATTTTATCCATGTTAGCGTCTTTATGAATCGGTTTATTCTTAGCATGTATATCAAGAATATGCTTGCGCCCTTTCTTTTCTGGAAGATCCACTTGAATATGCCGATCGAACCTTCCTGGACGAAGAAGTGCACTATCCAGCATCTCCTTACGATTTGTTGCGGCAATGAGGAGTATTCTTGGACTATCCGAGTTATATATGCCATCCATTTCAGTTAATAATTGATTTAAGGTTTGGTCATACTCGCGTTGTTGCCCACCTTCACGTTTACCTCCAATGACATCAATCTCATCAATGAAAATAATTGCGCTTTGTTTGTTCTCCTTTTGCGCACGCGTACGCGCATCTCTGAACAGATCACGGACTCTCCCCGCTCCCACACCTACATACATCTCAACAAATTCACTCCCTGAAGCTGCCACAAATACAGAATCAGTATAATGACTAGCCGCTCTTGCAAGCAATGTCTTTCCTGTTCCTGGTGGACCTGTAAGTAATATCCCTTTCAATGGGCGAATTCCATATTTCTGGATTTCTTCGTGTCGAATGAGAAAATTGAGTGCTTCCATCAATTCCTCTTTAGGATGGTCTTGGCCTCCGATCTCATCAAAGGTCAGCATACTAGGCCCCCCCTTCTTACGTTTACGATCAGAAGATGCACCTACCGCAATCCCACCACGCATCTTAGCAAAAATAAGAAGACCAGCCATTAATCCCCCAGCAAGGAGAACCGGAATAATATTCACTCCAATAAAAGCAAGAAAAATAAGTAATACTGGCACGAAACCAATCAATATTTCTTTTAATATCTTAGGCATTTTTCCACACCCCCAGCACGTTTGGATCACGTGGTAGAATGATGAATTTACTTCCCTCTCCATCAGTTAGACTAATATACACATTCTGATCATCCATTTCAGTTTTCACTTTTACATTTGAACCTTGTTCCATTTCTTTCAATTTATCTACAATCTGTGTATAGCGTTTATTCTCCATAGCCTCAGCAACTGGAAACATCGCCTTATCCCAGAATTCATTTATATTAGCTGTCGTATGTTCCTTCACATCTAGCTTCAATGTGCGTTTACCAAGGATCGACTTTCCTTCTGTCTTTAATTGTTGAACCAAACCGGGCAATCGAGTACCTGGTTCAACGTCTAGTTTCACAATGACCTCATCATTTGTAATGTTCAGTCGTGCATTATTAACGCCTTCGTATTCGGTTGCTATATTTTGAAGCGGGTTTTGAACCTTCACTTGCTTATAAATGAACCATCCACCAAACAAAAGCGAACCTGAGATAACAACCGTAAGTGCAATTGGCAAGATACGAAACTTCATATAACAGTCCCCTTTCGAAAGTCAGCAGGTAATTGTATACACAATAAGTACACTAATTAGTATATCATACTATCCATACTATTATATCGATAATATATGGATATTCAAATTTTCATATATATAAATAAAACCGACTTACCCATCCTAATATGAAGTGCTCCCTGTCAAGTGGACAGTGTAAAAAACAAAAATAATTAGATTCGATTCCTCAGCTCGTTTGTACAGTGCTGAGGTTTTTGGTATGCAGTTCGTCGGTATTCGTTAGGTGACAAACCACCTAAACATTCTGTATAGCGATAGTTGTTGTAATAGCGAATATATTCGCTAACGTCTTTAAGGACGTCTTCATAGGTGTGAAACTTTGTAAGATAATAGCTTTCTGATTTGTAAGTACCCCAAAAGCGTTCAATAGGTTGGTTGTCCAAGCAGCGACTCACGCGAGACATGCTTTTCATAAATCCGTATTTTACATGGAGTCGATTATACTCATGCGACGTGTACTGGAAGCCTCTGTCGCTTTGGAGGAGTGGGGTTACACTGGGGTTCTTCTCATAAGCCTTCTTCAGCGTATCCATCACGAGTTTATTGTTGTTGGAATGACTTAATACCCATGAAACAATGGCGTTATCATATACATCAATAATGGCACTTAAATAGGCTTTGCGACCATTCCCATACTTCAGTTCGGTGACATCTGTACACCACTTTGAATTAGGAGAGTTGGCGTCAAAGTTACGATTCATTATATTCTCAACGACATGGATCTCAGAGGCTTTCACGTAATGTGGTCGCTTCTGGCGGATGACTGCTTTGAGTCCGAGAGCACGCATGATTCGATAATAACGTTTTTTGTTGTAAGCCTTTTTGAGTTTGCGGTTTAATTGAGTACGCATTTGGCGATAACCAAGTATCCCTTTTCGCTTGTCATAACGAAGCTTCACTTCTTTAGCTAGCGCAAGAACTTCACGTTCCCTGATAGATGGTGTCCAATGTAACCACTTGTAATAGGCAGATCGAGCAACCCCTGCTAACGCACACAACTTTGTAATTACGTAACCTTTTTCTTTGTTCAGTTCTTGAATCGCATGATACAAGTTTACTTGTCGAACGAGGGTTAGCGAGTATTTCGTTGCTGATCTGTGCCAACTTTTTTGCGAAGGCATTCTCTATCTCTAAGTATTCGTTTCGAGCTTCCAATTCCTTAATCCGCAGCTTAAGACGTTCATGCTCATCTAATTCCTCTACAGGCTTATTGCGACCACGATTGTCCTTGAGCGCATTCTCGCTGCCTACTTGGTATCTCCGAACCCATGCATATACTTGCTGATAAGATACACCGTACTTTACGATCGCTTTCTGATAATCCAATCCATTAGCGATGGTATATTGTACAATTTCAATGCGTTCTTCAAACGTTGTTTTACGTCCTTTATTCATACGAGATAGTCCTCTTCCTTTACGAGTAGGTTTCAATTCTATCTCACTAGTATACTTGGAAATCCAATTCCGTAGGACACTCGTACTTGAAACATGGTGTTTTTTTGTTGCTGCTTCCAAAGAGCAATGACCCGATAATACATCATGTACAGCAGCAAGCTTCAATTCTTCTGAGTATGTTTTCCATGTATTTGATTTCTTTAACCCATCCAAACCATCTGCTTCATATTTTCTTATCCAGTCCTTAACAGTTCCTTTGCGAACTCCGAGCTGTTTTGCCTCATAGTTAGGATTTGACTTGTGCTCAAGGCATCGCTGTACGACATGTAATTTTAATTCTCGAGAAATTGGACTTCTTTTAGACATTAGAAAAACTCCCATCATTGTAGCAGTAGAAGTTTTTGTTTTTTCTACTGTCTACTATGATGGGAGCTTATCAATAGGAATGAGTCCGTCGGTTTAAATTGCGAATGGATAATCAAGACAAGATCATACTTCATTTTGACTTCAATTAACCATTATATTTATCGATTTGGTAAAGTATATTGTTCACCCAACTGTGTACCATCGCTGAATTTATAGAAACGATAATAATAATGATCTTGCTCCCTATAAAACAGTTGCCACACATTATTTCCGTTGAACAAACCAAGTTGCAAGCGAATCTCTTTTATGTTTGGCAGCTCATTTAGGATCTTAGCTTTTATCTGACTCTCCGATAATCCATTCTCTAATAATTCACTGTGAATGGCTCCAGATGTTTCATCAACTTTGTATTCACTGTCTTTAGCTCCAGATGTTTCATCATCTTTATAAGCTATTGTGAATGGTACCCAGACGAATAGACTTCGATCATCTTTATCTTTACCTTCGATGACCCAAACTACATTATCCCAGACAGACTTTTCAGTTCTAGTCACTTTTATTAAATCACTATGTTGTTTCGCTGCAGCGATAGCCATTTCTTCTTCGCTCCATTGATCTTGCATAGTATATATGTAATAGCGATAGAGTCCGAATAATATAACAATAAAAATTGCAATAGCCAATAAAATAATATTCTTCTTGTTCTTCAACCTGAACTTCCTTTCCTATACTCTTACCGATTTAGTAAGCCCTCGAAAGCAGATTGAGCTTCACGTCGTATTCGTTCCTCATCTAAAGTCAACAAAGCACCATTCTTGACCACTTGCTTGCCATCGACCCATACATGCTCTACATCTTTACTGCTAGCGGAGTAGATAGAATGAGAGATAAAGTCCGTATGAGGTAAGAAATGTGCCTGATCGGTATTGAGTGCAATGAAATCAGCCTTCATACCTGGTGCCAAGCTTCCTACTTTGTCTAGAAACAATGATTTTGCTCCATATGTTGTACCCATCCGAAGTGCTTCGGCAGCAGGTATAGCTGTCGGATCACCCGAAATCCCTTTGTGAATCAGTGCTGCAAGTCTCATCTCTTCAAACATATCAAGATTATTATTACTAGCTGCACTATCTGTCCCAAGTGATACTGTTACGCCAGCCTTCATAAGATCTGTTACGCGAGCAATACCACTTGCGAGCTTCAAGTTACTTCCTGGATTATGTGATACACCAACATTATGAGTCGCTAATATTTCGATCTCTTCATCAGTCAAGTGCACACCATGCGCAATAATTGACGGACGCGTAAACATGCCAAGCTTCTCTAAATGTTGCGTAGGACGAAGACCGTAATCAGCTACATTCTGTGCAACTTCACTGAGCGTCTCTGACATGTGTGTATGCATTGGAAGGTCTAGATCATGAGCTGCCTGCACAAACTTCTCAAAGAAGGCTGGAGGGCATGTATAAGGTGCGTGAGGCGACATCATCGTCGTGATCCGTCCCTCAGCCTGACCGTTCCAATCTTTAGCAAAGGTGATTGCCTCTTTAAGTTTATGCTGTTGCATCTCTTCTGAACAAAAACCGATTACGCCTCTGGTAAGAACAGCACGCATACCTGATTCTTGAACTACTTTTGCCACTTGATCCATGTGATCATACATATCTAGAAAAGTCGTTGTTCCACCCTTTAACATTTCTAACACAGATAATGACGATCCCCAATAAACATCTTCAGAAGTGAATTTCTCTTCCATAGGCCACATTTTTTCTTGCAACCATACTTGAAGTGCAAGATCATCGCCATAACCTCTTAGCAACGACATAGCTGCATGTCCATGTGTATTCACAAGACCCGGTAAGAATAATAAATGTGTCCCATCAAATACTGGAATATCATCAGAGCAATCAGGTTTATCTTCCCCGATATATGTTATTAGATCATCTTCAACAAGCATATAACCCTTCACAACGGAATGTTCATTATTCAGAACAACAAACGTTCCATTCTTAATGATCCACTTCTGTGTTTGATTGTTTAGCATCATCCAAATCTTCCTTTCCATTATCCAAATAATAAGCAAGGCTAATCATATCCGTTGTGAAATCAGCAGCATGAACGCGAACATTCGCCGGTGTTCTCAATATAATCGGAGCAAAATTCAAGATAGCTCCAATACCCGCTTCTACTAGTTTATCAGCAACTTGCTGCGCTTCATGTTCAGGAACGGTTATAATACCGATCCGTATATTGTGTTGTTGGATGGTTGTGGAAAGTTCCTCCATGGGTTGAACCTTTAATGAATTGATGAGCGTTCCAACTTTTGGACCGTAGGCATCAAATACTGCAACTATCTTTAAATTTTCTTTCAAGTACATATTATAATTTGATAACGCTTGTCCTAAGTTACCCGCGCCAATTAAAACTACATTAATTTGTTGATCAAGATTTAGGATATGACGAATTTTCTCTATAAGATATGCCACATCATATCCGATACCTTTACGTCCGAAATCTCCAAAATAAGCAAGATCTTTGCGAATTTGTGCAGGATTCAGATCAAGCTTTTGACCTAGTTCCTGAGAAGAAACTGTAGCCACTTCTCTTCGCTGAAGCCCCGAAAGATACCGCAAGTAAATGGGTAATCTTCGAACCACAGCTTCTGAAATTTTGTCAGACTTCATACTTGCTCCCCCTAATTATTAGCTATAACATCCGCTTTTAGGATTTATCGCCTTCATGTAACCACTCTGATATCCTTGAGACCATTTGATTGGTCGGCATATGTTCCATTTTTGGACCAGGCAATGAGTAAAGGAAATGTTTACCATAGTATGATTCTATCACACGCGTATCATAAACAATAACAATTCCTCTATCGTTTGCTGTTCGCACCAGCCGACCGAATCCTTGTTTAAATCGAATCACTGCCTGCGGAACTGACAATTTCATGAACGGGTTTTTCTTCTGCTGCTTGAGTAGTTCACTCTTCGCCTCCACAAGTGGATGGTTGGGAGGTTGGAATGGTAAACGAACAATCGCTAAACAAGTCAATGCTTCCCCGGGGATATCTATCCCTTCCCAAAAACTACTTGTTCCTAATAGCACCGAGGCGCTACTATCCTGGAAACGACGGATCAATTTACTGCGACTCCCACTATCAACGCCTTGGCCTAATATGGTGATATCACTTGAGGATAAGGCGCTACGTAGCGGTTCATACACTTGACGAAGCATCCGATAGGATGTAAATAACACTAACATTCGACCTTTAGTAACGATAGCCGTATCAGCCAATGACTTCACAAGTGTCTCTACGAAGAGTGCATCACCAACACTACCTTTCACACTTGGAAAGTCGCGTGGGATAACAAGCAACGCCTGATCGCGATAGCGAAAAGGAGATGGAAGCTGCACTGTCACTAATCGTCCATTATCCGACGCTTCTTGAAGCCCCAGATTCTCAATCATATACTGGAAAGATTTCTCGATAGATAATGTAGCCGAAGTGAGAATAATGCTTTTCTTTTTATCGAAAAATACTTCTTTCAGTTGCTTGCTTACATCTACTGGAACAGCATACATCTGTAGAGATTTACTTCGAAAATGGCCATTGGCCTCCATCCAGTATACATTGCCTATATCGCTTAGCGCCATGAACATGTGAAGATCTTCACGTTCATTTGCTAAATCTTTAATTAGACCGCTTATATCCGTTATTAGGCTGTCTGAGCTGAAATCATCTAGATTATCTTTAATGTCGTTTAACATTTTCTCCGCTTTACGAACTACCTCACCTAAAGTTACGTAGATCTGATTCTCAATCGCAGCTAATACATCCCAATCCTGAGGTTTCTTATTGGGCTGCAACCGTAGAACAAACTGTCCTGTATCACCAGGAGCCGCATCACTACGCTCAGGAAGTAGTGCAAATAACATATCGTTTAGTCTGTCCCAATGTTCCTTCACTTCAACCAATTCACCACATAATTTGTCGATCACAACTGCCCAATCTGAAGCTTTCTCATCACTGGAAGAACGCAATTGTTGTATTAGTGCCGGAAATTGCCCATTTCGGTTATCTTTGTAAAGTCGTGTAAGTGTATGAACCACGGTGAAGTACTTCATATGAAGCCCCAAATGTTTACCCGCAACTTCCTCTAAATGATGTGCTTCATCAATCACTAAATGTTCGTAAGCAGGTAATAACTGATGTCCAGCTTTTACATCTGTAAATAACTTAGAGTGATTAGTGATCACTACATCAGCAATTCCCGCTTCATGCTTAGCACGATGATAATAGCATTTACGAAACCAAGGACAAGCACGTCCAAGACAGGAATCGGAGTCACTTGAAACCGTTTCCCAGAAATCTCCACCACGACCACCCAGATTCAGTTCTTCATCATCGCCGGTCTCTGTTTGTGCCAACCATACAATCATTTGAGCAGCTAAGATTACATCTTCCTTGGGATTGGCGAAATCTCTCTTATTTATTTTATGTTCAAATTTTCTCAAACACAAATAATGCTGTCTCCCCTTGAAAATGGCAGCTTTAAATTGAAAAGGAACGACCTGAGTTAATAGCGGGATATCTCGTTCACGTAACTGCTCTTGAAGGTTAATCGTATGTGTACTTACCATAACTTTTGACTCACGTTTCACACTCTGATAAATCGCAGGTATTAAGTATCCTAAGGATTTCCCCGTACCCGTACCTGCTTCAATAAGTAGATGTTTATCATTCTCAAGTGCATTCATGACCTCTCCGAACATCATGCTCTGTGATTCTCTTGCCTCATAATGTGGCATAATTGCACGAAGCCGTTCTTCAATCTCTGCAAGAAATTGTGGGAAATCCATGGATTTAAGAGGATTGTCATCTTCATCATTCCGGGGTGTGGAAATATCCGACCAATCTTCAACAGCCAAAGCCAATTGACGATAAAAATTGTGAATCTCAAGGTCTTGTGCAGGCTCTTTTTCCTTCTCCCTACATAAACCGTCGAAATACCATGCCAAGTCACTATCCTCATCAGCAAATAACTCACTAAGCCTTTGGAGCGTAATAAGTGGTAACCCAATCAATTCGTCTAGGCATTTCAATAATACGTGTGCTGTTGCCAACGCATCGCTATCGGCTTGATGTGGTCGATCATGCACAATACCGAATTGTGTAGATACTAGACCTAATTGATATGTGGTTAACGATGGAAAACATATTTTCAGGAAATCTATTGTGTCTAGAATCCGTCCGCTGTATGGTAAATAACCGCATCGATCAAGTGCATTCTGTAAAAAATTAAAATCAAAAGAAACATTATGACCGACTAATACAACATCATCTAGCATCGGAACTAACTCCATCATCATTTCTTCTAAAGAAGGAGCGTTCTCAACGTCACTGTTCATGATCCCTGTTAAATTAGAAATAAACGGCGGGATTGGAATCCCTGGATTAACATATGACCCGTATACTCGGGATATCGATTGATCTTCTTCAATAATGGCAAGTCCAACTTGAATAATTTCATCGGCGGACTGGTTGCCTGTTGTTTCAAAGTCCAGTACAGCAAATTTCATAATTAAGTATTCCCTTTCGATCCAGTCTCTTTAACAGCATAACAGAAGATCAGAATTTATTCATTAATCAAGTAGAAGCAGCATGCTGACCTTTTTCAAAGTCAGAACCCGTCTCGTTAGAAACATAAGAAATAGAGTATCAATTGAAACGCATACTTGCTTATATTTCAAGTAAAGAAAAGACGATACTCGTAGCTTTCGCAGGAACGGGCATCGCCTTAATTTGAGTCATCATGCTAAATTAATGAAGTAAGCTGACTTCCATACTGGAGTTGACCGCGATTTTGATTGCAGACTTGCAGATTAATAAGTGGATCAGGCAGTGTCGGATCATTTTGCAATGACAACGTAAAATATTCCTGTGCTTTGCCCGTATCCGCAAGTTTAGCCTGTATACAGCCTAATGCATTATAGATCATGGCTCTTAGCTTCTTATGCTCTGCTAATGGAAGAATCCATTGGAAATGTTCTAAAGCTTCCGACGTCTCCTCCAGATGAAGGTGCGCCATTGCAATATACATTCGAGCAAGTAAGCTGTCAGGATAATCATAAACGATTTGGGAAAATTGCTGTATGGATTGACGATACATCAGCAACTTAAAGTACCCTTGGCCTCTAACAAATGACTCCATTCCCATTTCAGGTGTATCACCTAGAGGAAACATAGGGGGTAACACCGTATGTTCTCGGAAAGAACCCATCTTGTCTTCAAACGATAGCCATTCTTCAATAATCCCATCACTCATGGCCTTAAGCATGTTCCATCTCTGAATCAGAAGCTGCTTTTGGGACTCTTGCGCAGTTGGGTAATGCTTGACGATTTCCTCTAACATGTGGTTCATTTCAGCGAATACATGTTGAAACATGGCCTGCATCCCACCCTTAACAATAATGAAATCAGTGCGTCTACCTGTCTTCATTTTTTGTTGAATCGGAGCTTTTCATTCGCCATCCCATACATTACATATTATGATGATTTCCTTTGAACTTTTAATTAGCGAATTGTCGCATGAACTTCTTTATCCATGAATTCAACAGGCTGATTCTTCTCATCTACAAATACAACTGTAGGCTTATGGGCACTTAGATTTTCTTGAGATATGACCGCATAAGAAATAATAATAACTACGTCGCCAGGTTGAACGAGTCTGGCTGCAGCTCCATTAAGACAAATGACTCCACTGCCGCGTGGTCCAGGAATAACATAAGTTTCTAGCCGAGCACCATTATTATTATTCACAATTTGAACCTTTTCGTTCTCAAGTAAATCTGCAGCCTCCATAAGACTTTCATCAATGGTAATACTACCCACATAATTTAAATTCGCTTCCGTAACCGTTGCACGGTGAATTTTGGATTTCATGATATGTCTAAACAAGAAATACCGCCTCCTTTGGCGTAAGTAACATATTATCTATAAGTCGTGTATTTCCAAATTTAACTGCCACTGCCATGATTAATTTCTCTGTAACATCATTAAGTAGGACATCATCGTTTATACGATTTAATGTTGGAAATGTCAATACTTCAACATAATCAATAACAGCCATCGGCGAGAGTTGAATCAAGCTCATTAGCCTTTCACGAACTTCAGAAGCCTTTACAGACTCATCATTTACCATAGTCTCATTTACTTCAAAGAGAGAACGAGAGAGCACTAATGCTTGTTTACGTTCTTCTGAGCTAAGATACACATTCCTTGAACTGAGTGCCAATCCGTCTTCTTCTCTTACAATGGGACATGGTACAATCTCAACATTCATATTTAAATCATGCACCATCTGTTGAAGCACAGCGACTTGTTGTGCATCTTTCAAACCGAAATAGGCTTGATCTGGTTGTACGATATGAATCAACTTACTTACAACCGTAGTCACACCATCGAAGTGTCCCGGCCGAGATGACCCACACAACAATTGGGTGACTTCACTAACCCTAATTTTGGTCAACGTTTGAGTGGGATACATTTCTTCTACTGTGGGTATAAATACAATATCCACACCTTGGCGATCAGCCAAAGCTAAATCTTGCTCTTCATTCCGAGGATAGGTCTCATAATCTTCTCCTGGACCAAATTGTATCGGATTCACAAATATACTAAGGACAACCAGGTCACTCAGATCATGGGCACGACTCATTAAGCTCGCATGACCTTCGTGTAGGTAACCCATTGTAGGAACTAACCCTACTCTGCACTCGCCATTACTTTTCACTCTATATTGCTTCAGTTCTTGTCGGAGTTCAACAATATTCCGAATGATTTTCATGATTTATCCACCTTGTTTAAGCCAGTTCCATATAGAGAATCCAGTACATCATCCTTAGCTACAAACACATGATTCTCTGCAGGAAAGATGCGTTCTTTCACTTCTTTCACATAATTCTCTAATCCTTCTCGGACTAATGTACCGATATCACCATACGTTTTGACAAAACGTTTATTTATATAAGGCGATGCATATTGAAAAATATCATGGAATACGAGCACTTGTCCGTCACAATAACGTCCAGCTCCAATGCCTATCGTTGGAATAGACAATTCCTTAGAGATGGCTTCAGCCACTTGCTCCGTTACTAATTCCAATACGATACCAAAAGCGCCCGCTGCTTCTAGGGCTTTTGCTTCTTCCATCAACCTTTGCGCATCAGCCGCATCTTTACCCTGAATCCGATAGCCACCAATTTGGTTCACCGATTGTGGTGTTAGACCAATATGCCCAAGTACAGGGACACCGGATTTAACAATAGCTTCTACCGTAGGACATATTTCCTTGCCGCCCTCCATCTTAATGGCTTGAGCATGTCCTTCCTGCATGAGCCTTCTCACACCTCGTAAGGTCTCATCTATATTGCCGTGATACGTCATAAATGGCATGTCAGCAACAATAAAAGTATGCTCTGCCCCTCTTGCAACAGCGCGGGTATGATAGATCATATCCTCCAACGTAACTGGAATCGTAGAGTTATATCCAAGTACTACGTTACCAAGGGAATCACCCACGAGTATGATATCTACACCAGCTTCATCAGATAGCTTTGCTGTAGGGTAATCGTATGCAGTTACCATACTTAACGGTGTACCTTCCGCCTTCATTTGTTTCATTTTCACAATGTTTAGTGCTGACTTCTTTGTCATGATAATTGTGCCCCTCTCCATTTTGAAAAAAAATTCGGAATTCAAGGATAGATTCTCCCCGTTGTTGAATGTTAGATATGGAATTTCATATTTAACACAACAAAAAAACCTTTTAGCATGTTCACTAAAAAGGTCCGATAGTCAAAAAAGAGTCACTTTCGATCGTCCCTTCTGTCTCGGTCCTTTCGGCTCAGAGCAGAATCCAACGCCACTCACTAAAATAGTTAATTAGTAAGTGTAGTTTTTTGAAAAATCCTAAACTTTTGATCAAGTGCAGTTCGAGTCATGCTCGATGCCGCCTCACAAACAGTATACCAAATAAGATGGCATATTTCATTATTTAAGTTTGACATCTCCAGAGATAACAGGAACGATGTTCCCCATTCCCGTATCCACAAGCAATGCGCCACTAGGATCTAAACCGACAGCCAGACCCTCTCTGAGCCCTTGAGTGGTGTTAAATACAACTTCCTGATTGATCGTTACCGATAGTGCCTCCCATAACGATGCGATAGGTAAGAAACCCTCCTGAGCATATAACTGGTACAATGTTTCGAACTCTTCCAGAATAGCAGCGATTAATAAGCTGCGATCCACTGTAGCTCCACTTTCTGCCTTTAAAGAAGTAGCGATGTCTCGTAAATCTTCAGGGTATTCTTCTCTATCTATATTTACGCTAATCCCTATTCCAGCAATACAATAACGAACAACCTTATCCTCAACTGTTGATTCAAGCAAAATACCACATACTTTGCGTTGATTCATCAGAATATCATTTGGCCATTTGATTCCAACATCTAATCCTGTCCTTTTTCTTATCGCCCTACATACAGCCACGCCTGTAAGAAGAGTGAGTTGCGATGTAAATTCAAGCGGTTGCTGTGGACGAAGTACTAGGCTCATCCAGATTCCTTTACCGTATGGTGAGAACCATTTCCGACCCAATCTTCCTTTACCACCCGTCTGTTCTTCAGCGATGATGACAGTTCCTTCAGGAGCTCCTAATTCTGCTCGTTGACGTGCTTCCTCTTGCGTAGAGACTGTACTCTTGATGATCTCAAGGACGGAACCCATCATGACAGTATTTAGCGCATTGTTTAATGTTAACTTGTCTAAGTTATCTGGCTTGATAAGAATACGATACCCTTTATTAGACACTGCCTCAAATTCATATCCTAACGTTCTTAGCTTGTTAATCTGCTTCCACACGGCTGTACGGCTGATCGATAGTCTACGACTCATT
The DNA here is from genome assembly GCF_001637225.1 of Paenibacillus antarcticus. GTDB lineage: Bacteria > Bacillota > Bacilli > Paenibacillales > Paenibacillaceae > Paenibacillus_AQ > Paenibacillus_AQ antarcticus. Next base: position 229,572 of record NZ_LVJI01000014.1, read on the forward strand.
TCTTCACCCGATACAAATCCATTGGGATCTTCAAGCAGAATATTCAACAATGTTTCCTCAGCCATGATTTATGTTCACCCGCTTTATTTCCTCAATTAAACAATTTTTATCATTTGCAACGATACCCGCTGCTACAGATAACAGTAATTGATGTAACAACTCACCCAGCCAAGAACCCGCAGCAATATTATTTATCTGCATGACTTCTCTACCTGATATATTCAATTCTTTGAGATGATGTATACACATCTGGTGTTCCCATCTAGCAAAGAGGTCTAACCATTGCAGTGGGAATACCTGTCTGTGTTCTGGAAGTGTTCTTTGTAACTTAAGCCAATTCAGTGTCGTTGATCTACCACGATCAAGAACCACTCTGATCCATAATAACCGTCGTTCTTCCGTAGAAATCTCACTATCCTGAATTCGGATAACCTGCTTCACCTGTTCGTCTAATCGCAGAATATTGCAAATTTCATCCTTATCCTGATTACTAAATGTCCATTTCCGCAAGAGTTGCCCTGCTTCGTCGGAACTAAATCCACCCGCATACAGAAGCAGAGCCCATTTAAGGCTATTGGGTTCATGCATCACATCATTTAGTCCCATGATGATATCTGAATCGAACCTCGTACATAATACGGGAACCTTAGCGAAATCCAAAAGCTGACTGCGACGAAGTAAACCAAGCCCTCTAATCGGATTATTGCCACTCATAACCTTTTCCAACTCAACCCGAATTCTCTCCAACGCAATAAATTGTAAGTTAGCACGTTGAGACAATAATCCCTTCCAGGTATCCTTAGCGATCGAGTAACCAAATACGGATGCAAAACGCACACAGCGAACCATACGCAGCGCATCCTCATTAAATCGTTCAAGAGGATTCCCTACACATCGAATAATACCCTTTTCTGTATCTTGTCGACCGCCAAAAGGATCAATATATGTACCGTCCACTGCTCTAGCAATTGCATTCATCGTGAAATCTCGCCGCTTTAAATCCTCAGAGATTTCTTTAACAAACGTAACCTCGTCAGGTCGCCGATGATTCTCGTAAGTACTCTCTACACGGTAAGTAGTGACTTCAAAAGCGTAGCCTTGTAACATTACTGTTATCGTCCCATGTTGAATTCCCGTTGGAATCGTATGTTTGAACAAACCTACGATTTCTTCAGGAAGAGCTGATGTCGTCATGTCCATATCATGGACGGCGCGCCCTATCAATTCATCACGAACACAACCTCCGACCCAATATCCTTCGAATCCTTGTCCTAGTAAGGTTCTTAGAAGGTTTTCACTTTGTTCAGCCATACCAGCTTCCGCATTATTCCACTTCACCATTTAAACAACGCCCCCACACTTTGGAACATACAGCCTACCTGCATAATTTATCTAGATGATCGGAACTCGGAACTTCTCTTCCAAGAACACGGTAATAAATGTCTTCATAATTTTTCGTAATCAACTCATCGCAGAAATTCTCGCGTGCGCGCTTAAGAGATGCATTTATGAATTTCTCAGATAAAGCTGGATCACTTAGGAGACGAATCGTATAGTCTGCCATTTGATCTACATCTCCAATGGGAGCTAAGAACCCTGTTTCGCCATGAATAACTAGTTCAGGAATTCCTCCGGCCTCAGAACCTACTGTCGGCACCCCACATGCCATCGCTTCTAACGCAACTAGACCGAAACTTTCTTTTTCAGAAGGTAGTAATAATACATCTGCCAAAGAAATCACATGAGCTATCTCATCTTGTTTGCCGAGAAAATGAACCTTATCTCCGAGTCCTAATTCATTTATTTTACTTTGTATTTTGGGTAGATCCGGTCCTTCTCCTACGAACAACAATTTGGAAGGAATCACTTTATTCACTTTAGCAAAAATATCCACAACATCCGACACACGTTTAACAGGGCGGAAATTGGAAATATGCATCAGTATTTTCTCATCTGGATTCGCAAAGTCTCCACGTAAAGAAGAAGTGTCGCGAGGATAATACACTCGCTTATCCACAAAATTATATGTCAAATCAATATCTCGGCTAATATCCAAGACATCTCTAGTTTCCCTGATTAGATCATTTGATACCGCTGTGACCGCATCACTCTCATTGATAGCTAACCGAATAAGATCCTTAAGCGATTCATCCTGTGCTAAGACTGTAATATCCGTCCCATGAAGAGTTGTAACTACCTTCAGCTTCTCTCCTACCATCTGTTTGGCAAGAAATGCACATACCGCATGAGGAACAGCATAATGGACATGGAGAATATCAAGATTCTGCATTTTGGCTACCTGTGCCATCTTAGTAGCTAATGATAAATCATATGGCGGATAACGGAATACATAATAGTCACTTACTTCCACTTCGTGATAAAAAATATTTTTTTGAAACTTCGTACCTAACCGAAATGGAATGCTTTGCGTAATGAAGTGTACTTGATGACCCTTTTCAGCCAAAATCTTACCAAGTTCTGTCGCCACAACTCCTGAACCACCAAGAGATGGGTAACAAGTAATTCCTATTTTTAATGATCGACCTTGCTCCATAACGACCGCCCCCTTTCCTTTTCACACTCACTTACCTATATTATGCATGGTAGGAGACGAAATATATAACACTGGAATTCACAAATGGTTTAACTAGTAATATAGATAATTAAAAGTGTTCAACTAAGAAAGGACTCTTCGTTGCAAATCCTTCAGCAAAGGGTACCAATCTGCGTTGACCCACCAATCTGTCTCTCGATTTCACTCGCTCAATATATCCTTGATTGAGCGGTGTGACTACCGTTTCTGTTGCTGACTTTTCAAACTGGGAACGATAACAAGACAGCGCCTTTTCCTTCACATCATATTGCTTCGAAATATCCACAATAAGATCAGCTTTCCCTAGATCGTTAATGAAATAGAAATATAATTGTTCCACATTCACAAAAGGATGCTCCGGCATATACCTCCGGAGTTTTGCATTAAACACAGCCTCTTCTACTAGCTTACTACAAGCGACATGATCTGGATGTCTATCCTCCCAGTAGGGAGCAAATATCATCCGAGGCGCACACGCACGAATTTCTTCCGTTACTGCCTTAACGTTATCCGGAGTCAAGTATAATCCACGGTCTGGAAGTCCCAGATTACTCCGTGAAGTCAACTTCAACACCTTACCCGCTTCTTCAGCCTCCTGCTTACGTGTCTCCACAGTCCCATTGGAAGACATCTCCGCAAAAGTCAAATCACAAATCCCTACACGATAACCTGCTTCAACATGTTTGTAAATCGTACCTGCCATCCCAATCTCTGCGTCATCTGCATGTGCACCGAACACGAGGATATCAAGTTGCTCTGTCATAGCTCTTCACTAATCGGCTTGTACTTATGTACGAGGTCACGCCACGCAAAATCGCCGCGATCTAATGCTTTGACCAGAATTTCCGCTGTTGCAATATTCGTTGCAAGAGGTATACCCTGAACATCGCATAGACGAAGAAGTGCATTAATATCCGGCTCATGAGGTTGTGCCATGAGTGGATCTCTTAAGAATATAATAAGGTCCATCTCATTTTGGGCTACAAGTGCACCAATTTGTTGATCGCCACCCAGTGGACCAGACATGAAGCGATGAATTTTCAAATCCGTGTTTTCCATAATTCTTAGTCCGGTGGTTCCTGTTGAATATAATTTATTACCCTCAAAAACACGTTCATAGGCAATTACGAAATTAACCATTTCTTCCTTCTTACGATCATGTGCAATAAATGCAATTTTCATAGTTTCTATCACTCCTAGTTAGTCGATGAATTGATCAAATCCGTATACTAGTCCGGTGTACTCCATAACTTTTTGAATGCCTACTTTTACCCCAGGCATATATCCAGCGCGTTCATATGAATCATGACGAATTTTGAGTGTTTGGCCATATCCACCGAATATCACTTCCTGTTGAGCAAAGACCCCTGGTAAACGTACGCTATGAATTCTAAATCCATTATAGTAACCGCCACGTGCTCCTTCAATAACTTCTTCTTCATTCGGATTTCCTTGGCGAAGCTCCTGACGATTCTCAACGATCATTTCTGCTGTTTTGATAGCTGTTCCTGAAGGTGCATCTAACTTCTGATCACCATGAGTTTCAATAATCTCAACATGTGGGAAGTACTTACTAGCTTGCGCTGCAAATTTCATCATCAAGATAGCCCCAATTGAGAAATTCGGTGCGATTAATCCACCAATCTCCTTCTCTATACACAGCTTGTCCAGATCCTTGATTTGTTCCGGTGTAAATCCCGTCGTTCCAATCACCGGACGTACCCCATGTTTAATCGCCAATAACGTATTACCATACGCTGATTGTGGTGTAGTGAAATCAACCATAACATCCGGTTTATGTTCTACAAAAGCAAGTTCCATATCTGAAGTAATTACAACACCACATGCTGGTAGTCCCACTAGGATACCAGCATCCACTTCCCCTGCAGAGCGATCCACAGCTGTAACTAATTCAAGTTCTTGATCCTCCAGAACCAACTTAACAACTTCTCTCCCCATACGGCCTCCTGCACCTACGACCGCTACTCTAATTGGTTTTGACATTGTCCCATCTCCCTCTTGTTCTTACTCAATTAATGAATCGTTTATATACTTTCTAAATCTTTTTTTTAATTGTTCTAACAATTTATCAAGACCCTGTTCTGCTGGCATGAGATAGAGACCTTCTTTTAAAGTCGAGATCGCAGCCGCATGTTCATTCAGCTCACTATAGGTTAGAGCTAACCATACGTACGCTTCAGCATTTAAAGGATCCAATGTTATAGCTTCCTTTAACAGAAACACGACTTGATAAAGATTGACAACAGAAGTACCACTCATCTTATCCATTTGTTTCTTGGACTCATGAACCAGTTGCATAGCTTTAAGATGCTGCAAATAATATTTATAAATGATTTTCCCCGGCGCAAGTTCAAGTGCTTTTTCAGCATGTTCAATACCTTTATCAATCCTGTTATTGCGGGCATAGGTAATAGAGCATTTATAATGAATCTCAGCATCAGCCGGGTTTATAGCAATGGCTTCTTCAAAAAGGCGAATGGCTTCCATGAAGTCATTTTGTAAAATACAATGATATGCCTGTTGGACATAGTCTTCCGATTTCATAGCTGTTCACACCTTCAAAATAGGTTTTACTACAGCATATGTCAAAATTATTAATCGGTGTTTTTCAAAGTCCAACGATTAGCATCACGCGTATTAAATTTATGCATGACGGAGTCATGCGCTTTACTTAGATCAATACCTAGTGAATTTGCAAAACACATCGTAATGAACATAATATCTCCAAGCTCTAGTTCAATCGAGTTATCTTCTTCACTTGGCTTCTTAGGTTTTTCACCAAATTGATGGTTCACCTCACGCGCTAATTCGCCTACTTCTTCCGACATTCGCGCTAACATAGATAATGGACTGAAATACCCTTCTTTAAATTGTGATATGTAGAGGTCCACTTCTCGTTGCATTTCCGCCAAAGATTTCTCCATATTTGAACCAATCCCCTTTAGTGAAATACTTGTGACAACATTGGATTTTCTCGTAATCATTTTACTCCAAATGAGATATTAAAGCTATTTTGAAACAAATATTTTTATTAAATAGCCTAAATAGGTATACTATAGTTGACAAATAAATCTAGGTTTTTCCTAATTATGAAAAGTGAGGATCCTATGAAATTAACCAACATCGTTACACAACTTAGAATGATCATACCTATTATTGTAGGTACCGCCATTTACGCCTTCGGGCTTCTCTACTTCATTATTCCTAACCAATTAATGGAGGGGGGAATCACAGGGGTTACAATCTTGCTTAATTATGCTTTCCAGATTCCACCTTCTTTATCTACGCTCATCTTAAATATCCCGCTATTTATACTGGGATGGATGGTCTTAGGAAAGAAACAAATGGTCTATTCTGGCGTAGGCATTTTATCTTTGACTTTTTTTCTATGGTTTTTTGAGATATTGATTCAGCGCGGTGTAATATCTCCCTTTATAACTCAATACGATTACATTCTAGCCTCCCTTTATGCAGGAGTAACACTTGGCGCAGGACTTGGAATTGTATTTCGCTTCGGGGGAACTACTGGGGGATCAGACATCGTAGCAAGAATATGCAACCGTAAATTTGGTTGGAGCATGGGTCAAGTCATTCTCGCACTGGATATCATCATCATCGGCGCATCCTTGTTCTTCATCCCAAAGGAGAAAATATTATATACCTTCGTTGCGGTATATATCGCATCGCGAGTCATAGATTTCATCCAAGAAGGTGCTTATGCTGCAAAAGCCTTCACAATCATTAGCGACCTAGCACCTGAGATTGCAGATTTGATCACGAAAGAAATGGATAGAGGCGTAACCCTTATTCCAGCGATTGGTGCCTATTCTAAGCAGGCCAAATATATGGTCTACTGTGTTGTCTCTAGACAGGAAATTCGGCGTCTAAGCCTCATTGTAAAATCTATTGATCCCAAAGCCTTTGTGATCATTAACGATGTTCGTGATGTACATGGAGAAGGCTTTAGAGAGGAATAGCACACAAGTAGAAACGGCTATTCCGTCCTTTTACAAGGGCGGCATAGCCGTTTTAGCGACAATATAAGGATCAACTTCACTGGACATCGATAACAACGCTTAGAAGTGACCCTTTTTTTACAGCTTAGGTGGTGGAAGAGCTTTCATACTACTCTGTTCCCCTCGATATTTACGATAACCAACATAGGATAGGATAGCGAGAATAAATATTGCACCGAGCCAAATGCCCTTATTGGATGTATTATATTGAATTTGAGGAGCAAACGCGGATTCGTCCTTCTTTTTGCCAAATAACGTATTAAAATGCTCTTCACCTTGTGAAATCATACTCCGTATCGTTTCTGGCTTCGAAGTTATCGTGGTAGTTACACCACCCGCGTACGATATCCATGAATCGATCATATTAACCTCAAAAGGCTTCTTTTGTATAACAATGGCGGGACGGATCAATTCATAATGGGTTTGAAGGCTATCATAGGCTTCTTTCAAACCTTCTTTATCATTTAAATTCAATTGACTCTGCATCCTACTCAGGTCCTCACGCACCACTTTATAATATTGATGCCATAAAGGTTGTTGTCTATTACTTAGACTATCTGCTGCTAACCGTAATTTCGCTATCGCTTGTAACCATAACTCAGGTTGAAGGGTTGCTTGAGCTGTAGCTATTTTCACTTCTACAATACACTCTGCAAGAGCATGAATACCCTCGACTTCAGTTAGTCCTTGAAAGGATGACGAAGTAAATAATATCTCAATCCGTTCTGTTTCAAGACGAACTTTCGTTATGTTACCATCTACTACATCACGATATAACGCCTCTACAGCCTCACTTAGCTGTCTAGCCTGCTTAGAAGGCAGTGATGATGATTCATCCGCCCAGATCATGTGATAATTAGGCATAAAGACGATGATGAAGACTACCAACATCGTTATTAGTGGATGAGATATGAATTTACGTGACATGGGACATCCCTCCTACCGTATATGTATGGTAAAAGGGATGTATATAGAACACATAGGCTCAGATTCAAATATACAATTTAAGTCATTCACCTAAGCACTAAGAGCATTCCGTCTAGCAAATCTTAATGTTATCCAAGATACAATAACACTAAAGATGGTAAGACCAATTGTGAAATTCTGAACCCCGGTAATATTATCAGTTAAAACACTAGGTAGCCATGGATATATACCATATGAATAATCAATGAAGTCATTTAACAATGTCCACGCAGCAGCGCCTATCAATGCAGTGGTATTGAACCCGAAGAAACGTACATATAGCAGTGCTTCAATTACCATTGCCGTGTGAGATACCACTAACATCCAATCTTGCCATTGGAGTACATCTCCCTGATATTGACCGGCGAATATCATGCTACTAGCCCATAATCCATACTTTACTGAAGTTACCACAGCGAGCGACTCAAATAAATAGCGGATTTGATTACCCCATATCGAACGAGGCTTGTACAATAAACATCCTATCCCAATCGTAAAGAACAAACTTGCTGTTGGGCTATCCGGAACAAACACAATTAACCATGAAGCGTAATTCTCTAATGTATATGCCATTTGATTGCCATACCATATGTATCCGTAGATCGTTCCAATCACATTACATATAAACAAGAGCCATAGAAATTTACGATTACATAGAAAAGATCGGCTCCATAAATAAGAAATCGACACCCTTTGTTCCTCCTTAAAAAGTAAGTTAAGCACTTCATTTATCATTTCATCCAAAAGGAAGTAGATTACTATCCCATATTGGCTTGTAACCATCTCTAGTGAAATACTTAGAAATAACTACCAGGAATAACGCGTTCTTTCATATCTTTTCAAAAAAAACCTGATCGTTTAACCCGACCAGGTTTTCATCTTATTATATCCTACTATTCTGCTTTTTGTTTCGCAAGCCAATCGGCTAGATGATCAACATCTTGATCTGTAAGACCAGCTGCAATAGCACTATCGTACATAGCAGGCATCTTACCATCGCCATAGCCTTCTTTAATAATGGTTAAGATTGCATCTTTGTCATGTACATCACCGATACCACGTAATGATGGGCCAGATGCACCCTTCATATCCGCAGCATGACAAGTAATACAACCTGCTTTTTTATATGTTTCCATAGCTACATCTTCTTTTTCTACAATGGCAACTTCTTTGGTTACCACTGCATTCGAAGTAGGAAGACCTTTAGCACGTTTCTCTTCTGCATCTTCCTCACGTTGGATATGCTCTGCCTTCTGACCTGTTTTTTCCATTTCACTAGTGTAATGGGTCCATGCACCATTTGTCAGATATACAATTGCCAAAATCGAAAGGATCATAAGGGAAGAAGCGATAGGTCTACGATAAAACCGTCTTTCCTTACCAGTATCTAGGAAAGGAGCGAGTAACAGTGCACCAAAGGCAACCCCCGTGACACCAATTACTCCTAAGACCACATAATCACCTGAGGCATAAGGTAGTTTCAAATATTCATAAAGAAATAAGAAATACCAGTCTGGCATCGGAATGATCGTTGCACTTGGATTTGCTGGATAGCCCAATGGTGCAGGTTCGGCAATCGTTAGGACTAAGAATCCTACTAGAAAGACCACCCCAACCATCCATTCTTTCAACAAAAAGTTAGGGATGAAAGCTTCTGATTTACCAGGATATGATGTGTAATCAGGTGGCACAACAAACCCTTTGGATTTCTTAACTCGCGTATCACCAACATAGACAATTTTTTCGTCCGATTTTTTTCCGTGCGCCATCAAAATTCCTCCCTTCTATTATAGTGGACCGGAAATCCCTTGTCTGCGGATCATGATGAAATGTCCAACCAACAGAGTTAACAGTACAGCCGGGAGGAAAAATACATGAAGGGCAAAGAACCGGGTTAACGTCTGAGCACCAACAATTGTACCGCCTTGCATTAATTCCTTCAGAACAGGCCCTAAATATGGAACAGAGTTTGCAATTTCCATCGTAACTTTCGTTGCAAAATATGCTTTGTTATCCCATGGAAGTAAATAACCTGTTAATCCCAGACCTAGCATTACGAAGAATATAAGCATACCTACAACCCAGTTCATTTCACGAGGTGCTTTGTAGGAACCCGTAAAGAATACACGCATGGTATGTAAGAACATCATTACAATTACTAGGCTCGCACCCCAATGGTGCATACCGCGTACGATTTGACCAAATGCAACCTGTGTCTGTAAATACTCAACACTGTTGTATGCATTAATAATATCTGGTACATAATACATTGTCAGGAACATACCCGACAAAATCTGAATGACAGTAATGAAAAATGTCAATCCACCGAAGCAGTAAACAAATGCTGAGAAATGATGCGCCGGGTTTACGTGTTCCGGTACTTCATGATCCGCAACGTCTCTCCATATCGGCGTGACATCGAGACGTTCGTCAATCCAGTTATAGATATTCTTAAACATCCGAAATTTTCGCCTCCTATTTCACTTCCGTATTTGGCTCAGTGCTACCTAGATAGACCCAACCGTTCTCGATCTTTACTTTGTACGTGTCGAGTGGCTTAGGAGAGACCGCTAAATTCTTACCCACGTTAGTATATCTAGCTCCGTGGCAAGGACAGTGGTACTCATCTGGGAAATTACTATTGTTATTCCATCCCACTGTACATCCCAAATGCTTACAGATGGGTGACAACGCATAAATGTTACCTGCTTCATCCTTACGAATCCATGCGACTAAGTTAGCTGTACTAGGATACCAGCCATCTTGTTGCTTAAGTTCAAAGGTGAATTCTTGTGGTTCATTGGTAATCTTGCTAATTTCTGCTACTTTTACATAATCACCATCAGTTTTCTTATGCAAAATTGGATCAACTGCAAAACGTACCATTGGCAAGATTGCACCAGCGGCCATATAAGCAGTTGCGCCTCCCAAAGTATACGTTAGAAATTGTCGACGGGACATTTCTTTACGACTATTGGGTTGGTGCTCTTCTTCATGATGATCATTTCGGTTGTTTTCCATGTCTTCAACCCCCTTTTTCAACCCATTCATACTTCATTTTCAATGATATTAATCACACAAATTACCAGGACATATTAATAATATATTAGCCTCTTGAGACCGTCAAGAATTATACACATTTTCATGTCAACAAGAAAGATTTACATAAAATAATTGTTGAAATTTTGTCACATTTGGCTCACCGTTTAGTCTTCCAGAGGCTTTCAACCTTGTCTTGAATGATAGAAGATAGCAAGTTCTGATCGTTCTCATATAATGGCGCTAACTGTTGCTGTGACAGTATTAAATCGCAATTTAATACTCTTGATTCTTCTAGTATTGTATCCGCTGTCATAATGATAACATATTTGAATCCACTTTCCTTAATTCTATGACATAATTCATTCAATGATTTGGAAATATCTTGATTCACATAATGAAAAGCTGGATAGGTTACAGTCCTGCCTTTATAACGTATTTCTACTAAATCCATGAAATCACGTAATCTTTCTAATGAAGCCGTAGCTTCAACGGGAGATTCCACACCCGTCAAACCCGTAAACGGAATTACACAGGTATCTAAATAGGGTTGTAACTCTGACCAAGACGCTTGAGATATCTCGCTGAACTTCACACTAGTCATCCTCTCTATTACTTCATACCATTTAATTTAAACTAAAAAAGAAGAAATGCATAGATGCATTTCTTCATTCTAAAGATTTAAGTTCATCTGTCAGTTCAGTAAATGCCATCTTATCTCCATTAGCTAAAGCGCTGTCAATTCCCTTATAGAGCTCTTCTCTACGATGTTTACGTATGCATTCGTCCCAGACCATCTCAGCAGCTAATCCCAACATGACTTCGTAAGTAACTTTCAACTTATCCAATTGGATGCACCTCCAAACGAATGGTTAAGAGAACCTATATTCCCTTCCTTTGGTTACATAATTAGTCATGGTCATCGCCATACGTTGCAAATCTTTCTCTGTTAGCTCGCGTACCACTTTAGCAGGCGTTCCCAAGGAAAGGGTATAGGGTGGAATGATTGTGTTCTCAGTTACGACTGACCCCGCCCCTATTAAAGCATATTCACCAATACCTGCTCCGTTCAGAACTATTGCTCCCATTCCAATTAATGTGCCTTTACCTATATTGCAACCGTGGATAATAGCCGCATGTCCTACAGAAACTTCATCAGCTAGAATAAGGGGCTGTGATGTATTAACATGTCCTACTGTGCCATCTTGAATATTACAACGACTTCCAACGATAATTGGAGCCATATCACCACGTAGTACGGCATTAAACCATATACTTGAATCCTCACCAATCTCAACTTCACCAATTATCTTGGCACCTTCAGCGACAAATACGGAGCTATGTAACTTAGGTAGCTTACTACCATATGTGATCAACATCTCTCATCACTCCTTAACTTGGGAGTGATTGTACCAATTGGTTTACACCTTGTCAATCCTCAGATCTAATTCGTCATCTTTCGCATGAAGCGTGCACTTTTCAACCATTCTGTTACCCCACACGGTCATTTTCACAACTGCACCTTCTTCAGTACTCCCTATGCGGACAAGGCCAAGGTGCATCATCATTTGAAGTATGCGTTGTTCCATAATCGATTGCGAAGTGTCATAGTAATACGGTTTAATCAGCCAACCTAAGGCCTCGTGCAAAGATGAAATCGTTATCCATTCATATGCACACTGTCCAACCCAATAGACAAGAGACGACAGATTCGGAATAGGTTGTTTATACAATCTTAACCAATAGCGAAAAATCTGTACCATACCTTCACTTTTACCTTGATCTAATCTTTCCATTCCCATGTTGGTTATCTTTAGTCTATGACCCATCTCTTCAATATAATTCATATGAAATGCATAATCATAGATCAAAGCTAACCTGCTAGGATAAGCCGTAAAGGTTCTTCCATAACCAAAGCGCCATCCTCCTTTGGAAAGAAGTTCTTCAGCAATATGGAAACTTTCCATGATCTGTTGCTGTGTTCTTCGGTACATCGTACCTTCCTGATTCATTTCAATCTCTGTGTGTTGAACAAAACGGAGAAAGAAAACTAAATCTTCTGCAACAAGACCTTGCTCTTCCCTATAAATAGTTGGTTCTTCAGTGAGAAGTATTGTACCTTTTACATAAGAACCTAGTTCCTTACGAAACCTTTCCTTTAAATCCTCTGGAACCTGAAATAAGTACCTTGTATACTGTGTCATACCATTAAATAACCAGCCACTACTTTTGAAGCGCGCAATGACCTCACGGGGACTTGGAACTTTAAGTTGCTCCTTGGATCGTTCTCCCTCAACTATTTGAAATGAGGTCTGCCTAATGATGGCAATTAACTCTTCCACGTTGAAGTAACTTCGACTGTCAAACAAGATGGCGTTCAGAAACCGTAAATCGTCTACCGAGAGACATCGAATTTGTTGTCCTATAAATTCCCTGCGATTCAAAGTCACTAAGATGCTCTGAATTAACTCGTGTTTTGAATTACGCTTGCACTCGCATTGATAGTGACTTGCAATAGTGGTCAACTGACCAATGTCAGCAAACGTGAGCATATCCGCTAGATTCATCCTTGATCGCCTCGCCGTTTTATTTCCATTATTGGTATGTTTTCGTGATTTGATACTAGGTTGCACCATTCCAATATCGATTCAGCATTTCAACAGGATCTCAAGTTAATCATTTGAATACATAGTTGACGTTTTTCACTAAATCTAAACCTAATCCATCACCTACTATAAATAAAACCAGATACAACCTATTTTTACACATAAAAAAAGCCCTATTATTTAGGACTCAAGCTGTTTTTCAAGTAAATGACGGGTACAATTGTATAGTAGTGGCGTCCAGTCCAAGTCCTTTTTCTCAAGGATAGTAAGTGACAAGTTCCCAATTCGCTCCGTAAATCGATCATTAAACATGGCTGTATATAAGACAGCTAAAAAGCCACCGTGACTAATCACAAGTATGTTCTTATCTGGATATCTAACCCACATATCTTCCACGAATGCAAGCCCTCGAGTTCGGATAGCTTCTTTCTTCTCTTGTCCAAGGTCCTGCTGGTCCCATTCTTTACCCCAATTTTTCTCACGTTCCTCCGCAGAAAGGCCTTCTACTTGCCCAAAGGAACGCTCTAATAGGCGTTTATCAGGTTCTAGAAGTGGGATGTTCAAGATATTAGCAATTATAGATCCCGTCTCTTCAGCACGCGATAGACCACTGCTGATGATATAATCCCACTTATAAGATTCTTCTCGCAGACGTTCACCCAATGCTCTCGCTTGCCATCGTCCATCATCATTCAAAGGAATGTCACTTTGTCCCTGAATTTTACCAATCATATTCCAGTCAGTAACGCCATGACGAATTAGACCTAATCTCATCCTGTTTGTCCTCCATTCAGTTAAGTAACATATCCTCAGCGACGAATGCGACCCAACCTTCTTAAAGAATATAGTGCCAATGCTACACTCAAAATAGATAAAACCATCCAATATATAGGATGTGTCGGCCCCATAGTAACCACCAAAGGTTCAATAATGCCACTATTTAACGCAGGAATGATATAATTTCCATCCTGTGGAAAAACATTAGGAATCCCTGCCACACCCGTAGGCAAAATGCCATTCGTAGGAGCAGAATTCATTGGTGGACTTGATCGATCCATCATGACTAGATAGAAAAAACTAATAAAAAACAACATCAGACAGGCTGTAATCCATAGTGATAATTTCCGTCGAGTTGCTCCAGATACCGCAAATGGCTTACCCTTATCTTGAATCAGCCAAGGAGATTCGCTATATATTCGATCCATGACTTGACGGTTCACAGACTCTGATTGTAGCTCAGTAACTTCTACACTTAAACCATGAATTAATAATTTACTCTCTTCCCAAAATTCGAATTCAGCTGAACATTCGGTACAGGTTGCTATATGTTGTTCTAACATACGCCTCTTCGGGTCTTCACTGGGAACATCCCACATTAACCCGAATAACTCCTGAGCCTCACAGCATTTCATCTGCTTGTCATCCCTTCATACTCATCATTAATGTGGTCATAATAGTAAGGTTCAAGTTGTGTCTTCACACTAGAACGTGCACGAAATAAAAGCGATTTCACAGAACTTACGCTTTGTTCCAAAATATTAGCGATTTCCTGATAATCTAATTGATCGTATTCTCTCAAAATCAAAGCAGAACGTTGTTTTTCCGGCAAGTTATTAATCGCAGTCCTTACCAGATTAACCTTTTCATTGCGAAGAATTGTTTGTTCAGGTGCAACTTCAAGTGGTGCTACCGGAACAATCCCGCATTCTTCTAATGGTATATTTCCATTGCGATGTTTACGCAGTTCACTAAGAACTGTATTACGAGCAATCGTGTAAAGCCACGTGGAAAAGCTCGCATCCACTTCTCTGAATGTATTTAGGCTGCGGTAAGCCTTATAGAAAGTTTCAGAACATAGATCTTCCGCCTGAAGCTCCATATTGGAACTCTTAAGCATATGATATACAAACGCTAATATTTTACGCTGATAACGACGCATTAATACAGAATAAAGTTCGACATTTCCCTCTTTTATCTCGCGAACCATCTGGGAGTCCGTCATATGAGTGCGACCTCCTCGCCAACCATTTGTTCCTCGCTCTAATTCAAACAAAAATCGAGCCGAACTGGCAAAAAAATTGCGGTTTAACCGCTATATAATAATAAAATCCCCAAACAACATCCTCTATGTACGCAAAAAACCACTACAATTCAACAAACTTACTTATTCATTGTAACATAAATTAAAATGATAGTCAGGTAGATTGATAGAATCCCCCTTCTTCCTTATTTAACCATGGATGACAACATTCATCAAAATTCCCTTTCATATGCCTATTGCTCCTCTCTCATTTTTTCCATATTTTATCTCTTTCTTATATGCCGTAATCCCATCTAATATTCAATTATTATCAGAAGAATTGAATTACTGAAGCAACGTCGTTCCTCCGCCCTAAATGCAACCTCGACTCAAGTAGCACCCATCCCATATACTTTACTAAACGCATAAATAGATCATGAAGTTGCAGTTCTTATGATCACAGAACAAAAAAAACCACTTTTATTTCGAGTGGCCTGTTCATAGGTTAACCGATCATATAACCGTTGTACTTCTAAATAAGTGGTTCTACTCAATGTAATAATCAAACGTAATTGTGAACTGGTCAGCACTCCCAGACTCAAAGTTAATCTCACCAAAAATCCCTGTCCATTCCCCAGTTCCAGAACCGTTCATAACCTTTCGATGTGAGGTAAGTTCACCATTCTCATATCTTCCATCATGTACTAATACCAAACTCCCTGATTTACCTTCTATGCACCCTGTGATCCGTTCTAAGCCGTATACAGTCGCAGACCCGTCTGGCAAATAACATTTCAATTCTTGAAGTACACCTTCTCCGTGCAGGCCTCCACTATACTCCATAGTAAAACATCCTTGTGTGAGTTTAGTTCCTCCTTCGATTTCACTAAAAATAACTTCATTCGCTTTTGTTAATTTAAAGTTTGCTTTGACTTGCATACTGTTGGTCATATGTATGCCTCCATAATCTATATATTAAGTATCTAACACATCATTAGTTATTTCCAAAGACAAAAAAAAGACCACTTTTTTCAAAGTGGTCCCCGCTCAAGTCAGAGCGAAAGTATTGGATAGGAGTGGAGAGAAACCATACTGTAAGTTCATTGTAATGTATCCGTTTTCATTTGTCAATTAATGTTTTATAAGTTAATGTAAACACTTTTATTAATTATATAAATACGGTGTATTGTAACTCTTGCAGTACGATCCTTGCATGTTCCATATCCTCTTCCTGACGGAATGAAAGTCGCATGACACCAGG
Source organism: Paenibacillus antarcticus (assembly GCF_001637225.1). Lineage (GTDB taxonomy): Bacteria > Bacillota > Bacilli > Paenibacillales > Paenibacillaceae > Paenibacillus_AQ > Paenibacillus_AQ antarcticus. The sequence continues at coordinate 246,094 of NZ_LVJI01000014.1, forward strand.
AACATCTTCTCTACTCTCTATAATTTGAATATTACTTAGGTTGATCTGCTCTGAGCCAAGCTCAGTAGCAATCTTACCAATGATACCGGGATGATCCGGGACATTCAAATATAGATCAAATAAAGGAGCAATCATTCCTTTGCGTCCCTCGGGGAGTTCGTTACGGAAAGCATTGGCTTTCTGAAAAGCTGCTTCTATTCCTTCTCCATTGCTGGTCGTAAGCATTTCGATAAAAGAAGAAATACCCAAGTTCCAATCTCTAAGCAATCGTAGCATTACCTCATTGTTATTCAGAAGAATGTCCCGCCATATGATAGGGTCACTTGAAGCAATACGCGTGATGTCTCTAAATCCTCCCGCTGCCAACCTTCGGTATAATGAATTAGATTCGTTTAAATCACAGACTTGGTTAACCAGAGCTACTGCAATAACATGCGGCAGATGGCTAATTGCACCTACGATCTCGTCATGAAGCTTCGGTTCCACCTTCACAATCTGAGCACGCGTAAAAGAAAGTAGACGTTCTAGAGAGCCCATCGCTTCATCTGGCACATTTGATGAAGGACATAATACATAATACGCATTCTCGAACAGAAGGACTGAAGCCGCTTCTACACCCGATCGTTCTGATCCAGCCATAGGATGTCCACCAATGAAATAAACGTCTTTCAGTGCTAATGCTTCAGCGCTTGCGGATATGCTTGCTTTGGTACTTCCCACATCCGTAATGATACAACCCTTCTTTAAGGGTAGCACACTTAACTTCTCTAAATATTCTTCTAACTTACCTACAGGTACACACAGAAAAATAAAATCAGCATCACAAGCCGCTTCCTCTATCGAGAGTGTAGCCTTGTCCACAACTTCTCTGCTGATATATTTATCCATTAAATCAGGGCGGTGGGCATGGCCCACCACCGTAATTCCTGGCTTATCTTTAAAGCAAAGTGCCAATGAACCCCCGATTAATCCTACTCCAAAGATAGCTATTTTTGTAGTGTTCATGATATCTCATTTCTATTCTTAAATTTATTATTTACACTTGGGCGGATACTTGATGAAGGACTTCTTCAAGCGCTTGAATGAACACCGCATTTTGTTCTGGCGTACCTACAGTCACACGAATATAACTCGGGTATCGTTGATGCCCCGCACGAATAATGACACCCTTTCGCAATAGCCCTTGGAATATGTCACCAGATGGTTTGCGAACATCAACCATAATGAAATTCCCGTTTGCAGGCAAATAGGTTAACCCTAGACGGTCAAACTCTGCTTGTAAATACACAATTCCTTGTGCATTTAGCGTGCGGCATTGCTCTACAAAAGCTTGATCCTCCAATGCAGCAATTGCAGCAACTTGTGCGAGCCGTGACGTATTGAATGGCTCACGAACTTGATTAATTAATTTGATCACTTCAGCACTTCCTACGCCATAACCAATACGTAAAGAAGCCAAACCATATATTTTGGAGAATGTACGTAGGACGACGATATTAGGGTATTGGCTTAGCAATGTTATGCCATCTGTATATGATGAGTCTGTTACAAATTCACAATAAGCCTCATCAAGTACAACCAATACATGGGAAGGAACAGCATCTAAGAACGCAATTAACGCGTTCTCCGTTACGATAGTCCCTGTCGGATTGTTCGGATTACATACCCATACAATCTTAGTACGCTCATTGATAGCAGCCAACATTGCATCTAGATCATGCGTTCCATTCTTAAGTGGTACTTCAATGCTTAGAGCACCTTCAATATCCGCATTACTCTTATACACCGAGAACGTCTGATCAGCCATGATCGTCTCATCACCTGGAACAAAAAAAGCGCGAGTAATTAATGCAATGACTTCATCCGATCCACATCCAAAAATGATCTGGTTACTATTCACACCTAAATGATTACTTAATGCTGTAGTCAAATTCGCTGCACTACCATCGGGATAAATACTGATGTTCTCAAGTTCAGAAAGGACCGCATCTTTAATGTGTGGAGATGCTCCATATGGATTCTCATTGGATGCTAGCTTAATAACCTCAGTTAATCCAAATTCTCGTTTCACTTCTTCAGTTGGTTTTCCTGGTTGATATACAGGTAGGCTCACAATATGGGATTTAGGTTTCATAATAACACTCGCTTTCTATCTATATTATGCTTTTAATTGTGCCACAAACTCACGAATTTGTAATAGTCCCTCTTGCCTTGTACTAACATCATTTAATAACGGAATCACGGACTCAATCTCTCGAACAATGGCACTACCAACAACGACACCATCACATATTTGCGAGAAGTGCGCAACCTGTTCTTGTGTAGAGATACCGAACCCAATTGCAACTGGAATATTGGTATATTTCTTTACGGTTTGAATAAATTCTTCAACCCCTTGGTGAAATGAAGACCGCTCGCCAGTTACCCCTAAGGAAGAAACACAATACACAAAACCACTTGCATTGCTTACAATCTTCTCAATTCGTTCGTTTGAAGTTGGTGCTACCAAAGGTATAAAACTAACTCCAGCTTCATCAGCACGACGCCGTATATCCTCTGATTCCTCTATAGGAAGATCTGGAATAATAAGTCCACTTATTTCATGGGTCTGAACTTCTTTAAAGAACAGGTCCAGTCCCATCTGTAACACTGGATTGAAATATGTGAATAGTATAAATGGCATTGTGACGCCTGACTCACGAGCTTTAACGGCCGTTTCCATAACTGTACGAATCGTAACCCCATGCTTTAATGCCCGTTGAGATGCCCGTTGAATAACAGGTCCATCCGCTAGTGGATCGGAATAAGGTACCCCTAACTCTATTATATCTGCGCCAGCTGCCTCTAATTGTACTATGATTTCTACTGTCGTCTCAATATCCGGATCTCCTACTGTCAAAAACGGCATGAGTGCGGTACGATTCTGACTCTTCAACACTTCAAATGTCTGATCCATTAAATTCATGACTGAACACCTCCTGTGTATGCCATGATGGATTCAACGTCTTTGTCTCCACGTCCAGATAAACAGATAACAATAATATCATCCTTCGTTAGCTTAGGAGCTATCTTAATAACCTCAGCTACAGCATGTGCAGATTCAAGTGCAGGGATGATTCCTTCTGTCCGACAGAGCAACTGCAGTGCATCAAGTGCCTCCTGATCTGAGATCGGAACATATTTGACGCGCTCAATATCTTTAAGGTAGGAGTGTTCTGGCCCAACACCTGGGTAATCAAGTCCTGCCGAAATGGAATGAGCTTCTATTACCTGACCGTGTTGATCCTGTAAAAGATAACTCATAGAGCCTTGGAATACACCATGTGTCCCCTTAGTCATCGTGGCCGCATGGAAATCTGTATCCACACCTTTTCCTGCCGCTTCCACACCAACCATAGCAACTTCCTTATCTTCGATGAAAGGATAAAACATCCCAATCGCATTACTACCACCGCCAACTGGGGCTACAAGTATGTTGGGAAGTCGACCTTCAGCTTCAAGAATTTGGCGTCTTGTCTCATCTCCGATAACTCTCTGGAAATTACGAACCATCATCGGATAAGGATGTGGCCCAACCGCAGAACCCAAGATATAGAACGTATCATCTACATTGCTAACCCAGTATCGAAGTGCCTCATTTCCTGCATCCTTCAATGTACGCGACCCTGAAGTAACTGGAATGACTTCCGCGCCGAGCAACTTCATACGAAAGACATTCAGAGCTTGACGTTTCGTATCTTCTTCTCCCATGAACACCTTACACTCCATGCCAAGTAGTGCAGCCACTGTAGCTGTAGCTACACCATGCTGGCCAGCTCCCGTCTCAGCAATGACCTTTTTCTTCCCCATACGCTTTGCAAGAAGACCTTGAGCGATAGCATTATTGATTTTGTGAGCACCTGTATGGTTTAAATCTTCACGTTTCAAATAAATCTTCGCTTCACCTAAATGTTGACTGAGTCGTTCAGCATAATAAAGCGGGGTCTCACGACCTGAGTATTGTTTCAACAAATAGTCAATTTCCTCTTGGAAGCTAGGATCAGCTGCGTTTTGATTATAAGATTCCTCTAATTCTAGCAAAGCGTTCATCAATGTTTCAGGTACAAAGCGCCCCCCGAATTTACCGAAACGACCGTTTTCATCTGGTACTTGCGTCATATTTGTTTCACCCTTTCAGTAAAAGCTTTGATTTTCTCTATATCTTTCAAACCATTAGATTCAACGCCGCTAGAAACATCAACCCCATAAGGATGATACTTCGCAATTAATTCACTAACATTATTGGGTTCAAGACCACCTGCCACAAACAGCGGAACTCCGTGTTCTTTGCTCCAATTCTGGTAATGTGGGATTTGCTCCCACGCAAAGGTCTGCCCAGAACCACCGCCATAAATAGGGTCGAACGTGTCCAGTAACAGTGCATCAATAACACCAATATAATCATTGGCAATCACATGTGGCTCCATCAATTCCGAACCATTCTCAGTTCCCTTACTATGGACTGAAATAGCTTTAAATACTTTCACTCCGAACTTTCGCTTCACTTCTTCACAGAAAACAGCATCTTCTTGTCCATGCAACTGAATGACATCGAGTGGTGCTTGTTCCATTACTTTAGACAAAAAATCTATATCAGGGTTCACGAATACCCCTACACTTTCAGGTCGTGTCTCATGCTGCCAATCCTGGAGTTGTTCTAAAAGTATATTTGCATCTTCAGCTGTAACTTGTCTACGGCTGTTAGCAAATACGAATCCGATATAATCCACCGGTAAGTTTAACATCGATTTTAGCACTTCAACGTCCTGAAGTCCACAGATTTTTACGACTGTATTCTTCATTCTATAATCTTCCTTTAATTTCATGAAGAGGTCCCATTAGCTCATTTACAGCTATACCAACATCCTTTTGGCGCATGAAGTATTCGCCAATGAGTACACCATTTGCACCTGCTTGCTTAAGGAAGGCCATATCATTTGTACTTGAAATTCCACTCTCGCTAATGATCGTAATTCCTGATGGAATCATTTGAATGAGCTTGGCTGTCGTCTCTAGCGATGTCTCAAACGTATGTAAATTACGATTGTTAATCCCTATTAACGATGCCTGATCTAAATGTAATACACCCTCTAGTTCTTGCGCATTGTGAACTTCAATTAACGCATCTAGTCCAATCGACGAAGCTATCTTAATGAATGATGATATTTGAGCAGGCTCTAATATGCTGGCAATCAGTAGTACAGCGTCAGCTCCTAATAAACGAGCCTCATAAATTTGACGTTCATCTATAATGAAATCTTTACGAAGAAGAGGGATATTCACTGCTGCTTGGACGGCTTTCAAATATTCACCGCTACCCTGGAAATAATCTACGTCAGTCAATACAGAGAGGCAATCGGCTCCAGCTTGTTCATACGCAAGCGCGATCTCAACAGGATTAAAGTCCGGACGAATTAACCCTTTGGATGGCGAGGCTTTCTTGACCTCCGCAATTAACCCCATATCTCTATGGCGATCTGACGATACTGCTCTTAGAAACCCTCTAGTCGGAGGTAAGTTAGCAATGATTCGTTCTGTTGTTGATAAATCAAAATTCTTTGCAAGTTCCTCTACCTCTTTTACCTTGGTTGCTACGATTTTATCAAGATACATAAGACTCTTCTCCTGTCATTTGAATCAATTGATTTAATTTAGCGTACGCATTACCGTTATCTATAGCGTCTGCGGCCAGCTTCACACCTTCGAAGATACTTTCAGAAAGTCCAGATACATAAATACAAGCACCTGCATTAGCTAAAACAACATCACGATACGGACTCTTCTCTCCTTGTAGAACCCCTTGAATGATTCGGGCGTTATCTGCTGCATCGCCACCTAGTACTTTCTCAATAGGATGCATCTCAAGTCCTAAATCATGTGGGTTGATTTCATAAGTCCTTACTTGACCTCCACGTAATTCAGATACTTGAGTTGGGGCTGAGATACTAATTTCGTCCAACCCATCTAAGCTTGAGACGACCAAAGCACGCTTTAAACCGAGTTCATTCAGCACATGCGCAATTTTCTCTGTCATGTTTCGATCATAGATGCCTAGGAGCTGACGGTCAGCTCCTGCAGGGTTCGTTAGTGGACCTAACATATTAAAGACTGTTCGCACACCAAGCTCTTTACGTGATGCAGCTGCATGTCGCATAGATGGATGGTAAATTTGAGCGAACAAGAAACAAATCCCGATCTCATCTAAACACCGTTTCGCTTGTTCAGCTGTAATGTTAATATTCACTCCCAGCGCTTCCAATACATCTGCACTTCCTGCACGTCCGGATGCCGAACGGTTACCATGCTTCGCTACACGAACTGAGACTGACGAAGAAATGATTGCTGAAGTCGTTGATATATTAAATTTGTGAATTCCTGATCCACCTGTACCACATGTATCTAGTAAATGTGCACTTTCCGTCATCATACGAGTTCCTGATCCACGCATCGCTTCGGCAAAACCCGTAATCTCTTCAACCGTCTCACCTTTGATTCGAAGTGCGGTTAATAATCCACCAATCTGAGACTGTGTTGCTACCCCGTCCATGATACTCTGCATCACTTGACGAGCCTCTGATCTTGAAAGATTATTTCCTGAAATCAGATTAGATAGGCTTGATTGAATCATTTCTGTTTGATTCAATTTGTCACTCAACTTTTCTACACTATTCTCCACTATACTCATCTCCATTATATTCATTTGCATGGGTTCAGCTCTCTGTACCCCTATCCAATACTCGAACACTTTTAGAGGTTGTTTTGAATACAAACTTATGGTGTATATTCATATAAATAATCTTGATTTATCATATCGTGATCTTGCTTCGTTGGTGGAAACATCAACTCTGCCGTACGAATCGCTTTTAGTAACGCTTTTGCTTTATTAACCGTTTCCTCATACTCTTTCTCTGGAACTGAATCCCACACAATTCCTGCACCTGCTTGTATATAAGCTTTGCCCTTACGGAATATCAATGTGCGAATCGTGATACAAGAGTCCATATTCCCAGAGAAACCTAAGTATCCGATGGCTCCAGCATATGCTCCACGAGCTTCTTTCTCTAACTCTGCAATAATTTGCATCGCTCTCAGCTTAGGCGCTCCTGATACCGTTCCTGCAGGTAAGCAGGATAGAAATGCATCAAAGAAATCTTTGTCTTCAGCGAGCTGACCTGTTACATTCGAGACGATATGCATTACGTGAGAGTACTTTTCGATCTCCATAAATGAATCACATTTAACGGTTCCAAATTTAGATACTCTGCCCAGATCGTTACGTCCAAGATCGACCAGCATCAGATGCTCTGCGCGTTCTTTCTCGTCTGCCAGTAATTCTTCAGCCAAGGCGCGGTCTTCGCTTTCACTCATTCCACGAGGTCTTGTGCCTGCAATAGGTCTAGTCTCTAGTCGTCCTTCATTCACCTTCACAAGTGCTTCAGGAGACGTACCTACGATGATCTCGTCGTCCATTTTCAAATAATACATATAGGGTGAAGGATTTAATGTTCTAAGTACACGGTACACATGAAGAGGTGACACTTCTGTTTCTATATGAAACCGTTGGGACAACACGACCTGAAAGATGTCTCCCGCACGGATATATTCTTTCGCTTGCTCGACGTTTGAAATGTACTGTTCTTTGGTCATGTTAGACTTGATGTCTCCAAGTTCCACATCCTGAGGGATGCTGTGACGATTCACATTTTCACGTGGACCTTGTTCTTGTAACTGCTCAGCGATTGTCTCTAACTTACGACTCACAGCTTCGTATGCTTCAGCAATATCAAGATCGGTATCTCCGTCCTTAACATGAACATTACCTACTAATAGAATTTGTTGCTTCACGTGATCGAACACGATAATGGAATCGCAGAACATGAAACGTATATCATCCATATGGAGATCATCCACAGCATGTGCTGGTAGATTCTCATAATACTGTAGTAGATCATAACCAAAGAATCCAATGGCACCACCTGTAAATGGAGGCATCTCCTCTAGCTTAGGGCTACGGTAAGATCGTAATAACGCCTTAAGTTCCTCTACCGGTTTACCTTTCATAATCTCTTCTACGCCATTCTTTTCAAGAACAATTCGCCCTTGTTTACCTGAGACCATGAGGAATGGATCTGTGCCGATAAAGGAATATCTAGCCCACTGGACCCCACCTTCTACACTTTCCAGTAGAAATGCACGATCGCGCTGAGCATACCTCTGAAATACACGTATCGGCGTTTCCATATCAGATAATAGCCGTTTTACCACGGGAATAAGATTAAATTGACTTGAAAGTGTAATTACCTGTTCCAAACTGGGGGTCATCATGACCATCCCTCCCTGATTTAAATTAAACAAAAAACCTCTACAAAGTAGAGGTTTACTGGTCATGAAGTATATGAAAGAGTCCGGCCACAAATCTCATTCTTCATCTAAAGATCATAAACCTAATATAGCTAACGCTAAAGGAATAAGATCAAGAATCAGAAGTGATTCTGTACCGAATTTAAAATACATATGGACTCTGCTCAACTATACTCATCTCAACTAAACTGTACTCTACTCAACTAACTCAACTATACATGATTACAGTAGCCTTTGACAACCCGAAGAATGAATATATTAGTTCGATGTTGTAGAAAGATCCGGTCTTAGCTTACGTGCATCATTCAAATATACATGTTTCATTTCACGTTGGCTCTTCTCCGTATTCACCTGAATCATGAACCGGATACATTGAGGTAAGCTACCCTGAACAGGTATTTCTACCGAGCACATAAGTGGAACTAAGTCCCAACCTTCTAGTTGACGAATCGCTCTAGCAGGGAAGGTTGCATCCAAATCACCGGTCATAGTAATCCATACACTACAAATATCTTCAGGCTCAATCTCGTTACGAATGACAATTTCTTTGAGCAGCGTTACTGTCTCTTGCAGTATTTCCTGCTCGTCATTCTGTGTAACACTCGTAGCGCCACGTATTCCGCGGTTATACATCAGTCTCTCCTCCTTCTCTAAGTTGATCAATCGTTTCACGTACAAGCTGTTCGGGTACGTCCTTCACAATGCTAACAGAACCAATGGAATCTGGAATAATAAAGAGCATATGACCTTCTCTAAATTTCTTATCGTGTTTCATTGCTTCCATGATCTCATCCGTAGATAGATGTGATGACATCGTAACAGGCAATCGTAAGGACTGAAGCATACTCACCGTTTCATCATAAATGTTAGCATCACGGCCAAGTCGGACGGCTAGTCGTGCTGATCCAGCCATACCGATTGCAATGGCTTCACCATGCATATATTCACCATAGCCTGCAACAGCCTCAATCGCATGACCAATGGTATGCCCCAAATTAAGAATCGCACGCAAATCGTTTTCTCGCTCATCCCGGGATACAACATCTGCTTTGATCGCGCATCCTCGAGAAAGTCCATATTCTAATGCTTCAGGATCGAGGGCTAATAGTTCACTCGCATGTTCTTTGCACCATCTTGCAAATTCACCATCTCGAATCAAGCCGTGTTTCACCATTTCAGATAGACCTGAAGCAACATCTCGTGGCGGTAACGTTTGCAAAGTGTCTAGATCATAGAGAACCATCTCAGGTTGATGAAATGCCCCGATCATATTCTTCGCAAGAGGATGATTCACAGCTACTTTACCACCCACGCTACTATCATGCGCAAGAATGGTCGTCGGAATCTGAACGAACTTGATTCCTCGCATATATGTAGCTGCTGCGAATCCCGCTAGATCACCTACGACCCCACCACCCAGTGCAATCACTGTTGAGTTGCGATCAAGATTTCCTTTAATCGCTGTCGTCATGACTTCTTCAAGTACGGATAATGACTTAGCTGTCTCACCAGCATTGACTACTTTGGAGACTGTTGCATACCCAGCCTCCAATAATAACTGTTCTAGCAAATTTAGATAGAGTGGAGCTATATTATCATCTGTAACAATCATTAACGGACTATTCAATGATATCCCATGTTCCTTGAAATATTGACCAATATTACTTAGAAGACCAGATCCAATATAGATAGGATACGAACGCTCACCCAAATCCACATTCACTGTTCTCATAATTAATATTTCTCCAATTGAGAAAGATAATTGTTATAATTCGTCTTAATCTCTTCCATTGAATCCCCACCGAATTTCTCTAAGAATGCCTTAGCTATTTCCCAAGCTACGACATGTTCCATCACAACACTTGCAGCTGGAACAGCACATGCATCTGAACGCTCGACTTGAGCAGTAAATGCTTCTTTTGTATCAATATCGACACTTTGTAAAGGTTTATATAGTGTCGGAATAGGTTTCATAACACCGCGAACGACAACTGGCATACCATTCGTGATACCACCTTCAAATCCACCTAAACGATTGCTCGCACGGTAATATCCTTGTTCTTCGCTATATAGAATTTCATCATGCACTTGTGAACCTCTCAGAATACCTGCTTCGAATCCAATTCCAATCTCTACACCTTTAAACGCATTAATAGACATTACACCTTGAGCAATGCGAGCATCTAGCTTCCGGTCATATTGTACATAACTGCCAAGACCGATAGGAACGCCTTCTACAATACATTCAACTATCCCACCGATGGAATCTCCATCTTCTTTAATCTGATCAATATAGGCTTCCATCTTCTTCTCTGTTTCCGCATCGACTACACGTACAGAAGAAGCTTCAGTCTGTTCAATCAATTCATCAATCGATAAGTTATGTACTGGTGCTTCAATCTCACCAATTCGGATAACTTGTCCAGCAACCTTGATACCGAATTCAGCAAGGAATTGGCGAGCTATCGCGCCACATGCAACACGAACGGTTGTTTCTCTTGCGCTAGATCGTTCGAGAACATTACGCAAATCTTTCAAATTGTACTTAAGTCCACCATTAAGATCTGCATGTCCAGGCCGAGGGCGATGTACACGACGTTTCTCTTCATCTGTTCCTTCAATTGGCTCGATATTCATAATATTGCGCCAATGCGTCCAATCCTTATTCTCAACAACTAGTGCGACAGGAGCTCCTGTCGTATATCCGTGTCGAACGCCGCCCACGATTTGAGCGGTATCTTTTTCAATTTGCATACGTCTTCCACGTCCATACCCTTTTTGGCGACGATGTAATTGGAAGTTAAGTTCTTCGAAATCCAAGGTTAGATTACTTGGTAGTCCTTCAATAATTGCTGTAAGTTGGGGACCGTGAGTCTCCCCTGCAGTTAAATAGCGTAAACTCATGTTGCTTTCCCCCTTTAGACTTTCATACTGTGAATGGCTAAAACCCGATAATATCTTTGCTTATTATAGTATAGCTCTTACACTTTGACAAGAAAGGTTATAAGCTTTCAGCAATACATATTAAAAAAGCGCCGGTCCTCATAATCACAGGATTCGGCGCTTTTGACACAGGTATGACTCAGCTATTGATCGGTTGAATCTCAAGTTCACTACTCGAATGATCATCCAAAGAATCAAGTATCAATCGATTAAGTTGCACCTGTTCCAACCCTAAAATCTGTCCACATTCTTTGATGGTAATGAAACCACGTTGATAGGCTCTGATCACCTTACGTTTATCCATGCTTATACTAACCCCCACTTATCCATAATGTTCTATGAATAGTAGTATCGTGAAGAGGAAAGGATAATATACATTTTTGGCGCGATTAACCTATAACTTTTTTCGATAGAAGAATGTTTCTGTTGATTCAAGATCATATTGTGACGGTGAAAAGATCTGTTCTGTACTGCCAACGAACAAATATCCCCCTGGACGAAGACTATTTGCAAATTTGCGATATAACTTATTCTTCGCCTCTTCCGTAAAGTAAATCATAACGTTACGACACACAATCAGGTCGTAGGAAGAATCAAAGGTATCCAGTAGTAGATTCTGCCTCTTAAATTGAACGGCTTTCTTCAGAGCTTGATTGATGTTATAATGCATACCCTCCGAAATAAAGTGTCTTGCTGCTACGTCCTTAGGCACATCCTTTAATGATCGTTCGAGATACTCACCCTTCTGAGCCCTCTCTAAAGCGCCATTATCAATATCTGTAGCCATAAGTGTGGTATTCGTTAGAATTCCTTTATCTGCAAGAATCATAGCTAATGTATACGGCTCTTCACCTGTAGAGCATGCAGCACTCCATACCTTAAGACGACCTTTATTATTATTAAGTAGCTCGGGTAAGATTGCATCCCTCAACACTTCCCAACGATTGGGATTACGCCAGAATTCTGACACATTGATGGTCATTCGGTCCAGAAATTCATTAAATAAGTTCTTATTTTGCATCATAGCCTTAAAAAACAAATCAAAAGAATCATAACCATTCTTCACACGTAGTGTCGTCAATCGACGCTTCATCTGGCCTTCTTTATATTGCGAGAGATCAATTCCAGTCTCTTTTTTTATCATTTCAATAAAGTGAGCATAATCTGGATCCGTGGCTGTGATCTCTTCACTATGATTTACTGGGAGTACTAGAGATTTCATATCCATGACGAAATGATTTTATCGTAATTCACTAGTTCATGATCTTCGAAAAAATTAGCAATCTCTCGCTTACTGCTCTCTGGAGAATCTGAACCATGAATCAGGTTTTTCGGTGTATGTGCTGCGAAATCTCCCCGAATGCTTCCCGGTTGTGCTTCATTCACATTCGTCTTCCCGTTGACGATACGAGACAACGCAATGATATCGTCGCCTTCCCACACCATCGCTACAACCGGACCAGATGTGATAAAATTCACTAAATTAGGAAAGAAATCTTTTCCATCATGTTCTGCATAATGAATCTTCGCTTGATTCTCAGTCACTTGAACTACCTTGCATGCTACTAACGTAAATCCTTTGTCCTCAAACCTTGAAATAATACGACCTATTAATCCACGTTGCACACCATCAGGTTTTACCATCAAAAAAGTACGTTCCATGTGCTCACTCTCCATTTCTAATGAATCTATCATATGCAAGCCTATTTCCTTACCAATATCTGTAGTTTAACAGAAAAATAGGGCTTTCGTTAATACTTAATATGACCGTCTCGTTACAAAGTGAGCAATGTCTTTCAAGTTCCGTTTAGTTTTGTAATCAGGCAGTTCACTCAAAGCATCTAAAGCCTTGTTAATATAACGTGATGCCAGTTCCTCGGCCCGTTGAATTCCTGCACTTTTTTTAATAAGAGAAATCGCGGTAGAAACATCACATTCTCCATTCAATTCATGGATTCGGGTCAGTTCATGAAGAAGAGGACCACGAATTTCCTTGTCCTGAAGTGCATAAATAACAGGCAATGTGATGTTTCCTTGACGGATGTCACTTCCAGGTGGCTTACCAATTTGCTTCTCTGTTCCACATAGGTCAAGTAAATCATCCTGTATTTGAAAAGCCATCCCGACATTATAGCCATAACGATAAAGTTGACGACTATACTTAGGATTCGCATCAACGGCAACCGCACCAAGCTGACAACTCACAGCGATCAGTAAAGCTGTCTTACGACGAATACGCAACATATACCTTCGTACACTTTGTCCAGTATTAAAGAAATCACGGATCTGTTCCATCTCTCCAATTGACATCTCGACCATCGCTTTAGATAGAATCTGATGAATCTCAGGATTAGGAAGTTGCGTCACGATTTCCAATGCCTTTGCATATATGAAATCACCTGTATACATGGCGATTTTGTTATCCCATTTCGATTTAACCGTTAATTGACCACGCCGCGTGTCTGCATCATCAATAACATCATCATGAACGAGTGAAGCCATGTGAATGAGTTCTAGTGGAACTGCCACACGCATCAGCTTCTGCAAATCATATTCTCCGAATTTGCCACCCATCAACACAAAAACAGGACGGAGCCTCTTTCCTCCCGCTTTGAGGAGGTGTAGCGATGTTTCATGTAGTAGATCATCACCGCTAATACTGCGATAGAGTTCCTGTTCTATGTAATCCATATCCTTTTTCAATAATCCGAACATGTCTAGTCTCTTCATTCTTTCACCCGTATTCGCGTATTCTCTTCCCACATTTCCATCTTAACTTCGTGCTGGATAAGTCCAAGCTCATGAGCATAGCGTAAATAAAGTTCTAATCCTTGACGTTGCTCTTTCCCGAAGTCATAACATAAATTCTCAAAATATCGCATCCAATAGTCCTGAGTACCACCAACGGTTGTGATCGCTTCACCCACAATGGGATTCAAATCTGACAAGCTACGGTGTTTACTTGCCTGCAGTGCTTTTACAATATCCTGAATAATCTCAGGCTTGTTCTCCACAGCATCCCGATGAACAGCCCACACAGCGAAGGTCATACTATACCCTGTCCACTCTTTCCACCATGCACTGAGATCTGTCACATATAGTCCATGATCTTCCCATGAGGCCTTTATCGCGTTATCCCCAATTAAGAGTGCAGCGTCAGCCACTTCCATCATCGTCTTAAGATCAGGTTCTATGGAAAGGTACGTCGGATTTCCGTTCAACGCTTTGTTCATTAAGATCTTGAGTAAATTAATAGAGGTTGCAGATGTATTCGTCACTGCGATCGTACCATTTAATATTGTCTCAATAGGTTGACGTGAAAATAATAAAATGGATTGTACTGGTCCATTAGCACTAACAGATAGATCGGGTAATAAAAGTAACTTTTCTGACGATAGTCCATAGGCAAATGAAGATAAGGCTCCAATGTCAATACTGCCATCGTTCATACCTTTATTTAACAAAGAAGGTACCGCAGTGATCATTTCTGTAGGTTCACATAACGAATCAGGATTAAAGTAATAAAAAATAGGCCACGCATTTGTATATTGAATTTTGCCAATGATAGTCTTATTGTAGCCATGTACTCCCATCATCAACCCTCCCATCTCTTAAATAAATGATGGTCAATCCGAATCGAATCAAGTACCTTACCCACAACGAAGTTTATTAGATCGTCCATCGTTTGTGGTTGGAAATAAAAAGCCGGCATAGCCGGTATCATCTTTACACCAAGTCTCGAAAGCTTCAACATGTTCTCCAAATGAATCGCATGTAGAGGAGTCTCCCGAGGTACTAATACTAATGGACGCCCTTCTTTTAACATGACGTCCGCTGCACGTGTCATCAAATTACTTGAAGAACCATGTGCAACAGATGATAAGGTTCCCATCGAACATGGAGCAATTATCATCCCTTCCACCTGAAAAGAGCCACTAGCAATCGAGGCTCCTATATCCGCTATAGGGTGATAGACACATACCCCTGGATAACTTCCAAACTTCTCTTTTACAATACCTTCGCGGTCGGTACTTTTCCAACCTAATTCCTCGTGAAGCACTCGCCATCCCGCATTTGAAATAACCATATGTACATCTATATTAGCCGTCAAAAGTGTTTCGATGAGTCTAATGCCGTATATAGAACCACTTGCTCCAGTTATTCCAACAACCCATCTTTGTTTCTTATTCAGTTCACTCAAGTGGTCTGCACCACCAAATCAACAAACGTAAATACAAACACAATAATACTTAAAACACTGTTCATCGTAAAGAAGGACATTTGTAGCTTACTCATATCGTTAGGAGAAAGAATAAAATGCTCATAGAATAAAATACCCAGCGAAATTAACATGCCAACGAAATACCACCAACTCAGTGAAGAAGTAAAGAAGAGTGTGATAAATCCAATGGCTGTGATCACATGAAAAATACGAGCGATCTTTAAAGATGAATAAATCCCAAACCGAGCTGGGATAGAATACAAGCCTTCTTTTTTATCAAACTCCATGTCTTGAATTGCATAAATAATATCAAAACCTGCAGTCCAGAATGAAAGTGTAATATAAAATATGATTGCGCTTAAGTCTACGCTGTTCGTAACGGCTACCCAACCACCTAGTGCTGCAAGTGAGGTTGTCATTCCCAGAATAACATGACAAAGCCATGTAAATCTTTTGGTGTAAGAGTAAATCACAAGCATAAATACAGCGATTGGCAACAACTTAACTGCAAGAGGAGATAACTCCATCGCTGCCCAAAATAGAAGAATGAAAGATATGATCGTAAACACAACAACCTCAATCGTCTTTAGTAACCCTGCTGGGATTGCACGATTTTCCGTACGTGGATTCTTCTTATCAATCACCTGATCAATGATACGGTTTAAACCGAATGCTGCACTGCGTGCACCAAACAGCGCCATCACAATCCAGCCAATCTGAGCCCAAGAAGGAAGTACACCATGAACCGATACCGATCCAAGTAATGCGCCCATAAATGCAAACGGAAGTGTGAATAAGGTATGTTCAATCTTAATCATTTCAAGATAAATACTTATTTTCTTAAACATCTTAGTTCTCCTTAATCCCAATATGTAATGCTGCAATACCACCGGTTAAGGAATATGCTTCGACTTGTTGCAGTCCTACTTGCTGAAAAATCTCTGCTAGTTCATCTCTTCCTGGGAATATTGCAAGTGAATCAGGTAACCATTTGTATTGCTCATATCTTGAAGCAAATAATTTACCTAGGCTCGGTAATACCTTTTGGAAATAGAAATAGTAGATCCCTTTGAAAGGCTGCCAAGTTGGCTTAGATAGTTCTAAACAGACCACCATTCCACCAGGCTTAACTACGCGTTTCATTTCATGGAGCACCTGCACTAGATCTGGCACATTACGTAATCCGAATCCAATCGTCACATAGTCAAACCTATGATCTTCAAATGGAAGGCTCATGGCATTACCCTCAATTAACGTAATCATATCCTCAAGCTGATGCTTCTTAATCTTCTTTCGTCCAACTTCAAGCATAGCTGGACTGAAATCAAGTCCAACAATGTCTCCTGTGCCACTAGCCTCAGCTATACTAAGTGTCCAATCACAAGTACCACAGCATAAGTCAAGGGCATTCTGTCCTTGACTTATATTCATCTTAGCCATCGTAAATTTGCGCCAAGCTTTATGCCTGCGAAAGCTAAGAATATCATTCATAAGATCATATTTCGTTGCAACACTCTCAAATACAGATTGTACGAATTGTTCCTTTGGCTTATCTTTGCTAACTGTATTGGTCTGATCACCTTGTTGCTGTGTCGCATTCCGCACCATTCATATCACCCTATCCCTCTCTTAGAACTGTACCAAAAGAATTCACAAATAGTTGAAATGGTTCTACTACTTGTCCAATACCTAAGAATCTCACATCTCCTTTTAGACTTTTAAGGAGGTGTTGAATACGATCAACAGATTCACGAAGACGATTTGTCATGTGTTCCATCGGTTTATATTGATGTATCATTTTTTTCCATTCAATAGGGTCTATCTCTATTTCGTTCAACGTTAGCTTGTCTTCGACGCTCGCAAGCTCCATCATTTCCCAATAAATATATCCATATTTTAAAGGCTGACCCTCTTGTGTAAGATTAAGTTCTTGCATGACGATTTCGCATAGACTGATCTCATGAAGGAGAGACTTCCATAGATCCCTTAATGGCTCTTCTAACATCGGCGTAAAAGAAATAAACAGCTGCATATTCAGCTGCACTTTTTGCACCAAATATTGTTCTGCTGATAATTGCAAGCTCTTCATTGAGCCATACAGGTTCATCTTCATCATATTCAAATCACATATGGCTCTACTCAATAATGTGATAACTTCAATTTGTCCTCGATCGGACAATAGCTGATAGAATATGCTACTGTAATAATCACCAGCCAGCACTTTCAATTGACGAGAACGCATAAGCCCTTCAGCCTGACTACCTTGCTGTGTGTCAATGGTCTCATGTGTGTCGATCCCTATCTGAACCAAAGAGGTCACGAGCGCATAAAGTTCAGCCTGATCTAAAGTTATGCGGCTAGCACTATTTAGGAAGATATATAATAAATGGACACGAGCGTCCGGGAAAACCGGCAATTCCGTGTATTGTTCAATCATGTCATACTCGATATAGCCACTTGCAAGTTGGGGTATGCAGTAAGATTTCATCGTTAGCCTCCGAGCTGATAACTTTAACACTTATATATTGTCACAATCTCGACTATTATAGCACATGTTAAATGAGCACGCACTGTGGTTTTACTAACTTTTTTGAAGCAACATCACCTATTGAACTGATTCAGCCATAGTTTCATTTCAGTCACACGGAATGTTTCTTTCAAATGGTCTGACAGAGGTTCCTCACCATAATTTCGTAGTTCAATGGTCGCCTCTTCACTCCACGCTTGCCGACTAACATCTGCTGCCAACAGCAAATGACGTGTCTTCACCCATCTATCTTCTGCAATAATTCTCAACATCAGTCGATTCACATTGGGTGTATTCTCAAAACTAAACGAAATGGCTTCTGCCATATTTTCATAAATATCTGTAATCGTACTTTCTGCTGTTAATACTTTCATATCCAACGACAACGTTGATTTCTTCCATTCCACTTGACTGATAGGTAGTGTAAAAGGCACTGAACTGAGGGTATCTACCAGATTATCATCGGTAAGTGTCGTACTTGCATGAGGATTAAACGCGGATACGACGCCTTTCAATTGCGCAAATGAGGTTTGGAATGAGAATAACTTCGGTAAGAATATCACGGCCCCTATACATAGCAACATTGTGCATCCCATAAGAATCCATCGATTCATCAACTGTTCCCCTCTCACCGTTTCTATTAAACTCCATACCTCATTGTACAATTAAAAAAAGCAGGCTATGCCTGCTTTTTAACTCTCGCTCTCAACTTTTCCATGTTTAGTTAGAACTTCTGCCTTACCACGAATCTTTACAGCTGAGGTATGACTTGTGAATTGGGCAATAAGCACTTCGCCTTTATCCAATTTCTCGGTATGGTGAAACTTAGTATCCTGCCCACGAGTAAGCCCTATCACCTGTACACCATTTTCTTTTGCTTTTACAACGATATAATCATCATCTTTATTGTTCTCCACGAGTGGTATCCCTCCCATCTATGAGTTTATAGAAAAGAAAAGGCCGTGAACAAACGTCACGGACCTCTTTTTTAAAAATGATACTTGTTCTATGGATTTTGTAGACATCTTATTTAATTCCGTCTTTAAGCGCTTTTCCTGGTTTGAACGCAGGAATTTTGCTAGCAGCGATTTCGATTTCTTCACCTGTTTGTGGATTACGTCCTTTACGAGCAGAACGTTCACGAACTTCGAAGTTACCAAATCCTACCAATTGCACTTTATCACCACTTTGTAGTGCAGAAGCAATAGCTTCAAATACAGCATCAACTGCTTTTGTAGCGTCCTTCTTGGACAATTCCGATGTTTCAGCTACTTGGGAAATCAGTTCCGATTTATTCATATCATTTCACCTCCTCATTCAGAAATGAGATCGAATGTTATTCTTTGTTTCCGTTTTGTCGCAAAATATACTTTAAAATAGCTTTTTACAGACATAATCGCCCATTTCTACATAGAACAGTGAGCGCGGAACAAATTTATAGTAATACAGTGCACCCATAATATCAAGCGTTTTAGGTCTTGGAGCGGTTTAAAACGTAAAAAGTGATCGCTAATGCAAGTACAAGAACTACACCTTTTACAATATCATGTGTAAAATACTGCAAATTCATCATCGTTAACCCGTTGACTAGTACACCGATTAAAATAGACCCTACGAACGTCCCTATGACATTAGGTTTACCCGCTCCCAGTACAGAGAATCCTACAAAAACAGCAGCTACAGCTTCCATTAATAGGGGTGCCCCTGCATCAATCTGTCCAGAACCCACACGAGAAGCAAATAGAATACCACCGATCGAAGCAAACAATCCTGAGACAACATAAGCTAATGTTCTAACTCTATTTACTCTAATACCGGATAGTCGCGCTGCTTCTGCGTTTCCACCCGTGACATACATTTGTCTACCATACTTGGTTCGAGTTAAAAATATATGAACAAATACCACTGCAATTAGCAACAAAATAGCCGAAAATGGAATACCTAGTAATTTCCCTTGCCCCAACCATAGAAAAGTAGCATTCATTTCCCCAGGTGCCTTCGTCCCATCCGGAAATTCCATATGGTTATAAAGGGTGTACCCTTGTGTATACGTTTTATGTATACCACTAACGATGTACATCACAGCTAATGTAGCTAACAGATCTGGGATTCTTAGCTTAACAATGAGTAGCGCATTTAGCAAGCCTATGATCGCTCCTACCAATAATGATACTACAATTACCACGACTAACGGTTGCTCATACCAAATCATAAGAGAGGCCGAGACAACCGTTGTAATGGATACTGTTGAACCTACCGATAGATCAAATCCATCCACAATAAGGGATAGCGTTACACCGATCGCCACAAAGGTAACGATTGTAATCGAACCCAGAATGTCTGCTAAATTACTATAGGTAAAGAAATAGGGCAGTTTGAAGGAAAAGAATGCGATAACGCCTGTAATTACTACGACTGCACCATAACGAAACGCCAAATTCATTAATTTATCTTTCATATCCTACCTTCCCACCTCCGCTAGCATAATAAAGGAGCTTCTCAGGCGTAGCCTCCCCACGCTTGAATTCTTTGGTGATTTCACCATCACACATTACGGCAATCCGGTCACCAATCCCAATGCCTTCTGATAATTCACATGTGAAATACAGGATTCCTTTTCCTTGAGAGGCTAACGTTCCAATGATTTGAAAGATATCACTTTTCGCTCCGATATCTACGCCTTTGGTAGGTTCATCAAATACAAATATGCTTGCATCACTTTCAAGCCATTTGCCTATCGCAACTTTCTGCTGATTACCCCCACTTAAATGTTGAACTAATTGTTTACCCGAAGTAGTCTTAATCCCAAGCTGCTCAACAACCCGAGTCCCAAGACTTTTTTCTTTTTTATTGGATATAAGACCCATATTACTAAGCTTACTTAGACTTGGTAAGCTAAGATTGTGGTCGACGGAATCATGTATAAATATACCTTCCTTACGGCGTTCCTCAGGTACAGATACAATGCCATATTTGATTGCATCAGCAGGTTCTTTCATAGATATTGACTTTCCATGGATATGGATCTTGCCAGCTTCTATTTGATCTGCCCCTGTTATTAAACGGGATGTTTCTGTCTTTCCCGCTCCTACCAATCCAATGACAACAACAATTTCCCCGCTCCTGACTTTTAAATCAACCGAGCGTACCTTTGTACCCTTCCGAAGATCTTTCACCTCTAATATAATATCTCCAATCGGAGCTTCTACTTTTGGAAATTCCTCTGTAAATGTTCTGCCGAGCATATGCTCAATAATCAGGTCTGTATCTGTATCTGATGTAGAGCATGTATATACATTACGCCCATCTCTCATCACAGTAACAACATCACAATGGGACAAAACCTCCGACAACCGATGCGTGATAAAAACACAGGCAACGCCACTCTCTTTGAGCGCATGCAGAATACGAAAGAAAACTTCCGTTTCACTATGACTTAACGGTGCTGTTGGTTCATCAAAAATGATCAACTTTGCATCCTGAGCCAAGATTCGTGCTAATAACACCATTTGTTTCTCGGCTAAGCTCAGATCTCCCACTCTCTGTCGTACATTGATTTCTACACCAAGCCGCGAAAGTATTTGTTCTGATATAGCTATCATTTCATTTGGCCTGATCCACACATTTGATTCTGGCGCAGCTAGTCGATCTAACATGACATTCTCTGCCACAGTAAGTTGTGGTACAAGTGCTGCGTCTACCTCTTGATAAACACAATGAATACCGCTAGCTTTGGCATCAGCTGGTGAACCCCACTGAAATAGTCTACCATTGCCCAGAATCGTACCATCATCAGGAAGATAAGCTCCAGATAGTATTTTCATTAGTGTACTTTTCCCTGCACCATTCGCTCCCAGAAGCCCATGAATTTGTCCACCACTTACTGCGAAATTAACCGATTCCAGAGCAGGTACGCCAGCAAAATGCTTATTGATTCCCTTCATTTCAAGGAGGAAAGGTGATACCGTCATGTTGTCACTCCTAACCCTATCGTATGTTATTTGCTATATTCATTCATCCAATCTTGAAACCCTTGTTTGCTATTCCCCCATTCCTTAACATACTTAGAGAGCTCCGTTGTTGATATTTGCTCTGTTGGCAAGTGTTCTCTTGATACATAGACCGGACTCAAAACAACTTCATCCTCCGCCTTATCCCCATGTAATTTTTGATAAGCATATCTAACTTGAATTCGTCCAATATCTTTCGGATCTACAGCAGCAGATGCAACCCAAGGATTATTAGGATCTTGTATCATCTGTAAATCTTCATCGCTCATATCTATCCCATATACTTTGATCTCTGTCCGTCCTGCTTGTTGAATCGCACGTGATGCACCTTTTGCAAATTCATCCCATGCTGCCCATACTGCGGATATCTCGCCTTTTGGATATTGCTTCAAGATTGCTTCCATCTGAGTCTGTGTATCTAGAGCCGGGTTCTGTGCATTTCCGAAAGATGCAATTTCTTTAATATCCGGATTCTCACCAATGAACTTGGCATAAGAGATTTGACGACGCTCCATAGGTGCAAACCCAGCAACCCACACTTTAACGATATTTCCTTTGCCCCCAATATCCTTCTTCAATTGATCCAATGTGAGCTTTGCCATTTGTTGATCGTCCTGAGAAAGTACCGTTACGCCAGGCTCCTTAACAACGGCGTCAAATACAACAACAGAAATATTTTGTGCTAATGCCTTCTTAATTCCAGCTTGGAGAATATCTGCGTCTCCATGATCTGTTAAGATCGCGTCAAATTTTTGAGTGACAGCTGATTCTAGAAGAGAAGCCATTTTGGCCTTATCATTATTCGCTACAAATTTGGTCAACTGTCCGCCAAACCTCTCAACTTCTTCAGTAACTCCCTGTACATATTGTTGCGAAAAAGTTCCTGTATTAAATTCCATAATGAGTGCAATACGTTTACCATTCAAAGGCTTATCAACGGAACCACCTTTTTCATCCCCTGAACTTGCTGCATTGGATCCACAAGCACTAGCAATCATTGCGAATACGATAAGAAGCGTAACCAGTACTAATTGTTTTTTTCTCCATTTGAAAACCATCATTTATTTCCCCTTTCGAAACTGTTTGTGATATTTAATATAGACTCTTTCTATAATATAAATCTTAATTCCGAGTATGTAAATCGGTTTTATATAAATAATCAAAATATATACACAAATATGTATTTTTATAAGCATTCCAATACAAAAAAACCATAAACAGGGAGTTAATCCTGCTTACGGTTTTTTCCACAAAAGGATGAATACTTTAGTTATAGAATGATGGCAATTAATCCACCCGATCCTTCATTAATAATTCTTCCTAATGTTTCTTGTAGCTTATATCTAGCATTGTCTGGCATCATCGCAATTTTGCCTTGAATACCCTCACGCACAATGGAATGGAGCGAGCGACCAAAGATATCTGAATCCCAGATCTTTATCGGATCATTCTCGAAGTCTTGGATGAGGTAGCGAACAAGTTCTTCACTCTGTTTTTCAGTCCCAATAATTGGTGAGAACTCAGACTCAACATCTACACGTATCATATGGATCGACGGTGCAGTCGCTTTCAGACGGACACCAAATCTAGATCCTTGACGGATCAATTCTGGTTCATCGAGCGTCATTTCAGCAAGAGAAGGCGCCGCAATTCCATATCCAGTCGTCTTAACCATTTCTAACGCTTCAGCAAATCGATCATATTCACGTTTTGCATGGGAGAAATCCTGCATTAATTGCAGTAAATGATCTTTACCTCGGATCTCTACACCAACAACTTCCATTAGAATCTGATCATACATCTCATCTGGCGCAAAAAGGTCAATTTCAGCAACACCTTGACCCATATTCATTCCGCTAAGAGCAGCTCTGTCAATGAATTCATAATCCATAAACTGAGATACCACACGGTCCACATCACGTAGTCGACGAATATCCTTCACTGTATCACGGACTGAATTCTCGTAATTCGTACGTAACCAATGTTTCTCATTCAACACCATAACCCAACTCGGAAGGTTCACATTCACTTCATGAACTGGGAATTCATAAAGAACTTCACGTAATACACCTGTAACATCATCTTCTGTCATAGTAGCAGCACTCAGAGACATTACTGGAATATCATATTTCGCTGCTAGTTCACTACGCAATTGAAGTACCTCTTCACTGCGAGGACGTGTCGAGTTAATGACGAGGACAAAGGGTTTGCCCACTTCTTTTAATTCTGCAATGACCCTTTCCTCTGCCTCTACATATGAACTTCTCGCAATTTCTGAAATAGATCCATCCGTTGTCACGACTACACCCAATGTTGAATGCTCCTGAATAACCTTTCTTGTTCCGATCTCAGCCGCTTCCTGGAATGGAATCGGTTCTTCGAACCAAGGTGTGGAGATCATACGTGGACCATTCTCATCTTCGTAGCCTTTGGCGCCTTCTACAGCGTATCCCACACAATCCACAAGACGAACATTCACTTCCAAGCCCTCAGCCACATTAATCTGCACCGCATTGTTTGGTACAAACTTGGGTTCGGTAGTCATGATTGTTTTTCCTGCAGCACTCTGTGGAAGTTCATCTACTGCCCGAATTCGATCTGCTTCATTAGAGATGTTCGGAAGTACAATCGTTTCCATAAATCTTTTGATAAATGTTGATTTTCCTGTGCGAACCGCACCGACGACACCCAGGTATATATCACCACCTGTTCGCTCGGCAATATCCTTAAAAATATCTACCTTTTCCAAGAGAGATCCCCTCCTCATAATACTCCGAAGGAAAAATGCTTTTAAGAGCATCCGCTTCGTGTTCCATCTGAGGCCTCAACCATAGCAACGGATGAGCAGCCTTTCCATGTCGTTAGTAGTCCGCCGCCGGTCGTATAAGAATTTGCTTCAGAACGGCAAAGCGACGTTACTCGTTCGGGCATTTGGACTAGTATCATATTATGTACCTTAACAAAACAATATGACGGGTATTTTAAAAATATGGACAACAATATTTCCACTCACTTCTCCATCCCAATCAGTTATATGCGATGGCGGTTCGTGTTATGACTGAACTTCGTTACACAAATAAAAAAAAGACCCCTCCAAAGACGGGTCTACTTAAAAGTCCATTAAAAACATCTTTCAATTAATCACTAGGGTTTAATCGCAACAGGTGCTCCATTTATCCACTTATAAGGTAGTGATTTGACTGGAACATAATACGAATTATTTAGAAGATATTCTCTCAAATCCTCTTCATCCTTCGGCTTATGATCCGATTTATCAATCGCTTGCATAATATCAAATGCATAATCGACATAGACTTGTCCATTGTTATCTATGAGGAAGGCCATCTCCTCATCAGAATATACACTACTAAGCTTTATTGATGGAACACCAGCCTTCGCAAGATCTACAGTATAGATATTAGGATATAATTCTTGCGAATAAAGCAATTGATCATCGTGTTCTCGCTTATACTTATCCACAGCTTGTTGAACATCATTCACCTTTTGTACCGCTACTAGGTCCATGACCTTAATGGTTGGATCAGTCTCTTCATTTTGAATTAGAAAATAACCGCTTCCGCCCTTTTCAAACGCAGTACTCGGAATATCATCCATAAATCCCAACGTTTTCAATTTAACTAAGTCCACTCTGAATTTCTCATAACGTGGTGTATCTTGATCGGCATTTATAATAGGTAACACGCCATTTTCTTTCTGAAAATCATCAACGGCCAATTGAATCCGATTTACACTTTCGCGATACGAAACTCTAGGTGAAATGTTATCCTCAGGGTATAAACAGCCCGTCGTTACCGACATTAGCAATATAACCATCATTAATAAAGATACTATTCTAGTTTTCATTAACCCACATCATCCTTTCAGAAAATTTATATTTAAGGATTATAAATCACCATAGTTCATCTTCAAAATCCTTGTTTCTTGCAGCTTCAAGTTGTTTACGGATTGCAGCTTTTAGTCGATCTTCGGGAATGTTCACTTCGACATCACCTTGTATCAACGATTGACAAGATAGACGAATCCCTTCATTCACCAATGAGCCTAACTTACGTCTCTCTACATCGTAAATCGGAGATAGAGCTAATGAATGTTGTTCGCTCACTTCTATCTTACACATCAAACAGCCTGCCTTACCTCCACATCGTGTTGGAATATGTACTCCACAATTGCGAGCTGCATTCAGTACGCTTGTACCGTGTCTGACTTTAATATGTTTACCTACTGGTTTAAACGTTATAGTATGATCCACTACAATCACCTCCTATGCTCAATTACGATCATAAGCAACATATTGCAGTATACTGGGAAGCTCCAATAATGTGGCGATCTGCCGAATATGGTTAACTTCTAACCTGTTAGTGTCTAACAATTGTACTAATAACGGTACATGGCGACCTGGTTCCTGCCGGATAACTGTAGCTATCGCTTCATATCTATCTTTGCGGTCCCTTAGTAAATTAAATAAAAGCTCGTGGCTAAGAGGCATTAATCCCATTGGAATACCCTCAAGTTCGATCTCAGAAGCATGAGGATGAAGCTTACCTTCCACTTCAACCTTATACTGGGATCCTTTCGCAGTGATTCTAAAATCGCCTACCAACTCAATCTGAGTATCGTTTATATCATAATGACTAAGTATGGACGAATATAGTCCACTTTTGTTTAGCACTTGCTTATCTGTAGACCATTCTTCCATCGCGGTGTGTAGCATTTGTACTGAATTCATATCAGCATACAAATCAATATCCCGTGGAGGACTGAGAACTTCCACTCCCTGCAGTAGCAAGCTGCAGCTCCCCCCGACCAACCAGACTCGATTGGTTGAATTCAAGCATCTAGCAGCCATTTGTAGTGCACACTGCATTTCGGTTATGAGATGATGCATCGTTTGTCACTTCCCTTGTTCGAATACTACTACTATTTTAGAAATATGTTTTATTCCGAGCTGTAATCTGACCTGAAGTTTTCACTAGAGCTTGGCACCCTAATCGGTATCCTTCTTCCATTTCTTCTGGATCAAGACGCGCATGCTCTGCCTTTGTCGGCGCCTCCAAGTGTTCAGCACCTTCTTCAATGATACAACGACAACGAGCACACGTCCCACGCGTACACATATGCTGCCAATCAACAGCATGCTCAATAGCATGTTGGAGTATAGTTGAACCCAGTTTCGGTTCTACACTTTTTGTTACTGTTCTTCCCATAAGTTGTACAGATGATGCCATCACAAATTTCACCAACCTAATCCTGTATGATTATTATAATTTCAGTGCTAAATCAGGGAGACTACGCCACCTAGGAAACCAACTAACATAAATCCAAAAGCAATAATAGACAACAGTCCTCTTAGTATTCCCTTGGTCTTACTACGCGCATATGTAATTAAAAAAACAGAAAGTCCCATCAATAATATTCCGACGAGAGATACCCACATCTTTGTCATTGGATCCATATCATTAAAAACTCCATTCTCACTAAGGTCATATTTCGTTATTATAACATGAAACTTGTCCCAATTCGCAAAAAAAGGGCAGAACATCCTGCAGCCTACGGCTACAATATGTCATGTCCTATAGTATAGTCTTCATATAATAAAACTTAGAAATATTGAACTAAAGTATTCTGCTCTCGCCTTAGTTCAATCTTTCTTGATAAATCTATTTCTTCATCATCATTTGCATTAAAGTTTCCATACTTTGGGAATTCATGCCACTTTTCTTAACAGCATTCACAATATCCTTTATCGTATTTTCACTAACAGGTACATTCGCCATGGCAGAGACTTGCTTGATCAATTGACGCAACTGATCCTCATTCTGCATAGTCGTCGGTTTGACGGTACTTGCAAGCTTCTTAACTGCACTTTCAGTAATATTTTTACCTGTTTTTTTGTTAATAGCATTCAGTGCATCTTTGGGTATATTCTTGCTCAAATGTTATCCCTCCTCCGGCAATATCCTCACAATATAATATGAGGATAGGCCGTAAAAGGTGAATGGAATAACTTATGTGTGCCACTGTTCCCAAGTATCCAAACGCATATTCTCCATTTCGGTCTTTGGATCGCGTCCCATAAGAGTTTCAACCGCAATACGAGCATCTCGTTCTTTGAACAGTACTTGATAAATCTGATCTGTAATAGGCATCTGGACGCCATGCTTAATCGAGAGCTTGTGTGCAGCTTGAGTGGTTCTAATCCCCTCTACAACCATACCCATAGACTCTAGAACCTCATTCAGCTTATTCCCTTCACCTATTAATGACCCTGCCCGCCAATTCCGACTATGCTGGCTTGTAGCCGTCACCACAAGGTCGCCTATACCCGCTAGACCAGAGAACGTAAGAGGATTGGCTCCTAGTTCTACACCTATACGCGAGATTTCAGCAAGACCTCTCGTTAATAGAGCAGCTTTTGCATTATCACCAAATCCTAACCCATCCGACATACCAGCGCCAAGCGCAATAATATTCTTTAGGGCACCTGCTAACTCAACACCAATCATGTCCCTATTCGTATACACTCGAAAATAGGAATTCATGAATAATTCTTGAGCAGCTTCAGCTTGTACTTTATTGAGCGAGGCTACTACAACCGTAGTAGGACAACGACGAATAACTTCTTCTGCATGACTTGGACCAGATAATACAACGATATCTCCTTCAGCACAACCAAGTTCCTCAGAGATGACCGAAGACATTCGATGTAGCGTCTCTGTCTCAAATCCTTTAGTAGCATGAATACATAACATATTTTTCTTCCAATATTGCTTGAGTTCACGTGAGACTTCTCTCATAGCAGAAGAAGGAGCAACGATGACAACTGCATCTGAATTTTCTACAGCATCTTTCATGTTAGAAGTAGCTGTAATATTAGATGCTAGTGTAACACCTGGTAGATATCGACTATTCGTATGCAACTCGTTGATTTCATTAACCTGTTGCACGTTACGGCTCCATAAAGAAACATCTAGGTTATTAGCAGCGAGCACACTGGCCAGTGCCGTACCCCAACTTCCTGCAACTAGTACGGAAACTTTGTTAGACAACACGTTTTCCTCCTTTGCTGGATCCCCCTGAACCGATTTTGTTTTCGCGGTGTTGAACGATTTTCACAATATTCGTT
Organism: Paenibacillus antarcticus; assembly: GCF_001637225.1. Taxonomy (GTDB): domain Bacteria; phylum Bacillota; class Bacilli; order Paenibacillales; family Paenibacillaceae; genus Paenibacillus_AQ; species Paenibacillus_AQ antarcticus. The sequence goes on from NZ_LVJI01000014.1 coordinate 275,340, forward strand.
CTATGCCGAAAGATAACAAATGCAGCAATGATAAGGCTACTCCAAAAAGTAGGTGAAGGATAGCCACCCAACAGTAACATTACAAAAGGGGTTATTGCTACGAAAATCAATGATCCTAACGAAACATATCTAGTAATCACAATGGACACTATTGCAATCACGCCAGCGATTAGAGCAGGGAAGAAACTTAAAGTAACCAAAACGCCTATCGTCGTTGCAACACCCTTACCTCCACGGAAATGAAAATAAAGAGGCCAGTTATGACCGATGATAGCAGCAATCCCACAAACCGCTGGAATCCACGCTGCGTCTCCTCCAAGCCATTTACCAAGCCATACTGCAATGATCCCTTTAAGTACATCTAAACAAAGTACGACAATAGCCGGTCCTTTTCCCAATATACGTAATGTATTGGTTGCCCCTGCATTTCCACTACCATGTTGACGAATATCAATTCCCTTCAGCATCTTAGCCAAAAGTACACTAAAACTAATGGAACCTATTAAGTAACTCATGATGAGTGAAATTATTTGCATTAACAAACCGTCATCACCTAACCTTCATCAGACTTACGCCGGGTGAATATTCTGATCGGCGTTCCTTCAAAATTAAATGCGCCTCGAATCTTATTCTCTAAATAACGTTCGTAAGAGAAATGCATCAAATCTGGATCATTCGCAAATACAACGAACGTTGGTGGTTTCGTTGCTACTTGTGTTGCATAATTGATCCGTAGTCTACGTCCCTTATCCGTCGGAGGAGCATTAGAAGCAACTGCATCCGATACGACATCATTCAACACATGTGTTGGTACACGTAGGGCATGTTGTTGAGCTGCATGCTGAACAACAGGCAGTAGTTTCTGTAGCCGCTGTTTTGTTTTGGCCGAAAGGAAGACGATAGGAGCATATGTCATAAACAAGAAGTGATCTCTAATCTTCGTTTCGAAATTCTTCATGGTCTTATCATCTTTTTCGACAACATCCCATTTATTCACAACAAAGACTGAAGCCTTTCCTGCTTCATATGCGTAACCAGCAATATGCTTGTCTTGCTCGATAATACCTTCTTCAATATTCAGAACCATAAGGACCACATCTGCTCTTTCGATGGCTTTCATGGCTCTCATCACGCTATATTTTTCAGTATTCTCATATACTTTCCCACGTTTACGCATACCTGCTGTATCGATAATAACGTAACGTTGTCCGTCACGCTCAAATGGTGTATCGATCGCATCACGAGTCGTTCCTGGAACATCACTCACGATAACTCGCTCTTCACCCAAAATAGCGTTAACTAACGATGATTTTCCAACATTTGGTCGTCCAATTAAGGCTACTTTAATGATATCATCATCATATTCTTCTTCTACAAGTTCAGGTAAGTTGTTAACAACAGCATCAAGTAAATCACCAATACCTGTTCCATGACTTCCTGAGATACCAATAGGATCCCCGAATCCAAGACTATAGAACTCATAAGTATCTTCAACTTTTTTGAGGTTATCTACTTTATTGATAGCTAGTACGATTGGTTTACCAGAACGGAACAACATTTGAGCAACTTCTTCATCCGCTAATGTAATCCCCGACTTCGCATCACACATAAACACGATAACATCTGCTTCTTCTATTGCAAGTTCAGCTTGCATACGGATCGATTTCATCATAAGATCGTCACCGTCTAATTCAATACCTCCAGTGTCAATAACACTGAAACTTTTACCATTCCAATCAGATATTCCATATATCCGATCACGTGTAATCCCTGGCTTGTCTTCTACAATAGCCATACGATCACCAATTAACCGGTTAAATATCGTTGATTTACCTACATTAGGTCTACCCACGATCGCAACTACGGGTCTTGCCATAAAGCATTCCTCCTGTCAAATCTTACGAATATCATCATAGCAAAAAACAACTCTTTTTGCTAACGTTTCACAATCTCTTATATTTGTTAATTTATATGTCATAGGTAGAGTATTGTGTCCCGCTACCTATTATTATGTGCATTTATAAAAAAATATCGGCGAACCCCACGGGAGGGTTCGCCGATTTCATGGAGCATCAGATCTCGATCATTTAAATTTATCGAGCTTATCGCCGAATAGATCGCCAAGTGTAAAGCTTAGACCCTCATTAGAAAGTGATACGTTAGGGTTGTTGAATTCCACTTTAGGCTCTCTTGAATTTCTAGGCGCTCTTGGTTTATCAGATCTTTGTTCTTGAGCCGGAGCTTCTTCTGTTTCTTTAATACTTAGGCTAACACGTTTTTCAACTGGGTTCATTTCAAGAATCTTAACTTGAACCTGTTGGCCTTCTTGTAATACTTCTTGTGGTGTAGCAATATGGTTGTGTGAAATTTGGGAAATATGAACCAAACCTTCCACGCCAGGAACAAGCTCAACGAATGCTCCGAATGCTACGAGACGTTTAACTTCACCAGTTACAACGTCACCTGTATTGAACTGACTTGCTGCTGCTTCCCAAGGTCCTGGTTGTGCAGCTTTAATGCTTAGGCTGATTTTACCTTTTTCGGAATCAACTTTAAGCACTTTCACTTTAACTTGCTCGCCTTCAGAAACGACATCAGAAGGTTTCTCAACACGGCTCCATGCGATTTCAGATACGTGTACAAGACCATCTACACCACCGATATCAACAAATGCTCCGAATTGAGTAAGGCGTTGAACTGTACCTTCAATCACTTGGCCTTCTTTAAGGTTAGCCATGATTTCAAGTTTCTTCGCTTCAAACTCACCTTCAAGTACATCTTTAGCTGACAAGATCACTTTATTGTTCTCACGATCAAGTTCTTTCACTTTCACGCGCAATGTACGACCTTTGTATTCGCTGAAATCTTCAACGAAGTGGCGTTCAACCATAGAAGCAGGGATAAATCCACGTACGCCCACATCTGCTACTAGACCACCCTTAACGACATCAGAAACGATAACTTCAATGATTTCTTGGCTCTCAAAATTCTTCACCAAGATATCCCATGCTTTCTCGATTTCTTCAGCACCACTTTTCAATATGGCTTGTTCCAATTCCTCTTGGTTTAATTCTTCTACCACTTCTTCATTCTTAATTTCTTCCGACATAACAATACCCTCCTCAATTCAAAACCCCATTTATTTAAACCTGCTAAAGCAGTGTTCAAAACACATTATGCTGTAGTATCTTTCCATAAAGGAATCTCCTTCATGCATAGATACTAATTCAATGATGGCTTACCTGTCTTTTGCATTTCATAAATACGAGACATAATTCGTTCTGTGACCGCTTCAAGTTGGTCGCCTGTACCTTCTTCCATAAACTCAGTCAAATCTACAGGAGCGCCATATATAACTTTCATTTTACGAAAAAGCTTATATTCACCAATAATAGCAGCTGGAATAACCGTTGCTTTAGAGCGAAGTGCGAAACTTGCAGCTCCCTTTTTGGCAACACCTGTTGTAGAATTACGAGTTCCCTCTGGAAAAATCCCCATAAGTTGCCCATCACGCAAGATGTTTATAGACAAACGAATCGACTCTTTACTAACCCCACCACGTTTAACAGGAAAAGCACCTAGTTGTCGAAGTAGCCAGCCAAACACGGGAATATCAAACAATTCCGCTTTAGCCATATATTTCACTTGACGCTTTAACTTAATGCCTACGGTAATAGGGTCCATCACACTAATGTGATTCGCACAGAGTAATACGCCACCTTCAGTAGGGATATGATTCTTACCTACCGTCTCCAAACGATAAAGAACTGCAAATATGAGACGTAATAGTCCTCTGCAAAAAACATAAATCATCGAATTTTCTCTCCATCCCTCTGACTTTTGCAAAATGAAACAATCGTGGTTACTACTTGTTGAATATTCATATTGGTAGTATCGAGAACAGTAGCGTCCTCTGCACAACGAAGAGGAGAAATCTCCCTTTGTTCATCCAGAGCGTCTCGCTTCGCAATATCCTTCTCAAGTTGTTCCAGTGTCATATCATCAGCATCACTCAGTTCGCTAAATCGACGAAGAGCTCGTTCCTTAACGCTAGCAGTTAAGAAAACCTTAACTTCGGCATCAGGAAGCACCGTAGTTCCGATATCTCGCCCATCCATCACGACGCCTTTACGCAAAGCCATTTGCCGCTGTAAATGTACTAAATGAGTACGCAGCCCCTCGATTTGCGCATATCGGGACACCATACTGTTCACTTGCGTAGAACGGATGTACGACGTAACATCTTCACCATCAACAAAGACCTTCTGTCCTTCAGAGCCTGGTCTTAATTCAAGCACCATGTTAAGTGTGTGTCGAAGCACCTCATCTTGACACTCAGGATCTATGCCAAGTTTCGTCATAAACCATGTGACGGCTCGATACATAGCACCCGTGTCGACATAGATGTACGACAATTCATTTGCTACTAAGCGTGCAACTGTACTCTTTCCTGCCCCAGCAGGACCATCAATTGCAATGTTAATTCTGTCAATCAATTCTGTCTGTTGCCTAACCAATGGGGTATTCCTCCCATAACATCAACTCAAGAAAAAAGCAGGCATTGCCTGCGACGTAAGAATTATACCACATATAAGATATTCATGCAAAAGGAACCGTCATTTTTCCCTTACCAATCCTTTACATTACGTTCAACCATAGGTATGCCGTCCATTCTATAAACAAATGACAAGTACACTCGTAATTGTGGAATCTGCATGCAGATCTGAAAACAAATCAACGTACATAGTAATGTCCAAAATACAAGCTTGACCACTTTTGTACTCGCTCGAAACAACTCTTCAAAAAGTGCAATGTAATGATCTAACTGTTCTTGATTCTCTTTCATTCTCATAATCTCCCGGAATTTTTTCCGTTAGTGTACCTAATCAGAGGAAATTACATACATTCATCATTATGAAATTATCGGTCTCGAAAATCAAATTGTCGCTCAAAGCAATATCGAATCAATTTCTGACGCTCCACATCAGATATACTCATGAATTTAAGCATAACGATACTCCGATGATGTTCCTGATCCTTAATACGTACAATTTCAGCGTTCAGTGGAACATGTTCCACTGAACCATTTTTATAATGGACTAGAACCCAACATGATAACGTGTCGCCTTCTGTAAGATTATATTTAGATACAGAGTAAAATGACAGTCCACCCCCACTAATATCTACTGTCGTGGAAATAAATCGTGTCGTATCTTTCAATTTCACAGCAATCTCTACTTCTGCATTCACCCGTAAGAAAGTTCGCCTCTGAATTCTCGAGATCGTCTCTGGTTCCGGCTTACGAATTCTAACCATACGAATAACATCTTCCTTAAACCCTAAAACATATGTATTGAAATAATGCTTAACGCCGTTCTCATTTAAATAATATACAGATAACTCATCGCCTACATTCAATCTCTTCAATCGACGTACGGATTCTTGCATTGGAATCTCCATCAAAATAGACTGTTCTTCAATATCTGAGATTCTGGACTTATATTCGATACTCGCTTCCATCTCGTTAGCAGAATCAATATTAATAAATAGGAGTTCATTTACTTTTGGATACAAGCTGCTCACCGCCATCGTTCGTAATAGTATCATCTGCTAGTAATTATATCATGCCTATCGCTTTGTGAAACAAAAAAATGACACCCGAGTGTTTGATCATCTCGAATGCCACTTTAATGCGTTGTATGAACAGCCCTTATTTTGACTTGATAGGCGTCTTGATCTCTTCCACTGCTTTTTCCGATCCATCTTCAGCACTAATGTAAATTCGATAGTTGGCTCCATTCACCTTACCACCAAACTCATAGCACAATACTTCGTTCGAAAGCTCATCTTCGATAAGCGACTTACGACTATAGTCCTCTTTGAAGTCTATGTTTAACTTTTTCCTAGCTTCATCTAGACTAAGTTTTGCTTTAGGGATCGGTCTTTGAGCATGGTGTTCATATACGAAATCACTTGCTTGAAACCCAGTAACCTCTCCATTATCAAGTCCTACACGGATGGTCATCTTTTCTGGGTAAATAAGAACATCATCTTGTTTACGAACATAAGTGAAGTTCCCCATGTTCCCATACTCATCAGCCATGACCGGAGTCATATTACTATATCCTTTTTGTTCAAGAAATTTATCGACTTTCCCTCGGGAAAGTTCCATATCCACTTTTTTGTCCCCGATGGTCCGTTCGTCCGTGTAGGAGATTAATATCCCTCCTTTTTGTGTGAAATCCATAGCGATAGCTGCAGAATCCTTATTTTTCTTCACTTTAGCTGTAAAGGATGCCCACTCTGTCCCTTTCCCATTCTCGGTAAGTTGGACTTCTGGGTTTGACCCTAGATCAGCAAATTTAATAGCTTTACGATGAATATCTTCTTTGGTTACTGGTACACCATCTAATTTCTTTACTGCACGTTTGTCCTTCATCGATGCTACAGAAGGACCCCAATCCATATCTGGATATTCTCCCACGGTTTTATCAACTGTCCTAAATCCATCAATAATACTATTCTCACCCGTTGATTGACTTGCTAACGCAGTTTCTACATCCATCCAACGTAGGCGGCTATCAATAACTTTGTTCTGCACACCTTGTAAATCCTTAGCAATTTGACCTGAATCTTTATACAAAACCTGTAACGTCTTAAATTCCTTATCGCTCAGTGGTTCTTTATCTAGATCGCGTATCGAAGTCTGGTAAGCTAGCTTAGATATTTTTGATAAAAATTCTTCTGTTTTGTTAAAAGGAAGCATCGTGAGGGGTAGTTGGTTGATTTCATTCTGTGCTTCACTGGTCATGCGCCACACGTTGACTAGACCTTTGCGATGCATGGATGCGGAAGTAGAGTTTACTGCTAGCGTATTTCCGATTTCGCCATGTAGTTTATCCATATGAAAAGACAAATCATGAAACGCTCGTTGATATTGATTCTCCGCTTTGATGAGGATTGCATTCTTCTCCTGATTCTCTTGATACCCCCACACCATAGCCCCAATCAACAATAACGTCATGACTGGAAATAATACACCACTTAACCTTTTATACATATGTCTCCAAGTCTCCTTTCTTGTAATCCTTGCCGTTAGTGTGACAAGAAGGAAGACGTCTTATGCATGTTGGTCACTCTTTCTTTTAGAATGTTTTGTCAATCTAAGTTCAAACAAGGTTCTCGGTCTGTTGTATCAAAAAAAATGCTCTTCAATTTCAAAGTGCTGTTGGTTATCACAAAGACACTGTTTAAAGCCCGTTTCAATCTTCCCCTGTTCCTTTTTACCACTCAATATAAAAAATTCGCCGCATTCTTGACATATAATTTTAACTTTCACACGCAAAAAAAAGACACCCCCATCTTTGAATGACATGTAGCTCGTAAACGTCATTTCATTAGATCAAGTGTGTCCAACAAATTTAAGTATTAACCTCTTCTTCCCTCTTCAGGAAACGAAAAGGAGAACGACTATTAGCACGAGTTACTTTCCCCATTCCTCCGTACCACAATATTACCATTAGAGGGATCATAAGCCATAACCAATAATCAGTTACGGTTGACAAGATTAGATCATACGTCCCGTGAAATAGTAATGGAATCAAAAGTGAATACACAAGAAACCGCTTGGTGCGCACCCCATTTGAAAAGCGAGCACGGCCAAAATAATAGCCCATAATGACCCCAAATAAGGCATGACCCGAAACAGGAAGTAACGCGCGTATAAACATGGTCCCAATTGAAGCGTGGCTGTACCAGGCGTACATGACATTCTCTACGGTTGCAAAACCCAGCGAAACCGTAACAGCATATACGATTCCATCATATGGTTCATCAAATTCCACGTGGTTATAAATAATGTAATACAAGACAATCCACTTCAATAATTCCTCAACACCCGCAGAGATGAAAAATGACTGTACAAAGGGCCCATGACCAAGCCACAACGTTAGCCCTCTCTGAATAATCATCACTGGGATGACAATTAGCAGTCCAAGTAGGAATATGCGTATCACCATATGAATGGGTTCTGCATCATATTTGTCCTTTAGATAAAAAAACGTCAATAAAGCAATTCCCGGCGCCACTGCAGACGCAATTACTGAAAATAGTAGCACCGTTTACTCCTCCGTCTCCAAACACAAATGATCTGCTGTTATTTCTGTCGAGTGAAATGATGACAAATAACTTGAACCGCATCGAATGGGATAATGACTTTCCCATATTCTTCAAGCACCGCTTCAGTTGTTGAAATCGATTCTCCGAATTCTGCTAAAACAGCAATCAATGAGGGATGCTTCAATTCGTCTAAATCTTCTGGATCCAAATACAAAACCCATTTATCTTTATAGTTATACAGCTTTCCAGCCTCTGTAATATTTCCTCGAAGTACGTGAGCCGCTTCTATTAGCACCTCAAAATCATTAAAGGCATATACAATAGAATCACTTTGTTCAAGCGTGACTTCCATTTCATAAACTTCCTCTGGAATTTCATCTTCGCCCATACTGGCGTATTGATGTTGATCGTACTTTCCTCTAGTTACGATGACGACCATACCTTGAGCAGGTAAGGCAAACACTTCGACAGCCAAAGGTCCTGTTGCATCGAAACCAACTTCATTATAGGCTTGATCCATCATGTCAGTGAACAGGTCATGCACCTTCGGTATTTCTTGCCACATGTCTTCCTTTTGGATGCCACGCTCGCTTAAATCATCAAACGTAAGGAAAATCCGTATCTTATCTGGACTTAAACGTTCTATTTTCATGACAGGATCCTCCTTTGCAAGCAATGAGATATTACAAGTTATGATGTCTCATTTTAAATGTGCTAAAAATGGTTCTTATGTAAGTATCGTATCATTTTCTATTCATAAATGCACGAATTAATAAAGTCAAAAAAAGAATCATTCAATCAGACAAACTCGCCTGATAAATGATTCTAAGGTAGGCATTTAAGTTTACAAACCAGGTATGACCGTATTTGTTTCTTTTAGAATCATATCCACTTCATATTTGACATCTGGATTTTGTTTAATAAAATCCTTCACCATCTTCATACTGGATTCCTTCGAATAGGTCTGTGTCTGAGTTCCGGATGTAGCAGGTGATTCATGTGTCGAATTGTGAGTGGAGCCACTCGTGGGACTTTCACCAAAGCTATCCCCAACAAAGTTCATTCCTGATGTTGCAAAATCCATCATTTTGCCTTTGGCTAGGTCTGCGATTTGATTCACAGAACCATTTTGGTTGTTTTTGGACATCATATTGGTAGCTGCTGCACCAATAACAATCCCGGTTAAAAGTGACGAAATATTCACATGTGTAGCCTCCTTATGTGATAGAATCATCGCTAGTATTTGCATTAATTTAAGTACTCATACGGTTAATTACAGGAAAGTGAGATGGAATAATGTCCAAACAAGCAACAGTACTATTCCTGATTTGTTCTTTTTTGCTTAGTTCATGCGGAAATTCGACATCAGGGAGCTCTAATTCAAATGTGACACCTAATCAAATTCAACAGTCTAAAGAAGAAGGTAAGGCACCTAATACCGAAGTCAGCAAACCAAACAACATACCATCAACAGAACCCATTCCAGCAGAGACAGATCCAACAACACCAAAGGCTGAGACGGATGAAGCAGCTCCAATCGAAATGAAATATCATATGAACAAAAATTACGACATCATTCCAAATGATGAAGAAACTCCTAAAAAGGTCGTTCTACTCACATTCGATGATGGACCAAAAGAAGCTTCTATGATCAATAGCATGATTGATACATTGGACAAGCATCATGCAAAAGCGATTTTCTTCGTGAATGGTTACAGAGTTAAAGAAAACCCGGATCTCCTTAAGCTCATACATGATCGCGAACAAATCATTGGTAATCATAGCTGGGATCATATTGTATTGAAAAACGAGTCAGAAACAGAAGTAAAAAAACAAATTGAAGATGTTCAAAAAGCTGTTAAAGATATTACTGGGACAACACCTGTATTCTTTCGTCCGCCTCATGGTGGAGGTGGAGATGTAGGAAAAAAGGTTGCCAAGGATAATGGACTGTTATATATGACTTGGTCAAATGGATCATTGGATTGGGAAATGAAAGCATCCGATGCTAATAAAACGACTGCCCTCATTAAGAACATTACCGATCAACTCCATTCGGGAAGCAATATTCTTATGCATGAATTGCCTTGGACAGTTGAAGCATTAGAGGCATTGTTAGTGGAACTTGAAGGAAGAGGATATTCATTCGTAGATCCTCGAAGCATTGAGTTGGAGATGAGGTAGGAATGGCTCCATTCCCTAAATCCCTAACCCGTATTCTTCAAAAATCGTGTGCGATGCCGCTACGATGACGGATTGTCCTTCCGCTTGCTGTTGCCCTCTGATTGTATTATAAAAAAAGGAATTACCTTACCAAGGCTCAGTTTATGAACCCCTGTAGGGTAATTCCTTTTTTTAAAGTATGGTTGTATTATCATCCATCCACCTTACTTGATCTTAATGTAATAAGATGCATTTCTGCAGGGCAACGTAATCTCAGCGGAAGATGACGATATCCAAATCCTCGGCTCACTAACAATGTAGCCGTTTTCACGACAGCATTTGGTTGTTTCCATTGGAACAACCCACATGCGATATGATGATATTCCTTGTCTAATGAAATAAGTCCAAAGAACGGAAGATTGATCTGACCTCCATGCGTATGTCCAGCAAAGGTAAGGTCAGCTGGTTTAACGGAAAATCGATTAATCCATGCCGGATCATGAACAAGTACGATGCGGCATGTCTCCATTTCAGTGATAGGTAACTTGGGTAACGCTGGATACGAGCGTTTGCGAAACGGAGGATAATCCATTCCTGTCAACCACACATGATCTCCATTTTTGTCCAATCGAACATTACTGTTCATTAACAATTCTATATCACATTGTTCAAGCATCTTATCCAATGAAGACGTCTTAGCTTTATAATCATGGTTCCCATGTACTGCATACACAGGAGCCACACATCTAAGAAGCTGCATATTATTCTTTACACGACTCATCGGAACATTCTTCTCCATGATATCTCCGGCAAGAAACACCCAATCCACTTGCCCTTTTAGTGACATTAATAACGTATTTGGTAACTTCCTCCGATGAATATCAGTGATTAAGAGAATACGACTTCCATCAAAAGAAGTTGGAAGTCTATCCATTTCAATTTCAATCGGAATCACTTTATTACGAAATGCCTCATTGATCATCCTGTAAATTAGAGATAATCCCACTAAAGCTACACCAGCAGAAGCCCAGATCAATGCACTCATCACCAAATCTCCTTTAACGGTGGTGCACCGATTAGCCCCCACCATACTAATCCAACTGTTAGAATTAAGAAGAGAAAGATTAATGTATTTAGAAATATTTTGCTTAATTTAACAGTATGGCTTGAATAGGTATCCGTTCGGGAAGGCACATGCTCGCTCGCATTATCACCTTCATTGTCCGATTTACTTGATCTTCTTAAGGGTTCGTTCTTGCTAGAAAGCTCTTTATGTTCTGCGGTTGTTCTATCTCTTCTTAATCCAGTACGTATTAAAGGCTTCTTCTCCTTAAGCCTACGCTTCTTGCTCGATTCTACTCTACTTAATCCACTGCTCATGTTTCCCTCCGAAATCGAATCACTAATCCAGAAATCAAATCTATAACGAAATGACAAATAATTGGGGCCCACAATGATCCGGTCTGGATGTAGATGAACCCTAGTCCATAACTACTCAGAAAAACCCAGCCTGTAGGAATCCAATGTTTCAAATAGCGAATATGAATTAGTGCAAATATAATACTGGTCCAATACGGACCTATAGCATACTGGATTGCCCCACGAAATAATAATTCTTCACAAATGGCTACCATAGCTGCTATCAATACGATGTGCCATACAGGGCGATCACTGAATAACATTTTGTTTATTCCACCGTCATCCATCGCATCTTCTGGCATAATTCTGGATACAAGGAAGTCTATCATAAGCATGACACCAGCTAACCCAAGACCCCATGCCACAAAATTGACATTTTGCTGAAATGAAAATAGTTCAATTGGATTTCTCTTCTGTAAAAAGATCCAACATATGCCGATAAGTAAAGTAAGGCCTTGAGTAAAATATAGATTGATAAGAAGGAGCCGAGTCGTTAATTGATTTGCTGACACTTGTTTAATCCTTATTTTCGGGACTTTAAATTTTATTTTTTTCATTGTGTCCTGCCTGTTCTTAATTAGTTTTATTTGACATTTGAAGGAGATATTATTATGAAAAAAGGCACTTCTCGAATTGAATTGTATTTCAGCCTAACGCTAATATCCGTTCTCATCTTAAGCGCTGCAGCTTTCTTTATGGGTGTTAAGGTTGGTGCCGACAAAGTAGAGTCCAAGTATAGCTACTTAAAGATTGCACCCGCTGAACCTGAATTCAACGATTCATACCAACAACAAGACTTGGTTACATTCTATCATACTGTATTTTTACCTTATCGAGAATTCAAATCAGAATGGGTTGCTAAAACAGAAATAATAAGTCAAACCGAAGATTCCGCTCAAGTCAAAAAGATACTCAGACAACTTCGAAATCTTGCGGATGAGAAATATAAAGCAATCACGAAGACCACCATGTATTCCTCATCTCCAATGCTACAGGAATCCCAGACAGAACTCCTGAAGAGCATTCGTCTGTTTCGTGAATCCACGGAGAACATTGCTTCGTCCTCGAATTCTAATAGCGGCGAGAAATTAATGAGAGAATTCCAACAAAATGATTTATACACGAAAGGGATAAATTATGGCCTTTCAGCTCAAAAGAAGTATTACAATTCAATGCTAAAATGGAATGCTAAAGTGGACCCATCTCTAACCTTAAAATATGATTTCTCAAAAGATCTTTCCTTCACTTCATGGAAAAAATATTCTTTAATTGTTAAAAACGCTGCCGTATCGACTATTTTGACAAAAAAATCAATCTATGGTGCTTATGATCCTCAAGATATGACAGCAAGAATTGACAATATGATCAACTCAGGCAAGACCCAGTCTATGAATCTGCATTCGGTAGAAGCCGTTATTAATCTATTAAACAATACCGATGCTGTAAAAGAAAATGACTTCAAAAAGTGGAAGAATACATATTACACCAACGAACTTCTTCCTCAGTTACCCTTCTTTTATGAAGTACATTGAGGGTTCTCAGGTGCTATACAGTATAAAGAATCATAGCGAATTATAAGAGGGAATTCAAGTTATCCTCACTTTCCTAACCTAAATTACTTCATAATGCTATTGACATCTCTTACGCGACCATGATACATTATGGAAAAATTAAGTGCGAATAAGTCGATGATGGAAAAAGGACAGATCAATAGCCTTCAGAGAGTCGGTGGTTGGTGCAAACCGATGGCGAGAATTTGTCTTAGCGTTCCTGAGAAATTGCATTGAAGTTAAGTAGGTGCAATCGGGTAATCTCCGTTATAAGATATGGTCATTACGATGATCATTTGAGGCTGCTGATATGATGCAGTGAATTAGGGTGGTACCACGAAACTTTCGTCCCTTACTACGCAAGTAGTATGAGGATTGAGAGTTTTTTTGTTACTCTTTCACTATCATACCTAAAAAGTGGCCACTTTGTTACATTCATCGCCTTTGTTACGACAACGCGTTAATTGAGAGAAAATCGGTTTTTCGGACATGTATCTAACTATAGATTCGTGCCTAAATATAAAAGTTATAGATTATTAAGGAGGAAAGAAACCATGTTTAAAGTGTTGGTATCGGATCCAATTAGTGATTTAGGAATTCAAAAATTAATGGACGCAGAAGATGTAGTGGTTGTGAAACAAACGGGGCTTAGTGAAGATGAATTAGTAGCAATCATCGGTGAGTACGATGCATTACTCGTTCGTAGCCAGACTCGTGTAACTGAACGTATTTTAACTGCAGGAACGAATTTGAAAGCTGTAGGACGTGCAGGTGTTGGTGTTGATAATATTGATTTGGAGGCTGCGACAAAACGCGGAGTCGTAGTCATAAATGCTCCTGATGGAAACACAATCACAACTTGTGAGCACACCTTCGCCATGTTGATGGCATTGGCTCGTCATATTCCACAGGCCTATGCTAAGACAATTGGTGGTACGTGGGATCGCAAGACCTTCCTTGGCGTAGAACTTAACAACAAAACATTGGGCGTACTCGGTATGGGTCGTATCGGTAGTGAAGTTGCTAAGCGTGCGAAAGCTTTTGGAATGAATATTCTTGCTTATGATCCATTCTTGACTCAAGAACGTGCTGAGAAAATGGAAGTCACATTGGCTTCAGTGAATGATATTATTCAGAACGCAGATTTCATGACTGTCCATACACCTTTAACTCCTGAAACTCGTCATATGATTTCACGCCCTCAATTCGAAGTAATGAAAAAGGGCATGCGTATCATCAACTGTGCTCGTGGTGGAGTTATTGATGAATTGGCATTAGTAGAAGCCATTGATCAAGGTATTGTTGCAGGTGCAGCCTTTGACGTATTTGAGCATGAACCACCAGAAAGTGATCACCCTTTCTTAAGTCATCCTCTAATTATTGTTACACCTCACTTGGGAGCATCTACGATCGAAGCTCAAGAAAATGTTGCCATTGATGTATCTGAGGAAGTATTGCACATTCTACGTAACGAGCCATTCAAGAATGCTGTAAACATTCCACCTGTTGCACCAACGGTAATGAAGAAACTTCAACCTTATTTCTCTCTTGGTGAGAAACTAGGAAGCTTCGCAGCACAAATCACTACAAAAGCTGTAAGTGAAATTCATATCGACTATGCAGGCGATCTGTCTGATGTAGACACACTACCTCTTACACGTTATATCCTGAAAGGTGTTCTTTCCTATCATTTAGGTAACGAAGTGAATATTGTTAACTGTTCACACCTTGCTAAATCACGCGATATAAACATTGTCGTATCTAAAGCACCAAAAACAAAAGGTTTCACTAACCTTATATCTGTTACCCTCAAAACACAAAGTGATCAAGATCGTCTAGTAGCAGGTACACTACTTCAGGGTTATGGAGAACGTATCGTATTACTCGATAAATTCCCAGTTGATATTGCTCCTGAGGGACACCAAATCTTGATCTCACACAACGACAAACCTGGTATCATTGGACTCGTAGGTACTCTACTTGGTAAGAATGATGTCAATATTGCTTCTATGCAGGTTGGTCGTACACTCGTTGGTGGTTCTGCTCTTATGATATTAACGGTTGATAAAGCTGTACCTAAAGATGTATTAATTCAACTTGTTGCTCTTCAAGAAATTAATACAGCTCAAGAAATCATACTTAACTAGTAGTAACTTTTGCGAAATCACAAAAAAACCGTCGATCCTTTGATCGACGGTTTTTAATACATATCATACGTTCTCCACCTTATGATTCGAAATGATGTTGTTCCCAACCCATTGTTCGCCTCACCGCGTCCTGCCACACGTGATATAATTCCTCTTTTTTCGCTTCATCCATCAAGGGCTGAAACATTCTTTGTGCAGAATTAAATTGCTTTAGCTGTTCTTTACTCCATACCTCACTTACTAAACCTGCCAACAATGCAGCTCCAAGAGCTGTTGTCTCTCCATTCTCTGTGCGTGTCACCACTGTCCCAAGAATATCTGCTTGGAATTGCATTAGCAGATCATTTGAGACAGCCCCACCGTCCACACGAAGCTCTTGCAAAGGCATCCCAGCATCTTTCTCCATCGCATTTATAACATCCCTTGATTGATAAGCTAATGACTCTAGTGTTGCCCGAACAATATGATTAGAATTCGTGCCTCGCGTAAGCCCAAATATAGCTCCACGAGCATACATATCCCAATATGGTGCCCCTAACCCAGTAAAAGCTGGAACAACGACAACACCATCACTTGTAGGCACTTGAGTAGCCATCCACTCTGATTGAGCAGGTTCATCAATCCACCCTAGACCTTCCTCAAGCCATTGTATGGCAGCCCCAGCAACAAAAACACTACCTTCCAAGGCATAATACATTTCATCTCCCATACCCCATGCTACCGTGGTGAGTAGCCCATGTGAGGAGGTAACCCGTTCACTACCAGTATTCATCAGAATGAAACAACCTGTACCATAGGTATTCTTAGCACTTCCAGCCTCAAGACAAGTGTGACCAAAAAGGGCAGCTTGTTGATCACCAAGTACCGCATGTATAGGAACGGAAACACCATTTAACCATTGAGGGTCAGTCATCCCATAGAAATGACCCGACATACATATCGCAGGAAGAATACATCGAGGAATTTGTAATTCACTTAATAACTCTTCATCCCAATCTCGGGTATCTAAATTGAATAACATCGTTCTAGATGCATTAGTTACATCCGTTGCGTGCACTTGCCCCTTTGTAAGCTTCCATATCAACCATGTATCCATCGTACCTGCGAGCAACTCGCCCCTACTTGCCTTCTCCCTTGCACCCTCCACATGGTCTAGAATCCATGATATTTTGGTTGCTGAGAAGTAAGCATCTATCAATAATCCTGTCTTGTCCGTGATTAACTTCGCAAGTCCTCGTTCTTTCAAAGCCTCGCAATGTGAAGCCGTACGCCGGTCCTGCCATACGATTGCCGGATGGATAGGCTCACCGCTTGTACGATCCCAGATGAGAACGGTCTCTCTTTGATTGGTAATACCTATTGAACCTATTTGCTCAGGTTTAATTTGACCACTACGTAACGCTTCGTTGACTGCAGCCAGTTGTGATTCCCATATTTCTACACCATCATGTTCCACCCAACCAGGTTGTGGATAACTTTGTCTAATCGTTCTCTGAGCCTGTGCTACCGGTCTAGCCTGATTATCAAATACAATAGCCCTTGAACTCGTAGTCCCTTGATCAAGTGCTAATATATATTGGTTGCTCATCAAATTTCAAGCCTCCTTAATTTCTTGTGGAACATCCTCAGGAGTATCCGAATGAATGATTTCTAACTCTATTTGTTCCACGATGAACAAGATTTATCTTTCTTCTTCTACAAAAAACACCTCCAAAAGAGGTGTTTTTTAACCTTATTTCATTATTTACGGTATTCGACAGGAAGTTTTATCGTAAAAATGGTACCTTGACCCAACTCACTTGCAACTTTTACACTTCCATGATGTGCTTCAACAATACTCGTGACGATAGCTAGTCCAAGTCCAGTACCTGCTGATTCCCCACGAACGCGAGCCTTATCAGCCTTGTAGAATCGTTCAAAAATAAATGGAACGTCTTCCTTCGGTATGCCAACACCTTCATCCTTAACCTGTATTAGTACGAAGGAAGCTTGTTGCTCACCCTGAATATGCTCCGCTATAATATAGACATTTTTTCCTGTTTGTGTGTACCGGAAGGCGTTATCAAGTAAATTAGTCATCACTTGCTCTAACTTATCCTCATCTCCGGTTTGAATGACCAAGCGATCAGAACGCGCCTCATAATGAAGATGTAGACCGCAATCCTTAGAACGAACTGAGAATTTTCGATAGACTCTCTCAAGCAACTCATGAATATCTACAAAGCCCATATCCATATCAGGATGACCCGCTTCCATACGAGCTAGAACGAGCAAGTCTTTCACAAGTCTGCCCATACGAAGGGACTCATCATGGATTACTTGAATCAATTCTCGGCTTTCCTCAGGAGAAGTAGCCATACCATCTAACAACGCTTCGCTATAACCTTGCATCATTGAAAGTGGCGTTCTAATTTCATGCGACACATTCGCTACAAAATCAGTACGCATCTTCTCTAAACGAACTTCCTCAGTCACATCACGCATCACAGCCACAGCTCCACGGATATCATTATCCGAATACAGTGGTGTCATAATGACGGACCATACATCCTGCTTCACATGTACTGAGGTACTAGAATCTCCATTGCCGTTGATTGTCATATTAAATAACTCATGTAAAGGTTCTGGTACTTCTAACGACTGTGCTCCTTGATCATCTGTAGACTCATAATCCCAATCGATCGTTCGCCACATTTCAAGAACACGATGGCCTGGTGGATTCGTTAAGATAACTTTACCAGAATTATCAAAAGTAATGACAGCATCACTCATACTTCGAAGAACACTTGCTAGATGCTCTTTCTCTTGATTCAGATTACGAATGTTATCTTCAAGCTCTGCAGCCATATGATTAAATGTTGTCGCTAATGCGCCAATCTCATCACTTGTAACGACAGATAAACGCGTGCCATACTCACCTTTACGAATAGCATCCGCAGCATGAATTAATTTCTGCATGGGTTGCGTAATTCTTGAGAGGAGAAATAATCCGAAAAAAGTTGTCATCGAGAACCCGATAATGGATGTGTACGTAAATAAGCGTTTGATATCACCAGAGTTCGCAAAATTCGTATCGATATAGGGTAACAAGAACAACCCCAGTGTAATTAGAACAACAGCGACTAGACAAATGATCGTTAGCCATATTTTACCGACAAGTGTTTTCCAGAAATTCACGTTATTTCGAGACCTCTAACTTATAACCTACACCCCATACTGTCGTAATCATCGTCGCTGACTCTGGAGATACTTTATTTAATTTCTCTCTTAAACGTTTAACATGAGTATCTACGGTACGTAAATCTCCGAAAAACTCATAATTCCATACATCTTTTAAAAGTTCTTCTCTTGAGAACACTTTGTCAGGAGAAATGGCCAAATAATGCAACAACTCATATTCTTTAGGTGTAAGACTGACTTCTTCACCACTCGCCGTAACACGATGTGCATCATGTTCGATAACCAAATGAGGAAATACAATATCGTTACTTGAGTTCCCTTCCTTGGATAAATACGAAGTCGTGGAAGAACGCCTTAAAATCGCTTTAACGCGATAAATGACTTCTCGTGGACTAAATGGTTTCACCACATAATCATCTGCTCCCACTTCAAAACCTTGTACTCGATTAATTTCTTCTCCTTTTGCCGTAAGCATTAGGATTGGAGTCGATTTCACTTGTCTTAGACGTGTGCAGACTTCTACGCCATCCATACCTGGAAGCATAAGATCCAATATGACTAAGCCATAATCATTAGATGTGGCTTTCTGAAGAGCAATTTCTCCATCTTCAGCTTCATCTATCACATATCCTTCTTTTTCCAAGTACATTTTAAGTAAACGTCTAATTCTTTCTTCATCATCCACGATCAAAATCCGATTCAATTCCTCTGACATCCTCAACAACCCCTTAATTATCCTACGTAGGACCCGTGAAAGCCCGATTCTCGGATAGATAGACTATGTATTACTTAAAATAGTTCTTCTAAAATCCAATTATAACGAAAATCCGTTTCAACATTCAACATCAAATGTGAAACGGATTGTCGAATTAGACATAATTTGTAACTTCAACTTAATTTGTGCCCGCATAAGAGTGTAGACCCGCTATAACTAAATTCACACCAACGAGTGTAAACATAACAATCATAAATCCAAGAACTGCAAGCCAAGCAGATTTCTTGCCTTGCCACCCTCGAGACAATCTCAAATGTAAATATACACTATAGAATAACCAAGTGATAAGTGCCCATACCTCTTTCGGATCCCAGCCCCAGAAACGTCCCCATGCAATTTGAGCCCACATCATTGCAAATATAAGTGCTCCTAAAGTGAATATGGGGAAACCTATCGCGATCGTTCGATACGTAATTTCGTCAAGATCATCTGCATCAAGTCCTTTTAACAAAGGATGTATGGCTCTACCAAGCGGTTTACGAAGGATAAGACGAATAAGTGCATAAAGAATGAGTCCTGCTAATACCGACCAAATAATCGTATTTAACTTCCTACCTGCATTAATACCAACCATCCAAGATGGAGCCTCAAATAAAGGTTTATCGATACCTAAGAAGGACTGGAAGCTCTCTACCTCACTTTGGTAAGGCGCGACGATTGGTGGTAGATTATATTCGACCCGTGCAATCGTCTTGTCCCCTTGAGCATTTACAGCCTGTTCTTGTGTGAACACAGATTCATATCCACCTACACGGAATGCATAGACTGATGCAATGAAGCCAATAACAACTACGATAGAAAGAAGCGTGAACTCCACACCCCGTTGTTGTCGTCGATCACTTTTGTTCTTGCTATTGAAATCTACTGTACGTAGTAGATACATAAATCCACCAGCAAAACCAATCGCAAAGAATGATTCACCTAATGCTGCCATTGTTACATGAACTTGCAACCACCACGATTGTAGTGAAGGAATTAGTGGTTGAGCCTCTTGTGGGAAAACAGCAGCATAAGCCATTATAATAATAGCTATCGGAACAGCAAATAGTCCCAAAAGCGTCTTTCTGTAGATGATAAATATAACTGTGAATGCAATCATAATCATCATGGACAACGTACTCATAAACTCAAACATATTACTAACCGGAATATGTCCTGCACCAGACCACCGGGTGAAGAAATAAATCAAATGTGCTACTAGTCCTAGCGTGGATACCAAGAATGAGACCTTGCCCCATTTCTTCATGTGTTGATCGGGATCACGATTTCTCCAAACGCGTCCCATGACGGCTACGCCATATAAAATGAATGCAACACCGTAGACCAAGAACGCAATCGTGAAAAACATACTACTGAAATCTAATAAAGTCATACTTGGTTTCCTCCGTTATCTAGCGACTTTTCGTCCACTTCTATATTCACTTTTTGTAATATGACTGTTATTTCTTTCCGGATACCGAACCAGTTCTTATTCGTATGAGCCGCTAGCGTCAATGCTCCCTCATCAATACGGATCCATATCCGACGATGTTGCCAGTAGAATCCAAAGACAAGACCCAGCATACCGATAGCTGAACCCAACCATACAAATGGCATAACTTTATCCACCCGAATGTTCAAATAAGAAGTAGACATAGAAAAGTCAACATTATTCATTCCTTGGACATCTAATTCGAACAAATTATTTGTGCCCGCTAACTTCTCATTAATGATGTCTTGTTGAAATCGTTGTTTATCAATTTGTTTAGGGAAATAAAAGTACTGTACGCCCTGAACCGGTAAATTAGGCCCCTTGATCAAAAACAGAAATGATGGTGCATTTGGGTTAGGTGATATAGAAACAGGCTCTCCTAGATCATTCATACCAAAATCCATATACTTTTCTACTAGATTAAGCGTGTACTCTCCCACTTGATATGAACGTTCAGGGTTTCGAATATCTAACTTGAACTCGCCAATATTCTTTCCTGTCTTTTTCTCAATTAAAGCTGGTGTAACCGATCTCAAAATCGGGTTTGTGTCATAATCAAACTGATATGCCTTAAGCCCCTTATAATTTAAAGGATCATTGACCTCAATAGGATGACTATCCACTTCAACTAACTTAGGTTCCTTAGAAGGATCCTTACAATCTGCCGTACATTCATAAAGTGTAGCTTGGGTTCGAAATAGCTTTGGAAGTATCTTCCCTTTCCCCTTAAACTCCTCCGGGAGGTCATCTTCCGTATAGTACTCTACTGTAAATTTCTCATTCTTCAAAAAGTAAGATGTATTGGGAATCGGCTTAATTTCCCCTTCAGGAAAAGCCAAATGCTGGTCCATATTTAAACCAGGAAGTCCCCGTGCAAGTACGGCCAGCAAGAAAATGATCAATCCAATATGAAGGATATAAGGCCCCCAACGACTGAATCGATATTTCTCGGCAAGTAGTGCACTTCCATCTGTATGTACTCGGTAACCCTTTTTTTTGAGTGCTGGTACTATGTTGTTAATCCAAATTCCCTCATCGTCATTTACTCTTGTCTGATATACGACTTTCTGACGTGTCAGGAACTGCAAATGTTTGCGAATCTTTCGTTTCGAGAGTGCCTTATATAGGGGCAATACACGATCCAGACTACAAATCACAAGCGATGCTCCAATCATCACAAGAAGTAGCACAAACCACCATGACTCATACGTGTGTGACAACCCTAACTTATAATAAATGCTACCCGCTGTCCCATATGTTTCAGGATAATATGTCGCAGCATCAATGTTCAAGAACGTACTCTCTTGGGGAAATATCGTTCCTAGCATTGAGCCAACTAACGTGAATATAATCATATATACAGCAATCTTTACTGAGCTAAAAAAATTCCAAACGCGATCAATAATGTTAGGAGCACTACGTTGTGAGCGACGGGCCATCCCGTCATATCTCATCTCTAATAATTTGTCAGACTCTTGATCTTCCTTACTTATAGGCTTACCACAAGCTTCACATAGCACCGTTCCTACTGGGTTCTGATGTCCACATTCACACTTTGTATTCTGAAAAGATAATATTTCTGGAATCATTGATTACTCACCAACTGTTCAATTTCATAATCTAAGGCACTTAAATCAAGTTCCCCTAAATGAATTTTGTTTATTTTTCCATTTGCTGAAACAAAAAATGTTGTCGGTAATGGTGAGACCCCATAGCTTTGGATGGCCTCTTTGTTCGGATCTAACAGGATTTGAAAGCTAATATTCGCCTGTTTCGCGAAATTATCAACTGACATAATATCTTCACCTGCATTAATACCTATAACAACCACATCCTTGTCCTTCCACTTCTCCGATTGTGCTTGAAGTGCAGGCATCTCTTTGACACAAGGCTTACACCATGTCCCCCAGAAATTGATAACCATTGCCTTGCCTTTGTATTCATCAAGGTTATGAACGTTACCGTCCAATCCTAAAAGATTAAAGGAGGGTACCTTATCTCCAACTTCAGGTTTGCCACCCGATCCATAAACGTTAGAGATAATGGCATACCCTCCTAGAAAGACAATCATAAGCAAAATAACGATCTGGACTTTTTTTCTGGATTTTCCCAATTTCAAAGCCTCCCTCTATGACAATAGTCATAATAAATTCACGCAGTGTGAACATCCTATGAACAATTATAACGACTTTTGTCATAAATATAGCAGAAGATTTTGAAATTTATGTGACTTACAATTTATTTTCTTGGTAATTTAGGGGATTTAGCCAATTTAATTAGATCTTCAACTTCATTTTTCGTTAAATGGCGGAATAATCCTCGCTTAAGGTTCTGTAGCAAAAGTTCACCAAAAGAGATTCTCTTCAATTTAATTACGGGATGCGAAATCGCTTCAAACATTCTTCGCACTTGGCGGTTACGCCCTTCATGAATCGTAATGGAGATCGTTGCTTCATTCTTTGCAGTATCGATATCCTTGTATTCAACATCAGCTGGAGCTGTCATTCCATCGTCGAGCATGATTCCTTGCTTCAACTTGTCCAGTTCGGTACCGTGAGGCACCCCTTTCACTGTCGCCATATATGTTTTTGGCACATGGTGTTTGGGATGCGTAAGAAGATTCGCGAACTCTCCATCATTGGTTAGAAGAAGTAAACCCTCCGTGTCATAATCAAGTCTTCCCACGGGATACACTCGTTCTTTAATGTCTCTTAAATAATCGGAAACAATCTTACGGCCTTCAGGGTCAGATGCACTCGTAATAACCCCTTTAGGTTTGTTCATAACAAGATAAACCTTCTTCTCATTACGAATAGGTCGACCACTTACCGTAATGATATCTTGGTCGGGGTCCGCTTTTGTTCCTAGTGTAGTTACGACCTCCCCGTTAACTTCCACCTTACCTGCTACGATTAAATCCTCGCATTTACGTCGAGAAGCAATCCCAGCTTGTGCCAATATTTTCTGTAATCTTTCCATTTTCGATAATTCACCTCATGCTAATGATACCCATCAGCAGGATAAATCACAAGTTCATTCCACGGAAAATGTGAACCTGGGCAAACCTGGGAATGGGGATGAAGATATAGAGGGGAGATTTCATAAAGTTTGGAGAGCTCCATAATCAGTTTACTGGCTGTAAAAAGTTGTTGTTTCGCTCTTGCCGACATCAGTTCATATTGTTGATTGAAATGACCTTCAAGACAGATATGAATATATTCATGATCGGATAGAACTGGGGCAACGATGATTGAAGAGTCAGAACTTATCCAGAAATCGTACTCTTTCTTGTAAATCGAGGAACAGGCAGAGTGATGAATCATAAAACCTTCATATGGCATATAGTCACCTCATTCTAGAGCCGGTTGGCTTGTATAGAATATGAAGGATACATCCTATTGGTATAGGCAATCACATAGGAGCTATGTATTTTTATTATTCAAGTTATCCAAAGAAAATCAGACATACTGCTATCGCCGCAACAAAACCGACCGCATCAGAAAATAATCCAACCTTTAGCGCATATCGTCCATTACGAATACCCACAGCTCCCATATATACAGTAAGGACATATAACGTCGTGTCTGTACTTCCCTGTATTGTAGATGCCATTCGCCCGATCATAGAATCAGGTCCGTATTCTCGAATTAAATCCGTTGCGAAAGCAAGTGACCCTGTTCCGGTTAATGGACGAAGAAGTCCTAAAGGAAGGATTTCGCTCGGAACACCTAAAGAAGTAAGGAAGGAACCTGTCCAACCGACAAAGAAATCAAGCGCACCCGATGCACGAAATATACTTATTGCTACCATCATGCCCACAAGATGTGGAATGATTTGAATCGCAGTCGAGAATCCGTCTTTGGCTCCATCAATAAAAGATTCATAGACGGGTACTTTTTTAGTGAAAGCAAACAAGGGGATAAAGACGATAATAATCGGTATCGCCCAAATAGAGATCAGATTAATGAGTGCATACACAAAGTATCATCCTTTCAGGCTAGGCTTAGAAGAGATGCTTGTCGCAGGTGGTGTATGATCTTTATGTAGATTCCATCTCCTGCACCAACGATCTGCCAAGATAGCAGCCATTGTCGCAATGGCTGTAGCTACCAAGGTAGTTCCGACAATCTCAGTCGGGCTAGCTGAATTGTAATTAATTCGAATTGCGATAAGTGTTGTTGGAATAAGGGTAACACTCGCAGTATTAAGAGCAAGCAATGTGCACATGGCAGGGCTTGCTACTTCTTTATCGGGATTAAGGGTTTGAAGTTCCTGCATCGCTTTAATGCCCATTGGTGTTGCTGCATTACCTAACCCAAGCAGATTCGCACTCATATTTGATAGAATATATCCGATCGCGGGATGATCTCGTGGGACATCAGGAAATAAGTAACGAACGATGGGACCTAATAGCTTTGCAATTTTTTTAAGAAGTCCAGAGTCTTCCGCGATTCGCATCATACCCATCCAGAATACAAGCACACTGATGAGTCCGAAACAAACAGTAACACCTGTCTTTGCACCATCAAATGCTGCTGTCGTAACCGACTCAATATTTCCAGTTATAGCCGCAAATACGAAGCCAATGACAATTAATGCAAACCAGATCACATTGATCATCCTTATTACCTCCCAACTTTTTCGATATTCATTCACCCGTTCTTCTATACAACCAACATTTCTTTTAACACCTTTCCAAATACAGACAACCAGACACTGCTAGGCTTACCGTCATCATGTTCTTGTTGTTTCATGTCTTTGGTTGGATTTGGTTGACCTGGAAGAAGACTTCCTGGAGAATAGACAGGTACTTTACCTATCGTTATCCCATCATGAATGAGCTCAATCCTACCCTTAAGTCCAAAAGAAATATCCACACCCGCTTCTACTGGTTTCAGTAACACAAGGCGTTTGGTAATGGCAGACTCTTCACCTATCGCTACCGGATATGAGAATGACTGACTTGTCACAAGTTCCTGCCCTTCAACCTTCTGTCCTCGCTCTATTAAGTGTACTAGTGGAAAATAAGCGAAGCCATAGTCAAGCATTTTCCCATGATCATTCCAGTCATCACCATCGTTAATTGTGACACTTACAAGCTGCTGTCCATTTCTTGTCGCAGAACTAACAAGGCAACGAAAAGCTTTTTTGGTATATCCAGTTTTCACACCATCTGCACCATCATAAAAACGCAACATTTTATTCTTGTTATCCCATTTGTAATCCCATGCTTCATTAGGATTTGGGACTTTTTTTACAGGCGTCTTAACAATTTCCTTGAACATTGGGTTATGCATAGCATATGCAGTCATCGTTGCTAAATCGTTTGCGGAAGAATAATGTCCTTCAGCATCCAATCCATGCGGATTCATGAAATGAGTATGCTTTAATCCTAATTCTTCAGCTTTGGCATTCATTAAATAGACGAATCCCTCTTCAGAACCTCCAACATGTTCCGCAATAGCTGTAGCTGCATCATTTCCAGAACGTAACATGAGTCCATACAACATATTCTCCAGACCCATCTGCTCACCCAATTTTAAGTATATAGACGAGCCTTCTTTCGCATATGCATTTTTGCTAACCTTAACTGGCTTGTTCATCTGTCCATATTCAATAGCAACAATAGCTGTCATGATTTTAGTTAAGCTAGCGATTCGAAGCTCATCATCACCATGCTTAGCAAATAGCACACGACCTGAAGTAACATCCATTAATGAGGCTGCTTGAGCATGCGTTGAAACACCATTCTGTACTTCTCTCGCATAAGTAGGTCCAGCAACAAAAATGGATACACATAGACATATCATTAGAACGATCTTGAATTTATTGTTATTGTTCATGTTTTCTTGTCCTCCAGCGAAATTCTTCTTGGGGTTCTAGTACAAGTATATGCTTAGCTATAAACAGGTATGTCCACCGTTTCACTCATAACATTTATGGAAACGAAAACCCCCTTCCATTTTTGTGGAAGGGGGTTCATCTTCTTCAAAAAACAGGCTTAGCTGATTATTCCCCCAGCAGGTGCAGTTGTAGAAGAACCATTTGAATTATTTGGTTTGCTGAAATTTTTCTGACACATCTCTTGAATCTTTTCCATCACATACGGTACGGTATCGATCATTTTTTCATAAATATGTGTCTGACAATCAAGTGGTAAGATATATACGCCATCTTTACCAACTACAAGAAAAGCGATAGGACGAATGGATACTCCACCACCCGTACCTCCTCCAAAAGGGAGTGTTTTTTTATCTTGTTGATCATTTGAACCAGAATTCTTAGTCGAGCTCTCTACACGAAAATCACTACCACCAGCCGCAAATCCGAAAGTTACTTTGCTAATAGGCAGAATCACACTACCATCAGGTGTCTGAACAGGATCACCTACGATCGTGTTCACATCCACCATTCCCTTAATGTTCTCCATTGCCGTCTGCATTAGCCCTTGAATAGGATGATCAGACATGTTTTTTTCCTCCTTAGTGCGATAATAATAAGGACTTTCCTTCGCTTTTTGTATTATGCGCATTTCCAAAGAGGAGTATGTACAGATCAACATAAAACTATTGCAACTAACCTACCCCGAATATGTACTTCCTTGTGTTTTATTACTTCCTATTGGCATTAATGCTTAAATAAGAGAACCTTCCATCTTTTCACTCCTCCTTTAATCTTCAGCACGCGAACGAAGAGAACTAATCCCGCATATAATGCGTACCCCAACGTGATGTGAGCGGTACAAGAGATTTCCGTGGAGAATTGAGGGTTATCTTCAAAAACAGGAACAACAACCAATTGAGGGTGATTTTTCAGGCGAACTTGATAGGATAACCACCCGATAATGAATGTCTTTACACTCCATACGAGCCCTGTAGCAACTGCAGTGCTGGCAGCATCTCCAACACTGAATTGCGTAGACCACGTCAGCTTTACGATAGACAGTCGAGATAACGTACGTTTCATCCATATTTTAAATGATTCCGTCGCAGCGAGAATTTCATGAATCTCTCTCATCCAGAAGTCGATTTTCCGTCGATTCACTTGTGTTTCGCTATCTTCCTTTCTGGATGCACCCATACCGACATTTTTTCGTTTCTTGACTTTGACGGTTAACCCTTTCTCCATATTCTCAAATTTCAACATCGGTAAGTCATAGTCATACCGGATCAACCCATATAACATCGTTATATGGAATACCACTTCATCGTTCTTCCCATACTTACTCAGCCTAATGTCCATATTAATCTTAGATAAGAGGACAGTAATAACGAGCAGCACAAGAACAAATACAATTATTATTAAAATCCACACATGTAAACCCCCGTTACCTGTTTGAAATTAAACGTCTGTTCTTAGTATGGCAACTAAACTTGGAAAAAATTCGGCAAAGAAGATAAACATAACAAAAACCGCCATTTCTATAAGAAATGACGGCTGTGGTATGAATGATAATAGCATTTATTATTCTTTGACATCATCGATTGTCAGTTGACGTCCATCGAGACGATCAAAGAGCATTTGAGTCTCTTCTTCAAGGTTATCCTTGTTCTCGAAAAGAGAAGGTTCCGGTAAATCCTTAAGGGCTGCAAGTCCAAAATAATCTAAGAATGCTTTCGTTGTACCATAGAGGATAGGGCGGCCAATCGCTTCTGCACGACCTTTCTCTTCTATAAGATCTTTATTAACTAATGTATGAATCGCTCGTTCTGACTTGACCCCTCGAATCTCTTCGATCTCTACGCGAGTGATGGGTTGCCTATAAGCTACAATAGACAACGTCTCAAGCGCTGCCTGTGATAATGTTGCGCGAGATGGTGAATAGGCTAATCGTTCGAAATAAGTAGCATGTTCTTGATGTGTAGCTAACTGGTAGCTGCCTGCGATCAGGATGATTTGAAGTCCACGTTGTTGACTTACGAAATCTACTTTCATCTCTTCTAGTGCATCACTGACTAACTCGTTCCGTTGCTCTACAATTTCTGCAATCTGTTTTACACTGAGTCCTTCATCTCCTGCTAGAAATAGCAGTCCTTCAATAATCGATTTCAACATCGGGTATTCCATGTAATTCTTCTTCTCCTCTCCATTCCATGACAATGTCATCGAACAGTCTTTCTTGATAACATACAATTTGCTTCATTTTCATTAACTCTAGAATAGCAAGAAATGTCACTACGATCTCTTGGCGAACCATATCCTCATGTAGTAGCTTCGAGAACAGTACTTTCCCGCCTTTTCCTCCCCGTTTCAGAGCTTCCACAACATCTCTTATTCGATCTTTGACAGATATTTCATCTCTATGAATTCGAGCATAGGAATTTCGCTTGACTACTTTACGTAATGCTTTCTGAAAAGCCGCGACTAAATCTACGGTATGAAGTCCTTGAACAGGATTCTCAGATGCGGTAGGCATCCATGAAGCCAAATCTTCTGGTTCTTTGGAGAAAATCAGGCTTCTTTCCCATTCGCGTTCATGAAGATGTTGAGCAATCCCTTTGTATTTACGGTATTCTATGAGCTTTTGCACCAAATCCATCCGAGGATCATAATCATCCTCTTCATAGAAATCGAAATCATCGATCTCAATGATCGGTGGTTTAGGAAGCAACAGCTTGCTCTTAATGGATAACAACGTAGCTGCCATCACAAGAAATTCGCTCGTAACTTCCAGTTCGAGTTCCTGCATATTCTGCAAATAAACCATATACTGTTCCGTAATCTCAGTGACGGGGATATCCTGGATGTTGATTTCCGCTTTATCTATTAAATGTAGTAGCAGATCCAGCGGACCTTCAAATGTTTCCAGTTTATATTGTACAGACACGATAAATCCTCCCGCCAGAAATAATAAAAATGTAGTATCCAATAAAAAGGATACTACATTAAATAAGCACTATTTAAACAGTTTCGTCAAGCTTGCCATTTCAATTGCCGAAATTGCCGAATCATATCCTTTATTTCCTGCCTTCGTTCCAGCACGCTCAATGGCCTGTTCAATGTTCTCCGTCGTGACGACTCCAAATATAACGGGAATGCCACTCTTCAGATTAATCGCTGATACGCCTTTAGCTACTTCATTGCACACATAGTCATAATGGGAAGTCGAACCACGGATAACTGTGCCTAACGTAATAATAGCGTCATACTTACCACTCTCAGCCATTTTCTGAGCAATTAGTGGAATTTCAAAAGCTCCTGGCACCCAAGCTACAGCAACTTCATCTTCCTGAACCCCATGACGTTTCAGAGCATCCAGTGCACCGTTAAGTAATTTACTTGTTATGAATTCATTAAAACGACCTACAACAATGCCATACTTCAATCCCTCGGATACTAAATTACCTTCAAAATATTGTGTCATAATCAATCATCTACCTCTCATATGTTATTATTTGTTCGAATCTTCATTCTGTTCGATATCATCAAACTTCATTAAATGACCAAGCTTAGCCTGTTTGGTATGCAAATAACGACTATTATCTTCGTTCTCTTGGATTTGAATAGGTACCCGCTCTACGACTTCTAATCCGTATCCTTCTAGCCCCTTAATCTTGCGTGGGTTATTCGTAAGAAGCTTAATCTGACGAATGCCAAGATCTTTTAGAATCTGAGCACCAATGCCATAATCTCGCAGATCTGCTGCAAAACCCAATTTTAAATTGGCATCTACCGTGTCCAGCCCCTCTTCTTGCAATTTATAAGCTTTCAGTTTATTAATTAGACCAATGCCGCGACCCTCTTGACGCATATAGAGTAGAACACCACTCCCAGCTTCATCGATCTGTCGAAGTGCCGCAGCAAATTGCGGGCCGCAATCACATCGGTGGGAGTGAAATACATCCCCTGTCAGACATTCAGAGTGAACGCGCACAAGTAATGGTTTATTTGGGTCAATCTCTCCTTTAACCAAGGCAAGATGTTCCTTGTCATCTACTTCATTCGTATAGGCAATCACTTGAAACTCTCCGAAATCCGTTGGCATACGCACCGAGACTTCACGATTAACTAATCTTTCCTTTTCATTACGATAATGAATTAAATCTTTAATACTGATTAGCTTTAAGTTGTGTATACGAGATATTTCGAACAGATCAGGCAGCCGTGCCATCGTTCCATCTTCTTTAATGATCTCACAAATAACTGCTGCGGGATAAGAACCACACATCCGAGCCAAATCAACAGCTGCCTCTGTATGACCTGCCCGACGAAGGATTCCACCCTTCTTGGCAATAAGCGGGAACATATGACCTGGTCTGCGAAAATCACTACTCGTTGCATTAGGGTCCATGATTGCCTTAATGGTCAAAGAGCGTTCGTATGCGGAAATACCCGTTGTTGTGTCCTTATGATCAATCGATACCGTAAAAGCAGTACCGTGATTATCCGTATTATGAGCGACCATAGGTCTTAGATCCAGCTCATCTGCTCTCTCTTGGGTGATAGGTAAACAAACCAATCCCCGACCTTGCGTTATCATGAAGTTAATAACCTCTGGGCTCGCTTTATCAGCTAGCGCTATGAAATCTCCTTCATTCTCTCTATCCTCATCATCGACGACGATTATTACCTTACCACGCATCAAATCATATATGGCTTCTTCAATAGGATCAAAAATGATTTCTTTCTCCATGATCGTTTCCTCCTAAAAGTTTTGGAGCATTACTTCTTAGAACTACTTCGTCAAAACTTGCTTCGGAAACATATGCTTAGTTTTAGAGCATCAAGCAAACCCGTTCTGTGCTAGATATTCCATATTGATTCCCTTTGGCTTCGCATCACCTTGCTGCCTTGACGAACCATAATTAAGCAGATGTTCTACATATTTTCCAAGCACATCGCATTCAATATTCACGGTATCGCCTGCACGTTTATGGTTAAGAACGGTTTGTTCTAGCGTATGTGGTATGACAGATACTTCGAACGTACCTTCTTTGACTTGAACCACAGTCAGGCTAATTCCATCCAGTGTTATTGAGCCCTTAGGAATAATATATTTGAAAACTTCTTGATTCGCGGGTGTGATTTCGTACACAACTGCATTCTGATTCCTTGTGACATGTTGTATTCGACCGATCCCATCCACATGTCCTTGCACGATGTGTCCACCAAAGCGTCCATTAGCGATCATTGCACGCTCTAGATTTACTTTATTACCTATCTGGAGATCTCGCAGATTCGACTTACGAAAAGTCTCCGGCATAACATCAGCTGCAAAGGAGTTGGCATCTAATGAGGTCGCTGTAAGGCATACGCCATTAACGGACACACTATCACCTATCTTCAAGTCACTCATAATCGTTGAAGCAGTGATGTGCAGTACCATCGCCTCACTATTTCGAGTTATTCCTCGAAGGATACCCATTTCCTCAACTAACCCTGTAAACATCATGATCACCGTCCTTCAAGTCAATTAGGACCACACAGGAATACCACTAATACATACATTATCTCCCAATTGTTCCACTTCCAATGATTCTAATCTAACGGCATCCTTCATCCATTCACTTCCTTCAAAAGAAAAACTACTAGGGGCGTTTATTCCCCCCACAATTTTGGGTGCTAAATAGATCACAATTCGATCAATCAGTTTAGCTTCTAGCATCGCTCCGTTCAATGTTCCACCACCCTCAAGAAGGATCGAACCTATTTGCATCGCACCCAACTTTTCAAGAGCTAGTAATAAATTCACTTTTGGACCAGCACCGCATGATATTACAGTCACACCTGCTTCATGTAGCTGCTCTGCCTTTGAAACATCCATCTGCTCAGTAGTCAATACGATAGACTTTGCTACTCCATCTCGTACGACATTGCAATCTAATGGGATGCGGAGAGTGGAATCTACAATAATGCGAATTGGACTCAACCCATCCACAGAAAGACGTGTAGTCAAATGGGGATCATCCTTCACAACCGTCTCCACGCCTACCATGATCCCTTGATGCCGATGTCGTAATGTATGGACTTGTTCACGAGCTATTTCATTAGAAATCCACTTACTGTCTCCTATTTTGGAGGCTATTCTGCCATCCAACGTGCTGGCCGTCTTCAATGTGACGTATGGAATCCCTGTCGTAATATACTTGATGAATTTCTCATTAAGTTTCAATGCTCGATCTTGCAACAATCCGACTTGTACCTCAATCCCTTTCTCTCGAAGCATAGCAATACCCTTACCAGCTACTTGAGAATTAGGATCCTCGCATGCTACCACAACACGCCTGACTCCTTCTTTTATCAGACGTTCACTACAAGGTGGTGTTGTTCCGTAGTGACTGCACGGTTCCAAGGTAACATATACCGTACTTCCAACGGCCTTCTCACCAGCCATAGTTAAGGCATGAACTTCTGCATGTGCGGTACCACGTTCTAAATGCGTTCCCAGGCCGACTAAAACCCCATCCTTTACAACAACACAACCTACAACAGGATTAATATGTGTCTGTCCCTGAGCTCGTTCAGCCATATCTAGTGCGAGCGTCATATAAAACTCATCGTTCATAATTTCCAATATTTCTTCACCTCCACCTTCACATAAACCTTTGACTTGTGAAACTCTGTCAGAAATACAGGACACAAAAGAAAAACCCCTTACCTGAATGAAAGATACTCATCCGTTAAGGGGTTGGATTATTGAGAGTCAAATAGAATACACAAATATAAAGTCAATGGACAATTACCCAAATAGACCACAGCAAATGGAATAAAATTTGCTTGCGGAACAATTGTGAAAGTAGTCACATACTCTTGTGATTTATCTTTGAACGCTTACGCTATCACTTCAAGTGATTTACGTAAGTTGCTCTCCTTCTCCCATCCAGACTTTACTGTCGGTCCCGGAATTGCACCAGGTCCACCGTACGCTATACATAAGCGTCCGGGTCACGGACTAAGCCTCATCGTGTGCATAAGTATGCTATAAACGATTAGACATCACCGCCGGTAGGGAATTTCACCCAACCCCGAAGTAGATAAACATGATATTAAGTTATTATTAATATGAACTAAATAATAATATGGTGATAATAACACCGGACAAAAATAATTGCAAGACCATTCAATAACCTATTTTGTTATCTCCCTGCATGGTTCATGAGTAATACTCATAAAAAATAGGCTAAAAATAGTTAATATATAAGGTTTTTTTTATATCTTATTTTAATAATATATAAAAAAATGAAAGGAAGTGTCTGTATGTCATACTTCTATATCTCGCAGGAAATTGATAATCGTGACACTCCTCGTACATTGCCAATCGGGAATGCTTCGGGCAGGTGGATAAGCTGATGGTCTTAGCTAATGATGAAGTGAATGTGGATGATTTTCCAGCTACTGGTTCAGAAACAGATGATTCAGGATCTTTTCAAAGGGCGATAAATTCGGCAAATGCGACTGGAAAACGAGTTATAAGATTAAAAAGTAACAAAACATATTCTGTTAAATCTAAAATAAACTCTTTCAACGATTTAACATTTATTGGAGATAACACTCGGATTCTCGGAGCTAAATCACCTAAGTTTATGGATGCGATGGACCGAAATTTATTTATAGGTATATGGTTTGACAACTATAACTTTGTTGTACAGAGCAACAAGGAACAAGTATCATTTGAAAACTGTAAGTTCACCAATATAGGGACTGTCGCTATCTATTATTATGGTGGTACCAAAAGCTACGTTAAGAACTGTCAATTTAGTAATATCACGAACAGTAGTATCATTATGGATAATGATGCTAAACAGATAATGATTAGAGACTGCTTCTTCACGAACCCGTTTCCATTTAATGGGTTAGCTGTATCTTCATCGGATGCTGCACATATACACGCACTTAATGGTAAAAACATTATCGCTATAAACAATAGGGTATTCAACAGTGGTGGGCAGGGAATTATTTTCGGAAATAATTCTTCTTCTGGAAAAGGGGTCACCTACTCTCAAGCCATAGGGAACTATTGTGAGGGAAACGGACAAGAGGGCATCACAAGTTATGGATACCTTAAGGGTACGACTTGGACTACTTTTAATAACATTATTATGGGTAATATCTGTGTAAATAACCGTTATCATCAGATCGAAGTTTGGTTATCCCCTGATAATACCGTTATTGGCAACATCGTTGACGAGAGCGGTACAACTGGAAATATTGGTGCCATTACATTATTCGGAACAAGTCGCACCATCTGTACTGGTAATAAAGTTGTAAACGCTGCAAATAATGGTATCGCCATATTATCCGGATCTGATAAAAATATCATAACGGATAATGTTATTATAGGTACGAATAGCATAGGAGCATTAAGCTCTGCAGCAACATCAGGGCAGGGAATTCTTTTAGATAGTTCAGGGGGAGCCTCACCAACAAGAATAATAATCAAGGATAATATCATCGAATCGAAGGATACAACAAAGACAAGCACATTAAATAAATGGGGCATTTACTCCACTACGACATCCATGCAAGGTAACACAATTAAAGATAATCGGACATATGGATATGCAGGAGAAACGCATTACTATGCCAAGAAAACAACTAGGCATTTAAATGATGTGAAACCCGTGGGAACAAATTCAGGATATGATCCTCATGTGGAAAACATTGCTATGACTGAGCTAGGTAAAACAGGTTCCAAATATGTAATCAAAGGTTGGAACTTAATTGGCACCACATGGCTAGAAGACAGAGTCTTGACAGGAAACTAAGTGACTTTCAGCACATATAGCCAGTATGGTGGGTGTCAGTCACAAAAAAAAGCTAATCTCTTAGGAGATTAGCTTTTTTGATTTTTAATAAAATTATGCTTCGTCCCAAACTTTAACTTCTTTCATTTTATCATTTGCTTTGATACCGTCTACAAGTTCGATTCCACTTGTCACTTTACCAAATACAGTATGAACGCCATCTAGATGTGGTTGTGGAGCATAAACGATAAAGAACTGGCTACCGCCCGTATCTCTACCTGCGTGAGCCATAGACAATACACCTCTAGCATGTTTAGTTGTGTTGCTTGATGCTTCACATTTAATTGTGTATCCAGGTCCGCCAGTACCATTTCCTGTAGGGCATCCGCCTTGTGCAACAAAGTTAGGAATTACACGGTGAAAGCTTAGACCATTATAGTACCCACTATTAGCCAATTTTTCAAAGTTTGCTACTGTGTTTGGTGCTTCTTCTGGTAGAAACTCGATTTCTATTACGCCACCGTTTTCCAATTCAATTGTACCTTTTTTCATAATTATCCATCTCCTTAAAATATGATGTGATTACATTTAAACGCAATCTTAAAAAATCATTTCTTGCATTATTAACAGACATCCTATAGTTTACTATGAAACAATACCTTAAAGCAAAAGAAACAAGGACATCGCACACAAAGGGATCAATCTCGGCGTTAATACGCATGGATTGATCCCAAAGCCCAAGCTATATCTGGCGTCTACTACCGCTAAATCTAAGGGTTATTTCAACACCGCTTGCTTACGAATACGCTCAGGAATAAGATCGTTCCCTATAATATTCTGGAAGCTTTCACGCTGTACAACAAGATCACTTTCTCCGTCCTTAACGAAAACAACACCCGGCCGACGAATACGATTGTAATTATTCGCCATTGAATAGTTATACGCTCCAGTACAAGACACAGCTAATAAATCTCCGCTTTCCACTTCAGGAAGTTTAACATCCCAGATTAACATGTCACCACTTTCGCAACACTTACCTGCAATGGATACGATCTCTTCCTCAGCGTCATTTGCCCGATTAGCAAGTACAGCTTCATATTGGGATTGATACAACGCTGGACGAGGATTATCCGTCATACCTCCATCAACAGCAACATATTTACGAACACCTGGAATATTCTTTTGAGTACCCACGGTATATAAGGTTGTCCCAGCATCACCTACGATACTACGGCCTGGTTCTACCCAAATCTCCGGCAACTGATTAGAGATACCTGCAAAGTGTTCTTTTACTGCATCTGTAATGGCTTTAACATATTGGGATACTTGTAGTGGTGTATCACCATTAACATAACGAATTCCGAACCCACCACCAAGGTTGACTACTTTAAATTCAACACCTAGTTGTTGTTTTACACCCTTAGCAAATTCAGCAACTTTTTGAACAGCCATTTGGAATCCTTCTACCTCAAAGATTTGAGATCCAATATGAGAGTGAACACCCAGTAATTCAATATTGGATTGTTTAGATGCTGTCTCTACACCTACAAAAGCAGAACCATTTCCAATATCGAACCCAAACTTGGAATCCGTCTGTCCTGTAGAAATATATTCATGTGTATGAGCTTCAACACCAGGAGTCACACGAAGTAGAACTTTAACACGCGCATTCTTCTCAAGTGCAATGGCTTGCAACAAGTGCAATTCAATCAAATTATCGACCACAAAGCATCCAATTCCTGCGTCGATCGCCATTTCAATCTCTTCTGGTGTCTTATTATTTCCATGGAAATGAATACGCTCAGCTGGAAAGTCTGCTTGTAGTGCCGTAAATAACTCACCCTCTGATACGACATCCAAAGACATTCCTTCTTGCTCTACTACCGCACACATTGCCATTACACAAAAAGCCTTGCTTGCATAAGCCACCTGAAATTGAAGACCAGATGCTTTAAAAGCTTCAACATATTCTTTACAACGATCACGAACTAATTGTTCATCAACGATATAGAGTGGTGTGCCAAATTCCGCCTTAAGATTAACAACATCACAACCACCAATTTCTAAGTGTCCATTTGCATTTATTTTACTTGTACCATGTAAGAACATTTCAGCAATCCTCCACATTTTATGGAATAATAAAATATTCCATCTGAGTTTTCATCAGTATAGCAGAATCCCGAAATAAGAGTAAATGGATTAATTTGCAGATCATTTGTATTAATCTACGTTGGTCACTCGTCAGCTTGCTGGGGCGGCATCCGTGTATTATCCCTCGGTTTATTGAAAGAAGGGCGTTTCTTATTCGCTAACACCGGCATACGGAATAAAATTTCAGCCATCGCCTTTGCATTAAAAGGTATAAATGGCCATAAATATGAAGAGTTGTACGATCTATGCAGTGTCAATAACAGAACAAGCAATGTCGAACCAATCACGAATCCAGGGACTTTAAAGATAGCCACAGCAACCAGCAAAACAAGTCGAACAATTCGATTAGCGAGACCGAGCTCATAACTTGGGGTAGCAAACATTCCAATCGCAGCAATGGCCATATATAACACAACCTCATTGACGAATAGTCCTGTTTTAACTGCGATGTCCCCAACTAGAATCGCTGCAATCAAGCCCATAGCTGACGCAATGGATGTTGGGGTATGAATAGCTGCAAGTCGGAGTAAATCCACACCAAATTCCACCATTAGAAACTGGGCAATAAGTGGGATCTTCCCTAGCTTTTCAGGACCAATAAATTCCAAGGCAGCCGGTTTAAGCTCGGGATGTAGAACAAGTAACATCCATAGTGGCAGTATAAAAATGGAGAAGAATATCCCTAAAAACCTTATCCATCTTAAGTAGGTGCCAATAAACGGCGTTTGTCGATTCTCTTCTGCATGCTGACATAAATCAAAAAAAGTGGTTGGCATAATCATGACACTTGGTGACGTATCGACGAATACAACAATTCTACCTTCCAGCAGATGTGAAGCGACAACATCTGGACGCTCTGAATATCTCACCAATGGATAAGGATGCCACCCTTTGTTAATGATGGCTTCCTCAAGTTGTTTATCTCCGAGCGGTATACCGTCAATTTTAACACCTTTAATCTTCTCTCGAATGGTATCTGTTTGCACTTTATCCACAATATCATCTATATAAGCAATACACACATCCGTCCGAGTTCTTCTACCCACCTGAACGATCTCATATTTCAATCCAGGGTCTCTTATACGGCGTCGAACCAATGAGACATTTGTGAGTAACGTCTCCGTAAACCCATCTCTAGATCCTCTAACCACACGTTCGATGGACGATTCATCAGGATTACGCGAGGGATAAGTACGCGTATCTACCATGACTACAGTGTTATCACCTTCAATGAAGAAAGCACTCATACCTGTAAGCACTTTATTAATTACCTCACTTAAAGCCGTCACTTTTTCCACTTGAATATGAGGTATGTATTTATCAAAGAAAGACTTCATGGCTTCTGAAGAGACTTCTCCTTGATCAATAAAGGTTAATCTCATAAGAATCTCTGTCATTATACTGCTATCTGTAAACCCACTAATAAATAGTATCCCTGTTTCAATGCCACCAAAGTTCATTTCCCGGAAAACGACGTCAAATGAAGAACCTAATCCCATGACCTCGTTTAACACCTTTATAAGTTGCTTAAGATCCCCGGAAAATTCATCATTATCCTGCCAATAGATAATCGACTCTTCAATCGAATCCGACTTTTCATTGTCTCTTTTATCCTGAAGTTGTTGTTGACTTGCATCGTCCTTCTTTACAGGTTCGTTCTCCGTCGGTGCTTCAGTTGACATGGACTCACTCCTTCTACACTAGCTATCTCCGGTACACATACCAATCAAAAAGTGAACCTGCCACTTTCCCAAAAATCATCGCCATTAATAGACCTACCAAGTAGTTCCTCATATGCAGCCGCTTTGCCAGTATCGGGAGCACATTCAATACTTCTGTTAACGCCGCTGCAAGAAGACCCACAAACACACCAAAGAACAATCCTATAATTAACCCAACAAGCGGATTAAATGAGCCTTTCCAGTTCCAGAAGTCACT
Organism: Paenibacillus antarcticus; assembly: GCF_001637225.1. GTDB lineage: Bacteria > Bacillota > Bacilli > Paenibacillales > Paenibacillaceae > Paenibacillus_AQ > Paenibacillus_AQ antarcticus. The sequence continues at coordinate 314,936 of NZ_LVJI01000014.1, forward strand.
CACCGTCCCAACTAAAGAACCTACGATTAAGGCCCCTTCATACCAATGTACTTTATGATACGAATGAGTTAACTGCGCAAGTCTAGGCACGATATCAAGGACCAGAATAAAGGCAATAACACCACTCCCGACAGCAATTCCTCCAGCGATCCCTAACAATATTTGTATAATCCACGTCAATATCGTCATGATGGATGCTCATCTTGCTTCGTCCCTACTTTCTTATACTCTTCAGCAACTACGAATTCATCAATATTCTCTTGGTAAAGAAACATTTCAACTTCTAGCGGCGTAGGCTCTTCATTCCATTTCTTTTTAAAAAGATGATTGAAAAATACAACCATACCGAATCCAATTCCAATCGAATACGAAGTTTGAAAAAGATACGGATGTTCATCTCTCTTCCCTGTGACCATCTCCACAACCTTGATTTGAACTTCCATCATATTCACGTCCGCGTGAAAATTCATAATCGTTAGAGCGGAACCAAAAAACAACAGTAACCACACTAATAAGAATAGCGAAATGGAAGGTTTCTTTGAGTTTCCAACAATTTCAACAATCACCTGCTGAAGCCCAATTGACTCGATAAAGACATTGGGTATAACTTTCTTCACTCGCGGTATAATTTGCATTAAATCCATAACAAGCAAGTTTCCATCTTTTTGGAGAGGAAGAACTAATTCTAGGCTGGATAACTTCTCTTCCCATTCCGGTTCACTCAGAATTTGAGCGATATCTCCAAGTTTTATCATCTTACCCCTAGGGATTTGAATACGCTTTTTGAGTTGAAGATAAATCGTGGGAGAGGAGGTATTTGCCATAACGAATCACTCCTTTTATGCTAAATTATCGTTAGTATGGTAAATAACTGTGTTTTTTAGTCAGGACGAATGGATTATCTGAACACTTCCTATATCAACATCTCACCAAATAAAAGAGCACACCATGTATTACTGGAGTGCTCTTTGCCGTTCAAACATTATTGTAATGAAGTCTTATCAAGATTTACTTCCATGTCCCGCCCTGATTCATAATAGCTGTAATGCCCCGGATTAAGTTCCAACTTTTCGTCCATTGCAACATTTTTATAACGATCCACATTAACACTCGTTGATACCATCCCCTTAAACACGCTTTCTGGATGAGTATTTTTTCCATTAATACGCATCAAGGATTGACCTACCCCCTTGAAACCTGGAGAGTCTGACTCTGATTCCACGATCAGGTCTTTACCGTCTGTATAGTAAGTGAAATGAATATTAAATCCTTCTACTTTTAACTGTACTGACTGCTTCTTCTCACCCGGCTTGGCGAGAGTAATCCAGTTCTTTGAGGAATTATATTTGGTGACAACAGCATCTTGCAGAATAAGCTTGATCGGAACTTGAGACCAGTCTTTGTACCATTCGGGAGACTGGAACAAGTACATAGGTTGATAATTCTTAGGGTCAGCACCCTTTAAGTAGTAACTACCTTTAATCTCATTTCCACCTACAACCAGCCTTACCGTGTTATAACTGACTTCTCCTTCTTCAGGAAATTCCAGCGTGTTATCTTTTTGTATATTAACACCAATTTCCAACGGCGTTATAACGAGTTTATCCAATGCTATTCCTGTCTTTTGTTGAAATTCGGTACTGCTTTGAAGTTTCCGTGAATAGATCGCTTCGCTAGCCTTTTTACCATCTACTTTAAAGTCAAAATTCCACTTACCAGTAATCCGCTTCGTTTCCTCAATATAATTAAAATGAAGTTCCGCAGCATGCCATTCTTCTTCAGTTAGGTTGAACACCTGTTCGATGAGTAAATCTGATCCCTCGTTAGGAAGTTGGGTTGGAACGCCCTGAATGTTTCCGTTGTTTTTGGTCTTAATGACCAGATGTGGATTCCCCTTACCTTGATCAGACTTTGAAGCTGAAACATTATATCGGACTGTGATCTGGTTTTTATCTTGATTTACCGATTGTATGTGAATATTTTGATACTGTTTTGAACCTGTAAGAACAACATCGCCTGCTTGATGTCGAGATTTCAGAGGTACCTCCATATTTTTTAAAAAGATGAGATTCTCAGCCTCAAGCGTATACTTCTTCTTAAGATGCTGCAGTTCGTCCTTGGTCTCATAAATACCGAGGAGTTTCCCACTCGCTTTATCATAGTGTAGATACCCGATTACCTTCTCTCTTCTACCAGATTCGTCTGTAATGGATGTATCTTCAATCGCAACCCCATCATAAAGGGATAGTTCCTCATTAGATTCAAGTGAGACAATCATTTTCATCTTCTCTCCATCCGTTACAACACCATTAAGCTTCATAGTAACACCCTCGTTGGATATGCTTAGATCATAGCGCTGACCAAATCCATTATTAAGTGCCGTTGTGACGTTACTGCCACCGATGAGGCTGTCCCAATTCATCGCCACACCGGCGAAAGTTGGTACTGCAATAACCATAAAACAAGAGAAAACGATAGCTGCAGGAACGAACTTCCTTCTGCGCAGTGTAGATTTTTTTTGTTCTATCACTAATTTCCGCATAAGTGCTTTCTGTTCAATTGTGGTCCACATCGCATCATAATCCGGTTGCGAGTTTTCTTCATTCACTTCACTTTCAAAGCGTCGACTCATTTCCAACCATCTCCTTCACTTGGGATGCAGCCTTATTTTGAAGTAGCTTTAATCCCCGATTTAATCTAGATTTCACCGTGCCTTCAGGAACGTTAATAACTTTAGAAATCTCAGGAACTGTCAATTCGTTCACATAACGTAGCGTAAATACCATTCGCACCTTATCAGGGAGCATACGATATAACTTATAGAACTCCACCTTGGTTTCTCGTTGATCATAACTGTCCTCCACTGGGTTGGATGATAATGGACGTGAGCGTAAATAAGCACTCATTTCTTTAGTCCAGCCATGTTTGCGTCTTCTGAGTACGCTACTACACTCATTAGAGGCGATTCTCAATAACCACGCTTTGATCTCCCTTACTTGCGATCTGTCCGTTAGTATCGCTTTGACAAATACCTCCTGACACATGTCCTCAGCATCTGAACGATTTTGCATCATGTAATAACAAAGACGGTATACCTGTTCCTTGTACGTCTCGAACAGTTCATGATCGTTCACTTTGAAACACACCTCCTTCGTAATGGATTCAACTATATGACAGATAACAACAATAAATCGTTCGTTTTTATTCTAAGATACCTTTATAACTACATTGTTACAACCATGTGAGCTTAGATACTTTCCCTCATTTGGTACAGCCTAACAGCACTTACTCATATAAAAAAAGAGCAATCCTTAGTCATTTATGACTAATAGGACAGCCCTTCTGCAAGTGTAAGCTATTTATTAAGTTGATACGGTACGGTTCTAATCACAATATCCTTATGATTAACCAGAAAAGTACGAATAAGTAGACTCGACTGGTTGTGTAAAATATTTTGCTAATTTACCCTAAAACTATTATTTATGTATGAAAAGCACATCAAAAAATCCTGAGATTATTTCCTCAGGATTTTTTGATGTGCT
>NZ_LVJI01000015.1 GCF_001637225.1 Paenibacillus antarcticus
TCAGGATTTTTTGATGTGCTATTGAGCAATCTGTTCACGTATAAGCTGAAGGATTTTCTTTTCCAATCGAGATACTTGTACTTGAGAGATTCCAAGCCTACTAGCTACCTCAGACTGTGTCTGATCGCGATAATATCGTAGATAGACAATGAGTTTCTCACGTTCTGACAATCCTTCTATCGCTTCATTTAGTGCCAATTTATCGAACCATTTATCCTGAGATTCATCCGCGATCTGATCCATCAATGTAATGGGATCTCCATCATTCTCGTAGACGGTCTCATGAATCGAAGTTGGAGGTTTGTTTGCTTCCTGTGCAAATACAACTTCTTCTGGCGTGACTCCCAAATCATCCGCTACCTCTTTAATCGTCGGCAGTCGATTTAACACCTTCGAGAGCTCATCCTTTTTCTTACGAACTTTATTGGCCATTTCTTTCAATGAACGGCTCACTTTAAGTGTTCCATCATCGCGTAAGAAACGCTGGATTTCTCCAATGATCATAGGAACGGCATAGGTAGAGAATTTCACATCATAACTCAGATCAAATTTGTCAACGGATTTCAAGAGACCGATACAGCCGATTTGAAACAAGTCCTCTGGCTCATATCCTCGGTTCATGAACCGCTGTACAACCGACCAGACGAGACGAATATTACAGTGTACTAGTGTATCCCGGGCTCCGTAATCACCCGATTGACTAAGTGCAATAAGGCGTTTGACTTCTGAATCTTCCAAGTAGGTTTGCGAAGCTTTCTTCACATCAGCATCCATACGTCCAACCCCTAATTATATAAAGCTTTCTTGGATTCAATCCTCTTCTTCATCCTAATCGACGTGCCAACTCCGGGTTCGCTTACGACTTCACATTCGTCCATGAAGTTCTCCATAATCGTGAATCCCATTCCTGATCTTTCCAACTCAGGTTTAGATGTATATAACGGTTGTTTGGCAAGATCCAAGTCTTCTATCCCATGTCCACGATCTTCCACGGTCATGGTGACCGTGTCTCCTTCGATCTCTGCTGTAATGGTGACCGTTCCTGTGGAATCAGAATCATATCCATGAATAATGCAATTGGTAACCGCCTCCGATACGACCGTCTTCAGATCACTAAGCTCATCCATTGTTGGATCCAACTGCGAGATAAAAGCAGCCACGGCGACTCGAGCAAAAGATTCATTCTCCGATTTAGCTGCAAACGTAAGCGTCATGAAATTGTGAGCTAAGGCCTGTTCTTCACTCATGACACAACCTCCAGACTTGAGAGTGCATCGCTCTCACTTTCATAAATAGGCATAATCTTGAACAATCCCGACATCTCCAGTAGACGGAAGACTGGTTTAGTTGCATCGCATACAGCCATTTTACCGCCCTTACTCTTAATAAGCTTATACCTTCCAAGAATCACGCCTATACCTGAACTATCCATGAACTGCAGATCTTTCAGACTTAGAACAATATGATCGGTCTGCCGACTATGAATAGCATCATCTAGCTTCATACGAACATGATCTGCAGTATGATGGTCAAGCTCCCCAATAAAACGGACGATGAGTACTTGACGGTGATGCTCCATTTCCATTTGAAGATTCATATTTTGCTCACTCTCCTCCTTGTCATACACAAAGAGTTCTAGAAATGAAAATCATATTCCTGCATCACGACAAAACTAGAAGAAATCTGCTATCAATCAACAAAAAATAATTTAGCTGTCGTACGTTTGAACATCGTCCACCAACCAGCCTTATCCACTTTCGATGGGGACTTCAATTCAAACTTCTTAATGACTTGATCTCCTTGATATACGACTAGATTTCCTAGAACCTGCCCCTGCTCTATCGGAGCTTTTAGTTCTGGTTCTAACTGTAGTTCGTGCCTAACCTTTGAAGTATTACCGATTTTCTTCATCAAAACACTATATTGTTGTCCAGCGACAAGTTCAATCTCTTTGCTCTTCCCCTTATTAATCTCAACTTTCCCCATTACGTCACCTTCTTTAAAGATGGTTTGTTTCGTATATTGGGAGAACATGAAATCAAACATCTTAGATACTTCATTATTACGAGTCTTCGTATTGGGTTCTCCCAAAACGACAGATATTGCTCTTAAGTCACCACGCACTGCTGTAGCAGATAAACAAAACTTAGCCTCTGAAGTATACCCAGTCTTCAAACCATCTGCACCTGTATAGAATCTTACCAATTTATTCGTATTCACTAACCAGAAAGGACTCTTCGAATCTTTTCGTAAATAGTCCTGATACGCACCCGTATATTTAGTAACTTCTTTATGCTTCAGTAATTCACGACTAATGACTGCAATGTCATGGGCTGAAGAATAATGATTCTCCGCAGGAAGTCCATTACAATTGCTGAAATGCGTATCTTTAAGACCTAACTCAGCCACACGATTATTCATCATTTCTACAAAGGCTTCTTCTGATCCTGCAATGTGCTCTGCCATTGCTACAGAAGCGTCGTTACCAGATGCCATAGCTATGCCCTTCAGCATTTCATCTACAGACATCTCCTCACCAGGCTCAAGGAATATCTGTGATCCTCCCATAGAAGCTGCATACTCACTTGTTCTTACTTTGTCATTAAGTTTAAGTTTGCCTGAATCAAGTGCCTCCATAGTCAATAACATCGTCATAATTTTAGTGATACTAGCAGGTGGAAGCTTATCATGACTATTCTTTTCATAAATAATCGTACCCGTTTCCGCATCCATCAGCACCGCAGACAAAGCGCTTGGAGCAAGCTCGGTTTGGGTATGACTAGCATCCTTCTTCTTTTCCTCAGCGGCGTACCCATTCCCTGGAAAACTAAGAGAAACAAGACATAACACCGTTACAAAGATCAGTAACATTTTTTTCAAAATAAGTCCCCTCCTGACGTGAGATTGGTTATTACAAACAAATCTATCGTTGTAATAACGTACCTTCCCTTCAGTGTCGTCAGATTAGGTATAAAATATTCCATTAACATCCTATTTGGACATGAATATTTTTAACGATAACAAAAAATCCACAGGAAACATTCCCTGTGGATCTAGATCTTCAATAATATTTATTAGAATCGTTGCACACCATCTCGCGTAACAATGGCATAAATAAGTGGCGGTACTGGAACAACCTCTTCTGAAATCTGATAAGCCTGCAATACGTTATTCTCTATTTCTTGGATCTTAGCATCATTATCCATATTCGCATGAAGAACAGCTAATGTTTCACCTACTTCTATAACATCACCAATTTTCTTAAGTAACTTGATGCCTACGGCAAGATCAATAACGGAATCTTTCGTCTCACGACCCGCTCCGAGTAGCATAGCAGCAATACCTATGGATTCCGCTTGAATCTTGGAGATATAACCCGCTTGCACAGATTTCACTTCAATCACACGTTTGGCTGTTGGTAGTGTTTCTGGATGGTCAATCTGACCGATATCCCCATGCTGAGCTTGTACAAGTTCTCTCAGCTTCGCTAAGGCTGAACCATCTTCTAAATGTCCCTTTAGAATAACACGAGCTTCCTCTTCATTCTTTGCTTTACCACCAAGTACTAACATATGAGATCCTAGAATTAGACATACTTCGTGGAGATCCTTTGGGCCTTCTCCATTCAGTATTTCAATAGCTTCTTTAACTTCGAGTGCGTTACCTATTCCAAATCCAAGCGGTTGATCCATATCACTGATGACAGCAACTGTATGCCGCCCCAAATGACTTCCGATATCAACCATTGCCTGAGCGAGCGCAATAGAATCATCCAACGTCTTCATAAAAGCCCCACTACCCGTTTTTACATCAAGCACAATCGCATCAGCACCTGCGGCAATTTTCTTACTCATGATAGAACTTGCGATGAGAGGAATGGAATCAACCGTAGCTGTCACGTCACGTAATCCATATAACTTCTTATCCGCTGGGGTAATATTTCCACTTTGACCAATAACAGCAACTCCGACTTCATTTACTTGACTGAAGAATTGATCACGCTCCAATTCAACTGAAAATCCTGTAATTGATTCAAGCTTATCGATGGTTCCACCCGTATGGCCAAGACCACGCCCTGACATTTTGGCTACAGGTACTCCCGCAGCCGCTACCAAAGGAGCTAATACGATCGTTGTCTTGTCACCTACGCCCCCAGTAGAGTGTTTATCAACCTTAATTCCCTTAATAGGGCTCAAATCTATCTGATCACCAGATTGGGCCATTTCTAGCGTTAAATCGCCTGTCTCACGAGGTGTCATACCTTTATAATAAACAGCCATAGCCCATGCTGACATCTGATAGTCAGGAATATCACCATTCACGTAACCTTTCACTAGATAGGCTATCTCTTCACTGCTTAATTCATGCCCGTCTCTTTTCTTCTGGATAATATCTACAGCTCTCATTTTCATATCCCCCTATGAATTATATTTGTGGAATAATATCCAACACTAATCCTAGGAACTTCTCTCGAACTCGTTCCGTAGTCTCCATGACCTCATCATGAGATAACGGTTGATTCAGAATGCCCGCTGCCATATTACTAATACAAGAAATACCGAGTACTTCCATTCCGCAATGGCGTGCAACAATAACCTCAGATACAGTAGACATCCCTACGGCATCAGCACCCAATGTACGTAACATGATAATTTCAGCAGGCGTCTCATAAGTTGGACCTAGTAGACCAGCATATACACCTTTCTTCACTTTGAAACCTCTTGCCTTTGCTGTCTTCTTAGCTATTGTACGAAGCCGATGACTATACGCTTCCGACATATCTGGGAAACGTACGCCCAACGCCGCATCATTTGGACCTATTAAGGGATTACTACCCGTCATATTCAAATGATCAGAGATGATCATTAAATCTCCTGGCTCGAAATCTGTATTCACGCCACCAGCTGCATTCGTCACAAGCAGACTCTTTGCACCTAACTCTTTCATTACCCTTACAGGAAAAGCGGTTACCTCAGGTCCATACCCTTCATACATATGGAATCGCCCCTTCATCATGACAACAGGGCGTCCCTGAATGGTCCCCAACAACAGTTCTCCTTCATGTCCATCTACAGTGGATACAGGAAAGTATGGAATCTCTTGATAAGGTATTGCTACGCCGTCTTCAATTAGGTCTGCCAACACACCAAGCCCAGACCCTAGAATAAGTCCTATCTCTGGTTGAACACTACTTTTACTCGCAATATATCGTGCAGCCTCTTGAATGCTTTCTTGATTTAAATGGCTCATAAATCAACACTCCTCTACTTATATTAATTCGTGTAAGAAGCATGTCCCATACTTAGGTAACTGTGCCCCGAAATTATCAGTAATCGTTGCTCCTACATTCGGAGAATGTAGCACGAACTCCTAGGCTTGATGTTGCACTCAGACACGGACTTATACACAAGCAAAGGTACGTATTCACGTGTGTGATCCGTTCCACTATGAATGGGATCATTCCCATGATCTGCAGATATTATTAATAGATCATCCAATACCCACACTATCAAATACGATGAAACACACTCTTTCAAAAGCGTCATTCTTAGGATTACCCATTGATGTCAGTCCTTATTTTTAACACAAATCACAAATAGGATGGATCGTAGAGAACGCTACAGATTCAATCACTTTACAACGGTACTATCAGCGAAGACCGAGGATGGTGATCATCATATTGTTCCTTCAGATTCTTTTTCGTAAGAGAGCTGTACACTTGTGTGGTTGAGATATCTGAATGCCCCAACATCTCCTGAACAGATCTTAGATCAGCACCATTATCCAATAAGTGTGTTGCAAAAGAATGGCGTAACGTATACGGGGTAATATCCTTCTGTATACCTGTTTCCTTAGCATATTTCTTAAGGATTTTCCAGAATCCTTGGCGTGTCAATCGACTGCCTAGCGTATTTAGGAAAAGCGCGGTTTCTCCCATATTCTTCTTCAGAAGCTTCTCGCGGCTTTCTTTCATATATATATTTAAATAATTTGCAGATACCTTGTTCATCGGAAGAATTCTTTCTTTTCCAGAAGTCCCCATGCAATGTAGGTACCTTAACTCTGTATGAATATGTTGAGTATCTAGCGATACGATTTCAGAGACCTTCATTCCTGTCGCATACAAAAGCTCTAACATCGCCTTATCTCTCATCCCTTGCGTCCCTGAGGAATCTGGAGCTGATAACAAAAGCTCAACTTCTTCAACGCTAAGCACTTGAGGTACTGTCTTAACAATCTTAGGTGTTTCCATTTGAAGAGAGGGATCTTGTCCCACCAAAGATTCTCTTTGCAAGTATTGAAAAAAAGAACGAATGGACACCGTCTTTCGTGTGACGGTTGCCGCTGTACGGCCTTCTTGTTTGACAATTCCTAAGAAAAGAATGATGTGACTTCTATTAATCTGTTCGAGAGAGGTGATGCCTCGTTCCTCAATAAAGACCAGAAATTGAGCCAAATCACTTTCATAACTTTCCAACGTATTCTTTGATAATCCTTTTTCTTCATCCATATAGCGAATATAGGGTGCTAAATGGTGCTTCATGGGTCATTGCACTCCTTTTTTAGGTACATGAAGCTGACAACTGTCTTTGCCTTCATAAATGATTACTTTGTATTCGACAAAATTCCTCAAACTCCTGCTTCGTGCTATCCCTTACCACCTTTATTCACCATACCAGTAATAGAAGCGAAGCCGCTCTCCCATACTCGTATCCATGTTTCCTTGCCCATCTACAGCCTGAAATGCTTTGACAGCATACCCTTTGGGGATTCTATATTGGTCTACAGGTGTAATCCACTCACCAAAGATACCTAAAAAATGATAGACCAAGTACGTCAATGCTATAAATACAATAACAGATCGAATAAAAGCAAGGCATCTACGTAAAGAAATAACCATCGAACCCCTCCTCTTTACCTAGAACATATGAAAAAAGATCTATCATTATGACAGGTATTAGGTACGGATTGGAATTAACATGAAGTATAAGTATACAGCAAAAAGCTCCCCCCAAACAAATCTTGTGCTGGTGAGAGCTTGGTCTAGCTATTCATATATTTAGGAATACATACATTAAGAGTCTTTATTACCCAAGTTTTTATCGTTACAACGACTACAAATGCCATGGAAGTCAAGTCTATGATCTGATACAGTGAAATTATACTCCCTGTCCAGACGCTCCTCCAAAGGACCAAGCCAATCTTCACGAATCTCATCCATACGTCCACATTGGACACAAATCAGATGATGATGATGATGCTTAGCAGTATCAGTGCGCAAGTCATATCGAGCAACACCGTCACCAAAGTTGATTTTCTCCACAACATGAAGTTCACTCAACAGTTCAAGCGTACGATACACTGTAGCTAAACCAATCTCAGGGGCAATTCCCTTTACTAACATAAACACATCTTCCGCACTAAGGTGGTCTTCTTCGTTCTCTAAGAGAATTCTGACTGTAGCTTCCCGCTGGGGTGTCAGCTTATAGCCCTGGGATTGTAGCTGTTGTTTGATTTTATCTATCCGAGCCTGCATACTCTCCCCCCTAGGAAATACTGCCTTATTAATCACTTCTTTCATTATAGGATGAGTCTATAAATAATGTCAAACTCATTTCTAATATAAAAATGAGAGTTTTGTTGGATTTACTAGCATCGGCGTTACCCATCTCATCATCGCTGGAGTGACCCATGTTTCAAAGGACGCGATCCCTAGCATTAGTGCCCCCATGACCATGCTCAGCACGACATAATTAATAAAGGGACGTGTAAGACTACCGTGACCATGCATCAATACCCTATTCTTAATTATATGTAGAGAAAAGGAAATTGCTGCCACACTACAAAGTACTAAAACCGGAATAACAAATAGGTTGTGAGGAGCAACAGATACTAGAGCAAATAGAAGCCCTTTCCAAGAAAATTGTCCCACTAAATAACCAACTGTAAAACCGATCAGTACGCCTTTTAGAAAATCAAGAATTAATATACCGGGCAGACCAATGACAGATAACCCGCAAATCCAGATTAATCCTACCCACTTCAAATGCAATAAAGCAATGTTCCAGTACGTAACTTGTTCCGTTCCAGTACTTCCTTGGTCTAATATCACAAAATAATTACCTAAATATCTCGCCAGATCTTGTTGCTGTTCTAACGAAAGTGCATTAACCATCAAGGCTCCAAAAATGACCCCGACGAGGAATAATACACCTACAAAAATAAATAGCATCGTCTGGTCTTTAAAGGAATGGCGTATGGATTGCATCTTACAAAAGTCTCCCTTCCTATCACATATGTATAGGTTATGAGAGACTCTTATAAACTATGACTTTGTCTACCAATTAGGTCCGTTTAACTTTGCCGTATGTTCCCCCGCCACCTGACACTAGGTGAAGTTCACCCTTCCTCGCCATGATGATGTGTTGTGCCATTTCTATACCTACCACTTCAGCTATCGCTTGTTCATTCGCCTGATGAAGAATGTTCATTTCCGTTCCGAAAACATTTAGCAATGCTGCCATTTTGGCCTTACCAAGTCCTGGAATGAACTCTAATGGAATCTGGTAATAATAGGGTGGACGATGATCGGGTATATAGGGATCACTTCGATCTGAAATACTTTGTATCCGATCCAACACACCTTGAACTACTTTTGTACTTCCACAATTCATACAATTCTGCCCATTCGTTGTTACTCCATGTTCATCGATGATGACATGACAGCTATTGCAGTATGTTCGATGATATTTACCCAATCGTGGATTCAATCCATAGTTGGAACTCACACGGCGTCCATCTTCTCTTACCAAAGCTTTACGCAATTCTTCAAAAGAAGGTGTAGCTAAACTAATCTTATTGTACTCACGCCCTATTTTGCCAAGGGAATGCGCATCGGAATTACTCAAGAAAGTAAAATCATCTAACTCGCTCAAGGTACCCGCCATAGTAGAATCAGCACTTAAACCCAACTCAATGCCACTGATCAGGTTAAGATCTAGGACATCTTCCATCGAGTCTGTTACATTTCCATACATACCCTTATGAGGTGTGAACACATGCGCTGGAATCATAATTCCACCTCGATTTACCACTTCTTCCTGCAACAACCGTGCAGGCACATATATCCGTTGCGTACTTAAATTGATGTTGGTCATATGATGACTCATCCAAGCGCTAAATTGTTGCATAACGTCCAAGTTGGGGAAGTAAGTTAATAGATGAGCAGCACCTTTATCTGGTTCATTAAATTCAATTTCACATCCCAGGAGAATGGTTGTTCCCCGATACTCAATCCCCCCACCGATCACTTCATTCATTTCCCCAGAATATAAACAAGATAGGATATCACTTTGTACTGAAGGGGAATGACAATCAATAATTCCTATGAGGTCTATCCCTTTACGTTCGGCCGCTTCCTTAGCGATATTGGCAAATGTAAGATTTCGACTTCCCGTTATTTTTACCGCTTGTCCATTAGTTGCTCTACCTATATGAATATGTAAATCCGCATAATAATCTTGTAGCTTATCTTGATGTTGTAATGAGCTCAAGGTCATCCTCCAAACGTCCCTGATATTGTGTATAGATGCCAAGCATACACAGCCATAATTGTCTTCGCATCACTGATCCGTCCTTCTTGGATGTAACGATACGCTTCTTCAAGCGTAATTTCTGATACTTCTAGAAATTCATCTTCATCTGGAGCCATTTCACCGATTTCCAATTGCTCCGTCACATACAAATGAATAATCTCATCAGCAAATCCAGGTGATGTATAGAACGATTGTAATCGATTGATCTCACTACAACGATATCCGGTTTCTTCTTCTAATTCGCGAATTGCTGCTTCCATTGGATCTTCGCCTGGCTCGAGTTTACCTGCTGGTATCTCTATCTCACACCGACCTAAAGCTTGCCTAAATTGATCCACAACTAACATCTTGCCATCGTGCAAAGCAAGTACTGCAACAGCTCCAGGATGTCTAACCACTTCACGTGTTGCCGTCTTCCCATCGGGTAGACGCACGGTATCAACCTGTAAAGAAATGATTCTTCCTTCGAATATAGGCTGTGATGATAATGTAACCTCATCCAATGCAGATGATGGTTTAGATTTATTTTCTTTCAAGATAATACCCCCTAATTTATGCATGAAAGGACATGCTCTTACATATGGTGTTATTATAACAAACTTCATTTGAAAGAAGGTAATCGTATGAAGAGCTATCGATCAACAGATTCATTCCATATGGTAGGACAAGCTTGGCAGATTAAAATCATGCTTCAACAATGGCAAAAACAATGGGGACCTGACATCACCGTAGAGGAACTACTCAAAAAAATGAAATAAAAATGTTTTCTAACATATTTTGTTCAAGATTCGACATATTATGAATAATAATTAATTCATCCTATAAACTAATGACTTCCTGTTGCGTTATACATATGATGGAGGCGTTTCTATGAATAGAAAAGAACTAGAAGAACAACTACTTATTGAGCCATTCCCCTCTAAGCTTCAATATAACATGGGAATGTGGTACAAAACACGTGGTTTACATACTGAGGCAATAGATAGCTTTCAGAAATCATTACATAATAATAGTCGAGAATTCAAAAATGACCTATTTGAAGAAGGATTCGATAAATCATTAGTATGGCTTGAATACGGAAAAATCAACAAATGGGACGGCCATAAATCGGAAGCTATCTATGCATTCCAACAGTGTCTTAAGTACGGTAAATATAAGTTGGATGGGTTCATTGAATGGGGCGATCTTCTTCATTCGATGGGTAAGAAAGACAGTGAAATCATGGATATATTGTACCAGAAATGTCTTGAAAATAAGCTGAGTTCTACACTATTAGCCCATGCTTTGTTAATGCTAGGATGCTATAAAGAGTCTTATAACCTATACTCTTCTATTAGCCATTTGTCTAAGTGTGATTATCTCCTATTTATTCAGTGTTGTCTTCATACAGGTGAATTCTCCCAAGCTCTTCGTTTGCTGGAGAATAGATCAGAAGAACTTATAGATTCAGAACTACGCATAGGATCATTCACAACCTCCTCAGAAACCCTTCTGAACCTCTGTCTATGGTTAACGAGTGATCGTCGCTTTCCCAAGAGTCTAACACGTAGTCAACAATTAGATTTAGCTAAGCTTGCCATTTGTCACGGACTACCGGATGAATCGTTGTCAATTGTACCTGTTCCAGATGAGACTGAATTAAGTCAGTTAATATACCTGCTATATATTGAAGGTTATGTTGATAAATCCATAGATTCCATCACTACTCTATTACCTCTTCCTTTGCATATGAAAGAACAACATAGCCAGAATCTATGTTTTATTGCAGCTGAAATGATGTATGATGAAGGGCGATTACAATCCGCAGCTGAGCATTTCGAACAAATCTATATGAATGACATTACGCATACAAAGTCACAGTTTGCGACAGCAGCATGTTTTCTACAAATAACATTGGAATCCTTATTAAGTAGGAATGAACCTATCCCACAAGAAGATGATTCCATGCAACTAGCAGAACAATATATACATAATATTACCCAGTCTTTACACATCATACATCATACAAATTGGCATACTGTTTGGGGAACCGCTCAGAGACGACGCATGTCATCTAAACCACTTGAATTCCCTCTTCCTTTCAGTAAAGCTTAAGATAAGAAACATTCTTGGCCTAGGTATAAAAAAAAGACTCTGCTGTTTTCATAGCAGAGCCATTTTTTTATACAATATATTATTTAACTTTGCTTGCTGTCTCTTTACCAGATTCCTGAATGATCGCAACGACCATTTCGGATGCTTTTAGCATATCGACTGCTTTGATTCGCTCTTTGGTCGTATGAATGTTCTCATATCCTAGTGCAAGGTTTACGGTTGGAATACCGAATCCATTAAATATGTTAGCATCGCTTCCTCCACCAGAATGGAATACACGACTCGTTAATCCGAGGTTCGAAATGGCACGCTGAGCAAGCTTCACGACAGCATCATTCTCTGAGAAGTTAAAAGCAGGATATAGAATTTCGCTAAAGAATTCACATTCGGCGTTATATTCTCTAGCTGTTGTCTCTAACGCTTCTCTCATTTGTGCAATCTGCTTATCTACCTTATCTTGAACAATACTACGAGCTTCAGCATCTAGTTGAACTCGATCGCACACGATATTGGTTGGACCACCACCTGAAAATTTACCAATATTAGCTGTCGTCTCATGATCAATTCGGCCCAACTTCATACGTGAAATCGCTTTGGAAGCAACTTGAATAGCACTAATTCCATCTTCCGGATTCACACCAGCATGTGCTGATTTACCGATAATCGTCATTGTAATTTTGGCCTGAGTTGGCGCTGCAACAGCAATAGCACCAATTTCTCCGTTGGAATCAATGGCGTACCCGAATTCAGCATCCAAATGGACAGGATCAAATGCTCGTGCTCCACGCAGTCCTGATTCCTCACCAGCTGTAATAATGAATTGTACTTGTCCATGGGGAATCTTCTGCTCCTGAATGACACGAATAGCCTCGAGAATAGCAGCTATCCCCGCCTTATCATCCGCTCCTAGAATGGTCGTACCATCACTCGTAATCCAGCCATCTTCAGTAAGTGAAGGTTTAATACCCACACCAGGAGTTACCGTATCCATATGGCATGTGAAGAAGATATGCGGTGCGTCGATGAGTTGATCCGCTTCCCATGTTATAACCAAATTACCCGCGCCATGACCTGTAACTTCTTTACTATTATCTTCAAACACGGTTAATCCAAGATCACTGAATTTTTTCTTGAGTACGATGGATATTTCCTCTTCATGCATAGTCTCACTATCTACTTGTACCAATTCTATGAATTCCTGCACAATACGCTCTTGCGATGTCATTGGACTTCCCTCTCTCTCTTGGATACGTTACAATAAGTGAATAACAACATACCTAATCTAATTATTCCAACTAAACTTAAAATCAAAGGAGTTACTTTATGCAACGAAAAAAAGTATTTCGTGTATTCATTTATCTCATGCTTATAGCGATGGTTGGCTCTACATTGCTAATGGTCGTTGAACCTTTCGTGGCCCGCTAAATTCAGCGGGCTTCTTTTAATTCAACCGATAACGAACCTTCATAATCAAATAATGAGCTGAATAAGGGTGCAATCTCACTCGCAACTTGCATGATATCAAATTCTTTTCCCGTACAATCCTCAAGCGTTGTAACTCCAAATTCCTGGATTCCACACGGTACAATGCCTTGAAATCCCTCATTCTGAATTCCGGCTGTAATATTAAAGGCGAAGCCATGACTTGTCACAAACCCTCGATGATGCCGACATTTATTAAACTTCACACCAATCGCACAAATCTTATGTTCACCTACCCATACACCCGTATACTTGGGCTTACGAATCCCTTTAACACCATAAAGAGCCAAGTAATCAATGATCACCTGTTCAAGACTTCGTAAATAGCCATGTAAATCAATTCCACCCTCTTCACTTAATAATAGCAAGGGGTATCCTACCAGTTGTCCTGGCCCATGATAAGTAATATCTCCACCACGGTCAATTTCAAACAAAGCAATGCCACGTTCCTTTAACTGCTCTTTACTAAGAAGAAGATGTTCCGGATGTTTCTGAGATCCCATGGTATACGTGGGTGGATGCTGCAAGAGCAACAGGGTTTCCTGTTGCTCTCCAAGATCTATACGACGAACGAGTTCCTTTTGCATATCCCAAGCCTCAGCATAATCAATGAAAGGTATATAAGAAATATCAAGTGTTTTGCGCAAACGTCATATCCCGCCCTTCTCTGTAAGACAAAAAAGACCTAATTATCTACAGCCAACGTTTCTTAGTACAGCTTCGTATCTAACGTATAACCCTCTAGGTTTTCCTTCACGCGCTGAAGGAATCGTCCACAGATAACACCATCCAGAATTCGATGATCTAAAGATAAACATATATTAGCCATAGAACGAACAGCGATCATATCGTTAATTACAACTGGTCTTTTGACAATGGATTCGAACGTCAGAATAGCAGCTTGTGGATAATTAATAATTGGATATGATAGTACCGAGCCAAAGGAACCCGTATTATTCACAGTAAACGTACCACCCTGCATATCATCCAGCTTTAATTTCCCTTGGCGTGTTTTCGTCGCAAGTTCTTCAACTTCCTTAGCGAGACCTGCAATATTCTTCTGATCTGCTTTCTGAATAACAGGAACCATTACAGTATCGTCTGTTCCTACGGCCAGAGAAATATTAATGTCACGTTTGACAATAATTTTATCTGTAGCCCACACAGAATTCATAATAGGGTAGTCTTTAATTGCATTTACAACAGCTTTTAAAAGAAACGCTAAATAAGTTAAGTTAACTCCTTCATTGCGTTTGAACTCATCCTTGAGCTTGTTGCGTATCAATACTAAATTCGTTACATCTACTTCAATCATCGTCCAAGCATGAGGGATTTCGGATACACTTTGTCGCATACGTGTTGCAATCGTATTACGGACAGGTGTGATATCAATCAACGTCTCAGCTCTTCCTTGTTGTCCCTCTATAACATTATTCGGAATTTGTGGGTTTTCATTTAAATGAAGACCTGAGTTCCGAGTAGCAGGTGATTTATTCTCCACATATTGAGAAGGCGTCACCGCAGGATTCGTATGTGATAATCCTTGGAATGGTGAATTTGCTCCTCCCATGTCCGCAGAAGATGGCTTAGCTTGTTGTGAATGACCCTGTTCTACGTATGCCAGAACGTCTTTGCGAGTGATCCTTCCCGCCATGCCTGTTCCAGGAATGTCTGCAAGATTCAATCCATGTTCAGCTGCTAAACTTTGTACAGCAGGTGAATAACGACTACGCATCGACTGATCCGATGATATAGTAGATGAAGCCTCAGGAGTTGCTATGTTCGCTTGTGTATTTAGAGCAACGGATTCATTCGTAGAAATCACTGAAATTCGACAGATAACTTCACCTACACCAATCGTCTGACCTTCTTCAGCGATAAGTTCTCCCATAATTCCATCTACCGTAGATGGAATTTCAGCATTCACCTTATCTGTAATAACTTCACAGATCGGTTCATATTGTTCAATTCTATCTCCAGGTTGCTTAAGCCATTTGCCAACTGTCGCTGAGACGAGAGATTCGGCAAGTTGGGGCATAAACACATCAATTAATTGTTTATTATCAGACATATCATTCACTCCTAAACTTCTAGTAGTTCGCCAAATGGATCATGGCTTCTTTCACTTTATCCTTCGTAAGCATGTAGAATTTCTCCATCGGAGGGCTAATTGGCATAGCTGGAACATCCGGACTACATAATCTCATGATAGGCGCATCTAAATCATACAAACATTCTTCCGAAATGATGGCAGATACTTCTGCACCAATACCACCTGTTTTATTATCCTCATGAACAATAAGTACTTTGCCCGTCTTACGAACTGATTCAAGGATAGCATTCCGATCGAGCGGTTGTAACGTGCGTAAATCCAATACATGAGCTGTAATTCCCATTTCCTTCTCCAACTCTTCAGCAGCCTGCATACAGAAATGAAGCGGCATACTGTAGCCAATGACTGTAATATCATCGCCCTCGCGTAATACATTAGCTACGCCAAGCGGTACAATATAATCATCCAATGGTACATCTTCTTTAATGAGCTTATAACATTTCTTGTTTTCGAAAAAGAGCACCGGATCCGGGTCACGAATAGCCGCTTTTAATAATCCTTTGGCATCATATGCCGAGTAAGGTGCGACAATTTTCAGGCCTGGTGTACCAAAGAATATCGATTCAGGACACTGAGAATGGTACAACCCGCCAAATATCCCACCTCCAATAGGTGCCCGAACGACAATAGGACAATTCCAATCATTATTTGAACGATAGCGGATTTTGGCCGCTTCACTTATAATCTGATTCGTTGCAGGTAACATAAAGTCCGAGTATTGCATTTCAGCAATCGGCTTCATGCCATACATAGCTGCTCCGATCGCCACACCGGCGATAGCTGACTCAGCCAGTGGGGTATCCATCACGCGTTCTTCTCCGAACTGATCCATTAATCCCTTGGTCGTCGTAAATACGCCGCCCTTAACCCCAACATCTTCACCGAGAATAAATACATTCTCATCGCGTTCCATTTCTTCCTTCATCGCAAGACGAATCGCGTCGATATATTCCATTACTGCCATGACTTCTCCTCCTCAGCGCTAGCATAGACATGCAGAAGCGTATCTTCTGGTTTCGGGAACGGTGCACGATCAGCATATTCCGTAGCTTCTTTAATCTCCATATTTAACTGTACAACCAAGTCAGCATCCTTATCCTCATCCCAAATCCCTAGACTAATGAGATAAGATTTCATGCGAGCTACGCCATCTTTCTTCCAATTCTCATCCACTTCTTCTTGCGTACGGTACGCTAAATCATTATCCGAAGTAGAATGAGGTGAAAGTCGATACATCATAGCTTCAATGAGTGTTGGTCCTTCTCCTCGGATCGCACGTTCCCTTGCTTCCTTAACAACCCGATATACTTCTAGTGCATCGTTTCCATCAACTCGAATACCTGGAAATCCGTATCCAAGCGCACGATCACTAATATTTCCACTAATTTGTTTATGAATTGGAACAGAAATCGCATATTGATTGTTCTCACACATTAAGATGACAGGCAACTTGTGTACACCAGCAAAGTTACATCCCTCATGGAAGTCACCTTGATTACTTGATCCTTCTCCAAAAGTAACAAAAGAAACAAAATCCTGCTTCTTCATTTTGGCTGCTAACGCAAATCCAACCGCATGAGGAACTTGCGTTGTAACCGGACTTGATCCAGTAACAATTCGTAGTCGCTTGCTACCAAAGTGTCCTGGCATTTGGCGACCACCACTATTCGGGTCTTCTGCCTTAGCAAAAGCTGAGAGCATCAATTCTCTTGGCGTCATTCCTACGGCTAAGACAAATCCATAGTCCCGATAATACGGAAGGAAGTAGTCCTTCTCACGATCAAGGGCAAACGCCGCTGCAACTTGTGCAGTCTCTTGACCCACACCAGACACGTGGAAATTTATTTTACCTGCCCGCTGTAGTAATAAATTACGTTCATCAAATTTACGTGCCAACAGCATATATCTGTACATGTCGATCACTTGACCATCACTCAGTCCAAGTTGCTCATGCTGATTTTTCACATTAATAACATCTTTATCATTCATCGAAGGTCCTCCTTGTTCATAGAGCCAAATCCTTTTATCTGATCTCTATCTGATCTGATCTTAAAACCAGGTACTAAGACTAGGCTAAACCTATTATAATCCTTTTTCCTTTAAAAAGAAAAGATGATTTATCACACCTTTACATTCCGATCGCATTTCCATCAACAGCAAGCATGGCTTCCCCTAGTACTTCAGACAAAGTCGGGTGTGGATGAATGGTCTGACTCACTTCCCAAGGTGTTGCATTTAATACCTGTGCTAATGCGGCTTCACTGATTAAATCAGTCACATGTACCCCAATCATTTGTACGCCTAGAATATCATTGGTCTTAACATCGGCAACAACTTTGACGAATCCATCCTTGCTTCCATGTACTAAGGATTTCCCAATTGCCTGAAAAGGAAACTTCCCAACCTTTACATCCAATCCTCTTTCCTTAGACTCTTTCTCTGTGTAACCGACACTTGCTACTTCTGGACGGGTATACACACAACGTGGAATGAGTTGTGATTCATAAGGATGTACTGTCTCACCATGAATATGGTTTACCGCCGCAATGCCTTCATGACTAGCCGCATGCGCCAATTGCACGCCTCCAATCACATCTCCTATAGCATAGATGTGAGCTTCACCTGTCTGCATGAACTTATTAACAGCAATAAATCCTTTTTCTGTACGAACATCCGTATTCTCAATACCAATGTTCTCAATATTGGCTTGACGTCCAATGGATACCAGCAACTTCTCAGCCATGAGACTCACTGTTTGATCCCCTTGCTGGATATTCAACGTAAAGTTACCATCGTTTGCTTGATATGTATCCACTAGCACTTTGCTTCCTGTTAGTACTTTAATACCACGACGGACAAAAATTCGTGTTAGCTCTTTCGAAACATCGCCATCTTCTTGTGGAAGCAGTTGATTAGCCGCTTCTACGATCGTTACCTGAACGCCGAAATCATTCAGCATCGAAGCCCATTCCACACCAATAGCACCACCACCGATAATGATTATAGATTGTGGTAATTGTTCCATTAAGAGTGCTTCATCACTGCTAAGAATATGAATGCCATCTGGTTCAAGACCCGGCAATATCCGAGGACGGGAACCTGTAGCTATGATTAAATGTGCTGGAACAACGGTTTCCATTTCTCCGTCTGAAAGCTCTATAGCTACAGCTCCACTCTTAGGTGAGAATATGGAAGGTCCAGTCACCCGACCTTTACCGTGTAACACTTTTATTTTATTTTTACGCATTAAATATTGAACCCCTTGATGCAATTGTTCAACAATATCAGTCTTACGCTGCTGCACATTAGGGAATACGACCTTCACTCCACTCGTCTCAATACCGTAGCTTTCGCTTTCTTTAATATCTGCATAAACTTCAGCACTTCGTAATAAAGACTTACTTGGTATACAACCTCGATGGAGACAGGTTCCGCCAAGCTTGTCTTCTTCAATAATAACGACATCTTTGCCTAATTGAGCAGCACGGATTGCGGCCACATACCCACCAGTTCCGCCTCCTAATATTGCAATATCACATGTAATAGTCATATACATCCTCCATCTATTTCGTTTTTACCTAATGGAACGTCACACCTCTAGTTACGATATTAACATTCGAATACTCTCTTATATCTTACTCCTTTTCACTCGTATTACAAAGTTTAAAGGTTCAACACAAATAGACAACCCTGCACGAACACGGTATTATACATGGAGGTAAACATTCCAAGAAATAGGAAGGATTTAGCCATGAAATTACTGATCACCCGTTTTATTGCCATTCTAATTTTAGTTATTCCAGGCTTAATGGCTATGACTGGATTTCTGATGATGAAAGATTCCATATTTGATTTCATCTCATTACATGGTGACGATACCGTTACAGATCCATCCTTCCAATGGCTTCACTTTGGAGGAGGCCTAATTCTCTTTGTTGCAGGCATGGCTTTCCTAGGTGGCTGGATTCTAACCAGAGATCGCAAAAAAAATTACGTTGGTCCACGATTCAAAGAGAAACGTAAGCCTAAAGCAACTCAAACCCCTACTCAACCATAAGTTTAACGTGAGGACTATCGGAATAACTAGAAACTTCATCAATCTTATTTGAACAAATAAAGACTCTGTTGGCATATAGCAAACGGAGTCTTTTTGTATTATCTGGGATTATTTTGATTACTTGAAATGACATCAATTGCATTTAAAATATCTGATTGCTGTTGATTTGATGGGGGACCCAGTATGGGAAGTTCCGTTAACTTATCCGTGGTCAGTAAAACCTGTAATACATTATCACGAGTATATATCACAGAATCTATATTAAAGAACCCGGCCAATAGTGCACCAATTAAAGATATCTGTTGTGGAGTTAAATTCGGGGTAGATAAGTTCGTGCCTTGCCCCTTGTTGGAAATTAGAACTTTTTTTTTCATCTTTTTTTTCTTAGAGGGAACACTCACAATCACCCCACCCTTCACCACAAATTCTCCTTCCTATAACATATAGCAAGAATCTAGAATTGGTGATATGGATAAGCACATTTTTGCATATATAAAGTGTATATTCTTTTATTCGTATAAGGCATCCCGAAGCTTACTTGACATTCTTGACTCCTTAGAACTAGATTTCAGCACTGATTTTCTTAAGGATAAGTTCAACTGAACGCATTTCTCTAAATCCTCCACAAGTTGATTCAGGAGCATTTGCGTGTTCAAATCAAGCGCCCCTTCCGTTTCCAAAGCTGCAATTCGTTCTTTATATTGTTCTACCGTGTTGTTCATTTTATTTCCTCCTATTTGGGTACTATTTATGTGTTTGAAGTTTTGTTAATATGGATAAATGACTGGGAAATTGATAATCCCCACATAATACTTTGAGGCATAATGAAAGGAAGATGTACGGTTGGCACAATTATTTTTTAAATATGGCGCTATGAATAGCGGTAAATCCATTGAAATTCTTAAAGTTGCTCATAATTATGAGGAACAGAATAAACATGTTTTGATCTTCACATCAGCGATCGATGATCGAGATGAAGTTGGTTACGTATCTTCAAGAATTGGCTTACGTAAAGAAGCAATCCCCATTTATGAGGATACTGATATTTTTCGAATCGTACAAGAGCATCATCCTAAACCTTCATGTATTCTAATCGATGAATGCCAGTTCATGGCTGAGAATGGTATTCTTCAGCTTGTCCGAATCGTCGACGAACTTCAGGTTCCCGTCATGGCATTTGGACTGAAAAATGATTTTCAAAACAACCTCTTTGAAGGCAGTAAATTCATGCTGATTTATGCTGACAAAATTGAAGAATTAAAAACAATCTGCTGGTTCTGTGAACGGAAGGCAACCATGACCTTAAGAGTAGAGAATGGGAAACCTATCTATACAGGACAACAAATCCAGATCGGTGGAAATGAGACGTATTATCCAGTATGTCGTAAATGCCATGCCAACCCATCACTATAACAATACAACACAAAAAAAGCTCTTCCACACCCCATTTTCTAAAATGACGGATTGTAAATCCAGGTGAGACAAGGCTTGACGATTCATTCTTAGAGAGGAGTTTATCTATGGAAGCAGCTATCATTGGAAGCTTTATATCAGCTATGGCTACTGTACTCGGAGCTGTTCCTTTATTCTTCGTAAAAAGTCTTTCTGAGAAGTGGAAGGATATCCTAATCGCCTTTACAGCAGGAATCATGGTATCCGCCTGTACGTTTGGATTGATGCCTCAAGCAGTTAATGAATCAGGAATCATAGCACTAACTATTGGGTTGTTACTAGGTATTATTGTTCTTGACCTCATTGAGAAGAGCATTCCACATATCGATGTTGAGAATGATTCTGGTATTAGTACGTTCGATTCTAAATCTCTGCTTGTCATTATTGCACTCTTCATCCATAACATCCCTGAAGGCCTTAGTACAGGCTTTAGCTTTGCCAGTGATAACGACATCTTAGGACCCATGGTAGCCATCTCTATTGGTGCACAGAATATGCCAGAAGGGTTAATCCTAGCCATATTCTTAATGAATTCTAACGTAACGAAACTCAATGCATTTCTACTCGTTGCAGTCACAGGCTTTATAGAAGTTATTGCTGCTATTGTAGGTTACTTTGCCGCAAGTTACATAGAATCTTTAATCGGTTACGGTCTAGCTTTCGCCGCCGGAGCCATGATGTTTATCGTGTATAAAGAACTTATTCCTGAAAGTCATGGACATGGATATGAAAGACCTTCCACATACTCTTTTATCATTGGCCTACTTGCGATGGTATACATCAGTTACATGTTTAGTTAAACCCTGAATGAACAGAGGCTATTCTTCGTCTTGAGAAAAGGTAGCCTCTCCCACCTGAAAGATGCCATTCTTATAGCTATATTCAATCTCAAGCTCTCCGATAAATTCGCCTGGCGATATCTGTACCGCAGCCGATGCCTTTAGTATATTGTTCTCGATATGATAATGAATAATATTACCAATGAAAGGCTCATCGAACCAGTGTTCTCTCTCCGTATTTAACTTGTCATTTGTAAGTAGCGTCTGATGACCGTTGATATACATATCAATTCCTTTACTTGTAACAGCACCCGTAAATTGTTTCTTCATAGCAATCAAAGCATCTTCCACCTTAATTTCATTTCCTGAATCGCCTTCTCTTAAGCGCAGTTCACTGATATATACACCCGTACCATAACCCGTAGTAAGAATAACAGCAATCTCATTCTTTCCGTCCCCATTTAGATCTACCGATATAATTTCAGGAGCATACGTCGGGTTTGTTACATTATAACCATCTAACTTTCGACTGAATTGATCTGTGATCAGTTGCAAATTTTCATAGATCCCATCTTCACTTTCCTTGCCTGTGATTTCTATATTATCCAGTTGTGAGATCACTTTTTCTTTCGGCTCATGTATTTCAACTTCTTTTGTATTCGCATTATAAGATACTATTTTATTGAACGCTTCTGTAATGGTCGTTAAAGGTACCATAACTCGTCCATTTATAATTTGTGGAGGTGTCTCAGTATAACGTTCATTACCATTTATAATTAATTTGATTGGGTTAGAAGCGAAAGCTATAACAGAAGTTCCAAGTAATACACAGACAGCAGTGGATATAACAACCCACTTCCTAGATTTCAATGATAACCCACCTTTCATGCTGTACTAAATACTTATGTCTTTATCGTATGCTCATTTTAGCAAAATTTCCAGAAAAAAGATTGTAACTATTTCATTATGAGCAATTTAACGAATAAACACCCTTTATAAGGTGCTTATTCATGTTCATTATATAGAGAATCTAATCTCTTGTGGGTGTAGCACTTAAAGTTTCAATCTCAGAACTTCCAAATATAAATAACGCAACTAGTATAACGATTACTAAACTCTCCGCGAAAAAAGCACCATCAAATTTAAGATCACTCATGGATTCAACCTCTTCCCTTGTATGAATTCATCACCCTTCTGTATTTCCCCTAATCCCTTGGATAAGCTCATCTAATGTCAAATTCCCATTATTGTTAATGAAATCAATCAAATTATTCACATTGGAATTATCCATTTTTTTCAGCGTGTTATATTGACCCACTAAACTAACAATCATTGTTGCTTGTCTAAATAACTGCACAGCATCAACGCGTAATTTACCTGTTACAAGTAGCGCAGCCACAATGATTTCTAGATTATTTCCCTGCAGAGAATCCATAATAGACGGTTCGCTTTTTTTACTATTTTTCGACGATTTATTGGTCTTACTTTTTTTCCCAATGGAAGTCATTTATTCTTCCTCCCACCATATTTTGTCCTTGCTCAGCATGCTTGGTGTGAGGCGAGGACTAGAGATGCACTTGAATCCAATCTACGATATGATCTTTGTTTAATAATATATTCAACAATAATGCTCACGTTACTACTAAATTCCTTAAACATGACCCTATTTCAAATGATGACGTCACATTCCATACTTGTACTTCACTGATGAATAGGTAACTTAGCCGACACCAGCTAGTCAAATAACTCATAAAATGCTTTAAGAGTTGAAAGGAGGCTGACTAACAAATGGAGGCATATTATAACTGCGTGTGTTGTATGAATCGAAGAGTTCGTATCCTTACCGTAGACGGGAACAGACATGAAGGTGTTATAACTGGTGTAGATAACCAATATGTTTATTTAAGAACAGACTCACCTAGAAACCAGGTACACACATCTGCCTTTTACCCAGCTAATCAAATTTTAACCTTGAGTTTATTTACTTTATTAGCAATTGCATTGATATAGTAGCAAGATACTGATGGCTTCTGAAATTTGTCAGAAGTCATCTTTATTAATTACTTGATTAACAGTTATAATGACAATATATTTCTAATAGCACATCACATCATTAATATGAAAGGGAACCATCGATGAATCTCATAAAAGATTTACTGCTTCAACTTACACTTATCGTTCTTCCCATGTTTACATACCATACCTTCTTTGCAGAGAAATTATCAAAGGAGAAGATAGAGAAGTTAGTTATGACAGCATTATGGGGATTGTCTGTCATCTTTTGTATGTCCTTTCCTGCAACTTATGGTCCAGGTTACCAATTGGATTTAGAAATTATCCCTCTGTTATTAGGGACATTATACAGTGGAATTAGAAATGGTATATTCCTAGCGGCAGTTGCCATCGTATATCGACTACTTTATTTCGGGGTTGACATAGGATTGTATGTAACGATTCTCACGATGCTATGTACTGTACCACTATTCTTATATTGCCGAAAACCGTTTAATCAAGCACCAAGAGAAAAAAAACTTAAAATTGCCGTTTTACTTTCTCTTTACTTCTCCATTGCTGGCTTTTCCATGTTTTGTTTATTATTAGGATTTTCACTAGTATATTTAAGAATACTAATTATCCATACCTCGTTTATTGTAGTGTTCATTTGGTTTTTCACCATTCTAAATGAGTACATAAGAACCATTAGCCAAATGCGATTAGAGATTCAGGAATTGGGCAAGTTACAGGTAATGAGGGATATCACAAGCGTATTTGCACATGAAATTAGGAATCCTATGCAAGTGTCTCGGGGTTTCCTTCAACTTCTAAATGATCCTGATTTATCTGATAAAAAGAAAAGATATATTGAATTATCCATCGAAGAGTTAGATCGTGCAGACGAGATAATAAGTGATTTGTTAATATTCGCCAAACCATCTAATAACAGAATGAACAGAATAGATATTGGTGCTGAATTAAACCGTGTTTTAAACATTACAAAAGCTTATTCCATTTCCCTTAATGTTGAGATGAAATATCATATTTCTAATGACTGTTGGGCTTATGCTAACCCTCAAAAATTACGACAATGTCTAATAAATATTTTGAAAAATGCTATCGAGTCCATGCCAAATGGCGGATATGTTTGGGTGACTTGTATCCGAACTGGCGATGGAAATATAGAGATTATAATTCAAGATGAAGGAATAGGCATGTCGAAAGAGCAAGTTGACCGATTAGGAACACCGTTCTATTCTCTAAAAGAAAATGGAACCGGTTTAGGTATGATGGTAAGTTATCAAATTATTAGATCTTTCAAAGGTCAAATAAAAGTAACAAGTGAAAAGGAAGAAGGTACAGCCTTTTGTATCCTTTTACCTATTGTACGCTGATACATCTCCTTAGATTAACAACTCACAATAGAAATTCACGTCATTGTTGAATTGGGTAAGCCCACACAGCTCCAATATTAATTTTACAA
The DNA here is from genome assembly GCF_001637225.1 of Paenibacillus antarcticus. Classification (GTDB taxonomy): domain Bacteria; phylum Bacillota; class Bacilli; order Paenibacillales; family Paenibacillaceae; genus Paenibacillus_AQ; species Paenibacillus_AQ antarcticus. Next base: position 25,052 of record NZ_LVJI01000015.1, read on the forward strand.
ACACATAAGCCTGGGAGAAACTATTCAACCGTTTCTCCCAGGCTTTTATTCTTTACGTGACATAACAAAGCTATTTAAGACTAACCTTTTATAGCCCCAACCATAATGCCTTTTTCAAAATACTTGGAAACAATTGGATAAAAGATTAGTACAGGAACACTCGATACGACAACGACCGCATATTTGATCGATTGCTTAAGTGCGTTGACTTCACCTTGATTGCTGTTCATGATCGCTTGGTTCGCCGCATCCCCCATTTGGTTCTGAACGAGGATTTCTCTCAAAATCAGTTGAAGCGGGAATAATTCGCGCTCAGATAGGTAAATCATCGCATCAAAATAACCGTTCCATCTACCAACACCGTAGAACATCATCATTACAGCGATAATCGGCGTGGAGAGCGGGAGAACAACTTTGATCAGCAATTGCATGTCGGTCGCTCCGTCAATGAATGCACTTTCCTCAAGCTCCAGTGGAATGTTCTGTTGGAAATAAGTACGCATAATAATCATGTTGTATACACTGACCGCACCCGGAAGTATCATAACCCACATCGTATTAACAATCCCGAGTTGCTGGTTAACCAGATACGACGGGATCAGGCCACCGGAGAAAAACATCGTGAAGGTAAACAACATCGTAATGACGTTACGCCCTCTAAAATCTCTACGGGATAACGGATACGCTGCCAGCGTAGTCATAATCACGTTGACAGCTGTCCCCAGCACAGTGTAGATAATGGCATTCTTGAAGCCCATCCATATATCTTGGTTATCGAACACCCGCTTATAACCTTCTAACGTAAAACCTCTAGGCCAAAGCAATAATATATTATCGAAGATTTGCCGGGGGTCACTGAGTGATGCAAATACAACAAATAATAATGGATACAAAATAATCAGCGTAAAGATCCCAACTAATACAATATTTAGCCAATTAAAGATTTTGTCACTTCTAGATAATTGTAAATGCATAATTGTCCCTCCTTACCACAGGCTTGTCTCACTAAATTTCTGAGCGAATTTATTCACTACGTACAGTACAATAAAATTAATCAAATTATTAAAGAGGCCAACAGCAGCAGAGAAGCTATATTCCGCGTTCACAATACCAGATTTATACATATATGTTGATAAAACCTCGGATGTAGCAAGGTTTGCATCATTCTGCATCAACAATACCTTTTCGAATCCTACAGACATTACAGAACCCGTTGCCAAGATGGTACAAATCATTATGGTCGGCATGATCGCCGGAATAGTGATGTTAAGAATGCATTGCATCCGGGATGCACCTTCAAGATAAGCCGCTTCATATTGGTCCTGTGGAATGCCGGACATCGCAGCCGTATAGATCAAGGTCCCCCATCCGACTGCTTGCCAGATACCAGACCAGACAAAGACGTGAGGGAACAACTTGGAATTTCCGATAAAATCAATCGGCGCACCTCCGAAATACTCAATTACAGAATTGATAACTCCGTCAACCGGAGACGTAAAGAACGTCACCATACCAACAATGATAACCACCGAAATAAAATTAGGAATATAAGAAATCGTTTGTACAATAGACTTATACTTCTTATTGCGAAGTTCGTTATACATGAGTGCCAATATGATCGGAAGAGGCACTCCAACCAGAAGGCTGTATAAACTGATTCGTAGCGTGTTAATGATTACGTCCCAGAAATAAAAGGCGTTAAAGAAACGCTCGAAGTGAGAGAATCCCGCCCAAGGACTACTCATAATCCCAAATGCTGGAGAGTAATCTTTAAAAGCAATAATAATCCCATACATCGGGATGTAATTCCATATTATTAAAGAGGTTAGCGGCAGTAGCATCATGATGTATAGCCACTTTTGCTTCAGAAAAGATTTACGTTTCGACTTAAGAAGATGCTTCTTGTGAACTGAAGATTCCATGGTTTTCCCCTCTCCTTTAAAATGCGGGGAGATTCCCAAAGAATCTCCCCCACAGTACCTTTAACTTTCTTTATAACGTTTGTATTGCGCTTGTTTTATCTCTAAGTATTTATCCGAACCCATTTTTTTCAACTGAGCAATGTAGTTATCCCATTCTTTGTCGATATCCTTACTGCCTTGAACAAACTCCACACGCATCTGACCGACATAATTACCTACATCTGCAATGATAGAAGAAGATTCATTCGCTTCCTTAATCGTTGCAGGTAGATCCGGCAACATCACACTCGGCAGCGTTTCTTCGGTCAAATCACTATATACTGGTGCTTCCTGGCGTCCAGCCGTGGATCTAACTTCTGGTGAGAGCTCAATATATGGGAAGTATCCACCATACACGTTATCTACATATTGAAATGCACCAAGCCCGATTCCATCTTTGTATTTCAAGATATCATCAATGTAGACCTTCTTACCGCCCTCCATATTGTAGGTGACGCCTTCTTTGCCAAGGTAACCGAATACACTTCCCTCTTCACTGTAGAAATAGTCCACCCATTTCAAAATTGCCGCTGGATCCTTCGCATCTTTCGTAATGACAAGACTTGAACCCCCTGCTACCTGCGAACTGGTCAACGAAGCCGTATCTCCATTAGGACCAGCAAGAACGTTAATCGCTACAAAGTCACCCTTCACGCTCTCCCCGATATAATCTGGAGCAGCCCAGTTCCATGCACCAACTGTGTCTTTAGCAGCATCAGCCGTCCATTTATCATAATCTACACCGCTGAATGCCTGCTTGTTGATCGCGCCATTCTTGTACAATCGGTTCTCATACTTCAGAATTTCCTTATACTGGTCAGATGTAATCGTAAGCTGAATCTCATCGTTGTCATCCACATGGATGAAATCACCTACTGCCTTGCGGCCACCGTTACCAATGCCGAAAGATCCCATCATCATTTGTTCGAAAGTCCATCCAAGCGAGCCGCTCGGCATATACCAACCCTGCTCATCATTAACACCATTACCATTCGGGTCTTTGGTGACAAATGCTGTAAGTGCTTTTTCGAGTTCGTCTGTCGTTCTCGGGACTTCCATGCCGAGGTTGTCTAGCCACTTCTTGTTAATAAACAACCGAATTGTACGGTTTCCTTCCGGATATGGATCTATGTAAGGGCTTGCATAAATATGTCCATCAGCACTCGTCAGCCCTTTTCGCACGTCCTCGTTCTCATCTAGATATTTTTGCAGATTTGGCGCATTCTCCTTAATCAACTCTTCCAAAGGAATAAACATTCCTTGCTGTCCGTATTTCAGTAGATCACCGTTACTCCAGTCGACTTGATAGAAAGCATCCGGTAGCGTTTTTCTAGTCAATATCACATTTTTCTTCTCTCCGATATCACTAAGCTCTTCCCAGTTCACTTTCACTCCTGACATCTTTTCGTATTCTTGCCACATCCATAAATCCTTTGACGCAGGTCTAAGGTTGGTCCAGCTTGGCCTTAAGAGTGAAATTTCATTCGTATTTGCTGATTCATCAGTACCGGCCCCTTTGGACTTCCCTGATTCTCCTCCACATGCTGTAACAAGCAGAGCCGAAACCAACAATAATGACATTACTGATATTCCTTTTTTAGAACGTAACACTCCATCAGCTCCTCAATATTTGATATATCAACTATGACTATGAAATCCATTCTATGACATACCAACTATTTTGTCTAGCGCTTACATTATTTATTTTTTACGTAATTTGGAAACGAATATACCTAAAAGGCCTTGAATCATTATTCATAGAGAGTTAGCAGACTTCACTAGTAATTTGGTATGAACAATTGATACAATACCCATTTAGCGCAATTCTCTTAATGTCTTGTTAGTTATTTCTTTTCTATTGCTCAAACGTCTATCCTATCGTATATTCAACATAAGAACCTTAATTTCAAACAAGAGACTATCATAAAAATTTGACATAAGCATCATAATAATGATATATCAAATTAGGCAGGGAGATATATAAATGGGACAAATTCCACTATACCAAAATATCGTAAATGATTTAAAAGCTAAAATTGAAACAGGAAAGTTGAAAAGTGGAGATCAACTTCCAACCGAGGCTGATCTTTCGAAGAAATATAACGTAAGCCGGATCACGTCCAAGCGGGCATTGTCGGAATTGGAAAATTCGAATCTAATCTATCGTGTACAAGGAAAAGGAAGCTTCGTAAATCCTAGCTATGTCTCCACACGCTCTTCGTCCAAAGAACACAAGGATATTTTATTAATTTTACCGTTCACTCACAATCCTGGGCTTGGGGATTACGAGAAAGGCATCAACGAATATCTCGCGAATACCGACTATACGTTAAACATCCAGTCCAATACCATTGTAGAAGAACGAAAGCTATTGAAGTCAGCTCTTCATAGTACCAACTCTGGCGTAATCTTCTACCCGGTAAGCAGCATTTGCGATCTTGGTATCTTATATCAATATTATCTGTCCAACTTCCCATTGGTGACGATAGATAAATGTATTGAAGGGATCCCTTTCCTGTCCGTTACCTCTGACAACAATGACGGTGGTTATCTGGCCTGTAAGCATCTGATAGAGAATAATCATAAGAAAATTGCCTTTTTCTCGTCGTTGAAAGTAGAGAATTCCTCATCGATTCGAGGGAGATATTTCGGTTACCTAAAAGCGCTACATGACAACAACTTGATCGATTACAGTGTGAATGACTTAAATGACCAGTATTTGACCCACGATAACAATAACGGGAAAGAATACTATATCAAATTCATACAATCCGTTATCGAGGAAGGAATCACAGGAATTGTTACAGAGAATGATCTAACAGCCATTGAAATCATTCAAATCTCCAAAGAGTTGGGTCTGTCAGTGCCAGATGATTTATCCATTGTCGGATTTGATAACATTAACCTTGCCAGCTTTATCGAGCCTAAGCTGACAACGATGTCGCAGGATTTTTGCCAGATGGGGTATCTGGCTGCTCAAAGCCTTATCCGTCTAATCGAAAGTCCTCAGGAACATTTACGAGATAACATTGTAGTCTCCGTTCAGCTTATTGAACGTCAGACTGTAAAGAAACTTTAGCACTTATTATTTCTGCATAGTAAAGGAGACTGACTCTGCATGTTGCATTACGTCGACACACGTCAAGGTACTAATAACAAACACTCTTATTCCAACGGGAATACACTTCCGTATACAGGGGTTCCCTTTGGTATGAATCACTTTGTTGTACAGACAAATGATGAGGGGAGCTGGTTCTTCAACCCGAATGACCGCATCTTTCAAGGAATCCGCCTGACACACCAACCGAGTCCGTGGATGGGAGATTTCGCCCACTTCCTCATGACACCTATTGCAGATGACAAAATCAGAGGATCTGTCTTTTCCTGCCAAAGCTCATACCGGCCAGAAGAAGCGATTTTTAAACCTCATTACGTTAAAGTGAAGCAACAACGTTACAACATTACAACCGAACTCGTTCCAAGCTGTTACGGAGCATCTCTGCGCATCAAATACAACGGGGCCCAGCAGGCAGGTTTCGTATTGAATGCCAAGAAGAAGAGCGAATTCCATCTGGATGCGCTAAATCGTACAATTACTGGATATGTCAGCAATTTCTCGGGGAGTCACGACGATGGACTCCGAATGTACGTAGCTATGACCTTCAACAAGGACATTGATCTTGCGCATTCGGGTCATTATAATGCTGAAGGTAATTTAATCAATGTAAGTACACTTCTTGGCGAGGATCAGCATGCGGTCATTCGATTTGCAGACTGTGAGAAGGGGACGCTTGAAGTTAAACTGGCTACATCATTTATCAGTATCGAGCAAGCGCAACTCAATCTGCAAAGGGATACGAGTACAACCTTCGATGAGTTGAAAGAACAAGCTGCTTATTCTTGGAATCATTATCTGAACAAAATTCAAGTCACACACTCGAACGAGGAATATTTACGGACATTCTATACTTGCTTGTATCGCATGTTTCTATTCCCGCAGAAATTCTACGAGCTGGATACTAATATGAATCCAGTCCATTACGATACGACAGCTAGATCCGTCAAGGAAGGTATTCTTTATACCAATAACGGATTCTGGGATACATACAAAACCGTCTATCCTCTGTACTCTATCATTGCACCTAAAGAGTATGAAGAGATGCTCGAGGGTTTTATGAATTCCTATCGAGAAACTGGATTCTTGCCAAAATGGCTATCCCCGGATGAACGCGGACTCATGCCAGGTACGCTCATTGACGCTGTTATTGCCGATGCTGCAACGAAAGGAATTGGACAACACCTGATGCCCGAACTCCTTGAAGCCATGTTGACAGCAGCCACGACGCAAAGTGAAAAGAGCTGTTATGGTCGTCAGGGAACGCTAGATTACATCAAACATGGCTATGTCCCGAGTAGCTATCACGAGAGTGTTAATCATACACTGGACTACGCCTACAGTGATTATTGCATCAGCCGCGTGGCTGAGGTGTTAGGAAACAAAGAGATCCAAGATCACTATAGACAAAGTGCCTTGAATTATCGGAACATTTTTGACCCTAAGACCGGATTCATGCGAGCGAAGGATCACAATGGACAGTTCCGTCCAGACTTCAACGATACGAGTTGGGGACTTGATTATGCTGAAGGCAGCGCATGGCAGACTAGTTTTGCTGTATTTCAGGATTTCGAAGGTTTAATCAAAGCTTATGGATCGAAGGAACAATTCTTTAATAAAATAACCGAATTATGCAACAAAGCACCAGATTTCGATGTTTTAGGCTACGGATTTGAAATTCATGAGATGAGCGAAATGGCAGCCGTGGACTTTGGCCAGGTTGCCATTTCAAACCAGCCAAGCTTCCACATTCCGTATTTATTCAATTATGTTGGACAGCCGGCATCATCCCAGGTCGTAATTAAGCAGATACTGACTAACCTGTTCAATAGTGGATTTGACGGATTCCCAGGCGACGAAGACAATGGCAGCATGTCGGGATGGTATGTATTCAGCTCCATGGGGTTCTACCCAGTGTCCCCCGGTAGCAAGGAATATGTGCTCGGCATCCCTCTGTTCGACAGTGTCTCGATTGAACTCCCAAATGGACAACATATGCAGATTCATACGGAGAACAATAACACGCAGTCCAATTTCGTTGCTAACGTCACATTAGAGAATGAGGAATATACCAAATTGTATATTACGCATGACGATATTATGGAAGGGAAGTCGTTGGATTTCCGTCTTGGACTAGCTCCAACGTACCGTACTTACGGACCGGAAGAGCTTCCTTTCTCAATATCGAAGAGTAACGGTTAATTCAACACCAGCTTTATTAGGTAAGGGGCATCCCTAGTGGCTAATTATGGCCTCTAGGGATGTCCCTCTTTTTGCTCTTAATAAACTCATCAAATCTGCCATTTCGAACTATTGCCAATACGTGATATCCTTGGATATATAGAGAGCATTGTAACTAATACATATTAAGGAGATTGATTATGAACTCAGACAAAATCACTGTCCAAGTCAAACCAGGTCTCTTTATCGGGGAAATGAAACTTGGAATGAGCAAGAGTGAAATTGATAAACTTACTGAGAATTCGCCTTTTTTCTTTAAGATTGAATATGAAGATGGTAAGTGTTCTTTTATAGATCTGTTCTCAAGTGCAGCGATCAAATTTGTTTGTCAATACGAAGAATTAGATTTTTTTAACACTAAGGCATCAGCATTAATTCCATTGATTGATAATATCTCACCTTATGATCGGGAAAAATCAGATGGCTACTCTTATTATTTCCCCGAAATTGGACTATCATTTTGGCGAGATATGAATTTAACTGAGAAAGACATGCAAGAACACTGGTTTAAAGATATGTCACCTGAAAATCAAGAGGACACGGCGAAACATTTATATTTTGGGGCTGTCGGAGTATATAAGCCTGAACAATAAAGGCTGAATCTAAAAATTTATCTGTCAGTAGCCATAATAAGCTATAAATAATTTTAGAGTCTACTCACAACTTGCTAATGTCTTATATGAAATTCTCGGATGAACAATATAGCATAAAATTGTCTTATTGTAATTCAATGTCTGTCATAACAAAATACCGCTATTTATTGGATTTCTTGAACCCAATAAATAGCGGTATTAGTTAATTTGTCATTTAGATGTTTATCGGTATAAAACTCTGATTCCAGATATTTAAAGCCATAATTGTTCTATCTGTAAACAGTTTCCAATTGATATAAACCCTTCCCCCTACCTTCCTCAGCTAACCTTGTGCTCAATTCTAAGCTGATAAGCTATCATCGCTATAAACTCCGAGTTGGTTAATGACCACCCAACCAGCTCGGAGATGCGAGAATGGTAAGACTGCAAAGGTTTCACAGTAGCTTGCTCCTTACAGTTTCTTAATGGTATATGTAGAACCTATTTCATTTATAATCACCCAGCCACTTGGTATTGGAGAACCAATCAGAATGGAGACCGTTGCGCCTGTTGGTGCTCCAATTAGGTTTTTGATCCACACCGTACTGTCCGTTCTGTTTATCGTGACCCAGCCGCTTGGGAGCGGCGAGATGGGTACGATAGTGTACGTTTCGCCATAACTTGCTCCGTTCGAATTTTTGAGTGTAAGCGAAGTACTTGTTTGATTGATGACCACCCAACCGCTCGGAATCGCAGAACCCAGCATAGCGACGGTCGTTACGCCTGTCGTTGCCCCGATCAAGCACTTGGCAGTTATTGTGCTGCCGATATTATTCGCAATGATCCAGCCAGCAGGCAGTGTCGTACCGACCGGTACCGAGGTGGTCACACCATAGCTAGTACAATTGAACGTCGCACTGGTTGAGGCAGCTTCTACGATAGGTGAGAACGCACCTACGTTTACCAATAGAGAAAAGTTCAACAGCATCGCGACTATCATCACCCTTGATATACCTTTTTTAATCATCCATCAGTCATTCCCTTCTATTATTTGTTTACACGATTGAATACTATGAGTTTATTCCATTAATTTCCACAAGTCAACGAAATAACTTTTATTATCACTATAAGAGTACTTCATTAAAAACACCTCTTATTTATTGGGTTAAATTAATACGAAGCTTAGAGATTCCAAAGTGTTTGCTTAACCCTATTGCACTAATAAGCTTCTCTTCACTGTCTTTTGTCAGATCAAGTACATCTTTGATTTTCTCATCCCAAGCAATAAAAGAGCCATGTTGAGGATGATTCTTGATAACACCTCCATTTGTCTTCCCTAGCTCTGTTAGAACCCAAGTATCATTTTCTCTACTTATTAACCCATTGTTCACCATAACTTCGAATAATCCTTTAGTTGGTAAACCTAGCTCTTTTGACAATGCAGTTGCCTATAAATATTTAACCTTTTCCGCCATGTTAATTAATCTCCTGTCACATAAACTTTAAATCATTTTATTTTGAACATACTTCTAAGTATCGTTTCATTACGTAACATTACGTAACATGCTTTTCTTTCATTATGTTCATTTCAAAACTTTGCGGTAATAGGACGCGTACGGTTGTTATACCCATTCTAGAATTGTAAAAGAACAAATCTTAACCTTAACTATTAATGGGAAGCCGTTGTATTCCCTTGTTGATCGCTGCGCGAGGAGATCATTCATTTCAATCAACTTAAATACATTCCCCAACAAAAAAACAGCCCAACTATTTTAGCGATAGTTGGGCTGTAACGATTTTACTATTAACTTATCAGATCAATCTATTATTTAGATTCACCGTGCAAGTATCTGAAGAAAGGCAGATCAACCCAGAATTTAACTGGCTTAATCGTTACATCAGGATCGATTGCTTTCAAACCAGCAATTACTTTTTCTGAATTTTCATTCAGTGAGTAAGGATTTACTGTGTAAGGGCTATCTGCATCTGTAATTTGGTTGTTAGTAATTTGCGCATAACCGTTCAATTCTGTTGCAGAATAATAAAGTGGCTGCCACCATGAGCTAGCGATCAAACTAGTTTGATCATCTTCATTTTTCTTTGCATACTTTTCAATTACTGCATCAAAAGCAGCTTTGTCAGCAACTGTAGCAAATTCAAATTTCAGATCGTATTCTTTTGCATAAGCAATATAATTTCCGTTAGCGATTTGAACTACGTTTGGACCTGGATTTCCCCACTCAGCCAAGTGCACGAAAGCAGAAGTTTTAGGCTCGAATTGAACTTTAGCATTCAGACCTTCACTGCGAAGTAAACCAATAAGCTGTACAGCATGATTATAGTTGGAATGGCCATAGCTTAGTTCAAGTGATGAGATAAAGTTAGGCTCAAAACGTGAATCTTTGATGCTGTAGCCTGTAATAAGCTCTTGCTCCAATGCTGTGTTAACGATCTTTTGCAATTTCGGAGCGTCAATGATATCGGAAGTTTTGTATGCGCTATTCAGCTTGTTATAAATATCTGCATCATTAACGTAACCGATATATTGCTTATAAAGACCTTTAGTAATAAGTACTTTTCCAGCAAGCGTGTTGATCAATTGCTCGCTTGCGATACCTTTAGGCTTGAAGTTAGCATAAAACTCTGCTGGCAATAGGCCTGTATCAACAGCAAGCGCTAATTCTTGAGCGACTTTAGTTCCTAGTGTGCTTCCGTTAACATTAATTGCGCTTAGCGCTTTGTTAACTTTCGCAGCAGGATATGTGTACGCAAGCTCTTTAAGGTCAGCCGCTCTTACTGCAATGGAGATTGCAACCACATTCGTAAGTGTTTCTTCTCCTTGAATTGCAGTACCTGTTAGAATACCTTCTTCATATAAAGCAGTAGCTGCCGGGAACAATGCATCCGTTTCTTTAACATCTGTAAATACAACTTCTTTACCAGAAGGCTTAACTTTTAGAACACTAGCTATTGCGTTGATGAATTGGCCTTTCGTAATTTCACCCGCAAGTTTTACATTGTACTTTTCTTGCAAGAACTGTTTATACTGCGGTACGCCGTCCTCTTGTGAAGCAGCAACTGCTACTGTTGCAACAGGTACAACAGATGCTGCGAAAGCAGCTGGCTGCGCAAAAATGATAGATGCGGATAAGAGGAGTGCTGTAAAAAGCTTGGCGTATGAAGCAATTGATTTTGTCATGAACAATACCTCCAGTTAATCCCGATATTTTTTATCGGATTTATGTAATGTCGATTATTATATCAACTCAAAAACTATTATGTCAACAAAAATATTTACAAAAATTTCATTTGATAGAATGCCCGAATAATTACTTCATAGCATGGTAGCTTTCATCGTCTGCAATGCTCTGTATGTCCTCTGAACTTATGTTAATACAACGATAACCGTCTACTTATTGTTTCTTCAATGCCTTTTCCTGTAAAAAAATAGTCATAGGAATGACCGACCAATGCGGGAGTGGTACATTAGCCGATTACGTTGGTTTAATTTCATTTATTTTCACGATATTCGTCTTTTTCTATATGAAAGCTATCAAGAAAAAAGTCAAAACCATTGATAGTTTTTATAATTTCACCGTTGATTTTTTTACTAATTTCTTCGTCTATAAAATCCAGATTGGCTCTCTGTGTCACTTCAACGGAACTATGCCCTAATATCCTACATAAACTAAACCAATCTCCGCTATTAAGAATGTAGTATTTCGCAAAATTATTTCTCCGAAGATGCGGATGAATATGGACACCGACCCTCTCCCCTGCTTGTTTAATGCCTTTTCATGATTCCTTATGTTCAATTGCATACCTTTTGTTGTGGGAAAGAAAAACGGACTGCTTGAATACCTATCTTTGTATTGCAAATGTCGTAGTTGAAATTTCCTTCTTGTAATCAGTACGATTTTCGGGATGGTTATTATTCTTAGTCAGCTCATTGTTTACTTAAGTATATTTACCTCTTTCAAGGAGGTACTTAATCTATTGCCGAATATGACCTGACTGGACTTTCTTAACTTCTTAACTTCCTCAATTTCGAAAGTATCTTTCAAATATTTAATGAACAGCTTTAAGGTCTTCTCATAGCTTGCTAAAGTCTTTCTGGTTAGATTCTTACTTGAACAGTAAAACATGAAATTGTCTAACTAAAAATCTAAATTAGTCATAAAAATACCGCCTATTTATTGGATTTTTCCAACCCAATAAATAGACGGTATAAGTCGGTTTAACAAACAGTAGTTTATCGGCATGAGTTCACCTAATTCTGATATTTATACGCAAAATGGTTTTATGTATAAATAACCAAAACCCTTACCTCTACCGTCCTCAGCTAACCTTATGCTCAATTCTAAGCTTGTCAGCTACCATCGCAATGAATTCCGAGTTGGTTGGCTTAGACTTGCTTATATTGATTGTGTAGCCGAATAGGTGGCTAATGGAGTCGATGTTACCACGTGTCCAGGCCACTTCAATAGCATGACGAATCGCACGTTCCACACGGGAAGGTGTTGTTTTGAACTTCTCAGCAATTGCAGGGTAAAGAGTCTTCGTAATTGCTCCTAATATTTCTATATTGTTATATACCATGGTGATACCTTCTCGCAGGTACTGATATCCTTTAATATGTGCAGGAACACCGATTTCATGAATGATCGATGTAATGTTAGCATCTAAATTTTTTCCTTTTCCTAAAGGAAGTACATTAGATCTGTGGTTAGACATGGACAAGCTTGATGAATTCAAGTTCTGCTGACCTACTAATTGACGAACACGATTCGCAAGAACCTCCATATCGAATGGTTTCAAAATGTAATAAGAGGCTCCTAGCTGCACTGCTCTTTGGGTGATGTTCTCTTGCCCAAATGCCGTCAGCATGACAACTTTAGGCTGTGGAGAGATGTTCATTTCACGTAGGCGTTCAAGTACCCCAAGGCCATCCAGATGCGGCATGATGATATCCAAGATGAGTACGTCTGGCGCCTTTCTAGATTCATTGATCATATTGAGCACTTCCTCGCCATTATAGGCGATTCCGGTAACAACCATGTCCTCTTGCTCTGAAATATATTCGGCAAGTAAATTTGTAAACTCTCTGTTATCATCCGCTAACAACACTTCAATTTTTTGCACTGTTGGTTCCTCCTTGGTTTATGTTGATAATTGGCACACTGTGATAATTTTTCTTCTCTAGACATAACTTTCGACATCCCTTTCTCAATTCCTTCTGTCGAAAATTATTTTTGTTTATTTTTTTATTAACTTGATTTATAATTAATTATTTATTTACAAAGTATGACTGCATTCGTTTATTTATGACAAAAAAACCTTAAGGCTAACTCGCCTTAAGGTTTTCACTGCGATCTGACTTCTGCATTACACCAGAATCTTGAAGCATCCATTCGATGAAACATCCATAACCGGATTTCGGATCATTTACAAATACATGTGTAACTGCACCGATGAGCTTACCGTTCTGAACGATGGGGCTTCCACTCATTCCTTGTACAATTCCACCTGTTTTACTTATAAGTTTCGGGTCAGTAATCTTTAATACAAGACCTTTCGTAGCTGGTGCATCTTGACGTGCAACATGCACAATTTCAACTTTAAATCGTTCAACTTGCTGTCCATCCACTACAGTTAATATTTCAGCAGGTCCTTCCTTAACCTCTTCAGCAAAAGCAACAGGAATAGGTTCCTTATATAAACTATGCTCGGGGTTTTGCGTCATTTTCCCAAAAATACCAAAGTGAGTATTACTTACAATATTACCTAGTATGTTACTTTCTTTGAGGAAATGTGCTCGTTTCTCACCTGGTTCACCGTCTTGGCTTTTAGAAATTGAAGTTACGTTTGACTGAACAATTTGACCACTACCCACAACGATAGGAGTCTGCGTATTCATGTCCGTGATCACATGCCCTAGTGCACCATAGACGCCTTGATCTGGAGCATAGAAGGTTAACGTTCCAACCCCTGCAGCAGAATCACGGATATAAAGACCTAACCGCCAAGCTTTGTCCTCTTCGTCATAGGCTGGGGTAAGTTTGGTCGATAAAGTTAATTCTCCTCTTTTAAAGGAAATATCAAGCTTTTTCTTCCCTATTCCAGCTTCTTCAACCATCGTAGCAACTTTGCTTATATCGGTTAGGGCGACGCCATCCATATGGGTCATCAAATCACCTAACTGAATGCCTGCATTCTCACCTGGAGAGACTCGCTGATCTTCTCTAACGTTAACTAAATGATGCCCAACTACAAGAATTCCCGCTGATTTCACCTTTACTCCGATTGTTTGTCCGCCAGGGATCACTTTCAGTCCAGGAACAACCTGAATCCGTACCGTTTTAATAGGAATGGTTCCGAATAATTTCAGGGTAAGACGCGCAGTACCACTCTGTTGTGAACTAAGTCGCAATGGATTGGGGGACACTTGTAACGTAGAACTTGTCACTCCGTTTAATTGAAGTACATCGGGCCTGTCCACAGATGCGTGGGTGTTTACAGGAACTGCTAATTGAAACGTGGATGAATCGCCAGTAAATAATCTTACATCATTCGGTAAAGCTGCATAACTGTGTACAGATTCACTTGTACATAGGAAACACAGAAAGAAGGCGGATAATAGACCTAGTAATTTCTTCCTGAGATTGGAGTTCAATGGCTGTCACACTCCCCTAATTTCTTTCGCTTGACGAAAGTGGTCGCCGTTGCGTACCTTTAAGATAACCCCGCCCTCAGGCTTTTATTACTGTCAATCATTACTCCGTTCCCTCATCTGACAGCTTTTCTCGCTTCAGCCAACTTCAACATCTCTTGGGCATGATGACGCGTTTTTTCAGTAATTTCGACGCCACCCAACATCCTTGCAAGTTCCTCAATCCGCCCTTGATCAGACAGATTTTCTACTTGTGTCATCGTTCGTCCATCCATAATGTTCTTCTCAATCAAATATTGATGATCTGCCATACAAGCGACTTGAGGCAAATGCGTAATGGAGAACACTTGACATGTCTCAGACAGCTTAAATAGCTTCTCTGCAATTGACTGAGCTGCTCTCCCGCTGACACCTGTATCCACTTCATCAAATATGAGTACAGGAATCTGATCATGACGTGCGAAGATAGTCTTCATGGCAAGCATAATTCTCGATAACTCTCCGCCTGAAGCAATTTTACCAAGAGGCCTTAGCGGCTCTCCGGGATTTGGGGATATCATAAATTCAACGTTATCCATCCCCTGCTTGGTTAATCGCACCTTGTGTCCTTCCACTTCATATCCACGTGGATCCTCAAGCAGATCAAGCTTAACTTGCAGAGATGTCCGCTCCATTTGAAGATCTTTCAGTTCACTTTCAACCTGTGAAGCCAACTCTTCAGAACAGTGTCGTCTAGCCTGACTTAATTTATATGCCGCTTGAAGTAGCCCATCAAGCATCCCATCGCGCAATTCACGTAGGCTCTCCAAGCGTTCATCTTTATTCTCCAACAAATCCGTTTCCTGCTTAATATTCTCATAATAAGCTAGAATTTGTTCTACGCTGTCACCATATTTTCGACGAAGCGTGGTAATCATATCTAGACGTTGTTCAATCTCCTCTAGACGTTCAGGATTGAATTCAATGTTCTCACGATAATCCCTCAACTGAAATGCAGCATCTTCAAATTGAAAATAGGCAGACTGAAGTTGGTCTAGTAAAGGTTTAAGTCCCAACTCATCATAATGAGTTACATCTTTTAAAAGGTTGATCGCTGTACTAATAGAACCGACACCTTTTTGCCCATACAGAATTTCATGCGCTCCCGTAACAGAGTCCATCATTTTTTCGCTATGTGATAGCTTAACCCTTTCATTGGTTAACCATTCATCTTCACCGGATTTTAATTGTGCGGCCGCAATCTCCTCTAATTGAAATCGGTATAAATCCAACATTTGATATGCTTTCTGGCTAGAATTCTGAAGTTCTCTAAGTTCTTTCTCCACTTTGATAAAGGCTGAATATTTCTCCTGATATCCTTGCTTCAAAGGACCAATAACTTGTTCGCCATATGTATCTAAAAGATGCAAATGCTTCTCTGGAAGCAGTAAGCTCTGATGCTCATGCTGGCCATGAATATTAACCAGTTGTTCACCTACTTCACGCAGCATTGTAAGATTTACAAGTTGTCCATTTATTCGAGAAGTGCTCTTACCTTGGGACGTAATTTCACGTCGAATAACTAAATGCTCTTCATGATCACCATCTATGCCAATCTTAACAAGCGTATCCCATACTGGATGCCCCTCTTGAAGTTCAAATAATGCTTCAATCTCAGCTTTATTACAGCCATACCGGATGAGATCAGCAGAACCTCTTCCCCCTGCCAAAAGACCAAGCGCATCAATGACAATGGATTTACCTGCACCTGTCTCTCCGGTAATCACATGGAAACCCGGATAAAAATGTACGTCAATTGCTTCAATAACTGCTAAATTTCGAATGGATAACGTTACCAGCATGAATAGAATCCCACCTTCGGCTCTTTACTGCCTTACTCATTAGCATTATTACTATGAAATAAAACCTAGCGTTTGTTTAATGACATACTCGCTGTCTTCCTCGGAACGACAAATCATAAGAATGGTATCATCCCCACAGATCGTACCCATAATCTGATTCCATTCCATATTGTCCAGCAAGACCGCAACGGAGTTGGCTGTTCCTGGAAGGCATTTCATTACAACGAGATTGCCAGTATGATCAATATGAACAAAATTATCTACAAGTGCTCGTTTTAATTTCTGTACAGGGTTATAACGTTGGTCCGTCGGTAGTGAATATTTATATCTTCCATCCTCTGTTGGTACTTTAATGAGAACTAATTCTTTAATGTCTCGAGATACTGTCGCTTGTGTCACCTGGAACCCCGACTCCCTTAACGCTTCTACCAGTTCATCCTGAGTTTCAATATCGCGATGCGTAATAATATCACGAATCCTAATATGTCGCTGTCCCTTCATAAATGCCTCCTAATTTGTGCTAATAATTAACTATCATATCCAATCCATTCTTCCTCATCCCACTCGAAATAGATATGCCGTATTTCCCGTTCATTTAGATCCATGTATATTACTCCGGCACAGTCTGGATACAGTAAAAAGTAAGGTAAGAGACGATCTCTTAGTGAACTACCTGTCCATTCCAAAGGCAATCGCTTCTTGGCTGTCTTGACCAGATACACAGCTCCAGCTTCATCGGATACGACATAATCAATAAACAACCTACTAAAGTAATCCTCATGATTGACCTCGAAATAAAGGGGGATCTTGACGCGTCCACCCATCACTTCATATCCTTTACTTTGCAAAAAATCCACGGCCGGATGCTCAGGGATGTAATCATTAAAGGGTATATTTA
Organism: Paenibacillus antarcticus; assembly: GCF_001637225.1. GTDB lineage: Bacteria > Bacillota > Bacilli > Paenibacillales > Paenibacillaceae > Paenibacillus_AQ > Paenibacillus_AQ antarcticus. The sequence goes on from NZ_LVJI01000015.1 coordinate 42,350, forward strand.
AGCTGCGATCACTAATCGGCTTCTGAAACCACCTCATCAATAAAGAGACAATACCTATAACAAGTAGAATTCCTATGATAGCCATCATGAATAGATCAGCTCGTCCTCCCATGCGAATCACCTCGTAGATGTATTCGTGAGACCTTAAAAAAAACCTTTTTTTCAATTAGAAATAGATATCTCTTTTTCAAGGACGACACCCATTTCAGCAATAATAAATAGGAAAGTTGAGTATCCAATGTAACTTATACTTTCTTATCTTTAAGCAAAGAAACCCATCTACTTAGATGAGTTCCCCTTAAACGTATGTGTCGCCTCGTTAATAACGCGATCAATGTGATCCTTCATGCTTACGTTATCCATTGGAAGTCCATCAAGATTAGACATATCTAGTCTCCAATGAGCTAGAAATTCAATATTACCTTCTCCACCTGTAATGGGTGAAAAAGTTAACCCTTGCAGACGATAACCCAACTCTTCGGCAAATGATAGAACTGTCTTTAGAACGTCCTTATGAACCGCAGTATCACGAATTACACCTGACTTACCCACTTTATCTCGACCAGCTTCGAACTGTGGCTTTATTAAAGCTACAACACTCGAGGGTTGGCTCAATAGTGCCATTAGAGGCGGTAATATAATTCGTAGTGAGATAAAGGACACATCAATACTAGCAAAATTCGGAATAGGACCTTTTAAATCTTCTGGAGTCATATATCGAAAATTAGTCTTTTCCATAACATATACCCGTTCATCGCTGCGAAGAGACCAATCCAATTGATTGGTTCCAACATCTATCGCATATACGTTCTTAGCACCATGCTTTAACGCACAGTCGGTAAAACCACCCGTTGAAGAGCCAATATCGAGCATCACAGCATCTTGAAGCTCAATGCCAAAACTATCGATAGCCTTCTTCAACTTCAATCCACCCCTGCTTACGTAAGGATGAACAGCACCTTTGACCCTGATCGCTGCGTCCCTTGGAATCTTCATTCCTGGTTTCTCAATCCGTTCTTCAGCAGCAAACACTAATCCAGCCATGATAGCAGCCTTGGCTTTCTCGCGACTATCATATAATCCCTGCTCAACAAGCAGTATATCTATACGTTCTTTTTCCATATATTCACCTGATTCTGTCTTCACGCCTTAAGACGGAAAGCTGCTTTTACCATATTCATAAGGATGAAGAGCTATAAGTTTACGAATTTCCTCGCATACTGCACTAGCCGTTAGTTCGGTTTCTGCACGTTGTTCCTTAATGCTTCCGTGTTCAATAAATCGATCAGGAACACCCATTAGGGACACGGTCGTATCAAACATATGTTGACTTGCATAAAATTCAAGGATAGCACTACCAAGACTTCCCGCTTCACTTGCTTCTTCCAATACGATCATATTCGTTCTTGATTTTGCAAGAGCGCGTAACATATCTTCATCCACAGGCTTAAGGAAACGTGCGTTCACAACCTGAAGTTGAATTCCTTCTCGCTTAAGTAGTTCGGAAGCTTCAAGCGCCACTTGAACCATAGGACCTACGGCAAGAACAGCGTACCCTTCTCCTTCACGAACCGTTTCCCATGTACCAATTGGAATTGACACAAGCGTCTCATCCATAGGCACACCAAGCCCATTAACACGTGGATAACGATAAGCAATAGGTCCGTCATTGTATTCTAGTGCAGTAAACATCATATGACGAAGTTCGTTCTCATCCTTAGGCATCATAAGAACCATATTCGGAATATGACGCATGAAAGCAATATCATAAACCCCTTGATGTGTCTCACCATCTGCTCCAACAAATCCTGCGCGATCAATTGCAAACGTTACGTTGGCATTATGTCGGCAAATATCATGAACAATCTGATCATACGAACGTTGCATAAAGGTAGAGTACACTGCGAATACAGGTTTCATACCCTCCATCGCCATTGCCGCACACATCGTTGCCGCATGTTGCTCTGCAATTCCAACATCAATCATACGATCCGGAAACCTTTTGCTGAAAGGAAATAGTCCTGAACCACCAGGCATTGCTGGTGTAACTGCTACAACTCTTGAATCACGTTCCCCAAGTTCAATTAATGTTTGTGCGAACACATCTGTATACATGGGGTTTCCTACAGATTTCAGTACTTGACCAGATTCAATCTTATAAGGTGTAATACCATGCCATTTATAGGAGTCCGCTTCCGCAGGTGTATAACCTTTACCCTTTGTTGTAAGAACATGAACAAACACAGGGCCGTCTACATTATCCGCTTGCTTAAACGTGTCGATTAATTTCTGAAGGTCATGTCCGTCTACGGGACCAAGATACGTGAAACCTAATTCCTCAAAAAGAATACCTGGTACAACCATATATTTAAGGCTATCCTTTAATTTCTCAACTGTCTTGGCTAATTTACCACCAATCGCCGGGATCTTCTTAAGCATGCCTTCTACTTCATCTTTCGCTCTTAAATAGTGACGATCTGAGCGTAACTTACTCAAATAATTATGCATAGCGCCTACATTTGGTGCAATGGACATCTCATTATCATTAAGAACGACCATTAACTTCTTCTGTGCATGACCGATATGATTTAGCGCTTCAAATGCCATACCACCGGTTAGTGCACCATCTCCAATAAACGCAACAACCTTGTTGTCTTCGCCTTTAAGATCTCTGGCAAGAGCCATACCCATGGCAGCGGAAAGAGATGTACTACTATGTCCAGCTTCCCAGACATCATGTTCACTTTCTGTTCTCTTCACAAACCCGCATAAACCATTATATTTACGTAATGTATCGAATCGATCCATACGTCCAGTAAGTATCTTATGAACATATGCTTGATGTCCTACATCAAATAAAAACTTATCTTTCGGGCTGTTATAACAATAATGAAGAGCAAGCGTGAGTTCCACCACTCCCAAATTCGATGCGAGATGCCCTCCTGTAACAGACAGCTTCTCAATTAGAAACTGTCGGATTTCAACCGCCAGAGAAGTTAGCTCGTCAACCGAAAGTGATTTCAATTGTTCTGGCTGTTTCAATTGTGGAAGTTTCACTTAAATCTCCCCACTTTTCTTCTATAGGATTTGTTAATGTTGTACTTCACGAATCTTCCGCTCATTATATCACAAATAAACCTCACTTATAAAATCTACAGACTTAATGATCTCTATTAACCAAATAATCTGCAATCTCCAGAAGACGTTCTGGATGAGGGAATCCGGCCTCTATAATCGTTTTCTTAGCATCCTGAGTCAGCCTTTCGACTTCCCTCTTCGATTCATCAAGACCAATAAAGTAAGGATAAGTTACTTTATCTTGTTTCACATCACTTTGAGTCTTCTTGCCAAGCTTAGCTTCGTCACCAATTAGATCTAGAATGTCATCTTGAATCTGGAAAGCAAGTCCAAGCTTGTGACCAAATGTACGAAGTGCTGTAACCTTAGCTTCATCAGCTCCTGCAATTCGTCCCCCTGCAATAAGTGAGAATATAATTAGATCACTTGTCTTGTGCGTATGGATATACTCAAGTTGGGATAGACCCGTGAGACCCTGTTCACCTTCCATGTCCGCAACCTGTCCCCCAACCATACCTCTAGGCCCAGCCATTTCGGCCAAATCTTCAACTATAGCAAGAACCCGATCGGAGGGTATACCATGCTTACGTGAAATCTGAGCTAAACTAAAAAATGCATGAGTAAGAAGCCCATCTCCCGCAAGGATAGCCATGGCTTCACCATAAACTTTATGATTCGTAAGCTTACCACGACGGTAATCATCGTTATCCATTGCTGGAAGATCATCATGAATGAGAGAATATGTATGAACCATTTCGACAGAGCAGGCTGCTTCTATCGCTACTTCACGTCGTCCCCCAAGAGCTTCGCAAGCCGCTATGACCAACAATGGACGTAAGCGTTTTCCTCCTGCTAGAAGGGAATATGTCATCGATTCCTTTAAATTAGAAGGAACATCCCAGTTGGATGGGAAAATCTCCAACAAGGATGATGTGATCAAATCCGATATGTCATCAATATAATCTTTCAAAGGAGGCTGATTATTCAATGGACTCACCACTTTCTGAATCTAGTGAAGCACCAAATGGCTTCTTCCGAAGCTCGCCATCTTCCTCCACAATCATTTCAATCTTGCGTTCGACCTGTTCCAGCTTCTGACTGCATAACTGAGAAAGACCCATTCCCTTTTGAAATAACTCAATCGCTTTTTCTAAAGGTACGTCCCCATGCTCAAGTTCGTCTACAATTTCTTCTAGCTGGCTCATTGCTTGTTCAAAATTAAGTTCAGTGACCTTCGCCATGACTTTGCTCATCCTCCTTGATTGCCCATACCTGACAATCGAATTGACCATCATTGACTCTTATCTTCACCAAATCTCCAAGCTGTACATCGCTTATCGATTTAATTAATCGTTTCTCCTGTTCGTCATAAACAAGACTGTAACCCCTAGACATTACCTTTAGCGGACTTAAAGCATCTAGTTGGCGTACCGCTGAACCAAGTTGTGTCTGACTTCCTTTCAGAATAGATAACATAGCCAATTGAAGCTGACGTTGGCTTCTCTCTCTATTCTTTTTAGCGGAAGACACTTGCTCTTGAGGATTGAATCGCAATAAGCTATGGTGAATTCGCGATTTCCTCTCCATGTTCAGCTTTAAATCCGAACGTATAGATCGTGTAAGCTGTAGCTGTAACCTATCAAGCCGCTCCGTATGCTGCTGTAATGTTCTACGAGGATGTACCAACACAGGTGAACGTTGTAACGCTGCAAGCCGCTCACGGCCATGTTGAACTCGTTGCTTCAGCGCCTGACGTAGCTGACGTTCTCTAAGCTGTAGAGTCGCTTTAATTTCTTCCACATTGGGTACTGCAAGTTCAGCTGCTGCAGTAGGAGTCGCAGCCCTGAGATCAGCAACGAAATCGGCAATCGTGAAATCCGTTTCATGTCCCACGGCAGATATAATTGGAATAGCTGATCGGTAAATAGCTCTAGCAACGATTTCCTCATTAAAAGCCCACAATTCCTCTAACGAGCCCCCACCTCTACCCGCAATAATCACATCGACTTCTGCCATAATATTCAAAGCCTCGATTGCTTTCACGATAGCTGGCGCAGCTCCTTTACCTTGCACAAGAACAGGATATAGGATGATGTTAACTTGGGGATATCGCCGCTTCAGCGTAATGATAATATCTCTTACCGCCGCTCCTGTTGGAGAAGTGATTACGCCAATTGTCTTAGGGTAGTCTGGTATTAGACGCTTTCGATCAGATGCAAATAACCCTTCGGACTCTAATTTCTTCTTTAACTGCTCATAAGCAAGGTATAAGCTTCCAATACCGTCAGGCTGCATATGTGTCGCGTAGAATTGATACTGACCGTCTCGTTCATAGACTGTAACATTCCCTCTAGCAATCACTCGCGATCCTTCTTTAGGTATGAAAGGTAGTTTTTGGTTGTGAGATCCAAACATTATTGCCTTTATACGGCTACTTTCATCTTTCAATGTGAAGTACATATGTCCGCTAGAATGGTGAGTGAAATTGGAAATTTCCCCACGAATCCATACATCAGACAACAATGAATCCGAATCCAACTTCATCCGGATGTATCGGTTCAGATCTTTAATGGATAAAACATTCTGCTGGTCCATAACAAACCCCTTTAAACCAATTTATGATGACGCTTAGCCGCAATCAACGTGTTCTGCATAAGCATAGTAATTGTCATTGGACCAACGCCTCCAGGAACGGGTGTAATAGGTCCTGACACTTCTTTAACACTTTCAAAATCAACATCACCAGCAAGCTTACCATTGGGAAGTCTGTTCATCCCAACGTCAATAACAACTGCCCCAGGTTTCACATAACTTGCATCTATAAAGTTAGCACGTCCAATAGCGACAACTAGAATATCAGCTTGTCTCGCGATCTCAGCCATATTAGCTGTACGAGAATGACACATCGTAACCGTAGCGTTTTCCCTTTGGAGTAACAACGATACAGGCTTACCTACAATATTACTTCTACCAATCACAACGGCATGTTTGCCTGACATTTCAATACCAGCACGCTTAATCAGTTCAATAACACCCGATGGTGTACATGGAAGAAGACTATCGTCACCGATTACCAAGTTACCCACATTAATGGGGTGAAAGCCATCCACGTCTTTTTCCACTGAAATAGCATTGATGACAGCTTTTTCTTCAATATGCCCAGGAAGTGGTAACTGTACAAGTATTCCATTAATATTATCTTGATGGTTAAGCTTATCCACTAATGATAACAATTCCTCTTGCGACGTTGTTTCAGTCAGACGGTGTACTTCAGAATAATAACCCAAATCATGGCAAGCCTTCTCTTTATTACGAACATAAACTTGAGATGCAGGATCTTCTCCTACCAATACGACAGCAAGTCCTGGAACAACGCCTTTATTTGAAAGTGCCTTTACTTCATTTGCTAATGAACCACGGATTTCATCTGATACCTGTTTCCCACTAATAATCGTTGCTGTCATTTCACTCTCTCCCCTTATGTTAAGTAAAATTAAGAATTCTAAGAACGTTTCTCTTTAAGTTCTTCCAAATCACCAATCATTTTCCCCAATACACCATTTACAAATTTACCAGAATCCTCTGTACCAAAGTGCTTGGCAAGATCGATTGCCTCATTGACAACAACTTTCGCAGGAACGTCTTCTTGATATACCATCTCATATGTCGCTAATCTCAGCACTTGACGATCTACTCTGGATAAACGACTCATTTGCCATCCAACTAAATAATGACCTAAAAGTTCGTCAATCGCGACTTTATTACTCCACGTTCCGTTTACAAGCTCTAGAACATACTCCTTTAGCTTGATCTCATCTTTGATTACTCTTTCGGTCTCGTTCTCTTCAGAAGCTTCTTCCAAAAGGATAGATACAGCCTCTTCACTCTCTACTAAGTTCATTTCCATTTGGTACAAGCTTTGTACCACGATTTCTCTTGCCACACGTCTTTTCATAATTATCTGTTCCTCCTGAATATCTTGTATTGCGTTCATTTTATTTCATAACAGAACCTACCATGTTGTCATTTCAGGTTTCACATGTGTTTCTTCGTGAAATATTAACAAAGTATAACGTGAACTTATACTTTCTTAATATTCACAAAAAAAACCCTGGTAAACTTTCTCCAAAAAATGGGCCTGGCGAGGCTGTAGCTCTTTTTCTTAGAGAAAGCATATCACAGGGTTCATTTAAAAGGACGCCACCGTTCCGATAACCATTGCATCGTTTCCTTCAAATGAAAAAAGGAACCTTCTTGCAAATCTTTTCTTTTACCGAAAGTGTATCCAATGAACACAACCAATGCAAAGAACAACACATCCCAAAAACCAGATATTAAATATATAACGCCGAATAAAACCCCACCCATAATACCGACAATGCGTCCTCTGTGACTCCCCCACATCTCTTTCCAAAGCATCGGGAAATCCACCTCTATTCCACTCTACTCTTAAAGCTTGGTGATTGCGCAACGTTAGCTATAAATACTGACACATCAGACACTGGAATTCCAGTAGTTTCTTGCAGATAATCATGGACTTGTTTCTGTATGTCAGCGGATAAGACAGGGATGGAGAACTCGCCATCCACAACAGCACGAATCTCAATCGTAATACCTGCCTGATTTACCTTGACACGAACTTTCAAATCTCTTACGCCTCGTACTTTAGAAGCCGCCTTGAGACATAAATTCTCAATCGTTTCTACAGAAATCTGAATATCTCCAAACTCCGTTCGCTGATCAATAGACGGAACACTATTCCGATCTTTACGAATAGAGATATAGAAGAAACGAATACTCAAAAGAAACAATACGACCAATACAACAATCGTAGATATGAATACACGGTAATCCGAGTCGTCAATCCAGTTAGAAGGTAGAACACCACTGAGTTTGAGAATGGCAGCTACAGAAAGAATAGCAATACTCAAGCTATATATAAACAGCAAAAGTCTATCAAGTATTTTAGCCACGAAACAACCCAACCTCCTAAAATTATAGTAAACCCTCGACATGAGATGTCGGGGGTTCGAATGCCTATCGTAGTCTATTATTTAACCCGTTGGCTATAATCAATCTCTTCGTTCTTTTCCACTGCTTTAAAAATAACATCGTGGATATGAACGTTCACTTCGATTACGGTAAGTCCAGTCATGTTCTCGATAGAGCGTTTCACGTTACTCTGAATCTGAGTAGCTACCTCAGGCAGACGATAACCGTATTCTACGATGACAGATACATCAATTGCAGCTTCACGTTGACCTACTTCAACTTTAACGCCTTTGGATTGATTCTTACGCCCTAGAAGTTCTGCAATTCCACCTGCAAATCCTCCACTCATTCCGGCTACACCTTTAATTTCAACTGTAGCTAATCCAGCAATTACTTCAATGACTTCAGGAGCAATCTGGATCTCACCGATATCCGTTCGTTCAAATTCATTCGGTATTGTACTCATACTGACCATATCACACCCTTCAAGTAAATTCTTTAGCATCAATAGATAATCGCATTACACTTACTAGGCATGCAAATTTTGTTATCCATACTATATCATTTAGGCATCATTTAGACAAACAAAGTTCAAGAAATTAAATCTCATTCTCCTCAAGAAACTTGATATCGAAATCGCCGTCGATGAACGTAGGATGCTTCAGTAATTTTTGATGAAAAGGGATTGTTGTATGAATTCCCTCCACCATAAATTCAGATAACGCACGCTTCATTTTGGCAATGGCTTCTTGACGTGTTGGCGCCCAAACGATCACCTTAGCAATCATAGAATCGTAATACGGTGGAATCGTATACCCTTGATAAGCAGCACTATCAATTCTCACACCAGGACCGCCGGGAGGGAGATAAAATAAAATTTTACCAGGTGCCGGCATAAAGTTTTTATCAGGATCTTCTGCGTTAATCCGACATTCGATAGCCCAACCATTTATTACAATATCTTCTTGGCTGAAGGAAAGAGCATGACCCTCTGCTACAGAGATCATTTCTTTAATGATATCCACACCAGTCACTAATTCTGTCACGGGATGTTCAACCTGAATACGAGTGTTCATTTCCATGAAATAAAATTGTCCGTCAGTCCCAAGTAGAAATTCAAGCGTTCCCGCTCCTGAGTACTGAACTGATTTTGCAGCTCGAATAGCCGCTTCACCCATTTGTGTACGAATTTCCGGAGAAAGTATAGGACAAGGCGCTTCTTCCAGCAACTTCTGTCTACGACGTTGTATAGAACAATCTCGTTCTCCTAGATGCACCACATGACCATAATTGTCAGCGATAATCTGGATTTCAACATGTTTCATACCCGTCAGATATTTCTCTAAATAAACCCCTGCATTGCCAAATGCCTTCTGGGCTTCTTGCTGAGCTGCAGTTATTTGTTTAATTAGATCGGTCTCATCCTCCGCAATACGTATCCCTTTACCTCCACCACCAGCAGTTGCTTTGATAATAAGTGGATAGCCAATATCACGGCCAAGAATAATCGCCTCATCTAGACTATCTACGATTCCATCAGAACCAGGTATTACAGGTACACCTGCTTCTTTCATAGTCAGTTTAGCAACAGATTTATCACCCATTCTTCTAATAGCAGATGCTGAAGGCCCGATAAAAGTAATGTTGCATGATTCACAAATCTCAGCAAAATCTGCGTTCTCAGCTAAAAATCCATATCCAGGATGAATCGCATCACACCCTGTAAGTGTGGCTACACTCATGATATTAGTAACATTTAGATAGCTATCTTTTGATAGAATAGGTCCAATACAATACGCTTCATCGGCTAGACGAACATGCAAAGAATCTTTGTCTGCCTCTGAATAGACCGCAACTGTTGATATGTTAAGTTCTCGACAAGCCCGGATAATACGAACCGCGATTTCTCCACGATTCGCAATGAGCACTTTATGAAATTTCATGCAGGTACCATCCTCCTCAAAGTTTTCCTACGGAAAACTTACATCGTAAGCATTCACTTAGTTTTCCGTAGAGAAACTCTCTTCACAAACATTATCTTATGTTTTCTACGGAAAATTTCCTTCGTAAGCACTCGCTTAGTTTTCCGTTCTAATCCGTTTTAACCAAGAATAAAGGCTGACCATATTCAACCAATTGGCCATTTTCAACCAATACCTCTACGATTTGACCCTTTATTTCGGCTTCCAATTCATTCATTAATTTCATAGCTTCTATGATACAGACCGTTGATTTCAAGTCTACTTTATCTCCACTGCTAACAAAGGGAGCATCATCAGGCGAAGCAGATCTGTAGAATGTTCCTACCATAGGTGAAACAATTTTATGTAATGTGGACGATAAATCTGTTGGTGTCGATTGATCAGTCACACTTCGATCAGTTCCCTGATCTATGGAGTGCATCATTGGCTGAACATGCAATGGTGCCGTTGGATATGCTTGTGGGATGGACTGTTGATACTGTATAACTTCCGTTTTCCCAGGTTTACGAATGGATAGACGCGTGCCTTCCATTTCAATCTCCAACTCATGAACAGATGTTTGGTCTACTAACTTGATCAATTCCTTAATCTCACTCAACTTAAACATTGTCAATTCACTCCTTTAACTTTCAGAACCGCCATACATATAACTTGCATATACATACCGATATGTATTATATCATAAACGAAAGAAATGGAAAGAGTCCAGACTGACCCGGACTCTTTCCTGAATTGTATGATTATGGCGAAATATAGGAATTCATTAAGGCGCTACATACTGTACACTAACCTTATCTTGAGATACATTTAGCTCTTTCATGACTAATTGTACAATGTTTACAGCTTGCTTCACATCTAGTTTATCACTTAGAACAAGCACTTGATATTTATCATTTTCTTCTTTAACAACGACCTCTTCATATTGCTGATGAAGTTCTTCTTCAATGCCCGTAATCTTAGATTCTTTCTCATCTAGACTTCTCAGTTCATCGTTTGCTTTAGCCACTTCTTCAGGTGTATTCGTTTCATTTAGCTTGACATACAAATCGCTTTGTTTCTTCATACTATTATCTTTACGTTCCAGTTGATACGAATCAAGAATACTTCTGCCTGACGTGGCTTGGGATGCAACTTCTTTAAGTACCTCATCATCATTTGTAGCCACGGTTGATTTCGTTGTATCTCCTTTTTCTGTCACCTTTGTTGTATCTTTAGTTACTGCTTTATCCGTTTCCTTAACAGCATCTGTAACTACAGTCGTATCATCCGTTTTCTTAGCTGTATCTGTCGTTTTTGCCGTTTCTGTAAGATCGATATTTTGTTCATCCACTACCACTTCCGTAATAAGCTCTTTGTTTTCAGTTAATTTCTGATCTACAACTTGTTGACTATCTGCAACCGGAATTTTAGATGTACCCGAATCTCCTGTGAAAAGGTAATATGCAGACAACACCACCATTAAACTCAACATAGATACTAACCAAATTGTTTGTCTTTTGTTATTCATTACCAATTTCCTCCTTTGTTTTCTCAAAAAATGGTTGGATTACTATTCCTGTTTGCGTGGAACAACTGAAATTCTATAACTTGGTACATTTAATCCTTTGCCTACTGCATCTATAACAAGGTTTCGAACCACTTTGTTCTCCGCCCCTTTAGCTACAATTAACACACCCCGAATTTGAGGTTTAACCCTTTTTGTAATAATCGGTGTCTCACTTCCAGATGATTCATATGTCACAATCTCACCATCTCGTGTATATTGGGTCGTATTTCTTTTACCACCGTTAGCATCATTTTCCTGTGACGTCTGTTGCGAATCTTTGATATTACGTTGAATGACAATTTCTTCAGTTGAATCTACAGTAACCAACACATCAACCGTACCTACACCCACTATTTTTTCCAATATCTCTTTAATATTGTTCTCGAACACCTCTTCAATAGTGCCAAACGAGTCCGTTTGCGAGTCTGCATTTTGAAATGTTTCTTGAGCAGGCGTTGAACTCGGTGGCTCCCGTCCAATATTCTCATTATCAACCTTCTTCACATTAACGAAGGAACTAAATAACACAATTGCAACTCCCACTAAGCCTAGAATAATGAGCCAACGAAAAACAGATATTTTTTTGGCTCCGCCACTTCCTCCACCTATCCATTGCTCTACCTTCTTAAACCAGTTCCCCAAGTTCACTCACCCCCTTATATCTTGCCGTTGCCTTCAATCTGTTTAATCTGGATTTGATCAGACTGTAGATTCCACTTCACTCTGAGTAACTTCTCAATTTCTTCTGCCTTACTCCCAATTCGACTCAACACCTCAGTAGATTTCTTATCCGCGACACCACCATTGGACGGGCTACTTCCTGGCTTAACAGGCTCCACTTTTACGTCCACCTCTACCGGAGCTATAGGTGCAATAGCAATTTGCTGTGTTGCGTTGTGATCATTTTGATTCGATGGTCCCTCTAGGTCTTCTGGTTCTTGCTGCAACACAACGTCTACGGATGTAATGGACGGTGAAGCTTGTTCATTCGCCTCTTTAGCAGGAACAAGTGCGAGAATCACCTTCACCTCTTGAACCAATGACCCTGTCTCATCTTGAATTTGTTGCTTCATTTGTTGTGCAACCTCTTCTCCAGCCCACTGGAGACTCTCTGTTTGTTGCTGATGTTTCATTTGCTCTGCCTGCGACAATATTTGTTGTAAGGTCGTCTCTTTACCATTCGTAAAATTAGTTGAATTCAGCTCTTGGATTTTAAATGCTGCACTCAACTTTTGTTCAGGTGAATCCTTAAACAAATTGATAATTGGCTGCAATAAGGTGAGAAGAATAAGTAGGCTAAGAACCAGCTTGACATAACGTTCCATAGAACGACTGGGTAGAATGAGATCTACAAAAGTTGCAAGAAGCACAACCATAATGACTTCCCTCATCCATTCATTTAACCAGCTCATAAATAACCTCCTTTTCACCTCATCATGACGGTTACATTTCCAGCCATTAACAGAATGGTTATAGCTAGAAAGAACATCAATCCAACAACCGCCATTGCCGCAAATGCGTAGATCATACTTTTACCGATCGTTTGTAAACATGTAACAATCGGTGTATCCCCTAGTGGTTGCATCACCGCTGCTGCTACATGATAAATAAGTGCAAGTGTTAATATTTTGATAGCCGGAAAGGCGCAGAGGAAGAGAATGATAATTACGCCTGCCAATCCGATCGAATTTTTCACTAATAGTGATGCCGATATAACCGTGTCTGTCGCGTCTGCGAACATCTTACCTACAACTGGAATGAAACTTCCCGATATAAATTTGGCTGTACGAATCGTCACACCATCTGTCACAGAACTAGTAATTCCCTGAACAGAAATAACTCCAAGAAAAATAGTCAAGAGTATTCCTAGCAGTCCTACGCTAATTTTTTGTAGCAGATTGGCCATTTGCGTTAACTTATATTTGTCTGACAAGGAGCTTACAATGTGTAATACGGCCGAGAAGAAAAGGAGTGGAAATACCGTTGTTCGAACAACCGTTCCCACAGTATGAATCATGAAAACGATCAACGGATGCGTGACGGATACGGTAACGATATTCCCCATAGATGCCAGGAGTGAGAACAGCAGTGGTACCATCGCCATCATGAAGTCAATCATGTTATCGATAGCCCCTTTGGCATACCCAATGGCTACTGAGAAACTATTAATCGCAATAACCATAACGATCATGTAACATAAGGAATAAGCGATCTTACTGACGTTATTTCGTTCAAATGCAGTCTGTAATGTCTCAAGGATCAGACTCATGATACTTAACATCACAATGCTGACGAGCAGTTTTCCATTGTAGAGCACTTCATGCCAGAAAAAAGTTGTTAGACCAGACATAACATTCTTAATTCCCAGCCCTTCACCGCCAGGGAGTAACATATCCATAAAGGAAGGTGTTTTCTGATCCGGAAAGAATCCACCGTAATCTTTCATCAATTTGTCCCAATAACCTTCCACCTGATCAGTGGGTAAATTTTTGGCCTGTTGTTGTATAAGTTGATCCGCGGGTGAATCAGCATATACACTGCTCCCCCACGTCAACAATAATAGAATTATGAATAAAAATTTATATAACACGCCTGGAGAACGTTGTCTTCCTAACATAGTCATATCTCACTTTCTTAGGCAGGAAGTAGCTTCATGACAGTTTCAATAATGATACCTATGATTGGGATAGCGAGCACCATAATCAACACTTTACCTGCTAATTCAATCTTGGATGCAATGCTTTCCTGTCCTGCATCCCTTACAATTTGGGACCCAAATTCCGCAATATAAGCAATACCGATAATTTTGAGAATCGTCTTTAAGTAAATCATCTGAACACCTGCTGATTCTGCCATTTTTTCTAATTCATTTATGACGCTACCAATCTTTCCAATCAGAAATAGAAAGATTAGAATGCTTGTTGAAGCCGCGATTAGAAAGGCAAACATCGGTTTTTGTTCTTTAATAATCAGAATTATTATGGTAGATATTAGTCCTAATCCAACAACTTGAATAATTTCCATAACGGCTCTCCTACTGGAACAGAAAGATAGATTTGATCTCTTGCAGCAGGTTGTCAAGCATACGAACGACCATAAACAACACCACGACGAAACCGATGAGCGTCACCCAATGAGCCATATCCTCTTTCCCCATTTGTTTGAGCACCGTATGAATCATGGCAATGATGATCCCGATCCCCGCGATCTGAAAGATAGCGTTCACGTCAATGTTCATTTCCTGCACCTCGCTAAAAGATCAAAATGACGACCAATATTCCCACCAGAAGCCCTAAATTTTTACTTAACCTTCCGTATTTGTCCAGTTCCTCTCTTGCCGCAACTTCTTCATGTTTTAACTGCTGTGCCGCCAAAGCAATATGCTTAATCTGATCTTGACGATCACTTGTACCTAAAGTAAAACTCAGTTGGTGAAGGACCTCTCTTTCGGTAGCTTTCATTGAGGTTCGTTTCCAATGTACAGATA
Source organism: Paenibacillus antarcticus (assembly GCF_001637225.1). Taxonomy (GTDB): domain Bacteria; phylum Bacillota; class Bacilli; order Paenibacillales; family Paenibacillaceae; genus Paenibacillus_AQ; species Paenibacillus_AQ antarcticus. The sequence continues at coordinate 57,435 of NZ_LVJI01000015.1, forward strand.
ATGCCTGCTGTATACTCTCTTGTGCGGTCAAACCATTGGTTGAATTCATGTCATTAGCAGCGCTTATAAAAAATGATTTCAAAGGTTCGCGAATCTGAGACCCCATCTTGTTAAGCGCCTCAGGTAGTGGCGTAAACCCATAAGAAATTTCTGTCTCTAGTCGCTGCATGACTAAGATGAGTTCGCGAATCTGCTGTGGCCTTCTTTCAAATTGCCTGGCTCTGTTAAATCCTGCTAACGTTCCCGCTAGAACGATAATCAACATCCCGAGAAGTTTAACCAAAGGCATCAACTCCCTTCTGAAGAGGCGAGGAAATCTGGATTGAACGTTGTTGTCGATCGAGTATACGATAGGTAGGCCTACCCGCTGACCGATTTAGAATGACATACCTCTCAAACCGCTGATTCGTCATAAGCCCAGCCATCGCAGGACGTTGTGAGAGTTCGTCCACAGATGAGCCATGAGCGGTAGCGATAACGGAGATACCTGCATGTAGCGCCTCTATGATGGCCTCCACATCCTCAGGACGACCTACTTCATCCACAATAACTACTTCAGGAGACATGGAGCGGATCATCATCATCATGCCTTCTGCTTTAGGACATCCATCCATGACATCGGTTCTTGGACCCACATCAAAGCTCGGTACGCCGCGCAAACTTCCTGCAATTTCAGATCTTTCATCAATGATTCCAACTTTCATACCGGACCCTTTCACCGTTGGATCACCATAACTGCCACTGCTTATTTGCCTGGCTATATCCCTAATCAATGTCGTTTTCCCGTGCTGAGGCGGAGAAAGAATGAGGGTATGCTTCATCCTCTTCTCTTTTTTATCTATCAAATGAGGCAGGATCGCATCAGCAGCTCCACAAATTTCACGCGCGATCCGAACATTAAACCCACTAATATCACGCAAATGTTCTACTTTCCCTCCGCTTAGAACTGTTCTTCCTGCTAATCCGATGCGGTGACCTCCTGGTATGGTAATAAATCCTTTGCGCAACTCTTCCTCCATGGTGTAGAGAGAGTGATTACTAATCCTGTCTAAGAGCCGGTGAGTCTCCACTCCGCTTGGCTTGTACGATTCCTCGACACGATACGTCAATTTACCGCCCAACGTAAGAAAGTGATGCTCACCCCCAGCATTGATCTCTAGTGGCCTTCCTTCGCGGATTCTGATTTCTTCCAACCGATCCAGTAAGGAGGAAGGTAGTTGTTCAAGGAGCGACCTGATCGGTTCAGGAAATAACTCCAACCAGTTCATTTTCATGAATGCTACCTCCTAAAATTTTTACGTAGTAAAAATTAACTTCGAAAGCATGAACTTAAATTTTTTCGAAGAAACAATCACTTCGTAAGCATGGACCTAAACTTTTTCCGAAGAAAATATCACTTCGTAAGCACTACATATTTTTGCAAAGCTTCTCACTTTGTGATAAGCACTCGCTAGAGTCTGCTCGTTAGTTTTCTTACCTCATATGTATGCCTGTACTCCATTTTTATGACCATAGAGTCTATCATTTTTTCAGAATACCTATTAAGAGAAATGATACTCCTAGCAAAATCCAAGCCATTTTTCCCCAAGATAACTTATCAGCCATTCCTAATAAACCAATAGACGTAGTGAGAATCAACACCGTAGGTCCCACAAAAGCTAAGGTCGTGTTAATCGTAAGTGCTTTATCTACCTGTCCAACTTTTAACATGAACAAAGCCGCAGTAATCTCAATACTTCCAGAAATGAGCCTCAGGGTAGCCATACTGACTACGAACTTATCCAAGATGATACCCTCCTTTATTTTCACTACTAACACTCATGATATGCGGGAATCTCTCTTTTTAGATGTGAATTTTGGAAGAATCATTTATTTATAGACAACGAAAAAAAAAGACCCGAAAATATTCGGGTCTTCATCTATTAATTGTATAACTATGCGAATGTATATATTATGTCATGATTAACGACGATCCTGAGGACCTCCAACAAATACTTGTTGCTCAGCATCCAAATTGTAAGCCGTATGCAACGCTTTAATTACCTCATCCAAGTTGTTTCCATCAATTACACAAGAGGTTTTAATTTCAGATGTACTTACCATCTTAATACTAACGCCTTGTTTAGATATAACATCGAACATTTGAGCAGCAACACCTGGATGGCTTATCATGCCGGCTCCAACAATAGACACCTTAACCAGATGATCTTCAGAAGTCACTTCCCGGTATGGAAGTTGGTCCTTGATACTCTCGATGACAGCTACCGCACGATCACACTCTGATACTGTAAATGAGAAGTCTGCTTCGCCATTCTTAACGCCACTCTGTACGATAATATCAACATTAATGCCTTCTTTCGCCAATGCACCAAATACTTGTGCAAGTACTCCTGGTGTATCGGATACACCTAGAATGCTGATACGCGCGACATTTTTATCAAAGGCGATCCCACTTACGACAACACCTTGTTCCATACTTGCTTCCTCCTTCACAACCGTGCCTTCATTATTATTAAAACTGGATCTTACAACTAGCCGGACGCTATTATGTTTCGCATACTCCACCGCGCGAGGATGAAGTACAGCTGCTCCAAGACTAGCAAGCTCCAGCATTTCATCATAAGATATTTCCTTAAGTTTTGTAGCGCACTTTACAACTCTAGGGTCTGTAGAATAAATACCATCTACATCGGTGTAAATTTCACATACATCTGCATTAATCGCTGCAGCCAATGCAACGGCAGTTGTATCAGAACCACCTCGACCGAATGTCGTAATTTCACCATCTGGTGTCATGCCTTGGAATCCCGCAACCACAATGATTTTCCCTTGATCTAGTGCGGCTTGAATACGATCTGGGATAATATCCATAATACGTGCTTTACCATGTACGGGCTCAGTGCGGAATCCTGCTTGCCATCCTGTAAAGGAAACGGCCTCCCGACCAAGTTGGTGAATAGCCATCGATAACAAAGCCATCGATATCTGCTCTCCCGTAGTCATTAACATATCCATTTCCCGAGCTGGTGGCTCTGGGTTCAAAAGCATAGCTTGATCAATTAACTCATCCGTCGTATCTCCCATTGCAGAGACTACAACGACACATTGATGACCTTCATCTTGTTTCTCAACGATCCGTCTTGCTACACGCTGCATTCGCTCCGTATTACCAACGGAACTGCCTCCGAATTTCATGACGTACAGTGACAACTTCGATTCACTCCCCACTCATTTTGAACATCTATCTTTCTGTCGTACTTTAAATCAGTATAATACGAAAGTAAGCAGTTTCGTCAATGTTTTTTAGATAATTTCAACAAAAATCCTCCCCGCTGCATGCGGTGGAGGATAATTTGGTATTAATTCATACACAAAGTTGGTTGATTAAGCGCGGGAAATGTATTTACCATCACGAGTATCAATCAACAATACATCTTCTTGGTTAATGAAAAGTGGAACCTGAACAATAAGACCTGTTTCTAGTGTAGCATTCTTAGTTGCACCTTGAGCTGTGTTTCCTTTAACGCCTGGCTCAGTTTCTGCCACTTTTAACTCAACACTGTGAGGTAAGTTAATACCTAGAATCTCACCTTTATAACTAATAATATTTACGTTCATATTTTCTCTGATGAAGTTCAATTCCCATTTAAGTTGATCACTAGTCAACGTAAATTGATCATAAGTTTCATTGTCCATGAAAGCATGCTCTTGTGCACTAGCATACAAATACTGTACCGGACGGTTCTCAATAATTGCTCGTCCAATCGTTTCACCTGCACGGAAAGTACGTTCAACTGTGTTACCGTTACGCAAGTTTTTTAATTTTGAACGTACAAATGCCGCACCCTTACCTGGTTTAACGTGTTGGAAATCAATAACCGTAAAAATATCACCCTCAACTTCAACTGTTAATCCTGTTTTAAAATCATTTACTGATATCATAATATAATTTCCTCCTAAAAGTTTTTTTATAGCGTTACTTCTTGAATATACTTCGATAAAAAAACTCACATCGGAAGCATAAGCTTAAGTTTTTTTATAGCGTTACATCTTGAAGATTTACGAATAGTTAGTTCAACACGGTGTAATCTTTACTACTCTTCGTCAAAATAACAATACCTGTCTCTGTGATCAGAATGTCGTCCTCGATACGAACGCCACCGATTCCCGGTAAATAAATACCTGGTTCTACGGTAACGACCATCCCTGGTTGCAAAATATCATCACTCAACTTAGATAAACGTGGAGATTCATGTACTTCCATACCCAATCCGTGCCCAGTACTATGACCGAATTGCTCTCCATATCCATATTTCGTAATAATATCACGTGCAAGGGCATCCGCTTCACGGCCCGTCATACCTGACTTAATATTCGCCAGTGTAAAGAGCTGTGCTTCCAGAACAATATCATAAATTTCTTTCAATACAGGTTGAGGATTTCCTAAAGCTATCGTCCGTGTCAAATCAGAACAATACCCATCGAGTAGTGCACCGAAATCGAAGGTAATAAATTCATTACCTTGAATTACACGTTCGCTCGCAACGCCATGAGGCATGGAAGAACGTTCTCCTGAAGCAACAATGGTATCAAATGAAGATGAGGTTGCTCCATGATTACGCATATAGAATTCCATCGCAAGATCAACTTCACGTTCCGTCATCCCAGGCTTCACAACATTCAGAATATAATTGAATGTTTCATCAGCAAGGTCAGCTGCACGTTGCATGACCTTAACTTCTTCCTCATCCTTAAATATCCGCAACTGCTCTACTAGCCCCTTAACAGGGATAAGTTCAATCTCAGGTTCCAACTGTTCCTTGTACGTAGTATATGCGCTATAAGATACATCATCCTGTTCGAAACCAAGCTGTGTAATCTTACTGCTGACAAGTAGCTCTTTCACATTATCCATCACTTTAGTACCATGTTCCACAACCGTAAAGCCCTTAGCTTGTTGCGGTGCTTGTGTCATGTAACGGAAATCTGTTAGTAAATATGCATTAGACATCGTCACTAGAACATATCCTGATGATCCAGTAAATCCTGTCAAATAACGACGATTAATTGGACTCGTGATAAATATAGCTTCCACATTCTTCTTTTGCATGCCTTCACGTAACTTAAGTACTCTTAAATTTTCCATTATGTGATCTCCCTCTCTAAAGACAGACTCAAGGAGAGCAATACATGCCTACTGTCCTTGATCTTCCAAATGACGTACCAGTGCAATTAGTCCAAGTTCATAACTTAATGCACCGAATCCAGCAATTTGCCCGAGCGCAACAGGAGCAATCACAGACGTGTGTCGAAAAGACTCCCTAGAGTGAATATTGGATAAATGTACCTCTACTGTCGGAATGCGTACAGAACTAATCGCATCACGTAACGCATAGCTGTAATGGGTTAACGCACCTGGATTAATAATAATCCCGTTTGCTTTCTCCATTGCTTCATGAATCCAATCGATCATAATGCCTTCATGATTCGATTGATAGAAGGAAATATCAACACCCAGATTAGTTGCTTGCTTCCGAATATTATCTTCAATAGATTGTAAGTTTTGTGACCCATAAATACCTGGTTCCCTTACACCCAAGAGATTAAGGTTCGGTCCGTTGATCACCCATATGGTATTCAAATTGATAATCCCACCCTTATAATCAAATAACCATCTGCTATTTTACCATAGGGAATGTATTCTTGAGAAGCTATTTCGAGCTCAGCCTTCTACTTTCTTAGGTTCTCTCATCCTTTCGTCTGTAAATTCCATCGCAATCGTGTAACCAATGAACAAACCCCATAATAGAAACAAACAGAATTCACTAATAATCGTTGTTGAGGATAGACCTGATAATGGCTTCACCATATCGAATAACGGGCCTACCACCACAAATATAATAGCCCACCAAATAATCCCATATATCATCCCGGGCCAAGGTCCCTTCAACTTTCGAAAAAGAGCGGCATAGATAAGTGCTACCACAATCGAAAATGCTATGAAAAATAATAATCCCACGAGCTGACCCGCTCCACTTTTTAAAAATTGATTCTTAAAAAAGGGTTCGGCTAAATACGCTGGAATCACATTCGTGAATTTAAAAATATAGAAAACCCAATGCATGGTTCCCCAAATGACGCCTGCAAAAAAACCAAGTTCTAAAGCAAATGTATACGCATTGGTATATGTATGAGTTGATTGTTGGTGTTGATTCATAATAATCCCCCTAGTATTGTGATCTTTTCTTTAAAATCTTCTATGCCTAGTATGTTCATTTCGTTCTTGAGTAAACCACAACGATGTAGCATCTATTCCAATGGAAACAAACCAAAATCTCCTTATATTTTAGTTAAGTAGATATTGAAGAGGAAATTCGATACAATAGTATTAAAGAATTCAAAAAAATAACCCATATAGGGAAGGTGAACTGGTTGCCTCAAGAGTCTAAGTCTATCAGCTATGGTGGCCAAGCCGTCATTGAAGGTGTAATGTTTGGCGGAAAGAATATCAACGTTACAGCTGTGAGACGTAAAAACAATGAAATCACATTTTTAGAAGTGCCCCGTGAAGATAAATCATGGATAAAGAAATTACGTAAGATTCCTCTCATTAGAGGTATTGTCAGCCTTATAGATTCCAGTGCGAAGGGATCAAAGCATTTGAATTACTCAGCGGATGCCTATGCGGATGATGAGACATCACCAGAAGAACGTGTCCAGCAGAAAACAAAAGAAAAATCCAGCATGAGCCTAACGATGATGATTGGTGTTGCAGCAGTGGGAGTACTTTCATTTATCGTGGGTAAGCTAATCTTCACGCTTCTACCTGTATTCCTTGAAGATTTCATATTTGGCGAGTTGTTTAATAATTACATTCTGCATAACTTAGTAGAAGGTGTAATCAAACTAGCACTACTCCTCGTATATCTTTGGGTCATTACATTAACCCCTGTTGTTAAGCGCTTATTTCAATATCATGGTGCGGAGCACAAAGTCATTACTACCTTCGAAGCTGGCGAAGAATTGACAGTAGCGAACGTACAGAAACATAGCCGTCTTCATTATCGTTGCGGTAGCAGTTTCATGATGCTTACCATTTTGTTAGGCGTTATCATTTATTCCGTCGTACCATGGGACAATATGGTGGATCGTGTTTTACAACGTCTTGTGTTATTACCAGTCGTTATGGCGGTTTCCTTTGAATTTCTGAAGTTCACGAATGCGATGAGAGATATACCAGTCTTACGATTCTTAGGTTATCCTGGCCTCTGGTTGCAGTTACTTACGACTAAAGAGCCTCTGGACGAACAAGTAGAAGTTTCGATCGCTTCCTTTAACCGAATGAGAGAATTAGACATTGAGATCGAGAACTCAAAGGTTAATTCAACACTCAGAAACGGAGTACTAGATGCTGTGAAAGGGTGAGGATACGATGAAGAGTAAATCTTTTGTCACATGGGCAGTAATCATATTAGCAGCATTAGGTTTACTGAACGATGTCGTATACGGAAATTTCCAGTTACTCAAAAATCTTCTTCTCCCAGTCCTTGTGTTTGTAGTGATATTTCTATTATTCAAATACTATCAGCCTAGACGATTCAAGCAACCCAAGGTGAATCCATCGCGTAAGACCATGGATAAAGTTACTGGCATCAGAAAGAGCTCCTCAAACACAGCTTCTACGAAGAAAAAAAATTATCCATTTCAAGTTATTGATGGTAAAAAGGGTAAAAATGATGATCAAATGCCTAAATATCATTAGAACCGAATTTGCTTTTACGGCATTGAAAAAAAGAAGGTACTCGTTAAATCCTTAGGGATAATAACGAGTACCTTCTTTTCTTTTTATTCATTCAACAATCTCAACCTTCCCACGTACCAAAGAACTTGTTTCCTGCGTCAAATCCAGACTGGAACAACGCCATACTTTCTGCCCTCGTAATATGAAAATTTGTGGTGCTCACACCCAACGTAGGAATTTTGATCGTACGAAAACTCCTATCTCGCTCGATATACCTTTCATCATGTGCTGACAACATTGTCTCAAACAACGCCTGTAGCATCGTAAATGGTCCTCGAATAGTGTGTGGCAGTCCTTCTTTCTTACCAACCATCTGAAAGCCAATCGTAGGAATAGGTAAGCCCGTCGCTCTCGATATTACATCATCAAATAACCATAATGGGAAATTACTTAATAGCGCACCATCTACAATATAAACAAACTGGTCTACAAACGACTTGTCTTTAGCTGCAATCCCGATCTGTCTGAGTCTAACTGGATCGAAGAAATAAGGAATACTTGTGCTCATCCTGACTGCTTTTGCTATTTCAAACTTGTCAGGATTGAAACCGAATTTCCTTAGTCCATCAGGAAGAATTAATATTGTCCCATTACTAATATCAGAAGCCACGATCTGTAATTTCCCCTGGGGAAGATCTGAGAAGGTGGATATTTGCTTCTCTAATAACACATTTCGTATCCATTGCTCAAGTGCCTCTCCTGAATATAATCCCTTCTTTAACAATACTCGGAGTGGTGGACCAATGAATTTGGTATTAAATATGACTGATCTCTTTAGAAAGGATGTGAAAGGCGTCTGGTTAATGATCTCGTTCATTTCATCTGCAGTAAACCCAGCAGCCAATAATGAGGCTACGATGGCACCTGAAGACGTCCCAGCAAGCTTATGAAAGACTATATTAGCCTGCTCCGCGGATTTAACAGCACCGACAAGAGAAACCCCTTTCACACCGCCTCCTTCAAAAACGGCATTAATTAGCATATAACAAATCCCCCGTTTACTCATAATAATGTTATCTATGAGAACGGGGGACTTTTCATGACTAATTATGTTAATTTCTGCTGTAATATGAAGTCAGTTCGGGAATTAATCCAAGTGGATTCTTCAGTAAATCTTTTGCACTAAAAAATACACTTCCACCCACATCAGGCTTACTTGCATTGAATTTCAGTTGGTTAATAATCTCTTGTGCACTCTGCCAACCAATTTCGGTAGTACCAAGTTTATACGGGGCCTGACCGATATAAAGATTTACATCTGTCCCCTTCACTTCATTTGCCCACCAATTCACCAACGTATCATATTTCACTTCGGGTCTAGACAAGCTCCAATATATTTGTGGAGCGACATAGTCAACCCAACCATTCTTAATCCATGTTCGAATATCTGCATAATAATTGTCGTAGGCTGTGATGCTTGCTTTGGTATCCGAACCAGTAATATCTACATTCTTGTTACGCCATACCCCAAATGGACTTACTCCAAAAGAAATTTGTGGTTTAACCGCATGAATGGATTGATCTAATTGTGCAATGAACTGATTTAAATTGTCACGACGCCAGTTATCTTTGGACGCTATTTGAGTTGGATTATATGTTCTAAAGGTGCTGTCATCATTAAATGTAACGCCTGTTGGATAGAAATAATCATCGAGGTGAACACCATCAATATTATAATTCGAAACAACTTCCATAATGACATCGATCACATGTGCACGCGCTTCCGGAATACCAGGGTTAATAATTAGCTGGCCTTTGGCATTCACAATCCATTCCGGATGTTCTATCGCAACATGATTACTCGCCAGTTTGGATGTAACTGCGTCTGTATTCGCACGGAATGGATTAAACCACGCATGAAATTCCATGCCTCTCGCATGTGTCTCATCGATCATATATTGGAGTGGATCATACCCAGGATTTACTCCTTGCGTCCCTGTTAACACCTTAGACCATGGAACCAATGTCGAAGGATATAATGCATCTCCTACTGGACGAACTTGAACAAATACCGTGTTCAAGCCAATGGCCTGTAAACGGTCAAGCATAGTAACATACTCTTCTTTCTGCTTTTCCACTTTTCCATAGGAAGCAGCTGAGGGCCAATCCAAATTATACACACTAGATACCCAAGCCCCTCGAAGTGAAGAGAGATCTGTTTCGTTATTACCACCGTTATCAGGCAATGTTGCACTACTTATTAATGTTACACTCTGTTCTAACTGATTCCAATTCACCTGTAATCCAAGTGACTCTCCTACGAACCGCAAAGGTACCATTGTACGATTATTTCTGGACTGTACAGACGCATCTAACGTTACTACAGAACCATTTACCTCTGCTGTCTTCTTCCCATTAACAAGTTTAATATAAGCTGTATCACTCTCTATAGTGACCGTCTTCGTACTTTGAGACCAAGCTACTGAAGCTCCTAACCCTTCACTAATCACGCGTAAAGGAACTAATGTTACATTTAATTTGGGCAATACATAGGGTGGTGTATCACTTGTAAGTTCAACCCCATCTAGTAGAATCTTTATACTTTTACTAGAGTGTGCCTGAGCTGAAAAACTTGTTAAAGGTAGCATGATGATTACAATAAGAGCCATGATGATCCATCTATTAAACTTCATAATTATACCTTCCTTTCGATTCATAGATTCATATGAAATAAACAATATAAAAAAAGCATCTGTCTCTGATGGGGGGACAGATGCTATGCTTACGAATCACTGACTAATTCCTTATGAACATCACGTAATTCTTGGATACGTGTTTGGTCCCGACGAAAATATTCTACAAGTATCTCAATCTGAGTAATTGAGTCCCAACTTAAATGGTGTTCAATTCCTTCAACATCATTATATATATTTTCATGTTGAACGCCGATTAACGTTAAGAATTGCTCTAACAATTGATGGCGATCTACTAGGCGCTTACCAATTTTCTTCCCTTTTGTCGTTAAAATAAGACCGCGATATTTCTCATAAATGAGATATTCATCTTTGTCTAATTTTTGAATCATCTTGGTAACGGATGAAGGATGCACCTCTAATCCTTCGGCTATATCCGAGACACGCGCATAACCTTTTTCATCGATTAGCTTATAGATGCGCTCTAAGTAATCCTCCATACTTGGCGTTGGCATCTTCTTCCCTCTTTTCTCTTGACGAAGATTATTAAGATACAATCCTACGTAACTCGATAATCCATCTCTAATAAACATAATTCTAATTCCGAATACCTGCTTATGTAATGATACATGTTTCACGAGACACTTTGCAAGTCCCGTCGTTGGTGGATAACTCTGAAGTCAAATATTTACTCGGCTATATCCAGTACCAATGACATAGACTAACCTCTAATAAAAAAGGGGGATTACACATGGTAAATGGATTAAAAGAACAACCTGTAAAAACAATAAAGCCAACAAAGCCATTTATTCCTGACCTTGTTTACTTCGAACCAGATTCGCTGAATTATCCTAAAGGTGCTGCGATCATGCAATGGGTAAGAGATCAAGACATCCCTTATCGAATGACAACCTCACATAATCGAATTACTAACTTACCCGGAGACACTGACGCTCAAAAATATAAAAATGCGAAACGAACACTTGTCGTTGGAGTCCGTAAAACACTTAAATTTGATCAATCCAAACCCTCAGCTGAGTATGCTATCCCCATATCAACAGGATGCATGGCTCATTGCCATTATTGTTATCTTCAAACAACGCTCGGTGCCAAACCGTATATCCGTGTTTACGTGAATACCGATGATGTCATTTCCGCAGCGAAACAGTATATTGACGAACGAGCGCCTGAAATCACCCGGTTTGAGGCAGCATGTACATCTGACCCCGTTGGACTAGAGCATATCACGGGTTCTCTTGCCGAATTGATTACATTTATGGCTAGCGAAGAATTAGGCCGACTACGTTTTGTAACCAAGTTCCATCATGTTGATTCCTTACTCCCATTACAACATAACGGACATACACGCATACGATTCAGTATCAATGCTGATTATGTCATTCGCCAGTTCGAGCCCGCCACTTCCAACTTCAGTGAACGCATTGAAGCTGCTGGAAAAATAGCACACGCAGGGTATCCACTTGGATTCATCATCGCACCTATCATTTGGTATGACGGATGGCAGGATGGTTATGCTGATTTACTCAAGCGACTTGGAGAAACGCTTCCCAAAGATGCCACAGAAGATCTTACCTTCGAATTAATTCAGCATAGATTCACTAAGACTGCGAAGACTCTGATTGAACAACGTTATCCCAAATCCAAACTTGAAATGGATATCGCCAAGCGCAAATCAAAATGGGGACGATGGGGACAATATAAATATGTCTACCCTGATGAACAACAACATGCCCTGAGAGAATTTATCACAGAGCATATTTTCAAAAACTTCCCCAAGGCAACCATCGATTATTTCACTTAAAATTTCAGCCAGTCGGGTGTTATTTGTTGAAGCCAAATTGTAATTTTAAACATTTGATCTGTAAATAGCAATATCCCCATTAATAACATCAATGCTCCACCGATCTTCATCATCAAGTTAGAATATTTCAGAATCCATTTCGTTGATCCAATAAAAAAAGCAAGGATGAAGAATGGAATCGCAAATCCAACCGTATATGCTGTAATTAGCGCTAACCACGTTCCAGGCTCACTTACTGCCATGGCAATGATAGCGGCAAGTATCGGCCCGATACACGGAGACCAACCCGCTGAGAATCCAATTCCAAATATAAAAGAACCTATGTATCCTGCTGGCTTAAATTTCAAATCCATCTTACGTTCTCTCATAAGAAATTTCGGTTGAAAAATACCCAATAAGAAAAGGCCCATCAACATGATCAAAATCGCTGATAACTGTCTAATTAATCCCCTATTATCAGAGAAGAAATGACCAAAGAATCCAGCACCCAAGCCAAGAGAATAGAACACTACAGAGAAGCCAAGAATAAAAGCTAAGGTATGAGTTAGGGTCCGAAATCGGACTTCTTTTTTATTCTGCTCCGTCTTAATCTGTTGGACTGACATCCCTGTAATATAAGAGAGATACGAAGGATAGAGAGGCAAACAGCATGGTGAAATAAATGAAGCGAAACCTGCCATAAATGCAAGAGTTATATTAATTTCCACGCTTTTACCTCCTAATTAGGTAGACCTTTTTTCCCAATCATCGTTATCACAAGCATCGCTATCAATAATAGCACGATCGTTGCACCCGGAGCTAAATTCCATATACCAGCTACCATCAAGCCGATCACGACCGCTGTTTCCGCAAACACGACAGATAATATGACCGAAGTTTTGAAACTACGTGCAATCAGTAAACTAATCGCTACAGGAATCGTTAATAGAGCCGATACTAATAAAGCCCCTACGATTTTAATTGCTGTACTGACTACGAGAGCTGTAAGAATCGTAATTAACATATTGAGCAACTTCACGGGTAATCCACTTACACTAGCAGCATCTTCTTCGAAACTTAGTACAAAGAACTCTTTAAAGAAAAGAGAGATCACAAGCACTACAATAACTGTAACGCCTCCAACCACATACAAATCCGTCGTATCTAACGTATAAATACTTCCAAATAGATAGCTCATGACGTCCGTATTATAACCCATTCCTAATGTGAAAAAGAGAGAAGCTAACGCAACGCCACCCGACATAATAATCGCGATGGATAACTCCGCATAACTTTTATAAGCTTTTCGCAATTTCTCAATGGCGAAGGATGCAAGTACAGCAAATACCAAACCTGCACCAAGAGGATACACTTCAATTAGAAATCCTAGCGCAACACCAGCGATGGTCACGTGAGCAATGGTATCTCCAATCATGGACAGCCTCCGAAGCACTAGGAAGATACCAATGAGTGGAGCTGTTAAACCAATAAGTATTCCACCGACAAGAGCTCGTTGAAAAAAATCACTAAACAATATTTCAAGTGGCAATAATAACGTCTCCTTATTCTGTTTCCATTAACTATAAGATAATGAATGTTCTAAATTACGCTCATCGCAATTCTGTAGATCATGAGAATGTCTAACAAAAAATTGAATATTGCCATTCTTTTGTTTCGGTGTTGTTCCTAAATAGCCTTCAATCATATCCAGATCATGAGACACCATTAGGAAGGTCATATGATGATGTGCATGCATATGCGTTATAAGTTCAAAAAAACTTGCCTGTGTCTGCGCATCGATACCCACAGTAGGCTCATCCAACACAAGTAGATCCGGATGGTTAATGAGAGCTCGTGCTAGGAACGCACGTTGTTGTTGCCCCCCAGAGAGCTCCCCAATCCGTTTATTCGCTATATCCTGTATACGCATGACTTCTAATGCATCATCGCATTGTTGTTGCATGGCACGACTAACACGTCGGAAGAGCGACTTATTATTGTACATTCCTGAGAGTACTACTTCACGAACAGTTGCTGGGAATAACGGATTGAAATTGTTTTTTTGCGGGACATAGCCAATTCTCTCCCAGTCTTTAAACTTTCCAATGGGTTGACCGAATAAGTTAATGTTCCCTTTTTCCGTAGGTAGTAGCCCTACGATCATTTTCATCAAAGTAGACTTCCCTGCCCCATTTGAACCAATGATACCCACAAAGTCGCGCTCTTTCACAGCAAAATTCACATCTGACAATACCTTCTGATTTCTATATGAGAAAGATACGTTATCTATTTCAATGATGTTCTGATGACAATCTTGGGCCGTCAGTGACTTCACAAGTACTCCGCCCTTCTAATTAAATTCTATCCTTTATTTTAAGGCTATAATTAAATTTTGCAAATTTCTATTCATTAATGTAAAGTAATCGTCTTTATTCTTTTCCTGTTCTTTCGTCAATCCTTCTAGAGGATTGAGCACCATGGTCTCTACATCAGCTTCACCAGCTAGCGTCTTCGCTAATCGATCTGACACCAATTCTTCAAAAAAGATATATTGAATCTTCTCTTCCTTCACGATTTTGGCTAAATTGATCAAATCCTGTGCACGAGGTTCTGCATCGGGAGATAAGCCCATTATCGAGTGCTGAGTAAGACCATAATCACGTGTCAAATACCCGAAAGCTTGATGAGAGACTACAATTTTCTTATTTGGCACTTTGGCAAGCTCAGATTCAAACTTAGTATCTAACGCTAACAATTTATCATTCAATACTTGGTACCTTTGTTCGTATTCACTTTGATGACTTGGATCAACTTCTATGAAACTATTCTTAATGTTCTCAGCCATCACAAGCGCTGATTTGGGACTCACCCAAGTGTGTGGATCCACATGATGCTGATCAGAATCTGTACTCTCAGTACTAGTCTCTTCACCGTGGTCATGTCCATCATGACCTTCAGATTCAATCAGTTTCACACCTTTACTGACTTCCACAGCCTGAACTTTACTATCTTTATCAAGTGCTTTTAGAAAACCAGGAACCCATCCTTCAAGACCCGCTCCATTATACATAAATAACTGAGCTTTCGATGTATTGACAATTTCTTGGCTTCTTGGGGTCCAATCATGAGGCTCTACACCCACTGGAAGCAGATTAATGACATGCGCGTTCTCTCCACCGATAAGTTGAGCAAATTCATAGATTGGATAAAATGTCGTCACTACATTCACTTTACCTTCTTCCATACCCCCGTTTGAGGTGTTCCCACATCCGGTTATCATCATTATAAAGATTAATACTACAATGAAGGGCGTAATCCCATAGTTACTTTTTTTCAACTTCAAATTCAACTCCTATTTTTTAATCGTAATCATTACCGTTAACCAATTATAGAATAGGCTAGATTCAATTGTCAACAGGAATTCCCAAGAAGAAACGGTATCCTCAGATGAGGATACCGTTCTCTATTTACACTATTCTTATCCATTTAACCGTATTACTTTACAATAGCCCCGTTAGGCATATTATCCGGAACAGTCGCCAATGTTAATTGATCACCATGCGAAGCAGCTAGGATCATACCTTGTGACAATTCTCCACGCAACTTAACGGGTTTCAAATTAATCACACAAATCACTTTACGACCTACTAATTCCTCAGGCGTATAAAATTTAGCAATTCCAGATACAACCTGACGTTGCTCAAATCCTAGATCTAATTGTAGCTTCAGCAATTTATCAGCCTTTTTCACTGGTTCAGCCGCAATGACTTGAGCGATACGAAGTTCTACTTTAGCGAAATCCTCTATCCCAATTTCTTCATTATGCTCGACAGGCTCTTGATCCTTAGCTTGTTCTAGCACTGCCGCTTCTGCCACCTTTACTCCACCAGACATAGCCTCTGCAATATAAGCAACTTCTTGCTCTACATCAAGACGAGGGAATATAGGATCACCCTTAACTAGCTTAGTACCCGCTGGGAATAACCCAAACACTTTACCACTATCCCATGATGTTAGTTCGCCTTGCTCTAATCCAAGTTGTGCCCAAATCTTAAGAGGAGCCTGGGTTAGAAAAGGCTGTAGTAGAATCGATGCAATCCGTAGGCTTTCGACAAGATGTGTCATGACTGAAGCAAGTTCATTCACTTTCGATTCATCTTTAGCTAGCACCCAAGGTTGAGTCTCATCAATATATTTGTTACTACGACTTACAAATTGTCCAATCACAGTTAATGCAACAGAGAACTCCATATTCTCCATGGATTCTTCCACTTTGTCATAGGTCGCTTTTGCTAATTCTTCAACCGCTTGATCGAATGGTGTTACACCCGCTTGATAGGCTGGTACAATTCCGTCTAAATATTTATCTACCATAGCTACTGTACGATTCAACAGATTCCCCAGATCATTTGCCAGATCTGAATTCACTCGTTCTACAAAGCTCTCAGGTGTAAATGTTCCATCAGAACCGAATGGTACTTCACGAAGTAGATAATAACGTAGGGAATCTAAACCATAGCGACTAATCAACGTGACTGGATCTACGACGTTTCCTTTTGATTTAGACATTTTACCGTCTTTCATGAGTAGCCATCCATGAGCGAACACTTTCTTCGGTAACGGGATATCTAAAGCCATTAGAATAATCGGCCAATAAATCGTATGGAAGCGTACAATTTCTTTACTCATCAAGTGGACATCTGCTGGCCAATACTTATCAAATAACTCCGTATTATCCGACCCATATCCCAAAGCCGTAATATAGTTAAGCAAAGCATCAATCCATACATAGATGACATGTTTAGGATCACTTTTAACTTTGATACCCCAGTCATAAGTCGTACGTGATACTGCTAAATCTTCAAGCCCAGGCTTAATAAAGTTGTTAATCATTTCATTCTTACGAGACACCGGTTGAATGAAATCTGGATTATCCTCGTAATGTTTCAATAGACGATCGACATACTTGCTCATCTTGAAGAAATAACTTTCTTCCTTCACACGTTCTACAGGTCTACCGCAGTCAGGACAGTTCCCATTTACAAGTTGACGTTCAAGGAAAAAGGATTCATCAGGCGTACAATACCAACCTTCGTATTCTCCTTTATAGATATCGCCTTGTTGTAACAAACGTTCAAATACATCTTGAACAACCTTCTTATGGCGCTCTTCTGTGGTACGAATAAAATCATCATTAGAGATATCTAACGTTCCCCATAGTTCCTTAATTCCAGCTACAATATCATCTACAAATTGTTGAGGTGTTTTGCCTGCTTCAGCCGCTTTGCGTTCAATCTTCTGCCCATGCTCATCTGTCCCAGTCAAATAACGAACATCATACCCACGCAGTTTCTTATAACGAACCAATGCGTCCCCCGCTACCGTTGTATAGGCATGCCCAATATGTAGCTTGTCACTTGGATAATAAATCGGTGTTGTTAAATAAAATGTTTTCTTCTCAGTCATTTGTCATCATTCCTTTCAAAATATAGTGCGTTTGTCTGATTGGCAAACCTTAAAAACACAAAAAACTCCCATCCCCTATATGGGACGAGAGTTATCTCACGTGTTACCACCCAAATTCCCTACACCTTTGCAGGTGGCAGGCTCCATCAGTCCCGATATGACTCGAAACTGTCCATTAACGCTGGCACACGTTGTCCCCTCACGAAGTAACCCATAGGGATTCTTCAAGCTCGAAAACAATTCCTCCCGGACCATATTCTGAGAATCCACTTAGACCGGTTTACAGCTACCCCGGCTCTCTGTACTAAACGGTATTCTCATACTCATCCGTTCCTCGGAAATCAACATATATCATTCAATATACTTAAGATTGTTGTTACTTGTCAAGTCACACGCAAGGTTACTCTAACATAGGCTTACGCATCATCTCAGCTCTTTGCGTGAAGGTACCAGATCAACGCCTCCAGGGTGGAAAGGATGACACTTAGCTATTCTTCTCACTGCAAGCCAAGTACCCCTAGCTGCGCCATGGACCTCTATGGCTTCAAGTGCATATGCAGAACAGGTTGGATAGAACCTACAAGTCGGTGGTTTTAAGGGTGAAATGAATTTACGGTAAATAACAATCGGTCCCTTTATTACTTTACGAGATATAGTCATCTTTAACGCTCTCCATTCGCACCCACGAAACCAACCTTACCCTCCTCTTTCATCAGGGGCTGGCAGTCTTTACAATATCCAAATACTTCGAATTTATGTTTAACCACTTGAAAATGTTCTGGAATATCCGTTAAATTCATTGGACAAAATTCAATGGGGTGCGTCTTCTGGCACTGCAAGCAAATCATATGGTGATGATGTTGTTGGACTTCGCTGCAATGTACTTTAAATTTGGCACCATCTTCAAAAATAATCTGCTCCAATACACCCAGTTCCTCCATAACACGCAGGTTACGATATACTGTATCAAAACTAAGACCACTATATTTTTTACCCATATAATCATATACTTCTTTTGCCGATAAAAAATCTGATTGTTCACCAAATAACTTGGCAAGCGTCTTACGTTGGTCCGTTATACGAAGTCCTTGAGCCGACATCACTTCAATAATATGTTCTGTGGACAACACTACGCTCACCCTCCTAAAGGTTTGTAAATATACCTCTTACGTAATCATTACTACTATTAATAATAATGCAACAAAACGACACTATCGTCAATTATACACTCAATAATCACGATCCAAGAATGTCGTTTTTTATCGCTATTGACATGAAGTTTATAACTCCACTTCCATTTCATTAACCAAATAAAAGAGGACCTCACAGTTAGTGAGATCCTCTATTTAATAATATATGAGTGCTTTACTTATGTTCTGGTAAGGGTGAGAAAATGAAATTCACTGGTAAATTACTGCCTGGTGCTGCTGTGAACCAAATCTCAACTTTTTGTTCAAAACTACCTGTGCGATAGAGTACACTTGTATCATCTGGAGAAGCGAGCGAGCCAGCAGCCCCATTCCCTTCAGGTACAGATACAATTTCTCCATTAATGAGGACCATACCTGAATATTCTCCACCACGTGGATTAAACGTAATCAGTGTATTCGCCGCAACTCGATTCATACTAATCTTATACATAACCCCAAAGTTACCAAGATTAGATTCTGTCAAACCTGTCATACCATCTAAACCAACAAGATTTGGATCTCCCTTGTTATCACCTAAAGAGATACGTTGAGACGTTGTACCAATCAGCTCATTATATTCAATAAGACGTGTAGCTTCTGGATAGGTTCCACGATTGTGTACGCCATCTCTTGCGAGTTCTTGTAAGTACGGCAGACTTGTAAGAACATCTTTGTTAGCATCAATCATGATGACCTTATATTCAACAGGAGATTCACTGTACGTATCAGCTAATAATGAAATAACTTGCATAGGTCTCATCTTCAGTTCATTTAGTTCGTTAAATATAATCTTACTTTCACCAGGAGCAAGTGCTATATCCTGTTTTGCAGAACTATTTTGCATGGATTGGAAATAACGCTGTGCAGACAACTTACCTACTAATGTTGCATACATATTAGGACCGGCGAATCCAGAATCCTGAATCTTTATAGTTGTTGGTTCTAGATTTTTATTTGTAGCTATTACATACATCTTCACATCTTTACCCACTGCATTTACATGATGAATCATAAACCGTGAAGCACCTGATGTCGTCTCACGATACACCACACCTTCGGAGTAGACTGTTTCAGGGCTATTACTACGTATTAGTGTTACCGGCTCTGAAGTCGCAGTGTACGGCACTTGAGGCATCGTAGGTACGACAGATCCATCAAATTTGTATTGACTCCCAATAGGTGTGAATAACTTATTGAAATCCGTCTCATTGTACAACAATTCATCCGTAATATTAATTGTTTTCTCAACAACGCCTACTGCACCATGTCCATCCGTCACTTTAAGTTGAATCGTCACTGGACCTGGTTTGAAGAACGCAAACTTCTTATTAACCCATTCACGTCTTACAATATCATTCTCATCATCGGTACTTTGTTCTGTTATGGTAACTAATTCACCCATCTTATATTCTGTTTTATCTGTCGTAAATATAGCTACAGGCGGTAAATTAGGTGCCTTTACTTGAATCGTTATTGAATAGGGATCGCTCCAGTCTCCATTACTATCAAGTACGGAGTAGGTTACCGTGTGAGGTCCAACCTCCTGAAAGATTTCTTGATTCCCTTCCCAGCGCTCTTCAACAATAGGTAGTCCTTTAGGGGAGTATGCTTTTGATTGATAAGTGACTGTTGTCTCTCCTGCAACGACTTCTTTCTGCTGGATAGTAAACAAGGCAACGGGTTTAGTAGACAGACTCAGAATAACTCTTTTCTGTACTGCATCTACGGTATACGAAATATTAAGTGCTTGCGTAATAGAAGTCAGCGGAACCATGAATATATTCTTCTGTTGGTATGCTGCTCCTTTCATTTCTTTTGCTACACCATTAACCGTATAGATCTTACTATTGAGCTTAAACCGCAATTCATTACTGCCGCTTATAATAATCGTCTCTTTCGTCTTACCGTCATATGTAAGCTTAAGTCCAACACGATCTACCATGGAACGAACAGCCACATACGAAACGCCTTGTTTCACCATCATCGGTTGACTTGATGTATATAATTTACCATTCTGATACATTTTATCGCTGTTCATCATAAGAATTAGGTCACTTGGATTAGCAGAAGTCGTTTCTACACCATTTATATCGAGTGGGGAAGTTATATCCGTTCCACTTTCTCCACCACCATATACGTCTTCCGTTACTACAGTGTTTTGTTCTACTACTTCGTTTTGTTCTACTACAACGTTTTGCTCAACTACTGTGGTTTGTTCAACTTCTACGGAATTATCCGCGCTTGCAGTATTGAGAAGTGCCGTCTGAGACAACGAAAACACTGCCAATATTGCCAATATAGTAATTTTCTTGAAATTCATTTTTTTGCTCCTCTATCCCATTATTTCTATATAAATATCTTATCACAATCTAATAGACGCATAAAAACACAAAAAGTTGCTACACAGCAGAAAATAGGAAGGCGCCCCAACATAGGTTAGCCTTCCTATAATTGCATTATTCGAGTTATTCTTTTTTCCATCCCACGCGATATAAGTCATTTATTGTCACGGGTAAGGAACCTTCTGCCTTTTGTAAGCCCATCAGAACGGAAGCCAATGACTCTATCATTATTGATGTATTATCATAACAACATAGATATGCAGGCACGTTCTCAATCTCATTAATATCATATGGATTACGTGTTGCCGTTACGATGAAACGAGTATGTTCCTGCTCTAATAAGCGATTTACGATATCGCTTTGTCCAATTGGGAGCACGCCTCCAGCGGTATACGTTGCCATAACGATCTGAGAGTATCCCTTCGCTGTATTCACAACAGTTTCGATCTCATCTTCGGATGGTTCAGAACAAATCCTTAACTCCTTCAGTTCAGCAACATGACCTTGAAGTGCCATCCCTAATGTAAGTAAACGGTTCCAACGTTCATCCATTTGATTCTCTAATGATACCTCAGGCCAAATCACAAGCAGTGATTCGTCAGACTTCAATGGCAATTGACCTTCATCTTTAACAAGTGTAATACTACTACAAGCAATTTCAGTCAATAAGCTCTTCGTTTGTTCATCTTCGCTACTGATTACACCTAATTGTTGCGCACGTCTGTGTTTCACTTCCAATATTCTTCTTACTGAATCATCTATGATACTTTCCGAAATTCTACCGTTCGCTACTGCTTCCTTTACAGCCTCTATTGCTTCGATCTGGCAACTCAAGCGATGTGAGACCAAAATACAATCAGCACCCGCAAGTACAGCTTGCACGGATCCTTCAGCTATTCCAATATTTTTTGAAATGGCATGCATTTCCATACAATCTGTCATAATAATACCTTCGAATCCCATTTCTACACGAAGTAAATCAGTAAGAACTGCAGAAGATAATGTCGCAGGAATATCATTAGGTTCTATTGCTGAGAAAATAACATGTGCAGTCATAATACCATCAATACCTGAATCTATCGCTTTTACGAAAGGTTGTAACTCTACCGCTTTAAGTCTAGCAATATCATGTGCTACAACGGCAAGTCCGTGATGTGAATCGACATCTGTATCTCCATGCCCTGGAAAGTGTTTACCAACTGCAGAGAGCCCCAGGTCCTGATAAGCATTTACTACAGCTACACCATGTTCACTTACTTTTTCTGCAATTTCACCAAAAGAACGTACGCCAATAATCGGGTTTTTTGCATTATTGTTCACATCTAGACTAGGCGCTAAGTTCATGTTTATTCCTAAAGATAATAATTGCGAAGCATTCAATTGTGCAGATTTATAAGTGAATTCAGTATTATCCGCAGCTCCTAAAGCCATATTCCCTGGAATTAGATCCATACCATCCACATCAATACGAGCTACCATGCCTCCTTCTTGATCCGTAGAAATCCATAATGGAGGAAGGCCTTCATTAGCAGCAAGTTCTTGAAGAGCGATAGACAAGTCAGCTACTTGCTTGACATCATTAATATTTCTACGGAAGTAAATAATACCGCCAACATGATAGTCTGTAATTAGAGTCTTCGCATGATCATTAAGCTCCTTCGTTGCAAAGCCACACATAAACATTTGACCGATTTTTTGTTCTAGTGACATCTTGAGAATACTCATCGTTTATCCAATCCTTTCATAAATGACGCATCGTTGTAAAAAGGGGTTTTACTTTAGATATGTAGTGCATATATGTAGGTCTAGTTGAACAAATCTAATTATGTACGTAACAGGTAAGTTTTTCAATTAATAATTTAAAAAGAAGGCACGATTTCAAAGGAAAAAGTGCCTTCTTTTTAATTTACTGTAAATGCTGGTTATTACGGCCTTTTTCAATAAGCTGATAGGCGCGTTGTACTTCCTCATCAGAAGGAGATGGAACACCTTCAAGCGGATAATCTATTCCTAATGACTTCCATTTATATATTCCCATCTGATGATAAGGTAAGATTTCGAACTTCTCTACACCATTTAATGTACCAATAAACTCACCTAAATGGACAAGGTCTTCTTCAAGATCATGAATGCCTGGTACATATACATGCCGAATCCACATCTTATGACCATGTTCTGATAACCATTCCGCTGTTTTGAGCGTTCGCTCATTACTTTTTGCGGTTAATTTGATATGCTTCTCGTCATCAATATGCTTGATATCTAACAGCACCAAATCCGTAACATCCAATAATTCTTTAATTTTATCAGCATCATTGAAGCCGTTACTATCTAAAGTCGTATGAAGATTCCAACGACGTTTGACTTCTCTAAATAATTCGGCAACAAATTTAGCTTGTAGACTAGGCTCTCCTCCTGAAACCGTAAGGCCGCCTCCAGAGGAGCGATAATAATTAATATATGGCTCAATCTCTGACAGCACATCTTCAACTGTCATTTCTTTGCCCTCATTCAGCTCCCATGTATCGGGATTGTGACAGTATTGACACCGCATCAGGCAACCCTGCATGAATAGGACAAAGCGGATTCCTGGACCATCAACCGTTCCAAAGGTCTCCAAAGAATGAACATGTCCTTTGATCATATGAAGTCACCCTTTCTGTATCCGCTGACTTAAAAGTATAGTTAAAATTACCCATTAACTCTTACATCGAACCGTGGAATGTACGATTGATAACATCCAATTGTTGTTCACGAGACAACTTAATGAAGTTGACCGCATATCCCGAGACACGAATAGTTAACTGCGGATATTCTTCAGGGTGATCCATTGCATCAATTAATTGTTCACGATTGAATACATTGACGTTCAGATGGTGAGCACCACTACCAAAGTAGCCATCCATCATTGATACGAGATTAGATTTACGCGTTTCTTCCTCTTTACCCAATGCTTTAGGAACAATTGAGAATGTATTAGAAATACCATCTAAGCTGTCTTCGTATGGGAGTTTGGCAACAGAGCTTAGTGAAGCTAGCGCTCCTTTCTTATCACGTCCATGCATAGGGTTAGCACCTGGTGCAAACGGTTCGCCTGCTTTACGTCCATCTGGCGTAGTACCTGTTTTTTTACCATATACAACGTTAGAAGTAATCGTCAAGATGGATTGTGTAGGTAAAGCATTACGATAAGTTTTGTTCTTACGAAGCATACCCATGAACGTTTCGACAAGTTCTATGGCAATACTATCAACGCGATCATCATTGTTTCCGTAGCAAGGATATTCCCCTTCAATAATGAAATCAATTGCGATTCCCTTCTCGTTACGGACCGGTCTAACAGTACCATATTTGATAGCACTAAGTGAGTCAGCTGCTACAGACAATCCAGCAATTCCACAAGCCATCGTGCGCAGAATATCACGGTCATGTAGCGCCATTTCAATTCTTTCGTACGCATATTTATCATGCATATAATGAATGACGTTTAGAGAATTCATATATAGCTTAGACAACCATTGCATCATAGGTTTGAAACGTTTCATCACTTCGTCGTAGTCCAGAACGTCTGCAGTAATAGCTGGATATTCAGGTCCTACTTGCGCTCCTGATTTCTCATCAATACCACCATTGATTGCGTACAACATACATTTGGCAAGGTTAGCACGAGCACCAAAGAACTGCATTTGTTTACCAATACGCATAGCTGATACACAACAAGCAATACCATAGTCATCGCCGTAAATTGGACGCATAAGATCATCATTCTCATATTGAATCGCACTTGTTTCAATAGATACTTTAGAACAATATTTCTTAAAAGCCTCTGGAAGTTGTTCAGACCACAATACTGTCAAGTTAGGTTCAGGAGCTGCACCTAAGTTATATAACGTATGAAGGAAACGGAAACTACTCTTCGTTACACGCGTCTGCCCATTAACGGACATTCCTCCGATGGATTCTGTAACCCAAGTAGGGTCTCCACTGAACAATTCATTATAATCTGGTGTACGAAGGAATTTAACCATACGTAATTTCATAACGAAATGATCAACCATTTCTTGTGCTTGTTCTTCTGTCAAAGTACCTTCAGCTACATCACGTTGTACATAGATATCAAGGAATGAAGAGACACGTCCGAGTGACATAGCCGCACCATTTTGTTCTTTAATTGCAGCCAAGTATCCGAAATACAGCCATTGAAATGCTTCTTTAGCCGTTTTAGCCGGTTCCGAAATATCGAAGCCATGCATTTCAGCCATTTTCTTCAATTCAGCAAGGGCACGAATTTGTTCCGACAGTTCTTCACGTAATCGAATAACATCTTCGTCAATAACGTCAACTTCCAAGTCATTCAATTCATTCTTCTTATCCTTAACCAAGAAATTAATACCATAAAGTGCAACACGTCGATAATCACCAATGATCCGACCACGGCCATATGCATCAGGAAGCCCTGTAATGATACCCGCTTTACGAGCTGCTCTCATATCTGATGTATATGCATCAAATACACCTTGGTTATGGGTTTTACGGATATTACTATATATTTCAATGACTTCTTCATTTAGTTTGAAACCATATTCTTCACAAGCATCGATTACCATACGAATGCCGCCCAATGGTTGAATGGAACGTTTAAATGGTGCATCTGTCTGTACGCCAACGATTTGTTCTTTATCTTTATCTAGATATCCTGGATTATGGGAGACAATCGTAGCTGGTGTATTAACATCAACATCTAACACCCCGCCGTTTTCTCTCTCTTGTTTCGTTAAATCCGATACAATTTTCCACAAGTCAGTTGTATTCTGTGTTGGACCCACTAAGAAAGCTTCATCGCCTATATAAGGAGTAATGTTCTTGATAATAAAATCATTTACATTAACCTTTCTAGCCCACTTACCTTTTTGGAACCCTCTCCAACCTGACTGTACATCTTTCAATTCTTTTTCTGTAACCGACATATTAATCCCTCCATCTATATATTTATATTGGTATTAGAGATCATGAGTTTGAAGGTATCTCAGGTCTCTTTGGATCATAGAACGGATAGAACATTGTAACTTTTTTCACATCTGATTCTGCGGTATCGTCACGATAGAAGTCAGTACCCTCGGGCCTCTATCTACAATCAATCTTACGTTGAATCCTGTAAAATAACTGTGACAAATATCACTTTCAAGGTGATATTTGTCACTCCGTTCTCAATTAAATTGAATCATTAAACTTTATTCAAATCTGCCGTAGAACGCATCTCTATATACATCTGCTAGTTCTGTGACTAAAGGAAGTTTAGGATTCGCTGTTGTACATTGATCTTCAAACGCACGATCTGCCAAGTAATCAACGCCTGATTCGAATTCCTTAGGATCAAAGCCAAGTTGTTGGAATGTTTCTTCGATACCTAACGTTTTGTTCATCTTACGGATGGCATTAATCAAGCTGGTTACACCTTCTTCAGTCGTACGTGCAGGCAATCCTAGGATGCGAGCAATTTCAGCATAACGTTCATCAGCTACAAAGTGCGAATATTTAGGGAAAGAAGCAAATTTCGTTGGTTTCTTCGCATTGTAACGAATAACGTGAGGCAATAGAATCGCATTCGTACGACCATGAGCTGTGTGGTATTTACCGCCCCATTTGTGAGCTAAGCTGTGGTTAATACCCAAGAATGCGTTAGCAAATGCCATACCTGCAATGGTTGATGCATTATGCATTTTCTCACGAGCTAATTTATCGCCTTCCAATGCCGACTTCTCAAGATATTCGAACACCAGTTGGATCGCTTTAATCGCAAGACCGTCTGTGAAATCATTTGCCATAACAGATACATACGCTTCGATTGCATGTGTCAGTACGTCCATACCTGTATCAGCTACAGCTACGCGTGGTAGAGAGTACACGAACTCAGGGTCAACAATAGCTACATCTGGCGTTAATTCATAATCTGCTAGTGGATATTTGGTATTTCCTTGATTCTTATCCGTAATGACTGCAAAAGAAGTCACTTCCGAACCCGTACCTGATGTTGTAGGGATAGCTACAAATTTAGATTTTTGACCTAGACGTGGATATTTGTAAATCCGTTTACGGATATCCATGAATTTTTGTTTCAATCCGTTGAAATCTGTATCCGGATACTCATAGAACAACCACATGGCTTTGGCAGCATCCATTGGTGATCCACCACCAAGTGCGATAATACAGTCAGGTTTGAATCTATTCATCATGGCTGTACCACGATCTACTGTATCCGTTGATGGATCAGGCTCTACTTCCGAGAATACTTCAATGGCCACAGGGGTCTGACGTTGACGAAGGTAATGCTCTACTTTATCAACGTAGCCTAATTTCACCATCATAGGGTCAGTAATAATAGCTACACGAGTGATGTCAGGCATTTTAGCGAGATATTGAGTTGCGCCTTTTTCAAAATAAATTTTGTTTGGAATTTTGAACCATTGCATATTCACGGTACGACGTGCCACCCTTTTCACATTGACCAAGTTGACAGCGCCCACGTTCGTAGATACTGAGTTACGACCATAAGATCCACAACCAAGTGTCAATGATGGTAAATTTGTATTATAGATATCCCCAATAGCTCCGTGTGTCGAAGGAGAATTGACAATGATTCGTCCTGTTTGCAGGCGTTCAGAGAACTTCATGATGACTTCTTCATTATTCGAGTGAATAACCGATGAGTGACCCATACCACCAAATTCAACAATTTCAGCTGCACGAGCGATGCCTTGTTCAGCGTTCTTCACTTTATAACATGCTAGAACAGGGCTCAATTTCTCAGCAGATAACGGATATTTCGGACCTACACCTTCAATTTCAGCGACTAGAATCTTCGTTCCCGCTGGAACTGTTATTCCTGACATTTCAGCAATCTTCACTGCGGACTGACCCACAATGACGGGATTCACTGCACATTTCTCAACGTTCATAGCGCCTGCTGTCAATTTAGCTGCTTCTTCTTTGTTTACAAAGTAACAACCATTCGCGATCATTTTCTTCTTCACTTGATCAAAAATAGGTTCTTCAATAATAACCGCTTGTTCAGAAGCACAAATCATACCATTATCAAATGATTTAGAAAGAATAAGATCGGTTACCGCTTGATCAATATCAGCACTTTTTTCAATAAAACAAGGAACGTTACCAGGTCCTACACCAAGTGCTGGCTTACCACAGCTATATGCTGCTTTAACCATTGCCGATCCACCTGTTGCTAAGATAAGTGCGATACCAGGATGATTCATCAGGACGTTTGTTTTGTCCATTGTAGGTTCTTCGATCCATTGAATACAGTTAGCTGGTGCACCAGCCTTCACAGCAGCTTCTACAAGAATTCTCGCCGCTTCGCTACTACACTTTTGTGCGGATGGATGGAAACCAAATATGATTGGGTTACGCGTCTTAATTGAGATGAGTGCTTTAAACATCGTAGTAGAAGTAGGGTTAGTTACCGGTGTGATCCCCATAATCGTACCGACTGGTTCAGCGATTTTTTGGAAGTTTTCATATTCATTATCTTCAATCACACCCACTGTTTTATCATACTTGATGCTGTGGTAAATGTACTCCGTTGAGAACATATTCTTCGTGATCTTATCTTCATAAACGCCTCTGCCTGTCTCCTCAACTGCTAACTTTGCTAGGTACATATGTTGATCTAAACCCGCGAGTGCCATAGCTTGAACAATATTGTCAATTTGTTCTTGATTCATTTCCATGAATGCTGCTTGAGCTATATTTGCTTTGTCAATCAAGGACTGAATGTATTCCTCTGCTCCTTGTTTCTTCTCCTGGACGACTTCGTTTTTAACTGCCATTTCTCTCAGCTCCCCTGTAAATATTTGTTTGTTTACTTCTTGGATTAATCATAACACATTCATCTAATGATTAATAGTGAAAACTTTCACAATCTTTATATTTTTTTTGTTTTATTTACAAAAGCGCTTTCATTTGTATTGAATGTTTAAAGATATAAATTATAAATAAGATCTCCCCTATTCTTCGTATTATCATAAAATCAACCTCAAAAAGTGAAATTTATCACAATGTTTTTAAATTTGCCACTTATAAACGCAATTAACCTCACACAAATGTGATTTTTAAAGGTATAATTAGTTTAAAATTTACCGAAAATTAAAGATAAGGGGATAACGATCATGAGTGAAAATCTAAATGTTATCGAGGCCCGTGGAAATACAAGTTGTTTCTCTGAATCAAACTTCAACCGACTACTAGTAAGTATGAAGGACCGTATTGTTCCTGAAGGATCGCACCTTTTTTGGGAAGGCGATTTATCTGATAAGTTATTCTATATTAAACGCGGACGCATAAAACTAACCAAATCTACAGATGAAGGTAAGGAACTCATCCTATATATGTATCAAGCAGGCGATATGGTAGGGCAGGCAGATCCTTTCTTTAGCGCGAAACATAGCTTTAATGCTGAAGTTCTAGAAGAAAGCGAAATTGGTGTCATAGAACATAAAGATTTAGAAACATTGATCTGTCAGCATTGTGAATTTGCGATTGATTTCATGAAGTGGATGGGTATTCACCATCGTCTAACACAAACTAAATTCCGTGATTTGATGTTGTATGGTAAACCCGGTGCTCTTTGCTCCACGTTAATCCGACTAGGTAATACTTATGGTGAACCACAAGGTGACAACATCCTTATAAACAAAAAGATTACCCATACCGATTTATCCAACATGATTGGTGCTACTCGTGAAAGTGTCAATCGCATGCTTAGTGATCTTCGGAAAAAGGACGCTGTTGAATATGATAGCGGAATGATCGTAATCAAAAATATCTCTATGCTTCAAGAAATTTGTCACTGTGAGTTTTGCCCAAGTGAAATTTGCCGAGTCTAGTCTATTTCATACTGAACGAATATAAAGAGCCGTATCGGATAATCGATACGGCTCTTTATTCAATATAATACGCTTACTTTTTCACTCGTCGCATGTATCATTGGAACGTAGAAGAACACTCACTTTAACTTTAGAAATTCGCAGGGATACTATGCTGCTAACATCATATTTAGCAACCAGTTCATTATGTTTGATACCTCTTCATGCCTCATTTTCTTATGACCTTCAAGTCACTAGAAGATTATTTAAGCAGTGTTTCTAGTGTGTATTCCTCATAAACTAAGTGATCTAATGTGAATTTAGTATTATTCTCTTCGAACAATATCCCAATATTTCCATTCGGCAATTCTGTTAGGCTGGAATACGCGAATTCACCTGTACGTATCACCTTTTTAGAAATCCAGTTGAAGTTATAAATCGTCCTATTATTTTTATTTGGATCATTGCTGGTATACGTTCCACCCTCCTCAATAAGCCCTACGCGAATAGCACCATTTGCTCTGGTCGTAGCTGCAGGATTAGCAAATATAACAGCCGGCTTCCCTTGA
Organism: Paenibacillus antarcticus; assembly: GCF_001637225.1. Lineage (GTDB taxonomy): Bacteria > Bacillota > Bacilli > Paenibacillales > Paenibacillaceae > Paenibacillus_AQ > Paenibacillus_AQ antarcticus. The sequence continues at coordinate 88,116 of NZ_LVJI01000015.1, forward strand.
ATCAACTGACTATAGTTAATAATAGATAATTGACAACCCGATGAACTACTCATCACCAATTCAGCAGATAGATCTACTTGGTCATCCCATGTCAGTCCACCGTCAAAGCTGGTTGCAATCGCCGTTTTACCAATGGTTCGGGCAAACATTTTCACTTGTCCGTCAGGCATCTCGACAAGTTGTGACTCATGTAGCTTTTGTGCTCCGCCGATTCTTCCTACATTGGGAGACTCGCCTAATGTCCATGTTAATCCATTATCATCGCTATACATAACAGCACTATATTCCGTACTATATAAGTTTGAGGTGTAATACATTGGAACAATCAATCGCCCAGCGTAAACACCTTTTTTCAGCTGAATACCTACGCCCGGTGCTGTCCCCAAAAACTTCATGTCATTTGTTTTGATTTGATCATTAATGATTGTAGGCTGTGACCAGCTTACTCCCTCATCATCGGAATAGGACATCATGACAAAGGCAGTTGCCTCAACGGTTAATGGCGAAGTCTTGTAAAATATATTTCCTATTAAACTTCCATTATTGAGTAGTCCAAAATCATCATTTATCGTATATGTTGTCGCCGTATCTGTTGTTGGATCAATGACCCTATTGTTGGCCCCAACATAATATTTCTTGCCGATTGAATTGACTAGGGTTAAATACTTCACTCCTTGAATGTCGGTGTAGCCGCTAGAGTTAATGGAATTAGCTTGACCTACACCTCCTTTGAAAGCATCTACGAAGTGGAAAATCCGATGATTATTCCCTTCGACAACAACACTATCAATATAGGACGCACTATTTGTTAACTGACTCGTTGAAACATTTGGGTAGTCCGCGAAATTAAGCATTAACGCAGGATTCGTCCAGGTTGATCCTCCATCGACACTGCGTCTTATACCAATATCGATATTGTTGGGAGAGTCATTACTATCTCCATAGCGGATATCAGCAATGGCCAGAATCGCGTTTTTTTGGGTTGTAAGCAATGAGGGGATTCGAAATGCAGGTGCATTCCAATCTCCTTTATCGAACAACAAATTAGACTTCACTGGATTATCAAGCGATGGTTTAGTAAAAAGAATGGCGGCCTCACTTGAGATCTCATCTTTATACAATAGGAAACTCTTTACACTCCCCGTAAATCTGTATTGGTTAGCACTAGAACCGTTCCGATCGGTTAACCCTATTTTGGCAGAATTAGCGAACGGAATAACATTGAATAATCCATATCCTCGAGTCGTGGTAAATTCCTGCAGGCCATCTACGAGAGCCAATTGACCATCCAAATAGATTTTATAGCCGCTAGCCGGATCAGCTGTGAGTACAAGTGCATGCTCACGATTACTGATCAGTGGAACTCTTATCGTTCTTTTTTCATAATCTCCGCCACTCTGATTTCTAATTTCAAATCCCACCATATTGGACTTCACATAGATATGAAAATGAGAATTCGGAGTTGTCGTACTGTTATTACTTACACTAAATAATGATTGTATACTAGACAAATTCGAAGAAGTGAAACGTATGGCAATTGATCCTTTATCTGAGTTCCAAAGATTATTCTCTGTAAAGGAAGATGATAAATCGTAACCCGTATGATTGGTAGGAAAAGTGAGATTATTTATACTTATTGCTGGATTGTTTGTTTCAGCTTTCACGTTAGGCACTGTCAAAAAAACTGAAAGCAGTAGAATCACAACAAACAAATTCACACTTAATTTTTTCATATTATTCCTCCTAAAATTTTTTCACAATATAGCTTCCTTGAATCCCATCGTAAGGTTTTAATATTATAAAATTCATTTTACAGGGGAATTCTAGGATCTCTAAACTAAAACCAGTGCTCGAACATTTACTAAAGGTTGAAAATGAAAAATCTGCGTCATCCTGTAGTGTTGTAAGTCAGACGAAGAAACACACAAAGGATGACGCAGATACAGATGAAGTTCATATGCAATTTCTATGGAAAGTGACTATCTTTTCAAATACGCATTGCAACGAACGAATACAATACTCTCGTCTTATTCAAGATTGATCCCAATCTTATAAACGACTTTCTTCACAACTTGTTCATTCTTCTCATGTGCACCAACTAAATGTGTATCTTCTGGAAAACAGATTAGAAAGTAACCAGGTTCTAAATAACCTTTAAACTTGATATCCGATGTCACATCGCCAAAGTAAATATCACTTTCTGGATTATATTCTGTCAGATTAGATAGACACTCAACATTACTCACTTCTACGTATTCCCGTCCATCTGTGACGATATGAATATCAATGAACTTTCTATGAGCTTCGTAACGATTTTCTTCTTTGGGCTTCGTTGTAAAAGAGATTATGTTTTTTTTAAAGTCTTTCGATTCAATAGCTTCTACATACAGCCCCATCCTCATATCTTCAACAGCGCTCTGCAACCTAGGATTCTCAAAGGTATACAGTCCTGCATTCGAAATCTTATCATAGATCATTTCATCACTACTTCCTTATCAGTAATTTCTCTTACGCTGACTTTTCTATCTTCTTCTTTAGATAACGTAAGTGCATCTGCAGTTGCAATTGCAGCTCTAGCGGCAGTTCCATCAAGTAATGGCTTGAACTCCTCTTCCACTTCCGCGCCTTGCATTATGTCATGGAAATAAATCATTTCTTGATTCATAATTCCATGTAACCATAACGGTGGTGCATGATTTGGTTTTCCATACATGATCGCCCCATCCATTTCTAACCCTTTGTAGATACGGGTACGATCATCATCGACTTCTTTGCTCTCATGGAGTAGAAATTGCTCTTCTCCTTCAGGCATTTTCAGTACTACTTTAACATCTTGTAAATCTATAAGAATCGCTCCTTTGGTTCCCTGAATCTTCACGTAATGCTCGCCCCATCTAAAGGCCGATCCATATTGTAGGGTAGCAAAGCGGTTATTTGAAAATTCGAGTGAAATAAAAAGCATATCGTCCTCATTACCAAACTTTTCACCGTGGTGAGCCACATTACCGCCCATCATGGTTACACGCTCAGCTGGTCCCATTAGAAACTGAATAAAATCAAGTTCGTGAATATGATGGTATAGATGACCTCCGGATATTTCCCTTTTCTTCTTCCAGCTTATCTCGGTCTGCGCTTCTTCCCATCCATTACGTTCCGCATGGCAGAATAGAATCTCACCTATTCTTCCCTCGTTAATCAGCTTTTTAGCGGTCCGAACGCCGTTCATGAAATTCATCACATGCCCAGCCATGAAGATAACGCCATTTTCTTTTGTCTTTTCGATCATTTCATTACAGTCTTGATACGATAAGGCAATTGGCTTTTCACAAAACACATGTTTCTTATTCTCAGCTGCACATTGCACAGGATGCTTATGAAATCCATTTGGAGAAGCCACAATGACAGCATCCACATCGGTTCTACTACACAATGCCTCAATACTATCTTCCACATCGCATTTTAATTCTGTTGCAACTTTTTCTGCATTTTCAGGATCATATACAGCGACTACCTTGGCTCCTTCCAAAGCATCAATCAATCTCCCTAGACCTGCTCCAAAATAACCGGTACCTATAATCCCATAATTAACTGTTTTCACAAGTAAATCTCCTTCCAGATTCTTAAGTTATTTAACTGATCCATCGGCCAACCCACCAGCAATTTTCTTTTGGATAAGCATGAAGAACACAATTGATGGTAAAATAACGATGACAGACGCCGCCATCATTTCTCCCCAATCGAGTATCTCAGATCCATTTAATGAATATAATGCTACGGAAATCGGCATTTTTGCCGATGAATTTATCAATAGCAATGCGAATAAGAATTCATTCCACGAATTGATAAATGTATATATCGCTGTTGCTACAATGCCTGGCGAGACAATAGGCAAGACCACTTGAATAAATACTCTCATTTTCCCTGCACCATCTACTCTGGCTGCTTCCTCAATTTCTAGTGGTACCGTTTGAAAGAAGCCTGTCAGCATCCAAATGGCATAAGGAATGGAGAAGGACAAATAGGTGATAATTAATCCTGTCCATGTATTTACCAGACCCATTTTAACGATGATGATGGAGTATGGAACAGCAAGTAGTATAGGCGGAAACATATACGTCGTAATAAGAAGCTTCGTCATCTTTTTCCCTGCATTTGGGAAGAATCGTACAATACCATACGCTGCTAAAGCTGATATGACAATCGAGATCAAAGTCGTCGCTAAAGATACAAGCAAGCTGTTTTTAATGTTTTTAAAGAAATGCAAATTATTTAAAACCCTGTCGTAATATACCCACGTAAAATTCTTCGGGAAAAATGCTAATGGGTGACTGGACATCTCACCGGGTGACTTAAACGATGATAAAATAATCCAAATCAGAGGAAAGACAGCAACAAGAGCAGCTATAGAAAGAAATATATACAAGATAGCAATACCCATTCGATTTCTACCTACAGTTTTCATTAGCGATCATCCCTCTCCCATTTAGTTAATAGCTTGAAGAATAATAAACATATTCCTAGTAAGAACAGTAACAAAATAACGGTTATCGCTGAAGCGACGCCTAGTTGTTTCATACCCCATCCGACTTTGAAAGCAAAAATAGGTAGTGTCATTGTTAAGTTCGATGGTCCTCCACCTGTTATTAAATAGAGAAGATCAAAGTTGTTAAATATCCAAATGGTTCTAAGTACGAGCAATAACCCAATAACGCCGCGGATATGACGAATGGTAATCGACCAAAATGATTGCCAAGCGGATGCACCATCCATGAATGCTGCTTCATATTGTTCTGAAGGTATTGTTTTGAGTGCTGACAAAATATTCACCATGAACAATGGAGAACCAAACCAAATATTAATGAAAACAACTGTCCCGAAGACAAAATTAGGGTCAGCAAAGAAATTGATGTTCTGGTTAGTCATTCCGATCGCGGTTAATAAATTAGGCATGAATCCATACACATCGTTAAATATCCATTTCCATGTAAATGCAATAACAATTGCTGGAAATGCCCAAGGGATTATAAGTAATATTCGAAAGAAACCTGAATACTTCGGTATTTTATTCAGCGCGAGCGCTGTGGCGAACCCTATTAATAACTGCCCTACAATGGAGAGTCCTGTCCATTTGATAGAGTTATAAAATGCGACGTAAAAGTCAGGATTAGTTAAGACGAACTTAAAATTATCTAACCAAACCCAATCTATACGTGTTTTGATCAAGTGCTTTGAAGTAAAACTGAAATAAATACTAGAAAAGATAGGATATATCAATAAAAGGACTACAATCAATACTGCTGGTAAAATAAATAACAAGCCTGTTTTATTGATTTTCTTGTACTTCTCACTGATGGTCCTCATCGGATTAACCCCACTTCTGAAAATGATTTTATGAACTACTCTCCTTCCTCTTTTTCTAATTATCCCTAAAACAAGCTAAGGGAGGGTAGACCTCCCTTATTTAGTTATTGTGCTAATTTAAATAAATCATCTAGTTTTTTCTCTGCTACCTTGGCAGCAGATTCGACGGATTCATTTTTCAAAACAATGTTTTGGAACATTTCTTCAATTACACTTTGGCTTGTAATGATACCCGCTTCAATGGATGGTTTATATTCCATACCGATTGCAGTTCCCTTATCCACCGCTTCACTAATAACTTTTACCGCTGCACTAAATTTCTGAATAGTAGGATTATTTAAGAATTCCGGATCTTCGGCAATATCCTTCATTGCAGGTAGCATGCCTGCAGGTACGGAGTGTAAAAATTTGATGTATTTTTCTTTTTCATACAAGCTTTCTACAAAGGCTTTAGCAATTTCAGGATGCTTACTTTGTTTCCACACAACCATCGGAATGTTTGATGTCTCTATCCCCTGTGTTTCATCTCCTGCATTGATTTTAGGAATTGGAGCTGCATCGATCTGATCTAATAGAGCAGGAGAGTTCGTTTCAACTCCACCGATATGGAATCCACTATTAAAGTCAAATGCCGTTTTGCCTTGATAAAATAGCGTCGATTGATCTAATGTTTTAAAGTTCAACGAGCCTTTAGGCGACACTTCTTTATACATCTTCACCCAATAGTTAATTCCGTCAATAGCAGCCTTACTTGTGAGATTTGCCTTTCCATCTTCTGTTATCAGCGTCTCTCCTGCTGAACGAACATAGAAATTCAAGAAGCGAGTAGCTAGCAAATCACCAAGTCCCATCGGAACCGATAGACCATATACATCCTCTGGATTGTTAATTTTTTTGGATGCTTCAAACAGCTCGTCCCACGTTTTGGGAACTTCTAACCCCGCTTTCGCTAGTAAATCTTTCCGATACCACATCACTTGAGCATGGGAATATAATGGAATGGAATAGTTATTGTCATCTACAGTTCCTTCTTTCAAAGGAGCTTCATAGAAGCGATCTCTACCAATATTGTCAATAACATCATTAATTGGAATAATCGCATCAGCATCTAGCATTTCAACTACATGATTCGGTAAAGCTGTACTTACATCAGGTACTTGGCCTGATTGTAGACCCGTTGTCCATTTCGTATAAAATTCAGACCAAGCAAATGTTTCGATTGTAACTTTCACATTTGGATGCGCTTTCATAAATGAATCAGCTGCTTCTTTCATGAATTCATTTCTTGGTCCCTGTGTGAAGGAGTGCCATAATACGATCTCCCCGTTTAACTCTTTATCTTTACTAGGGACTTCAGTTGCTGTGCCGCTGTCGGACTTCGTTTCTGTACCTGTACTACAAGCAGTTACGGAAAACATCATACAAGCAATTAGAATTAACGCTAACTTTCTTTTCATATCATGACCTCTCCCTTGGCTTTAATAGTACAAATCAAACATACACAATCAAATAGTGCTACCCCTTAAATCATAGTCTTTTAGAAACAAGAATCCCAAGAATAATCTAGCTAAGCATCTCCTCTCTTATTAAAACATGAAAAAACCATCGTTTTTACAGTGGGTAATTTTCCCTTTGTTCTATACTCATTAACTTTAACTAAATTAATAAAACTTTTAAATATAGCAAACCAATTATTAATAGCACAAATCGAACATTATGAATGTCTCTTAGAAAGCCCTTACACGCTGTCGGTAGGTATAAGGTGTAACCCCAAAATGTTTCTTGAAGGTTCTCGAGAAATAGTTGGGATCTTCGATCCCTACCATATAGGCAATATCCGAGATTCTTTCATCTGTCTCTAATATTTTTTTAGCAGCCTCTGTCATTTTCAATTGTATTAAGAAGTCACTTGGTGATTTACCCGTATCCTGTTTAAATAATCTGCGAAGTGTTGTTGAGCTGATATTGACCATTTTACTTAAGTCTTCAATACTAATATTAGTTTTAAAGTTATTTATCATATAATCTAGAACAAGTTGAACTCTGTTATCATTTTTGTTATCCACTTTAATGGTTTTTAGTTTATTTACTCGATTGAATTTCGTCTCTGAGGAATTGATTAAATACCCTACAATTAATTCCAAGTAGCCTCTTAGCATGAAATATCTCCCCCGACTAGACGAGTCCTTTTCCCTGATAATACAAGTAAAGAAATTTTTAATCTGAACGTCATTACACTTAACCTTTGTATCAAATCCCATAATTTCAGACCATACCTCATGATCCCCCAATGCAATAGCCGCTGTAAACCGAATACTTATAAAGGTGAAATCATCCGAAAATGCCTCGCAATGAAGCATGCTTCCTTGCGGAATATAAATAATGTCGTTTTCTTCTAATTGATAAGTAGTATCATCAATAATAAATACTGCTCTCCCTTTTTGAATAAATCGAATCATAGAATAAGGAATGACAGACTCATAATAAGTCCATTTGTTTGGAAACGAATATTTCTCTGCATAGAGGAAATTCAATCTAAAAGCCTGTAATAAGTTATTAACTTCCACCTTGATCTCTCCTTAGTTTACTTTCTGTCACCTAATCTATTAAAATCATATTAATATTTGTGGAGTGTAACACCTTACTTGTAGTTCCGCAAAGAATATTTTGTAATCTGTAGTCTACATCAATATTCTGTCTTCCATTAGTCCCTATCTTTATACAACAAAAAAAGGGGATCATTAAATCCCCTCTACGATAGAATTGATCGGCCCCCTCTTGCTCGACCTATACTCTGATGGAGTTAAACTAGTCGCCTTTTTAAATATTTTTATGAAATGTTTATCATCCCAGTAGCCAACATGATGACCTATTTTTGCGATGCTCATCATCGTAGTCGTTAGTAGTTGCTTAGCCTTTTCTATTCGTATATTTTGCAAGTAGCCTATGAATCCAATACCCGTCTCCGCCCGAAACAATCTTCCAAGATACGCAGGATTCAAATCGAATTGCCGACCCATTTCTGCCAAATAATGATCTTCATAATAAGTTTTACGAATCAACTCTTCTATTTGCTTAATAATAACGGGACCTGGTAAATTTTGTAGTGGTTTTGTAATTGCGATGACATTGAGCTGCTTCTTTCTCTCTTCTAGCGTGTTATTTGGCTGCATCCTCCGCAACCTTTCGAGCACAACTGACAATTCCGATCTGTTAATGGGCTTTAATAAATATTCGAACACACCGTAACGGATAGCCGTTCGTGCATATTCGAAATCATTATATCCCGAAAGTATGATAACAGGGACGGTTATTCCCGCCTCTGCCATATCTCGAATCAATCCCAAGCCATCTTTATTCGGCATCCTAATATCGGTAATAATTAAGTCGAATTCTTCTTCCTCCAGCTTATGAAGCGCTTCTAATCCATCATGAACTACACATTCAACACGGAAGTCAGGTGCTGTTTCACGAATGATTTTGATTAGTGCTTCACAGCCCCATTGCTCATCATCTGCGATCAGAACTCGGTACAAGATCTCCCCCCCCATCATGAGAAACATTCGGATCATATGGGATATGAATATTGACTGCTGTTCCACCATCATACTCACTGGAAATATGAAGATAGGCTCCGCCATCGTAATGTAATTGTAACCGTTTCTGAACATTGATTAATCCAATATGTTCATTCAACATAGGCTCAGATAATTGACCATGTCGAAGCGCTGAATTTAGCTCTGCTAGCCTATTCTCACTAATACCTTCTCCATCATCTAAGACGGTGATAACTATTTCCTTGTCACCATGAGCTCCGATTATATCAATACGACCTTTGGACCTTTTTTCCAATCCATGTTGGAATGCATTTTCTACAATAGGCTGCAGCATCATCTTGATCACTCTAACATTCATCATATAATCGTGTATTTCTATATGAACCTCATAACGGTTACCGTACCGTATCTGCATGATCGTCAAGTAGGCATTTACATGATGAATCTCTTCGGAGAGCGTAGAAAAATGCCCCCCCGTGCTACTGTAACGAAACATTTCTGCCAATGCGCTACTGAGCAAACTCACCTCACGAACATTATAAACCTCACCGATACTCGACATCGTGTTCAAGGTGTTATATAAGAAATGCGGATTAATTTGTGCACGAAGAGCAATGAGCTCTGATTCTTTACTATAGAGCTGGAGTTCGAACTCACGCATGCGAGTTTGAATAATTTCCTGTTGAAGCCGCTTGAGCTCATGCAACATCTTATTGAAATTATCACTCAGCAATCCAAATTCATCATTACGGTGATGATGAATTCTTGCAGAGAAGTTTCCTGACTCCGCTAATTTCATTGCTTGTTTAAGCTTAATCATTGGCTGTGTTAATCTACTGCTGATTAGTCCGGAGACGATTATCATGACCGTTGTAGCGATAATCAATAAAATAATGAAATTTAATCGAACTGTTCGCTCGAGTTCCTGTCCGATTTCCGACCACGGAACCGCCGCAACCACTGTCCATCCCGTTTTTTCAGATGAAGAATAACTAATTAATGTCTTTTCACCTTCATATTGCTGAGTAAATGAGCCATAAGGGTTTTCTCCAATTTTCGAAGCAATCGTACTTTCTATAAGCATCGACTGAACCGGAAAGCGCTCACTGTCATACACGGGTTTACCGATACTGTCCATAAGGAACACAAATCCGGTGCTTCCGATTTGAATATCAGAAAGGAACTCCTCGAAGGTATGCGGTGAAATATCGATAAACAGCGTGCCTTTATCCGTAAAATCCTTCGAACTCTGAAGACGTCTGGCAAAAGTAACAACCGATTGATTCGAGGCATAATCTTGTGAATGCTCCGAAATCAATATCGGTGTATTGGATTCACGAACTTGCTGAAACCAATTCTGGTGCTTGAATTGGTCATTAACCGACAATCTTGTCTCTAGGACATTGTGCAAAAGAACACCTTGATCTGTATACAAAAATATACCCTTCAGATCATTGCTCGAATTCTTATTCGCTGAAAATAGCTGACGATACTGATCGATTGCTATCATCTGAACCTCTACATCATTCATAGCAGCCAATGTTTTAGCATCCATTTTATCGTCTTGCCGCGTAAGCAAGTATTGCACATTCGGATTATAGCTAAGCATATTGCTTAAGCTGTACAACTGTTTATAGAATGCATCTACTTTACCCTGAACTTGCTTCGTAATTTGTACACTGCTTGCGCCGAGCTCTATTGCCATCGCCGAGACTACATATGTATAGTAAAGATAAGCGCTCACACACATGGGTACCAGACTAACCATTAGCAACACAACCAACAGCTTGGTACGTAGGGTTAGAAATCTAAGGTTAGACATTTGTATATATCGTATAGAAATCCCCCCTGTTGTGTCGCCTAATAGTCACTTACTTAAGGCAGTGGTTCCACCGTTTGTTCATTGTAATCTGAGTCGAGGTGAACACGGTTATTGTATCATCTTCTTGTCTGTTTTTCTTCATATTTTCGGATGTGATGAGTACTATATTAGATCTTCCCATCATTCTATCCCTTCACCCCACCTGCAGTTAAACCTGCAACCATATACTTTTGAAAAAACATAAATACTAGCACAAGCGGCAGAGTTGCGACAACAGCCGCCGCACTAGCACCAGACCAGTTATACGAAAACTCTCCAAAGTATTTCATCGATAGTCCAGAACTCAATGTTCTCATTCCTAGATCACTAGTTAATGTCAGCCCAAATATGAAGTCATCCCATGATACTAGAAACGCATAGATCGAAATGGCCAGAATACCTGGCTTAGTCAGAGGTATAATGATTTTAAATAAAATTTTCCATCTGGAAGCACCGTCAATCTCAGCCGCTTCCTCTAATTCCTTAGAGATACCATCAAAGAACAATTTCATTAGCATTATGGAAAATGGAAGGGCAGTCGTCGTATTGGCCAAAATCAGTGCCAGATAGGTGTTAAGCAAACCGAATGAACTATAGATCGAATACAACCCTATTAACAATGTAATAACTGGGAACATCTGGGTAGATAAAAAAGACGTCAACAGTAAGTTACTCCCTTTAAATTTAAATCGTGAGAAGGCATAACCTGCGAAGATCGAAACAAATAGGCTTAGTGCCGTCGCACCTGCAGCAACTACTACCGTGTTACGATAAAATCGCAAGAAATCTATATCCTTGAAAACTGCCATATAGCTGTCGAGTGTAATGTTTAAATCAAAAAATTTTGGAGGAAATTGAAATAAGTCATTATTAGATTGCAACGATGTAACAATTATCCAATAAATTGGGAATAAAAAACATACCATCGTAATTGCAAGTAATATATAATTGCTAGTTGATTTCAATATAGCGTTTTTTCCCATTCTACAATCCTCCTATTCATTCTCCATCTGTTCTCGAGAGACGGTTGAAAAACAATGAAATACCAACCAAAATGATCATCCACATTACACCGATTGCTGCTCCTCGTCCCATATCGAATTTTTCAAACGCATTCGAGTAGGCTAGCACAGCAAGTGTTTCTGTTGTATCGACTGGACCACCATTAGTCAATGTAAAGAAAAGTGTTAACATTTGAAAGTTATTAACTATTGTAATTAAGGCGACATTGAGTAGTATCGGTTTCAATTGCGGAATTGTAATGTGTATAAGTGATTGAATGCGTCCAGCACCATCTATGTTAGCAGCTTCGTATAACGAACTCGGTATACCTTGCATACCTGCAAGAAGCATCGTAACAACAAGCGGGGTTTGTCGCCAAATGGCTACTACCATGACCGCGTATAACGCTAAATCCATATGATTAAGCCAATTCACCTTGTCTGAAATAGAACCTGTTTTCATTAGAAGGTAGTTCACTACGCCAAAATCATTTTGGAACATCCACATGAATACAAGTGCCGCCACAATGGTTGGTACGGCCCACGAAATCATAATTATACTTCGGAAGAACGGACGGAATATGATCGATTGATTCAAAAGTAATGCAATTCCAAAACCAACTAATATTTCTACAATCAAAACTACACCCACATAGTTTAACGTAACTCCTAGGGAATGCATGAACTCACCCGAGCCAAGTACTGCCTTATAATTGGCGAAATTATTCCAAGCGTGGTTCGTGGAGAGCAGAGAGTCCTCTCTAAAACTCGAAATAATAGCCTTTGCCAAAGGAGCAACAATGGTCAAACATAATAATAGCAGGGCTGGAAGAAGCAATAAAATAGCAAATAGTAAATTGCGTTTCGAACGGTTAAGAGCCATTGGGCACCACCTTAATTAGAAGTAAACTACATGATGTCGCATAAATATAAAATCGGGGATTATAGACTGAAACCTTAATCCCCTCGTAGAATCGTGGTTTCCGTTTATTCGTATAATTCCTTTATTTTAGGCATAACATATTTAATTGCGTTGGCAGGAGTTTCATTCCCCACCGTTACGAGTTGCAACATTGAAGCTACATTTTTCATTGCTTCGTCAAACTTTGGATTGCTGTTAGGGAATGCTGTAGCGGTAGACATTTGTTTGTTGAATACTTTTGCATAGTCATCCTCATTCATCTCTGGAAGCTGCGCAAGAGATTTCCGCGCTGACATTACACCGTTAGATTTATGGTACATAATCATCGCTTCCTTAGAGACTAAGAATTTAACGAATGCAGCTGCTGCTTCTGGGTTTTTCGTTTGTTCTGAAATTAATAATTGATGCTCCGTAAATACTGTTTCTGAACTACCCGTTTTGTTTACAGGTACTGTTGTAACACCCCACTCTTTGTCGAACGCTTCTCCTTTACCACTGGATGTCCGGAACACGTTACGTCCGAAATCACCATCAATAAACATGCCAAGCGATCCAGTTGAGAACAAGCCGCGTAGAATTTTGGTATCTGCACCTACAGGTGATATTTTTCCTGCCGCCATTCTTTGCACAAATCCTAAACTTTCTTCTAAGGCTGTCCCTTGATCAAACGTCAACTTCCCGTCTGTCAAATAATTGCCTCCGTAAGAGAGATATGGAATCCAAAACTTACTTCCTGAGTTGGAATCCGAACCATTATCAATACCGATGCCATAGACTGGTTTTCCGTCTTCAGTGTTGCCAAGAGCTGCAATTTTTGTAGCTATTTCTTCCACTTCCGCCCATGTCGTCGGTGATTTCTCAGGATCAAGGCCAGCCTTCGCGAACAGTGTTTTATTCCAGAACAATGCATTTGGATGCGGTGCCCACGGCATTGACATGACTTTTCCGTTATACGTTGCGCCCGTTCTGCTAGCTTCTACAATGTCATCTATGATTTCATTGCCTAGCAATTCGTCAAGTGGTTGAACAATGCCAGCGCCAACGAAAGCGGGTGCAAATGCTTGGTTAGACATCATAATGTCAGGAGCGCTACCTCCCGCCGAGTTGACGAGTACTTGATCTTTAAATTGAGCGAATGGAATGCCAATCGATTTAACTTTGATATTCGGATTAGCAGCTTCGAATGTTGCCACAAGGTCTTCAAATACAGTCTTAGTAGCATCCTCAACTGCTATCCAGTTTGCAAAGGTGATTTCAACCTGTTTACTATCATCTTTGTTTTCGGTTGACGAAGTGCCTGCATTCTTATCAACTGTGTTGCCATTACCAGAGCCACAGGCCGAGATCACAACAAGTAGCAAGAATAGGCATACTGCCACTACAGTTTTGCTTATAATATACTTTTTCAATGTTCATTCCCCTTTTATATTGTTTTTTTAATACAACCAAATTGTAACCGCTATCATATTTATGTTATAGAGTTAGTCTTATAGATTGAAGTGTGTTTTTTATACATAGTAAATTTTTAAATAATACAAAAAGCCCTTTCTGAAAAGGGCTTAACGTCAAATATTAACACAATATTTGGATTATTCCAGCAACTGCTGTGCCAATGTCGCCAAGTCTTCCAGACCAATCACACCGTCACGATTCAGGTCGGCTACTCTGATCAATTGCCAATCTGAACTGCTACTTGTTTTACCATAATGGAATGCTATAATTGCCAAGTCGCCGATACTGATCTTACCGTCACCGTTCAAGTCACCTAATGTACCTGCTGTTTCTAAGTTGATTACATGCGTAGCCGCCTGAGCAGTATATTCGTTACCTTCAGCGTCTCCAAAGACCGCACCCGTCACTTCTATTGTAGTCGATTCATCCCCTGCTACTTCCTTTGCTAGTAACTGCAACTCAAGCAGTTCAGTCTGATCGCCACTAACCGCATTCTCGGAACCTTTACTCACAACAATCAGTCTTAGGATACCTAGTGTATCCGACTTCGTATCCACTATACTCAATCCTGCTGCTAACACCTTCACATCGACATACTGAAGTAAATTAGAATCATAGCGAATGATGATATCCTGTGCAGTTAATGGTGTAGCTGCCTTTTTCACACCAAAGCGTATATTGATATACTCCCCTAATTTGATAACAGATGGACCGCTAAAAATGGTTTGAAGTCCTTCTTCATTCTTGGAGGACACGACTACACTTGCTTCAGTGGTAATACCCTGATAAACAACTCTTATCGTTGCAACACCTTCCTGAATCCCCTGTAGCAAGCCCGCTTCAGTGACAGAAGCAATATCGTTGCCGATTAATTCAAAATGTGATAGCGAGGTTACATCGGTCTCCGTTCCATTATTCATCTCAGTAAGTACAAGTTGATGTCTATCCCCAACTTCTAAATTGTAACTTGATTGATCTAATGCAAGAGTAATTACAGGAACCACAACATTTGGCTCTGAAATACTCACTTGATCTACAAGAAAACTACCGGTTGCACTACCACTTGGAACCTGCAGACGTAACTTACTAATAGCATTGGTACTCGATCCGAGTGTACCTTTTCCCACCCTGACACCATCAAGGAGGACAATGTAGGTTGAAGTGTCCCGATCGACAACTGCTTCAAGAGTCTGCCACTCGTTAATTTTATAGGCTGTGGTGGTATCTATAAAGGCACCTGCGTTTGTATAGCTTACTTTCCCTGAAAGGTTTAAACTTAATTTAAGAATTTCTCCGTCTTGTGCATCCAGATAATGCAATCCAAGTGGCATATTGGACTGCCCTGCCTTCACCCGGGTGACCAGCTTTACAGTTCCCGCTTTGCCTGGGAATGACCACACACTTTTATTTATGGTACTGGACTGCATCAGCTTCAATGCTTGGATATCTCCTTCACTAGTAATGACAGGCTGGCTATTGCCGCTTGTTACCCATCCGTTTGGAGATTGACCTATTGTCATATTTTCAAAATCCTCATGATCTACTGATGTCCAGGAAGATGAAATGACTTCCAAATTGACCAGAGAGTTGACGAGTTTATCACCCTGCTTATTGGAGACGTAAACATCAATAGGATAATTGTCAACTGGTTTGTTCAAAGCATTGTGTACTACTATTTCAGTAGAAACCGTTTCGCTCGGAGCTATTGTACTGATCAATTTCGTCGCAGGAGAAATCTTAACTCCGGCAGGTCCAACAGCGGATAAAGTAAGATCTTTGTAATTACTAATACATGGATTGCTAACATTAGCCATAATACGTGCGATACCATTCGCGGTGTTATTAGCAATGGTTAGCGATGGTAAGCATCCTTCTTCAGGAGTAGCAAGCACACCGTTTCCTTCATAAGCACCGATATTCGGCACTTTCGTGGATGACACAAGATTACCGAAATAATCTTTACCACCATTAGAATTGATGAGTACACCCGCTCCAATAGCCTTAGATCCTTCCTGCAAACGGTATCCGCGCGGATCGTTATTGTTAGGATACACGAGTAACGGATCCGCCTCTGTAATCGTATCGGTAGCCCAATTTGGAATAGATGTAAGACCATAAAACACGTTATTATCCAGTTTGAAATCAGTATCTGTTAATTCCCAGCCGACTGTACCTGTACCGGTCTTGTATACAATATTATTGAAAAACTCTACATTCCTGATAGGTGAACCATTTTGCGCATATACCGTTGGCGACAGTCCATTGCCAATGTACATCGTATTGTTATATATTTTCCCATTTGAGATTTCGCCGCCGCAGCCTTGCAGAAACAACTGCGCACGATCGTTGATAGAAATATTATAACGAATGATAAAGTCTTTCGTGTTCGATCCATCAGGACAAAACAAGAAAAAGCCACCTTCATTATTATAAGAAAGATTGTATTGAAAGATAATATGATTTGTAGCATGGTCGATATCATAGGCCATTCCATCGAGTGTACTAATTCCACCGGATGTCCGGTTATATTGAAATGTAATATTATCTGAGTTGGCCGTCCACATGCCGGCGTTATAGGATCTTGAACGTACATTAAAGCCTTCCAAGTTGTTGTTTTCAACGAGACCTCCATCTGTCATCTTAGGGACAATCCCATCTCCACCGATATCAGATAACTGATTACCGCGAATGATTGTATTTGTATGAGGATACCAATTTGCTGTGCAATCGGTTTGCCAACGAGACAAGTCAGGGCGTTTACACCAATTGGACCAGAAGTATATACCTTGCCGGTCAACAGAATAGATCCTGTTATCCAATATTTGCATGTCATGGAAAGCTGTCGGAGTCGTTGTTCCCTGCGCTTCAACAACAATCCCCCCCGAAGCGTTTTTGAATTTCCCTGTGCTGGAGTTAGATCCTCCACCGGTTGTTGACGGCATATAGCCTCGAACATCATGAATTGTCAGGTTTTTGAGCACAACACCATACATATCACCGGAATCCTCAGCGAACACGTACACACCACGTCGTGCAGTCGTATTATTGCCTGGTGCTACAAGTTCTAGGTTACTCAATTCGACGTATTGCATATTTTTCAATAACACCGCATTGGTTTGCCCATTTGCATTAATGATTGGACTTCCAATTCCACTTCCATATGCGCTGATGATGATTGGGGAAGTTTTTGTTCCGGAGCCGGAAGGTGCGAACTGCCCTAAACAGATTGATCCTCTTTTAAAAAATATAGAATCTCCTTGCTCAAGAACAACAGAGTTCACAGCACTCAGGCTATTGTAAGGGCTTACAATAGTTCCCGTACCTGAGTTAGTACTAGTGCAATCCACATAATACGTGTTACCCGATGCTATAAAAGTAGTCCTATCTGAATCTAGAGCCAGCGCTGCTGTCGGAGCAAAAGTCATACTGCTTAGAGTGATTAGCAAGCCAATCAGCATAAGTGATATTTTTCGTAAAATTGAATAAACAACCATTGTAATTGTTCCCTCCTCAATAAATTAAAGTAGGTACATAATGCAATTTAATCAAATCATGTACCTATCCTGACAAACTTCATGACATGGCGAACTTTATTTACTCAACAATTTTTTTAGCCCCGACGACAAGGTCTTCCAGACCAATAGCGCCATCTTTATTTAACATCTAGTAAGGAAAGGCATACTGCCACTACAATATACTTTTTCAATGTTCATTCCCCTTTTATTTCGTTTTTTAATACAACCAAATTGTAACCGCTATCATAATTATGTTATAGAGTTAGTCTTATAGATTGAAGTGTGTTTTTTATACATAGTAAAAATTTTAAATATTAAAGCAGGGACCGCGTATCTTCTTGGATGATCTTCGACTTTTTTCTTGAATACCTTCTGGCTTATCTAGTCTATTTCATACTGAACGAATATAAAGAGCCGTATCGGATAATCGATACGCCTCCTTTTCACCTTAATAAATTAAATTACTTGTTCACAATCGGATATAAGTATATTGCAATGATTATGTTTTATTTCTTATTTTTTCGAACCGGAGAAATAACCCAGTATGCCATACCTACGAACAGACCTCCGCCAACAATGTTACCTAAAGTAACCGGGATCATATTATGAAACCATCCAACCACAGATATGGTTTCTGGGTGATTCGGTAATAAGGTAGCGATACTTAATAACGTCATGTTAGCCACACTATGCTCATAACCACTCGCTATAAATGCAAATAGACACCACCAGATAAGGATTAATTTAGCGACTTCCTCCTTGGCCCGCATGGACATCCATATAGCTAGACATACCAACCAGTTACAAAGAATACCTCGAAAAAACAGTTCCATTACGGGTAGGCTCATCTTTTTAGCTGCTGCCGCAAAGAGAAGATGTTCAGCAGGTATCCCTTTAAACAGTCCCGCACCTAGAATTAATAGGCTAAGTACAATAGCACCAAGTACGTTTCCTATAAAAACAATACTCCAGTTCTTGAGTGTATCCTTTACCGTTGTTCTCCCTGCTAATGTACTCATCGTAAAAAACATATTATTACCCGTAAATAGCTCTGAACCTGCAAATATAACTAAGGTGAGTGCGATTCCGAATGATCCACCCATAATGAGTGATTGAAATGGAGACTTTATCGCGGCTAATGGGGCACCTAATGAGAAAATTAGGATAATCCCAATTCCCACATAGGCACCCGCTAAGGCAGCTGCTATTGTATAACGAAGTAGACTCTCATTCATCTTTTCTTTTTTCTTAACCGCCGACTCCACTATGGTCTCTACACTTTGTGTATACAAGCAGACCGCCTCCTGAAATGATCTGATTCGTTATTTCTTGTTATCATGCGCTAGAATGTTATGCACACACACAAATTTGAATTTCTTCATTCTTAACAATAACAGGGTATGTTGCGACTTGCCCTATATCCGGTGCTTGCACGGTTCCACTCGTTAGGTCAATCTTCCAGTCATATAAGGGATCATAGATATAATGACCAGATACGATCGCTTCAGCCAATGGGCCCCCCTTAGGGTGTGGCGATTTATTCGCCACGGCGTAAACATTCCCATCCGAAGTACGGAAGATAGCAATCTCCTGACCTTCAATGATAACTACCCGACCCACTTGTACTAAGCACTCATCAATCGAACCAATAGAGTAATAACTTGTTGTCATTTCCATTTCAACGCTCCCCTTTCCATTCAATGTACTAATCGGTTATTTTACTGGAATTGCAGATTTATGATCTTCATACAGAGCTGTACGTGTTTTCTCATCAAGAAGCATTTTTTTCCAAGGATCTTCCACCTGCTGAAGAGCAATTTCAATTCGATTAACAAGCTCTTTACGGTTATCTAGATTATCCAATATCGCAGATTGAATCTGCTCAAGGCCTATTCGTTCTACCCACTCCGAAGTTCTCTCCAAATATTTGCCGGTTTCACGATAATACTGCATAATTGCTCCACAAATCTCTATCAACTCTTCATCCGTTTTAACTTTACAGAAGCTATCAGCAATACGAGGCTTAATCCCTCCATTACCACCGATAAAGATCTCCCATCCTCCATCATTTCCGACAATACCAATATCCTTTGTACATGCTTCCGCACAGTTCCGCGGACATCCATTCACAGCATATTTAAATTTGGCAGGTAAATCGAGACGCTCGAATTTACGTTCTAAGAGTTCTCCCATTGCCATAGAATCTTGTGTACCAAATCGACAGAATTGAGAACCCACGCATGTTTTGACTGTGCGTAACGATTTTGCATATGCATAACCTGAAGGCATATCAAGTTCTTCCCATACTTTAGGTAAGTCTTCCTTCTTGACTCCGATCAGATCCAACCTTTGCCCACCTGTTACTTTGATGACTTTAACATCATATTTTAAGGAAACATCTGCAATTGTCTTGAGATCTTCTGGTGTCGTAACGCCACCATACATCCGTGGAACAACCGTGTACGTCCCGTCTTTTTGAATATTTGCGTTCATTCGTTCGTTAACAAACCGTGATTCTTTCTCGTCTTCATAACTCTCTGGATAAATCATACCCAAGTAGTAGTTGATGGCTGGACGACATTTCGAGCAGCCTTCGGCGTTACTCCACCCAAGTACATTCATCACTTCACGTGTCGTAGTTAACCCTTTTGTCTTAATCTCAGCTACTACTTCATCCCGGTCGAGCGAAGTGCAGCCACAAATCCCTTGCTTGGAAGCGACCTTGAAGCCATCCCCAAGGACGTACTGCAGTATTTGCTCAACAACTGGTTTACATCCTCCACATGACCGGGTTGCACCAGTACATGCTTTAATCTCATCTACCGTCGTTAACCCTTGATCTGTAATGACATCGACAATTGTTTTCTTAGTTATCCCATTACATCCACACACGATCTCATCATCAGACATCGTTTCTACAGAGGATTGTTTCTTAGTCCCATCACCACAGCATCCTGTTCCCATGACTGAATTATAAATATCATCCGTCATTTCGGATTGTTGCTTAATCAACTTCTGCAGATTGGAAGACTCTGTTACATCTCCGAATAATACAGCTCCTACAATAACATTGTCACGAAGAAGCACTTTCTTATAGGTTCTTTTCCATTCATCTCTAGCTGCAATTATGGTATGTTCCGGTCTTTCGACAAACTCACCTGCTGAGAATACATCAACTCCAGAAATTTTGAGCTTGGTTGCCACAATAGAACCTTCATACGGTAATGTGTCTACTCCACACATATGTTTAGCCAACACATGTCCTTGTTCAAATAACGGAGCTACGAGTCCATAACACACTCCCCGATGTTGAGTACACTCACCGACAGAATATACATCTTCAAATGAAGTACGCATATAATCATCTACAACAATACCTCTTTCTACTTCCATACCGCTATCTTTCGCAAGCCCTATGTTTGGTTTAATACCAACAGCCATTACAACAAGCTCTGCATCTAATATGCTGCCGTCACTAAACCTTAGTCCACTTACTCTGTTTCTTCCAATAAGTTCAGAGGTTTGTTTGCCCATTGCGAATTTAATGCCTTGGCGTTCCAATTCCACTTGTAACATTGACGAAGCGCTTTGATCAAGTTGACGTTCCATAATGTCATCCATCAAATGGACAACCGTTACATCCATGCCCAAATTCACGAGTCCTTTAGCAGCTTCTAATCCTAATAATCCGCCACCGATGACCGCGGCTTTATTATATTTCTGAGATGCTTCTAACATTTGGTTACAGTCGCTAATATCTCTAAAACCCACTACGCCTTCCTTATCGCTACCAGGAATCGGTAGAATAAATGGATTAGATCCTGTAGCAATAATGATCTTATCATAGCCTTCCGTCATACCATTATCCGTAGTGACTTGCTTGTTTACCGCATCAATATATGTCACCGTTGTTGTCGTATGTAACGTAATTCGATTGTCTTTATACCAGTTCCAATCGTTTAAGACAATGTCATCAACCGTCTTGCTACCTTCCAGAACATAGGAGAGCATAATACGGTTGTAGTTAGGATGTGGTTCACTACCAAATACCGTAATATCAAATGAATCACTGAGTTTTAGAATTTGCTCAACGGTACTTATTCCAGCCATACCATTCCCAATAACTACAAGCTTTTCTCTTGTTGGTGTTTGCATTCTAGAAAACCTCCCTCTGTGCCTTGCTTTATAAAATCAGTATAACACCCTCACATATCTACAATGTGATTTCATTCACATTATATGTGAATAAAATCACAAATAAGTTCACAAGTTTATAAAAAAGGTGAACTTTCCATTTGAATTATGTTGGGAGCAGTACGTGTAGCCATAGTCAATTTTCACGAAAAAAACCTAATAAATTCCAGTTGTTCAGTGAAACTACTGGGAGAACAGTGGACAAAAGCGCTTATATCCCATCCAATCCGACGCATAATGGATACTCATTGCACTACTTCATCCATTCAGGAAAGTATTAGAGAGGACACAATACATCGTGTCCTCTCTTAGGTCTGTTTACAGTTATTATTGATGTCCACGATATCATGAATCAAGCACATTTCAAGAGTCCTTCAATGGACTCTATTCTTTGTCATTTCAGAATCAGAATTGATAACGTGGGAACAAAATATTGTTCTCCAAATGGACATGCTCAAATGTCATCCGTTCAAGCTCAGCAAGTCTTTCATACGTTATACGATACGTAGTACAAGCATGTGCAGGCGGCGTGAAATCATTCGTGATCTCCCTGATTTCTTTTAGAATGTTACCCGCTTTGTCATGCTCGTCCTCTAATCCCACAATCAAATCGTAAAGACCTTGTTGAGCAGATTGTTCAAATGCTTGATCTTGGTCAACCATCCGCGGGAAAATTTGCTCTTCTTCGTTCGTGGTATGCTCAAGTAACTCATCCTTCAGCTTTGTATACAGAACATACAATTGAGCCAAATGAGGATCATGATCACCATGAACTTGGTTAACCCTCGCAACATTCTTATAAACTTCAGGAAGTTCCTCACGTAAGTAATCGTGGTGTTTACTCACAATATATTGAATCAAAGATGGAGAGTCCATTTCTACAAAATGGTTTATTCCGTCAATATCATCACTCAGACCTGAATGGTTAACAGCTAGATAATGTAACTCCTCTAGTACTTGATCAATGTCCAGACCTCTCTCTTGAACAGCTTCCACGAGTGGACGCTTACCGCCGCAACAGAAATCAATCTTATGATCTCGGAAATAGTCGCTAGCCTTTGGAAACTTTATAACAATATCACTTACGATATGATTAGCACTAAAAACAAGGGGCTCAATTGACATTCTAAATTCCTCCTAGGTATCTTTTCTTAATCTACCTATTCAGGCTACACCTAGGAGAAAGGACGGATTGTGATTGTAATCACAAATTGTATATTTAATCTATGAATTATTCAACTCAATGGTGACTTCATCCTGCGGCTTAAGTTTCATATCCATTCCATTTGCATTTAGCAGCTTATTATTAACTTTAAGTATCCACTTCTCATTCATTTTGGGACTATATTCTTGTACCTTTTTGATCGTTTTACTATTATCACTTAATACGACAATTCCACTTTGTTTCAACAGATCTCTAATGACCACTTCATGTGTATATGGACTTACATACGAATGCGTAAGTTCCGGTTGTAACCTACCTCCATTCACGCTCACAATGACGATTTCTACATCCTTTGCATGGTCTGAAGATAGGATATATATCGAAATAACATCATTATTGTTCACTTTGGCGTCCCAGTCCTCACTGTCTATACGATCTCCATTGATACTAATCGCCCAGTGTAGGTTGGAGTCCAATGTAACCCCCTGAATAGAGTGAATATTCGTTCCTTGTTGTGTAAGTTCTATTAGTCCACTATTAACTAACGATTCCCTAATAGACAAGTTAGGAAGGATGCTACTTTCTAATCTTTGAACTTCACTCTTTGACAACAAATTACCCATTACTACTATTGAGATACCTGTCGAATCATTTGTAGATTTAACATCCGAATTAAGCTCTGATGGCATCTTATTGGAACCACAACCAGCAATTAGAATCGCCATGAATATAAACAGTATTCCTACGCATGATTTTGTTATTCTCATCTGTTCACCTTCCACAATAGATCTCTATATCTATTATACCTTGGAAAGCAGATGAGTGAAAACGCAATCAATTTATCAATGCTTCCATGAATGTTCTGTACCCATTACTATTTTTGATATACGGACCAATTCTCTGGAAATTTGCTTGCTTAACATATACACCCGTCATCCATGTACCTTTCAACGGAATTCCTTCAGATTGGATCATTAAAGAGGGTGCTGGAATGAATTCTTGATAGATCGGAAGCGTCGTTTTGTGTTTTTTATAGGGTTTACCGAGTTCGATAAGAGGAGTAACGCTAGTATAAGTAGGTACGAAGTACGAAGAGATTGTCTCTAATTCTTCTTTATTATAAAAGGCTTCTTGCCCCAAAAAGGGGTGAAGTAGAATAATCTTTTCAAATTGAGACCATATCATGATTTGTAGAATCATGCTTTGTAACTGGGAATCTGGTAGATATACTTGTTCAACATTATGCTCTACGTCTGTTTGGTATTCATAACCGATACACTTCCAGCCTTTTGGGCCTTGAATCCATTTTTGAAAAACACCTTGATCCGTTATCATTTGAGAACGAGTAGAATTGTGCGAATCTGGATCATTACATACCAACTGAGGTAAATAACGACGGAGCATAGCTAACGCTTTATCATAGACATATTGAACTTTAATCGAAGCATTCTCAAGTTCAGCAATATCTTCTTTACCATATACAACTTCATTGGCGGGCACTAGTTCTCGCAATTCATTCCCTCCTTCACAACGATTAAATCATTTTTTTCCAATTATACTACAACTTCCCCAATATAGTGCATGGCCTTAGACATATAACAATAAAAACCCCTCATTTCAATAATGAAAAGGGGGTTAGCAACGGAGTAGACTGCCATAATCTATCTTAAGTTTAGTCTACCCACTTCTCGGCCCAGAATTGTATCTGTTCCATGACGGAGCGCAGTCCTTTGCCTTTTTCAGTTAATTCATACTCAATTCGTACTGGAGTCTCGGGATAAACATGGCGAACAACAATTCCTTCTAATTCTAGATCCTTCATCCGTTCTGACAACATTTTATCGCTCATGGAAGGGATTAGACTAGAGATATCTTTAAATCGCTTCGGGCCACTCATCAAGGTCTGAATAATTAACCCATTCCAACGTTTACCCAAAAAAGAAAAAGCTGATTCAAATCGTGGACACAAATTCATTTCATCAATTCCCATGAAACAATCACCTCTTTATTGAAAAACCTACTGACTTCAAGTCAAATGAATTACACTATGGAAAAGCTTTCGATTAGTTAGTATATTTCATTTTACCACATTTCTCACTACTTTAAAACATTCAACAAAAAAACTATAGCACAACTGACCACATTTAAATTTAACTTTTATCACACCCAACAGTAACTATATAACCTCATTTCACAAAAATAGACAGTTACCTATTCGGCAACTGTCATCCTTCTTTACTCTTAGCTTAAACGATCCTTCTAAACCCACCACATATCGCCAAGTGGCTCTTCAATAAGAACTTGTTGAAGGTTCTGAACAGCCTTAGAGAAGCCTTCTTCAACAGACATCAAGCCATCTTCGTGTTCAATACTTACAACATAATCATAGCCTACTAAACGAAGTGCACTCATAATATCCGCCCATGTCTTGATGTCATGTCCATAACCTACACTACGGAACTGCCATGCACGGTCCAACATTTTCTCATAGGATTGCATATCGGTAAGACCATGTTTATTTACATTAATTGGATCAATCACGGTATCCTTAGCATGGAAATGATGGATCGCTCCTTCACGCCCTAGAATGTGTATAGCCTGCACAGGATCAATGCCCTGCCACCACATATGACTTGGATCTAGGTTAGCACCAATCGTCTCACCCGCTGCTTCACGTAGACGAAGTAATGTAGCTGGTGTATGGACAGAGAAACCTCCATGAAGTTCAAGGCCGATCTTGATGTGATGATCTTTCGCAAACTTCGCTTGTTCGGTCCAGTAAGGAATAACCTTGTTCTCCCATTGCCATTTCAATATTTCTTGGAAATCATTCGGCCAAGGAGCAACGGGCCAGTTCGGATATTTAGCGTCTTCATGGTCACCGGGACATCCAGAGAATGTATTTACTACCGGTACCTCAAGCTTCTCAGCAAGTAGAACTGAATTCACGAAATCATCATGATCCGCTTTAGCCAAATGCTTCTGTGGATGAAGTGGGTTACCATGACAGCTAAGTGCACTGATTGTAAGTCCACGTGATTCTACTGCTTTTTTGAAATTCTTAAGTTCTTTCTCATTGTTCAGAAGATCCGTTGGTGTACAGTGTGCTTTACCTGGATTTCCTCCACTTCCGATCTCAACAGCCTTCAGACCTTTAGAAGCTACATAATCTAACGCATCCTCAAGCTTACGACCGCCAAATAACACCATAAATACGCCTAATTTCATCGTTACTCCTCCTTATTTTCACATACAAATTATTCAAACATCATTCGTTTATTCGAAATAAACCGCTTTACCTGTCTTAGCAGATTCATAGATAGCTTCTAGAATTTGAGTTACTACCAATGCTTGTTCTGGTTTAACGACAGGTTCTGTATCTTCAATCACAGCTTGCAACCACAATCTTGCTTCACGATCTGAATCAGATTCCGTTTCTCCAGAGTAGAATGCAACGCCCCCTGCACCCAAGTCAACTTTAGTCTCATACAATCGACTCATCTTCTCACCATTAATGCGCAGACCATCTTTCATATCTGCTCCGGCTTCAGTTCCTGCAAGTATGGTCTGTGCTTCGTTGAAATCAAGTACATTCAGAGCCCAGCTAGCTTCAAGAATAATGGTAGCTCCGTTCTCCATCGTAATGAAACCAAAAGCAGAATCTTCTACTTTGAATTCTTCTGGATTCCAAGGACCGAATGCGTTCGCTGCATTCTCACGATGTCCAAGCTTATGGAACGTTGAACCCATAACACTCTTCGGTTTGTAATTATCCATCAGCCATAATGTTAAATCAAGTGCATGGGTACCGATATCAATAAGAGGTCCTCCGCCTTGCTTCTCTTCATCTAAGAATACGCCCCAAGTTGGAACAGCACGACGACGAGTTGCCAAGGCTTTACCATAATAAACATCACCTAGGTCACCATTCTCGCACATTTCTTTTAAGTATTGACTGTCGTCACGGAATCTATTTTGATATCCGATCGTCAGCTTTTTACCTGTACGTTTCGCAGCTTCAAGCATTTCTCTTGCTTCCGCCGTTGTTTTAGCCATTGGTTTCTCACACATTACGTGTTTGCCTGCTTCAAGTGAAGCAACAGTGATCACAGAGTGCGAATCATTAGGAGTACATACGTGAATAACATCGATCGTTCCATCTTTAAGCAATTCACGGAAATCAGTATATACTTTGGCTCCTTCAACGCCATATTTCACAGCTGCTTCTTCTGCACGTTCTTGAACGATGTCACAAAAAGCCACCATTTCTCCATTGGATTGTTTCGCAAGGCTCGGCATATGTTTCCCAGTAGCAATACCACCACAACCAATAATTCCAATTCTTAGTGTTTTAGACATTTATAAGTCCTCCATTTTTTGCGTAATTTTTTATCCATTCCATACTCGTAGCAATACTTTCAAGAGGTGGATTCTGACAAACATCTTGTTCTACCACAATCCATTCCACGCCTACTTCATCCGCAGCTTCAGCAATTGCTGCTAGATTCACTTCTCCTTGACCAAATGAAACCGTCTGTGGTGATCCATCTTCTAATTTCTTCACATCTTTCCAGTGAACGATGGGTAAACGACCTGCATAGTTATGAATGTATTCAACTGGGTTATACCCAGCAAAGTATACCCAACACGTATCCATTTCAACTTCAAGTAATGAAGCAGGTACTTGTTCATACATCGCATCAAACACAGTCTTACCGTTACCATAAGATTCAGTTAACTCGAAATCATGATTATGGTACAGGAGCACCATATCCTGTTCCTTACATTTCTCACCAAGTACCTTAAGGTTAGCAAACACTTCATCCCATTTACGTTGTTCTTCCGACAAATAAGGCACGATAATATATTTATTACCAATTTCTTTATTATAAGCAATAATCGAATCTAAGTCTTCTAACAAACTCGCATATTGCGTATGTGTTCCAATAGCCACGAGACCATTCTCATCAAGTAACTTTTTCACTTCAACACTACTATGTCCAAAGAAATCATGAAATTCCACACCTTTGTACCCTAGTCCTGCAACCGTTTTCAATGTTCCTTCGAAGTCATGCTCCATTTGCTCGCGAACTGTATACAATTGTAATCCTAATTGCAACATTGACTGTTTCCTCCTTCAATTTCCCACGATATGTAATTCCCTTAGAATCAGATTAGGTGAAGCAATATCAATCTGTATAGATTTAACTAAAATTTGTTCTCCCCAAGTTCAATTATTTGTAAGAAAACTATGAATATGAGGTCTCTTCTTTAGTTCAATCTATCTAGTTACATGGTATTCCAAATTTATTTATATTAAAATGAATAATATGATCCAAACATGAACAATCTGGTCATAATTTTTAAAAAGGAGCCTGAAAGATGATCAATGTAGACTCGTGTCAAGTATATGTGGCCGGCTTCTCCTTCCATAAAAAACCTTTCTACACTTCACAACTAGACGTAAATGGTATAAACACCTATCTCATGCGCTTCCAAACCGATGGACGCTGTCGCGCTAGATACGATGGTCAGTTAGGTCTGATTGAGTCAGGAGACTTACTGCTGTATTCTCCCTCTGAGCCCTATGAATTAAAAATAGATAAAGAAATCAATTCACTCGGCGAATTAACAATTGAAAGTGGGGATTACCATATTTTTTTCGGGGGGCCCTGGATAGACAAATGGTGGAATGCTCAAGCTCGACCTACTCGTATGAAATTACCTCTTAACGAAGGTTTCTTGATTCTTTTTCGACAGATCGCACTTGAGCAACGCCGAATGGAGAATCCATACCCCGAGATTTCAGGATATTATATGAAGATTCTGTGCCTAGAACTAGATCGTCAGCTCAAAGAACAACCAACAACGACGCACAAAAGTTATTTAGCCTATCAAATTAAACATTACATTGAAGAGAATGCCTCGCATATGTTCAAATTAGATGATGTAGCAAGCCACGTTGGCATCAGCGTTTCCCGTGCTGTTCATCTATTCAAGGAAACATTCGATACTAGCATTATGCAATACACGATTGACGTGAAGTTAGATATGGCACGAGAACGCATTATATTCAGCCCTATGTCACTTGAGAATGTAGCAGAAACTTCAGGATTCGCCAATTACACATACTTCTATCGTGTCTTCAGAGCACGTTTTGGCATGTCTCCGAAGCAATTCCGCATCGCTAATCGTGAACAACTGAAGTAGTGAGTAATCGATTGATGTGTTCACCAATAAACAAGTGGCGCTCCGAAGCATAACTTCAGGAACGCCACTTGTTTTCAACTTCTTGTTATACATCTTCTATGTGATCTGAGACCGATTAATAATACGAAATATAATAACATCAAGCCCTGCGACTTATTGCTTCCGTAACAACACAAGCAAGATCATCATTTCCGAAAAGCGAGAGCACACCTAGCAGTGTCTCATCCGGAATATCTCCTGCTTCTTCTTTGGATACTGTGAGCCCCAGAACGTGTATCAATCGTTCATTGTTAGTTTGATGAGGATAAGCTTCTCTATACAACGCTTCAGGATCTAGGTTGTGGTTAATACACCACTGAGCAAAGACCAGAATCATCATATCCTCGTCTTGTCGATAACTTTGTATAACCTGTTCTTCGACGGATAGTTCCTTGTATTTATCGTAATCTTCGTCCATTTGTCTCAACCTTTCTACAACAAAATAAATCATTATGCTTTTCTATATTATAGCAAACCATTGTAATTAAGAAGATTTTAAAGTTGGCTATCATTTTATTCCACTAAATTTGGTATGATACACTTTGAAACCTTTTCAAGAGAGGACTTCTT
Source organism: Paenibacillus antarcticus (assembly GCF_001637225.1). Taxonomy (GTDB): domain Bacteria; phylum Bacillota; class Bacilli; order Paenibacillales; family Paenibacillaceae; genus Paenibacillus_AQ; species Paenibacillus_AQ antarcticus. Next base: position 117,963 of record NZ_LVJI01000015.1, read on the forward strand.
ATGAAGAAGCTACTGTTACCGCTTGTCTATGTACTCCTATTGGGAGTAGCATTTATGTACAAAGACACCATTTGGGACTGGGTAAACAATAATGACTCACCGACCTTTTTGATTCTCATGGCGACTTTGTTAGCCCTTTTTCCCATCATTCCATATAAAGTAGTCATCGCCGCTTTGGGATATGCTTATGGCACCGTGTGGGCTACTCTAATCGCCTGGTTAGGAACCACACTTGCCGCAGTACTTGTGTATGCCATCGTGAGATACGCATTTCGCGAACAAGGACGACGTTATCTGAGCCAAAGACGTTCTATTCAATCCTTCACTAGTATGATGGAGTCTCACCCTTTTATGGCTATTATCGTCGCACGTCTATTACCTATCGTCCCACAGATGGTTGTGAATGTATTTGCGGGTGTTGCATCTATTTCCTTCTGGACATTTACTCTCGCCACCATCCTTGGCAAAATTCCAGCCATACTACTTTACGCCTATTTGGGCGGCAATCTAGTTGCAAGACCTTATGTATCCGCAGCCCTTATATTGGGATACCTGCTCCTTGTTTGTATCGTACTCCTTGTATATAGACAGAGGAACAAGTCTAAAATCAGCTGAACAAAAGGCCCCACTATCCACTTTCTTGGTTTTTGGAAACCAAATGATTTATAATAGAAGTGACCTATATCATTTATAGTCAAAGAAACGGAGTGATAACATGAGCAATTCTCAATCAACTATACATGAAAAGGCTACTTTTGCAGGTGGATGTTTCTGGTGCATGGTAAGCCCGTTCGAGGAACTTCCAGGCATCATTAAAGTCGTCTCTGGATATACAGGTGGACACACAGAGAATCCTACATATGAAGAAGTATGTACGCATACAACTGGACATGTAGAAGCCGTTGAAATAACTTACAATCCTAGCGTTTTCCCATATGACAAATTACTTGAATTGTTCTGGCAACAGATCGACCCTACTGATGCAGGTGGACAATTCCATGATAGAGGTAGCTCCTATGCAACTGCCATCTTCTATCATACCGAGGAACAACGTATACAGGCTGAACAATCTAAATCGGCATTAGGACAGAGTCAACGTTTCGATAAACCGATAGTAACGCCAATCCTGCCTGCTAGTCCTTTCTATGAGGCGGAAGGTTATCACCAAGGTTACCACAAGAAGAATCCAGGTCATTATAAACGTTATCGCAAAGGTTCAGGACGTGAAGATTACCTCGAAAGCGTGTGGTCAACACCCGTGAATAAAGATGAGCTTAAACAGCGTTTAACTCCTATCCAATATCAAGTTACACAACAAAACGGTACAGAACCTGCGTTCAGCAATGAGTTCTGGGACCATCATGGAGAAGGAATTTACGTCGACATTGTCTCTGGTGAAGCTCTGTTCAGCTCACTTGATAAGTTCGATTCGGGTTGCGGTTGGCCAAGTTTCACACGCCCTCTTCGTGAGTATACGGTTCGAGAATTGGTCGATTCCAGCCACTTTATGGTTCGTACAGAGGTTCGTAGTAAAGAGGGAGATTCTCACCTAGGACATGTATTCAATGATGGACCAGGACCGAACGGTCTTCGTTATTGTATTAACTCTGCAGCGCTTCGCTTTATCCCCATCGAGGAGCTAGAAGAAGAAGGATATCCTGAGTATCGTTCGTTGTTTAAATAATATGTCGTAAACATGCAAGAGGCAGCTTCTCATATCATAAGAGAAGCTGCCTTTTTGATATATTCAGAAAAGTATACAATGCCATTTATGAGAAATTCATTACATGAGTAATACGATAACCAATAATTCAAATAAGACGAGTGGCAGAATCACATTGTTATAATAAGGATTGTAAGCTCGTGACATTGAAGGAGCTGCTGGAACACTTAGGAATAACATGCCCCCTTCAACATTCATGAGTACTCCCTCATAGGTACAACCATTGATCGTTTGTACACGAATCTTTCGATGTACACATCCCTTGATCTGTTGATGAATATGTTCTCTAACTTGTCGGAATTGTTGCGTCATATTAGGATCGGCCTGAAAAAGAATATGCTGAGCCGGAGCATTCTCCATCGTTCTTACCTCCATTTATTGAGCATTCATATAGCACAGCATATGCACATGCCCATTCATCCGTTCTTAGACAGCAAAAACCACTAAGTTTCAACAACTTAGTGGTTTTCATGGATTGGACACGACCGCCCTTGGAATACTTATATTATGAAAAAGGCCTTCCATCGTACCACATCATTAATGTGCACTTTGCATAACCTGTACAGTCTTCGACTTAACGGGTTGAGGTGAAATCCCTTTAGGTAATACGGGGTTCGTTGCAGTCTTCTTAGCACCATAACTGACAGTCAACGTAATCATTTGCCCAGCAATACTAACAGCCAGAATCGTATACAACGTCTCTCTTAACGGCATATAGAATAGGCAAAGCAATAGAACAATACCATCAAACAGGAAGAACACTGTACCAAGCTTTATCCCAGTCCAACGACTGACAAGAAGCGACAGTATGTCATCCCCACCACTTGCACCACCAACGCGTAGTACAATACCAGTAGCAAATCCCGTCAGTATTCCTGACAAGAGTGCGGCGATGAATAAATTATGCTGTAGATCGATAACGATAACAGAATAGCGCTCTAATAACGCATAAAAAATCGAAAAGGATGTTGTTGCGATCATCGTACTCACAAGGAACTTACGTCCCTTTAGAAACAGCGCAATCGCCATTACAGGAATATCCAATGCCAGTATGCTCAATGCTGGCGGCAAACCTAGTACGTACTTCCCTAGTAGGGCAAGGCCGACAAATCCACCTTCTGTTAAATGATTCTGAAAATTAATGTGATAATACGTAAAAGCTAATAAAAATGTTCCAAATAATAGTACAGCGATATGTTGTAACGTAGAAATCAGTTGTTCTCTTTTCCTCATACAAGTTCCCTCTTTATCGTAGTTTGTTTGTCATTAATGAGACAACCTTCTACGTGGAGAAAACTTATATGACACGGTCCTTCGCATACTTAGTTTCCTTCTTTCGCAGAGGTTGTCATGAATTATCCGACGGTTCTCTACGAGAGACGCTAAGTGTATGAGTGATCATAACGTTTCCAGATCGTCCTTTGGGGAATGTTCCTTCGGGGACACATGGTATCCTGATCCTTTCTCTTTAGGGATGTGTTCTATTTTTATTATATCACCATCCAGAGCGTTTCTGAACCTCTAATTTCAAAACCAAGATATCCCTTCGTTTAACAGAGCACTTTGTATCCAATCTCTTCCCCTTGTGCAGGATAATAAAGTAGATCGTGAGTAATATCATTGCAATATTCATTTCGTTCACATTTTATCAACTTTTATTGTGACGAAAAACACACTCTAGCTTTCATGTCTCTTATATGCTTTATGAGAAGCAAATATAATATTAGAATGTAAGAAAGAGGTCATGTATATGTTAAACCAACATACTATTGAGATTATTAAATCAACCGTCCCTGTATTGCAAGTTCATGGGCAGACTATCACCACCGCTTTCTACAAAATGTTGTTTGAGAACCATCCGGAACTTTTGAATATATTCAATCATGCTAACCAGCGTGAAGGTAAACAACAAGCCGCTCTTGCTAATGCTGTGCTTGCTGCGGCTGCAAATATTGATAAATTAGAGAACATTCTACCTGTAGTTAAACAGATCTCCGAGAAACACCGTGCACTCGGCGTATTACCTGAACATTATCCAATTGTTGGCGAAACACTATTAGCTGCTATTTCTCAGGTACTTGGCGATGCTGCCACTCCTGAAATAATAGATGCTTGGGCTCAAGCCTATGGCGTCATCGCTGATGCTTTTATCGGTATTGAAACAGATATGTATCATAACGTAGCTGATGCGCCAGGCGGCTGGAGTGGATTCAGAAACTTTGTCGTAAGCCAGAAAATAAAAGAGAGTGAACTTATCACCTCCTTCTACCTTTCTCCTCAAGACGGAGGCGCAATATCCGCTTATTTGCCAGGACAATATATTACCTTACGCGTTCAGCCAGAAGGTGAAGAATACACTCACATTCGTCACTACAGTTTATCTGCCGCAGCAGGACAACCCTATTATCGTATCACTGTCAAGCGAGAAGACGGAGCCGCGAATAAACCAGCAGGCATTGTATCCACATACCTACATGAAGCCGTTGATGTTGGTACTGTAGTAGAAGTGAGCGCCCCAGCTGGAGACTTCACTCTAGATCAAAGTACAGACATTCCAGTAGTTCTTATCAGTGGGGGTGTTGGATTAACTCCAATGGTGAGCATGTTGGAGACATTAGCTACAGAACAGCCCGGGCGTGAAGTAACGTATATTCATGCTGCCATCAACGGAAGACTACATGCAATGAAGGGATTAATTGAGGAACTAAGTCAATCTCTTCCTCATCTGACATCCTATGTGTGCTATGAATCTCCTGAGGCAGAGGACACTTCACATAAATCGGGTTACATTGATCTACCATGGCTTCAGGAAGTTGCAAATCCAAACTCTGATTTCTATTTCTGTGGTCCTACCCCTTTTATGAAGACTATATTTAAAGCACTACAGGAGTGGCCAATACCGCAGGAAAGAATCCATTTTGAATTCTTCGGTCCAGCCGGTAGCTTAGAAGAATAATAAAGAGTTAACTACAATTTCAGAATAGAATGTATTCATAAAAGGTCTGTTCCACCAGGTGTATACTACCTGAGGAACAGACCCTTATTTGAGTAGTTCATTATTTCAATCGCATCAAACGATTGATCGTCTCTCTTCGCACACCAATCAATTGACCGATCTCTTCTTGTGTCAGCAGTTCTGTTACATCTACTCCATGCGAGTAATCGTGTAGCCATTCGCTTAATAATTCTAGACGCTCAGCAGGGGTACCGACGGTCAGATGATCTACTCGTTGCTGCATAAATCGTAATTTCTCCTGGAGTAAAAGTGCAATTTCCATTGGTTTTGTAGGATCTTCCACGAGTTGGCTATACCATTCCTTTGCAGGTATCACTTCTACCTCACTTTGCATCAATGCAATAGCAGTACCATGTGCTTCCTTAGCCGTTATGAGCGAGTGATGTGGGACAGTCTCACCCGAATACAAAATGTTGAATAGCACCATATTCCCGTTCTCGTGTAGGCGAGTCACCTTAAAAAGCCCTCGCTTAATGTGATATAGATATTCACCACTATCTCCTTGTCGGAACAAAATCTCACCTTTATGTACAATCATCTGTACCCTCCATTATGTATAGACTTTTAATAAGCCGTTGTTATGCTCTGATTCTATTATATCTGAAATGATGGATCTCTTCCAAAAAATCCTCAACAGACCAAACTATAACAACAAAAATGGAGTATCCACTTTTGCAATTCAAATGATGTTATTGGAATTGTAGTAAGAATCAGTACCGTTTTTTTAGCTACATAGAACTAAGAAAGCATCTCCTCAGTATCTGGAGATGCTTTCTTAGTTCTAATGAAGCTAACGGAAATGGTCGAGTTTAGTTTATACTCTATAATCGGAGTCCATATTGATAGGACACTCCCATATGTTCACGTAAAGTAGTCCCTTCGTAATCTTTATGGAACAGGCCACGCTTTTGTAGAATCGGTATGACATAATCTACGAAATCGGAAACACCGTCAAAGCTGGCATCTGGCTGGATTGCAAAACCATCACAGGCTCCTGAAACATACCATTCCTCCATAAAATCGGCTACCTGCTCAGGAGTTCCCGCAATTACTGGGTGATAATTAATAACTCCATGTGCCAAAACATCGCGAATGGTCATACCTCGCATCACCAATTCTAATGCCCGTGGAGACCGAGGGTCCTGTGGGTTTGCCTTAGCATACTTCCGTAATTCTGGCGATAAAGGGCGATCTATATCGTCAAATGACAACGGCACACCGAGCATCGCCCCCAAATAACTCACTTTACCAGTCAAATCGGTATAGCCATCAAGCTGTTTTCGACGTTCGATTGCTTCATCTTCAGTTGACGCAATCGAAGGGATAAAACCTGGTAACACTTTTACTTCATCAGGGTTACGCCCAAATTTTACTGCGCTCTGACGCACCATTTCTCGGTAAGCTTTAGCCGAGGGAATATCGTAAGGACTAGCATACACGCCGGAAGCGTAAAGACCTGCAAGCTCTAGTCCCTCCTGCCCCCCACCTGCTTGGAAAATGACCGGCTGTCCCTGTTCAGATGGAGGAATCGGTAATGGACCATGAGAAGACAAGTATTTCCCACCTAAATTAATGGGTTTAATCTTATTCATATTAGCGTAAATACCCTTTTCCACGTCTAGTGTCATTGCGCCTTCTTCCCAACTGCCCCATAATGCTTGAACCAGCTGAATAAACTCGTGCGCCCTCTCGTATCTTTCCGTACGGCTCGCAACTTGACTACCAAAGTTTGCCGCAGCTGCTTGATTTGAAGTAGTTACTGCGTTCCATCCTGCACGGCCATGACTTATGACATCTAATGCTTTAAACTGCCGGGCTACGTTATAAGGATCATTAAATGTAGTGGACAAGGTTGCCACGAGTCCAATTCGCTCTGTCTCTCTTGCGATTACTGTTAATGCCAACATAGGATCCATGGGGCTTTGGGGTGGTCGATTAGTTAAGTCAACACCCAGTGCCGGTGTATCTGCCATAAATAACATTTGGATCTTTCCTCGTTCAGCAGTTTGTGCTAGTTTCACGTAGCTATCCATATTCGTATAAGCCGTCGGATCACCACCTGGCATTCTCCATGCACCCGAATCTATCCCAAACCCTGCACCTAACTGCATGGCTATTTGCATGTTTGTTCTGTTTCTCATTAGCTATGTCTCCAATCTACTATTGTTTTAGAACCAACAGTATCTATTGAGCTATTTAATTGTACGCAATCAAATTATGCGCTAACTATATCAAGTTCTCTAAGAAAAATCAAAGCCGATTTATTCCAATTCTAATGACGGTATATCCGATTCTGTAATTCGTATGCATTTGCGAATCGGTGGAGACAGAGCTATCCTATCTATCCTTCAAACGATGGACATCTTCCAAAAAATACACTTGCATAACGAACGTCCGTTCGGTGTATAATAAAACAAGAATATATGTTCCCATTATAATGGTGGTGTGAAATATGAGTATTAATCCAAGTATAGAAACAGCAGAGGATATTCAAATCATTAAGGACTACACCCTGCTCCCTATATTGTTAGATATGTTAGCACGGGATATGGATCATTTAACGATCTACAAAGATAAAATCATATACCATTATGTTATTTGTCAGCTGAGAGATGTTGAACAATCCATATATCCCATATTACAAAGCCTCAGGAACAGAATGAAGCAACGACATATTACTATTTTGAATACAGAAATGAATACACTCGGCATTGAGGTTGAATATAAAGTTCGTGGTTATATTCATCATTTCAATATGTTACGCGGTCTAATAAAGGCAGAATTATTCACTATGCTTATGAGCTTACGTGGGGGCGATTAATATGCGCGAGCAACGTGAACGGGTTATTTTTCTGGCGGATTGCCAAAGTTTCTACGCTAGTGTGGAGAAAGTAGAGCATCCTCAATACAAGGATAGACCTGTTGCTGTAGCTGGTGATCCCGCGCGTCGCTCAGGTATTATTCTAGCCGCCTGTCCTATAGCCAAGAGTTATGGAGTCACTACAGCAGAACGATTAGGTGAAGCACTGAACAAATGCCCTGATCTGGTCATCATGCGTCCCAGAATGCAACATTATATCGATGTTTCGCTTATGATCACACAAATTTACAAGGAGTATACCGACCTCGTAGAGATATTTTCCATAGATGAGCAATTCCTTGATGTCTCCGGAAGTCTACGTATGTTCGGAGATCCTACAACGATGGCCCAATCCATACAACAGAAAGTTCTTAAACAGACAGGCGTGAATGTACGGGTAGGTATTAGCTCCAATAAGATGCTTTCCAAGATCGCAACTGACATTTGGGCAAAAAAGAACGAAAGTGGCATATTCACCTTACCTAAATCAGACATCGAAACACTATTATGGCCACAACCCGTAAACAAAATGTTCGGCGTAGGATCTCGCATGACCTCACACTTCTTACGTCTAGGGATGCACACCATTGGTGATATTGCGAGAACGCCCTTGCCACGTTTGAAAGAACAATTTCGAGCGCGCTTCGGGAAACAAAGTAACATTCAAGCGGAGGTCATGTGGAGAACAGCTAACGGCTTAGATGACTCCCCTGTGACACCAGGTACTTTTAATACAGCACCAAAGTCCGTCGGTCATATGATCACATTGCATAAAGACTATATTGAAATGGATCACGTGAATACGATACTTCTAGAGCTCACAGAAGAGGTCTGCCGCGACTGTCGTCGCAAAGGTTATATGGGTTCCGTCATTTCAGTAAGTTGCATGTGTAGCCCTTACGAAGATCCTACAGGTTTCTCTCGACAGATGAAGATGCTCGATCCAACCAATAACACGAACGTCGTCTTTGAAGCCGCCAAAACACTCTTTTATCGTTACTGGGATACCCTTCCTGTGCGTCGAATTGGCCTAACACTTAGTAACTTTGCATCTGATCAGGAATATCAATTGACTTTATTTGAAGATCAGATCAAATTACGGTCTTTAGATAAAGTCACAGATAAGATAAAAGATCGATACGGCAGTGCGGCTATTATAAGAGCATCTTCACTAACTTCTTCGGGCCAGGCATTAGAAAGATCACAAAAAATCGGAGGTCATTATAAATGAGTAAAAAACTAGAGGGCAATGGATTGTGGGAATCCAGTCGTATGATGCTACCTCAACACAAAGAACAATCGTTAGCCTTGTCTATTCACAATGACACCTCTTCTAAGCCTCAAGAACCTCTAACAAGAAAGGAAATGGACATGATGCGCGAATACATCCTTCTTCCTGTCGCACTCCACATTGTTGAGAAAAAGATCCTCGAAGTAGAGATGTCACCTCAGATGCTTAAGTTACTCTACTCCACAGCCGCCAAAGTGCTTGCTAACCACATACGAGAGGATATGCAGAAATCCAAAAAGGTTCTTTTCGAAAGAAATATCCGCGTATTTGAAGACATCAAGAATGATTCCGAACTCACCTATCGCTATATTTGTCGGGGAGTTGAGAATCAATTTACGATGACTAAAGATTATATGCGAGCTGAGGTCAGCGTGAGGATTGGAAGATATGTGAGAAAACTTGCGATAGATATGAAAGAGACGGGCATAGATAGATGAGTTTAGTAACGTTACATCTTAGAGTGGGTGGATCTTTTTAATCTCCATATAAAACTTGTAATGACCCTCATCATGCTCCAACCAAATTCGTCCGCCATGCAGTTCGACAATATGTTTAGCAATCGAAAGTCCTAGTCCTGAACCAGTCGGTGTATTGTACTCGTATCGGAATGGCTCCGTCTTATAGAAACGCTCAAATAATTGATGCTCTTGTTCAAGAGAGATCGGTTTACCCACATTTTCAATGGATAAAATGACCTGCTCTTCCTGTACATGAGCGGTAAGATGAACCTTGATTTCCCCAGGACGAATAGAGAATTTCAGGGCATTCATTAATAGGTTATCAATCGCTCTGACCATTTTTTCAATATCCATGTGAACGAGTAAGGGCATAGGAGAGATATCTTGTAAAATGGTGATCTGCTGCTCATTGGCAACGGGTTCGAATTCGGAAATGATTTGCTTCACTAAATTATGGTAGTCGACTTCCTGAAAAGATAATCGGATATCACCATCAGTCAGCCTTGTGTATTCAAATAAGTCATCAATCAGTTTCTTTAGCTGTTGCGTTTTGTTATAGGCATTATTAATAAAGCGTGCTCGCTCGGCTTCATTCTGACATTTAGGTGTCTTTAGTAAATCTAGATAGCCGATAATACTAGTCAATGGTGTTCGTAAATCATGAGAAACGTAGGTGATGAGCTCCATTTTCGATTGTTCAATTTGGCGTTCTTTTTCCAATTGCTGCTGTAATTGTTCAGCCATATGATTGATATTGTGTGCAACACTTCCCAACTCATCCTGCCTAGACAAAGGAATACGATATTCCAGATCCCCTCCTGCGATCGACTGCAATCCGTCCGTGATGACCCGGAAGTATCGGAGGATAGGGATGGTTAGCAGAACAGAAAAAAGAAGAAAATGAACAATACCAAATAAAACACAAATGATGATATTTGAAAATAAATATCGGGGAAAAATCGGAGCAAAATTTCAGTAATGATAATGTTGGTAATCGTGGCGAGGAAAAGGCTAAGTATATATGCCCAGAGCATTTGAACACGAATGCTTCGTTTGCCATTCAATACAGACCAAATTTTATTTATCAATCTTATATCCCACTCCCCAAACGGTCTTAATATACTGAGGATCTCGCGGTTTGATTTCAATTTTCTCATGGATATTCCGAATATGTACCATCACAGTGTTTTCGGAGTAAAAAGCCGTTTGGTCCTTCCAGACCTTTTGATAAATATTATCAATATTGAATACTTGCCCACGATATGTGGCTAACAAGACTAGAATGGAAAATTCAATCGGAGTTAAAGATACCTCTGGCCATGGACAGTAATCGTATGCTGGTTCTTATTAATAATAAGATCATCAATAACAATTTCAGATGAGTCTGAGATATCGCTTGAGGTAATAAATTGCTGCCTTCTTAACTGAGCTTTCACCCTAGCGATTAACTCTAGTGGATTAAACGGTTTGGTTACATAATCATCCGCCCCTGTCGATAGCCCTGTGATTTTGTCCAGAGGTTCTTCTTTAGCTGAAAGCATAATAATCGGGATATCAGATTCCTCTCTGATCCGCAGACAGGCATTAATTCCATCCAAATTCGGCATCATCACATCCAGAATGATCAAATGGATCTTCTCATGTTGCAGGATCTCCAGAGCCTGCACACCGTCTTCAGCTTCCACAACGAGATAACCTTCATTACGTAAATATATATGAAGGACATCCCGAATTTCAGGATCATCATCCACAACTAAGATGTTCATTCGTATCATAGGCAGTATCCTCCACGTATTTTTTATAGCAGATAGCATGAGTTTAACGATCACAACGATAATAATGACTAGGGTACGGAGCAACAGCATCCTGATGCTATATTCATAAATTAGAGGACCCACTTCTTGTACATGATCTCCTAAATAACGTCCCTCTATGAAAAATAACAATGTCCATACCAATCCTATCGCGCAGGAAATCTAGACACACCGTCGATAGCTCATGTTACCTAACCCTATGAGAGATAAGGAATGACATGTCTCACGATGGGGAAAAGCAACTGATACAAAGAGCTAAACTCGCTATTTTTCACATATAACGTAATAAGCATGATAATAATAAAGGGCTACCATAACAACGCTTTATATTCAGCCATTTCACCTTTCATCCGCTGAGGTTTCTTTCTGACAGACATAAATAAATGCTGGTGGAACGTTCATAGGTACAAACAGAATCTCCTTTATTTCAAAGTTATCGCTTAGCTGTTGTTTCATCTGTAACGAATATTGAAACGCAACAAAGAGCCCACCAGGATTAAGTGATAATCGAATTTGTTCGATTAAGCGGTCTCTCAAGGGCTTGGGGAAGTTATAAAAAGGTAGTCCACTTATAACACATTCAAGTTGAACGAGATCTTCTTGTTCCAAGACAGATTGAAGTTCACATCCATCCGTATAACATGTGAATTTGGGGAATTCATGTTGCAATTTCTTTTGCAAATAGGGATCTTTTTCAAAAAGAACAACTTTAGCACCTTCACGGACGGCTGCTTGGATATATTTCGTGATTGCCCCTGTACCCGCACCTAGTTCAGCAACGGCATGTACTTGGTCCCACGGGACAGCATCAATCATTTTTCGGGCTAAATATCTGGAGCTCGGAGTTACACTGCCGATTTGTCCTGGCGAATGTATAAACCGGGAAATGAATAAAATTTTTTCTTGAACTTTCGATTGTATATTTAATAACATATCATGTTGCCTCCCTTATTGAACACTTCTTATGCTATCTAATACATCTGCAGATAAAGTGAGGGAGATTCTGAATTTATTCTGAAGATTTGCTTGGCCTAGGGGTTATTCACACACAAAATAACCCCCGGGGCATCCCCCCGAGGGCTCTACATTCTAAGTATGAACTACCGAAACATACCCCATAGCTTAATCAGATGAAAGGTATTATTAGGATCAATACGCTGGCTTAAGACAAAACGGACAATTTGTTCTTCTTCAGCAGATGTAAACTTCTCGTTCAATACACTTCCTATGGACTTTACTAATCGCTGTACCTTAGGACCATTTTGTAAATCCTGTTTAGTAATGCCATCCAGGAGCCCTTTGACACGCTCTTTCAATGCTGGATTCTTCATCTTAAGCTTAATCCGCTCTACTAACTGCGGGCTGATTCCATACTGCTGATAACCCAAAGATAGGCACCTCCCGTCAATTCAACCTTTCCCAGTATATGACGACAGGGTTGTCCAATGTGCCTAATCCATCAGATTTTCTTGGAAAACCTCTTCTTGTTGTAGGTAATTCCGAAGTGGCTCATACGAGGTGGATGTCCAAAAGGAAGCATCGCCCACTAATACAGACACATCATCTCGTGCCTGTTCCAACACGGCGAAATCACTCACCATGTCCGCGAGTCTGAATTCGGGTAATCCACTTTGTTTCGTGCCGAAGAAATCTCCAGGCCCACGTAGATCAAGATCCCGGCGAGACACTTCGAATCCGTCATCGGTCTCCGTCATAACCTGCATTCGTTCTTGTCCAATCTCAGACTTGGGATCAGCAATTAATATACAGAATGACGCATGCTTCCCGCGTCCTACACGACCGCGTAGCTGATGCAACTGAGAGAGTCCGAACCGATCAGCATCCATAATGATCATAAGCGTAGCATTAGGTACATCAACCCCAACTTCTACGACCGTAGTTGATACAAGCAATTGCACTTCATTATTATTAAAAGCCTGCATGATTTCTTCTTTCTCCGCCGGTGTCATTCGACCATGTAGTATGCCCACACGATAGGAGGGAAAGGCTTGTTGCATTTGAACATGAAGATCAATCACATTCTGCACGTCGATCTTCTCTGATTCCTCAATTAACGGACAGATCAGATACGTCTGCCGACCTTGATCTACTTCTTTAGAGATAAAGCCAAGCACCCGGTCCATCAGACTATGCTTCACCCAGTACGTAGTAATCGGTATACGACCCTTAGGGCGCTCCGTAATTGTAGAGACATCCATATCACCAAATGCTGTAATCGCTAGCGTACGAGGGATCGGTGTCGCTGTCATCGTCAATACATCTGGGTTATAGCCTTTACGACGTAACACGCTACGTTGATTCACTCCGAAGCGATGTTGCTCGTCTGTGACGACCAATCCAAGATTTCGGAAGAATACCTCATCTTGAATCAAAGCATGTGTCCCTACGACGACATCGATCATTCCCATTTGTAATGATGCCAGAAGTTCCTTACGTTTACGTCCCGTCACACTACCTGTTAGTAGTCCAACTGAGATTCCAAAAGGTTCGAACAAACGGACAAGTGATCGCAAATGTTGCTCCGCCAATATCTCGGTAGGTACCATCAATGCGCCTTGGAATCCTGAACGCACCGAAGCATAAAGCGCAATAGCTGCGATAATGGTTTTACCTGATCCAACATCACCTTGAAGCAATCGATTCATACAATACGTTGCTCGCATATCACGCAAGATTTCGAGTTCCACTTTCTTCTGAGCATCGGTTAGTTCAAAAGGAAGACTTCTTACAAATTCGCGTACCACAGCGTTCTCCACAGTATGTACTACGCCATCCATTCGCCCTCTGGTCACCGCTCGGTAAGCCTGCATCTTCAACTGGAACAGGAACAACTCCTCATACACCATCCGCTGTCTGCCTCGCTGCCCTTCCTTGGTATCCTCCGGAAGATGAATAATAGAAATAGCCTGCTTACGCGGCAACATTTTATACTTTTGCAAGATGTCCTGTGGGAGTATCTCTGGAATCAAGTCGCCATATTGCTGTAGCGCCTGCGCTATAATTTTACGGATCCACGTCTGCGTGATTTTAGCCCCTATAGAATAGACCGGTTGTAGTGTACCGCCTCGCTTCACGCCTTGATCTGGGAACTCCGAATCTGACACAGTCAGCTGCATCCGCTGTTGTTCCCACTTACCATTCAATATAATCTCACGACCTGCTGTTAATTGATCACGTAGAAATGTACGGTTGAACCATGTCGCTGTAAACATACGCTCTTCAGCTATCATCTTACAGCTTAAGCGTGACTTACTTCCATATCGCTGCATGACAGGTATCCCTACCACCTTAGCTTGTATGGTGATCTTATCTCCGCTCTTCACTTCACTTAAAGAACGAAGACGGTAGTCCTCATAACGATAGGGATAATACTCCAGTAAATCTTTGACCGTAAAAATACCAAAAGCGTGAAGCTCTCCTTCTTTAAGAGAACTCACGCCACGAACCTGTTTAACTGAAATTCCATTCAACTGAAGACTCATATTCATCATCTACACCTCATTTAAGCGGGCCATATAAATACAGCAATAGTCCCTGTTCCCACATGACTTCCTACGACAGAACCCACGTTCGTTAGCACGACTTCTTCCAACTTGTAATGAGCTGAGAGTTCTTCCAAGAAAGACTCTGCCGAAGCAGGATTGGCTGTATGCCCCACCGCCACATTTATTGTTTCAATATTACCTAAGTCTTGTTGAAATAGTTCGATCATTCGTGCTATAGCCTTTTTACGGCCCCTTACCTTCTCAACGGGATATATAATGCCTTCTTGGTCAATAGAGAGAATCGGCTTAATGTTAAGTAACGTGCCAAACAAAGCTGCAGCTTTACCGATTCTTCCTCCCTTTTGCAAATATTCTAACGTATCTACAAGGAAATAAAGCTTACGACTCTTACGCATTTGTTCCACGGCTACAACAATATCATCTACCGCTATGCCTTGATGAGCAAGACGTGCAGCATGTACAACCAGTAAACCAAAACCATAAGAAGCCGATAGGGAATCTACAACAGTAAGATCCACATTCTCATTCATCATAGATTTAGCGATAAGAGCAGATTGATAGGTACCGCTTAATGCAGAAGAAATATGAATAGAAAGAATAGATGCATCTGGATGTTCTTGTTGAATTTGCTCGTACACCCGTACATAATCCGCAGGAGAAGGCTGAGATGTTGTTGGCAACTGCTCAGCCTGACCTAACCGTTCATAAAATTCTTTGGCCGAAATCTCCACTCCGTCTAGAAACGACTCGTCTCCAAACTGCAAACGAAGTGGAACAACGTAAATACCATGACTCTTCGCTAACTCTTCTGGAATATCAGATGTGCTATCCGTGACAATAACGGTATGTGTCAAAGAAATCCCCCCTCTTACATGTAACATTACGAATATTTAAGACTCTACTGAGAATAGATAATAATAAATAGGCTGTCCGCCCTCATGAATCTCTACTTCAGCTTTAGGATACTTCTCTTCTAACCAAGCACTCAATTGTGCTGTCATTTCAGGATCAGCCTCTTCACCTGTAAGCACAGTCACAATCTCGTCATTATTCACCAGCATTTGGGAAAGCAAGCTTTGGCAGGTGTCGAGTAACGTTGCGTTAGCCGTTATAATTTTTGAATTCTGAATACCAATATATTGTCCTGCCTTAATCTCTAACTCATCAATGACCGTATCTCTAATCGCATGAGTAACCTGACCCGACTTCACATGTGCAATAGCTGCTAACATATTCTCGGTATTCACATCTGTACTTTCTTCTTCTAAAAAGGCAAAAGCCGCAGCCATTCCTTGAGGTATACTCTTACTTGGAATAACCGTTACACTGCGTTCTCCCTCCAATAATTCCCGAGCTTGCTGCGCAGCCAGTACAATGTTGGAATTATTCGGTAGAATATAAATATGTTGCGCAGAGATCGCTGAAATCGCATTCACAAAATCCTCAGTGCTTGAGTTCATGGTTTGTCCACCAGAAAGAATAGCATCTACACCCAAGCTTGTGAAAATATCGGAGATACCTTGTCCAGAAGACACCGCAATAAATCCATAAGGCGCTATTTCATCAGCAGGAGGTTCAGCTGATGCTGGTGTTGGAACTTCCGCATTCATAGGAATATCAGCAAATATTTCCGCCATCGGAGAAACATCTACACCTGATGAAAGTAAATCACGATGCTGTTCACGCATATTCAGGATATGAATTTGCGTTATTTCTCCATATTTCAAAGCCAGATTCAGAACTTCACCCGGAGTCTTAGAATGCACATGAACTTTAATAATTTCGTCATCAGGAATAACGATGATAGAGTCTCCATTTATTGACAACAACTTTCGGAATTGCTCTTCATCAAATAGAACTCCTTGTGCCTCCCCAAGCTGACGGTTAATGAAGAATTCCATATCATATAGAAACTCAATATCTTCCGTCTCTAATCGAGATTGCGCACTCATAGGAATATCCAAGCCTCGTTTAGCTACCTGAATCGGTGCTTGGTTGACATCTGGAGCTTTTCTTGAAGACAATTGCTCCACTGATTTCAGACCAGTTCCATACTTTAAATGTTGTAGAAATCCTTCATAAATGTAAACCAGACCCTGTCCACCCGAATCTACCACGCCTACCTGCTTAAGAATTGGCAATAGTTCTGGCGTCTGGGATAGTGTTTCTTTCGCTTGCATAAGTACTTGTTCCATCAACTCTATGATATCAGTAGTCCGTCTGGCGAAGTGTACAGCATGCTTAGCCGATTCCTTGGCTACCGTGAGGATTGTACCCTCCACAGGCTTAACTACGGCCTTATATGCCGTCTCAACGCCTACCTGTAAGGCTGCAGCGAATTGTTGCGTGTTCAGTTCTTGATATGGTGCTGCATAACGTCCAAACCCACGGAACAACTGAGATAGAATAACGCCTGAATTACCTCGAGCTCCCATGAGGAGTCCTTTAGACAATACACCCGAAATATGTCCTATAGATTCAGAATTATTCTTCTTTAACTCAATCACACCTGCAGTCATCGTCAAATTCATGTTTGTTCCCGTATCTCCATCTGGTACCGGAAATACGTTAAGGGTATTGACATGCTCTGCATGTTGCTGTAATTGTTCCGCTCCGAGCAAGACCATCGCGGCAAAATCTATTCCATTCAAAGTACGCATAATCAAGTGAGAGATCCCCTTCCTATCTTAATACACCAACAACTGGCATCTTTATTTATATTTTATTTTATAATACTACATCACAATCGAATTTACGTTCTTTCATTCATCAATCAAAGATCAACAAATTTTTTTCGAAGTGTGAACCCCCTCGGGTCTATGTTGTCAAATCAAGTGAAAACCCTATCACACCAGCATAATTCACTCGTATCTATACGTTTAATATAGACTATATAATATTGTACTATAAGAACCAAAAGAAATAAATGTTTTTAGGATGGTTGACTAAGCATTTTTTGCTGTGATAGAATATATAAGTATTGTTTTATGCAGGTGTATTGGAACAAGGAGGTGTAATCTATGTCTCGCAAATGTTATATAACAGGTAAAAAACCAGGCACTGGTAACCATGTATCTCACGCCAACAACCGCAATCGTCGTACTTGGGGCGTTAACGTTCAAAAAGTTCGTATTTTGGTGGATGGTAAACTAAAACGCGTCTACGTTAGTACTCGTGCTTTGAAGTCAGGTAAAGTCACTCGCGCCTAATATCTACAACAGCATATAAGCAAAAAGCACCTTGTTTTCATCAGGTGCTTTTTTCATTCCTCAGACCGTGTGTATTTTGATTCTATCCTAAGCCGCGGTCCGAGGTTTTTTTTCATTGGACGGCATGCCAGAGAACGATAGCGGTCAATTCTTGTGAAATGTGTTAAGAATGGCTTTGACAAACCCTCCCAAAAACCTTGGTAACTTGAATGTGTAAAATTTCATGTCTCACCCTCCCCATCATTCTCATGCCTTCCGATATTGATCCACTGAGCCTTCACTGTGACTGACAACAAAAAAGGCTACATGAGAATTCTGCTCATGTAACCATATTTATGCGAGGACAGCGTACCCTATGACTCATAGTCATAATGGACAAAGGTGAAATTACTCTTACTTCCCTTCGATGCTAGCTCTAATCTGAGAAATCGCTAGGGCTCTGTTGCTTTGGCCATACACAGCACTACCAGCAACCAATACATCTGCACCTGCTTCTACAACCAATGGAGCTGTATCTACGGTAACTCCACCATCAACCTGTATATAAACATCAAATAATGAAGCTTCATTTAGAGATTGACGTACCTCACGTATTTTGTGAAGTGTACGAGGGATGAATGACTGTCCTCCAAACCCAGGATTCACCGTCATGATCAGGACCAAATCAAGATCTGGTAATACTTCCTCTAAGACAGACACGGGAGTCCCAGGATTAATAGCAACCCCTGCGAGAACGCCCATTTCCTTTATCATATGCACAACCCGGTGCAAATGTGTACAAGCTTCGGCATGTACAGTAATGACCTTCGCACCCGCCTTCACGAAATCGGCAATATAACGTTCAGGTTGTTCGATCATTAGATGTACATCAAGTGGAAGCGTAGTATAGTGCTGAATGGCACTAACAATGGGAGGACCTAACGTAATGTTAGGGACAAAATGCCCGTCCATCACATCAACGTGGATCCAATCTGCCCCACCTGCTTCAACTTCGGCAATCTCCATTCCTAACTTAGCAAAATCTGCAGACAATATGGATGGCGCAATTTTGATCATTTCTGTCAATACCTCCGCTTTTTATCTTTCATCTCTGCATAGAAATGAACATAATTATCATAGCGTATCTGTGCAATTTCACCTTTATCCTTAGCCTCAATCACCTTACACCCTGGCTCATGTAAATGACTACATCCCCTGAACTTACACTCTGCAGCGTAAGGCTCGAACTCCCTGAAACAAGCGGATAAGTCACCCACTTCCATCTCCAAGAAGTCTAGTTGACTAAACCCAGGCGTATCTGCAACAAATGCGCCATTATCCAATTCTATGAGCTCAACATGCCGGGTTGTATGTTTACCTCTTCCTAGCTTCATGCTAATCTCATTCGTCTCTAGGTTAAGACTTGGCATTAATGCATTCAGAAGAGATGATTTACCCACGCCTGATTGTCCAGAGAATACGCAAATGTGACCAGCAAGACGTTCGCGCAATTGCTCTTGGCCCCTCCCCGTAAGGGTACTCGTCACAATAACCTCGTATCCAATTCGTTCGTAGAGTTCTTGTACATACGTAATAGGATCATTCTTAGCAATCTCTTCACCCTCTAGCAAGTCCTGCTTCGTCAGACAAATCAACGTATCGAGTCCAGAGTTCTCGATATGCACTAGGAACTTATCCAAAAGTGGTAAATTCAAATCCGGCTCACGTAGAGAAAATAACAACACTGCAAACTGAACGTTGGCAATCGGGGGCCGAATCAATTCAGAATGGCGTGGCATGATTTCATTCACAGTACCTTCATTATGATCCGATAAGGAATACACGACATGATCTCCTACCAAAGGAGATATTCCTCTATTTCTAAATACGCCACGAGCTCTACATTGAATCGCTGGTTGCCCTTCCGTAGTTACCGCCTTGCCATTTTCAATCGGCTTAACGTAATAATATCCGCTCAGCGCTTTTACGATTACACCATCTGGCATACATGAATGGCCTCACTTTCCAAAGAACTATGGATGGTTACACGAAATATCAGGGTTTAGCAGAAGTCACTACCATCCCTTTACTATTACCGTTATTAGCGTTTTTTCCGTTATTACCCTTATTAGAATTATCCTGTTTATGTTTGTTAGCTTTATCTTTACCAGAAGTATTCAAGGCCGTTGTATCCACATCTTCTGGATTGTCAGGATTGTCAGGATTCTCATTTGGATCCGGCAGCACATCTGGTACATCCGTTGGCAAGACTGGATCTATCTGAGGAAGAACTACCTCTGGAACGGAACCATTCTTAACATCTCTATAAGAGATATGATGCGTATCAAATAATTCTCCATCACGATAGAGGTATACAACAGCATCCTTTTCAGGACCTAGTACTAAATCAATAGAGAGTACTTGCGTTGTATTAATGGTTCTTGTACCCCAATCCTTCTTTTCACTATCTTCATATCGCGCATCAGAATATTCAATACGGATTTTGCTCTTTTTGCCCTCTTCAGCGGGTGCGACAGGCACATTAAACGTATAATTCAATGCATCTTTTGGATACCCTGTACTCACAGTAATATCTACTTTATCGCCCACAGAAATAGGTAGGTTGGCATCAAAAGGCCACTGCTTCATTACTTTTCCTTTTTCCACCTTGAAATCCGAGGACTCCTCGACAAGACCTAGCAATAAGCCGGCTTCCTTAAGTATACTTTCGGCTTGTTTCTGTGACTTTCCTACCAAATCCGGCATTTTAATGGTTTCCTCACCCTGACTGACCGTTAGAACTATTTGAGCTGTATCCATATCATCAATTGGGGTATTAGCTTCTGGATCTTGTCCTATAACCGTGCCAGAAGGTTGATCGCTGAACTCAGATTTTTCGGTAATGTTCGTTCCTTTAATCCCAAGGTCAGTCAGTATTTTTGATGCATCCTCAAAGGTTTTGTCCTTAAGAGAAGGCATAGGAACCAAAGGTTTCGCAATGCTTACAGAAAGCCGAATGGAGGAACCTTCCTTAACCACAGTTCCCTCCTTCTTACTCTGTTCATACACCATACCTTCGTCAAAACCTTCTTTATACTTGCGTATTATAGGATCCTCAATGACAAGCCCAAGTGCTTTTAATTCAGCAATAGCCTTTTCTTCTTGCACATTAACAACATTCGTAATGGTTACATCAGGAACAACTAGTATTGTTTTTACATACCAGATCACACCGACCATACTTATCAATATAAATAAAGTTAATGAAATCCAAAGTGTAGGCCTAACCCACTTCTTCTTTTGTCCACTATTTACAGGCTTCTCGCCTTCATCATCCTCATCAAATAGAGTCGACTTGTTTCGTTTGTTAGAAACAGCCCCCCTTGATACTGGCTTAATCGCAGGCATAGCGCGGGTCTGATCCACGTCCACTTCAGAGAACTGTATTCTAGGCTCATTGCGCCTCTCAGGAAGTAAACAAGTCTCCAAATCCTTTAACATCTCTTTGGCAGATTGATATCGTTCCTGAGGATTCTTACGCATCGATCTAAGAATAACATTCTCTACACTTTGTGGAATAAGTGGATTCGAATCCCGAGGATCATCGAAATCCTCTTGCAAATGTTTCAAGGCAACACTAATCGGACTTTCCCCCAAGAAGGGTAATGTTGCAGTCAGCATTTGATATAATACAATCCCCAAAGAATACAGGTCTGACTTCTCACCTGTATTCACCCCTTTTGCATGTTCAGGGGAAAAGTAATGAACGGATCCGATAACAGAGCCTGTCTGAGTAATCGTTGTCGATGTTACCGCACGAGCGATTCCAAAATCAGTTACCTTCACGCGACCATTCCGACCGATAAGAATATTATGAGGCTTGATGTCCCTATGAATGATTTGATTCTGATGTGCATGATCGAGCGCATCACAAATTTGCGATGCAATCCTTACAGATTCTTCCACCTGCAAGGGTGCCCGCTCTTTTATAATCTCGTTCAAATTATATCCTTCAATATATTCCATAACGATATAATGAATTTCATCTTCTTGCCCTACATCGTAAATACTCACAACGTTTGGATGTGAAAGAGAGGCGGCAGATTGTGCCTCCCGACGGAAACGCCGAATAAACTCTTCATCATGCACGAACTGTTGGCGTAATACTTTAATGGCCACGTTCCGACCCAGCAGAATATCATGGGCTTTGTATACGAGTGCCATCCCACCCCCGCCGATTCGCTCTATAATCTCATAACGACCACCCAATTCGTGTCCGATCATGAATCCCACTCCTTTATACTTGCCACTAGAACTTCATCATCAAGTTCAAACAGGGCGACAGTGATATTATCCTCGCCTCCTGCTAGAAGTGCTAGTTGCAATAGACGATCTGCTCGTTCCCCAAGCGTTATTTCTTGTATCCCAGCGATTTGTCCTAAGTGTTGACAACTCACTCTATTGCTAAGACCATCACTACATAGAAGCAATACTTCCCCCTGTGCAAGTGTAACCGGATCGAAATCGACAGTAACTTCTGGATCTGTCCCCAATGCTCTAGTAAGCACATTTCGTCTTGGATGAGTTTCTAATTCGGCCTGGGTGATCTGTCCACTTTTGTATAGTTCATTAACAAGTGTATGATCTTCCGTCAGTTGAATAGCTTTACTTCCACTCACTTTGTAAGCACGACTATCTCCAATATGTCCAATCCATCCCGAACATCCATCCAATAACAAAGCAACAACCGTTGTTCCCATATTGCGATAATCTTCGTTGTTCGCAGCTTCTCGATGTATAATATCATTTGCATGTAAAATTGCATCGCTAAGTGCTGCACGTAAGCCTTCGGAGGACATGCCCTTCTCAAGAGCAGATAAATCAGTAAATATTGTATCCACTGCAAGTTGGCTTGCCTTGTCCCCCGCTTGATGTCCACCCATGCCATCCGCAACAATTCCAAGCGTATACCCTGAATCTGTATAACATACCCTCACAGAATCCTCATTTACCGAACGCACGCGTCCGATATGGCTAACATGAATATGATTGATCAAAGTTATCTCACCTCAACTCCATATGCTTGGCCCGTAGCTGTCCACAGGCGGCCGCGATATCGTGGCCCTGTTCCCGCCGAATGGTTACATTCACTCCATTTTCTGCAAGAATACGTTGAAATTGAAAAATATCACTACGTGAAGTTCGTACATATTTACGCTCAGGTACATGGTTGACTGGAATTAGATTCACATGACACAACATATCTTTGAGAACACCTGCAAGCTCCTGAGCATGCTCAGGCTGATCATTGACGCCTCCAATTAAGGCATACTCAAAAGATATTCTACGACCTGTCTTAGCTTGATAATATCTTAAAGACTCCATCACGTCATCAAATGGAAAACGTCGATTAACTGGCATTAGCTTCGAGCGCAACTTATCATTTGGTGCATGAATAGAAATCGCAAGATTAATTTGTGTATTCTCATCAGCAAATTTATATATGTTCGGAACAATCCCGCTTGTTGAAACGGTAATGTGCCGTTGACCAATATTTAGACCTTTCTCATGAATCATAATCCGTAGAAATTTCATTGTAGCATCATAATTCTCAAATGGTTCTCCAGTACCCATAATAACAATACTACTGACACGCTCATTTTTAGCATCTAATATTTTTTGAGCTTGGACGACTTGAGCCACGATCTCACCAGCAGTCAAATCCCGCTTCAACCCACCTAAAGTAGAAGCACAGAAGGTACAACCCACTCGGCAACCCACTTGAGTCGTTACGCAAACACTGTTACCGTAATTATGTTTCATAACAACGGTCTCAATCGCATGATCATCATGTAGTCCGAATAAGAATTTAACGGTTCCATCCTTGGACTCGAACTTTGTTATTTCAGAAAGGGTTACGAATTGGAATTGATCCTCCAACTTTTGGCGTAACTCTTTGGATAAGTTACTCATGTCTTGAAAATTACTAACTCTCTTTACATACACCCAATCAAAAATTTGCCCTGCGCGGAATGCTGGTTCATTGTTCTCTTTAGCCCACTCTTGAAGATCGTCTAAGTTGTAATCATATATAAAGGGTTTCATTTTTATCCCACCTGCTTTTTTATTCAATATACATATTGATATACATATCGTTTCTCATTCTTCCTATTTTAACACAAATAAATGGAACATTAAAAGAGAAAACCCGCTAAACCTTGGGGCTAGCGGGTTTAAATAAAGCTAAAACCATCAAATACTAAGAAATTCGTTGCATCCGTGCAATGAAAAACCCGTCACTTCTAAAGTGTTGAGGTAATATTTGTATGCCTTGACCCTGAGATCCAGTCATTTTGTGTAATTCAGACCAAGATGATGGCTCGTCAACAGGAAGCCCGAATTCCGGATGATTATCCAAGAAACGACTGATCATCTCTTCATTCTCCTGTGGTTCGATCGTGCATGTGCTATACACCAGAATGCCTCCCACTTTTAACAATGGTGAGATCTTCTCTAACATTTCATATTGTAAGCTCGCGATCTCTTCAATATCTGCGGGCGTTTTGGTCCATTTCAGATCAGGCTTCCGACGTATCACGCCAAGTCCTGAGCAAGGAGCGTCCAACAAAATGCGGTCGAAGGATGCTTCAGCATATTTATCTCCCAAATTCAATGCATCCCCCACGGTCGTTTGAATAGAATCAAGACCCAAACGTTCCGCCTGTTCCCGAATAAGTTTCTCTTTATGCGGATATTGATCGTTAGCAATGACCACACCATCATCTTTCATTAATTCAGCGATATGCACTGACTTACCACCTGGTGCAGCACAACAGTCTAATATTCGCATACCAGGCTTCGATCCGACCGCTTCACCAACGAGCATGGAACTTTCATCTTGAACGGATAAGAACCCATCACGATACCAGTCTGTTAAAGCCATATTCCCACCACTTCTAACGAGAATACCAACTGACGTTAGGGGAGACGGAATTACTTCCATACCTTGATCTATCATGTCTTGAAGTAACTTCTCGCGACTGATCATCGTTGTGTTAACACGCACACTAATAGAAGGTGGTTCATTGTTCGAAGCGCAGATAGCCTCTGCTGTTTGTTCCCCGTATTGCTTGATCCAGCGCTTCACCAACCACCTTGGATGCGACTGTTCTAACGAAATTCTTTCAAGGGGGGTAAGTCCTTCTGGCAAGATTAAATCATCCTTACCGCGAATTACACTTCGCAACACACCATTGACCATACCTGAGATCCCTTGATGTCCTCTACTCTTAGCGATATTAACCGCTTCATTCACGACAGCGTGAGGTGGGATGCGGTCCAAGTACATCAATTGGTATAAGCTCATACGCAATAGACTTCGTACCCAAGGCTGAAGCTTGTCCATCCCTTTACTAACAAAAGGTCTCAAGAAATAATCGAGCGTATTCAGACGAGCGATTGTACCATATACTAATTCCGTTGCTAATGCAGCGTCTTCTCGAATAAGCGAAGCTCTCTGTAGTCCTGCATTCAACTGCAGATTGCTATAAGCTCCTTCTTGTTCCACCCGAGTCAGTACATCCATCGCCAACTCACGAGCTGTGAGTTTATGCCCTTTGGCCGGCTTACGATCGTTACTCATGATAGCACCGTTCCTTCAACCATACTAGTTCCTCGAATGAATGCATCGACTTCCAGCACTTTTTTTCCACTTGGCTGCACTTTAGTAAGCCAAATAGAACCGTCGCCTGTCTTCACTTCTATTCCACGTTCATTTAACTGAAGAACGGTACCAGCCAGAATTGAATCATGAGATGAGGTTTCTGGAGATGGCGTAGCCGCCCATATTTTGAAAACTTCATCTTCCCACATTGTGAAAGCACCTGAGAATGGAACTAATCCTCGAACCTGATTATATATATCACGAGCGCTACGATTCCAATCGATTTGCTCATCTTCACGCTTAAGGTTAGGCGAATAGGTTGCTTCGTCATCATTCTGTGGAATTCTAGTCACTTCTCCTTCGAGAAGATGAGGTAGTTGTCTTTGAAGTAATGTTGCTCCTACTTCACTAAGCTTCTCAAATATCGTCCCTGAAGTATCTTCTTCCTCAATAGCGATTTCTACCTGCGCTATCATATCTCCTGTATCTAACCCTTCAGCCATATACATAAGAGTAATACCCGTTACTGTCTCTCCATTTATAATGGAGCGCTGTATAGGTGCTCCACCTCTGTACTTGGGCAACAGAGAACCGTGGATATTAACACATCCACGGAAAGGAAGGTCTAATACTGCTTTGGGCAAGATCTGCCCATAAGCAGCAGTTACAATTAAATCAGGCTTATAAGCTGCGAGTTCAGCAACTGCTTCAGGACTACGCATACGCTGTGGCTGTAGTACAGGCAATCCGTATTCAAGAGCAACTTCCTTCACAGGCGTCGGAGTAAGTACCCGCTTACGTCCCTGTGGACGATCGGGCTGAGTCACAACTGCGACAACATTGTACCCATTTTCAAGTAACATTCGCAAGCTGGGAACTGCAAAGGCAGGTGTACCCATAAATACGATATTCATGAAGCCGTCATTCCTTTCCAAGTCGTTCTGGAATTTGTTCGTACACCTTCTCAGCAATATCAGTAAAGATTACACCATTCAAGTGATCAATCTCATGCAAGAAGCAACGCGCTAGTAGCCCGCTTCCTGTAATCGTTATTTCCTTACCGTCTTGGTCAAGGCCTTTGACTGTCACTGTCTCTGCACGTCGAACATCCCCATTGATTCCAGGAATACTCAGACATCCTTCAGGACCGAACTGTTCTCCTTCGGATGAGACCAACTCAGGATTGATCATCTTGATCAGACCATTCTCGTCTCCTACATCCACTACAATTAAACGTTTCAGAATACCAACTTGAGGGGCTGCAAGACCTACACCTTCTGCGTCGTACATCGTATCAGCCATATCATTCAATAATTTCTGAACATTCGGTGTAATTTTAATTACCTCTTTAGCGATTTGATGAAGCACTTCATCAGGTTCTAACACAATAATTCGAATTGCCATTGGTCTTAACACCTTCCTTAACAAAAGTCTCATGTATAATCATACGATTCATACTTACTTTATGTTCCTCACATTAGCATTTGTGGATCAATATCTATGCTAATCTGAAAATTCTTATCGTGAAGCGAATCTTCTATCTGTGCCGCCGAATCTAAGACAAGCCCGATCGCATCGATGTTCCCACGCCATTTTATCATACATTGGAATCTGTATCTATTTTTAATCCTAGGAATGGGTGAAGCAACCGGTCCAAGTACATCTAGTGCATCTGGTGTTAGTCGATCGAGATTGCCGAACCATCCACGTTGTCTGGCCTTTCCTTGTAAGGTTGAAGCCATATTCTCAGCCATCCTCAACAGTAGCGGCAGTTGTTCATGTGACATCGTCACAAGAATCAATCGACAATAGGGTGGATAATGAAGTACACGGCGATGATCGAACTCTTCTCTTACAAATGAGCTATAATCGTGACCACTCGCATGTATAATAGAATAGTGCTCAGGTGTATAGGACTGAATGAGTACCTCGCCCGGTAAATGGTGTCGTCCTGCACGACCAGCAACCTGAGTTAACAGTTGAAATGTTTTCTCAGCAGCACGGAAATCAGGTAAATTTAATGCAGAATCTGCGGTAATAACACCTACGAGTGTAACATCCGGGAAATCCAAGCCCTTAGCCACCATTTGAGTTCCTAGAAGTACATCCGCTTGTCTATCGCCGAACTGCTTCAGTAACTTTTCATGGGAACCCTTCTCTGTTGTCGTATCCACATCCATCCGAATGACACGAATACCGGGAAACAACTTCGCTAACTCTTCTTCCACACGCTGAGTACCTGTACCGAAATACCGAATATGCTCGCTACCACACTCTGGGCACACTTGAGGAACGGGTTCCGCATAACCACAGTAATGGCAACGTAAATTATTCGACTTCTGATGAAACGTAAGTGAAATATCACATTCTGAACATCCAGCTACATACCCACAACCACGGCACATCACAAAAGTGGAATATCCACGGCGATTTAGTAACAGTACCATCTGTTCTTTCTTCTCTAATCGTGAAACGATAGCAGCATGCAAAGATCGACTAAACATCGACCGATTGCCTTCACGCAATTCCTCACGCATATCAACAATTTCAACATCAGGTAATTTATTTCCCAATGCACGTGTTGGCATTTCAAGTAACCAAGGTGAGAAGTCCGGATTCGATTGAGATTTAGCAGCATGATAAGTCTCCAAAGAAGGTGTTGCAGAACCTAGAATCACCACAGCCCCAGAGCCTTGCGCACGACGTACGGCAACATTTCTGGCATGATATTTCGGACTCTCTTCTTGCTTGTAAGAGGATTCATGTTCTTCATCCATGATGATTAACCCCAAATTTGTAAAAGGAGCAAACACCGCAGACCTAGCTCCTACCACAACCGAAGCCTTACCTTCACGGATTTTACGCCATTCATCATACCGTTCTCCAGCGGATAATCGGCTGTGCATAACAGCAACCAAATCACCGAAGCGTCCTTTGAAACGTTCCACCATTTGTGGTGTCAATGAAATCTCAGGTACGAGAACAATAGCCTGTCTGTCTTGTTCCAAACAACGTTGTATGCTTTGCAAATAGACTTCAGTCTTACCACTACCAGTCACCCCATGAAGAAGAAACACACCATGCTTATAAGAATTCAATGGATACATGATTTGATCATAAGCGCGTCGTTGTTCTTCGTTCAGAGTCAGTGGCGTTGTCGGTTTGAAATGCCTACCCTTATAGGGGTCTCGCAACACTTCATAATCATCAAGCGTTACATACCCTTTATCAGCTAGACTCTTCACCGTTCCTGAAGATACCTGAAGAGCAGACATGATTGTTTTCATAGCAACTGGGAGAAAGTCCTTCGAGTCCACAATAAATTGAAGTACTTCCTTCTGGCGAATAGCTTTGGCTGGGAATTGATCAATAATTTCTTGAGCATCCTCGCTACTGATTGCTAAATTAACGCCCTTGAGCGTTTTTTTCTGCATCTTGTCCTTAATCGACTGATTCTCTTGCAGAACCCCTCGCTTTAACAAGGATTTCAAAGCCACTGCGCATTCTGGAAAAGCCCTACTGAGTTGTTGTGTCGTCACGCTACCCTTTTGATCAATGAACGCAATAATGTCCTGTTCTTCTTTATTCACAGATGACACTTCCGCAAAGAGCGTATCACGATATTCATTAATCTCATGTTCAGGTACATCTGAATGATTGATAGAAATATGACGTTCTGCTTTTCCCTTCAGAGCAGTAGGAATCATCACCTGTAGCGCTGTAATGAAACGGCAAGCATACTCGCGACTCATCCATTGAGCTAACTCTATCAGTTCCGGGGAGAGCGGCGGAATAATATCTAGCACTTCTTGAATCGGCTTCATTTTGAAGGTTTCCGTCTGTGACTGTGGATCTAGCGAAATTACAAATCCTTGAACGGTTCGATGTCCAAAAGGTACGCCTACCCGGCTTCCAACTTCTACCCAATCTTTCATCGACTCCGGAATCAGATAGTCGAACGGACGATCGGTTCCCCTAGCAGGAACATCGACGATGACTTTAGCTATTTGCATCAAGAGTGAACACCACATAATCGTTCTGCCATAATGGTAAGTAAACGGTAAGCAACTTCCTCTTTAGAGAGCATAGGCAATTGTTCTACCAGACCATTCTTATCGTGAATTTGCACAATATTCGTATCTGAGCGGAATCCCGCACCTTCCGTTGACACATCATTAGCAACCATTAAATCACAGTTTTTACGAACTAGCTTCTCGCGTGTGTACGTCTCTACATCATTGGTTTCCGCTGCAAAACCTATCAGGAACTGAGACTTCTTCATTTGACCAAGTTGCTCCAAAATATCTACAGTCTTCACCAATTCAAGTGTCATGGTATCACCGGACTTCTTCATCTTCTGATCTACGGCATTCCGAGGACGGTAATCGGCTACGGCAGCAGCTTTAATGAGAACATCCGTGTCTTCCCACAATTCCATAATAGCATCATACATATTTTGAGCAGACTGAACAGGAATCACATGAATACCTTTCGGAGGCGTAACATCAATATGTCCTGCCACGAGTGTTACTTCTGCTCCCATATCACGAGCTACCTTAGCAATCGCAATTCCCATTTTACCCGATGAATCATTCGTAATGTAACGAACCGGATCGATTCGCTCGATTGTCCCACCCGCGGTAACGATGATCTTTTTGCCTTCTAATAGCCTAGGCTTGTCTTGAACGACTTCAGCAAAATACTGCTCAACTACTTGTACAATACTCTCCGGTTCTTCCATACGCCCTTTTCCAACATAACCACAGGCCAATAAGCCTTCCCCAGGCTCTATAAAAGATACACCACGCGACTCAAGTATCCTCATATTCTCTATGACAGCAGGATGCTGATACATATGCACATTCATAGCAGGTGCCACCATAATTGGTGCTGTCGTGGCTAACAACGTCGTTGACAACATATCATCAGCAAGTCCATGCGCCATTTTGGCAATCATGTTGGCAGTCGCAGGCGCAATAATTACCAGATCTGCTAGATCTGCCAAGTTAATATGGGAAACGACCGAAGGTTCACGCTCGTCAAAAGTATCACTGTACACCGGATTTTTAGATAGTGACTGCAATGTGAGTTCCGTAATAAATTGTTGTGCTGAAGAAGTCATGATGACGTGGACATCTGCACCCTTTTGCACAAGTCTACTGCACAGCGTTGCCGCTTTGTAGGCTGCAATTCCACCGCTAACACCAAGCACTATTTTTTTACCGTTCAACATGTATACTCCCACCTTTCATCTAGAATACATAAGAAGAAACGGTTGTGCCTTCCTTTTTTTGTAGGAAGACATCCGTTTCTTCAAGCAAACAACGGCAATGCTACCTCTTTCAAGGAAGGTATCCGTCTTCGCGGAAATATAAGAAATAGAGTACCAAGTGTAACTTCACCTTATATTTTGAAAAAAAACAACAACCTTACGGTTGTTGGGTAACAAAACGTCATACGGATATTACAGAAACGCTAGATCATTATGCTTCTTAAACAAAATTACTTGTTGTTCTCTTCCCCAGTACCTGGTTCAATAACAATTAGATCAGCATATATTTCTTCAAGTGCAATACCAACGTTCTTATGAGATTTAGCTTCTTTAAGCGTTGTTTTTCCGCCTTCGCGCAATTGTCTTGCACGACGGGAAGAAGCTACAACCAACGAATACTTACTGTCAACTTTGTTCATCATTTCATCAATGGAAGGATATAACATGATAGGACACCTCTTCTTTTATTATGAAGTTCACTAATAGTAGTCATTTGTGAACTACTACTAACCTCTAACCTTACAATGTTCGGCAATAACAATAGATTCTATTCGCTTGCATGCCTGATCAATCTGATCGTTTACCACAGCATAATCATAATGCCCTACTAAACCGATCTCATCAACCGCAACTGAGAGTCTATGATCAATCGTTGCCTGAGTCTCCGTGCCCCGACCGCAAATACGATCTTTCAACTCATCCAATGATGGTGGAAGCAAGAAAATAAATATGCCTTCTGGAAACTTCTCTTTCACCTTAAGTGCACCCTGTACTTCAATTTCTAGAATAATATCTTTTCCACTTTGCAGTGTATCTTCTACGAAATCACGAGGTGTACCATAGTAGTTACCAACATATTCAGCATATTCAAGAAGTTGTTCATTTTCCATCATATATTTGAATTCATCATGGGACTTGAAGAAATAGTTCACACCGTTCTCTTCACCAATGCGAGGAACACGTGTCGTCGCAGACACCGAATATACCAAATTATCCATCTTACCTCGAAGCGCATTACATACAGTTCCTTTACCAACCCCTGACGGGCCGGATAATACAATTAATAATCCTTTAGACATATTACTCTCCATCTTATTCGTCATTATCATCATCTTTGCTGGATAGACGATGAGCAACCGTCTCCGGTTGTACCGCTGATAATATGACATGATCACTGTCAGTAATAATGACAGCTCTCGTCCGGCGTCCGTAGGTTGCATCGATCAGCATATGCCGGTCTCTCGCTTCCTGGATAATCCGTTTAATGGGCGCAGATTCCGGGCTAACGATTGAAATAATACGGTTAGCTGATACGATGTTCCCGAAGCCGATATTAATGAGTTTGATTGCCATATCTCAGTTCTTCCCCCTATACATTTGACACAATGCTGCCCAGAAATGCATGATGCTTATTCAATGTTAGCTGCTTGTTCTCGAATTTTCTCTAGTTCTGCTTTCATTTCAACAACACGGTTAACCAGTGGCAAATAGTTAGCTTTCGACCCAATTGTATTGATTTCCCTATTCATTTCCTGAATGAGGAAATCCAATTTACGCCCGATTGACTCACCCGAAAGAAATAAATCCTTACATTGTTTCAAATGACTTTGCATTCGAATTAATTCTTCGTCAATGTTGGACCGATCCGCAAAAAGAGCTATCTCCATTGATAACTTATGGTCATCCAGACTAAGTGAATAGTCTTGTAATTCCGTAAGCCTTTGTCTCAGCCTCATGCGATGTTCCTCCACCACATGTGGCGCAAGGGCCACCATCTCATCATGTAGAACTTGCAAACGATGTAATCGCTGTTCAACATCCTGAGCTAAATGGAGCCCTTCCTTGAAACGCATAGACTTCAGATTCTCAAGTGCCTTCCGAAGTCCTTCCTGTAGAACTTCACCCCACGCCTCCATGTCTGCTTCATCAGCGCTAGGTTGATGATCAGGGGAGTGCAGGACATCAGGAAGGGAGAGTATATCCCTTACGGTCAACTTGCCTTCCAGACCATATTGATCATGAAGGATATCAACAGCTTGCATATACGCCTTAACGGCGGAATGATTTAATGTGGCGAATGCCACATGTTCCAATTCCGCCTCTTTATTCATATAAATATCAACCCGTCCGCGCTTCACGTACTGCTGTACCGTTCTTCTCAGAACATCCTCGAAGCACGTCCATTCCCGAGGCATCCTAAGTACAACTTCGCAGTAACGATGATTTACGGATTTGATCTCTATTTCAACCTTATACCCCCCATATTGCAGGGCAGATTGACCGTATCCGGTCATACTGAATGACATCGGCACCACATCCATTATTCTATTGTAATTGATAATTATGAACGAAACAAGGGGGTTACTTCGCGACCTGACCTCTTCCAGACATACTCCGTCAATTCAACACTCATCCCATAAAACATAAATGGCGTCATAATGTAGATTCCATTAAAGTGTTTCATCGCCTCATCAATCAATTCTTTTGCAATGGTAACACCCATCGCTCTTCCTTCTTCCCCTTCAAGACCAACCATACGTGCACGAACTTCTTCAGACAATTGAATACCTGGAACTTCATTGTGTAAATATTCAGCATTACGACCACTAGCTAACGGCATAATGCCAAGAAAGATTGGCGTATCCAAATGCGCTGTAGCTTCCTTGATAGCACCGATTAATTTGGGATCATACACAGGTTGCGTCATGATATAGTCTGCACCAGCAGCAATCTTCTTTTCTAAACGCTGTACAGCTTTATCAAGATGTTTAACATTAGGATTAAATGCGGCCCCCACAACAAAGTTCGCTTTCTGTTTCAATGGTTTGCCAGAGAAAGCTATGCCATCATTAAGTTGTTTGATCATTCGTATAATCTCAAAGGAAGTTAGGTCATATACAGAACTTGACCCCGGCAAATCTCCAAACTTGGCAGGGTCTCCTGTCACCGCAAGAACATGATCGATACCAAGAGCATCAAATCCCATTAAATGAGACTGCGTACCAATCAAATTACGGTCCCTACAAGCGATATGAATCAAGGGACGCATACCTGTCTGATCTTGTATTAGATAACCTAAGGCCATGTTGCTCATTCGGGTTACTGCAAGTGAGTTATCCGCTAGTGTCAATGCATCACAACCCGCTTTCTTAAGCGATTCAGCCCCAAGCATAAATTTCTTAATATCTAAGTCACGTGGAGGATCTAGTTCAACAATGACCGTATGCCGCTGTTTAACAAGATCAACAATCGTAGGCTCACGATCTTCAGCATCATCAATCGTAAGTTCATGTACTACACGTGGCGTAGGTATCGTTAACACGATATTTTTATCAATAGGACTAGGTACATAACCCGTGAGTGCCTTGGATATCTCTTTAATATGTTCAGGTGTTGTTCCGCAGCATCCCCCAATAATTCTCACACCCAAATCGGCAAATCGCAAAGCCATGGTCCCAAAATACTCAGGCGTTGCCGTATATCGAACTTCTCCATCCACATAGTCTGCTACCCCGGCATTTGGGAATACAGATACCGGTACACTTAATTGATTCCCAAGACTTTCAACAGCCCGCATCATCCCATTGGGACCCGTACGGCAATTAAAGCCAATCACATCAGCGCCTTCTTGCTGTAAAATATGTAATGCTTCAGTCATCGTATATCCATCTAGTGTTCGCGCCACATCTTCGACAGCAAATTGGCATACGACAGGTAAATCACTGAGTTTACGTACTCGTGATAACGCAATACTCAACTCTTCAACATCGTAGAATGATTCTAATAAGATACCGTCTACGCCTTCTGCAAGAAGTGCCGTAATTTGTTGTTCAAAATATAGTTTAAGCTTCTTCGTAGATACATTCGTGCGCTTCCCTCCACGTATCGAACCCACAGCACCAAGCACATATCCGTCAGGACCGGCTGCATCCCTAGCGATTCTCACACCAGCGCGATTAATTTCTTCTACCTTGGATTCTAGTCCGTACTTAGACAATTTATCAAAATTAGCAGAGAAGGTATTTGACTCCAATACCTGTGCCCCTACCTCCACATATCGACGATGAACATCCTTAATGACTTCAGGTGCAGTTAAGTTTAATTCTTCATAAGAAATTCCCACGGGGAAGCCCATTTGATACAAAAATGTACCCATCGCCCCGTCTCCGATTAACACGTTGTTCTCCCAAGCTTTCCGCAAATCCGGTTTCATGATTGCCGTCCTCCAACCCAGATAATAGTTTCGTATAAATGTATCATAGATCCCTATTAAAGATAAGCATTCTATATGAAAAATAATTCTAGGATTTAGGAGATTAAAAGAGAAAAGCTTGTAGCCTATATCTTTCGATACTTAGGCTACAAGCTAAGGTTAACCGTATTAGGATTGAATCTAGTCACTTACACTTCTATTTTTCCTGTATACACAACGGATGCCGGCCCTGTCATATACACATGGTTATCATCTTCATTCCATTCGATGAACAGATCACCACCCTTAAGACTTATCCAGGCTGAGCGATCTGTCTTTCCATTCAGCACAGAGGAGACAAGAGTGGCACATGCACCCGTTCCACAAGCTAATGTAGGACCCGCACCACGTTCCCACACCCGCATATCCACATGATTCCGGTCTTGAACTGTTGCAAATTCCACGTTCACTTTTTTAGGAAAGAACGGATGCACCTCAAGCGGTGGCCCCCACTTACCCAAATCAATTGAGGCAGCGTCTTCAACATAAATCACACAGTGAGGGTTACCCATAGATACGGCCGTGAAATGAAACTCTTGCCCTTCCACCTCGAGTGGATAATTCACGATTGGATTAGCTTTAAGCGTCGTGGGTATTTGAACACCATCTAATACTGGCTCTCCCATATCAACGGTAACTTTATCCACATTGCCATCCTTCACTTTAAGCTGTACATGTTGTGCACCCGCTCCTAAGGTCTCGATCGTGATCTGATCCTTCGTAACATAACCATGATCATACACATACTTCGCTACACATCGAATGGCATTTCCACACTGTTCCGCCTCTGAACCATCTGAATTGATAATTCGCATCCGGAAATCCGCAACATCTGAAGGCAGTATATAGACAAGTCCGTCAGCACCAATACCAAAGAATCTATGACATAAATTAACAGCTAGCTCCGAAGCATTATGAGGTAGTTCCTGTTCCCCGTATACAACAATAAAGTCATTACCTAATCCGTGCATTTTTGTAAATTCCATTTGCATCTCGCTCCTCTACAGCATCTACATCTACTGTAAAATAGCATACCGTACCGCCCTCGCTAGAATCTATTGATTTTATGCTGAAATCTTTGTACTTTTTGCCACGATTCGTTGATTTCCACCCGTTCTTTTCTTTCTTCCTCCCCAGACACTACCTGCCCCCATCAAGAACGTAGGAATGCCAGCTGCGACAATCGTAAGGGCCCATTCACGTAATCCGAGTGGAACGGTCTTGAATATAGGTTGAAGGGGTTCAATATAGAACACACCCAACATAAGAAGAACGGAAGAGAGAACAGCCAGAACCAAATATTTATTCTGAAATGGATTGCGGTGGAATACAGAACGTGAACTACGGCAATCGAACACATGGAACAACTGCGCCATAACTAGTGTAGCAAATGCGACGGACTGTGCTTTCAAGAGCTGACCAGGTTGATCTGGAGCGACACGTAAAGTGAGCCAAAAGGCAGCCAGCGTACAAATTCCGATTAGAAAACCGCGGCTAATAATTTTCCAACCCAGACGACGAGCAAATATGTTTTCTTTAGCACCTCGTGGTTTGTGCTCCATCAGGTCTTTCTCTGGTTGATCAACGCCTAATGCCATCGCTGGTAACCCATCTGTAACGAGATTAACCCATAATATCTGAATGGGTAGCAATGGCAGTGGTAGTGCAAGCATCATTGCGAAGAACATCGTCAAGATTTCCCCCACATTCGAAGCGAGCAGGTACCGAATGAACTTACGAATATTCTCATAGATGTTACGCCCTTCTTCAATCGCAGATACAATCGTAGAGAAATTGTCATCACTAAGAATTAAAGAAGAAGCTTCCTTCGTTACATCTGTTCCTGTGATACCCATCGCGATACCGATATCCGCTGCCTTGATGGCAGGCGCATCATTCACGCCATCGCCCGTCATGGCAACCACATGCCCTTTGCGCTGTAACGATTTGACGATACGAAGTTTATGTTCTGGAGATACGCGAGCATAAACATAGATTTGATCGACCTTAGCATCAAGTTGATCATCACTAAGTCGTGATAACTCCTGTCCAGATAGAGCTAGCCCTCCCCTAGGCAGAATGCCAAGTTGATGAGCAATCGCTTCCGCTGTCGTTCCATGGTCTCCTGTAATCATAACGGTCTTAATTCCTGCACGACGACACGTGGTGATTGCGTCTTTCACTTCGCGTCGGGGCGGATCTATCATTCCAGCAAGTCCTACAAAGACCAATTGTGATTCCGCTTCCGACTCACTGGACACCCTTTCTTGCGGACGTAATTCCCGAAACGCTGTACCGAGAACCCGTAATGCACCAGAAGCCATTTCTTCATTAGCATTTAATACCTGCTTACGCATCATACCTGTGAACGGAATAACATTTCCTCCCCACAGAATATGAGAACATTGATTCAGAAGTACATCTGGTGCTCCTTTGGTGTATAAGAGTCTTCCTCCCTGATGCGTCACAATAACAGACATGAGCTTACGTTCCGAGTCAAAGGGGAATTCTTGCTCCCGTTGATATACGCTACCAAGCGAATGCGGTGACATTCCCATTTTGGATGAAAGAGCCACTAGCGCACCTTCGGTTGGATCTCCCTTCAAATCCCATGTAGAAGTCGTCCCATTCTCCTCTTTTATCTTTTTCTTCCCACGTGTCTCATCCGTTACATTCTCTACAATCACAGAGTTGTTACACAATGCACTAATCTGAAGTAAACGGCGTAAACTTTGGTCATTCTTAAGGTCAACAGGACGTTTCCCTTCTAGTATCTGTCCTATCGGAGCGTAACCATCCCCTGTAACTTCCAATGATCTACCACCAACCCAGATAGACGTAACCGTCATCTTATTCTGAGTTAATGTTCCCGTCTTATCCGAGCAGATCACAGATGCACAGCCAAGTGTCTCCACCGACGGTAGCTTACGAACGATCGCTTTACGCTTAATCATCCGCTGCACACCAAGTGCCAATGCTACAGTCACAATAGCCGGTAACCCTTCAGGAATGGCAGCAACGGCTAAACTAACGCCTGCTAGCAACATACTCATGGCAGGCTGTCCGTGTAGAATACCTGCAGCAACGACCATAATGGTCAAGGCCAATGAGAGAATAATTAGAATTTTACCAAGTTGCTCTAATCGATGTTGTAGAGGCGTTTCCATGGATTCAGTATTTTGGATCAAATCAGCGATTTTACCCATTTCGGTGTTCATACCAGTCCGCACAACGATTCCTTTGGCTGTACCTCTGGTCATCATTGTACCCATGAACCCGATATTCTTCTGATCTCCGAGTGGCACATCCTCTTCACTTATGATTTGACAATGCTTCGTAACTGGTAAAGATTCACCTGTCAGTGCAGATTCTTCAATACTACAGCTGCTCGTCTCAATCCAACGCACATCGGCTGGGACCCGATCACCACTTTCCATGACAACCACATCACCAGGCACAAGTAAGCGAGTTGAGATAACGTCTAATTTGCCTCCTCGCAATACTTTTGCGCTTGGCGCAGATAACTGTTTGAGTGCGCGAAGTGAACGTTCTGCTCGAAACTCCTGAATAAATCCCAAAACGCCATTTAAGAGAATGATAGCAATGATCGTAACCGCGTCTAAATACTCACCTAGTAATCCAGATAATAGCGTTGCCCCCATTAATACAACGACCATAAAATCTTTAAATTGATTCAAAAAAAGAATAATGGGGGAGATTCGTTTCCCTTCGGTTAACTCATTCAAACCATGCTTCTTCCTTGACTCTTCCGCTTCCTCTTCCGTGAGGCCTTGCTGCGGCTGAACACCCATGACATGCTGTAGTTCTTCCGCATCCATCTGATGCCATTTTTTTAATTCCATGCTTTTACGTTCCCTCCCGGTCTATCTGCAGTTTTTAGCGGCGTAACAGCTTTTCCACCTGGTATAAGGTAATAATATTCGGACAGGACCTAAAATATCACAGGGTCTCCTCTTAAGTTTTTGTCCAAACTATGGCATCATAGAGAAAGTAAGATTTAATGAACCACTATAAACAAAACTTAAATGATGGAATCATGCTGAAACATGATAGATGGGAGATATAGATTATGGCATTAGACGGTATTGTCACACGGGCGATTGTACAAGAGCTACAAGTATATATTGGTGCTCGCATTAACAAAATATATCAACCGAACAGCCGAGATATTCTTTTCACTCTGCGTTCTAGACAAGGGAATTCTAAGTTATTACTCTCAGTCAATCCGACTTATCCACGCGTACAAATTACATCGAGTAGCTTTCTGAACCCACAAGAAGCGCCTATGTTCTGTATGCTTATGCGGAAACACTGTGAGAGCGGCACGATAGAAGATATCCAGCAAGTAGGGATGGAACGCGTTATACATATCTCTATTCGCCAACGTGACGAACTTGGAGATGTGTCATTAAAGAAGATTATTATTGAACTCATGGGCCGACACAGCAACATCATTCTCATGGATGCTTCAACCGGTACCATCTTAGATGGGATCCATCATGTCACGCCTGCGATCAGTAGCTTTCGCATAGTCATGCCTGGTGTCGCTTATACAGAACCTCCAGAACAGAATAAGCTGAATCCACTTGAAATTGATCAAGCTACATTCACGGAGTCATACAAAGACAAAGAGACGGATCAAGAGCCTATTTCTTGGATTGTCGACTCATTCAGTGGTCTAAGTCCATTAATTGCACAAGAAATCGTATTTCGTGCGCGTCAAGAGGCAGCTGGTGTAGACCAAGAATCAGGAACCGATGCAACTATACTTTGGCAAGCCTTTTCCCAAGTTATGGATGCCGTGAGACGTCACGAGTATAATCCCGTTATTGGAGCAAACGCCAAAGGAAAACTCGTATTCTCCGCCATTCCCCTTACAATGCTCGATAGCGACGTAACCACATACCATTCCATCAGTGAATGTATGGAGGAGTATTACGGAGATAAGGCAGAACGAGATACTGTGAAGCAGAAGGTAAGTGATCTACTTCGTTTTCTTAATAATGAACGGACTAAGAATATTAAAAAGCTCGATCATCTAAATGCGGATTTAATCGAAGCAGGAGACGCCGATCAATATCGCATCTGGGGTGAGCTTATCTTCGCCTCCCTGTATATGATCAATAAAGGGGACTCCACCGCTCAGTTGGTTAATTTCTATGATGAAGAACAATCGACAATTGAAATTCCGCTTGATCCTCTACTCAGCCCTACTGATAACGCTCAACGCTATTTCAAGAAATATAATAAATACAAAAATAGTCTTGTCGTCATCGATGAACAGTTGCATAAGACCCGCGAAGAGATTCGATATATGGAAGAGTTATTACAACAACTTGCGTATGCTTCAATGAATGATA
Organism: Paenibacillus antarcticus; assembly: GCF_001637225.1. GTDB lineage: Bacteria > Bacillota > Bacilli > Paenibacillales > Paenibacillaceae > Paenibacillus_AQ > Paenibacillus_AQ antarcticus. The sequence goes on from NZ_LVJI01000015.1 coordinate 158,408, forward strand.
TCGAGGAAATCCGTGAAGAATTGATCCAACAACAATACTTGCGAGATCGAAGTAAGAAAACAAATAAGAAGAAGGTCAAGAAAAAGACCGATCGTCCTACGCTACATGTGTTTACATCTTCTGAAGGCATCGATATCTATGTTGGTAAAAATAATCTACAAAATGAATATGTCACTAACCGTTTGGCTAGCCCAAATGACACTTGGTTGCACACCAAAGATATCCCTGGATCACACGTTGTTATTCGCAGCGAAGAATTCGGAGAAGCCACTCTAGAGGAGGCAGCACAGCTTGCTGCTTATTTCAGCCAAGCCAAAGAATCTAGTAGTGTGCCTGTCGACACGACATTAATCCGGCATGTACGTAAACCAAGTGGATCAAAACCTGGTTTTGTGATTTATGATCATCAAAAGACATTGTTCGTCACACCGGATGAGCGACGAATTAAAGCATTGGCAAGCATCATTAAGAATTAAAACAATTTAAATTCCGATCGCTCTTGTCCACATTTTTTTGGGACGAAGCTGTCATATAAGCAAAAAAGCCACTCCATTGTTCTCGAGTGGCTTTTTTGCTTATATACTTGCCCAAACCGAACATACATTTAGTTTAGTAGAAGCAAGGTTAGCTCATTTTCATTAAATCCTGTTCAATTGTTCCAATACATTTATTGGAACCGTTACGCTTCCAATATCGCCATGAAATACCACACCTTGCCTTACACCATGGAAGTCGGATCCACCTGTCACGATCAGATCGTATTCCTCTGCCATAGCAAGATAGCGGGCTTCTTCCTCTTGTCCATGGTCTGAATGATAGACTTCAATTCCAGCAGGATTAGCAGTCTCAATAATCTCTCGAACAAGTACATCATCTTTATACAATCCTGGATGGGCAATGACCGGTGCCCCTCCCGCTTCCCTAATCCAACGACAGGCATCTTCTGGCGAGATACGTGTCTCCGATATGAACGCTCGCGCTCCTTCTGCTAAATAACGATCGAACGCATCACGCATATCTGAAGCATATCCTTTCTCAACTAGCACATCCGCTATATGCGGTCGACCAATGCTCTCATCAGGCAATAACGGACGACCTAAACCTATAACCACATCATCTAAGGTGATGTCTATATCTAATTCCTGAAGTTTAGCTATGATTTTCCCGTTGCGTAACTGCCGAGTCTCACGCAGCTTCCCAAGCCTCAATCGGAACTTAGCATCCTTATAGTCCACATAATAACCTAGTATATGAATATCTTTACCGCTAGCACGGGTACTAATCTCAACACCTGGCACAACAACAATCCCGTATTGTTCACCCGCAACCATAGCCTCTTCCACGCCGGCCACCGTATCATGATCAGTTATACTTAAAGCCGAGAGCCCTCTTTCTTTTGCCAGCTGAACATTTACCTTTGGTGCTTGCATACCATCCGAAGCTTGGGTATGCGTATGAAGATCACATCGTTTGTGCTGTTGGTTCATCGTCTCACCTTCTCCTTCATAATCATGATCTGCAAATAGGAATTCAATTATTATTTTTGTTGCCGTAAGAAAGAAAGGAATGTAACAGCTGAAATGGGTAGTAGCGTTGATTTCAGATGTATCGCATAGAACTTCCTTTTGAACTCTACATCTCTGATATCAATAATCTTAACCAGCCCTAATGCTGTTTCATGTTTCACTGATGATGGGGACAACATCGTAATCCCAAGACCCGCTTCAACAGCTGACTTCACGGCTCCTGTACTCCCAAGCTCCATCACCGCCTTAATATCACCAGGATTATATCCTTGCAGGACCAATTGATCTTCCATGACTTGACGCGTTCCAGATCCCTGTTCACGTAACACAAACGGATAATGTAGCACCTCTTCTAGGTTTACTTCATCCTTCTCAGCCAACGGATGCGCAGTCGGAACGATAAGTTTCAACTCATCTTGCATGACAGGATCAATAACCATGTCCGGGTGCTGGATCGGTGCTTCAATAAGTCCAAAATTAAGCTGGTGCTTACAAATTTCCTCTATTATTTGAGTCGTATTCATCACTTTCATCATGATATTAATTTGAGGATATTGCTGCCCGAAAGGCCCAAGTAACCTCGGAAGCGCATATTCACCAATCGTTAAGCTCGCCCCAAGCTGTAGTCTTCCCTCTAACTTATGAGCAAATGACGACATCGCCACATCTGCCTCTCTTGCTATATCAATGCTCTTTTGAGCATAAGGAAAAAGGGTCTTCCCGGATTCAGATAATTCAATTTTTTTGGTGGATCGAATTAGTAATTTTGTCCCGAAATAATCTTCTAGCGCTTGCACCTGCATCGTTACAGCAGGTTGCGTCATATGAAGCACTTGTGCCGCTGAGGAAAAGCTCCCACGTTCAGCAACGGTATGGAATATATGAAGCTGATGAAAATTCATAGTTTGCCGCCCCCTTCTTCGTGATACTATTGTAACGTAAACATCCAGAATCACACAAAAAAAACATGCAGTTCACAGGCTGCATGTCGCATATTAGGTAAAACACAATCTATATATATCCTACTTCATTTTCTTTTACGGGTGTTCTTGACCAATGTCATTCTACGACTATGTCTTAACCAAGAGTAATATGATTTCAAATCTCTTAATTCAATCGTCTCTGACATTTTCCCTAAGTACGTGACAATGATCATCTTATGTAGCGCATTCCCTATAAGGTCAACTTCTCTTTCTAGCTTGTTAAATTCAGCTACAACAACAATATCTTCATCAATCAAATATACATCTTGTTCATTGCGATAATAAGGTGTTATCCTGTGCTGCTTTAAGCATTCCCACATCCATGCTGCAATCTTATTGATATCATCCTCTCCATCTTGAACTCGATCCATATATCGAATTCTCGCATGGCTAGTGATGACGATGTCGGCTATCCGTTTATCACCAAGAACCACATAAAATGGTTCATACGTGCTGAAACGTTCCATTTCCTTGTCGCGCATGCGGTATCACTCTCCACCGTATAGGTCTTTATATCTAGTTAATTATGTATATATACCTAGTTACTATATTACATTATATACCTTTGAATCACAAGCAAGCTACCATTCAGAAAAAACAACTATGCCGACCATTAGAGTGGGTATCCGTCTCTATGGAGTTATAAAAAGTACGTATCAAATAAAAACTTATACATTCTTATATCCATACAAAAAAACGGCCCTCTACAGGGGCCGTATATCTTTATAGATAGAAATAATATGATAGACTCGCTTATTTAATGACTTTAAAGACCGTAATAGCTCGTTTTATCCGGGATATCACTGCTATACTCCGTCTGGATTTCATTACGATATGAACGTTCAATCTTACGTACATAGGAAAGCCGACGAATGTTCTTAGATACTTCTTCAGCACGGTCAGCATTTACATACATCGCTACATAGTGCATTTTTTTGGATATATAATGAACCGTTCCGTATTTCTCCAGATTCCGGGCCGCTTTTAAATCATTTACCCATATAATATAACCTGTTCGTTCCGCAAACATCTTCTTTCCACCTCTCTTTCTACAACTTCTTACCTAACCACAGCCACATGCACCACCGCTACTACAACCCTTAGGCTGAGGGTCATTACTAGGAACTTTGATGGTATCCGATACCGAGAAAGCAATGGTCTCCGACATCTGATGTAGCATATCATCAAGTCTCTTCTCTGCTCTTTGGAAGTTCCGAACTTCCTCATACATTTCAAGTTCCAATTCCACCGCACTCACAGCATCTTTAGCTGCATGATAATCAGGATGGAAATGCCCAAAACGTTGTGTTTCATCAAATAATTCTTTCTTAGCTTCTAACTGCTTAACCAAAGACTGAATGCCCTCGTGAGCATCAACTTGCCGCTTCCAATATAGATAATCTGACACATCGACAGACTGATTAATCAAATCGCCTAATTCATATGCGTACATCAACACTTGCGCCATGTCGACTGTTTGTAATTCTGATACGCTCATGAACTTCACCCTCTACTCTATAAAAAGTTCTACTTATCTTTCGTAGACTATTCCATCATATCATATCAATCACATCTTATGAAGCGTTTTCCATATCGTGTCACTTGGTTTTATTAGGTGAAATTAGGCACAATCAACCTCAGTTCCTTCCAATCACTTGGTGACAGTTGAATTCGTTCATATTGCATCATCACAGGGTTATACACTTCTCCTGAAATCACATAAGGATTATGAGTTACATGTAACGGAATAAAATCCACTTCTTGAGCACCAAGAGATACCTTTACCTTTGTCTTCCACAAGAGTGCTTGTTCCATCATTTGAAGTCCCGTAGAGAAGTGGTAGCTTCTAAATTCTCTGGTCCACATCATCGGAATTTGCTCAATTCCCGGAAAGAATGATTCGGGTAAAGGCATATCATTTTCAATATGAACTAAATGAACAGGAGCAATCTCCTTAATAAAGTTTTTTCTGACATCCCATGTTTCTTTCACTTGTTGTTCTGAGAAATAATCCATCCGTGTTTCTATTCCCGATGAAGACGAGATTATCTCTGAATGATTCGTATCTTTATCCCATTGCCTAAGTGTCAATGAAATATGTTCCGGCACGCCTGTCTCTGAATATTCAGCCATGAAATTCAAGATTTCATCAATCCTCACACCTCTTTTTACAGCTCGCGTAATACTTTCCTTCGTAAGTCTGTATATGGACATGCGGTCACTCTTACCTATATCGGTGAACATCATTAATTTCCAACGTAATACATAGGGAACATCCGGCAATACAATAATGTCAAAATCAGGTTGTACATAGTATCTACTCGTAATAGCATCATCCGATGTTGAGAAATCCCATCTATCATCATGAAACACATTCAACACTATATCAGCTGAAATACTCCAACGGAAGCAAATACGATCGCCTGACACCATCCCAACATCCACCCAACCGAAACCAGCGAGAGCACGCAACCAAGCTTTAGCACGTATCCTCATCTCATCACGCTGAGAGCTATTTACCATCTGTTCCTGAATCATCCAATCTAACAGCCGCTCTACCTCAACCCACTGACCTGAGAGAAATACAGGTTGACGGATTAAACAGCACCAATGCTGCATTTCAGGATGATACGCCCCGTATCTCTCGATTATTATTTCAACAATGACACTTGTCATTTGTTCCGTATTCATGTTTAGCCACATATTCAACGATTTCTCTTGTACAACAATCTGCTTGGGTTCCTTCGTGACCAGTTTTAAATAGTAAAGTAAATCTAAGATAATCGCGACTTGTAAAGGAACATGTTCAGCGTCAGTTATTTGTAATGGAAGCTCATTCAAATCCTCTTCTTTAAGATTTAATCTCTCTATTAACTTTTGAATACTTTTTTTATGTACTATCCCTTTTGTTGTAAGTGGTAGTTGATCTATTGCAACAAATACTATCGTATGAAATAGGTCCAGGACGAGCCCCGGTTTAGCCTCATTCATGATTTGCACTTCTTCTTTCACTTCTATTAAATTATGTGTGTATAGCATATGGTGAAGTGGCTGTAACTGATCTATTGGAATGTAATACAACTGCTCCCCCCAAGAACGTTTTTGGACATGTATATATCCCTTTTTCCTAAGGACTAGGAAAGAAAGAAGGTGTTCCGCCCCACTACATCCATTTAATCGCAACCTCATAAAGTTAGCATCATTAAATGACTGACCTGCAAAACACGCATATATTCTTCTCAATATCTTTTGCTCGCAAGCACTTAATGATGAAATATCAGCGACCTTTTTAATATTGGGTTGATCTCTGTTCATTGGAGGATATGCCCTCCCTTTATATATCTATCTTTCATATTTATTGACGTTAACATATCAGGATCTGGTTGAACCTGAATCGCATATTCATATCCTTGTTCAATAAGAAACATCTGCCGTTGGATCGCAAAATCTTCCTCTTTACTATCTTTAGTCACTAATGTATAGAAATAGGCTCTATTATCTGCCGACTTGGGACGTAATATTCTTCCAAGCCTCTGAGCCTCTTCTTGACGCGACCCAAAGCTTCCTGACACTTCTATAGCCACAGATGCATCAGGTAGGTCTACGGCGAAGTTAGCGACCTTAGAGACGACAAGAATTCGAACCTCACCTCTTCTAAAAGAATCATATAAACCATTTCGCTCTTGCTGTGACATTTTCCCGCTAATCAATGGTGCCCCAATAGATGCTGAAATCCATTCAAGCTGATCTAAATATTGCCCGATCACAAGAACACACGACTGCGGATGTTGTTGTAAAATACGGCTAATAACCGTTAATTTGGCTGGGTTCTCTGCAGCAATCCTAAATTTATGTTTACCTTCGGCACAGTGATACTTATCCTTAAGATCAATACTCATAGGTACTCTAATCTCGACACAGTCAACCTTTGCAATCCAACCCTTTAATTCCAGTTGTCTCCAAGGCATATCATAACGTTTTGGCCCAACTAATGAGAAGACATCTTGTTCGCAACCATCCTCACGAACCAATGTCGCTGTTAAGCCTAACCGACGTGTAGCCTGAATCTCTGCCGTCGCACGAAATACGGGTGCAGGTAAAAGATGAACCTCATCATATATAATAAGACCCCATTGCCGTTCATTAAAAAGTTTCATATGTTCAAATTCACTATCTTTCGTCCGACGGTGTGTAAGAATTTGATATGTCGCTACCGTGACAGGCTTAACTTCTTTTCTCTGTCCGGAATATTCACCAATTTCAGATGCGACAAGCGTCGTCTTTAATGCTATTTCATCCATCCATTGTCGAACAGACGTGGTGTTGGACGTTAAGATTAATGTCTCACATTGTAATCTTTCCATAACAGCCATTCCGATCACAGTCTTCCCACCACCACATGGAAGTACAACTACTCCACTGCCTCCACTACCAGGTAAGCCTTCAAATGCTTTGACCGCATCCTTCTGATAATCTCGCAATTGAAACGATTCTTTAGCCCCCGCTTCTTTCCATGAAAAAGATAATCGTTGACCATCATCGTAACCAGCCAGATCGATAACCGGATAACCTAGCCTTGTTAACTCTTGTTTCATCCATCCACGACGTGCGCCATGAAAAGCCATTTCAGTCATAGATATTCTTCGCATACCAAGCAAGAGCATTCCAACCCTCTGAATGACTTCATCCATTAGTTGGGTATCTGCACTTTTCAGAATGAGTTGATAAGGGACATTGGGATCTACTTCAAGCGTCAGCTTTCCATATCGACTGACCAGATCACGAATATCCTGTATCAATCCTAATGGAACATCCCAGCGTGACATCGAGTGAAGACTATCCACAACCCTTGTCGCAGACCACCCGAGTGCAGCAGCATTCCATAAAGAAAGTGGCGTAATTCTGTACGTATGAAATGAAGAAGGACTCTTCACTAACTCTGCGTAAAAGGAAAGCTGTTCACGTGCCTCCTCAAATGCGCAATGGCCACATTCGAGTAACACCATCCGATCATGTTGTACAATACATGGCTTGCTGTTATCCATAACTACCTCCCTCTCTAATCGCGAAGAAGCCCATCTCCATAACGTGCTAGAGATGAACTTCTTGTTATAGCTTTTCCCAAATTAGAGAGGATCATGCAATATAAAACAAACAGAACCTTATCACTAGTAGCCTCCGTTTGTTTTGCATTCATCATTTATAGCGTATGTGACTCAACCATAGCTACTAACATTTTGAGCCCGTCAAGCATTGCTGTTTCATCAAAGTCAAAGAGAGCATGATGGTGGGGATAATCCATTCCTCTATCTTTGTTACCTGCTCCAATAAACATGAAGCATCCTGGAACTTGTTGTACATAATATGCGAAATCCTCTGCGGGCATAAGTTTAGGTAATATCTGAACACATTCAGTTGCATACATTTTCAATGCTACATTAAAGAAACGTTCTACTTCGTTAGCATCATTAACTAGCGGAGGATATCCCATGACATAGTCAATCGTTGCTTCTGCACCATAGGCTTGAGCCGTGAGAGCTGCCATCGATTCAATCCTTTGTCGAATATGCCCCCTCGTTTCTTCATCAAAGGTTCGAACGGTGCCTGAAATTTGACACTTCTCTGCAATCACGTTCTGGGCAGTCCCCCCTTTAATCGTTCCTACGGTTACAACAGCTGGTAGAAGCGGATCAACAGAACGACTGACGATACTTTGCAATTGCATAACAAGGGCTGAACCCGCTACGATACTATCAATGGTCACATGAGGAATTCCCCCATGACCACCCTTTCCAATAATATCAATAAAGAATTCATCGGCAGCCGCCATAAACGGGCCAGCAGCACTACCAATGGTTCCTACTGGAAGAGGCGTCCACAAATGAAGACCATAAATAACATCTACACCTTGCAACACACCACCCTTAATCATACCTTGTGCTCCCCCAGGACAGACTTCCTCTGCTGGTTGAAATATAAATATAAGTTCTCCTCGAAGTTCACTTCGATGATCGCTAAAGTAAGTTGCCACACCCAATAGTATGGCGGTGTGACCGTCGTGACCACACGCATGCATGACGCCTTTCACTTCTGAAGTATACTCACATTGCTTCTCATCATGAATCGGTAGCGCATCCATATCTGCACGCAATGCAATCTTCCTTCCAGGCAGTTCTCCTTTAAGAGAAGCAACAACTCCATAACCCCCTCCGAAGTTCGTCTGTACTTCTATGCCAAGCATTCGTAATGTCGTAGCCACGAACTCAGCTGTATTCTTTTCTTGATATGACAACTCTGGGTGACGGTGTAAATGCCTTCTCCACGCGATCATTTTAAGCTGTATTTCATTTAAAAGCCGTTCTTCGATCATTATAATCCGCTCCATTTCGGGATGTAGAGTCCAAATTCCATCCTTATCTTGTTTCTATTGTATCAGAAATGGCTTATCGAGTGGGCATTCACCACGATACACTCTTGCTTGCAGAAGTTCCCGAAACATAATATCATGAATAAAGAACTTTAGAGGTTAACGAATAAGGAGATGAATAAGCGATGATTATTGAGAATTCAGGACTAGACGGGCTAAAGTGTGACCTAGCTTATATGGATGAATCAGCAGAGAAATCAGGATTTTTCCGGTGGCAATGGGAATATTATCGCGCTACATACGAATATAAAATTGAGGATGCGCATAACAAGGAAGAATATTTCGTTCGTATTAATACGCGCGCGATTGAGGGTAAATTAGAGAAACCAGATACGATTCTAGCAGTAGAAGCCGTATATATGGGCAGGGGAACTTTCCCTCATGGGCTGGATTACGAAACACCGATTCCTGGGCCGATCCAAGCGATTGCGAATAAAAAATTAAGCCAATTCAAAGCAATACTTGAAGCCTAATATGGTATTACAGTTATGAAGGAAAACAAGCCCCAGCCTACTAAGGGGACGCCCGATTTCCAGTTACTCATCCTTACTTTACTACTCGTGGGATTTGGCATCGTCATGGTGTATAGTTCGAGCATAGCTATTGCCTATGCCAAACATAACAATGATGCTCTGTATTTCACGAAGCGTCAATTCATATCCGTAAGTATCGGTATCATTCTTATGTTTATCACGATGAATATTCCCTATCAGAAATACAAAAAATTGTTCATACCATTTTTTATTATCACGATTGTAATGCTCGCTTTAGTACCTTATCTTGGTCAATTAGTAAATGGGGCACGCAGCTGGTACCGGATCGGACCGCTCAGTATCCAACCCACTGAATTCGCTAAGCTTGCAACCATACTCTATCTTGCAGCTCTGATCACCAAGAAAGGTGAGCGACTGCGTGATCTCAAAAAAGGTTTTATTCCTGTTATGTTGATTGCCGGAGGTGTTGCGGGTCTCATCATGATGCAACCTGATTTTGGTTCTTGTATGATTCTGGTCGGTACCTGTGGCCTTATTATCTACGCAGGTGGAGCTAGTATGAAGCATATTATGGGCTCTATCGGATTATTTGTTCTAGGGGCTGGTATCGTACTTGGTATGAGTTCACTCATAGACTCTCTTTCTCACTCAGATACGCCAACTACTGCCACTCAGAACTATAAGAAGGATCGTATAACCGTTTTCTTAGATCCATTTAAAGACGAGGAAGGTGCAGGATACAATCTAATTCAATCCTTAACAGCAATTGGACAAGGTGGGGTCACAGGATCTGGATTTGGTCAAAGTATTCAGAAACTTCATTATCTCCCGAACTCCTACAATGACTTTATCTTCGCTGTCATTGGTGAGGAATTTGGATTTATCGGTACTGCATTCTTTCTTCTATTCTACTTATACTTCATTTGGCGGGGCATATTAATTTCTCTTCGATGTCCCGACCCATTCGGAACGTTAGTAGGCATAGGAGTCATGGGACTCATATCCATTCAAGCTTTTATTAATATCGGCGGGGTTACTCAGACCATACCGTTAACAGGAGTTACCCTACCCTTCATAAGTTACGGGGGTTCATCTACGCTTGTTATGTTAATGAGTATGGGCGTTCTATTGAGTATTTCCCGTGAGAGCAACAAACCTATGAAACAGGAATATATTAAATCACAAAAAGACTATCGGGCAACCCGATAGTCTTTTTGTGTATAATTGAATCCATCATTATTTAGTTCGAATAACTAAATCCTCAATCTCATCATCTTTGAAGGCAACACCTTCGACTTTAACATTCACTTCAACCACTTGTAGACCTGACATACTCTCTACAGCTTCACGCACATTTTGCTGCAACATACGACATACTTCATGTATAGGTGTCTCATAGAGCACGATAATACGTAAATCAATAGCTGCTTCTAGCTGACCTACTTCAACCGTAACTCCTTTTTGAACATTTTTCCCACTAAGACGTTTAGCCCATCCTTCGGATAGCCCTCCAGACATTGCAGCAATACCCGGTGTTTCCAGTGCTGCCATGCCGGCAATTTTCGAGACGACATCATTCGAAATTCGTATATTTCCTACTTCCACTCGAAGTTGTTCCGTCATGCCCATCCCTCCTTATACCTCATTATTCGTAATTGTAAATCCAAAAGGATCTAAATGCAAATAGTCATTCAGAAAAAATGTTTACAGTAAGTCATTAAGTGGGTATATTTTATATGAATTTGAAAATACATAACTATAGAGGTGTTTAATAATGAAAAAAAGGATTACTCCGTCCCTGCTTGTCATCACATTTATTTTAAGTGCAATAGGACATTATGTGGGTTGGGATCCTACACTCCAATTCATATTGTCAGCCATTGCCGTCATTTTCGTTGCGGGCTTTCTTGGTAAAGCCACCGAAAATGTTGCTCATTATGCAGGTCAGCGACTCGGAGGATTCCTAAATGCTACGTTCGGTAATGCTGCTGAACTTATCATTGCGATTTTTCTAGTACGAGAGGGACTTTTCGATATGGTAAAAGCCAGCTTAACTGGTTCTATCATTGGTAACCTACTATTAGTCCTTGGGCTGAGTCTCTTCGCAGGAGGAATGAAATTCAAAGTACAGAATTTCAACGTGACACTCGCTGGACTTAACGGTTCTCTCATGATCGTCGCTGTTATTGCCCTGTTTATTCCTGCTGTTTTCTTAAACACTCACGCCATTACGGCGAGCGAGACAACTACGCTCAGCTTAGTGGTAGCGGGTATCCTTATCTTTGCTTACATCGCTTGGCTACTATTCTCAATGATTACACACAAAAAGTATTTAGCCGATGTTGCAGATGCATCTCAAGAAGAACTTGCGCATGAACACGTAGCACATTGGTCTAAGCGTAAATCCATCGTGTTTCTTATATTAGCCACGGTCATGGTCGCGTTTGTAAGTGAATGGATGGTGGGCACGCTTGATTCAGTAACCGCTCGTTTTGGCCTTAGTGAGATATTTGTAGGTGCTTTCTTAGTAGCTATTATAGGAAATGCAGCCGAACATAGCGCAGCAATCATGCTAGCTATGAAGAACAAGATCGGTGCTTCTGTTGAAATAGCTGTGGGGAGTAGCTTACAGATTGCTTTATTCGTAGCACCTGTACTTATATTCATCAGTTATTTCACAGGTAATACCATGGATATTGTGTTTACAACCATTGAATTAGTGGCCATTGGGGTCTCTGTATTCATTGCTAAGTCTATTATCCAAGACGGATCAACCAACTGGTACGAAGGGCTTCTACTTTTAGTCATTTATGTTATTTTGGGCGTATCCTTTTATCTAGTTTAGATCATTATTTGGAAATCAGAAAAATGCATGCCAGATTATCGGCATGCATTTTTTTTGAAAAAATTCTATGTATGCCTGCGGTTCACAGGCTACTCTTTGTTGTTCATTGCCTCGTAAAGAATGGCAAGGTTACGCTCAAGCTGACTAACCAACTGTCTTCCCGCAAATTCCTCTAATAAACCTATGCGTACCGCGAAATCAACTTCTTTAGAGAAGCCATACATTTGGGTATCTAGCACTTCCTCATAGAGAGGGCAGTAACGCGTTGCTAAATTCTCCATTTGTACTTCAATAAGCTTTTGAATTTTATCTGCATCTTCTTGTAGAAGATTGATCGCTTTGAGATTCAAATGTTCCTGTAAATCAGACGAAGTCATGTCTCTTCCCCCTATGTCCAAAAGTCACAGCTTTAATTCTAATCTTAATATTAGACGATAATACCCATCAATACAAGAACCCAGAAAAAAAAGCACCCTCACTTGTAGAAGTAAGGGTGCTTTCACTCACATTAATCAGTGATAACGACGATTTGCAAACCATGTTTTGCAAAAACTTCTGTCATTGTTACTTTTGCTTCTTCAGCATCCGTACCATGAATATGTAATTCATAGTCCTTATGGCTGACAAGTGTAGTAAATAAGCCCAAAATACTCTTAACATCGATGTACTTATTGTCTGCTTGAAGTACGATGGAAGAACTGAACTTACCTGCTGTTTGAGCAATTTCTACAACTGCTGCATTGTTACTGGACATAGAAGATCCCTCCGTAACTTATATTATTTATGGTTATTAACTCCATAATGATACCTTGAATCCGCTTTCTGATGCAAGTCATTTATGTGTTATTTCAATTGATCCGGGTTCAACCCCTGAAGCTCAGGAATAACAAACAATCCATCCTTACGAATCAGGATATCATCGAAGTAAATCTCACCACCACCGTAATCAGGACGTTGAATCAGCACCAAATCCCAATGAATCGATGAGTTGTTCCCATTATTGGTAACATCGTAAGCTTGGCCAGGTGTAAAGTGTAGACTTCCTGCAATTTTCTCATCGAATAGAATATCTTTCATAGGATGAAGAATGTATGGATTAAAACCAATTGCAAATTCACCGATATAACGTGCACCTTCATCCGAATCCAAGATGTCGTTAAGACGTGCAGTTTCATTACTTGTTGCTTCAACAATTTTTCCGTCTTTAAATGTAAACTTAATATTTTCAAAAGAAATGCCATTATATACAGTCGGTGTATTGTAACTAATTGTTCCGTTCACCGAGTTACGTACAGGCGCGCTATACACTTCACCATCAGGAATATTCTTTTCACCCGAACATTTCTCTGCACCAATTTCTTTGATAGAGAATGTAAGGTCAGTACCTGGACTTGTAATACGCACTTTGTCCGTTTTTCTCATAAGCTCTGCAAGGGGATCTTGAGCAACATCCATCTTGGCATAATCAAGATTACACACGTCAAAGTAGAAGTCTTCAAATGCTTCTGTACTTTTGTTCGCCAACTGCGCCATACTTGCATTTGGGTAGCGAAGAACAACCCATTTGGTATGGTTAACCCGTTGTTGACTATGTACCTTATGACTATAAATGGAATTATAGAGTTTCATTTTCTCCTCTGGCACATCAGACATATCATTCACATTTTCACCAGCACGAATACCGATGTAACAGTCCATTTTCTTCATACGTTCCAAATCAAGCTCAGCCCATGTCTCCATTTGTTCCGAGGATGCATGAGTAAACATTGTCCGTTGTACTGATTTATCTGTCAGTTCAACGAAAGAGTTACCACCTTTGTTAGCTACCTCTTCAATAATAGCTTTTAGAAGGTCTCTTTCAGTACCAATCATTTCTATTAATACATTTTCACCAGGTTGTACATTCACAGAATATCCAACCAAATTCTTTGCTAATTTTTGAATTCTAGGATCTTTCATACTCCATTTTCCTCCTTAAAATCTATCCATATCTATTTGAACAACGGTTAATTCTTAAACCATTGTACCATGATCGAAGTGCCAAGTCAGCAGGATATGGACTGTCTACACGAGGTTTATAATTGAAAAGTAACATCATTCACCACGGTTTCACTCTGTTCATTCCCTTCAAGATCCAGATAGGACATCTTACTTTCCGAAGTTAGCCTTAATGGAAGGTCACTTCTACTATCAATCGTCATATGGTAAACAGTACCCACCTTGGCCTGTTTCAACATCGTCTGTAACTGCTTATCTCCTTGTTGCCAAATTGACTCAAGCTCAGAACGAACTTTCAAAGAATACGTTGTTTGTTGCTTGTCCAGTTCCTCTCGTAAACCATCCATTTCTCTGCTTAGTTGCTTGACTAACCATTTATGTGCATCTTCTGAATTCAGTTCAATTCGAAGAACTCTAGTCCCTCTAGATGCACCCACTTCCTCTGTAATGGTCTTAGTTAATCCGCTAATCTCTTCTAACTGATCTAATGGATTAAACCTGACTAGAGCTTGAACCGCCTGTTTACCGGCATTTGAGGTGTGAATCCAACCCCCATTCATACGTCGGAAATCTGCGGAAATTGGATTTGAACTATTTTTCTCTTTTTTAACCACAGATACACTTGCCTTCGTTGCCGTTTGTACAGGTAATGTACTTTGCATAGCCAATTCATCATGATTTGTTAATTGTCCTTCATACGAGAAATGTTGTTCAAACTGACGCTGTTCATTCCTTCTTAACGCAGCTTTTCCTACAAAGGAAAATGCCTCACTACCAGCTAAACCACTTACTGAGACTTGAAACTGCTCTTCAGGAGACGCATTCGCCGAGAATAAGTTGCATCCAGATAATAAGCAACATAATGCTACAACAGATATCCAAGACCTCAATTTCAAAACACCATATGTCATCTTTATATGCTCCTCATACGTATATTTCCTCAAGTCAGACTTCTCTAAATAATGACCACTTCACTTTCACTTTATCGTTCCCTATCTCATCTGGAATATAAAAAAGATTCTATTAAATCACAAAAAAAAGCACCTTTTATAATCCAGGTGCTTTCGTTATACTTTTATCTTCAATTTGAATTTGATTACGTCCATTGTTCTTAGCTCGATAAAGTGCCATATCTGCCAAGTAAAATAATGAATCAACACTTACTTGATCATCCAACCAGTTCCATTCAGATATACCACAGGACACGGTTACAGAAGGAGATGTTTCTTCTTCCACACGTCTTCGAATTCGTTCTCCAACAACAATCGCTTGCTTCACCCCAAATTGAGGTAAGTAGATAGCAAGTTCCTCTCCACCCCAACGAGCAGCTAGATCACTTTGCCGAATTGACGTTCTGATAATTTCACTGACCTGCTTCAGGATTCTATCTCCTTGCTGATGCCCGTGCATATCATTCACTTGTTTGAATTGGTCGATATCCACCACGATCAACGATCCACAGAAATCATGTGTCTGCCTCTCATGTATCACTTCATCAAGATAACGTCTAACATAAAGATCTGTTAATACATCTCGGTTCGCCATTCGTTTAACCTCGGCGTGTAGCAAGGCATTACTCACTGAAAGTGCAATATGACTAGATAATGTTTGAAGTAATCTGTAATTATCATATGTGAAATAATGTGATTTCCGGTGTGACAATAGTATGGCTCCCATTACTTCTCCTTTTACAGTTAGCGGAGCTGCAATAAGTGATTCCGATCCGGAGTATTCCATAAATTTAGAGGGAATCCTCATGTTCACGGTGTAACCTGATAAAATAACCGGTTCTCCTTTTCCATATACCAAACCACCAAAGCCATAATCCTTCTCAAATACTTCTTTTTCCAAAGCAGGTAGGTTACTAGATACGACCTCTAATCCATCCAGCTTCTTATTAAACTGAAGAATACAACAAAAGTCTGCTTTAAATATATTCAAAAGTTCTTCATTTGAAAATTGATAAATTTCAGATAAACGAAGACTTTGATTCACACGTTGTGTTAGCTCATTGATCAATCGCAACTCTTGTATAAGCAAGTTCGACTGCTCATATAACTTAGATTTCTCAAAGGCGTTACCCGCAGTATCGACTAATGTCGTCACTAATTGTAAATCAACTTCATTCAAGAAATCTTTGTCTGCAAGCAAGTAAAACACGCCATAAACTCCCTGTGTACCTCCAAATGGAAATCCTATTTCTAGCTTGTCCTCACCATTCTCCTGTTTCGTTTCCTGAATCGTCAATTTCCCATCCATAAAGGTACGTACTCTGACATCATCTTTCCACGTTTGTAGAATGAGTGGTTTGACATGTGGATTGTCACTCTGATGATCTTGTGACATGAACAATTGTAGTGATGCGGTAGGGTACAGAAAAGCTATACTATCCAACACTTCCGTTAATATCATATCGACATCAATTTGATCATGCATGCGTTCTACAATTTGAAACAAGATAGCTGTACGAGCTGCCTCATCGTTAGCCTTTTTTTGTTCACTCATCATATCTTCCACAAATATATATTCAAATCTTTTGTAGAAACAATTCTGAAAGAGAATCGACATAGAAGAAGCAATTTCCACGCCTCCGCTTTCAACTTTTTGCCTTGGAAGAACACACACCATAATAGCGTAGAGTTCCTGACATCCCCTTGTGAACAAAGGAAACAAACAAATCGTATGCTTTTCATTATAAGAACTCAGTTCCGAATTCCAATCTGCGATAACTTTTATTTTATCTTTTAAGCATTCGTCCAAAAGCTGTGGAGCTTCATTCTTCAGATAATCCGAAATTGTAACATCCCCTGTAACCCAAGAACCATCAAATCCGAGAATTGTCCACATTGAATATTCCATCGTAGGCAGTGAAGATGATAAATGCTGCCAATCCAAGAAACTTTTTGCCAAAAGATGATAGATATAAGGAAAATCATATGTCGTAATGTCCAAATTGCTCATCCAGAAATTGACTGATTCTAAGGAGTCTTTCTCCGGTTTACTACTCTTAAGAAACTTCTCATGCTTCGAAACGTTACTTTGAAATTCTGACATAAAAATATTGCTCCTTTACACTGTTTTGAAAAGGTCATCTGTATGTCACTTTTATGATCCGCGAATAACAAGCAACCCAACAATAAAATACGTCTAAAGACATAAGTTAAAAGAACTAGTATCAATAACCATATTCTACTCTTTTCACGCTATATTTGCACCTACATTTCATGTTTTCCTCTAATTTCTTAGGTCCTAAGCCCTATCGACAAAATAAGACCTTTTTCGAAACGCATAAGACTTGACTTTCACCCACATTATCATATAGAATCAATTGTTGAACAAGCGATTTTTTGTTCGAGAGAATTTGGGCGTAACGTTGTGTCACCCTCACGTACTTTGTTACTGATTAGACAGCGGCTGAACTCTCTATCAGTTGTGTTTTGGGCCCATGAGCCGCAGCACATTAAACAAAATACGGCACAAATAGAACCCTACTGAAATTTCAATTATAAAGGAGTCTACTATACAATGGCACGTTACACTGGTCCTAAATTTAAACTAAGTCGCCGTCTAGGCATCTCACTAAGTGGTACAGGTAAAGATTTGAAACGCCCTTTCCCTCCGGGACAACATGGCGCTAACCAACGCAGAAAAATCAGCAACTACGGTATGCAGTTGCTTGAGAAGCAAAAATTGCGTCACATGTACGGTTTGGGTGAGAAACAGTTTAAAACACTTTTCAATAAAGCTCAAAAAATGCAAGGTATCGCTGGTGAGAACTTCATGTTCCAACTAGAAAGCCGTTTGGACAACTTGGTTTACCGTCTAGGTTTTGCGAATTCCCGTGCAGGAGCTCGTCAATTGGTATCTCACGGTCATATCACAGTTAACGGTAAGAAAGTTAATATTGCTTCTTACATGTTGAATACTGGTGATGTTATCGGTCTTCGTGAAAGAAGTCGTAGTCTTTCTTCTATCAAGGAAGCTCTTGAGAACCGTAGCCACCTTCAAGCGTACTTGGAATTCAATGATACTGCTTTAGAAGGTAAATTCATTCGTTTCCCTGAACGTTCTGAATTGTCACAAGATATCGATGAGAAGCAAATCGTCGAATTCTACAACCGTTAAGATCTAGTTCAGACAAGCCTGGAACTCATGTTCCAGGCTTTTTTTCTGCGAGAAATAACTGCCATTTCACTTCTTGTCGCTAATACTCCGTATTTCCCCCTATTTCATAAACACATCTAATATTTCGCATAATATTACAACAGTCCCCTTTCACATCATGATATAATATAGAGATGTGTACACTACACACTCTCAAATAAGTCGTACTTTAGCGCTATTATAGGCCTCGTGGGATAAAGCGATTCAAATGTCGCTTTTTATGCTATAATAGTTCCGTTAAAAGGAGGCACTAATACGAATGGTTGATACAAATAAAAAGGCATCCAAAAAAGAGCTCCGTTCGAAAAAATCGATTGGACGTATATTAGGAACTACACTGCTTTGGATAACTGTCTTCATCTTCATGGGAGCACTGTTTGTCACTGGCGCAGGGTTCGGCTATGTTTCTTCTATCGTTCATGATGAACCCATACGAACAAGAGCTGAGATCTTGCAGAAGATGAGTCAGAATTCTATTACCGGATTCGCCTATTTCAATGATGGTCAAGCGATTGGTCAACTACGTACAGATGAGGATCGAAGGCCCGTGGAGTACGACAAAATTCCTGCAATTGTCAAAGAAGCGGTTATCGCTATTGAAGATAACAATTTCTTTACGCACATGGGGGTAGATGTGAGCGGTACACTACGTGCTGTTAAGCAAAGAGTGCTCAACGAATCTGTACAAACAGGTGGAAGTACGCTTACACAGCAGCTTGCCAGACGAGTATTCCTAAATCTTGATAGGACCGATAACCGTAAAATCAAAGAAATACTTCTCTCTTTAAGGCTCGAGCGTATTATGACCAAAGATCAAATATTTGCAGCATATCTAAATAAGGTACCTTTCGGTAACGGCGCAAATGGTTACAATGTCTATGGTATCAAAGCTGCTGCCAAGGGAATATTTAATATTGGCGACTTAAACAAAATAAATATTGCTCAAGCAGCCTATTTAGCAGGCCTGCCGCAACTCCCATCCAAATACTCCGCTTTTAATGGGAAAGGTGAATTCAATCCAACAGCATTCAAACGTGCAATGGATCGACAAAATTTAGTATTACGCCGTATGCTTGAAGAGAATAAAATTACGAACGGTCAATATAATGAAGCTCTTGCGTTCGACATCAAGTCATCTCTAGCACCTCAGACCGCAAAAGCCTATTCCACCTTTCCTTATCTTATGATGGAAACAGAACGAAAAGCGGCAGAAATCCTGATGAAGTTAAATGCACCTTCTTCCGAGGAAATTGATCAAGCTGCGAAAGCGAATGACGAGCTTTTAGAAGAAGCTAGGCTCCAATTGACGACCGGTGGCTATCGAATTTATACTACTATAAATAAGAGTGTGTACAATTCGATGCGTGCGATTGCCGAGAACGACGAAAACTTCAGTCCTGATAGCAAGACTAAAGGGATGGAGCAAACAGCAGCTATAATGTTAGATAACAAAACCGGCGCCATTCTAGGAATGATTGAAGGACGTGACTTCTACGAGGAGCAAATGAACTATGCTACACAAATGATACGCCAACCAGGATCGGCAATGAAACCGATCGCAGCTTATCTACCAGCACTTGATTCAGGAGCTATTCAACCTGCTAGTATCGTGGATGACGCACCCATTATTTTAAAAGATTATGAAAAAGGGTTCCATATTCCTAAGAACTCATCGGGTGGGTACGAAGGTCTCATCACCGCTCGTTATGCACTCAATAAGTCCAAGAATACAATTGCATTGAAATTATTTAATAATGTCATAACTATTGATAAAGCATGGGAATTTACTAAGAAACTTGGAATTACAACACTTGAAAAAGAGGATTATGGTGCAACGACTGGCGTGCTCGGTGGCTTAGCACATGGCGTGTCTGTTGAAGAACTGACGAATGCTTATAGTTCAATTGCTAACCAGGGAACATTTCTTGATGCTTATATGATTGAGAAAATTACGGATTCCAATGGTGTGATCGTCTATCAGCACACACCAGAACCTATCAAAGCTTTCTCTGAACAAACCGCTTATCTCATGACAGACATGTTGCGGACTGTTATTACTGAAGGTACCGCAAGTACTGTTAAGAAGAATTATAAACATTGGAAAGAGGTTCCCATTGTAGGTAAGACAGGTTCGACGCAGAACTATGCTGACGTATGGTTTGTAGGTTATTCTCCAGATATTACTCTTGGAGTCTGGGATGGCTACAAAGTGTCTAAAAACGTGTTAGAAGGCGACCAGCGAAAGAATGCACAAAATATATGGACACTCATCATGAATGAGATGATAACGAAGAAACCAGAGCTATTTGTCACCAACACGTTCGAAAGACCTACAGGAATTACAACAAAAACAGTGTCAGCATACAGTGGTAAACTTCCAACTTCACTAACCAATAAGTTTGTGACGGACTTGTTTAACGCTAAATATGTTCCTAAAGAAAGTGACGATGGGATCGCTAAGGCTAAATATATTACGTACAATGGCGTGAATTATATTCCTCAGGATACTACGCCTGAAGATATGTTAAAAGAAACAGTTGTCATTAAACGCGAACATCCTATTCAAGACTTAATTAAAGAACTTCAAGCCGCATTTACCATTATGAAAAAGCATGAATCCTTAGAATATTATTTACCTAAAGACGCAACAAGTGATATGCCAACACTAATCGATCCAAGAGTAGATGATGGTAACATACCTACATCACCAAGAGATGTTATCTTCTCCCTTGATAATGGATCGGCCAAGATTAACTTTAGTCGTAGTGGTTCACAGGATGTCGTGGGTTATCGTCTTTACCGGTCATTAAATGGTAGTAACTTTGTATATCAAGGAGCTCCTATACTTAGTGATGACCCTAAGGTATTCACAAGTAAAGTCTCCACAAGTGGTATTTATGACTTTTACGTTACAGCAGTTGATGTAGCTGGTAAAGAATCGCCACCGAGTGCGATTGTTGGAACCGGTGGTTACCAACCACCTACTGAACCCGATGGCACCATTACGATCCCTGGAGAAGTGATTCCTCCAGGTGAGACGGATCAAGGTACTCCAATTGATCCACCGGTTGATGAGACTACCCAATCGGCGCCTACAGCCCCTGGGCAGCCCGCTATGTCAGCTACAGAGAATGGTATTCAGTTGAACTGGGCTACTAACAGTAATGATATCGTAGACCAATATAATATCTATTACAGTATGGATCAGAATGGCTATTATGAACAGTTAGGTTCAAGCCAATCAACTTCATATTTATTCAATACCAATGTCCCTATCTCGGGTTGGTTCCGTGTAACAGCTAACAATAATATCGGAGAATCCGCACCCTCTTCATCGACCTATTTCGAGAGAAAATAAACTGCTGATCACTCTATCAGGCAGCACAATTGGACTGTCCCTAGAATAGATTAGTTTTCCGATGAGACACTTATTTCTTCAATGACAATCACTGATCACAACAAATAGCAGGTAAAGGGATTACCCTTTACCTGCTATTTTCATCCAACATAAAAGGGGTATCCCAACCATTTTATCAATGGACTTTTGGGACACCCCTTTTTATTTTTTATTACTTAATCATATAGATGATTGCTAATCTAATCCTCAATCGTAGATAGATCCCCTGTTGGAAGATTAAGCTCCCATGCCTTCAGCACGCGACGCATAATTTTACCAGAACGGGTCTTAGGCAACTTCTCCTTGAATTCAATTTCTCTTGGAGCAGCATGTGCAGATAATCCCTCTTTAACAAAACGATAGATATCTTCTTTCAATTCAGGTGATTCAACATATCCTTCCCGAAGTGAAATGAATGCCTTAATAATTTCTCCTCGTATCGCATCTGGTTTACCAATAACGCCAGCTTCAGCTACAGCAGGATGTTCCAGAAGTTTACTTTCCACTTCAAATGGTCCTATGCGCTCCCCTGAAGAGTTAATCACGTCATCAATTCTTCCTTGGAACCAGAAATAACCTTCATCATCCATATAAGCGGAGTCGCCTGAGATGTACCAGCCCGACACTCGGAAATATTCTTCATATTTATCAGGATTATTCCATATGCGATTCATCATGGATGGCCATGGTGCTTTAATCGCTAAATTACCCATAGTATATGGTGGTACTGTATTTCCTTTGTCATCTTTGATCGTAGCTTCTATCCCAGGAAGAGGCCGCCCCATGGAACCCGGTTTAATTGCCATCCCTGGATAATTACATATCATCTGAGCTCCAGTTTCAGTCATCCACCATGTATCATGAATCCGTTGCCCATAAGTCTTATATCCCCAGCGCACAACTTCAGGATTCAAAGGCTCTCCAACAGAGAGTACATGTCGAAGACTGCTTAGATCATATTGCGATATAACCTCATCTCCTGCACCCATCAGCATTCTAAAGGCAGTTGGAGCACTATACCACACCGTTACTTTATATTTTGCAATGGTTGAGTACCAATCTTGCGGACTGAATCTTCCACCACGAATGACATTCGTCACCCCATGAAGCCATGGAGCAAAAATACCATAACAAGTACCCGTTATCCAACCCGGATCTGCCGTACACCAATAAACATCATCCTCACGTAAATCAAGTACTACTTTGCCTGAAAAGTAATGTTGAATCATAGCATTCTGAACATGATACACACCTTTTGGTTTACCCGTAGAACCTGAAGTATAATGTATGATGAGTCCATCATCACGATCCAACCATTCGAGCTCTAACTCTTCCGACGCTAATTCCATTTCATTATGATAACTAATCAAAGAGTCATCCTGATCCTCTAATTCTCCTACAACAATGATATGCTTTAAATCTGGTGACTCCGATTTGGAAATTCTACTTAATAGCTGCGGAGTGGTAATCAAAGCTACCGCGCTACTATCCACCAAGCGATCCTTAACCGCTGTCTCCATGAAAGCTTCAAATAAAGGACCTACCACCGCGCCTATCTTAAGAATCCCAAGTAAACAAATATATAACTCTGGACTACGAGCCATAAATATGAAAACACGATCCCCTTTGCCAACGCCTTGTTTACGAAGAATATTCCCGAACTGATTTGACTTATCTCTTAATTGTTTAAAAGTATATGACTCTTCTCGCTTAGCGTCACTGTATATAAGCGCAACTTTATCTCCTCGTCCTGCCTCAACATGTTGATCAATAGCTTCGTATGCCATATTACACTTACCTGTTTCATACCATGTAAAGTGACGTTCAACATCTTCCCAATTAAAGTCTTTGTAAGTTTGCTCATAATCATCCATATTGGTTAAACTGTTAACACTAGGTAGTAACTCATTATTATGATTGATTTCCATCCGCCTATATCCCTCCGATAGTTAGCTCTTAAGCTATACTTAAAAAAACGCTTACAATAATCGCTATTTATTGTCGTAAAGGATCGCATATCTAGTAAACTTCTGTCATAATAACAATTATATTAGCAATATTATTTGTGACTAAATTATGTCAAAATGATTATAGCATAGGTTTTAAATCCCTGTCATCACTTTTCATTTAATTATTTATTTGTTATAAGTAGATATATTAGGAAGGAGACACTGCTATGGATCACATTAAACACTACCAAATTCAATCTATCCCCTTTCTTGAGCGTAGCCTCATCATTGAAGGTCCTGTTCCTGCCGAGACTCTATCACAATTCACCCTACACCCTGATCTTGATGCCTTTCGTCGTCCCAAAGAACAACACGAGGCTTTAATTGAAATTGCCGGCCTACCAGAAGGACGGATTATCATCACCCGTGATGAACATACTATTGTTGGATATGTCACATTTCATTATGCAGATGAGCAGGAACGTTGGTCGCAAGAACATATGACTGATTTAATAGAGCTTGGTGCCATTGAAGTAGCTGACGAGTACCGTTCAATAGGTCTTGGTCAAAGAATGATTAAAACCGCCTTTGAGGATAATCAAATGGAACAATATATCGTATTTACTACAGAATATTATTGGCATTGGGACCTCAAGGGCAGCGGTCTTAGTGTGTGGGATTATCGTAAGATGATGGAACGACTGATGAAGATCGTTGACATGGAATGGTATGCTACAGACGATCCAGAAATATGCTCTCATCCAGCCAACTGTCTCATGGTACGAATGGGAAGGGATGTTCCTCTATCTTCAAAAGAACAATTCGATCATATCCGATTTCAACAACGGTTTATGTATTGATCGCCTTGATGTTTTCTGAATAATAAAAAGCCCTCATTCTTCCAACTAGTTCAGCGTTTACTGGCGCTAAATCATAGTCAGAAGAGTAAGGGCTTTTATGAAAAATACTTTTAAATGTGACTAATCATATACTCTAGAATAGCATGTGATCGTTGCGATGATTCAATGGTAAACTCAGCAAAATTGACATGTGCCGATCCATCCGCCTTATCAGACATCGAACGAATAATGACAAACGGAACACCGTTCATGTAGCACACTTGTGCAACCGAAGCACCTTCCATCTCCACACAAGCGCCATCCAGTTCTTCACGTAGCGAAGCAACCATCTCTCTACTTGCAATAAATTGATCTCCAGATAGCACTTTCCCCAGCTTGTAGTTACCATTTCCGACTTCACGACAAGCCAGTTCAGCTAGATCTACTAATTGTTTATTCGCGGGAAATGCGGATATCTCTTGATAGGGAATGACACCACGAGGGTAACCAAGTGCAGACACATCCATATCATGCTGAATACATTCAGTAGAGATGACAATATCACCAATATTCAAATCAGGATGAACAGCTCCCGCTACACCGGTAAACAATACTTTAGAAACTCCGAAATGATCAATTAGGATCTGTGTCGTGACAGCTGCATTTACTTTACCGACACCAGACTTACATACAACGACGGATCTACCTTGAAAAGTCCCTGTAACATAACGTATACCCGTTTTAGTTATTTCCTCACTTTGGTCCATTCCAGCTAGTAACAACTCTATTTCTTCATCCATCGCACCAATCAACCCTATAGTTAATTCATTTGTGATCAATTCTATGAACCTCCCTTTTATGATTATCTTATTTACTCCTACTGTGCTAGAACATTCTTAAATCAAGAAGAAACGGCTACCCCGTCCCTTAAGGGCGAAGTATCCGTCTCTTCGAAAATATAAGAAGTAGCGCGTATCAAGTCAACCACATACTTTTATATATTTTTAAAAAAAGCCCCATATCGGAGCTTTCAATCAAACCAATGATATGATGTTACAATCTTAGTCCTCATTAACATGACTAACGGAGAGTCGGAGAATTGTTTCATGTGGTAGAATAACCCGTGGGTTATCAACATTCTCTTTCTTCATTAGTTTTGTCAAAAGACGCATGGCCACAGCACCCAAATCATACATGGGTTGAGCGACTGTTGTCAGTTGCGGTCGTACCATCGATGCCATATGAATGTTATCTACACTGATAATAGAGAAATCATCTGGCACTTTAAGTCCTTCATCTTGGATACTATGTATCGCCCCAATGGCCATCTCATCTGTTGCAGCAAAGATTGCAGTCGGTTTCTTTCTAAGACCAAGAAAGTACTTCATAGCCTCTACACCAGATTCATAACGGTAATTACCGATGCGAACCCAATCTTCCCGATAATCGATTCCTGCCTTTTCTAACGCACGCTTGTAACCCTGGAAACGGGAAAATCCATTTGCTGGATCCTGTAGTGTTCCACTAATCATCCCAATTTCACGGTGCCCATGTCGAATCAACGTGTTCACAGCATCAAACGCAGCAGCTTCATGGTCAATATCAACTGAAGGATAGTTACCGTTCACATCACTAGTCGCACAGAGTACAACGGGTACTGCAGATGTCTGGAAAGCCTGAATATGTTCTTCTGTTACAGTTCCGCCCATGAACAACAATCCATCGACCTGCTTCTCCAACAATGTATTAATAACACGTATTTCTTTTTCTTTCTTCTTGTCCGCATTACATAGAATGATATTGTAATGGTACATGTTAGCAATATCCTCTATACCTCGAGCAATTTCAGCGAAAATTGAATTAGAAATATCAGGAATTACAACGCCAACCGTTGTAGTCTTCTTACTGGCGAGGCCTCTCGCCACAGCATTAGGACGATATCCTAAACGTTCAATTGCCTCATATACTTTCTTCCGGGTCTGTGGCTTAACGTTGGGGTTGTTATTGACAACCCTAGATACCGTAGCCATAGATACGCCTGCCTCACGTGCCACATCGTAAATGGTTACTGTCAATTTCTTTCGCTCCATTATAAATAAATTTTCATTCGTTCAACCTAATATTATTAATATTACGACAATTTAATGCTTTACGCAATGATGGCGCTTCATCGACTATAATAACTCATCTTTTAGAATACGAGATGTAATATAAGAATGGGATGTATTCCATATCGAATTACGATCACTCACTAGAATAACTTGGGGTGATGCATGTTCGATACCGATCAGTTCAGCAGCTTCAAGTGAAACAGGCCGATCTTCGACGACATAAATCATTCGATAATCTATGGACTCATTAGGCTCATCCTCCAAATAGGATGTTACCTGCTGAAAAGCAGCTGCACTAATAGGACAACGAGTGCTATGTTTGAATAGAAATAGAGGTCTATCATGTGAAGCTTCCAATGCAGCCTTTAACTGTTCAATAGTAGTCAGTCTTGTCATTGTAGCCATTCGATATACATCCTCCTCTAACGTGGTATTCTTTCACTATCGTAACAAAAACAGACGAAAAAAGCCAATATTCTACATGAAATACACTTATTATTCATGGGAATGAACCTTGTCTCGATCAAGTTCTACTAAAAGACTCGAAAGTTGACTTAATCGTTGACGAAGATCCTCTATCCAGATACGATCTTGTATACTCTCCGCATGTTGGAACAAATCAAGTAATAGATTGATCCGATCATTTATAGCAGCTTTCATTGCATTCTCCATATCTACTGAAGAGGAATCACACGTCTCTTGCATGAACACATCGTAGATAATTTGTGATATCTCATTCACTTCTGTGAAAGATCTCTTACTCTTACTCTTACTTGACTCTTTTCCAAGATCTCTCACATAATTCGTCAATACAGATTTAACAGGTGGAAAAAGATGATACGCAGAACACGCTTCACATGCACGCATGGGTACATGAAGAATTTGTACTTTACCTGCTAGAATTGTACGCAACTCTAGTCTCATCCAAGAACCGCAATGACATTGTCTATCCATTATTAACACCTCATATATTTCTATATATATCTTGAGAAAATAATAAATAAGTTGCTATTCATGTATTCGACCATAGATTGATTAAATCCTGCATATAAAGGCAGAACACCCTTGATGCAAATAATTCCAAATGCATGGATGGTTCACTATGATTGAGGGTAACCTTTTTGTTAGAATAGATAAGGGTCCGCCTTAAGTTCATTCTATCTAAGGGTGGAATATTTGAAATACTAAAAAAATGGAGTGATTATACATGAGACTTTCCGGTAAAAAAGTAATTGCTCTGGTTAGCGAGGACTTTGAGGATTTGGAATTATGGTATCCAATCTATCGATTACGCGAAGAAGGAGCCGAAGTACATCTTGTAGCTGAGGAAAAAGAAACGACCTATATCGGCAAATATGGGGTCCCTGCGAAAAGTGACTACTCCTTTGAAGAAGTAAATAGCCAGCACTATGATGGTATTCTTGTTCCAGGAGGCTGGTCTCCTGATAAATTACGCCGTTACACCAAAGTTTTAGAACTTATTCGTGAAATGAATGCAGACCGTAAACCCATAGGACAAATCTGTCATGCGGGTTGGGTTCTCATATCGGCCCGCATACTCAATGGCGTAACTGTAACATCAACGCCAGGTATAAGGGACGATATGGAGAATGCGGGTGCGATTTGGAAAGATGAAGCCGTTGTCGTTGACGGGCATATAATATCTGCTCGTAGACCTCCTGATCTTCCGCCGTATGGCAAAGCATTTTGTGATGCTTTAGCAGGTGAATAGGATTCATTGTATTGAGAAATAAAATTAGAACAGCCTCCTTTTATTCCACATGGGATATAAAAGGAGGCTGTTCTTTTATAAATATAATTATGGCTGTTCTATAGCCATAGAACGACTACTTCTGTGAGAATGATGGTAATCATTCAGCAACTGTTCAATCTCTGTATTCGTATGCATCTTTAGACATTCTTTAGCTATAAGCTTATCTTCTTCAGCAGATGTATTTAGAAGGCGATGTTTGATTCTAAGCAATGATTGTGGCGACATACTGAGTTCATGGACTCCGAGTTCGATCCATAAAGGAATAGACCTCTCGTCACCAGCCATTTCACCACACACACTTACTGGGATTCCTGCATGTCTTGCAGCTTCGACAGTTGACCGAAGCATACGCAAGATCGCTGGATGATAGGGATGGTACATATGAGCAATTTGTTCATTCATCCGATCAACCGCCAACACATATTGCACAAGATCATTGGTACCAATACTAAAGAAGTCACTTTCTTCTGCTAGCAAATCAGCGATCGCTACCGCTGCGGGTACCTCAATCATAATACCAACCTGAATATCACGGTTATAAGGAATTCCTCTTTCGTCTAATTCAGTCATCGCTTCACGAAGAAGTTCATTTGCTCCTCGCACTTCTTCAACCGATGAAATCATAGGATACATAATCTTCACATGACCATAATGACTTGCTCGCAAAATCGCACTCAGCTGAGTTTTGAATAGTTCCTTACGGTCTAGACTAATTCGAATGGCGCGATACCCAAGGAATGGGTTATCTTCTTCAGGAAGAGAGAAATAATCTAAATGCTTGTCCCCTCCGATATCCAATGTACGAATGACAACCGAACCGTCCCCCATCTTCTCTGCAACATGGCGATATACCTCGAACTGCTCATTTTCACTTGGGAACGTGACACGATCCATATATAAGAACTCAGTCCGAAATAGTCCTACCCCTACAGCTCCATATTTCAAAGCCATGTCCATTTCTTTGACAGAGCTGATGTTGGAAGAAAGATTAATTTGGATACCATCTTTAGTCACAGCTTCCACGGAGGCTAGAAGTTGCAGTTGCTCTTTTTTGTGCTGTTGTTTGGTGCGTATCTCACAGTAATGAGCTATCGTTGATTCGTTGGGATGAATGTACACATGACCATTGTCACCATCTACAATGAGCATATCACCTGTCTGAATGGGTGCTTTAAGATTATTCTCTAATCCACATACAAGTGGGATACCCATGGCTCGCGACATAATGGCGGAATGAGAAGTCTTCCCTCCGATAAGTGTGGCGATACCTAGTACATGTGAAGGGTTCAAATGCACAAGCTGAGATGGAGATAACTCCTTAGCAACTAAAATATAGGGTTGTGTATCCACGGGCAACGTAATCTCAGGAGCGCCAAGTAGATGTTTTAACAATCGATTTCCTACATCCTTAATGTCCAAAGCACGCTCTTTCATATACTCATCATCCAGTAGATCGAACATCGTTACAAAGTGGTCAATTGCTTCTTTTACGGCAACCTCAGCTGCTTTATATTGACGTTCGATGATACCTTGAATTTCATTCATAAATACCGGATCTTCCAATATAGCAAGATGGGCATCAAAAATACTTGATTCTTCTTCACCCACAACCTCTTTGAACTCATTTCTTATGAACTCAATTTCATGCTTAGAAGTACGTATTCCTTCGTACAGTCTTTCAAATTCTTTAGCTAGATCTATGGCTTCCAATCGAGATTCAGGCAAATCCCATTCCCAACTTGGAAGAACAAATGCTTTACCTATTGCGACCCCTGCTGCCGCTCCGATGCCTTGTATCATGATTCATGCCCTCCAACGTTCCTGTCGTGTAATACAACAGACATCACGGATGCCTGCCCTTTCTTAACGCCTTTAAAAGGAGCAAAGCTCCATGATTTCACTAGTTGCGGATTGGTAATGACCATCGGAGTGGCCAAAGATGCTGCATGCTTGCGAATATATGCTAAATTAAATTTGATGAGTAACTGACCCGGAACTACTACATCCCCCTCTTTAACTAAGGCTTGGAAATCTCCGCCAGTCAGTTGGGATGTATCAATTCCGATATGAAGAAGAACTTCAAGCCCTTCAGGAGTCGATATCCCAATGGCATGCATCGTCGGATATATGTGAAGAATCGTTCCAAAGACCGGCGAGACTAATTCGTCTTTTTCAAGTATAAAAGCTACACCGTCGCCTACTAGCTTGGCTGCAAATATATGATCTGGCACCTCAGCAATGGGCAACATACGTCCCTGCACTGGCGCACAGAATAACACTTGAGGCAAGTCCCTCTGCATAAGCTTATTAACTTCCTCACGAATTAATTCTGAATACGTTCCAAACACAACTTGAACATTGCCACCGCCCAACTTCATCGAACCTGCGGAACCTAGAAGTTTAAGTGCGCTGGTATCAATAAGCCTATCGTTCTTCACCGTAAGACGAAGACGAGTAACACAAGATTCTAACCGCACAACATTTTCCTTACCCCCAAGAGCTTCCAGTATAAGTGGCGCCTGATAAGGAATATTACCCGCCCAATCTTCTAATGTTGATCCTTCTTCGCGTCCCGGTGTTGGGATCCCAAATCTGTGAATGGCCCATCTAAATAACACGTAATATACCACGCCATACGCTAATCCAATAGGGATCAGCATCCATGCGTTATGTGATAAATGAAAATTGAGGATATAATCAATGACCCCCGCAGAATAAGAAAATCCATGATGAATGTCTAACGCATACGTTATCCACATCGCTAGTCCGGACAATATGACGTGAACAATAAACATATAAGGAGCAACAAACAAAAATGCAAACTCAATTTGCTCTGATACACCTGTGACGAAACACACTAAGGCTGCTGTTAGAAACGTCTTTTTAATTTTAGGCTTAAGGTCCTCACGCGCCTCGTGAATGATAGCTAAAGCAATACCCGGCAATGCAAACATCATGATTGGAAATAACCCTGCCATAAATGAGCCCGCTGTGGGATCGCCTGCGAAATACCTTGGCAAATCTCCTTGCACTATACTTCCATCTGGCGTAGTAAAGGTACCCAATTGGAACCAAAACACGTTATTCAATAAATGATGCAGACCAAATGCGGTAAGAATACGATATATCATCCCATATAAAAAGAGTCCAAACCCACCTAAATGAAGCATCAATTGCGTAAGTTCATCAAGACCACGTTGTAAAAAGGGCGCAATCCCTAGCATAAACCATGAGAATACAGCGGACAATAATCCCATAATTAGCAAAACAAATCGTGATCCACCAAAGAACTGAACCACTTCCGGAAGCTTGATATGTTTAAATCGATTGTATAATCCACCAGCCATCATACCAAAAAGAATTCCGATTAACGTAGATGGCTGAATGCTCCCATCACTAAAATGCCTTGTGACCTGATCGTAAATAAACATGCCGGACAGCGCAGCAAGCCCTGCCGGTCCCGCTTGATTAGCAAGTCCCCAAGCTACTCCTACCGCAAAAAAGTAGGGTAGGAAGTAGAAAATCCCTTGACCTGCCCATGTACTAACATCACCAATGGATGGAAGTCCCCAAACGTCCCAAGGCAGACTACCTACACTAAGCAGAATCGCCGCTGCAGGCAACACCATCGTAGGGAGCATGACCGCTCTTCCGAGCTGCTGTAAAGAACCCAACCAATTCAAGGTGACACTCCCCTTTCTCCACACGATCAACTGCAAATGATTCTTCATTCATCGTTGATCCTATGTACACTAAATCGTAAGCCTTGATTGTCATTTTGTCAAAAACAAAAAGAAGACCTCGAAAGGTCGTCTTATTTCCGATTATGAATTCCTTAAGGAAATAGCATCTTCAACTTTAATACATCGATCCATAATCGCAATCATATCATTCTCTTTAGCGATCAGAGCGGCTTCTTCGCTAATAATCCCCTGTTGAAGCCATAGCACCTCAGCACCAATCTCTGCTGCTTCACGTGCTACCTGAGCACAATACTCACTACGACGAAATACGTTTACAATATCTA
This sequence comes from Paenibacillus antarcticus, assembly GCF_001637225.1. GTDB lineage: Bacteria > Bacillota > Bacilli > Paenibacillales > Paenibacillaceae > Paenibacillus_AQ > Paenibacillus_AQ antarcticus. The sequence goes on from NZ_LVJI01000015.1 coordinate 190,942, forward strand.
TTTTGTCTGGAATGTCATGAAGTGACGCATAACATATTTCACCAAGGATTTCAGTCCCACTAGCAGCAGGATTAACTGGAATAATACGATATCCTCTTTGTTGCATCGTATAGGCAACAATATACGAGATACGATCTGACTTATCAGACAGACCAACAATCGCAATATTTCCAGCCTGTTTCAGTATTTGACCTATTTGTTCCTGTGTTGGGTTCATAAATGACATGTTTCATCCCCATTTCTTTAATAGGTTGTTCAAAAAGTCATCATTTGATCACGAAGTATACCAAGAAGCTTATTCGGCCTCATAAGCATGCACCTCGGTGCTGAAAATTTGACTTTTTGAACACGCACTTTAGGCCTATTGGTCTATAAAGAATCTACCCATTCCACCTGTGCTCCAAGTGCCTTCATATGATCAAAAAACTGCGGGTACGATTTAGCTACATGATGAGCATCCTTAATACGAATAGGTTGTTTAGATCTCAATCCCACGATACTCAAAGCCATAATCACGCGATGATCATAGTGTGCATTAATCTCCACACCACCTTCAACTCCTTCAGGACGTCCATGTACAATAATCTCAGCCTGACGTTCCTCTACATTAGCACCCGCTTTACGAAGCTCCGCCAAGTAGTCTGTGATACGGTCACATTCTTTATACCTTAAGTTCTCAACATTATAGAATCGTGATGTTCCTTCAGCAAATACAGCTGCTGCAACCATAGCTAGTACCGCATCCGTTGCTGCATCTCCGTCAAACTCTATAGCTTTTAATGTTCCATTACCTTGTACATGAACGATATCATTCTCATGGGTAAGTGGAACTTCCATCATCTTCAATACATCTACAATTGCACGTTCACCTTGCTTACTTGTAGCAGATAAACGTTCTACAATTACATCAGATTGTGTGACAGCCGCTGCTGCTAGTATTGCTGCTGACCCTGGATAATCGCCTTGGACCGTGTATGTCTTCGCTTCATAAGATTGTCTACCGGGAACCCGGAACACCATATAGTCCTCACTAGCATGAATAACAATTCCTGCCTGTTCAAGAACTTCGAGTGTCTGTCCAACAACTACTTTAGACTTCAAATCGCCTAAAACTTCGATTTCACTGTCTTCTTCCAACAGTGGCGTTAGAAATAGTAACGCACTTAGATATTGAGAGCTAACCTCACCAGATACCTTGATCTTGCCACCGATTGGATGTCCTCCACGAATGGTAATCGGCAATCGTCCATCATTGTGTTCGACCTCAACTCCCAATTGCGACAAGGCTACGATTAGATCATCATGAGGTCTTTTACCTAGAGAATCTGGATATGTATTCACAAAAGTAACATCTGAACAGAGCGATGCAATTCCCATCAAGAAACGTAGAACAGCGCCTGCATTACCAACATTCAATTCTTTAACATCTTTTGGATGTTTGCCAAACCCTGTAATAATAGCTTTCTCATCATCTTCGATAAGTGTCGCACCAAGGTCCTGAATACAGCGTCGCATAGCATCACTATCTTCACTGTGAGCCGGGAAATACACAGTGCTCGTCCCTTCAGCTAAAGCAGCTACAAGTAAGTACCGAGTTGTATAGTTCTTAGAAGACAAAGCCCCAATGTTCCCTTGTAGCTTGGGGGTTGGATTAACGATAACATCCATGATTAAATTTGCTCCTTTACTTTCATATATTCCGAATAGTCCACCATTAGAAACAGGCTTAGACGCGGTAATGTGTTAAAATCATTTCGCTCACTTGTTCCGCAGAAAATAACGATGTGTTCACTGTGTAATCAGCGAAAAGGTAAGCATTCTTCCGTTCTTCAAGAATCGTACGTATTCTTTCTTCTGAATTTCCAGCTAGTAAAGGTCTCAGTCCATCGCCTTGTACCCTTGAAGCAATGTCTTCTGCTTCAGCTGTCAAAGCAACAACCCATCCTCCGCGCTTCATCAACTCGCAATTCTCTTGATTCAGTACAGCTCCCCCACCGGTCGCTATCACCTGACCCGTACCCGAGAGGACTTGCTGTAATATCGCTGTCTCCGCATTGCGAAAGTACGCCTCACCCTGATTGGTGAATATGGATGCGATACTGCTACCTTCGTGTTCCTCCAATGCTGCGTCGAGATCTACCAGATCATATTCTAGATGGTGTGCAAGCCATTTACCTACGGTAGATTTGCCCGTCCCCATCATCCCAATCAGGATTATATTTTGTTGTGATTGGCTCAAAATTTCACCCTCAGTTCTGCCTTATATCTTGTACTAGAAGACTTTCTATTGACTCATTGTTCCAATCATACCACAGCCCTAAAAGTTTCGACAATGATACATATAGAGAAGATTCTATTTCTGCTAGAGTTCCATATACTAGAATAAGAATGAACAGTTAAATAGATGAATAGAGGTGAGTTGAACCATGCATGATTCCCAGAGTCATTCGAGCGCAAGCTTAAGACGAATTGAAGAAATCTGTGATGTGCGCCATATGTTATGTCGCGATGATATCATGTGGGTTCTTCATTATGTACAACAAAAAGTGGCTCAAGGTGATCCAGCACTGCTGGAACTCCCTAAGCCACGTTTACTTCGTAATTTCCAATACTTCGGAGAAGTCAGCCTGTTACTTCTTAAACGACCTGGACTAAATTATCTTGAACAAGATAATATTCGTCAATGTCTCATGGAAGCCATGCATGGCCTAATTCCCGCGAAACCTATTCTTCCATCCAGTTAAAGTGAAAACTACCTTCTTTATCTAAACGTTTGAATGTGTGTGCGCCGAAGTAATCACGTTGTGCCTGAAGAAGATTGGCTGGCAATCTCTCTGTACGATAGCTATCGTAGTAAGCAAGAGCACTTGCAAATCCAGGTACTGGAACGCCTTGATTCACTGCTGCTACTACGGTTTGACGCCATGCACCTTGATAGTTCTCCAAAATATCTTTGAAGAATGGATCAAGCAACAAATTCTTCAACTCAGCGTTGTTCTCGTATGCATCCGTAATGTTCTGCAAGAATCGGGAACGAATGATACATCCACCACGCCAGATTTTTGCAAGGCTACCATACTTCAAGTCCCATCCATACTCATCAGAAGCTGCACGTAATTGTGCGAAACCTTGAGCATAAGATACGATTTTACTCGTAAACAAAGCTTTGCGAACATTCTCGATGAACTCAGCTTTATCCCCTTGGAAAGGTTCAGTTGCAGGTCCGTTTAGAATTTTGCTAGCTTCTACACGTTCTTCTTTCATAGCAGACAAGAAACGTGAGAATACAGATTCAGTAATCATGGACAATGGCACACCAAGATCAAGTGAGCTTTGGCTTGTCCATTTCCCTGTACCCTTTTGTCCAGCAGAATCAAGAATAACATCAACCATTGCCTTACCTGTTTCGGAATCATATTTCGAGAAAATATCAGCAGTGATTTCAATCAAATAACTGTCCAATTCCCCTTTGTTCCATTCCGTGAAGATTTCTTGCAATTCCTTAGCATCAAGATGTAAGACATCTTTCAAGAGCTGGTAAGCTTCACAGATAAGTTGCATGTCACCATACTCAATACCGTTATGCACCATCTTGACATAGTGTCCAGCACCGTCTGGTCCAATATATGTACTACAAGATTCGCCATCTACTTTAGCAGAAATCGCTGTTAGGATCGGTTCAACAAGAAGGTATGCACTCTCTTGTCCACCTGGCATGATTGAAGGACCTTTCAAAGCTCCCTCTTCCCCACCGGATACACCTGCTCCAATGAAACGGAAACCTTTATCTTCAAGGTCTTTACTACGACGAACTGTATCAGGGAAATAAGCATTCCCTCCATCGATGATGATGTCACCTTGATCAAGATATGGTAACAACTGCTCAATCGTTGCGTCAGTAGCTTTACCTGCTTGTACCATGATTAGAATTTTACGAGGCAGTTCAAGTGATGCCACAAATTCCTCAACGGAAAAAGATCCGGTCAAATTTTTACCTTCAGCTTCTTTCAGAAGGTCATGTGTTTTCTCTGGAGAGCGATTATATACTGAGACTGAAAAGCCTCTACTCTCGATGTTTAGAGCCAAATTTTTGCCCATTACAGCAAGGCCAATGACACCTATTTGTTGTTTTGCCATTTGGTTTTTCATCCTTTGCTCCATTTATTTTTAAACAATTTCACTCATACCCACTCTATATATTAACGTGTTTACGCAAAGAAGTGAACCCCTGTTCCTAATTCTCAAGTAGAAACGGCTATGCCATCCTTTTCAAAGACGGTACCCGTTTCAGCGGAAATATAAGGAATAGAGTATCAATATAGAATGAACTAAAGACGATACCCTTTCATGAATTTCTTAAGAAATGATTGAATATGGGAGCACAAACTTTAGTTCAATCTATCAAGTGAAAATTATACTTTCTTATATTTCAACATGATAAAACACCTCGCAACGACCGAGGTGTTCATCTCAGATGTTTTTCTTATTGTAAACAAAAGACGTATTTACCATTCAAGTCTCATAAGTTCACGACTTAATTCACGGAGTCGTTCTTTACAAAGTTCAATTTCTACAGTATCGTTGGCCTCCATCGCCTCATAAAGTTTATCTAATTCTTCATCCACTTCGATTCTTCGCAATTGTATGCGTAAATCCCCTTCCAACGAATAGAACATCTTAGACATTTCTTGTTCGGTAAAATAAGTTCCCTTCTGAAATAGCACCCGTTGTTGAAAGCCCGAAATTTCCACCAATCGGATCACTTCCCCAAATAGTATATTTTCTATGAGAATCTGTCTGTCTTTAAATCGTTTCACAATCGCATGTCCTCTTGTATCTTCAATTAATTTCTCCATCCAATCAGCAAGCTTAGCGTCACGTATGATGTAATCGCCTACCATCTTATATCCGCTTCGCGTTCTTATAAACCTTAGCTTAACTAATTTCCGTCCGGTTCTAACTGAAATAATAAAGAGTGTTTCATTTTCACTCCAATATAAGGAATACCCTTCTTGAATCAACTCTTTGATCAAGTCTTGAATATGTCGCCGATTAAATCGAAGCTCCAGATTACAGTACTCTACTTCATAGCTCTTGTTCAAGGCACTCCCTCCTAAACTGGATATTATAACAAATGGTATTAGAATGATGCCGCGAATACTAAGGGATCATTTGCTTGATATATTTTATACTTTATCTTATGTAACGGTAACTTGGTTTATTGACTATTTTTACCCTTAATAAATTCTGGATAAACCTGTCCAGCACGAAAAAGAGGAAGATCCTGTAACTTGATCCCCAAATAGGTTAGTTATATTATGATATTCTGAAACGAATTGAACGAGCACCTAGTCCTAATAAATTACAGTTTGCTAAGCAATTAAATTCTGATCCTTCAACGATTTAAACTTAGTACCCGATTATTTCTACTGAACTTCGGATCATCTTGATCCTAAAGGAACGCTTAATACCGATACGACCCCAGATGATCCATTCTTTAGAACGCTGAGGATGACTTAAAGTCATCCATACCACATTGGAACAACTCTTACCTGTGTATAAAATGTCCTTTTAGGAAATCACCTTTATCTTTGGCTGTGATTTACGGGTTAATAACAAATGAACGACAAACAGAATAACCATGACCACGCTACTTGCTATGAATGGGGCTTCGTGCCCCATAACATCCCATAACCTTCCCGATACAATTGGCCCTACGACCATCCCAGATCCTTGTAACGTCAGGAAAAACCCCCATACAGCTCCGCGTTCACCCTTAGGTACCAAATGAGATACATACGTATTCCATCCCGGTAAAATAAAAGCATAACTAATCCCAATAAGAGCTACAAATGTAAATACAAGTGGTACGGAGTGTACCATTGAGAATATAGAAATCGATACTGCTGCAAGTAGAAACCCACAATGCAAGAATGGTGCTGTACCGAATCGGTCAATTAATTTCCCACAAGGTATAAGTGCGATCACTGTAATCCCCCCTCCAGCGATCAACAAAAGACTATACATATTCGGTGAGAATCCTAGCTCATTCTGAACATAGAGGGTAATTACGGGGGTTAATATCCCAATGACAAACGACTGTAAAAATAGAGCTGGATAGACGAGCCAACTCACATTCAATGTATGTTTCACTTCATATAATGTTTTCTTCACACTTTTTATTAACAGTACAATCTTAGCCTTGATCAACAAGAATATATTTGCGTGGCGTACCACTTCCACCGTCGTATGCAGATTAGCACTCTTCGCCTTTCCTGGGAGAAGTAACGCAACGAGTACTAGCACGATACCACAACCTATAAGTACTAGAAATGATGTGTGATAATTAGATCCTGTCCGTTGCATAAGAAAATTCATCGCAATAGGACCTGCACCTATCCCCATTAATGAAGCCATCTCAAGTGCTCCTATCGCCGTACCATTGCTGTTATTTGGACCCGATATTTCCGTTACCCCTGTCATCGCACAAGGCCAAAGTGGAGATGTACCAATTCCTAGAATTAAGCAAGCAATAGCGAGCCATACTGGTGCAGAGGTGAAGGCAATAATCACAACGGCGATGACTGTCATCAATAACGCACCTGACATGATCTTCTTATAACCTAAACGTTCTGCTAACCATCCGAAGGGACTTCTAAAGAGGTTATCCCCAACATATTGCAGTGAGAAAGCTACACCCACGCTCCACGCCGTTAATCCAAGTGAGTTCTTCATGTAGATAGGCAATAACGAAACTAACAATGACCCCTTCATGAACTCAACTAAAAAAATAATGAGCATAAGCTCAATAAAAAAAGGTGATCTCAATTGACGATTGGAGACTTCTTTCGAACTTAGTGTCAAGATTATCCCATCCTCTTCTAAATGAAACGTTCAATTATACCCTTCATAATCTAGCTTTATTATAGATTACCCAATTACTTATGCATTTTACCACTTTATCAAAAGCTTGCAATCCCGTCCTGATTTGCTATACTCAACTTTGTATTTTAATACAGGAAGGTTGTGAGTGATTCATGAACCATAGCAACACGCCCCTTTTCACAGCACTTAAGAATCATGCTGCTAGCAATCCCGTACAGTTCCATATTCCTGGACATAAGAAAGGTCGAGGAGCAGATGAAGAGTTTCGGCAATTCATAGGGGATAACGCCCTTTCCATAGACTTAATTAATATTGCTCCATTAGACGACCTACATCAACCCACAGGCGTAATAGAAGAAGCGCAGGCACTTGCTGCCGATGCCTTCGGAGCTGATTATACCTATTTTAGTGTCCAAGGTACAAGCGGTGCTATTATGACCATGATCTTATCTATATGTTCTCCTGGAGACAAGATCATCGTTCCACGAAATGTACATAAATCTATCATGTCTGCTATCATTTTTTCAGGAGCTAAACCTGTATTTGTCTCACCAGCTCGCGATGAGAATCTCGGTATTGACCATGGTATCACAACAACGTCTGTACGCAGAGCTCTTGATCGTCACCCGGATGCCAAGGCTGTCCTTGTGATTAACCCGACTTATTATGGATTATGTGCAGATTTAAAGGAGATTGTTGAACTTGCTCATAGTAGACATGTTCCTGTGCTTGTAGATGAAGCTCATGGTGTTTTGATTCATTTCCATGAGGATCTTCCGATGTCCGCTATGGAAGCTGGTGCTGATATGGCTGCCACAAGTGTGCATAAATTAGGTGGATCCATGACTCAAAGCTCAGTTCTTAATCTGAATATAAAGAATGGATTCGTAAATCCACAGCGCGTTCAGACCATTATCAGCATGTTGACTACAACCTCAACATCCTATATTTTACTGGCATCATTAGATACTTCTAGACGTAATCTTGCACTGCATGGACATGATATCGCGCAGACGGCCATTGATTTAGCACAATATGCACGTGAAGAAATTAATAAGATGGACGGGCTCTACTGTGTCGGCAAAGAAATTCTTGGTGGAGAAGCAACACATAATATTGACCCTACCAAGCTTACGATCCACGTTCGTCATCTCGGAATCACTGGATATGATACGGAGAACTGGTTGCGCGAACATTATAATCTAGAAGTTGAAATGAGCGATATGTACAATATTCTCTGTCTTGTTACACCAGGCGATAAGGAAGATACCATTGAAATTCTTATTAAAGCATTACGTGAATTATCTGACACCTATTTCTTAGTCAATCAAGCTCACGAATTGATTGTTAAAATCCCTGAGATCCCTCAACTATCTCTTACACCTAGAGAAGCATTCTATGGAGATACAGAAGTCGTTCCATTTAGGGAATCTGCTGGACGAATCATCGCAGAATTTATTTATGTCTATCCGCCAGGGATCCCCATTCTTCTTCCCGGAGAAGTAATATCCCAAGATAACATCGATTACATCATTGATCATGTCGAAGTAGGTCTCCCTGTAAAAGGGCCTGAAGATCGTTACATTCACAATGTTAAAGTAATCGTCGAAACCGATGCCATATTCTAAACTAATCATCCATTAAGATCATAAAAAAGCAGCTTCCCTACCTACTTAAGGTATGAAAGCTGCTTTTTCTTTTAAATATCAGATAGAATCTATTCCTGCGATGCTGCGAGCAGCACATTATATACTTCTTCCACAGCTTTCCACTCTTCTTCATCTTCGATATTATAAAGAACCATTTCCTCGTTCTCTTCTTCCATACGCAGAATAATTCCGTCTGCTTCAGGATTTTCGCGTTCGAGTAATAGAGCATAGACCTTCTCGCCTACATCAAAAGTCTCTACAAGAACCATTTCAACGTCGTTGCCTTGCTCGTCAGTCAAAGTCAGGACAAACTCCTCTTCCTCACTACCATTTTCATGATCATGACCGCAGCCGCAATCTTCGCCGTGTACGTGTTTATCTTCGCTCATATAAATACCTCGTTTCCAGTTGAATTTTAATACCTTTGGTATCGTAACATGGAAGGCTTTTTAGGTCAATTTCAGCAATCATATTCAATGTAAATCATACCGTTACATTAATTTAAAGCTGTAATGACTTTTTGAGAGACCAATTCGAATTCCGAATTTTTAGACAATTTAATAAAGAATCCTATCGTATATTTACCTGACGTTTTGAAATCGTATGTAAAATCATCCGTACGGAACCAGAAATTATCCTTCGAATCACTTTCTAATTCCTGGGTCTGAATATCCTTCTGGACACCTGATGGATCAGTGATCGCCACTTTCACTGCTACAACGGAGTCAACTAAATTATCCACTTGACTAAATACGTTGAATTTCAGCTTCCCTTTGTTCACATTGCCAAATATGGTATCGCCCTTGAATAAAAATATATGTACATTCGGTTTCAGGAATTTAACTTGATTATTCGTTGGGATCCAGTTCACAAGTCCTTCAAACGAACGAATCGGTACGTAGGTCTTACCATCTATGATATAACCACCTTCTTGAACTTCGTGCCCATTCACCCAAAGGCGGACTTTCTCATTAACTGAATCGGCAAACAATAAAGATCCTCCCATAAGGGACAAGACAAGTGTACTCATTACAATTTTTTTCCACCTCATAATTATACGCTCCCTCCATACTATTCCATTCATGCTGACTTAAATATATACTACAAATAAATCGGCAAGTTGCGGTCTACCGGGTCCATATGCCAAATAAAACCTGCAGAATGCAATTCCGCAGGTTTTTCTTAATTATTACGCACTCGGCTTGGTTAGAATACAAGGGATTCCCTTTCCACTTGCGCCCGGAACTCTCATTCTTTCTCTGTAATCTATACCGTCTGCACAAGGTGTCTTACACACTTCACATACTTGCGATGTCACAAGTTTCATTTCTCTTCTTACCTTCTCGGTTTTAGGTTGAACGGGTTTTTTAGATTTAACCACCATGTCACCTCATTTGCAGATGTGTATCTTCACAGTATTGTATGAGGATTCCATGCATTGGGAACTCTGGTCTTATATAAATTTAGGGAAAGAAACCTGTTGGTCGATCATAATGAATGATATATTTAAAACCAGAAAGTTAACTTAAGTCAGGAGGTTATTTATCTTGGGCCTACAGCTTCAGATGTTAGGAACCGGAAGTGCATTTGCTAAAAATTACTACAATAATAATGCGTTACTATATGATGGAACTTTTACTCTCTTAATTGATTGTGGCGTAACCGCTCCACATGCACTTCACCGTCTAGGTATGTCTTTTAACGATATAGATGCCGTATTAATAACCCATATTCATGCAGATCATGTTGGTGGACTTGAAGAACTAGCCTTCAAGACCAAATTCACTTTCAAACGAAAAATGATTCTATATATAACAGAAGAACTCGCTCATTCGCTATGGGAACACACGTTAAAGGGTGGATTATATCAAGAAGGTGAAATATCCTCATTAGATGACATATTTGAAGTACGCTTCCTTCAACCGTTGAATCCTCAATCCCTAACGGAACTTATTACAGTAGAGCTATTACCCACAAACCATATCCCAGGTAAAGCAAGCTACTCTTTGTACATAAATGAAAGCATCTTTTATAGTTCTGACATGACATTTGAACCCTCTTTACTGCTAAATCTGGTACAAGAGCGCGGTTGTAGAACTATTTTTCATGAATGCCAATTAAGCGGTCCTGGAGAAGTTCATACCACGCTTCAAGAACTTCTAACACTCCCTGAAGATATCCAGAAGATTACCTATTTGATGCATTACGCGGATGATAAGGACGATTATCTTCATCAGACGGGTGATCTGACTTTCTTAGAACAAAATCTGATCTATGAACTATAAAAAAGCCAGCGGTTGATTCCCATGTGGGGTCAACCGCTGGCTTGTGGAGTCTATATTTATTCAAAAATAGGAAGTTGATCTAAGTTGTTGGATGGATCCCCATCCGCATCTCCACGAATATATGTTTCTCCATCTCTACCTTTAAATGCATTAACGCCGGCAATCGTTCCTGCCTGTACTTCCTGAAGGGCTTGTTCATATGCCAACACACGACCTGATGATGTCTGAAATGCCGTCAGATCACCATCTCCGTTCTTCTGTACTGCAACAAACTGTTCACGTTCTGATGTTCCCATATCGATCGCTCCTTTTGTTTCATATAATGACTTTCGGGGCATTCGAGTAGGTTACCCAGCATGTGATATTTTAATTCAAATTAAAGTTCTTTTTTCATGCGAACGTGTAGAATTCCCGCATCATCGAATGGTTCCTTCGAGATTACTTCATACCCCTGCTTCGCGTAAAAAGGTTCTGCTTGGCATTGCGCATCAAGAATGGAATAACGCAATCCAAGTTCCCTTGCTAGCTTCTCCATCGCAATGAGTAATACTCTACCGAAGCCCTTCGTGCGGTATTCTTTTGTAACGGCAATACGTTGCATTTTGGCGGTCTCTTCATTGTAGTAAATGATTCTACCCGTCGCGACATAATCCCCATTATCATAAATTAACACGTGATGCACATCAGGACTAATCTTATCATATTCGTCAATTTCAAGAGTTTCGGGTACCTGTTGTTCGTTCACAAATACCTTCTTTCGAATATTCAGTCCATACTGCAGCTGTTCCTCTGTGGTGACATGAATGATCTCTGCAGCCATTGTGTTACCTCACTTTCGTATCATCAATCTAGTCTATCTTCTAACCGAATTATTATACAAAAAAAACTTTTTGATGTATAGTTTTGATAATTGCACTGTTGTTCATATTCATCATAAAGGGGCCAAACATTTAATGAAAGCAACGATTATTATTGGTGTTATCATGACCGCTGTCCTCATTTACTCTTTCTTCTATGTCACCAAGAAAGGCTACTCCCGTAAATGGGATGAAGAGGAATAATCCAAGTACATACGAGTTAAGATTCATAAAAAAGCACAACAAAGCCCCTAAGACAAAGACCGTTCGTCAAAGGGGTTATTCAAGCTCTTTTCATTAATATGATGTTCATCGATCGTTTAGGGTGGAGAAATCTCATTCGTTGAGTATACCTGCTCGTTTACATCTTGAGAATATATATCCCGCATAACAGGCGTGGTAGAAGAGTCCATCCTTTGGATTTGATACGTGGACTTATCCTGCTCTATCGAGCACCCCACTAGAAGTACAAGTAGACACACTCCTGCTATCAAGCCAATTGTCTTGTTCCGCATTCGTGCCACTTCCTTTATTGGTTGATACTATATTCTCATTGTAGACGTTTTTACTTATTTTAAACCTGCAATGATTCTGAATGCTGGACAGTTCCTTCTCCGATTCTTTCTTCATTATCGTGGAATAGTTCCATTTCATCCACTGCGCATGCCATGTATTACTCTCAATAACATAAACACTACATCGACAATGTCCTTCCTTCGTCTCGGTGAATGTGTAATAACTTCAAACTCTTCTATTGGAACAATCACTTTTTGGAAACCACATAATTTGTAATTTCGCTACCACCATCATGAAATGTACAAAATCCATGTTACTCTAGCCTTTACACTCGTTTTAGGTAGGGTTTTCTTCGTCATTTCGGCTCCTTATTGTAAGAAATTGTGGGCTGAAATTACTTTATAATCATTCATCCTAGAGGTATAATTATCGTATTAACTGAATGAGGAAAAAAATGAAACAATCAGCTCTCCATCAATGGCATAAAGAACATAATAAACGAATAGCAGAATATCATATAAACCATGGAATGAATATACAACGCGGTGAAAATGGCTCCAGTTTGTTAGCTAGGTGGGAAAGATTTTTTTATAACAATGTCATTTCTCCTTTAAAGAATGTAAAATAATACCCATTGACTGAACTGTCCTCTTGGAACAGTTCATTTTTTTGTTTCGCAATTTGTGTCTACTGCGTTTTATCTTCGTACTGCTCATTAAGCTTTAGTCTTAAAAGTGATAGTGGTAGTAAACTCAACTTGAAATACTTCTCCACATTTTCCGCAATCCATCGGGAATTGACCTTCCATGTCCCCTGTTTCGATATAATCAAGACTATCCTCATGAATAAAATTACAATGCGGACATTCAATTAGTTTATCTTTCATCGTAAAGCCCTCCTTCGTATAATGTGTCTTATGCGTCATTGACCTTGCTATGTCTCGACCGAATATACTTAACGCAAGTGGGGGCCGTATCAGGGTATATCATCACAATGACATTCACACTCTTTGCAAATTTTTCAATTTCACACCCGAGAATCTGATATTTTGGCGTTACCGCATAATCTTTATCACAACTATCACAAGTAACTTGGTGGTCGCCTTCTGAGTTTGCTTGTCTCGGAAACTTAGTTAGGTTAGGCCATGGCCTACTGTGCCTCTGCTAGAGTAGATAAATCACTTGTCTAAGTAGAAGTAGACAGTTGGACTAGCTTAATTAGCTCTTTCATCCGTCATCTCTCCTTATACCCTATAATTTGGTATAATATATCCGAGGTGAAAATGATGAATGGTAAACTATTTGTTACTATAATGGTTATTGTTTTACTGATAATTGGCGCTTGTTCTTTATATATAGCCCAACTTATTAATTCCGTTTAATGCACTCTCCTGTGGTAGGTATGGGTTATATATTCAATACAGGGTGTAACCTACTCGCATAATCCATACTGACTGGAGCATAAAGGCATATCTTCGTACTTAATCACTTTTAATAGGTCCCGTTTCTTTCCATCATATGCAGTCTTTGACCATTCAATTTGGTTATTGATCCAAGCCCATCCTTATTTGCGTAAAATGATACTCCATTACGTTTTGAGACCTATTTAACGATCTCCTCTCAAAGAGCAATTCTTGCAACTTCTTTCCGGATATCTTCGGGCTATTTCAGCATTTTCCGCATTAATAGTGTTGATGCACGTCATACATCCTACATGTCCTTTGGCTTCTTTGTAGAGCGCATTAGATTCAATTCCTCGCTTATCGTACATCGCAAACACCTCTTTAACCTTCCAATTCACTAGCGGTCGCTAGATTCCATATCCCTCTGGAATTACTTCTCTAACAGGTGATTTCGCTCGCATAACTCTCTTGAGCTCTCACGCCTTACTTACTAAAGAAAACTAGGACACAAAGAATTAAGTATCATCAAAATGATACGCTTGGGACTTCTATCAATGATCTCTCAAAAGAGATTATAGTTCTGTATACGATGAACCAAGGAAGTGGAGATTATTAAATTGGGGAGCCATAATAGATGGCTTTAGACGCGACGAGCTTGTTGATCTGTAGTGGCCAGACGTAGAAATAAGTAGGAATAGTAATATGGCAAACCATATTACCATTCCTACCCATATAGATAGTGGAACCGCTACACAGAAAGACACGGTATGAAAAGAAAAAGATACGATTCCATGACTTACGGCATAGTTACGTCACCCTACTCATTGAAGCGAAAGCATCTATGAAAGGAATTCAAAAGAAAATGGGGCATGCCAAGGAGAAAACTACATCTAATATATATGCTCACGTCACAAAAAAACTCAGTAGAGATACTGCTGATAAATTTAATAAGTTCTCCCCGCAAAACATACAACAGCTGGATACTACAAAAAATCCCGTCCCCAATCCGTCCCCAAGTTCAAAATAAAAGGTAACTCAACCGTATTTTAAGACCTACAAAAACAAGAAAAACCCTTGATCTACAAGGGCTTTCGGAGATGATCTGTACTGGATTCGAACCAGTGACCCCTACCCTGTCAAGGTAGGTTTTGTCTTATAACTTATTAGTCCAAAGTCATTTTCATCCTTGTATATATAGGGTTTGTAGATTTTAATTATGTTCTGTTATGATGATTTGTTGTGAATTCGCGGCAAGTTTTGCGGCAGATTCGCGGCAATATTATATAGGGTTATTCGCCGCAAACAGCACGTCTTTTTACCAGTCATTTTGCTTGCAATCAGTTGCAACCTTTTTTGGTTAAAAAGTAACAAGGTCTTTCTTCGCCCTTACCGCCTTGATGTGAACTAAGAATGAAAAATTCCAACGGGCTCAAAGTTGAGCCGGTTAATACTTCCTCTTAACCTTTGATATTCCTCAATAAATTTTTTGATCCTTTCCGATCATCACTGCTACCATACAACTGTCTACCAGTAACCGCCCGCCTTGATTGATAACTTGTAGTTGGTTTTATAATTGCTTTTTTCGTTAATTACGCTTGTCCAACAAGGGAAGGCTTACCCTTCCACTAATTCATATTTGTTGCCTGTCATTATTTCGGTCCAAATAAGTTTGCACCGATCTGGAATATCAGTCTCGCTTAGTACAATTTCTACCTCTTCTCCATCAATAATCCTGAAATGAGAACGAGTTATAAATTTTTGTTCTTTCTTTCTCACCCTCATCCCTCCTAATTAATACGTTGGATTATTCTGCATATCCATAGTACTCGAACCTTAACCAATTTCGTTTAAATAACATTTATTGAACAAACCTTGAATTTTACGATTGGACTGTTAGCAAATTTTCAACTTTTACTCATAAGTAAATTATAATGCTTACCTTTTTAGATCCAGTTACTTAAAATTCAACTATCATTCTCAGATGCAAAAATTTTATTCAACCAATCTGCATGTTTGTATCCAAAAATTCTATCCTCCCCTGCCGTTAATGGGTCTAGCCAATCAGCTTTCTCCTTTGCCCAAGCAATATATGCCTGCAGACTTTGCTTTTCCTCATTATTTGCTGCTAAGTTAGATCTGATCATCTCTTCAATAAATTCCCTAATTATTTTAGCTGATTTATGATCCTGGGCCTTTTCTTCAAGCTCACTAGTTTTATTCAACTCATGCTCCTTGAGTTTCTGCAATTCATATTTTGCAATTCTTTTTTCTTCTCTGATTCTTTCTTGCTTATCGTGGTATTCATTAAATTTTTTTATATTATCAGCAGTTATAAATATCACTCCAATAATTTCGCCGATAATACTTTCTATTTTTCTCTTTGGTGTATCGTTCCACTTCTGCCGCGGTGCATGCCATGTATCTATAAAAAGTGTCAGTTCACCCGAATAAACATAGTCATACTCAGGAATCCAAGAATATCTCCCCTTTTCTGCGTCTAGCAATTCTTTTGCTGTTTTTATATGCTCTATCCTTTTCGTGTTCTCATTAATCTCAAATTTGACTTCTACTTTTTCAATAATCACATTAATAGCACTTTCAGTAATCTTTATTGTTCCCTCCCATTGTTCTACAGTTTTTAATATGGTATCAAGAATTATTAAGGCTCTCCCAAATTGTTCATCCGATGTTTTAATATACGACCTTCTAAATTTCTTCTTTTCTAATTTTTTTTTTGCTAGTATTTCTTGAATTAATAAATGAGGGTTTTCAAGTTTATCCGGAACGACTAAGATTGAACAGTATTCTTCAATATCATTATTTATGTAATCGCAAGATCGAAAATGTGAAAAATCCATTTTTTTATTTAATTTACGAATCCTATTAAAAAAACCATCATCATAAGAAACCACACTCGTATCAGCTCCAGTGTATTCGGGTAAACAAGGCTTATCTATTACTTTTCCTAAACGTAGTTGAAGCCAGTATCCGGGAGATGGAGTAGGAACATTCAATTTTTCGAGTTGTACTTTTATATCTTGATTAGATACACCATATTTTCCAGCAACTTTTGTCATTGGTTCATTCCATACTTCTTCAAACAAAGTAATGCGATTATATTCAATCACTCTCATAACAGATCTCCTCTTAATAATATAAATTATTGATAGAAGGCTTACCTTATATTTTTAGATTTTTTAAAAATAGCTTCACGTATTCTAATATTTCATGGTTAAGAAATCGTTTACCAAATATCCAATAATATTCCCATAAAACATCTCTCCTCATATTTTAATGCTACATAATTATTCGAGAAAAATTAATGATTTCCTGTATGGAATTTTAATTATTTGTCTTAAAATAGTATTTTAGATAACGTAAGCAAGCCTATTGGTGCCTAATGATAGAAGACCCGATTCCATGTTATAAGATTGATAACGTCCGCCGAATACGAAAAAAAGTTCCCGTATCGACGATGATCTAGATCTAATAAAGTCGTACATCGTTCATCCGCTTATCCTAACTACGTTTGAGAGGGATCATAAGATTATTAAAGACTTTGATATATTGAAGACTCCTGACCCTTACCTTGAAGTTATTGAACAAGCCATGGACTCAGTTACGAAAGATTTGGCGGTGATTAGAAAGGGTTTTAAGGATCGTGGAATAAAGGTCTATGATGGACACCAGATGACCAACGGCGTGCATGCAGAGTATCTGTGCAGGGGATATCACGGAAAGATGCATCTACAATGGGGACTAATCAAAGCAGAGGTATTTGTATTAATGAGGAAACACTTAGGGCTTGATGTGACTAAATATATACCTAACCCCGACATGCGAAGTAATTTCGCCGAAAAATGACCACTTTGGCGTTATACCTTTGTGGTATTTTAGTTGTCTTCTGGCTATAGATTCTAATAATAAAAACCAGAAAACGACTCTTTCCCCTCTATACAGTTTGCATGATAATAAATGATGGACAGTCTAATGGCACGTAGAACACCCTGCCATAACCACATCAAAAATACCCGTCAGTCCATTAGACTGACGGGTATAACGAAAGGAGGCATGAGTGAAGTATACCCAGATCGGCTAGAGTTTGTTACCAATAGGACGAACATAACCAAGGTTACTGCAGTAGAGGCTTACCGTAACCTCAGCAGTCTCTCCCGTAGTAATTCCTCAAATTTCAATGGAGTACACCTTACTATATGTGGAACTATAAAATAAAGATTGGGTTTAATGATAAAGAAGATTCAGCCCTTCCTGCCTCAGTGGTCTTTTTGTGCTCAGGAAAAATTTCCTTATCTATAACAAAAAAATACCCCACCTACCTATTAAGGTTGATGGGGTATTTTTACCGAGGTTTTCGGATTGCATAACGATGTTTCCGTATTTGTTAGGAGTAATATAATACACGTAGGGTAATTTGTAAATAGCTACTATCCGGTGCTAAGGAAAAGTTTTCTTACCAATAAAAAGGGCCTACCAACAGAACGCCTTAGTAATTATTACAAGCAAAATGAACAATACTAAAATTGCTCCAGTACTGCCAACTCCGCCAATTCCTCCATATCCTCCAATTCCACCAACTCCACCAATTCCTCCAACGCATCCACTCATAGTAATTCCTCCTTTTAATTAGAATACACCTTACTATATGGGTAAATATAAAATGAAGATTGGGTTTAATGGCAATGAAAATTAATCACCTTAACCCCGCGGTTTTTTAGCTCGGGTGCGAATAAGGAATTGGACCAAACCAAGCAATCTTAGAAGTCCAGTATTTACGGAGTTTATAGTGTAGACAAAAAAAGCCCCACCGTCCAATTATGGTTAGTGGAGTATTCAGCGATCACCCTTACACTTTCGCTGCTATAATTTCCTCGTATCTAATCCACTCATAGTCATCATCAAAACTTAGCTTAACTTGCTTCTCATACGAGTCACCCCATGTCACCATCCCACTTATAACTCGATTTTAGAAAACTCCAAACACATGAATTGTAACTGGCACGTGCTCCCGTATCGATTCGGAGGTTCGTTAATCAATGTAATTATTATCCTATGAAGGCTTTCCAAGCAGTACGAAGAATATGTTAACTAATAAAGAACGGAGGGATTGGATGAATGTGAAGGGTGAATTGCGTTTAGCCGTAGCAAGTAATCAGAAAGTCGCTGTAAGGTTGCATAATGGAGAGATAATTACCGGAGTGGCTGAAGAATTAACAACCTCTAATCGCTTGAAGATCAGAACAGAAGCAGGAACTATATGGATACCCATAGTAGATGTCGAGCATGTATCGAGGGTTATAAGTATGCTTCGTTAAATTAGGTCACGCCATAACTTACCACCTTCATTCAGCCTCGCAAAGAGATATAATTGGATGGAGGTGATTCTATGTTTATTTCCCCTATGTTGTTAGCTACGGCTCCTGAGCCATTCTCACATTCTGATTATATATTCGAACCAAAAATAGATGGACACCGTCTGATATACTCTCAACAATCCGGAGTTGTCCGGCTTTATACACGTCACAACAATGACTGCACACAGCAATATCCAGAGCTACACCTTCCATTTGACGATGACATTATACTTGATGGCGAAGTCGCTTGCGTGGATCCCTTGACTGGAGTATCTGACTTTGAATCAGTGATGAATCGGTTTCAGACGAGGAATAACGATAAGATACATGGACTCACAAACACTTTACCGGCCTATTATGCAATCTTTGATATCTTGCAGTATAAAGGGAAAGACCTTCGTGGACTACCTCTGATTAAGCGTAAGGAGATACTCGCGAGTATAGAAATGCCATCGCGTAGCTTTGGTATGGTCCCACATATTAACGGTGAGGGTAAGGCTCTCTTTGAACAGATCGAGAACCGTGGTATGAAGGGTGTTGTTGGAAAGCGCAAGAACGGCACGTATGAAACCGGACGCCGCTCTGACTCCTGGAAGAAGGTAATCAACTGGACACATGCCGAGGTTTTTATCACTGGTTATCGTAAACAAGAGTTCGGTTGGTTAGCTTCAATTCCGTCTGGGACATCTGGCAAGTTGCGTCCTGCAGGTATAATTGAGTTTGGAGTTAATCCCACTCATAAGAAAGCATTTCATGGGGTTGCCCCTCAACTGGTCACGGGAGAGAATAAGGATTTTGTATTTCTGAATCCTTTATTGAAGGCTAAGGTGCGTATGAGAAACTGGACCAAATCTGGTATGTTGAGGAGTCCGGTTTTTACGAAGTTTATTATATAAATAAAGAGAAAATATTTCTTCCACATAAATAGCAAAGACCACTTTGGCGTTATGCCTCGGTGGTCTTTTTGTATTCCAGGATATCCCCTACTCCAACCTCTAGAAACTCACTTAACATCTTCTTCCTTGATAAAGATATCACCATTCTGAATGATAACTTTGGTTTTCTCAGTAGTTTTCGTAGCGTCAGTAACTATTTCATCCTGACTGTAGTTTGCTTCAAACTGATTTTTTTTTGCAAACAGTCCACCTTGCGTTTGAATGAAATCAGGATGGTTAGAGTCCTCAAGCAATACAGCAGGAAGCCTCTCCCCTGTAGTGTGGCTAGGATCGAAAGAACCTACTTCCACTTCACTATTTTCAACAGAACTTCCTTGAGCATTAGATGTAATTACCCCACTAAATGCAATAGTACTGATTGTCAGAATAGCTACTCCGTAAGTCATTAATTTATTTCCCAAAGTGAATCACTTCCCTTCTTAAAACAATGTATGCCCATTACCACGTATTTTAAGGGCATTAGCTGTCTTATTTACAATAATCAAGTAAATAGGGTCACTTGCTGTGCCTTGAGGGACATTTGTAAATGACATCAGTTGTGCAGTTTCTGTTATATTACCAGGAATTTGAAATACAGTACTCCTTTTTGTTCCTGATTCGTTTGCAAATTGATATGTAACATTAGCTTTGTAAGTAGTACTATCACTGGTTTGGACTACTTGTAGAGGAACATTACCGTAGGTCTGAAGTGGGAGAAAGTCTGTAGTAATAAAATTATACAAATTATTATACGTATAGCTCATATTTCTACCATCGGTAGCTCTTTGTGATACATTAGTATGATTCTTTTGAGAATTGATATAATTAGAAATTGCACCAGATGCAAATAAATCATCGTTTGCATTAGGCCCTAAATCTATTGCAATTGAGGAATGCGACGTAGTCGCCGATGTACTGTTAGCTAACGGGGAAGTTAGATTTCCGCCATCAGCTGAAGCTACACCAGCGATAGATAGTACTAGTACGGATGACATTAGTAGTGAAACGATTTGTTTTTTCATTAAGTATAAGCCTCCAAGTAGATTGTATTTTATGGAACAATATATAAAACACTCCAAAATAGAAAAAGTTACACTATTTTAAAAATAATAATAGAGAACTTAAAAGATTCGGGCTTTTGAAAAACTCAAAGAACAGTTCTCGATTGGCATGGAATGCAATTTGGATTAACACGGGGCATCTGCCCCTATAGTTTCGAAGGAGGTTGTTGGGATGTTAGAACAAATCTTAAGACTGTTTGGTCTCCAAGAAGCTTTAGGAGCAGAACACACGAATCGGATGTTACAACATATGACGATAGATGAAGCATCACTATTTCTTGAGGGAAAGACTGTTAAAACTGAGGAACAAAATGAATAGTTATTTGTTCAAAAAAAAAAAAAATAGCCCTACCGACCGAAGTCAGTAGGGATTGGTTCATCCATTTTGTTTCTTCTGTCCTGAAGCTACTCGCAACTCATCTGCCAATCTACCAATCTCTTGTTTATCTGCGGCTGTCTTAGCTGCCCCCCATGCTGGCTTGAGATACTTATCAATGATTGCATTTGTATCTTCTTTTTTCATCTTTAGTTCTTCCTTTCCTAAACACTCTAATTCATCTTTAATCATAGGTAGAAAACTCTTCTTAGCAGAAGCAATTGTATTTCCATCTCCCCAGAAGTTTGTACCTGGACATGACTTGCTTGATTTACCTTGTGTATAATCATTTAGTCTTACACCCTTACTTGTATACCATGCATGATAGACGATATGATCCGTATCGATGGGTATCTTTAGTCTCTCTACTAAACAAGCGTATAAGTGGATTACCGCTTGCTTCTGTGCCACTGTAATCTTATCTACACCTTTATCAAAGTTTCCTATGATCTCAACACACAACATCCCTGTATTAGCCCCTGCCATACCTGCTGGAACCTTATTCAAGTCTCGATCCAAACTAATTGCAATCTTGCCATCTTCAAATACCGTAATGTTTTGACCGGTTGCAGACCATCCGTTTGTATTAATGTGATAGTCCCTCATACCTTCAAGGCAGGCAAAATGATCTTGTGTTGCAATCCCTTTAAGCATTTTCCTGGTAGTGTAATTTGGACTTGCCGTGTGATGAACCTGAAGTTTATTAATAACCCTCGTGATCTTCTGTTTACTTAACCAACTACGAAATTCAGCACAATCTAGTAATAAGAATTTACCTTTGGTGATCATTTCTGTTCGCCACCTTTTTGCTTGAAAATAGCTATGAACTCCCTGATCCAGTTAGGCAAAGGTAATCCAAGTCGCCCATAGTTTTCCGTGACTGATATAAGCTCGTTAGCAAGATAAAAATAAATAGATCCAATCATGATCACATCAGTGCCCATCAATACGTCTAGCCTGTGTGCCAGGATAACAACAAGAAGCATCAGTCCCTTCTT
Source organism: Paenibacillus antarcticus (assembly GCF_001637225.1). Lineage (GTDB taxonomy): Bacteria > Bacillota > Bacilli > Paenibacillales > Paenibacillaceae > Paenibacillus_AQ > Paenibacillus_AQ antarcticus. The sequence goes on from NZ_LVJI01000015.1 coordinate 213,278, forward strand.
AGCCAATCCCCAAAACCCAACTTTACTGCTAAGCCCATTACCTTCCTTAATCGATGCAGCTAGACCTGTGACATAATCGATCACGATTGCAAGAAGGAAAACTGAAATTAATTCTGACCATCCCCCTAAAAGATAAGTCCCTACCGATCCTAAAAGAGCTATACCCCACTTCAATACCAAATCCAATCTATCCACTTCTTTTCCCCCTATTCAATATAAATAGCCCCCATATAGTTATGAGGGCAAAATAAAAACACCTTCCAGGTGCTATTGATGCTGCGTATAATCGTCCGAATGTCTTACAATGTGTTACGCTCCGTCCCCATTATTGTATCGGCTTCCTCTCGCGCAAGATGTCCAAGTGTTACGGCTTTTTCGATCTGCTCTACTGTTGCTTGATTGTTTACCCAATTTCGTAAGAATAAATTATATTTTGCTACTGACATATTACATACCTCCTAAGTATAGTTCCATGATTAATTCATCTTGCTCAAGTTGTGACTTTTTTAATGAGTCGTATTCTTCTCGTAACAATTCTATTGGGTCTTGAAGTGTGGGGCGATTCTCTAAATCTGATTTGAATTGTAGATACTCCGCTTCCGTCACTTCAATAATATCTGCATGTACGGGAATATCTTTTTGTAAAGTAATCGTATAGCAATAAGTATAATCCTCATCGTACAAAGCTGACGCACCCTTAAAGAGACTAATATCTAACCCTTTGTAATCACTAGGATAACTCGGATCGGTAGGATTAATGTTATTAATTCTGATGAATTTCACGCTCAACACCCCTTCATTTTTATGAATAATTTAATAGACCATTTACAATTACAGGAAATGCGATATATTTTGGTTGACTTGATGTTTTGATCGGATTTGCCAATGGGATACTATACCCGTACATCACCGCATAAGAAGTGTAACCGGCAACCAAAAAATATAAATAAGAATTAGTTATTTGGTAATTCACAAGCATGTTATTGGTAGCCGCTACAGCGAGATTATGAGCAATAGCCCCGTTTGAATAAATTAAAATACTTCCACTAGTGTAAAGACCAGAAAAAGTGACAAAATTATTATTGTCAAACATAAAGAGTGGCTCATTCGGTACTCCCATTGCTACATCGACTGATTGACTTATTAAGTTACCAGTGTGATCGTATCTAAAAGCCCTTGATACGTACGTAGATTCTTGACATATAATGCTGAATCCAATATTCGAGATAATAAAAAGGGATGCGGACTTATATTTTGTCGCTATAGTAGTGACAAGTAAGTTTGACTGAATAAGTGTGGCATTAAAATCATAAGTATCGCGTCTTACCTCAAAAATACCTGAGGCGTTTTTAGCAAGGTTGAATACATGTATTTTATTGTCTTTTATAAAATACGATCTTGTTTGACTAAGATTTCCAATATAATTAACAACAACGTTCAAATTTTCAATTATAGAACCAATAGGAGTTAACGGTTCAACAACTCCAGTAATTCCATCAACGGTTATGTTCTTTTTTAAATTCTGTGCCGTAAGTTGAGTTAAATCTAATGCGCCTTGAATCACGCCATCTTCTGTGCCAAAAGTTTTTGTACTCCTAACGTCTGCACCAACTGCTGTTCCATACTCACCTCCTTCACCCAATAACTGAAAAGCCGTTCCATCCCAAAACAATGTATAAACACCTATTTTCAATGTCGCATTTGTGCCGCCCGCTTTTTGGACAGCCTTAGCGGTACCGCTAGCGATTGAAGAAACCTTGAGTGTTGCCGCCCCCGTAGATGCCGCATTGATTTTTACAGTGAATTTCTGATTTGTAGCTATGACTTCCGCGGTGGTTATACTGTAAACATTACCAACATTCGTTGTTGTGCCTAAATGCGGAATGTGTTTCGCATTATCCGCCTTATGCGCAATAACAGAATCATTCACAATCTTAACTGCCTTTGGTGTAGCTGCCTCCGTCTCTGATGGGCTATTCACAACGCTGTTTAGTTTTGTGATTCCTTTAACCGTTAGGGAGGCATCGGGAATATCTACGTCAATGTTTTGAATATCTTCTTGCAATTGACCAACCGCAGCATCGACTTTGTCCCAGTTGTCATTCATCATCGTTTTGATATTAAACGTATCATTTCTATCTGCTGTCGGGTCTTTCTTTAACAATCCTAAATTTGGTGTATTACTAGACAATAGGCTCACCTCCTGCAAAATTTGATAATGTTATCCCCTCTACCTCACCTAAGGAAATGAAGTTATGGATTTCACCTATTAATAGGAAGCGAAATTTATAATTAAGCCGCATATGAGCAGGTTTGATGTCCTCTAACGCTTGTTTAAGATCATCAAGGTTTGGCGGTATACCCAAGGAATCAATGAACGTAATTACGATCGTATAATGAGGTACATCAACCCCCACATCAACCGTTCCGCCATCATAGGCTTGAGCGACATTCTTGATCATAGAACCAGACACCTTACCGCTACCACGCCTTTTAGATATGATTACAGACCGTCTTTGATCCACTGGCTTAATGGGCTCTATTGGTATTTGTAGATCACGTTCATATCGATCCAGAGAAATAGTAGATGTCTCAGGATAGGACTCATTCAATAGTGTCTCGATATCAGAATATAACCTATCAAACTCAATACCTTCTGTGGCTGTCAGAGTATCTATCTCTACGATTTCATCATAGTAATCAGGTAAGTGTTTTCTTAATCTCTCAACGGCTGTCATGACACGTTCACCGCGCCTAAGACTGCAACGGAATCCAAAGGAATCTCAATATTCTTTGTCCCACCGTTGACCAATAAATTACTGTAATCAACCACTGGCGGTATCCCTAAGATAATGCTCTGAATTCGTGTGTACCTTAATAGCGGATCGTTAAAGGCTAGGTCTTTTGAATATGCCTTCATCCCATTATCAATCTGTTCTTTGATATCCTCGATAGTTGCTCCGACTGCAAGAACCACTGTGACTGATATGTTAATCGGCACTTCTAAAGCTCCTACAATTGTTATAATTGGTCCTATCGGTGCCGCGCCCTCACCCATTCCATCCTGAGTAGGATCAATATATGTTTGTACAGCATTGACTATAGCTGGCGCAGGAGTGCGCATATCATTGTCTAATATCGCAACTTTCACTGTGTTTTCACCGTTCCACAAAGGGAATGCTCTCGCCCTGCCTACTCCTGGTATTTCTCTTGCCCATGATTCGTACTGGTATCTGTTACCACTTGTGATAGGACGTGAAATCCTTTCCTGATAGTTATCGTAAAGCGCCTCGTCCGTTTCCTTGTCTTCCCCCGCCACAAGTAACTCTGTTATTTCTCCACGGCCAAGATCATTAATGTAATCAATCGGTAAAACCGCCCCGAAATGGCGATTGCCTTCCGATCCAGCAGTCTCGCATTCTATTCGGTAGTTTCCTAACGAAAGCTTCTCGGTAGCTTTGTAGTTTAATGCACCTAAAGTGAATCGACTCCCAATTGGTATATCTAACAAAGCGTTACTGCCGTTATAGAACACAGCTCTTAGTTGAGCTTTACTTGCCTTCTTCCTCACAATGCCTGACCAAGCAATAGAGCGCTCAAGAAACTCATCTGTTGCTGTATCCGGAAAGCGAAGGTTGGCATTAATCTCTAACTCAATGTAGGCTTGTGCAAGTTCTACAGCAGCAGGAGCCAAGGCATCATAGATAATACTTCCTTCCCTTTTATCCACATCACCAGGTACTCTATCCAACATTCGTTCTAATATATTTTCAAAAGTCTGGTCCTCATACACCGTTAGCCAGCTCCTTAGTTTCTTGATATCTTCCAAACTCGGATTCGACTGTAAAGTTAATCAATGCATTATCAAGTTCATAGGCGAATTTAAAGCTTGTTACAGCTGTAATTCGATCATCTTGTGTCAATGCTTCTTCAACCCACCGTTCGACCTCAGATTCGAACACAGAGCGCCCACGATTGGCAGAAAGATCCACCTCATTACCAAAGTCATTACTATAAATAAGATGTTCAAAACGAGTTGTTGAAAGGATTTTGAATACAACTTGTTTGATTGCTTCTAGTCCGTCAATCGTTTGGCTGCTAATTCTTTTGTTCACTAGATCGAGACGATATGTTTTACTTGGTAAGGCAACCGCTTCTAATTCCTCGTCTGCCATTTCTATATCGCTTTGCGGTATCATCCACTCACCACCTTATCCATCACTACGAATTGTTGACCGCCTTGTAAACGCATCAGAATCACCTTGTCGCCACTCTCTAACCCTTTTCTGATCACAATCTTATCTAGTAATGATTCCTTGGTATCTGGTAAACCAATGACTGCGTGAACGTGTTTCAAATCGATTTCAAAGCGTCCCATTGATTCGGGAACAATTAAAAAAGCCTCTGTCAAAATTAGGCGCTGATCCACACTAATTTCTAAAGGGCTTATTGATAAAACCGTTCCAAACATTACAGCTGTTGGGTTACTATTCTTGATCACCTCTAATGCTGCTTGCTTGATAACATCCAACATTATACTAACCTCAATTCTAATGACATCGTGTGATTAGATTCGATATTTTTATGTGAACATTCGTCAACTAGAAAAAACTTATTGATGCCAAAACGTTCAATATAAACATTTACGTACATTCCAGCTCTTAACCTCAAATCTCCGATAGCTTCAATCTTCATTGATCTAGTTTCACGATTTTTGAGAGTCATTAATCTTGTCAAGATGTCGTTGATCTGAGCGTCATTTAATCCCTCGTCTACACTTTGAGTCAGTTGTAGTAATCCCCACTTCTTTATACGGCTGCTGTCTTTGATCTTATATATATCTCTTTTTCCTGACTTCTTGTTGTCTCGATATAAGATGACTTGATTATAGGTGTCATCATCAATCGATTTCGAATAGGTATAATCCGTCATCAAGCTACCATCACCAACAACAAATCCATATTTCATATTCGAAATATTTTTAAGAGTGAGCTTCCCGAAATCATCAAAAAACACGAAATTAGTCGTGTTGGCTATTAATGATTTATCCAATGACTCACAGATCATGTCAAACAAGGACTTATCATCAAACAACTGTGCAGGTATCTTGTACAATGTATCCTCCAAAGCGCCTACGCTCAGTTCAAAGTCCTTCGCAATCTTCTGGATGATCTGCGTTGCACTCATATTTTGGAATGAGTAAGTATGGTTTACATTTAGATAACGCATTTGATCATAAGCTAGGATCTTGGCTTCTCCATTCCTCCCTGTCTCGAATCGGAAGATGTAGCCTAGAAAGACCTTGTTGGCTCCATCCGTAAACCTCACCACATCACCATTTTGATACTTGAATTTCTTATCCTGGTATATACCTTCGTCAATGAGTGAGAATTCCAATGAAGATGCCTTACCAATCCTACTTGTGCGATAACCGATATCTTTAGATATATCCGATACATCCCACACATTCCCGTCCTTGTTATCGATCAGTATTTCCATGTGATCACCCCGGGAGTTTAATTACGGTCCCAATCTTCAACTTCTTGGCCTGTGCATCCGTAATGCCGTTTAATTTCTGAATCTCTTTATACTTCGATCCGTCACCTAGATTCTTTTTTGCAATAATAAACAGTGTGTCACCACTCTTAACTGTGACTGTCTTTGGTTTGGTTCGTTCATCAGCACGCTTCGGTTCTGTTTTGGTTGCTGTTTTCTTTGCACCGGTTGCTGTTACCTTTTTAGCAAAAACCACCTTCTTAGCAGCGTAGAAAACAAACTCCTTCAAAGAAATATCGTATTCCCAATCACCTACAGCACCGCCGACTTCTTTGTAGTTAAAATCCTCTATCGATACTGGAATGTTTATTGACAAAGTCTCACTAACGTATATGAAACGGATTGGACGCTTTTTGTTCATCCAATCCTCGATACGTCGGATAAAATCCGCGGGACCATCAAACCCAGCTGATTGTATTGCGTTAGACATATCAGCTGGGAACACTCCACTAAAGCTAATCTCTTTCAACTTAGGAGCTTTGATAACATTTATTTCACCCAACCCTGCAACGCTATGTGTTTCCCCCTGCCCTGATCCCTCAACCTCGATTTCCTCGCCCAGAACAGGGATCTGAAAGAATACCTCATGATTGTTATAGCTTAGTTCAATACTGTATTCAGCCATTAGGAAAATACCCCCTTGGCAGATGATGCAATGTCATCCTGCAACTTGGTGGTTATTTTAGATACGATAGAGTCAAGGTTGGTTTCGTTGCTGATAGGACCTGTTTTAACTTGCACAGTAGGTGTCAAGGTAACGAAATTCTGAATATTCTTCATCTCTGCAAGATCACGCATCACTTTTAGGTCCTCACTAGAAATGTCTACTTTCCCCTTAATCTTATCTACTGTGCCTATGTTCTTCTTCTTTTTATCATCACCACTAGCCTTTTGTGCAGCGTCTGCTGCTTTGTTCCATTTATCAAAGTTAAATTTGTCTGTACCACTAGACGCTTGGGCCTTTTTCGCTGCGTCTTCAACTGCTCTCTGTTCAGCGCGACCTTTAAGCATATCCAACACTTTTTGTTCACGTGCTTGCGCTTTTCCAGCCGCATTAGCTTGCATTCCAGTGACTTTATTCTGTCCTGATTGACGAATCGCTTCCGATTCTGCCGCAGCTGATGATGCTAGTTCAATTCGAGCAACTGTGTCAAAGGATACCCCCGGAATAGTATTACTTAAAGTGTTAAGTAATTTGTTAATGGTATCTATTACTCCATTAGCCAGTCCATCTATGATCTTCAAAGTTTCAACTTTTGCCCATTGGAACGCGTTAACTATCCCATTTCCTACCTGAACGAAAAATATTGGTACTTGATCGAAAAAATTCATTATTCCATTCCATGCTCTCATAAATCCAGCAGCAAACGCGTCATTGGTATTCCACAGATTAACCAACCAAACGCCTAATGCTATAAGCAAGGAGATCATTAAGATGATTACATTAGCTTTCATAACTGTATTTAATGTTGCCCATGCTGTAGTCAACCCATAGGTAGCGGTCATTTGAGCAAAGGTAACTAAAGTTTGAATAACGGTCGCAGCCGTGGCGGATATTGTAGCAAGCTTAGTTAATAGCATGATTGTGTACAAGGCGGTAACCGCCCCTGCTAATCCCCAAACAATAGGTTCGATCATTGTCCAATTCGTTGAGAAAAAACCGTATATTTGAGTTATCATATTCACTAAATTGACGGCCCCCTGTACAACCCACTCTAAACCAATACTTAAGCCATCAAAAAATGGCTGAAATGCTCCATCTTTAAACGCTTCATTAACTTTCGTTATCAGCGGCAAAAGGGATTGCACTGCTGCGCCCCCGGCATCAGCAAAAGTAGATCTTATATTATTTCCGAGGGTCTCTACTTGCTTGGCTGGACTTGCCATCATAGTATCAAATGCTTTCTGACCCATCTTTTGTTTTTCTAATAGTTTATCAAACGCTTTAATGAATCCTTCCATATCTCCAGCTTTACCTAACTTGTCGATACCGAAGTCTCTAATGTCTGTTTTGGACATATTAAAGCGCTCTGCAAGGGAAACAATATCACCTGACATAGCCTCCTTTAATGCAAATGTCGCTCCTTCTATACCATTTCCAGCACTATCAAATGCGTTCATTCGCTGTGCGAGATTATTTAACTGTTTTAAATGGTCTGTATTCTGTGTGGTGGAGAAGAAAGATAGCGTGCCTTGCAATGATTTATTTACATCTTGCCCAGCAGCTAAAGCATCCTTTTTAAATTGCTCGAACATTGCTGTACCGATTCGAGCATCACCAGTCCGAGCAATGAACATGTCTTCCATCTTCTGTTGTTCCATGGAGCCACCAATTGTAGCACCGAATAAACTCTTTACTCCTTCTAAAGTAAGGTATGTCGCCGCTATTCCTTTTATAGTCCTTAGCAATCCTTCGCCATGGCTCTTGCCTTCTTTAATAGAGCGGTTGAATTTATTCTGACTGCTAGTTGATTGATCTATAGAACTTTTCATAGCCGCTTCTGCAGCTGCAATTTGCTTCTTAGCTGCAATTAGGCTCTTATCAACATTAACATTTCGATTAGTAGCTCGTTGCATCTGTTCCATTGTTGATATCATCATGCTCATGCTTGATGTAATGCCCTTCAACGGACCGCTCATAGCGTCAAATAATTTTAGGCTTGACGATACTGTTGCCATAGATACGATATTCTCCTTTCCAGCAAAACAAAAGACACCCTCTTCATAAAAAGGGTGTCCGCTTTATGCCAACTTAATTAACGTTAGTAAATATCTCTTCTGCTTTATCATCTTTGGTTTCTAAAAGAAATCTACCGTTTGTCTTCCATTCTTGTATTAATTTTTCTTCTGACTGTATCTTTTTTAATTCTTTAGCGGTTTCATATTCATATATAGCAATCTTTTTATCTGAAATAAATACTATACCGTCCTTAGCTTGTATCAATTGTGCCGCAGGTTTTGCTTCTATGTTTACTTCAATCCCTTGCTTTTTATATGCTTCTATAAACCTGTCTAGTGATACTTCATCCTCTTTTGGAGAAGAACACCCTGCAAAAATTGATACAACAAGGACGAGTAAACATAAACTGACTAATTTCTTCACGTATTGCCCCCCTGAATAGGTCATATTTACCACTAACCTTATCAAATCGAGGGTAATTGGTCTATCGTTTTTTACGACTCTTACTCTTTGATTTTGCTTGATTTTTCTTTTCCTTTTCAATCTTTACAGAAATCATAGCATATATTGCAGCCTGTTCCTCTGAACGCATATTCATTAAGACATGCGGTAAGATTTTTAATTCATGGAGAGCGTAGTAAGCTAGATTAGCCTCACTATCGCCCTCCTCTATTAGTTTTTTACTTCTTCTACCATCTCATTCATGTCTCGATCGAATCCGTTCATTGCCTGTACTTTCTCCATAAGGTTACTGAACTCTCCTGGAAGCAACATTTTACGCAGAAGTTTCTCAGCTCCCATTACGCCGTATGTCTTTTGGATCTCAGCATTTTTCAAATCAGGGTAAGCTACACAGGCAACGACCAACTTAGAAAGGTAATCATTTGTATCTAAATCAGAGGTATACAACCCGTTCTTACCCTTCGTTTTCTTAGTTGCCGACTTTCTCAATTCTTGGTTATCATCCTCTGTAATAGAACGTAACTTCCACTTCCCCGCCTTACCGTCTTTATCCTTAAACCGTTCGGATACCACAAATTCCTCCGCTACCTCAACTGCTGCATTTTGTGCAAAAAACATACTTAAATCACTCATATATAATTCCTCCTATTATTGACCCAAAGTTGGGGCTACAAATTGATCTGGCATATCTACATCTTCAAACGTGAAACTAGTCTCTTCTTCAAGTACTTCACTCTCCGTGTCAACCTTCGCCATGATTACACTATCTAAGTTAACACCTCTCAGGATTACAGTTTGCTTTCCAATGGAGGACCCCTCATCCTCATTAACTATCGTAATATCAAAGTAGGTATCTTTACCTGTTTTGATATAATCCAACATCAACTGTCTAAAGAGAGAAGTGACATAATAAATTGTCATGTCCCCTGTACCTGTCCACCCATTAGCTTTATGCTGAGTCCCACGTTTACCTAGTGTCTTCACGTCAGTCTTGTTCTTCTCAACAACGCCCTCTAAGGTTTTAACATAAAACATTTCTTCTACCTTACCCTTGATCGTCGCATACGCTCGTCCCTCTTGACCGGATATCGTATCTCCTGCACTCAAAAACATACTACTTCACCTGCACTCTCATATATATTTTCTCGATTGAATCTACAGGCTGTGGGTAACTTTCCGCATACACTGCATCGGATTCAGTACCTTGGATAAATGAAATATCTTTTTGTGCATCGAAGTTTTGCAAAGCATTAATTTTCTCATATGAAGTAAAAACATTGATCGCTTCACTTTTCAACAGATTGCGGCCATCTGCATTGTTGTCTACTTTGCCGATATAGAACTTCTCGAAAATGCTTTTCAGATCATTTGCTATACCATCTAGCACCCGGATAACACGATTCTTTCGGAACTGCCTACCCTTTTTAACTGTAAATCTATGGAGAGTATTAATATCCTGTTCTACAATCGCCCTACCATTACTAGCCGTGAATAGGAATTCTCCCGCATTCAATGCCGCTATGATCTGTGTATTGGTGTAACGTGGTGTTACATCCACTGCATTGTCATAGGCACTATAGGTAAGTGCTTCATTAACGTTAGCTGCTGCCGTAGCTCCTGCAACCCACGCAACTGCTTGAGCATTAGTGAGAGTTGTTCCATCAGAAAGGACCACGCCATTTTTAACGCTTATTACACCCTCGTAATCAGCAATAGGATAGTTTGGCACAACTGCCTGTACTTTCTTGCCCTCTTCTTCTCTAAGGCGCTTAACAAAGGCTGTGTAGACTGATTTCAGTTGTGCTTCGTCAGTAGTCAATCCAACAGTGTTGAAATCTAGCAATTCAACTGCTGCAAGGAATGCGGTATGATCAGCATTTGTCACAACGCCATCGGTACCGCCTGTAAGCGGAAGACCTGCCGTAACAGTTAAAGCGCCTGTACCGCTAAACGCTATCCAGTTATTAGACACAAACCCCGCAGCGCTTGAAACGATTTGGGTGTTCACAACAGTGCCTGATACGAGTGTATTAACATCAAACTTTGCGGGATCATCTATATTGGTCTGGATGATGACTGAAATATCATTACCGCGTACACCGCCGTATTTAGCTGTCACAGTCAATGTTGTTAATGAAGCGGTAGCTTTAACACCTTCATTTAAGCGGTATAAGAGTAGTGTCTTAGCTCTTTTAAGAGACTCCTTTACTAACAATAGTGAAGCATCTGTAATGTCGTATCCAAGCACATCAAATGTGTCAGCTCCTGCCTCTACAGTAATAACCTGTTTAGATGGACCCCAAGGGAGCGTAAGAGCCAATGCAGTTATGCCACGCTCACCTAAGGTTCCAAGCGGTTTCGGTACTGAGCTAGTTTCGATATATACACCAGGTCTTACTTTGTTTTGAGTTACGAATGTTCCTCCGGCCACGTTACTTCACTTCCTTTCCTAAGAATGTTTTGATGATATTTTCAACCTCTTCAATCGTGTATGTCTTACCATCTTCTAAGAGTCCGTTCAGAACATCTTGATTCTCTGCGAACTTCTTAGATTCCGTAATCTGTGATTTGGTATACCCTTGAGTAACTTCCTGTTTATCTTCAGCTTTAGCCATTTTTAATAAATCCCTCCTTAGTGAGAGTTTGCATCTTCGGATATTCTTTCTTTGGACGCATAACATGAAAATCATATGAAACGGAAAAATGAAGAACACCGTCAATGATTTCATGAGTCATCTTGGATCCATGATGTGAACCCGAACCGATTGATATCCATTCCAGTGCGTCATATAGCTTCTCAGCTACATCATGCATCTCAACATTTGCGTCTTCTTGTGATAGTGGGAAGTAATGCACATCAAATGTGTGATAGCGCTTATAGCGCCTACCAAATTCTTTATCCTGAGCGACGGGAAAAAGCTTAACAAAAAAGCAAGGCTCCACTAAGCCCTGCTTGATCTCTTCTTCATATATGGTTGCGTTGGGGAAGGCTTGGCTTAAGTTTAATATCATGCCATCAAGCACATTGTTTATCGTTACCACGGCTTCACCCCTTACGGCCGTTCATTAATTGATTGAGTAACTCTAGTTGTTTCTTTTCTATATATCTCGGTAACTCGCGTTCCATCTCTTGCATGGATACGGTCATCATGAATCGACCTTCAACCCATCCAGTTAAGTCTTTGCCAGTACGATGTCCGTGTTCTACATAGGAAGCGTAGTCAGTGTTATTGAATATCTCAATGACATAGCCACCACCTAGTTTCTCCACTTTGCCCACTTGCCAATTGCGCCTTAACTCTCCTGTGTCACCTACAGGCGTACGCTTTTTGATCTTCCGATCTGCACGATAGGCCATTTCCAACAGGAACTCACGTATCCAACGATCAATAACACGCTGGTCCGTTGCTGTTTTAAATCTCTTCGCCATTTGTTCCATCTGCCCGAAATCAAAACTACCCCATTTAGCCATCAGATAACCTTTTCTTACAAATGAAACAATCATTGTGTGCATCTTCATGAATGCAATCTCGTTGTATTTCTGTTAGTCCAAGAGCTTCAAGATAGGTGTAGGTATCATAGACCGTGAGAGACGTTCCATCTTTCATAAGTAGCGTAATAACAAATTGATCAATGCTATGGAAATTTTCCTCTATATAATTAATCAATCCGGTTTTACTTTCAGGGTAAATCCGCTTCACTGTTCCACTCACGCCTTCACACTCCTTTGAATGCTTAGTTCTTGATGTGTTTGGTAGGGAAAAGGTTCTCCTGCCGTATACAAGTGTTCTAGAGTCCCACGCGTTACCTTGATTGTGTCCCCTTGTTTAACCTCAATGTCCGGAGAGATAAAAAGCTTTGTTTCATATGAAATGGTATTAGCCGATTCGGTTTGTCCGTTAGCCCCTAGTGACTTTTGAGAGATTCGACAAGGCATATCAGTATACACAACGTACAATTCATGCTTAGTACTCCCGTTCGGCTGTTTAACAGGTCCATATCGACTGATAGTACATTTGTCCTCATATAGCTTCTCAATTGCTCTACGGTACCTTCTAAGGTTCATTACACTACCACCTCAATTTTCTATAGCGAGTTAGATCAATTCGGTAATTCAACACAACCTTATCGATTACTGTCTTGGCTGTGTTTGAAAGTCCCGATGAACCAACAGGAGAGATCGATGTGTCGCCTATCTTGACGTTATCCACTCCCCCTGCTGACTCGTTGATCTCATCCACATTAGGCAGTTCTACACGCACTGCATCCATGACCATACTAGTCCATGTGTCAGTAAGCGCTTCGGGTATTTCTTCGACATTACAAAAATGCTTAATACGCCGACCAATCTCCCTGACATAGGAGTTGATCAGCGCATCCAAAGTGATGCCAGTCAGTTGTAAGCGAAGTTTCACTGTTTCTAATACTTCACTAGGGTCAGCTATCGCCATCTCCACCGCCCCCTGAAGCGGCAAGGATTAATGCTATGATCTCAGGTTTCTTTGTCGCATCTCCTAGATCAATTTCATTCTCTGCTGCATTTTCTTTAAGTTCAGCCACAGACATTTTATCCAATGGTTTTTCTTGAGATTCTTCTAGAGCCTTTTCAGCTGCAAGCCGACGTGCGCGGTTAAACGATGAAAGTCCCATATCGTACCTCCTATGCTAATTTATGAACGAATTTCACAATTCGAATGTTCTTATTCTCGTAAACTCTTGACCAGTTCGCAGCCGTTGCTAGTTCAGCATTTGTAGGTGATACGCCCACAACTGCATCTTCAGTCCATTTCACGCCACGAGGATGCAGAATGAAATGTTGACGGTTAATAAGGATATCGTCACCTTGTAGGCTGTCACGATCTGTCTCTGTTGGAACAGGAGCCGCACCTTGACCAAAACCAACTGCTCCACCGCCAAACAGGTACGTGGTATAAACTCCTGCTGCAACTGGATGTCCATCATCTACAATAACTCGCTTATCCAGGTATGTCGGGAATGATACGCCTGTCACTGGATCAACCTTATACACAATCAGTCGATCTTTTTGAAGTTTAGCGTATACTGCTGAGTGCATTGAGAATGCAGTCAATTTATCAGCAGCATCACCCAATTTAGTCTGTGCATCAATAACTGTAGTTGCGTCGATCACGGCAGCGGCACCAGTACCAGCGGAAATGTCATGTAAGTTCCCCGCCATAGTTGTTGCTGCAAATACACCCTTCAATGTGCTGAATAACATCTTTTGTTGATCTCGCGCCCAATACGATGCCAGTAAGTCACCCACCGCTCTCATTGGATCATCACCAGACAAAGCCTTCGCTAAGTCATTAGCGCCCCATGCGTTACCACGTGTATGCAAACGGGACATGTCTTTATTGGCTACAATTTTCTTCACACTTAGAGGAGTAGAGTCACTTAATACTTCTGATTCTCCTGTTAGGTCATCCCAGAATGGCATATTAAGAATCGTTCCACCGCTTGTTGCTAATGCATTCAATTGTGGGTCATTTACGATGATCCCGGATTGAGTTAGTGCGGAAAGCTCCGCTGTGCGTTGAATCAAATAAGGGTTAAACACCTCAGGAACGATTACATCTGCAATTTTAGTAGCCATTATTAAATCACCTCATAGTTTATTTGTTTACTTCGCCGCAGCTTGTAACTGTTTGGCTAGGTCGGGATTCTCCCGTAAAATCTTGCCTTGCTCGGTATAGTTCAGCGTATCTTTCTTCCATGGGTTCGGCTGACCTCCACCTTTATTACCACCACCCTCAGGAGGTTTAGCGCCTTTGAAACGTGGCTCACCGTCTTGTTTTTCGACAAACAAAAAAGCCTTCGATTCACGAAGACTCTTGATCTGATCGTCCAGCCCTGATTTGACGTTGCCGGATTCATCTAATTCAATTTTTGTTTTGTCTAGCAAACCAGCAACTAGATCAGGATCGTGTGTATCAGTGGCAAGAGCCAACTTTAACGCTGTGTTGATTCGTAATGTCTTTACCTCGGCTTCGTACTTATCTGATGCCGTCTTGTTGTCTGTCTGCAGCTGTGTGATTTGATCTTGAAGCACTTTGTTATCACCAGTAGACTTCTTCAAGTCAGACAACTGATTATCCCGATCCTTCAGATCTGATTCCGCTTGCTTCTTAGCTATATTGACCTCATCAAACTTTTCCTTCGGGAACCAATTACCATCATTCACGACTGCCAGTTTCTTATCTCCAGCCTTTGCAACAATCTGGTTATACAATTCCTCGCCTAACAACTCTTTCAAATCCATCTATTCATCAATCCCTTTATGTTTTATTTACGTGTCCACCTCACGCTAGGAGTGCGTTCAATTTACCCCGAACCTTTAAAGAGGGCAGCGCCTAGTTATATGCCATACGACAGGGCAGAATCTTTAGAAGACATAATAAAAAGCACCCCTACCAGTTATGGTTGAAAGTACTTAGTTACATTCTGTCTATTTTAATGTCTTGCCAAATATCTTTGAGAGGTATTCCGTTAATCTTGTGATTAGTCAACATATCATCTGCATCAATATATACGTCACCCTCATCATCAGGACCAAGAGCTATAAGTAATTCGCCTTGAGGAGCACCGATATAGTAATGATCCCCGTATAAGTAAAATTCGATCTCAAGACCAATCTCTATCGATTCCTTTAGATCTTGTAAATCCTTGAACCGATCGTCACTCATACCCTTTGCTCCTTTCTATGGCTTTCTTATTAGCTATTTTTTCAGCTCTACTAAGTTCTCTCCCTTTGGACTCTCTACTCACATCATCCGTGTTCTCGCCTTTTGATAGCCAACTATGTGAGTGCGGCACGATTGGATGATATTTAGGTCTTTTATGATCGTTAAAGTCAATGTCTAGTCTTGGTTTTCCGGTCGAGCCATAGTAGCGCCTTGCATCAAGTTTACCATCTTTATAGTTATCAAACACACTATTAGGTACGCCTATTCCATCTACCCTATGAACGCTACCCTCTATGATGTTCTTTTGAGCTTTTAGTTGCCAATTAACATTCCGATACAAGTCTTTCGTGGTCAACCATTCTTCAGGCTTATTATACTTCATGTCCTGGAAAGCAGCAAAGGATTTAGGAACATTACTTCCTAAAACTTCCTTGTATTGAGCAAATTGATTTTTATCAGTTGATTCACTATCAACTTTCTTTCTTATAATGTCCGCATTATCTTGCCCGTATTTATCAACTACATGTTTTTGATACCAATCGTCATACTTCATATTCTCAGGAACATAGTAGGTGGTACCATCAGGATCCATTGCTATACGCTCACCAAGACCCTCATCGTCATCAAAGTGTGCAACAGTTGTTGTACGACACCTCGCATGAAATGGTGGGTAGTTAACGTTAACTTCCATTTCGGACAGATTGAACACCTTGCCATCCATTCCCCTGCATACTGAGCTTGTACGAGTATCTAATGTTGCTAATACCTCATATTGCTTAACTACACCGCTTTCCTTGTACCCAGCGGCAGTTGCTTGCCCAGCGAAAAAAGCACTCTCTGTCTGAACCAGTCGTTCAGCGTTGGAGCGCGATACACTCATTCGTTCGACCACGCTTTTTACGGTTCGATCAATGCTGTCTCCACGTATAAAGGATTGCGATAACTTGGTTTGGAGCTCTTGGCGTACCTTAGAACGATCACCCCATATCCGTTGTGACCAGTTACGACCATCCAACTTTGACCCCAATACCTTTTTCAATCCCTCATCATCTACATGAGCAAATGAACCGCCAATTCCAAAACCTTTTTGAATCTCATAAATATTGCGGTAATAGGTATCCGTATAGATGTCGCCTAAAAGCTTCTCTGTGCTTTCCTGCCGACTTCCTGCAAGCATTTCTGAGTGTTGCCCGATCTGAGTTTGTAACGCTTCTAATCGAGTCACACGAGTCTTGTAATACACATTGTTTAACTCTTGTGTCCATCGACCATCTGCATTATCTTTGGCTTTAGAGGTGAATTCCTCTAATGTCATCTTGAATTCTTTTAGTTCGCCTGCCGTGAGCTGTTTACGAGCCTCGGACATTGTGACTTCATTATTAGTTGAATAGCGCTGATAGAATACCTCAATATCCCTTTGCATGCTCTTCATAGCTTTGTCGTATTCTTTACGCTGTGCAACCTCAAAGGCATCTGCCTTGATGAATTGGCGCCGGGCTATCTGCTCACTACGCTTCTTCCAATAGTCTGGCTTCATTCTTCATCAGCTACTTTAGGAATAGACGTTTGATCTACTGGATCCAAGCTAGGGTAATCATCCATGACCGACTCTTTTTCTTTCTTGATGCGATCTAACTCCGCTTGTATATCTTTCGTCCATGGATGATTAGCTGTAATGGTTTCATCTGAAATGATTCCCACGCTGTTCTTGGCATTCGTGATGGCATCCGTTTCATTTACTAGGATATCTCGGTTAAAGATGAATTCAACATCTTCATCAGCAAAATCACCTATACCTGTATTGGCTAAGTGGGTATCAATAAACCACAGCAATTGTTCGAAACTTGCTTGGAATTCTGTTTCAAGGATGTTAGCATCCATATCCAAATCGTTGTATAGCTGTTTCAGTGCTACACCAGTAGCCCCATTGAAGTTCTCTGTCCCTATATCTACGCCACGACCAAACTCATAAATATTCTTTCTCGTCATGTCCTGGTGCGTCTTGAAGGCTTCGGTATCGATGGTTAAATCTAATGTATCCACACCGCCTTCGCCTGTGACCTTAACGGCTCGATAAGCAGCGAGGTTGTATCTGAACTGCCCCAAGTCAGTGCCGTCATAATCTTTCAGCACATAAATACTGTTAGGCAAATCCTGTAGGTTGTTTGAATTGTCCGATGACTTTAGGTCGTAATCATCCACTAACGACTTAATAAGCTCAATCAATGGCTGCTCCTCATCGTTCGCCTTAAATGGTATGAACGGCACTCGCTCCCAGTTCAACGGTTTCTCTTCTCCCTGCCATTCCATCACAAAGTGGTTACCTATAGAATCATCGTCAGGAACGACCCCGCCATCATACGTATATCTCTTAACTCCGTTTGTGTCCCACCACTCAACTTTGACAACTTCCTTCTTAGTGGTAGCTTCGTAAGTCTCGATCGTGTAGCGCCTAATAACCGCCTGTAGCTCCGTATGGTCCTCGTCTAGCCATATCGGAATGATCTCATCAGACCGCATCCGTTTGAAGCTTAGAATGCCTTCTTCGTTATAGTGCACATGTAACCACGCTATACCTTTATTGATGGTTTCTTTACCAAGGTTCTTAATGGTGCGGTTCATGCTTTGGTCAAACAATGTCGCCAAGGCTTCCTGATATATCTTATTTTCCGTTTGGATGCTCATTTCCTTAGATAAGAGATACCCAACCTTCTGATCCACTAGCTTTCGTGTGAAGTTATGCACCAACTTGTTATTAGATAGATTGGTATCTTCAATCATTTCACCGCCAGGGCCTATAATAAGTCGTTTTCTGTTTAATATATCTGTCTTGCCGAGATAATACTGCTGTCCCGCAAGCATCCACCTGTACACCTCACTACTCACCCAATCATCAACCTCTTGCTTGATGATCTGTTCTAGTGACATAGGCGCATTACCTTCTATTATCGCTTGGATATCTGTATTCATCGCCTGCCTCCTTCCTAATCAAAATGAGATGCTACCACCCTTAAGATCCGATACCTCGTATCCATCTAACCCGTACCATATGGCCGAGAAGGTATGAGGATCTATTGAGAATTCATCAGGTATGATGTGACCGTTCTTATCGAGCTTGTACGTTAGATACTTCAGCTCACGCACAACGTCCACGCAATCAGATGAACAAATGATCTTTTTAAATCGCTTGACCTTCTTGGTGTTAGCTAACCTCGAACCTTGAAACTTCTTAGCGCCCTTCATACGAAATCCTTTTTGCTTAAAGTATTGGATTGTCTTAGGCTCAGCACTATCAGCAATGATCAACTCTTCGGATTGCCTGAACTCGTCTATCTCCACGGCTGTGTGGTCGTCAGTCATTTTGTTTTTGTAATACTGCCAGTAGATATAAAGTATCTTTTGTTTGTGATCCACAGCCATACGGACAATAGCGTTATAAGAATCTTCAAAACCAAAGTCCATACCTACACGTTCGATCGGGTCTCTGATAGTTCCTATGGCTTCCATAACCCTCTCGCGCGGCCAGTCCTCGAACTGTGGTAATACTCGTATTCCGTTCACGCCAAAACGACCTTTCCGCGCTATACGGTGAAGGTCTGGGTCGTAATCTTCCATTTCATCTAGCTGCTTAATGTAGCTTTCAGGCAAAAATAAATTATCATCCGCTGTTGAGTGATGATAATAGGTGTCGTTCGTTATGACTGTACGTTTTTCATATAGTTCATTATCATCTAATACAATTCTTCTGTTCTGGTCATCCTTGAAGAAGTGCTTGAACGACCAATTATCTTCACCTACAGGATTTGTTGACAGTAACATATGAAGGTCTAGAGTTGGATGCCGTAAACGCCCTAACAACTCCTTGAACCCTGCATACTTAACCTCTGAACACTCTTCAATCCATACAATAGATACATTGTTGATTGATTTGAGCTTTGCCGGCTTATCCATACCTTTGAATATGATCTTACTACCATTAGGAAAGCGCAGTTGCATAGGTGATGTCATACACTTGATTTTGTGATCTAACTCTAAATCAATTACGATCTCTTCTAATAAGGAGAATGTTGAGTCCCTATGAGTGTCATATACCTCACGAACAACCAAGGCTGTGCGCTTCTCACTTAATAGCTTGAGAATGAGTTTTAATGCAACGTGATAGCTCTTAGACGACCCATAACCACCAACAAGGAACTGAAACTTTGTTGACCAATCGAATAAGAAATCTTCAAAATGTGGGTTTACCTCTTTTTCAATCATTAGGTATCACCCTTACGCCTTATCATGATCTCAATCGGCTTATCATCATCCTTGTTCAACTTCTGCTCAATGATAGATACCTCGCCTTTTAACTTGCTTATCTTAAGCTGTTGCTCTTCGTCTGCATGACCTTGACGACACATATCTTCATACTGCTTAATCATGCTTTGAAGAGTACTCATGGCCCTACTCTGGGCCGTTAAGAACGTTGCATGACGATCCCAAGAGAACTGGAACTCATACTCTTCCTCGGTAACTACTTGCTCCATTTGTGGCTTATCATCACCTATATCATGGACCTCATATTTACGCTTCTTAATTTCCTTAATCATCTCGTCTTTATTCTGGACGAACATGATCTGTTGGGCCCTCAGTATGGCAGCATATTGAATCGTTATCTGATCCCACATCATATCTAATGGGGAACGTGTCTCGATCTCTTCCATGATCTCTAATGTGTCATCTGGTAGAAACTTGCGGAAGAAGCCATGAGTGACAGCATTATCGTTCTTCTTGGGCGCCGCACCACCGCTGTTCCCTTTGGCATTTTGATTACTAGGAGGTGCGCCTCCTTTGTTTGTGTGCATACCATTTGGTTTGTGTGCACCCTTTTGGCGTTCCCATGCATAACGTTGTTTCCAACTCTTTACTGTATTAATGGATACGCCATATTTATCTGCAATCTCTTTATATTTAAGACCATCGACGTAATCTTTCTCGGCTAAAACGTGATTATCAGCCACTACATTATCACCACCCCCGACGTTGTGTTTGTTTTGTAACTTTATAGCTATGAAGGCAAAAGAAAAAGCACCGGTTAGGGTGCTTTTCATCGTTAATTTTAAACGTTAACTTTAAATTCATTTTGTGTTTTTGTGAATTCAATAACCGAAAACCTGAATACGGCTTCTTCCATGTCTTTCTCAAGAATTTTTTTCAATTCCTCATAGGATTTCTCCATCAAATCTTCTTTCATTTCACACATCCTCCTCAAAGTCCAATTGGTGGAGAACTTTTATAATCATTTCCGTATTGCTTTATCTTATGCTCAGTCTCTAATTTTTGCAAATTCAATTTATCAACTTCTATTCTTTTGGACCACTTTATGTATAGTGACACCAGGTTTTTAAATGGTCCTCTTCCCTTTAACCTAAGAAATGATATAAAAATGTACTCCCTTTCAACAAAATTGCAAAAGACCCTCGACAACGGTACATACAATAACTCTTCATTAGTAATTCTGCAATCTATAACCGCACTAAAAAATTCTAGCCGATTCAGAATAGGTAGGATTTCAAATCTTTGTTTCACAATTAACTCAGCATACAATTCTTTAGTCAAATCATCTTCACTAATATGAAAATTAGCATTAACCAAATGCTTAAAATCAGCAGGGTTTTCTATCTCTTTGGACACCTTTTGAAAAAACTCTGAAGTTAATGGTATAATTTCCTTTTCAAAATACGCTAAATACTCCATACTTTTTTCTGCTGCACTTCTTTGATTTCTATCATCAATATCTTTTTTTAGCATACGAAGCTGAACTAGACCTAAAAAAACTCCTAGCACTAATACAATCCCTGATAGTTTATATAGAGCGTCAAGAATTTCCTTCGTTGCATCCCACCAATTCATTTAATCCCCCCCTATTGTCATATTTCGACATCCAGAAGGATTTACCTCTTTCGCACCATTCACTTTGTAAGACCTCTACAGGATTCGAACCTGTATACACCAAAAGGTCATAATATAAATAGAGTAGTCTTAACCCTAGTCCCCCGCACAGCACCCTTGACGATCCACGTCTACGGTCATATAATGACCTACAGCACAGCCGAGTCCTGCCAAGGTAAGGGTTAGCAGGGACACCCGAGCGTTAGCTCTATGTCCCTACTTTAATAGTGTTCAGCCTTCAAATTATCGTCATGATACCGTCATATTTTAGATGATCCCAGCAACTTTCAAAGTGTTCGTTATAGTTATGAGTCCCTTTTCAATTCTTCGGTCAATCGTGCTTTCGGACATCTTACCTTGGAACCTCATAACGGTGTATTTTCTTCTACTAACCTTAAAGTAACGATGTTGTATAATGTCCTTTACTTCTTCATCAATAATAGAACTAACCGCTATGTTAATGGTTTCCACCTTATCTTTATAGCTCGCATACAATAGTTTCTGGGATGGTGAGAGCTCGCCTATACGATCCATTGCTTTCAAAGCGGCCATCATTTCAGGGTATTCTATTAGAAATTGAATCGCTAACTCAATGTCTGACTCTGTCGCCTTCGGGAATAGTTCCAATTGTTCCATCGCCCCCATATATTCACCCCATTAAATCGAATATGCTCATTTGACCTTCCTTGTCCACGTCTCCTGCATCTTGTATCAGTCCTTGGTCTATCATCCATTGTGGAGCGTTGTATAGGTCTTTTTCCCATACTGGTTCTCCTGATCGGCTGTATGCCGGGTTCTTTGCCGCTGCCTTGTCCGTCCATACCCAAAATGTCTTAGCTGTTACAGTATCACTCATGCTCTAGCCCCCGCGGTATTGGCTTCTTGATACCCGTGTACCTTTTTACCACAGATCGGACAGAACTTAGGTGGGATTTCCTTATTTATCGCCGTTTTGGAAAGCCGAGTACCCTTTTTATCATCAAAAGTATAGGGTCTGATTGTGATGTTAATATTCACACTTGTTTGAACCTCTGCATCCCTTCGGTTTTGGCGACTACTCTTGGAATGTTGACTGGCTAGTTCTTGTAGGCATTTACACATTACCGTTCTCCTCCCTATCTAAGGGATAAAGGGCTGTATATTTTGCATGTAGTGACCAATACGCTTCCTTCCATTCTTTATGCAATGCTTCTGCACTCTCTGCCCTCACCCTCAACTCAGCTATCACATTAGACTGAGTAAGATACTTTTGCTCTGCTGCGTTGTATTTACAGATCCAGTATGCGGATTTTTCTTTTTCGACTGACACTTCACCTTTCCAATAGCAAGCTTCATTCGCTTCTTGTTTGTATTGTTGGAGCCAGTATTCAGCGATTTGAACAGATCCGTTCGTTTCATGAAGATTATCGAGATATTCCATATCCTTCTGCCAGTCTCTATTCTCCATTAGGGGTTACCTCCCAGTTGATTTTAGTGATGAAACAAATTTCTAATTTCTGCGTACTTATATAAAAAGGGGTTGAATTAAATGCTCATATTTGCTGGAATTTTAATTATAGCGATTGGTATATTGAATATCTTGAATCCTAACTTCGCTTGGCATCTAAGAGAAGGTTGGAAAGTAGATGGTGATTCAGAGCCAAGCGATACTTATTTAACTCTTACAAAAATTACTGGGGTATTATTAATAGTCGCAGGCATCTTCATTTTTATCGTAGAAATATTAACATAACACTCTCTCATGTCTCTTCTTCTTCTCAGAAATATTTATTGGAATAATTTAGGTTGATTTTGACAAATATCTGATCATATCGTTTGAATCAACGGAATGATGTGGAGAGAGAGGTTACTACCTCTGTCCCCTTAATTTCTTTCAATACATTTGTATGCCTCTTCTCTAATTTTATCGTGCTGCTCAAATTGCTCCTGTAGATCGGTTCTGACTCTAGCTGTATACTTCCGTTTACCTTGAATTTTGCTTATATCTTGTACTGTTTGGTGAAGACGGCTTAACTCTCCCGCCATTCCTTTATGACGGTTCAGATAGTCATACAGTGTTTGTAACCGTTCAATTTCATCCTTAACCTTGCGCCGATGGCGACGGTTTATCTGTAACTAGCGAACTAGCTCATAGCCACCCAAATCGTCCACTTCTAGAAATTCCAATGCATGAGTCAAGTCGAGATATTCATCATTGAAATAGCAAAGTTCCTTCGTATGCTGATCGTAAATATTCCTAATTCCCTTGAAAGAATCTAGCATTTGCAAAGAAGCATCATATGCTGTAATTTCCATCTTACCAACCTCTTTTACTCTCTTTCAGACGTTGACAAAGAGTTTCATATTTTCTTAATGCTGCTGAGTAATGCGGATGTGTAGGTCCGATCAAATCTATATATTCCGCACCTTTAATAATTCGGGCTTGCAATTGTTCTTGATGATAGTTTGCAAGTCTTATAAATAATTGCTGATAATAATCATAAATCTCATCGGACGTTTCAGCATTACAGCGTTCGGATCGAAACTTCCGGTATGTTAACTCGTCCATTTTCTTTGATTCGTACGCCAGTTCAATTTGTCGAATGAACACCTCTTCGTAACGGATCATGATTCTGGTGTTATCTTCCGCTGTTAGACTGTGTGTTATTTTGGTCATGTAATACCCCTTTGTTCCAGCAGGATATATAGTTTGGGTCAGTACTGATATCGTTCATAATCGCAAAACCTGCTAAAATTTTTGAGATATACCATTTCTACTAATCCCGTCCCTGTGTTACGCCCTTTTGCAACGATGATTTCAACAATGTTTTTCTTCTCCGTATCAGCGTTGTAATAGTCATCCCGATAGAGAAAGTCTATTTCGTCAGCATCCTGTTCAATGGATCCTGATTCACGTAAATCACTCATCATAGGACGCTTGTCCTGTCGCTGTTCTACACTCCGACTGAGCTGGGCTAGCGCTTCCACCGGACAGTCATTATCCCGTGCTATTTGTTTGAGTGAGCGACTTATATAGCTGATCTCCTGTTCACGACTTTGAAATTTCCTCCCAGGATTAATCAACTGAAGGTAATCTACTTGGATCAGCAAATCCTTATGAATCTTTTTCAGTTGTTTCACCTTGGAAGCTATCTCTTGAATTGTGATTCCTGGTGTATCGTCGATATATATAGGCAAGGTGCTTAGGATTGAGCGAGCGCATGTATATTTGGGCCAATCATCAGGGCTTAAATGTCCTGTTCTCAGGATGGTTCCATCCAACATCCCGATATTGGCTACCAAGCGTTCTCCCAGTTTTATCGCTGGCATTTCAAGGCTGAATATAGCAACTGCACTTCCATGTTGAGCAGCCGACAAAGCGCCATTTAGCATAAAGGCCGTTTTACCCACAGAAGGGCGAGCTGCAACAATAATTAAATCTTGCTTCTGTCGTCCTCCTGTGAGCTTGTTTAGGTCTGACCCACATGTTGGTATTCCGCTAAGCCCTTTCGCCTCTGCACGGGCTTCCAGTTCGTCCTCATGATCATTCATAACCTTATGGATGCTTACCAAAGTTCGTTCTGACCTAATTTGTCCATTTAACGCTTCCGCATCAAGTTGCATACTCGCAATCACTTTACGAGGATCGTCTTCTGTTTCTAGCGCCTTCTGTTGTTCCTCCAAAGCTTTGCGCGTTTTCTGTTTAAGACCATTCGATTCCAAGATAGAAACATAATGTGGCAAGTTCGCAATAGTGGGTACGGCTTTAGCAAGATCGGATAAATAACTTATCCCTCCGACATCTTCAAGTACTCCTTGATCTTTTAGTGCTGTGCTTAATGTGATTAGATCAATTGGCTTACCTGAGTCATGTAATTCACATACTGTCTCAAAGATGACTCGGTGTTCGGGCGAAAAGGCTTCAGGATACAATCTCTCGGTAATGATATCGCCTGTTTCAGAGCTTCGATCCAGTAGTAAACTACCAAGTACTGCTTGTTCTGCTTCAAGGTGATATTGATCACTCATTTGCTTCACCACCTGGTAGGAGTGGCCGTCCTGCGTTCTTCTCCCATTGCCCCATCAAGAGGAATCGTTCTTGGGTTTCAAGCTTCATCCTCTCAGCGTCTGTCTCTAATGCGTTCCCACGGATCTCCGCAATGGTCGGCGAATATTTAATAGTCTTTATATGATGTTCTAGATTGTAAATCGCATGACCAA
Organism: Paenibacillus antarcticus; assembly: GCF_001637225.1. Taxonomy (GTDB): domain Bacteria; phylum Bacillota; class Bacilli; order Paenibacillales; family Paenibacillaceae; genus Paenibacillus_AQ; species Paenibacillus_AQ antarcticus. The sequence goes on from NZ_LVJI01000015.1 coordinate 238,814, forward strand.
ATGGGATATCAGAGAGCATGTTTGTCCAAAGGGTAATTGCTTCCTCACTTAGTTGAACCATTGGGTAAGCTGTGCTGATCAGAGAAAGTACCTTGAGTGTTTCCTCCTTGTTCATTGCGTATCGCCTCCATCCGCTTTTGCAGTAGTAATTTATTATTTTCAGAACGAGTGAGATTACGATTTAAGGGACTGGATGGATTACTTGGAGAATAGTCACGCTTTTCTTCATAATCCATATACCGCTCTTTTTTAGCATTTAGAAAAGTAGCTGCGTGAAGAATGTACTCATCTTCCTTAGCAGACGCTTTACAAAAGGCCGCGTAATTTTCAGTACACCGAATCAAAAGCTCGGGATCAACCTTGTTCTTTAATAACCCTTCCCACACTCCCAAAGCGTCTTTCTTTCTCAATTTACGAGGGTAGATAGACCAGAAGGTTTCGAAATCAAAAACACACATATCTTTACTGTCTTTAATTACTTCTTTTTTTAAACCTTTTTTAGCGAGCCTGTAACCCTTGCCCCGTAAGGGTTTAAGAGGTGTCAAAGTTCCCGTTTCAGTAACTCGAAGTTCCCGTTTCAGTAACTTTTCCCCTTCCATAGTTACTGTTTTGGTAACTTTAACTTTTTTGATAAGTTCCTGTTTTGGTAACTTTTCATTATCTAAGAAGTTCCCATTTTGGTAACTTTCCGTTTGTGGTTTTTCATAGTCAGATTCGTCAGATTCAGAGTCTATTTTCCTATCTTTTTTTGATTCTATAAGGTTAAGGTGAATGAGTTCATTGAACCGTTCTTGTTCCCAACCCCGAACGGGCGTTATCGCCCATAAGTCATAGTTTTTGTTTAACTTAAATTCACCTTTTTGCTGACCTGTAGTAATTACTTTGCACTGTTCTAAGAATTTTAGTTCCACGCCTACATGACCCTTTCCACCTAGTCCGCACAAAGTAAAGTCCTGCTGCTTCGGGATAAAGGCAACCTTTCGGTTACATCCGTATGACAAGCGAATAATTAGCATTAGAATATCTTTTTGCCGCTTGGTGAAGTCACGGCGGATGATCTCATCCCAAATTTCATTCGCTATACCGACATACCCGTTTTTCTTTTGAGGACTGACCATCCGCTTTCAACTCCTAGATCCATTCTCCATATGAGTGATTTTCAAAATTAACCCTTACCAAATGCTACCTCTAGAAGATTGCTTATGGCTTGCTCCTTATTTTCGCTATTTAGTAATCTCCAAATATATTGAGAGATAAAGTCTTTTAATTCTTCCATATCCACGTCTTTCAAGACAAACATTAATGCGCTTGTAAACTCTCCTGACATCACTGGATAAGCTCTCCAGTTAAAGGATAGATAATGGTACTTACCTTGATAATCAGAGTCCGCCTTCTTCTCTCTTGGTCTTAGAAAATCAACCAACTCGCTCACGTCTGTATCCATGTAATTACTTTGCATCGAGTTCTCAGCAACGCTCATGAGGTTGCCTCCTTCTTGGTATCAGCAAGAATGTTTCGAACATACTCGGTGTATTCACATTGAGGTCCATTTAACTCAATAAACTTAGCCTGGTAACTCGATTGGCTTCTCAAATGCTCAAAGAAATCATCCTTCTTGACCTTCATATCTTTAAGTTCTTCTAAAGCTTTAGCAGCCTTATATTCTGCTTCCTCAGCCTTAGTTCGTTCTAATCTGATTGAAGTTTCCAAGTGAAATTTATATGCGAATAGGTACTTATTTTGTATAAAATAGCTTCTGATAGACAATACTTTTGATAAAAGATTTTTCATTTCTAGCACTCTCCTATTTGATAGGCAGCCCTTGCGCAAATGAATACCCTTATGTATAATATGCGCAAGGAAACCCATATTAGATTTGTGTTCGTCTTAACGCCCGGCCAAGGTATTGTTAAGGCGATTTTTATTACCCATTTCATTAAGTTTGTCTAAAATCTCGTTTGTCAGGTATTCTTCCTCTACCTCAATTTCAGAAAGTACATCTAAAATACTAGCTACTATATGACGATCTGAAAGCACATCATCATATGCAATAGCTAAGTTAATATCTTTTAATTTAGAACCGATCTTTGCTAAAAATGACATGCTACTTGCTGGCGTATATAGGGAAGAACACTCCTTCTTCACGTTAGGATCTTCTATTGACCCAAAGGTAACGTCATCATGTTTAACCCCATACAATTTACATAACACTAAAGATTCACTAAGCGTAATTTCTCCTGAATTATCTTCATACCATTCGATTTTCTTGACAGATATATCAGTTTCCTCAGCTACTTTCTCCAAAGTGAATCCGCTGTTCCAACGAGCTTGTCTGATTGTTAATTTATTTACCGTCACTTCAATTCCCCCTCGATTTCCTTGGTTAATTTACTCATCCTCAGTCTTTCTCCATTATTGATATTTCTGAACGATAATCATCATTTGCCATTGCAATAAGTTTACTTAGCTCGTCCAACCGTCTAGCGCATTCTATAAATTCAACAGTAAGCTCAGGTCTGGATGCATTACGTGTTCCTCTTACTTTCTCTGCTTCACTGTATAACGCTGCTGTAGCATTAATCGTGTCTCCAAAATCAAGGGTGCGTACGAACTCGATTAATTCATTTTCCTGCTTTGTAACGTCCATAGTTATATCACGAGGCTCACCATGGTAATCCTCAGCTTCTTTATAGTCTTTGGCATCTTCAATACCTTCTGGCAAAATTACATCACTGCTGAACCAAGCTGCGTATTTATCACTAACGATGCAAAGCGTAATTTGACAATCTGTGATATGTTTAGAGACTGATAGATTTAGCTCAAAACAGAATTCTGATCCCCCAAGGTGAACAATCAACGAATCCCCTCTGCCTTCTCCATCGAATGTTTCTAGGTATTCCGCTTTAACAGGTTGAGTAGAAATGCCTACAAATGGATCACATAAGCCGTCTAGCTTTAATTCCAAGCTACAAGGTACATTATATTTTCCCATCACTTCGAAAAGGTGTAGTGCTTCGCTAACATCGGATTTGATCATTTGAGTAGTTGACATGATTAATTTGCTCCTTTAGATTGCTTTTTTATATTTCTAATAATAATTGCATGTTGAAAGGGATGATCGAACCATAGTCGCGCCAGTTCTGGAAGGGTCATATCAAAACAGCGTTTGACCATTTTCTCTCTCGATCTCCCTCATCAAGTTATTTGGTGGGGTCCAGTGCGGTACATATTGCAATCCCTGCTCATAGTCCTTCGTAAATGTATTGCTATAGGAGTTGGTATCGAAATACTCCTGATAGTCGTTCCACATAGCCTGGTAGACCTTGCTACGAACGCTACTATTTTGGTAAGCTGCTGATTTCTTCCCGCCAAGAACGGAAATTGCCTTTGCGTTACCCGCCTTTTTTAATCTTTGTTGCTGGCCATAATCAATAGTTGTCTTGTTTTCCAATGTTTCAATCCGTGTATCCAATTTCTGAACCTTATCATCCATTACGAATATAGCTCTGACTTCTGGACTAAGACCTGAATAAGGATTTGCTTCTCGGTTCAATAAATAGTCTCGTACACCTCTGGCAATTAAACTATCTCTCAATAACATACCGATTCTCAGAATTGCCCGGCGTGGTATGATTGTTAAAGAACGAGTCATTTTCCCAATAATTGCAATGTCCTCGAAGGACTTAGCAAATTTTGTTAATTCCATTCCAGTTAGAACCTTGAGTCCATCAGACTCCAATTCTTCGCGATTATCTTTAATAAGAGAATTAATCGCTTCTTTGCCTACTTCGTAGTAGGCTGTAACCTGATCAATTGAAGCATTCACATCATCAGGTAATAGCGAAAGTTTCTTTACCTTGTCTAAAACCTCACTACGATCAATCACGGATTCTCTCAACGACTTGCTTTCTATCAATGCATCACTTTTACTCATTGCTTCATCCCTTCTCATTCAAGTATTTTTTCAATACCCACCAATAAAATTAGTTGCATTGATCATTTTTGCCTTAGGCCTGATTCCCTTGTGACTCACCGCGTAACCAAGCTTCAATTACTTCCCGATGAAATAAGATACGCCCTCGAATTTTTATATGTGGCACCTGTTTTTCTCTAACCATGGCGTATATAGTGGTGGTGGACACTGAGATCAACTCAGCTACTTCATTTACTGTTAATGTTATTTTCCGCATTTATATCACCTCCTTAAATTTACGTTGGCATCATCTTGAATTGCTTTAAAACATCTACTTCTCCGCCAACAAAATATGATTCAGAGCACCCCTTTAGCTTCCTATAACTTCAACTATCTTGGGAATCAGTTAATCGTGTTCCTTACCGAACTTCTCAGCCACCATCAAAACTCCGGTTATTACCAGTTCGTCCGTTATTTGTATTTCAAGAAAATAACGATAATCATAGTAAAACCTAATAAAAATGTATTGCAAATAATCACTATATGTGATTTAATAGGTATAGAAAAGTTCTTCGATAGATTTATGGTAAAATTTAGATACCTTAATCTTAGTATCATCACTACCTTTTCTTTTTCTTGATTCAAGCATGGCTAGCATTCCATGAGAAATACCTATACTGCTTGCGGCATCTGAAATAGTTAAACCAAGGGTCTTTCTTGCACTCACTAAAGCATCATTCATGTTCTCACCCCCTTATCAAAAAACACTATTTGTGATTTCATAACCCAAGAATAACTCACTATTTGTGATTAGTCAACTGCTAAAACTCACTTTTAGTGATTTTATTTTCGTTAGAATGGAGTGTTCCCAATTAAACCCACTACTTTAGGCAAAAAAATTGCTGAACTTCGAAAAAAACGTAATCTTAAACAATCAGAGCTTGCAGAAGAAATAGGAAAATCAACAAGTTTAGTAGCTATGTGGGAGACAGGGAACAGAGATCCCGACTCCAAAATGGTTGCTACCTTAGCAAATTTTTTTAATGTTACATCTGATTATCTCTTAGGGCTTAATGATGACCATAACGAAGATATTGAGAAAGAGACTCCCTCGAGCATCCGAGCCTGGTTGAGATCCAATAGTAACGACTTAACTCAAAATGAAAAAGAGGCTCTTGCAGAAGATATGGAAGAATACTTCAAGTTCAGAAAAGCGCGCATACTTAAAGACAGAGACTAATTGATCGGAGATCATAAATGAACTCTAATTTTATTGAACCAATCACAATAGCATCCTCGTTATTCAATAAATATTATAAAAACAAAAATCATGATCTCATTACCTACAGATCAGATTACATCCTTATGACTCTCCTAATAGAAAATCAGATTCAATTAGACGCACATCTATTTAGAAATGATTTATTTTGTGGAATGTTAATCCTAGATGAATCAGAGAAAACAATTGTACACAATAGTTCTCACTCAGAGGAAAAGAGAAATTTCACGATCGCTCATGAACTTGGACATTATTATTTGCACAAAGATAAACAATCTCAATTTGTTGATGAAACTACAAATATGCTCGATAACAGTAACTTGATTTTTGAACAACAGGCAAATGCTTTTGCTGCCGAACTATTACTTCCGCAGGATGTGTTAAGCTTAATGTTTAGCTATAGATACAACTTTTTTCGAATTGCAAAAATTACTAGAGTTTCATATGAATGCTTACATTGGAGACTAGTTACTTATTTAAAACAGAAACTTAGTCTTAACAAAAAAGAAAGCCTACTCATAATAGAAAATTACGTAGAATGTTCAAAAACCAAAAGTCAAGAAAAAGCTTCAATTTTCAATATCGTATTTATGTTTGGATATACTCCGGCAGTAAGATCAGAGGTTCTTCGTTTGGAAGAAATAGTAAATTCACAACTTAAAGGTATTCCCCTCTAGACTTTCCTTTCTCGTAACGTGGTTATTACCAAAATCACCTAAAGAATTTGGATTCTAGCGATTTCTAACCTAAGCCAGTTTTACTTGCGTATACTCACCACACACCCTACTTCGATGAAAAATAATGCGTCACAAAACCCTTACATATATGATCTATCATTCACTTCCCGTACTATAGATCGCCGTAGATGATGCGCCGATCAAATTAGCAGTTTCAAATACCCGTTAAAGTGACTTTTTTATTTATTTCACCTCCTTGAAATTGCTGTTAATACGTCCACAAATCAACTAACCTGTAGTAATCCATCGTACAAATAACCTATTACCTCTTCTTTGCCTTTCCATCTTCTCTATAACTCTTGTGTTTAGATATTTTGTAAAATTATGGGTGTATTTAACGTTTGGCAACTTACCATTTACCGAATAAGAGAACGTGTCCACAGTCAATTCCTTGTATGCTCCGAATGGATTAGCTTTCTTATTAATGATCTTCTGAATTACACAGTACATGTTTCACACCTGCCATGCTTAGAGTCAATAATCTGATTTGCAGTATGCTTCTTTGCTCTGTATTGCAGATTGTCCATTGTTTTGTTCACCTTCTTATTACCAAAATCAAAATTACCGATTACAGAGCATAAATATAATCATATACAACAAATTGTTCATATGTCTGAGCAATTCGATTAATTATAAGATAACAAATGATGAATATTGTGTCAATACGTAATATTGAATACTTTAAGCAAATTGTATATACTATAAAGCAAAAGTGATGAAAAGGTGATGAAAAATGATAAAATGTAATTTAGCAGTTCTATTGGCTGAAAGAGGTATTAACGTTTCTGAAATGTCTGAGAGAACGGGGTTATCACGCAATACGCTAAGTGCTTTGCAAAACAATACTGGAAAGGGAATTCAATTCGATACAATGGACGCGATTTGTAAACTATTAGATGTTACCCCATGCCAATTATTTTCATATGCCGATATAGGGGTTAATTTCATATTCACTAATCCTTATAAGAAAAAAATCGAGAGAATGCCTAACGGAGTATTAAATATAGTTCAATATTCCAGTTACTACGAAGTAGAAGTCTTTTATAATGAATCAGTAATAACATTAAAAGGATTATTGAATACAGATCATTATCCCGACCGGATACAAATTATATTTCCTGTTAAAAACAAGTCTAGTCTCGAGAAAATCCCTCTGATCTTTAGACAAGAAATCTTTAATGCGATCAATGAATTTGCAGTTAATGAGTTAAACAACAGCTATGATGTTCCTGTTAAGATAACGAAAAATTCTATGGAAATAAAATTTTTAGATGATCAGTTTATTGAACAGGAAATTATGGATTTTCATCTTTCTCAAGATGATGGATTAGACAACCTTTTTAATTAAATAATCATTTGTTATTTAATTCGCACATTAATACGCAGTTAATGCGCACATCACCAAATGACTGTAACCATTGATACATAAGGGTTTGTAGTAGTTAATTCGCTAATTCGCTTAATTCGCTAGTACATATATTTAAAAAGGAGGAAAAAGCATGGCTAACTTTAGGCAGCGTGGTACAAATACATGGGAGTTTACTGTAAGCCTGGGGAAGGGTCCGAACAATAAATATATAAGACGGTACAAGAGTATTGAAGTGACTGAAAAGATGAGTCCTAAGAAGCTTCAGGAGCATCTTGAGTTTGAATATGCAAAGTTTAAGCAGGAATTAGAAACTGGGGAGTACATAACGCCTGGAAAGATGATATTCAAAGAATTCATTGATATGTGGAAAAACAATTATGCAACTGCTAACCTTTCTCCCACAACTCTTGATGTTTATGAGAGTCATATTGAATCCCGATTGATCCCCACCTTTGGACACTTATATCTTGAGCAAGTTAAGCCTGGTCTGATACTAGACTTCCTGAAAGCCTTAGAGAAGCCAGGAGCACGATTAGGTTACCACAAGTCAAAGATACCTGTGGAATTATCAAGTACACCAGAAGAGACGGAACTCTCAAGTGAGATCGAACCAAAGCCCTTAGATTCCGGTACTATCGGTTACATATATAGAGTGCTTAAAAACATACTATCTCGAGCCGTTGAGTGGAAGATGATTTCATCAAATCCAATGAGCGGAATTAAGAAGCCAACCCCAGATAATGAAACTAAGAAACGAAAACAACTGGAGCAAAAAAATAATCCTCAGTATTACAACGAAGATGAAGCACAAGCTGTGGTTGACGCTTTATACAGCGAATCACGGAAATGGCGGCTATTTATACTCGGATCAATGATTGGTGGGTTTCGTCGCGGAGAACTTGTGGCCCTAGAATGGCCGTCTGTATTCTTTAATGAGAATAGTATGTCGATTGAGAATAACATCCCAATGACTAAGGATGGTAAGGCAGTTGAAAAGGATCCAAAATCATTAAGTTCCATCCGCACCGTTGATATGCCTGAATGGTATATGGAAGAGTTGCAATTGTATTATCAGGAATGGGAAGAAGAAAAAGAAAACCTTAGGGATAAATGGGAAGGTGAAGATCGTAAATTTGTCTTTCATAACGGTACCGGAACGCCATATTACTACAAACACCCTTCTCGTTGGTGGGAAAGATTCTGTAAACGTCGAGGTATAAGGTATATCAAGTTCCACGGACTACGCCACAGCATGGGTACCCTTCTCATTGAGGATGAAGACGAATCACAGATTGACCATATATTAATGGCTATCCAAAAAAGGCTTGGTCATTCAAGACTCTCTACATCTGCTGATATTTACGTTCACTTAACGAAGAAGGTTAAAAAACGGACATCTGGTAAATTTGATAAATTCGCTCGTAAGGATGGAACTCCTCTCGATAGTGAGGATCAATCAAAACCACCACATTTAAAGTTGGTTAAATAGTCAGAAGAATTACCACCTCTAAACGTCTAAATTTGTCTTTAATTTTGTTTATTTATTATACTTTAGCATAAATTTTTGCGGCAGTTTTGCGGCAAACGATTTTTTTTGTGGAGTCACTCTAAATTACGGACAAATAAAAGAGCCCTTGTATATCAAGGGCTCTTAGTGATGATCTGTACTGGATTCGAACCAGTGACCCCTACCCTGTCAAGATAGTGCTCTCCCGCTGAGCTAACAGATCTAAATGGTATTCATTTCTTTTGAGACAATATTTATCATACCAGTAGCCGTAATTACTGTCAATATCATTTTATTGAAATAATCGTTGATATGTCTGGGTTCTTATGTACAATTCCACTGCTTTCTTTAGTTAGAATATGTCGATGTGTTCCTTCGGGCAAGTTCCTAAATACAAGAGCTTACTAATTGTATAATCCCTGCCATCATGGGCAACATGACCCCCAATTTATCCAGTTGCGTATATCTTCTTACTACGAAGCTACTAACTAGTTTTTTACAAGTTATATTTCTCTTAATTTAATTTCCAAACAAAAATATAGTACAAATGTTCGTATAATGGAGTAATAATGGTATAATGCTGTTATAATATTAATAAATTAAACCTTAAGGAGTCTTGCCTAATGAGTCAAAGAGTTCCCTACAATGAAGTTGCACCTGATGGTATGAAAATTATGATGGATATGGAGATGTACACCAAAAAGTCTACAATTCATCGAACTACAAGATAACTTATCAAAATTAGAGTCTCTCAAATTAACGGTTGTGCCTTCTGCATAAATATGCATGCATCCGATGCTCGAAAAATGGGTGAAACTGAACAACGAATTTATTGTTTAAATGTTTGGAATGAATGTACTTTTTATACACCTGAAGAGAAGGTTGCTCTCGAACTATCTGAGCATATTACTCTAATCCCTACCAAAAGAGTTCCAGAAGACCTATATAAGCGAGTACGTGAACAATATGATGAGAAACAATATGTTGATCTTGTTCTAATCATCAATCAAATCAACAGTTGGAATAGAATTTCTATAGCAATGGGTAATACAGCAACTGAAAAATAATTACTCTCAATGAACACCTTTTAATGTTGATTTAATATAAAAGCCGCTCATTTTGAGCGACTTTTTCTTCTTAATTATTTTTTATACCCCCAATTGAATATCCATCAACTGAGCTTATCTTACCTCTCCACCATCCAACATTGCGAACCGCAGCGCCATCTAAAATCTGTGCGTCGTTTAAATGAATCATTTCTGGAGTAATTTGTTCGTCTTCGAGACTTGTATCTCCATATACTTCTTCTCCGAATTCTCGGTAATAACTAGCAATTGTGGTTTCTCCTAGTTCATATAATTCAGAAACTACTCCATTAATATAACTCTTACCGGATATCAATGTCCCTGTTACGACACTGCCACCAATCAATAAGGTTATCCCCAACCTAGAATTAATCTGATTGCAATTTTCTACAAGCCATATTAATATTTCATCTTTTAAAAATGGATCCGTTCCCTCCGAAACCATCTCGGTTTCATCATTCATTTTCTACACCTCCCTGTCATTGTTACATTTCGACATTAGAAAGACATCCCCTCTTAGTACAAACGAATTGGATACCAAAAAGCAGCAGCTATATTCCAATGCTTTAAGTCTCAAAAAGCTAGATCTTAGGCTTGATTGAATATGTTTGAATTACTCTGACATACTCGTTAACACACCATCATAAAAGAAAAGATAATCGGCTAATCCGTCATCATACTCATATACCCACATTGAACTTGTTCCCCATCCATATGTATCAGTAGATTGACGTGTAAACGGTCCCCATGATAAATACACCATTTCTTCAGTCATACCAATACTTATAGTCGTTTGCTTAATTTCGTTCCATTGCTTCTGAGAAAATTTATATCGTTTAAAGGGGCTTTTCACAAAAAAACTTATCTTGGAACCGTCATCTTTGATTATGGCTACAAGATTTCTTCCTTTATGGATCAAATAAACGTTTATGTAATCTGAATCCTCATTTCTTTTCACAGCTGTTACATCTACCTCTGCTAAATTGTCTATACCATCATATATAGGATTTCCTGATAAATCTTCAATATATACATTGGTAGTCCATAGCCACGCCTTACCTACTATTAAATCCTGGAACCTCTCATAAATATCATTAATCATAATCGTTACACTTACTTTGTCCGTATTAACAACGATAGATTCTAAGTATTGCCCACCCAAATAAGTAGTACCGTAGTTAACAGAATAATCTAACTTGAAAGCGCTCTTCACGAGTTGTAAAGGTATCATTAATTTACCATCAATAATTTGAGAAGGTATATTAAAAAACGTCTTAACATTGTTGATTTTTGCATATTTAGAATTGACTTGTATCAGAATATTTGTACTTAAATAACTTAATGTAATTTCTTTCTTTTCATTGATTACTACCTGTCCTCCTATTGCTTTCATAAATTCTGCCGCAGGTATCAAGGTAGTATTTTTGATAATAACCCCACTACCATTGAGTACTGAAGACGTGGTATCTTCTGCTGATACCACTCCGTTAAAGACCAAGCTACTACACACTATTAAAACCCCAATAATACTAAATATAAACTTCTTCATATTTACCTCCACCAATAAATTTTCCTAATCATACCATTACAAGATTAGTAGGTATATAGTCTTGTCTATAAGTCTGATATCTTTATAACTCAATGTAGATCGTGCATCATCATTTTGGAATATTCATAATTATCCAGTGAAAAACTTCGCCTTTTTTAGCACATCTAATATCTGCTTTGCATTTGATAAAGGGTAGCTAAGATAGAAAAGAGGCGATCTGAGTGGCTGTTAAGCAAGATGATTTAGTGTTGATTACATGGACAAGAAACCCTTTGGTTCCCGATTCTGCACGTAGAATTGCATCTGTACGTATTATCGGAAGTGCTAAACCATGTAGGGCTCAATTGGTACCTAAGGGATTGCTTATTAACGCCTTAAATTGTTTGTTGGATCATGATATTGGATTTAAAGTGGTATACAGCAAAAAAACTTCAAATATCAGTGGGTACTTATTGTTACAACGTAATCCGTAATCATTAGGCCAAGTTCTCATAGCAGTATACATGTGGGGAATAAATTTTTTATTTGTAAAGCGATACAGTCAGGAGGAGGAATCGATATTCTTTCTCCTTTTAATAATTCACTAACGCCTATGCCAACTGCATTTCTATGAACAACACCCGTCTTCACAGTTTCATGTCATTACCTTCGATCCATGTTTTACATTCTTGTACCATACATAGGGTATTTATTTTGAAGACACTGTTGTTACTCATGTTTCACTTGTCCATCCTCTGCTTGTTATAGGGTTCCTGTAACTTATATCCTAACCGTACACGCAACCTTTCCTGGACCTAATAAATACCCCGACAATCTTAATAAGATCGACGGGGTATTTGTTTATGTTATTGAATACTACCCCCATATTCCAATGAGTAGGATACCGCAGAATATGAATATAGAACAGGAAATTCGTCTCAATCCCTGCTGTTCCTTCAGGAACAGCACACCAAGGAATGTGGCAAATACAGTTCCTATTTCCCGTAGAGAGCTGATCTGCGCCATTGGCGCACGTTGCATCGCGAAGAGAAACAGCAGATAGGATCCCGGGTTCAAAATGGCTCCGAGCATCATGGTAGATTTGTTGATCCTCCATTCCTCCCATATCTTTCGAGACGTAAGAACAGCTGGGGTCAGACCGACTACAAAACCAATATTGGTTACTTCTAGTAATCCAAGTGGTGAAATATGTTGTAAGTTTAGCTTGTCGACGAATACATAGCAGGTTGTGCATAACCCTACACATAATGCCATCAAAATAGGCTTCATACCATGCATCTGTAGGTTGGCTGGTTTCCTGCGTGATCCCATTCTACTAAGAAGGATGAACCCCCCAAGCATACAGAGAATCCCGAACCATCCAAGCGCAGATAGTGATTCGCTAAGAAAGAGAACACCTATGATCGGTATAAGCAGGGTGCTTGTCCCCCTCATGATCGGATAGATTTGTGATAAATCACCAAGTTCATAGGTTTGTGACAAGAGCCATGAGTATATTGCCTGCAAAGTGAAAGAAAGCAACAATAGACCATAAGAGCCCGCAGTCATTGGGTGCCACCACAACTCTGTAATCAACACTGGCAAGAGTAGGATGGTTGTAACCATTGTAATTGACCACAAGAATACGCTCTTATTACAGCTCCTCTTAGTCAATATGCTCCAGATAGCGTGAGCCATCCCGGAAGCAATAACTAGGATAATAGCAAGAAACAATGGATGTCAGCCCCTTAGAAGATTAACGTTCTGTCTCAATATTTGGATCATGAGTCGGCTGTTCATGTACAACGGAACCATCTTCCAGTCGAAGCCAAGTGTCAAATTCATGCTGTCCCAGCGTCATTTGAATGACACGACTTCCCCGCATAAATCCCTCTTTACCATATGTATTGTATCCGCTAGCCCGTCCATAGCAAAGTTTAATACCATGCAACGTACCGTAATAATCCTTGGTATGATCATGTCCGCAAAAGGTACCCATCACATCTCCCATTTCAAGCATAGCTGTGAACAGTCCCGAGTTGACAGCAGGACAGCAAACCTGCTCGAATTTATGTCCATAACAAACTTCTGTATCCCACATTTCTTGATACTCAGGTATCGGAATATGAAAGAAAGCAAGAGCAGGAAGCTTATTTTCAATGCCATGTGGGTTAAGTCGCGAGGATTCATCTATCATCCAGTTGATTTGATCCCGCTTAATCCAGTCATAGCCTGCTACATGCTCATACGGGGAGTAACTTCCTGAATCTAAAAAATAAAGATTAGCTGCTGGAGTTCCTTGCAAATCTACAAGCTCAACTGTATAATTACCCGAACCTGAAACGTCTACAGGACCGGACTTTGCAATGGTATGCTCATATGTTAATGCCACTTGCATCAGCTCTTCACGGGTAATTCGGCTTTCTGTATCATGATTACCAAACACAAAAGCCCACGGAAAACCACGTCCTTCAACGGTAGCAACAGCATCATGGAAAGCCTGTTGCGGGTCTTCACATTCAACATCTTCGGGTGAGACAGGACCGGTGTATATGATGTCTCCCGTAAATACAACTAGATCCGGTTGCTCCGCATCTAATATAGAATCCATCAATTTACGGGAACGCTGATCCTCGTCCCTTCCGTCCATCCAATGAATATCTGTAAACTGAACCATTTTAAAAGTTCCATCTTTCCGAAAAGATAAACTGCGATTCATCAAAAGTCTCCCCCTAAGTCATATAACTCATATAGTATATTACCCAGTGTTGATTTATGAGTTTTTATGTGGTTTTCAGTTGATTCTATCCCCGGATTTATAATCTGTCAATTCATTTTTCACATTAAGTTAATATATAAAAAAATACAATTGTTATGATATTAATCTTGTGAAACAGGTATAATCAATAGCGAAACCCAAAAGTGATTTTCCAATAATAAATACGAAAGTAACCGAAACCCCGTCTGACTTGACAAGTCTAATACAGGCTAATAAACTAAGTGAAAACAACAACAAAACACACAAAACTATTGAAATAGCTATAACTGGAGGAATCATTCATGTCCTTAACTTATGAAGAACGGCGGCAAACGATTCTCGATCAGCTTGTTACGGACGGAAAGGTGCAGGTTCATGCTCTGGCAAAGTTATTTAATGTATCCACAGAGACCATACGTCGGGACCTAGACCGACTGGAGAAGGAAGGACGACTGAGAAAAGTTTACGGAGGAGCAGTACTGATGCGATCAGAAATGATCGAGCCGACATTTCTGAAGCGTTCCCAGATGCAGCGAAGTGAAAAGCAGGCGATTGGCAAGCTTGCAGTTTCACTTATTCAGCATGGTGAAACAGTGATACTGGACAATGGCACAACAACGCTAGAAATTATGCGTCAGCTTAAAGACCGTGCTGATGTGACCGTTATTACAAACTCTGTACCTATCTTGACTTCTGCTCTGGAAGAATTTCAAGGTAAAGTTATTTTTGTCGGGGGCGAGGTGAATGCTAGCTATCAGGCCGCCACAGGAGCAATCACTCATCAACTGCTGGACCAGTTAAAGGTAAATAAGGCCTTTATTTCAGCAGGAGGGGTCTCTCTCTCTGATGGCATTACCGATTACAATTTGGAAGAGGCTCTGCTATCACGTAAAATGATGCAGCGAACAGAAGAGTCCATTCTTGTAGTAGATCATTCCAAATTCGGAGTTACCACCTTTGCTCAAATTGCTCCTATCGAGCAAATATCCATGATATTATCCGATTCGAAATGTTCTAGGGAGTGGATTGATGCACTTCAACAACTTGATGTTGAGATACTTCTATGTGAGAAAGGTTAGGTTGCACAGGTGCTCTACTAGTCTATTTGAGATGAATCTAATAAAGGCTAACGTCGTATTCAATCGACGTTAGCCTATTTAGCTCATCTTTAAATAAATCTCAGTTTTCCTTACTCTAGTTCTATTAATCTTTCAATAGCAATTAACCGATAATATTAATGTAGTTCATTCAATCGAGGAGGTAGACACCATGGACATCGCTGCACTTTCAATTGGGTTAGCTCAAAGCAACTTAAAACAAGCCGTTGGTATCTCCGTTCTCAAGATGTCAAAGGATCAAGCCAGTGGAGAGTCTCAAGCTTTAGTTAAAATGTTGGAGCAGAGCGTTCAACCCAATTTAGGTGGTAATATCGACATCAAAGCTTAGGAAGTTCTATGGGGAGGTCCTAACCCTCCTCCCTAGTGAGTGATCGATTTCTTACTACCAACCTATTCTTTGCACTACAGTGCTAACCAACTAATCTGTAATAAAAAGCTACATGACCGATACATACGCCATGTAGCCTTTTGACGAACCATTACCTTATTTCACTATCCAATGGTTCACGATGAGCCATGAAATCATGAATAGATTCTTCCATTTGATCTCTATAATGATCTTCCGGTATTGGTCGGAACCAATAGATCTCTCCCCCATCGTAATGGCCATTGAAATCAATACCATCCTTACTTGCAGTAAAATGCCAATGACTGTTTATCGTACCTTCTAATGATATTTTCACCTTGAAATCGTCAATCATAGCAATACCCTCCCCTATAGATACTTTTATATTAGGTAATATCTTCCCCACATTGAGATAAAATAATGTACTACCGACAACAAGTACAAACTGAAGCCTGAATAAGCTACGAAAAATGAATACTAATATACGCAAAAAGGATCTGCTAGCAATATCTAGCAGATCCTTTTTATATATTATTAATAGGGGATGTCTTTATATTAGATGGTGAACCTTAAAGAGAGATTATATTAAGGTTAGGAAACACTAAAAAACGGTGAGACAATTACTGAAATAAAGATGATACGGCATTTCTTCTACCCAAAAAGCCGACGCCATGTGATTAACAGGGTCAGCTTTTGTGTGTAAGGCTTATCAATTGATGTTATGAATTCAATAATAATCCAACATGAATCTTAATAACGATCTTCTTTATTTTCTCCCCGTTGCCCATACTAGGTCTGTGAATATCATGTGGGAAAAAGACGGCGAACATCCCAGTCTTCATGGGTAACAATATTTCATCTGCTTGAGGATCATATAATGCATAATCTCCCTCGCTATCAAAAGGTTTCGTAGGTTCCAAACCTTCTCGCATCGGTGACCAGCCAATGGTTTCTTCACCATCAATAAGATAATGGACATCAATATATGACTCATGCTTCTCAGCAACCTGCTCATCTCGCGATTTGGATTCGAATTCCATAACCGAAGCGTACATTTCATTGCCACGAATCTCAATTTTTCCTACATCAGGATTCTCGTTCACTATTTTCTTCAGTTCCTCAATGGCCTGCACAATAACCGAATGCTCATATTTACAGTGTTCTTCCCACGATGATAATGACCCTACAATCATGTTCTAGTCCCCTATCTGAATATATTCACATCTGTATTAGCTTACAGCAATTTTTCACTCACTGCCGTAGCTGTAATTTCCTTATTCACAATGGATAGCTCATTGGTTCTTTTGAAATATTCAACATACAACACATCCAGCAAGTAAAGTTGAGAAATCTTTGCAGATAATGATCCACCTTGTAGTGGACCTTCATTTGCTCCGCAAAGTAGAGTAAGATCTGAGTAAGATGTTAACGGGGACTTCACAAATCTAGTGATCGATATAACAATGGCCCCGCGTTCCTTCGCCTTTCTAGCCACTTCAATAGAATCCTTCGTTGAACCAGAATAAGAAATAATAACAGCAACATCACGCTTGGTCATAAGCGCCGCGGACATCATCTGGAGATGGGAATCCATGGAGCATTCTGTTTTGTTCGTAATTCGCATAAATTTAATTTTGGCTTCCATTGCGGTTATTAAAGAAGAACCAACGCCAAAGAATTGTACACGTTCCGCTTCGATTAAATAGTCAATTGCCTTATCAATAGATTCTACGTCTAAAAGATTATTTGTCTCGTTCAATGCACTTATATTGGTTGATAATACCTTTGAAGCCACTTGTGCTATCGTATCATTCATTAGAATTTGGTCCGTCAATTGAGGTATTTCATTCTCCACTGCAATACTATGAGCAAGTGCAATCTTGAACTCCTGATATCCCTTATAACTCAATGATTTACAAAATCGAAATATACTTGATTCACCTACGCCACATTCATCCGCAAGGTCAGTAATCGACATGTACACTACGCTTTTAGTATTTTCCAAGACATAGTCTGCTACCTTTTTCTCCGTATTCGTCAAGTTGTTATACTTGGAATGAATGGAAGAAAAAATACTGATCGTACGCACAATATCCCTCCTTTCTTTATCAAAAATTCATTATAAATATAAAGATGCCGCTCCTAGTACACCTGCTTTATTCCCTAAAGAAGCCTTAAGGATCTTCACATTCGAAAAACTTGGCATGATTAATTCTTTGGTTCTTGCCTCTACGAGTTGAACTAAGTGATCTTGTTCCATCACTCCGCCTCCTACGATAATAGCTGCAGGATTAAAGATATGAATGCACGAAGCTAAGCCAGCAGATACTTCATCAACCCACGAATGTAAGATCCGTTCAAGTTCTTTATCTCCATGGCTTAATTTCTCAAATATCACTTTCCCATTTACACATGCCGGATCTATCTCCGTTGCCATTTTCACTAAGGCAGTCGTTGAAGCATATGTTTCATAAAAAGATTTTCTTCCCCCATCCATTGTTTCCGATAACGAATGAGTAAAGATATGGCCGAACTCAGCCGCCACACCATTAGCGCCTTTATATAACTGACGATTGATGACGATAGCACCACCGATCCCCGTACCAAAAGTCAGACATAAGAAATCATTAAATGACTGGGCTGCACCAAAGTATGTTTCCCCTAACGCAGCCGAGTTCACATCATTTTCTACCTTAACAGGTTTATTAAATTGATTAGCAACGATGTCCCTGATCTTCATGCCAGTATACATAGGTATATTTTCATTAGCAAACACGATATATCCTTCTTCTGAGTTCACTTGTCCGGCGGTACTGATGGCAATCACATCAAAGTCATCATACTCACCTATTTTATCAAGTAATCTTTGGATGACATGTGGGCCGCCCTTATTACTCTCTGTTGCGTACTCTTTAAATTGCTCGATATTCCCTAGCTCATCACACATACAAATCTTGGTATTCGTCCCTCCAATATCTGCCGCTACGATCTTCATATCCCCTTCGACCCTTCCTAATATATCAGAGATAAGGACTTATACATATCATTATTGAATAGCCTTCATAAATCTTTGGGTAATCTCCATCGGTCTTGTGATCGCTGATCCGACAACGGATGAATACACGCCTAAATCAAACATTTTCTTCAACTCTTCAGGAGTGGAGACCCCACCTTCTGCGATGATAGGCTTCGAGATGGTATTCACGAGTTTCTCTACCATTTCAAAGTCTGGTAGAATCTTACCACGTGTAGCTTCTGTATAACCACTTAATGTTGTCCCAATGCAATCAAATCCAAGTTCAACAGCCTTAAGCGCTTCCTCATACGTTGAGCAATCTGCCATAAATATCTGATCCGGGTAAGCTTCTCTTAAACGTGGGAATAGTTCGGAAATGGTGGTTCCATCAGGCCTTACTCGGTCTGTCGCATCCATCGCAATGATATCTACACCTTCACGATAAAGCTCATCTACTTCTTTCATGGTTGGTGTAATAAACACATCTGAACCATCATACACACTCTTAATAATTCCTATGATCGGTAGATCAACGGTTGTCTTAATTTCCTTAATATCTTCAACACTATTCGCTCGAATACCCGAAGCACCGCCCAAGTAAGCAGCATAAGCCATTCTCCCCATAATAAATGGACTGTGCAATGGTTCTTCAGGTAATGCCTGACAGGAGACGACCAACTTTCCTTTTATCTTGTTAAGGACATTATTGTCTGTATTCATTAGTACCATCTCCACACTTTTTATTGGATTTACTCTTTAACTGCTCCAGCTGTCATTCCACTGGTGAAAAAGCGTTGGAATAACAAGAAGATAACTAACATCGGAATGGCAGCAACGGTAGCTCCAGCCATCTTATAAGCAAAGTTAGGATTCAGATCCTGCATTAAAGTCGCAGTACCAACCATCAAGGTTTTCATACCTTTCTCTTGCCCTACAACTAGCTGCCATAAGTAATCATTCCAGACTTGAACGAAGTTCAAAATAAACAATGCACCTATACCAGGCTTAATGATGGGTAACATAATGCGGGTGAATATTTTCCATTCACTTGCTCCATCTATTCTAGCTGCTTCTCTTAATGCCGCTGGCGTCGTATCGAAGAATCCTTTTAACAGAAATACCCCAAATGCAGCAGCGACGTTTGGCCAAATCATTCCGTTATACGTGTTAACCATACCGAAATCTTGAATGATCCTAAATAAAGGTACGATCATAATTTCTTTAGGAATCATCAAGCTTGATACAAAAACAATATATATGACATTTCTACCCTTGAATTCGATTTTCGAGAAAGCATATGCAGCCATTGAACCTATCGAAATGACAATGATCGTCGATAGACCTGATACGTACATACTGTTAAATGCCCACTTTAAAGCGGGTTGATCTCTGAATATATCCATGTAATTTGAAAACGTAATTGAGGTTGGCCACCAATCCGGCGGCATCTTCACAACATCCGAACTATTCTTTAGAGAACTTGTAAATAACCAATATAGTGGAAAAAGATTTAATAGAGCGAAGAGGAAGATGAAAATGTTCGATACAATATCAAATTTCTCCAACTTTTTCTTGTTTTTAATTTTAGCCATGATGTTTCCTCCTCACTTATCCTTAACCATGCTTCTCAACTGAGGCACTGACAATAACAAGGTGACGATAAACATAATAACCCCTACAGCAGAAGCTACCCCGAGTTGATTATATTTAAAGGCATTATTATACAGATAATACATCAATGTGACGGATGAGTTGTTTGGTCCACCACCGGTTAATAGCTGAATGACAACAAATATCTTCAGTACCGCAATAATATTAATAATCGTAATATAAGTCGTTGAAGGTCCTACCGAAGGAATAAGTATTTTACGGATGACTTGCCATCTACTAGCACCATCGATCTCAGCTGCTTCGAATAGGTCTTTAGATACACCGATCATTGCAGCAATATATAAGATAATAGCCTGACCCACATTGGTTGCAAATGTCACGAATATAATAACGGGTAGAACTGTCTTTTGATTTCCCAAGAGATTGACGTTACCTAGACCTATATCCCGTGATAAGTAAGATATGAGTCCATTAGCAGGGTTAAGTAAAAAGCTCCACACCATACTCATAACAACCATTGATACCATAACTGGCACATAGTAACTTCCTCTAATAAATGAAACATACTTAGCATTCTTGTCAAACACGGCAGAGGCTACGAATAATGCAAAACCAACCGTAAGAATGACGATAAAGACGACGAACACGATCGTATTGAAGAGTGCTTTAAAAAACACCGGATCATTAAATAATGTTGCATAATTATCTAGACCCACAAACTTCTCACTCTCATAATTAATCCGATATAAGCTAAGTCTTATACCTTCTAAGATGGGGTATACAAGGAAGGCCAAGAAAACGAGCATCTGAGGTAAAATAAACAAATACCCTGTAATATTTTCTTTGACATAACTATTACGCAGTAGTTTCATATCGGTCTACCCTTCTAATTAGCAGTCCTGAGACCCCTTGGGAGCCTCAAGACTGTTCATCGTTTAGTGTGATCTTCTTAGCTTATGGGTTATAAATGACGGAATTTTCTTTGTTTGATTGAATAACTTTGTTACCACCCGCTTGATAATCCTTTATTGCTTGCTCCGGTGTCTTAGCTCCCATATAAAGTGCTTGAAGTTCAGGATAAAGCACTTCTCTTAGTTGACTGTACCCAGGAACATTACCTGTGAAGTTAAACATATATTTGGAATTGGCATCATAAGCCGCAAAGAGTGGATTCTCACTCTTAAGTGCTTCTGCAACCGAACTTCTTACAGGGATACCGTTCTTCGATGATTTAACCATCTCTGGATCACTGGAGAAGAATTTAACAAAATCTTTAGCAACTTCCGTTTTCTTTGCATCTTTGGATTTGAATACGCTTGCCCCTACCACATACGTAAAGGAAAGAGGATCTCCACTTTCAGATGGAATATTTGCAAGTCTTACATCAAATTTAGGTGATGTTCCACTCTCCATATTCGCTTTCCCATTCGTGAACAAGATAGGATTCGTAAAGCTGATTGCTAGCTGCTGATTCTGGAACATAGCATTGGCGTCATTAGATGACACGGATTCAGCACCTGGATTCGTATATCCGCCATCATATAATTTCTTCAACCATGTAGCTGCCTTAACACCATTTGCATCATCCAAAACAATATTTCCCTGATCATCAAAGAATTTATTGCCGAACATTCTCAAATAAGAAAGGTTCCATGTATCCCCTTGGTTATTCATTGCGAATAAGGCCATCGGGTACGCATTAGAATATTTGTCTTTAGGTAAGTTGTTCTTAAGCCCATCCAAAATTTCTTGGTATTCAGCCAAAGTCCATGTCTTAATTTCATTTTCTCCGCCAAGATATTTCTCTAATCCGGCTGCCTTAAACATATCAGCGTTGTACACCAATGTACCCGGATTGTGTTGGAAAGGATAGAAATACACATCATCGCCGAATGTCGCTGCATCCCAGAATGTTTGAGCAATATCACTTTTCGCTGCATCATCAATAATATCGGTCAATGGCTCCAATGCGCCGCGATGAACATAATCCCCCATTGGAAATACGCTTTCAAAAAATACATTCGGAGGAGTCCCGCCACTTAGGTTGACGTTTAGAAGCTGATCACGTTGATCCCCCGCTATTACTTCCACATTTACTTTTGCATCGTATTTATCATATTGGGCTGAAAATTTCTCAGCTGCATTTTTCAAGAAACTATCGTAGTCAGCGCCTGCTTCTGTTGCATCCAGTACACCTTTCCATTGAGGTGTCAGCCATGCCGTGATTTCAACTTTTTCTTTACCTTTACTAGATCCAGACCCATCACTTGTATTTGCTGCCTTATTATTACCTGAGCATCCCGAAATGACAGTAATCATGACCATAAGTGCTGTAATCGATGATAGTAAACGCTTTCTATTCATGTATAAGCCTCCCTTTAATTAGCAATATGTCTGACATGTTGATGAACAAGCTCTGCCATTTGCCGATGCCCGTCCGAGTCCAGATGCATGTAATCTATCTCATTCATACCTACATGTTCTCTCGAATCAACAAAGTGAATGTCTGTTCCTTCAAGTAATGTCGTAAGGTGTTCTGATAATTCCATGGATTTCTGACTGCAATGGATTCCCATAGGTCTGCCGATTGAAGTATGGATATACTTCTCTCCGATCGGAGGTGGAGCGATGACAAGAACTTCTGGTGATTTCCCATCTATTCCTGAAGTACTTCCACGAGCTTTGACCGCGAGTCTAACAATGCCTTGAGCAATATTATAAGAAGTCATTCCAAAGCGATCTTTGGTGTCATTGGTTCCGAGCATGATGACGACCAAGTCTAGAGGCGAATGTGACATTAGACACGGGTAGATATAGGATAGACCCGATAAACCTTCGAATAATGGATCCTCACAAACACTTGTTCTTCCACAAAGCCCTTCTTCTATCACACGGTAAGAGTTACCCAGACTGCTATCTAGTAGACTTGTCCAACGCGTAGATTCATCAAACCTAGCATCAGCCTCCGCGTTGTATCCCCACGTATTGGAGTCCCCAAAACACACAATTGTTTTGGTCATAGCCATTACTCGCAATAACGTTCGATAGCTTGATCAATCAACTTCATAATGTCTTCGATTGGAGCTATATCCTCGCTAGTTATTCCTTCAAGAGGTGCTCTTACACTACCCACATTCACGCCTCTTCTGTTTAATACTTCTTTAATTGCGGCATACATGGAGCCTTGCAACGAACAAAGTGCAATGATGATTTCATTAATATCGCTCTGAATTTGTCTTGCTACATCGAACTTGCCTGACTTAACGAATTCATTTGCCTGCAAGAACAACTCCGGCATAACAGCATATGTGCCACCAATTCCTGCATCCGCACCCATGATTCTTCCTGACACGAACTGTTCATCCGGACCGTTAAAGACAATCACATTGTCTCCACCGACTTTTTTGAAACGCTCAATATCCATCGTTGGCATGGATGAATTCTTAACTCCAATCACTTTTTTATTAGCAAGCAGCTTTTGGAACATCGCTGGCGTTAACGTGTAACCCGTCGTCTGTGGAATATTATAAATAATGAAATCTAGAGGCGTTGCTTCCATAATATCAGTCCAATATTTATAGACAGCGCTTTCAGGCAACTTAAAATAAATAGGTGGAATCGCAGATAAGGCATCATATCCTAATGTTGCTGCATGTTTAGCTAATTCAATACTATCTCTTGTCGATGGTGCTCCTACATGGGCAATCAATGTCATTTTCCCTTTTAACTGATCAGCAACATAACTTAGTACAGCTTTACGTTCTTCTAAGTTTTGATAAATGCACTCACCAGAACTTCCTCCAACATAAACACCTTGAACCCCTTTATCGAACAAATAATTACACAAGTCTTTCGTTCGAGCTTCGGAGATGTTTCCTTGGTCATCATAGCAGGCATAGAAGGCAGGCAAAATTCCGTGAAATTTTTTCAGTGTCATGTTTACTCCCCCAGTTAGTTAATTTTCCTTACGCTTTTTTCCTTACCTATACAAAATATCACGAAATATTGGTTTTGTAAATTATTTCTTTTTTTTTTATTAAAATAAAAATTATTTCCACCAGTATCGACAGTGAATTGCTCAACAAATCTAATGTAAACGCTTTACTTCATTTTAACGGAGAAGTTTGAATATCTCCCGCTCCATTTCATGGAATTAGTTCCGCCGATGTTTTCATTATGAACTTTAATGGTTAATAAGAAGCAAGGCAAAGAAATGAATACAAGGAGTTGATATTATGAGTACACTACTATGGGTAATAATTATTCTTTTGATTCTTGGAGGCGGAGGTTACGGATTCTTCGGACGTCGTCGTTAAGATTCGCAATCGAATCTTCTCTCAATATATTTAAAGTCATAAAAAATATTTAAAGTCATAAAAAAAAAGGCTCTGCCATTGGCAGAGCCTTTTCATAAACCCATTATTTTTAAATTACACCCAAAGTGCTTTAGTGATAATAACCAACAATATAAACAAGACTAGAATGGCGCCTGTAGATCCACCTAGACCACAACCTACACCGATTGGTCCAACGATTGGCCCAACGTTTGGTCCGATGTTATTGCCACAACCATATCCTCCTAATACTTCACCCATGATTAATTCCTCCTTTATTTGTGTACACCGTAGTCTATGTTTAAAACTAAAAATAGGATGGGCTTTCTGGTAAAGAAATTAAATCCATAACGCTTTAGTTATGATAACTAACAATATAAACAAGACTAAAATGGCACCTGTGTTATTGAACACGCCAACACCATATCCTCCTAATACTTCACCCATGTGTAACGCCTCCTTTTTATATAAGGTATATGCCATATTATGTATAATAGGAAATAAGGTAAGGGCTATTTGGCAATGAATAAAATGAGAGAGGACTACATTAAATGAAAAAACTAGTTGTCATCACTGGCTTGTCAGTAGTTATATTAGGCGCTTCAATAGGTGCATATGCAGCTTCCAACTTGCAAGAAATTAAGGCATATCTAAGTCATACAACAAAAGTTAAATTGGACAATGGTGATATACGAGTTAGCCTAAGTCAACCTATACAGACAATTATCTACAAAGGAAGTCTTTATATTCCTCTCAAGACGGCAGAACAGTACACCGACGTATCTGCAACTTGGAATTCAAAAGATCAGACTGTATCCTTTGTTACTAGTCCTTATAGAACATTCTCGAAAGAGGAAACGTTATCGATGAATAGGTATGGATATTCGTTAAAAGTACCCAAGTCCTTGGATCTTATCGAATATACCGTGCAATCTGATGATATTGTTCAGTCCTCCATCCAGAAAGGCGTAAGAGACAATCGCGTGAGATCCGTTATTAACATTCGATATTACGCTCAAGAAGAAGCTATTCATGTACGACATGATGATATTGCTTCGATTGAAATCTTCAAGTTAACAGATTGGAATGAACTGAAGCATACAAATTATCCGGGTATACTTTTAGCGCAGAATAAGAATTGGGCTTTCATTGTGAACACTCCTTCTGAATCTGTTCTTCCTAAAGGTACACTAGATCATTCTGATTACACCGCTTACGCTCAAATCATCAAGAATCATCGTTATTATTTATATCCGTCCACCAAGTAAAGCAATGTACAATAGACAAGGTATTCTACATTAAATCGAAAAAAACAGGCTCCCCTTATGGTGGGTGGCCTGTTTTGCTTAATTCTTAAGATAAGAACTATCCCTTAAAGAATAAATGTTTTAGAAATGATAACTAATAAGATAAACAATACTAAAATTGCAGCAGTTGATGTTCCAATTCCTCCAACAAAACCTCCCATTTGCAATTCCTCCTTTGCCTGATTATACATTAGCTTATGTTTGGAATTAATTATGGCAAGGGCGTTATGGTAAACAAATGAGTTTTTTAACTTGTTAGGGAAATATGAATTCAACTCGACTTCCATCTGGATAATCCTCAAGCTGATTCCCAACCCAGCTTCCTGCTCCCCTGTTATCTTTTGGACTTATGTATTCGATATCTGCATCAGCTCCACCTTCGGCACACATCGCCATCGGCCACTCATCCCGGTCTAACCCTTTTTTTGTTGGAATTCCCTTTAAAGATTCACTACGATTATCCTCAGCTCCTGCTCGATCAATCGTACAAATAGCAGAGTGTCCGCTTTTGATCGCATTTTGAATATGCGTTGCCGTTTCTGGATAACGATCCGTAGGGAATACTAACGAATAATCAGCCTTTGTACTAGATTCCATATGATCATCTGTCTGGCCAGATAAATCAATGTCAAAATAATACGCTCCTAATGCTACTATCACTACCAGAATTAGACTAAGAATGGATCGTTTGAGCTTTTTCAACTTACAATCTCCCCCTATGTTAAAAGCCATTATGTAGTGTTGAAATATATCATATTTTGCGAAATCTTGCTATTGAAAAGAAAAAAAGACACTAACATTAAAATAACCTCCAACACCACGCTAGTGTGGAATTGAAAGTTATCGTAATGAATAGAATTTTAGATGAATCACTAACCTCTATTTTGGTTAAAAAGAAATGATAGGCGTTAACGTTTGCGTTTATACATAGGTTGGAGGGATCACCATGAATCAAAGTAAATATTTTCGAACCTGTTTAAGTATTATTGCTACCATGCTTATCATTTATTTAGCCTGCAAATTAAGCTTTATTCTACTTCCCGTACTTTATGTCTTAAATCTGTTGCTCATTCCGTTCGTACTCTCTGGGTTTTTATTCTATTTATTACGTCCCATTATTAATTTTTTACAGAAAAAAAATATCCATCGAGGCTTATCCGTTATTCTTATTTACTTGGCGTTTGCAGGGTTATTAGCGGTGTTCTCCATCCTTGTATGGCCTACACTTCGAGATCAAGTACTTGCATTCGTTGATAATGCGCCTCATTTAGTAACAGATCTACAGAAACAACTACAGCAATATCAGCAGAACAGCTTTATGTCCAAGATCATTCCTTCAGAATCTGAACTCTATTCTCGAATAACAGAGTACTTGAACCGTCTAATTTCCTTGATTACGAATTCTATATCTAACTTTATCGGAGTAATCTCTAATGTCGTGATCATCCTTGCAACAATCCCTATCATTCTATACTACATGCTCAAAGAAGGAAGTAAGATTCCACACAAGTTCCTTCATTTCATTCCAAGACAATATCGCAGGGAAGGCAAAGAGATGATAGATGAGATTGATAACGCTCTTAGTCAATTTATTGTGGGGCGTGTGCTCCTCAATCTCATATTAGGTGTCCTGATGTATATCGGTTTCTTAATCATTGACCTTCCTTATGCCTTATTGCTGTCTTTAATCTCTGCTGTACTGAATCTCATTCCATATGTGGGTGCCTTAATTGCAACCATTCCCGTTGTGATTGTTGCCCTTACCGTTTCTCCATCTATGGCTATATGGTCCGTCATTATCATAGTCATTGCCCAACAAATTCAAGATAATATATTGTCACCTATTATTTATGGCAAACAGCTTGATATTCATCCATTAACGACGGTCATTCTGTTACTAATCGGTGCCGAGTTTTTTGGAATTATGGGTGTCATTCTAGCTATACCCGCATACATGATTATGAAGATCATCCTTGTTCACATCTATAGACTGTTTTTCTCAGATAAGGTCGAGGATATTATCGAGTGAGGAATAGTCCAGTCAATCGGCTTCCTCCCAATTGATTTTAAAAAGGCATTTGTTTGCGAGAATGGCTTACTTCCAAGGAATCCACGATACGCAGCTAATGGGCTTGGATGACTGGATTGAATAACTTTGTGTTTATCCATATCTATAAGAGAGGTTTTCTTCTGAGCGTGACTTCCCCATAGGATAAATACAAGTGGATTATCCCGTTCATTTAATTTCTGTATGATGGTATTTGTGAATGCTTCCCATCCCAACCCTTCATGGGAAGCAGGAAGAGCCTCACGCACGGTAAGTACTGTATTAAGCATAAGCACGCCTTGCCTAGCCCAATGCTCTAGAGAGCCATGATTCGGGATATCTATCGATAGATCCTCGTTTAATTCTTTATATATACTCCTAAGTGAAGGGGGTATTCGTACTCCCTGAGCAACGGAGAAACTGAGTCCTTCCGCTTGCCCCGATCCGTGGTAAGGATCTTGACCCAGTATTACAGCCTTCGTTTCAGTGAATGACGTGAGTTGGAGTGCTTTATAAATATACTCTTTAGGAGGAAATATACTGTGCTGCTCATATTCATGATCCACTCTTTGCTGTAACTCGAGAAAATATGGTTTACTCATCTCGTTATGTAATTGTTCATCCCAGTCATTACCAAACATTCTATTCAACCTTTCTACCGCCAAAATAGTTACAAAAATAAGCCGACTCCATAATTCGGAGCCAGCTCATTCTCATCCATACTTCAATCATGCTGCCAAAGACGAAAAGTCTACTCCATACGGTAGTCACCTACTCATGAGTATAGTCGCTTTCGCTATTATATCAATAGCAGTAAATAAGTCAAGGAAAGAGAGATTCTAGAACCCCCGACACCCCATAGAATTTCAGTAACTTCTCAGGTGTACAATCTATTGGACCGCCGTTTCGCTAAGTACGTGTACGATAAACTCCATCGCCTTTTGCATCTTCTCATCGCCCTCCAAGACACCGACTATCATCTTTAGAGAATTAATAGGCAGACCCGAAGCGAATGATGTGTCCGTAATGTCTATGCCAACGACCACTTCCTGTCCACTCTCCTCGTCCTTCATACTTTTAAGGCGTATATCATCAGAAGCAAGTTTCCCCTCCACAACAACCTCCTCCAGATTCTGGAGTCCCTTCTGTTGCCCGATCCAAGCCAGAGTAACTTCATCCATAATGAGAATGTCCGGCTTATTAGCCGCCAGTTCCACTACCGCCCGTTGGACATAAGTCATGTCCAGTGTATCCACACTATTGCCTGTCGATGGAAGGCTCACAATACTCGCTTCTACCCTTTTCCAAGCTGGATACTGCTTAACAATCGCTTTATTTAGCTCATCATTATCGCTTTTCGGATCCTTCATTGCAAAATTACCTAGAAACATGATCCTCGCATCCACTGGAGGTAAAGAAGCTAAATATTTCTGTTCCTGACCATTTTTGTAAAGAGCATTCCCACCAACAACGAGAACAATCAATACGATGATAGAAATCACGGTATGTATTTTATACAATCTAAAAAAATTCTCTACTCTACGCGCAGCGTTGGCTTGTCTACCCCATTTCGCGAACCTTCGGTCCTCTGCTTCCATAATCTCTCGCTGGTCTAATTCATCAAGGATGAATTTGAAAGCACGAAATTCCTCTTCATATGTTGTATCACCATCATCGGAACTCGAGCGCTGCCGTTTCAGGAGCAGGTTAAACCTCCTGTCCAGTTCTTCACGTGTAATATCTTCAGGCAAATCCAAATACTCATATGCATGCGTCAGCTTCTCATTCAAATTTAAACCTATCCTTTCTGATGCTCGTCGTTGTTTTAATTATAGATGAGAACTACAAAGGAATATATATAAATATCATTATATTAATATAATCTACCTCCCCCAACCATGCAGCTGCTTAAATTCTTCCGGTTTCAATCCAGTAACTCGTTTAAATACTGCGCAAAAATAACTTGCATTATCAAAGCCAACCAATTGAGCGATTTCATACATTTTCTTCTCCCGATCATCAAACATCAATTGCTTACTCCGATTAATCCTCTGCTTATTAATATAGGTTACAGGCCGATCATGAAGCGTTCTTTGAAAAAGACGGCATAAATACTGCGGAGATACGGAAGCTACCTCAGCCAACTCCTTTAATGGCAACGCACGATGTAGGTTCCGTTCAATATGTTGCAGAACAGATTTAATGCGCTCCATTTCAAAATCCTCATTTAAGGGAGATACAAGATTTAGTCTCATATCCAGAAGCAGCGCGTATAGCAATTTGGATAGCTCAAGATTAGTACCTAGTTCATTGTGATTCATCATAGTAAGCATTTTCCTTAAAGGACTCAACCATTTACCTTCTCTCAATCTTGAGGGGCCTGATTTACGGATTCCTGCGTACTGCAACATATAACCGGCTTCTCTTCCATTGAATGAAATCCATGATAACTTCCACTCACGGCTGATCGGCGTGTACGAATGAGGAACATCTGGATATAAAAAGAATACATCTCCTGGACCTACAATATAACGTTCCTCGTTAACTATCAATTCGCCCTTACCTTCGAGAACCTGATGGAGTTGATAATCCGGAAATCCGGCAGGACGCACCGTTTCGTTCTGATGCTCCCAGTATCCGATTGTTGTTGCGTAAAGTGGTAATACAATTGTTTCTTCCGTCTGGCAAAAAATCATTTTACTCTTCATGCTGGTTCACCTATTTCATATTTTTTATGATTGTAAGAGTTCAACATATCAATGTTCTAATTTTGTTTCATATTTTGTTATATAGAGAGAAAATTCTATTATATCACGTAGTATCTTCATAAATTATAATATGAATATAGTAATACCATTAACTCATGAAGGAGATATACTCATGCGACCAAAGTTTGTCTATCAGCCACCTGCAAACGGCTATCCAGAATGGAATAACAATCCTGAAATTTTCCAACTAAACCGGATGGATGCTCATGCCTCCATGATTCCTTATACTACCGTATCACAAGCACTTAATGGAGATAAGGAAGCGTCCCCCTACTACCAGACCCTTAACGGCTCCTGGAATTTCAGTTTCTCCGAAACCCCGGCTCAACGTTGCATGGATTTCCATAAAGTAGATTTCGATTACAGTAATTGGGATCAAATTCCCGTTCCATCCCATTGGCAGTTCCATGGTTACGATTACCCACAATATACAAATGTGCGTTACCCTTGGTCAGAGTCTGAGCCTGAGCTGAAACCTCCCTTTGCTCCAACTACCTATAATCCGGTAGGATCTTACATACGAACGTTCACTGTACCTGAATCTTGGAATGGCCAACCTGTATATCTTAGCTTTCAGGGCGTTGAATCTGCTTTCTATGTATGGCTGAATGGAGAACTTGTTGGATATAGCGAAGACACTTTCACGCCCTCAGAATTCGATATCACCGCTTACTTACGCCAAGGAGAGAACAAGATCGCTGTTGAGGTATATCGTTGGTGCGATGCTAGTTGGCTTGAAGATCAAGATTTCTGGCGCCTTAGCGGCATTTTTCGTGAGGTTTATCTGTATACAACCCCTTGCGTTCATATAGCCGATTTTTTCGTGCGCACCGATCTGGATGAAAATTTCGTAAATGCTGAATTACATGTAGATATACAAGTAGAAAATTACTTTGACCGAAAGTTAAACATGGGTTCATTGCAAATGGAGCTCTACGATAACAAAGGTCAGGCCATTTGGGAGACCCCTATATCCGCGATTACTCGCTTTGAAGAAGCAGGTATTCAACGTTTCAACCTTTCGGCATATGTCGATCAACCTTATAAATGGAGTGCCGAGACGCCTTATCTTTATACGTTGATCCTCTCCATAAAAGACGATCACAATATTACCCAAGAAACCGTCAGCTGTAAGGTTGGATTTCGTTCATTCGAAATTAATAATGGACTCATGAAAATCAATGGTAAGAGAGTCGTACTCAAAGGCGTAAATCGGCACGAATTCTCTTGTGACACAGGTCGCGCGCTGGCCAAAGTCGATATGATAAGTGACATTCAACTGATGAAAGCCCATAATATCAATGCTGTTCGGACATCCCATTACCCGAATCAATCCATTTGGTATGAGCTATGCGACGAATATGGAATATATGTCATAGATGAAACAAATTTAGAGACACACGGTACATGGCAGTATGGGCAGAAAGGATTACATGAAGGGAACATACCTGGTAGTAAACCGGAATGGCGAGCCAATGTGATCGACCGCTGTAATTCCATGCTACAACGAGATAAGAATCATCCATCTGTAGTCATATGGTCATTGGGTAATGAATCATACGGCGGAGATAACTTTATCGCGATGCATGACTACCTTAGGCAAGCTGATTCAACGAGACCGGTTCATTACGAAGGAGTCTTTCACAGTAGAGATTCGGAAGCTGCAAGCGATATAGAGTCTACCATGTATGTGAAACCGGCCGATATTGAACATTATGCACGAAGCCATCCACAAAAGCCTTATATCATCTGTGAATTCAGTCACGCCATGGGTAATTCCTGCGGTGGACTGCACTTGTACTGCGACTTATTCGATAAGTACGATGTTTTTCAAGGAGCATTCATTTGGGATTGGATTGATCAGGCCATCCGCACTACAACATCAGATGGTATTGAATACCTAGCTTATGGCGGTGACTTTGGTGAGTCACCACATGACGGGAACTTCAGTGGCAATGGACTACTATTTGCTGACCGTACGGTTACTCCCAAGTTATTTGAGGTCAAAAAATGTTATCAAAATATAAAAATAACCGCCGTAAATATTCGTAAGGGCCTTTTTCTAATTCGAAATCATTTCTTATTTACAAATTTAGAAGAGTATGGTCTTAAATGGGAGATATGTTTAGATGGTGAAAAGTCGCAAGAAGGGTTGTTGCAGGTCTCTGTTGAGCCATGCGAAAGCCTTGAATGTGAAGTTCCATACGAATTGGATTCCTTAATTAGTGACAAAGAAGTCGTACTGACTCTTTCATTTATTCAGCTTTCAGAAACATCTTGGTCTGATGCCAACCACGAGATCGCATGGGAACAGTTCATTCTATCCCCTCGCACTCTTAAGCGTGTGCCCGTTGTCTTAGAATCTCTACACGTAGCTGAACTTGAGAGCACATTAACCATACAGAGCGGAGATTTCAGCACGACTTTTAACACTACAACTGGAGATCTAATTTCTTACTGCTCTTCTGGTAAAGAGCGTCTGTTGGAACCCGTAAGACCCAACTTCTGGAGAGCGGTTACGGACAATGATCTTGGTAATGGATTACAGAAACGTTGTGCAGTATGGAAGGAATCTTCTAATGAACGGAGTCTACTCAACTTCTCATATAGAACTGAAAGGAATCTTTGTTTCGTATCCACTACCTACCTTCTTACTACGAATCCAGATTCAACCTTGCAGGTTAATTATGAGATTCGCTCCGACGGTTCCATAGAGATCCTGCAAGAACTGAACCCAGGTGATAGCGGCCTACCGGAAATTCCCGAGTTCGGGATGATGTTCGTACTTGATGGAAATCTAGATACCATCTCATGGTACGGTCGTGGACCGCATGAGAATTATTGGGACAGACACACAGGTGCGCCTCTCGGACGCTATACTGGCAAGGTTAGTGAGCAATTCATTCCTTATCTGAGACCTCAGGAGTGTGGAAATAAGACGGATGTAAGAAACGCTTCTATTACAGACGTATCCGGTTCGGGACTCTGCTTGGAAAGTTCCTTACCAATGGAGATTAATGCCCTACCTTGGACGCCTGCTGAACTGGAAGCGAGCGATCATGTATATAAATTGCCAGCTTCAGACAAAAGCGTACTGAGAGTAAACTATAAGCAAATGGGCGTTGGTGGAGATGACAGCTGGGGAGCAAGAACGCACGAACAATATACGCTGCTAGCTAACCGTCCATACTCATTCCGATTCACTCTCTCTTCACTCTAATTTCATATCATGATAGACAATGCTGTCATAACAATACGGCTGCGCCATCCTGTTGAGGATAGGCGCAGCCGTTTACTTTAATATATACCGCGAACGGTAAGGCGCTTTGCGAATATTCTAAATCCTTAACATTTACACTGCAGAATTCCTTGTTTTCACGTTCGAATTTCGACGATTACAAGCGTATATAGCAAGAGCCCAACGTTTTATGAACGTTGGGCTCTTGCTATTGTTTCTATGATGCCGAGGACGGGGGTCGAACCCGTACGGTAGTCACCTACCGCAGGATTTTAAGTCCTGTGCGTCTGCCTGTTCCGCCACCCCGGCATAATGTTTCGCTAAATCTTTATTAGCGTCATTTGCAGTTACTAAAGTCCTGCCTGATTGATTATACGCAGGTATCCGAATAGAGTCAAGCTTTTTTTATTAAATAATGTAACAGTAAAGAATTCTGCGTGGTGTGATAGTGAATCTATATACTACGCAGAATCGCTCTCTACCACCTACTAAGCTTTCCTAATTCTAATTATTTATCTTAATAGATATGGCACCCTTAGACGCTAATCGGAAAGTTAACAGTTCTTCTCCTTGCAATTTCACAGCAACGTTCTTAGCTTCTTCACTATCGTTGAACAAGACTACCGCGAACGAATCATCCGTATTCCTAAAGGCAACTGAACGAATGATCTCACAGCTTGATGAAGAGTCAATACGTAAGGAATTGGGGCGTATAAACTTGCTGAAATGCGCCAAAGCATAATAGTCCAATGTATAGTTAAGTTCCCGTGTCTCCTGGTTGACAGTCACAATTCCCCGACAAGTGCTAGTACCAAAGCCCGGTACTGTTGGACCAATCTTTTCATCTAAAGCCATATTCCATAACACAAAAGATTTACTATGATTTCTGAGAATATCAATCCCTGTTCTCATCACGTTCGAGAAGGCTTGTTCAAAAGGAGGAATCCATTCTCCACCGGAGCCCTCAGTAAAATGCACTTCTTTATCAGCAAAAGCCTCCAGAACCTCCGATTGGGCTGAAGCATCTCCCCCATACCAATGCCATGCCACACCGTCTACTTCATCTTTTGCGTGCTCTAGCACCGTTAGTGGATAATCTGGACGATCCCAGTTGTGATCGTAGCAAAGAATTTTTGTATCCATATTATGCTTCACAAAACTAGGTTTTAGATAATCTTTAATAAATACCATCTGAGACTCCGGTAGCATCAACATACTTGGGTAGTGCTTTGGTTCATACAGAGGCTCATTTTGCGGAGTTACAGCATACGTAAGTAGCCCATGTCTTTCAAAAGCTTGTATGTATCGAACAAAATAATCGGCATAAACCTGGTAATATTCTCTTTTTAATTCTCCGGCAATCATCGATCCGCTCGTCTTCATCCAACCAGGTGCGCTCCAAGGCGAAGCCATCAGCTTTATCTCAGGATTTATTTCCAGAGCTTTTTGTAATAAAGGTATAATATCCACCTCATCATGTGAGATCGTAAAGTGGGTTAATTCCGTATCGATTTCCAGTTCAGGCATATCGTCATAGCTATAAATATCTCTCGCATAATCAGATGCTCCCATTGGGTTTCTTAATACAGATAGACCTATTCCATCTTGCGGATGAAACAGCTTGATCATTACTTCCGTTCTCTGTTCATTATCGAGTACTTGGTTAATCAAATATGCGGATGAATCTGTAAACGATGCCCCAAAACCATCCATTACCTGAAATGTTTGATTCTCATCAAGCGTTACAGTAGTTACCGCCTCATCTGAAGTAATCGGAGTTAATTGTTGCAGAGATTGCTCTACGAACAATTCATTTTCCCCTTTGGACTGAAAAATCTTTAGTTCTAACATGTTGTTCCCCTCCATGTTTCTATAAATAATCTATCTTGCGGCATCTTGAACATTTATGATTTTGGGGGCCCCTGTGTTATAGGGGCCCCTTCAACAATCCAACTTATTTAATATCTAACTTTTCTTTATTCTTCTTCATTTTCTCTGTGCGAATTTCTACGATTTTATCCCAGCTATTATCATTCAAAAATGCTTTATATGCTTCTAATGTACTATCAAATGATGCAACATTCTTAGCGCGGATCATACTTACTAGAGTTGTATTCCAAGTCGTATCAATTGCAGTTAGACCTCTTGCTTCAGGGGTTCCTTGAGCAGGGTTAATATTCTCAAGAATAAAGTGTGGTGTAAGCTTCCCTTTGCCCCACTCTTGCATTTGTTTAATAGACTCCGCGAATGCATCATTACTCAAAGCTTTATCACGATCATGTCCGAAGAACATAAATTCGCCCATCCGGTAATCTTTTTTAAATTTATCTGCATTATTTAATTGAAGATCTTTGATGGCAGGCAAGAATTCAATCTTACCGCTATCATTTACTTTATAGGTTTCACCCTCTATACCGTAATTCATTAGTCTTTGACCTTCATCACTTAATAAATAAGTGAATAATTGAATAGCTTTCGCAGGGTCCTTAGCCTTTTTAGTAACGTAGCTGATCATCCAGCCTGTAATACCTGACTGATTCAATGTCGGTTGATTTCCCACTGTGCTTTGAGGTCCATCAATAGCGATATATTCCTTACCTGGATTTTCAGTCATGAATATTTGTAAATGACCACTTTGTTGAGGTGTTCCATCGAGCAGCATAGTAGCATATTTACCTGATTTCACTTTTTCTTCAAATGCTGTACCATCATCGGCAAAGCTGTCATCACTAATATTCCCATCTCTGTAGACTTCGTTTAACGTTCTCATCCAAGTAAGATAATCCTCATCCAGATTACGGTTATAGAATCCACCATCTTTTGTTTCCATCGGTACACCGATAAAGTCCTGAAGGACATCCCCTAATGAACCTGTTCCTGAACCAATAGAGTTAAAACCAAAAGGAATCATTTCCGGGAACTGTTTCTTGATTTGTTGCATGACGCTCTTGAATTCTTCTGGTGTTCCAAAGCTTGGTTTTCCAATACCCTCGTAAACATCCTTACGAATGACAAATGCTGTTTTAGCAGGAATGTTACCACTATCGAAATCATTTTGGGTATTAGAATAGTTAGGGTAACCGTATGTTTTTCCGTCCGCTAACTGGAACCAATTCATAGTATCTTTAGCTGCAACTTCGTTGAAATAAGGATCATACTTATCCGCTAGATCATTTAAAGGTAGCGCCCAATTAGCGGCTTTTTGCACCACCGGAGAGTTCGAATCAAATATAGTTAATAAGTCCGGCATATCGCCACCAGCGAATATGGTATTTAATTTCGTATCATCCCCTGTAAGGAATTTAATATTGATGTTTAAATCTTCTTTAATTTTCTTGGTAACGACATCCTTACCGAAATCTTTGTTCCACCAATCCGCATTTACATACCATGTCAAATCTGTCGTCTCTTCCTTTTTGTCTAGCTTCCATGCTGGCGTTGCTGCATCAACAGTATAGCGACCATCCACAGAGCTCAATTCCTTACTCGATTTATTTGAATCGCCGCTCGAGCCACAACCCGTAGCAATCAATACGACGGCCATTAGCGCAGTACAAAGTTTGAGTCCTTTATTCCCGAATGATTTATTTAGTTTATTCATTTTTCTTTCCCCCTAAAAGTTTTGTTAGCCTATACTTCTTGATATTTCTTCGTACAAAAATAACTTCGAAAGCGGTTACTTAAGTTTTGTTAGCTTATACTTCTTGATATTTCTTCGTACAAAACTATCTTCGAAAGCGGATTCTTAAGTCTTGTTAGCTAATTAAATCGCTTTCACAAATGAGATTCTCTTGGCAACTTCACCCTTACTTTCACTTCGATCCTACTCTTTCACCGCCCCTAGCATCATGCCTGAGATAAAGTATCTCTGAAGTATTGGATAAATCACAACAATCGGCAAAGTGGTAATGACAATCGTTGCTAATTGAACCCCTTTAGTCGTTGTTTCAATAATTGCTGATCCCCCGATATTTTGCATGGATTGCGTTTGCGACTGTACGATAATTTCATACAATTTCATCTGTAGAGGATAGAGGGCTTGATCTGTGATATATAATTTAGTTGTCATGAAATCATTCCATTGCCCAACACCGTTGAATAACGCGATTGTCGCCATAGCCGGCATGGAGAGAGGAATGAATATCTTTAGGAACACACGCCAATCACCTGCGCCGTCTATTTTAGCTGACTCTTCAAGTGAATCTGGTACATTCCTGAAGAAATTCATTAGAATAACAACATCATAAAAGCTGTAAAGGGCCGGAATAATATAAACCCAAAAGCTATCTAATAGACCCATGGATTTGATTAATAAATAGGTCGGAATCATTCCACCGGAGAAAAACATCGTGATAACTCCCATTGAGATATATAGCTTACGACCACGTATGTATTTCTTGCTCAAACCGTACCCAACCATTGCGCAGAAAAACACATGGGTAATCACTCCGATGAGAGTTTTGGAAATCGAGATAAAGAATGACTGCCAAATCGTTTCGTCACGAAACACCGCACGATAGTTTTCAAGTGAAAACTCCTTAGGCCAGAATATAAATCCGCCTTCTGCTAGTGCCTTACCTGAGCTAAAGGAAGAAATGATTACATTCCACACAGGGACAATAATAATTACCATAAAGATAAACAGCATAATAATATTCAAGGTATCAAAGACTCGACTATCGATATCTTCTTTAGCCACCTTCCGATTCACGGCAAATGCCCCCTTCTATAGAACTGATTGATTATCATTTAATTTACTGGACACTTTATTAGCAGTAACCAGCAGAATGACAGAAACAATGGAAACACCTAAACCAACTGCGGTAGCATAAGAGAAGTCACCTTGTGTCATCCCCATGCGATACACATATGAATTTATTACTTCTGCTTTGACACGGTTTTGAGAATTCATTAAGACCAAGGTTTGATCCAAATTCGATCCCAATAAACCGCTTACAGTAAGAATCAAATTTAAACTGATAATCGACTTCATGTTGGGAATGGTAATATTCCAAATTTGTCTAATCCGACTTGCGCCGTCAATCTTAGCTGCTTCATAATATGTAGGATCAATTTTCGACATAATGGCTAGATACAAAATAGTTCCCCAACCTACTTCTTTCCAGATATCAGATAACGTTGCTATCCACCAATACTTTCCTGCATCTAACAAAATATTTTGTGGTTTCGAAATCACTCCTAAACTCAGCAGTAACTCGTTAAACAATCCTGTGGTCGAGAACCAAGTAATCAACATGCCTCCCAAAACGATCCACGACAAGAAATGAGGCAAATAAGAAATAGTTTGAACAAATTTCTTGAAGCGTCCTCCGTTTAATTCGTAAATCATAATCGCTAAAATAATTGGAATTATAAATCCAATCCCTAATTTCAGAAAGCTAATCCCTAGCGTATTCACTACGGCATCCCAAAAATATTTGTCAGAT
The DNA here is from genome assembly GCF_001637225.1 of Paenibacillus antarcticus. Classification (GTDB taxonomy): domain Bacteria; phylum Bacillota; class Bacilli; order Paenibacillales; family Paenibacillaceae; genus Paenibacillus_AQ; species Paenibacillus_AQ antarcticus. The sequence continues at coordinate 278,222 of NZ_LVJI01000015.1, forward strand.
AAAATAATTCTGAAATTATCTAACCCAACCCATGGAGCAGATTCTAACGTATCAATGACCGTATAATTTTTAAAAGCAATCAGCAATCCATAGATGGGGATAAAACAAAAGATAATCATAAAAATAATTCCCGGAATGACCATGGACTGAATTTCCCATTGTCTCTTAAAATCAACTAAGAACTCTTTGATCCTTTGCTTCATCGGTTTTTTTCCATTTAACGGCCGCACAGCTGGTGCTACGACTAATTTATTATCCACGTTATTTTCTCCTCCCAATTCGTAATCACAAAAATATAAAAACGTTTTTATTTTATGTGAAAAATCGCCTCCAGCATCAATATCATTAAAAGAACGGTATCATGTATAATCATCATTTAGAATAAATCTTCACATGACTCGAACCTCGCACAACAAGTTCACTCGTCAATTTATGAACAGTACCTTGTTCTTTCTTTTGAATCAAGCGAACCAAGTGATTAATCGCTTGAATACCCTGTTTAGCGATTTGATTTCTCACAGTAGTTAGTGGTGGTGTATAATACTGGGCGATATCTATATCATCAAACCCCATAACGCTAATATCGAGTGGTACTTCATAACCATGTGTTTTTAAAGCCTGAATACATCCAATTGCACTCAAATCATTTCCTGCTAAGAAAGCATCAGGTACTTTGTCAGGATGTAAGTGTAGAAAGGATTTCACAGCATTATAGGTACTCTCTTCCTCAAAATAACCTTGTATAATATAATCTTCATTTATCGGAAGCTGATAATGACGCAGTGCTGCTAGGTATCCTTCTTTGCGCTCCACACTATCAAACATCGTATCTACACCAGATATATAGACGATTTTCTTGTGTCCCAAACTTATTAAATACTTGGTTGCTTCGTAACTAGCCACATAGGAATCAAATATCACACTCCCCATGGTTTCATTCTGAAGGACCCTATCTAGGAAAACGGCCTTAATCTTCTCCTGTTGCATGGCACTAATGTCTTCTTCATCTATTCTCAGCTCTTCGTATATAATTGCGCCATCTACACGCCGACCTAGAATATTACTCATAATGACCTGTCTATCTTTCGTAATAAATACATTCAGTCCATAACCTAATCGATCACACTCACGTGACATGGATTCAACTAGCTTATAAAAATATGGACCCGATACACTGGTTGTGAAAAAACCTAGCATTTTGGTTTTACCGGACCTTAACTGCTTGCCGTTTAAATTTGGAACGTAATTTAATTGTTTTGCAACCTTCAGAACATGTGATTTTGTCACTGGGCTCAATACATCCACGTCATTTAATGCGTTAGAGACCGTAGAAATGGAGACACCTGCTGCTCTAGCCACATCTTTAATTGTTATTTTTGTCATATTTAGTAGTCCTTTGCTAATGAATACGTTTTCATAAATTAAAAATAACATAAAAACGTTTTTAATACAATGCCTTTTCAATTTATGTTTTATATATCCTTCTTAAAAGAAACATCAGATTAATTATTAAATACATCACGTAATGACTTATCAAATCATAAAGTATGGGTAACTACCTATTTCGAAGGAGAAGATTTCATGAACCAACATACGTATGTCACCCTCCCCAATTATATAAGTCGATCAGAACATACAGTCAACAAAGAACTGATTATCGATCATGCAAGTGCGGATGTAACTGGTGATCGTATCCCTGATCAAGTATGGCTAACAGGGTATAAACAAGATAATGATAGTCCTTATATTACTGGGATATCCCTCGCCATCAAAGATGGTGCCACCTCCAACTTTTATCGCATTAAGCTACACGAGAACTCCGGGTATAATCCACGTCTGTTTCTAGGAGACTTTACAGGGGACGGGACTGCAGATATATTAGTAACGATCGACAGTGGAGGATCAGGAGCCACTACGTTTGATTATTTGTATAGCTTTGTTCAAGGAAAACCACAACTCCTGTTCAGTTCCGACGTATATAATGACTATTGGAAGTATAACGTATCCTATTTAGATGGCTATCGACTGCAATTAACCAACAGCAATACTGAACAAGTATATACGCTAGACATCACTTCTCGTGGTAAAGCCTATTTGGATGAGATCTATAACCCTGATGGGACGTTGAAGGCGCCTATTGAGGGGTGGGTAGACCCACTCAGCGGCCTATATCCAGTTGATTTCGACCAAGACGGGGTTTATGAGTTAATGGCATTTCAAGGCGTAAGCGGACTGTATCATGCGGACAGATTTGGATATGTTCAGAATGTTCTGAAATGGCAGAACAATGGATGGTCGCTAATGAATCAATGGTTTGCAGTCTACGGCGCTCCCATTCAACCCTCGTAAGAAATCATAAACTCATCCAATAATAAGAAATGAGGAACCTTAATTCCAAGGTTCCTCATTTTCTCTTTGTTTTAATAGTCTATTGTTACGGGCAAGCCCATTTTATCTATAATGATCTGACTTTCCTTATTCAGACCCACGATTTTGACTTTCTTACCTAACTGCTCATATTTAGCAATTACTTTCAATATCCCTGCTACAGCTGATTGATCCCATATCTGTGAATTACTGAAATCAATCTTAATGTTATCAGGATCACTAACATAGTTAAATAAACCGATAAAGTGAGTCGTCGTTCCAAAGAACATCTGTCCTCTTACCTTATATTCTTTATGCCCATCTTGTCCGATCCATTCTTCCGACCTGATCTTTCCCATCTTCCAAGCGAAGAATAGAGCACTCAACAACACGCCCGCTATAACACCATAAGAAAGATTATGTGTCCAGACCACAATAATTACCGTTATGATCATAACCAAAGCGTCCGTACGGGGAATCTGATTTAGCTCTCTTATTGAATCCCAATTAAAAGTACCTATACAAACCATGATCATCACTCCAACAAGTGCAGCCATTGGAATCTTTGTAACGATAGGTCCCAGAACAATGATAAGAAATAATAAGAATACACCCGATACTAATGTTGATAAGCGTTTTCTACCACCTGATCTAACGTTAATGACAGATTGTCCTATCATAGCACACCCCGCCATCCCTCCGAAGAATCCATTTACAACATTAGCAATACCCTGCCCTCTAACTTCTTTATTCTTATCGCTCCCCGTATTGGTCATCTCATCTAAAACTGTTGCGGTTAATAGCGATTCAAGTATCCCTACAACGGCTAATGAGAAGGAATACGGCAAGATGATAAGTAAAGTATCGATTGAGAATAACACTTGTGGAATGTGTAGAAATGGCAATGTACTCGTAATGGCCCCCATATCCCCTACTGTATTAATGTTCAGCCCCATCGTAATGGAAATTATGGAAACCACGATAATAGCAACTAGCGCTGAAGGGATAGCATTTGTGAATAGAGGGAGAACATAAATAATAGCAAGTGTCAGAGCTACCATTGCATACATCACCCATGACTGACCTTTGAATTGTGTCCATTGAGCTATAAACACAAGAATCGCTAACGCATTCACGAAACCATTCATGACTGAATGCGGTATGAAGCTAATCAATTGTCCTATTTTTAATATGCCCATGACATATTGTATGATGCCTGTAAGTATCGTTGCAGCAAACAAATACTCTATTCCATGCTCTTTGACCAACGTCACCATGAGTAGAGCCATTGCACCCGTAGCTGCCGAGATCATAGCAGGTCTTCCACCCACAATCGAAATAATAACAGCCATACAGAACGAAGCATACAGACCTACCATGGGACTCACACCTGCAATAATTGAGAACGCAATTGATTCCGGAATCAGCGCCAAAGCAACCGTCATTCCCGATAATATATCGCGTCGAGTATTACCAAGCCAAGTAGATCTATTCAATTGTAAACTTTCCAAATTTGTGTCCTCCCAGATCTATGTTAAAAGTATAACTTCCATTATATTTAACTTTTGTTCATATTTAGACAAATAAAAAAACCCTTGATGCACAAGGGTTTTTTTGAAGTGGGCCCTGAGGGACTCGAACCCCCGACCAATCGGTTATGAGCCGACCGCTCTAACCAACTGAGCTAAGGGCCCTAAATAATTATGTAAACCACATTTGAATAATGGCAGTTTAATTGGTTGCGGGGGCAGGATTTGAACCTGCGGCCTTCGGGTTATGAGCCCGACGAGCTACCGGGCTGCTCCACCCCGCGTCAGTAAAATATTTTTTTAACAGCGACAAGATATAATATACAACACTTACTGCCCTCACGTCAAGCTTTTTTATTCAAGGAATAAATCGGACGCCATATCGCCCTTTACGAGAACGGAAAATTTCTACTGAATGAGGTTCTTTATAACCATAAATCCATCCATCCTGCTCTAGTCTTTTCGCAAGACTGCCCGCTTGAAATTCACTTCTATAAAGTTTGCCAAAGTACACCCACTTCATTGCACTTCCCTCTCTTCCATGAGCTATAAATGATGACGAAGGTATTATTACCTACTTCATCTGGAAGCATACACCTTCTAGTATAATGAACACATACGACGAACAAAAAGAACTTGCCACCTCATATGAGGAGAACAAGTTCTACTGCCATAATTGTAATGAATAATAATATTTATACTCCGAAGGCTGAAGGATCTTCTCTCCATGCCTTCAAAGACGCCATATCACTTGATTCAATCTTCCCCTGTTCAAGAGCCACTTCCATCAATGTACCATAGTTAGATAAGCTCTGAAGCGGAATACCAGCCTCTGCAAATGCATTGACTGCCTTGTCCAACTGATAACTAAATATTGCAAGAACAGCTAGAGGCTGTCCCCCTGCTTCCTTAACAGCTAATGCAGCCTTCAGTGAACTTCCTCCAGTAGAGATCAAATCCTCAATGACAACGACTTTCTGACCAGGCTTAATCAGACCTTCGATCTGATTCTGTTTACCATGCCCCTTAGCCTTGTCACGAATGTATGCCATAGGTAAATTTAACTTCTGTGCTACCCAAGCAGCATGTGGGATACCTGCTGTTGCTGTACCAGCTATAACTTCAGCATCTGGATAAGTCTCACGAATAACAGCTGCAAACGACTCAGCGATATATTCACGAACTTCTGGATATGACATCGTTAAGCGATTGTCACAGTAAATAGGTGACTTTATACCTGATGTCCAGGTAAAAGGTTGTTTCGGACTTAAAGCTACCGCTTCAATTTGAAGCAAATAACTTGCAATGGCTCCTGGAATTTCTGTCAATTTACTCAACGTTCATCATCTCCTCAATTATCTGTTCTGCTATTTCTCTTGGGTTGCTAGCCGCAGTAATCGGACGTCCTACAACAATATAGTGACTCCCCTGTTGAATAGCTTCTCCTGGTGTCAATACTCTAGATTGATCTCCGATCTGACTGCCCGTTGGACGAATTCCTGGTGTTACCGTTATAAAGTCTCTACCGCATGCCGCACCAATCGAAGGTACCTCTTGTGCAGAGGCTACAACACCATCAAGACCAGCTGAAGCAGCTAACTTCGCATATCTGACTACCGCGTCTTCAATGTTACCTTGTACACCAATCTGCTCATTTAAAACAGACTGACTTGTACTTGTTAACTGTGTAACAGCAATGATAATAGGTTTTGATAATGATGTATCGCTAGCTAATGCATTATTCATACCTTCATAAGCTGCCTGCATCATTTGTGTACCACCTGCAGCATGAACATTAAACATATCCACGCCCAGACGAGTGATACTCTCTGCACCACCCTTAACGGTATTGGGAATATCATGCATTTTCAAATCTAGGAATACCGAGTAACCCTTAGCCTTTAAATCCCGCACAAAGTCCGGGCCTGCAGCATAAAAGAGCTGCATCCCGACCTTCAAATAACAAGGTATTCCTTGCAATTGTTCCACTAAGTCGGATGCCTGAGTAGCATCTGGATAATCCAGCGCTACGATCAGACGACCTGCCATGTTCTTATATTCTATATTCATATTCCCTAGCCCCCTAATTACTCCATAAATGCCGGCATCGCTTGGGATGAGAAATTAATGGTATCTAACATGATGAGTAATGCTCTTACCGTATCGAGAGACGTCATACATACGATACCGTTCTCTACAGCTTCACGGCGAATTCTGAATCCATCACGTTGTGGCATTTTACCCTTGGTGAGCGTGTTAAATACAAACTGTGCTTCTCCATTACGGATCAGATCAAGGATATTTGGTGTTCCTTCACTCAGCTTTGAAACGGTTGTTACATCAAGACCCGCTTCATTCAGAGCTTCTGCCGTTCCACCTGTTGCATATATTTTATAGCCTAATCTCTTAAATCCAGTTAGAAGCTCTACCGCTTCGGCCTTATCTTTATCAGCGACTGTTGCAATGATTGCACCCGTTGAAGGTATTTTCATACCCGCTCCGATCAATCCTTTGAATAGTGCCTTAGCATATTGAAGATCACGGCCCATAACTTCACCTGTTGATTTCATCTCAGGTCCAAGCGTCGTATCTACACTACGTAGTTTAGCAAAGGAGAATACCGGTACTTTAACCGATACATACTTGCTTTCAGGCCATAGACCCTCTTGATAACCAAGATCTTTCAGTTTCTTACCTAGAATCGCTTGCATCGCTAGGTTTGCCATCGGGATCGTCGTTACTTTACTCAAGAAAGGTACTGTGCGTGATGAACGTGGGTTAACTTCAATGACATAGACTTCGTCTTTGTAGATAACAAACTGAATATTCACTAGACCGATTGTCTTAAGCTCTTTGGCTACCTTAATGGTGATGTTAACAATTTTCTCTTTAAGATGATCTGCTAGATGTTGCGGAGGATACACTGCGATCGAATCCCCTGAGTGAACACCAGCGCGTTCAATATGTTCCATGATACCCGGGATGATGACTGTCTCCCCGTCACAGATAGCATCGACTTCCACTTCTTTACCAAGCATATAGCTATCAATCAGTACTGGATGTTCTGGATTAATCTCCACAGCATATTTCATATAGTTAAGTAACTCTTCATCTGAATATACAATTTCCATTGCACGTCCACCCAAGACATAAGAAGGGCGTACCAATACCGGATAACCGATTTTTTGAGCCGTCTCAACCGCATCATCAACAGAAGTAACTGTTTTACCGTTTGGTTGCGGAATGTTAAGACGGGATAATAGCGCTTCGAACTTCTTACGATCTTCCGCTTCATCAATACTTGCTAGACTCGTACCCAAGATATTAACACCTTGTGCACTTAGAGGACCTGCTAGATTAATAGCCGTCTGGCCTCCGAATTGAACGATAACACCAATTGGTTTCTCCTGTTCAATAACATTCATAACATCTTCGAAGAATAGAGGTTCGAAGTACAAGCGATCTGAAATACTAAAGTCAGTGGATACTGTTTCTGGGTTGTTATTAATGATAACAGCCTCATAGCCAGCCTTCTGTATAGCCCATACCGCATGAACAGTTGAATAATCGAACTCAATACCCTGTCCAATTCGAATTGGACCTGATCCTAATACAAGAATCTTTTCCTTCGTGGTCTGAATAACTTCATTTTCTGTTTCGTAAGTCGAGTAATAGTATGGTGTCACAGCTTCAAATTCTGCTGCACATGTATCAACCATTTTGTATACCGGACGAAGATTATGATTCAATCTGAATTCACGCACTTCTGCCTCAGATGTATGAGTGTTTGTTAATACATTCTGTTTGCGAATTTCCGCAATGGATCTATCCGTAAACCCTAGTCTCTTCGCTTGATACAACATTTCATAAGAAAGTGTTTCTTCTTCTTGAATACGTGTCTCGAACTTAATGATACCTTCAAGTTTATCAAGGAACCACCAATCGACTTGAGTTAGATCTTGAATTTGTTGTAATGTGTACCCGCGACGGAAAGCCTCAGCAATCAAGAAGATACGCTCATCATCCGGTTTCACAAGACGCTCATTAAGAACCTCTTCACTTAATAGTTCTGCCCCTTTAAGTTCGAAACGGTGAACACCGATTTCTAGTGAACGGATCGCTTTATGCATGGATTCTTCAAAGGTACGACCGATAGCCATAACTTCTCCAGTTGCTTTCATTTGCGTTCCTAACTTACGGTTAGCATGTATGAATTTATCAAAAGGCCAGCGTGGAATTTTACTTACGATATAATCTAATGCTGGTTCGAAACAAGCATATGTTTGTCCTGTTACAGGATTCGTAATTTCATCTAGCGTGTAACCCATAGCGATCTTAGCTGCCATTTTAGCAATAGGATAACCTGTCGCTTTGGAAGCAAGTGCAGATGAACGACTTACACGAGGATTTACTTCAATAACATAATATTGATAACTTTGTGGGTCCAGTGCATACTGCACGTTACAGCCACCTTCAATATTCAATGCACGGATTATTTTGAGAGAAGCTGATCTAAGCATTTGATATTCACGATCTGACAACGTCTGGCTAGGTGCAACAACGATACTGTCACCTGTATGTACGCCTACAGGATCAAAGTTCTCCATGTTACACACAACGATACAGTTATCGTTTGCGTCACGCATAACTTCGTACTCAACTTCCTTGAGTCCAGCAATACTCTTCTCGATAAGACATTGACCAATCGGACTATAACGAATTCCGGATACAACAGTCTCACGAAGTTCCTCTTCTGTTGCACAGATTCCTCCACCTGTTCCCCCAAGTGTATAAGCCGGACGTACAATCAATGGATAACCAACCTCATTAGCGAACGCGAGCGCTCCTTCTAATGATGTCACAATATCGCTATCTGGCACGGGTTGATCAAGCTCACGCATTAAATCTCTAAATAGATCACGATCTTCCGCCTTCTCGATAGAATCAAGTTGTGTTCCAAGCAGCTTCACATTCTCCTGTTCAAGAATTCCTGCACGTGCAAGTTCCACAGCCATGTTCAGACCTGTCTGTCCACCTAGCGTTGGAAGTAGTCCATCTGGACGTTCCTGACGAATGATTTGTGTTACAAACTCCAAAGTGATTGGTTCAATGTATACTTTATCTGCGATATTCGTATCGGTCATGATCGTAGCAGGGTTACTATTGATTAGGATGACCTCAATACCTTCCTCTTTCAAAGCCTGGCATGCTTGTGTACCTGCATAGTCAAATTCAGCTGCTTGACCGATAACGATCGGACCGGATCCGATAACTAGTATTTTCTTTAATTCAGTATTTTTAGGCATTTTGTAGTGCTCCTTTCACAGCTGCGGCTAATTCGGCTTGACGCGGTTTAGCAGGGTGTTTGATTTTGTGATCCGCAATCATTTGTAGAAATTGATCGAATAAGTAGCTGCTATCCTGAGGTCCAGGTGCTGCTTCTGGATGGTATTGTACTGAGAATGCTGGGTAATTCTTATGTTTCAAACCTTCAACGGTTTTATCATTGTTGTTAATATGTGTTACTTCTAAATCAGTATTTCGGATAGAGTCCTCATTTACTGTGTAACCATGATTCTGAGATGTAATATAGCAACGATTGGTTGCTAACTCTTTCACTGGATGGTTTCCACCGCGGTGTCCGAATTTCAGTCTCTCTGAATCTGCACCACATGCTAAAGCGAACAGTTGATGTCCAAGGCAAATACCGAACATCGGATACTCCCCGAGCAATTCTGAGACCATAGATACTGCGTGTGGAACATCTTTCGGGTCCCCAGGGCCATTGGACAACAGAATGCCATCTGGACGTAAGTGACGGATTTGTTCAGCCGTTGTATCTTGTGGTACAACAACGACATCGCATCCACGATTAGAAAGTTCACGTAGAATTCCACTCTTCGCGCCGAAATCTACAAGTACGATCCGTTCCTTTGAACCAGGACTATTATACGTATATTTCGTAGAAGTGCGAGCAACTTGATCTCTCATCATTTCGCTAACCACTAATCTTTCTTGCAACTCTTCTACAGATGCCGCTGAAGTCGTTAGAATCCCCTTCATCGTTCCATGGTGGCGAATAATGCGAGTTAACATACGTGTGTCGATCTCACTAATACCAACGATACCATGTTCTTTCAACAACTGATCAAGACTGTACTCGGCACGCCAGTTACTTGGAACTGGTTCATGACGACGAACAACAAACCCATGTATAAATGGAGCAACAGATTCGAAATCATCACGTGTAATTCCGTAGTTACCGATCAATGGTTGCGTCATCGTTACAATTTGTCCGCAGTAGGATGGATCAGACAATACCTCTTGATATCCTGTAATTCCTGTATTAAATACTACCTCACCTGTTGATTCCCCATCAGCACCAAATGCCAACCCTGTAAACAGGGTACCGTTCTCCAATAACAATCTTGCCTGCATTCTCTTCCACTCCCTCTGTCATGTACTCTTGATCTATATTTGTTTAATCTATAATGAAGTAATCAATTATTACTCGGTATAGCGTACCTGCTTCTTATTCTGACCAAACAACGTTTCCGTCCACCCAAGTCTTAACTGGCCATCCTTTTAGCTTCCATCCTGTAAAAGGAGTATTCCGTCCTTTGGTTAGGAACTCCTCTGGATTGACTGCTTTCTCAGTGTCCAAATCAATCATTGTAAGATCAGCCGGACTTCCCACTTCAAGGTTCCCTGTATTTAGACCGAATACCTTAGCAGGATCAGCAGTCATACGCTGTACGAGCATGGATAAGTCCCACAAGCCTGTCTCTACGAATTTAGTATAGAGTAGTGGAAATGCCGTCTCGAATCCAACAATCCCAAACGGAGCAAGCTCCATTCCTTTGGCTTTCTCTTCAACGCTATGTGGAGCATGATCAGTAACAATCATATCAAGCGTCCCATCCAGTAACCCTTCGATACAAGCTTCCACATCACGTTTCGAACGAAGTGGAGGGTTCATTTTCCAATTCGCATCAAGACCAGGAATATCTTGTTCTGAGAGCACTAGGTGATGTGGACATACTTCTGCAGTCACACGAATACCGATTTCCTTCGCTTGACGAATCAACCGAACGGATTGTTCTGTACTCACATGGCATACATGATAATGCACACCTGTTGCTTCAGCTAGCAGAATATCGCGGCCGACATGAATCGCTTCTGATTCATTAGGAATACCTTTTAAGCCATGTTTTGTAGCGAATTCACCTTCTGCAACACATGCTCCAACGACGAGTGAATTATCTTCACAGTGTGCAATAACTGGCATCTGAAGTTCTGCTGCAATCTTCATAGCATCCTTCATCATTTGTGCATTCTGCACACCTACTCCATCGTCTGTGAAACCAATAGCTCCCGCTTCTTTCAAAGCTGCGAAATCTGTCAGTTCACGTCCAAGCTCATTCTTGGTAATCGCTGCATAAGGTAGAACCTTGACGAGCCCTGCTTCACTTGCCTTCTCAAGAATTAGCTTAATGACATCAGGATTGTCGGTAATCGGTCTTGTATTTGGCATACATGCAATCGTTGTGAATCCACCTTTTGCAGCCGAACGACTTCCACTTTCGATTGTTTCTTTATGCTCATAACCTGGTTCACGCAAATGCACATGCATATCTATAAAACCTGGAGTAACTAATTTACCAGCTGCATCGACAATTTCTGAGGCCTCTTGTTGAATATCTGCAAGATCCATTTGACCATCTACTAGTGATTTGATAATGCCGTTCTCAAGTAGAATATGTTTCTTCTCTAAGTTCCCCTGCTTATCAAGTACACTCGCATTTGCAATAATCGTTAACATGATAACCTCCGTTTGTTGATTGAGCACGTTGGCTTCAATCTATTGTATAATAATAATTCACTTTTGTGTATATTTATTAATAAATGTGTTTATGTCTATTTATATTAGTTCTTACCTTCTTAATGCTCGTTCCATGACTGCCATTCTAATAGGCACACCATTACTCATTTGTGGGAAGATAAATGACTGAGCACTTTCTACAACAACATCATCAATCTCTACATTCCTATTAACCGGTGCCGGATGCATAATCATTGTATTCTTGGATAACTTGGACGCCCTTGCCTCTGTCAAACCATACTGTTCTCTGTATTCATTTCCTGATTTCAGTATCCCAGTTGCATGACGTTCCAACTGAACACGCAACATCATAACGACATCAGACTGTACTGCCTCATCCATGGATACATATGGAGCATATTGTTCAAGTTCAGGAGCTGCCATACTTTCAGGTGCACAGAAGCTGACCTGAGCTCCAAATTTCTGCAATGCCCACAAGTTCGAACGCGCAACACGACTATGTCGAATATCTCCGATAATAGATACCTTCAGACCTTTTAATTCTCCAAAATTCTTCCGCATGGTGTATAAATCTAGTAATGCTTGTGTAGGGTGCTCATTATTACCATCACCAGCATTAATCAAAGGAACCTTGATTGTCTCAGCCAAATTCTGTAGTACTCCATCAGGTTTCATCCGAATGACTCCTGCATCAATGCCCATGGATTCAAGCGTTCTTACCGTATCGTAGATGGACTCGCCCTTCTCCACACTAGAAGCTGCTGCTGCAAAATTCAGCACCTCAGCTCCCAGTCGTTTCTCAGCCATTTCAAATGAGAATCTTGTTCTGGTACTATTCTCAAAAAACATATTAGCTACAAACTGCGAACTTAGAATTGGGATAACTTTCTCAGACTGCGATTCCCAGTAGGCCGCTCTGTCTAGAATCGACTCAATTTCATTTCGACTTATGTCTTTTAAGCCAAGTAGGCTACGATCCTTCAAGTTAATTGCTGTCGTCATGAATTTCTCTCCTCCCTGTATTGCAAGATGGTGACTTCATCTTTACCATCTAACTCCATTAGCGCTACTTCAATTTGTTCCTGATTAGAAGTAGGTACATTCTTTCCTATATAATCCGGTCGTATAGGCAACTCTCGATGTCCGCGATCTGCTAGAACCGCTAGCTGAATCATACGTGGTCGTCCGCAATCCATCAGGGCATCCATTGCTGCACGAATTGTTCGCCCCGTAAAAAGAACATCATCGAACAATATAATTTTTTTATCATGTATACTTACATTTCCCAAGCTGTTTTTCAATTGGTTCACAGCAAGATCTCCGTCTTCAAAAATAAGGGTTCGTTCTTCTAATCGGTCATCACGATAGGCAGTTACATCCAGCTCACCACATACGATAGGCGTACCTTCAATTTCCTGAATTCTTTCAGCAATTCTCTGAGCCAAGTAAACACCCCGCCTCCGAATTCCGATAAGAATGCAATCTTCTATGCCTTTATTTCTTTCTAGAATTTCATGTGCAATTCTGTTTAAGGCCCTACGTATAGCTGTCTCATCCATAATAACGTGCACTTCTTTAATCATTATTCATTGCTCCTCTTTAAGGAATTTCTTCATAATATCCCGCGACTTAACAAAAAAAACTCCTTGCCCATAGGCAAGGAGTTCACTAGTCATTCATTCGACAATTCGATGAATGAGAGGCGCCACATCACAACTCGTACCAAAACATACGAGTGTCATGCAGTGAACCTCGGTTCACGTAACCTTGCCAGTCTCACGGGACTGAATTAAAGGTGCTATTCTTCTACAAGAATTATGACATAAAGCGATTCATGATGTCAACTATGCACAAGATGGAAAAAGGTACCTGCCCTAGGCAGATACCTTTTTATTAAAATTCAAATTCCACATCACTTAAGCGGCGTTTAATTTCACTAATAACAAGCTTCTCTTGTTCTTCACCATTTGCAATGAACGTTACTGAGAAACGAACGAAATGCCCTGCATCATCCCATGGTACAGTAGAAATTAGCTTCTCACGAATAAGAAATTGAGAGAAATCTTCTCCTGATGCAAATCGTTGTCCTCCCTTAACCCCTTTTGGAGCTTCTACATAAAGAAAGAAGGAGCCTTTAGGTTTCTCAGCCGTAAAACCTAGTTCATTCAGAACGTCTACCAATAAGTTATGACGACGGGAATATTTAAGAGCAATATCTTCCGTGATTTCTGGATGAGACAAAGCGTATACAGCAGCTTTTTGAATAGCAATAAACTGACCTGAATCATTGTTGTCTTTCACATCACTGAATGCTTTCACAATCAATGGGTTTCCAGCAACAAATCCAATACGCCATCCTGTCATGTTATATGATTTAGAAAGCGAGTGTAGCTCTACACCTACATCCTTAGCACCCGGAATAGACAAGAAACTAAGTGGTTTCATACCATCATAAGTTAAAGCCGCATAAGGTGCATCATGAATAACAACGACATCGAATTTCTTAGCCCACGCTACCACTTCAGTAAAGAATTCTACAGTTGCACTAGCACCTGTTGGGTTATTCGGATAATTCAGATACAATAACTTCGCACGACGGGCAATATCTTCAGGAATTTCGTTTAAATTCGGTAAGAACTGATTCTCTTTTTTCAACTCGATGGTGAAAACTTCCCCACCCAAATACTTGGTATGCGTTCCAAGCACAGGATATCCTGGTACTGTCATAATCGTGATATCGCCAGGATTGATGAAGCAAGATGGCAACATCGCAAGTGCTGGCTTTGAACCAATAGAATGGACAACTTCATTTACTGGATCTATTCCATCCACACGGAATACTTCTTTCAAATATTTCGCTGCAGCTTCCTTGAATACAGCTATACCATTATCAGCATACCCTCTGTTCTCTGGTTTAGCCGCTTCTTCAGCTAGCTTGGCCACGATTCCAGCGTCCGCCATTTCGTCTGGTTCTCCAACGCCCATGTCAATTAGCTCAATCTCTGGGAAATCTTTCTGAGCAGCTGCCTTCGCGCGCTTAATTTTCTCAAATTTATATATAGCTGTGTCTTTACCGTAATTTGCTCCACCGATTCTGTCTGCAAAATTAGATTGAATATACGTTTCTTGATATTGTTCTATGCTCATTTATTTCATCTCCTATGTAGGTAATCTCTCTCCTAAATATGAAGAAATCCATGGCTTTATGCCATGGACTAATGTTCTTATCATTTGTACTTTTAGCGACTGCGTAGACCTATAAGTAGTTCTTCCAGTTCTTCTGGTATACACGCTTTGAACTCCATATACTCGCCTCTCGTTGGATGTATGAAGCCTAATACGGCCGCATGAAGCGCCTGACCTTTTAATTTAAGTCCCTTATTACGTCCATAGATAGGATCACCAACCAATGGATGGCCTATAAACTTCATATGCACTCGAATCTGATGTGTCCGCCCTGTCTCAAGTTGAAGTTCTAGCAGTGTATAATCCCGTAGACGTTCTTGCACGGTAAAATGAGTTACAGCATGCTTACTGTTCTTTTCCTTAACCGTGTACATTTTACGATCAGCCGTATCTCGCCCAATAGGTGCATCCACCGTTCCTTGATCGTGACTAACACTACCATGCACAAGTGCAATATAACGCCGAGTCACGGAGTGCTCCTTCAACTGCGCTGCAAGAGAAGCATGCGCCTTATCATTCTTCGCAGCCATAATGAGGCCAGAGGTGTCTTTATCGATGCGATGCACAATACCAGGACGTAACTCACCGTTAATACCAGATAGATCTTTACAATGGTACATCAAAGCATTAACTAACGTTCCTGAAGAATGGCCTGGTGCTGGATGTACCACCATCCCTCTTGGCTTATTCACAACAATAAGATCTTGATCTTCATATACAACCTCAAGAGGAATATTATCTGCCACAATTTCAACCGACACAAGTTCAGGAACAATAACCTCAACGCGGTCCCCAACAGAAAGTTTGTAATTGGATTTTACGTTACTTCCGTTCACCTTAACGTGTTCACCTGTAATCCATAGTTGAACCTGAGAACGCGAAATCTCTTCTGGCCACATTTCAGTTATATACTTATCAATTCGCTCTTTTGCAGAGCTCTCTTCAACGGTCCACTCACGTACCTCTAATTCTTCTGTCATATCTTCTCCGTGCGTCTCGATGTCATTCACGTTTCTTCATTTCCTTCCGTATTCGGATTAACTGGATTTCTTTTCATATCAAGCAATGAGTCCAAAATAATAAGTCCAACACCAATAACAATGCACGAATCCGCAACATTAAATATTGGGAATTCATAACTTCCGAAATTAAATTGTAGGAAATCCACCACTTCACCGGTCAAGATACGATCAATGAAATTCCCAATTGCCCCACCAAGTACTAAGCTAAGTGCAAGAGGTAATAATTTGTTATTCGTTTTCATCACTTTTTGTAAGTACCAAATGATTCCGATAACCACAATAGTCGTAACGATAATAAAAAACCATCTTTGATTCTCAAGAATCCCAAAGGCTGCACCGCGATTCCGATGTGAGGTTATCAGAAAAAAATTGCCAATCACCGGTATTTGTTCAGTCAATACCATCCGGCTGGCAATCAAATATTTAGTTCCTTGATCCACCAAAAAAGCAACGAACGCAATTATGTAGTATATCACAGTAACATGTCACTCCAATCTTATGATTTCCATTGACTCACTTTATCATTATCGAATGGTAAGTGAATGGTAATAACTACGTATTATAGACTCGTCCATTGTAGCACAGGCTGTCCAAAATCGTCCATAAAGGGCCAAAGCCGAGAACATTTCCCTTATGTAAAACCATGCAAATACGCACACTATATAGCAAGAGAGTAAAATGTGATTCTCCCTTAGCACTAGAAAGGAGCCTCAAAATGACACAATCACTATCATCATCACAAATTAATCATCTACGTCGTCAGTTGGAGCTTGAACGCGAAGACATTACACACCGTACCAAAGAAAACGATCATCATGGTCTTGAAGAGTCTATGCGTGATTCAACAGGTGAACTGTCTAATATTGATAACCATCCGGCAGACGTTGCAACCGACCTTTATTACCGTGAGATGGATATCTCTCTTCTTGAACATGATGCCTTACAATTGGAAAGAGTTGAAACGTCACTTGCTCGGATTGCCAACGGGACTTATGGTCGGTGTAGCATTTGTGATCAAGCTATTTCTTATGAACGTCTAGAAGCCGTTCCTGCAACAGGTTTCTGTAAAGATCATTCTCCAAGACAGGTCGTTTCCAATGATCGTCCTGTAGAAGAAGAACTCCTCATGCCACCATTTGGTCGAACTAGCCTAGATGAACGTGATGATCAGAATGGATTCGATGGAGAAGATACTTGGCAAACCTTAGAACGATGGGGTACATCTAATTCCCCAGCTATGGCTGAAGGGAACAATATCGAAAGCTATAATGAAATGGCCATTGAGGCTGATGAAGAAATAGAAGGTTGCGTCGAACCTCTAGAAAGCTTTCTAGCTGCAGATATTGAAGGGAATCCCATAGGGATTATTCGCAATCGCCACTACCAGACATACATGGAAAAAGGAGAAGGCGTTAATTCACTTGAAGATGACCCCTTAATGTAATGGCGTCACATCAATAATCCAGCTCAAGTTGACGTTGCACGATACGCACAATATCTGCAATGTAATCTCCAATGATGGGTAAGTTCAATGCCCCAAGAACTTGTAAGAAATAAATGATGGTAGCCGCAAAAAAGGTGAAACCTATGGCAATTCCTACGCCGCGTGCAGTGCCCGATAGTATATTAAGCCAAATTAAGCGCCAAGGTCGATGTAACAATTGTGTGTATTCTTGAATTCGCGATTTCTCTAGTTGCTGTGCCATCTTGACTAACAGCGTATGATTATCTTCCGAGACGTCTTTTTGTATTCTTGAATCGTCGTTGTTACCTTGCGCCATATCTTCTACTCCTTTTGGAACTCACTCATGATAAGAAGAAACGAGCCCTAGCCTATTCCGGGATTAATTCATCCCGATTGTTCGGCTTAAGGCTCGTTTCTTCTTTAATTATTTCTATTATGTTCCAAAAAGCATTGTATTAATCTGCGATATGGATTCCTACTGGATTCCCCGCAATCTCTATTTGTTCCATCGGTTCTATTACCCCATACAATACTTCATTCACTAATACATTTTCACGTAGTACATGATCAAATGCTGTAATCGCAACTTTCAACTCATCTGAAACATCTAGTGTTAAGATCACTCGTTTCTCAATCGGAAGATCAAGCTTTTTACGATAATCTTGAACTGCACGGATAACCTCACGAACCCAGCCTTCCTGTTCCAACTCAGGCGTAATTTCGGTATTAAGTGCCACTGTAATGGTATAGCCCGAAGCAGAAGCGAACCCAGATTTAGCATGTTTATCGATCAACAATTCCTCTGGTGTAATCTGCAACTCTTCTCCCTCAGGTGACACGACATTAAGAATACCACTTTCCACAGCTTTACGTGTCTCTTCGGAAGTCATTTCTTTAAAGAAGTTCTGTAAGAAACCTACATTCTTACCGTATTTCTTTCCGCCAACCTTTAAATTAAGTTTCAATGTGAAGTTAACCAATCCACTATCATCGTTTTGTGTATGGATATTCTTGACGTTGATTTCTTCTTTGATAATATCCTCGTACCCAGGTAGATCGAAATTACGATCAATAGATACAATCAATTCAGACAACGGCTGACGTGTCTTAATACCCGTCTCATTACGAACGTTCCGTGCGAGTTCTACAACACGACGTGCAGTCTCCATATCTTGTTCAAGCGACTCATCAATAAGTGATTCATTTACTTGTGGATAATCATCTAGGTGAACACTTTCTCCACCACTTAAGTTTAGGTAAATATCTTCAGCCAGCATTGGAGTGAATGGTGCAATAAGCTTAGCCGTCGTGATTAAGACTTCAGTCAATGTACGGTATGCATCAAGCTTATCTTCTGTAAGGCCACTTCCCCAGAAACGATCGCGTGAACGACGGATATACCAGTTACTAAGTTCATCGATGAAATCTTCAATCGCTTTCGCAGCATTCAAGAAATCATTAACAGCTAATGCTTTATCAACCGTCTTAATTACGCTATTCAAGCGAGATACAATCCAACGATCAAGCTTGTGATTCGATGGTTGGAACGGATGTTCCGCCGGATTATATCCATCAATACTAGCGTAAAGAGTTAAGAATGCATGTGTGTTCACTAACGTATCAACCATCTTAGACTTCGCTTCTCCTACAATTCCTTTGGAGAAACGTTTGCTATTCCAAGGTGCACTATCTGACAATAACGCCCAACGGAAAGCATCTGTACCATACTCTTCAATGATATCCCACGGATCAATAACATTTCCCTTGGATTTAGACATCTTCTGCCCTTGTTCATCAAGAACGTGTCCTGTCGCCATAACTGCTTTATATGGAGCTTTCCCAGTCAACATAGTGGATACAGCTAATAAACTGTAGAACCAACCACGCGTCTGATCAATCCCTTCACAGATCATATCAGCAGGATACTGTGCTTCGAACGTTTCCTGATTCTCGAAAGGATAATGTTGTTGTGCAAATGGCATGGAACCACTATCAAACCATACATCGATCACTTCAGGTGTACGAGTCATGATATATTTACCGCATGAACTCTGAACTTTAACGTCATCTACATACGGTTTATGCAGTTCCAAGTTCTCAGGTACATCCCCAATCGCACGAGCTCTAAGTTCCGCAATACTGTGAGGTGCGAACTGTTCTCCCGTCTCTTCACATACCCAGATATTCAATGGCGTACCCCAATAGCGATCACGGCTAATGTTCCAATCCACTAGTTCCTCTAGGAACTTACCGAAACGACCTTCACGTACATGGCCAGGGAACCACTCAACTTCATTATTATTAGCAATCAATTGATCCTTGATAGCTGTTGTCTTAATAAACCAACTATCCATTGCGTAATAAAGTAACGGCGTATCACAACGCCAGCAGAATGGATAACTATGTTCATATTTAAGTTTACTGTATAACATACCGCTCTCTGAGAGCATCTTGATAATATCTACATCACAGTCTTTAACAAATCGTCCCGCTAAATCTGTGACTTCATCAACGTAACAACCCTGTAGGTTCACAACGTTCACATAAGTGATACCATTTTCTTTACATACTCTATAGTCATCTTCACCGTGAGCAGCAGCCATGTGCACAATACCTGTACCACTAGAATCCGTAACGTATTTCGCACCAACAATGATATTAGATTTCTCTAATTGGGTGTAATTAAACGGAGGGTCATAAGTCTTACCTACCAAATCAGAACCTTTCAAAGTGCCAATAACCTCATGCTCACCATTGATTACATCTTCCACTAATTTCTTAGCAACGATATATACGCCGTCTTCTTGCTTTACTCGTGCATATTCAATATCTGGATTCACAGCAAGCGCTACGTGTCCAGGCAATGTCCAAGGTGTTGTAGTCCATGCAAGAACATATTCACCGCTGTCATGCAACTTAAACTTAGCTGTAGCACTCAAATCTTTAACGTCCTTATAACCTTGTGCTACTTCATGAGAACTAAGCGTTGTTTGGCAATCCGGGCAATACGGACTCACCCGGTGACCACGATATAGAAGATCCTTATCATGTACCGTAGCTAGAATGTTCCACACACTCTCAATATATTTGTTATCTAATGTGATGTATGGATTATCGAGATCTGTCCAATAACCAATCGCTTCAGTAAGATCCCGCCACTGTTGTTCATAAACAAATACACTTTCTTTACACTTCTTGATAAAAGCTTCTACACCATACTCTTCGATCTCTTGCTTATGCGTGATTCCTAGCTGCTTCTGCACCCCTAGCTCTACAGGTAGACCATGTGTATCCCACCCAGCCTTACGTACGACATGATACCCTTTCATCGTCTGATAACGGCCGATGAAATCCTTGATTACGCGTCCAAGGACGTGACCGATATGCGGCTTGCCATTCGCAGTCGGTGGCCCCTCATAAAATACAAAATTCGGTTTATCTTCACGATTCACCATGGACTTACTGAACGTATTCTCATCTTTCCATTTCTTCAGAATACGCTGGTCTCTAGCGCGTGCTTTCTCTTTAACATCTACTCTATTCATCAATGATCATTCCTTTCAATATGTCAGGGCCGAGGAGCCATCCCCCCTAAGTCCCCCTTTGTAAGGGGGATCCCAAGGGCTAGCCCTCTGGACACCCAAAATTTCGTCGATTAACTTACAAAGTCTGTGATTAGTTCTTTTGGGAGCGTATCCTCGCTTATCGCCATATACTTACTTTGCCTTCGCAAATTAAATATATGGCCCGCTACCTGCTAGAGCTACTTCGTTTGTAGCATTCCCTCATACATCAGTCGATCTGCACCAACTCTAACTACTATCCCGTGGCGGAAGGATCCCGAAGACGTACCCGCAGGGGAGTCGAGGATCGGGACTTCCACCAACCCTCAATTATCTCAGACGCATCGTAGGCCCTCATTCTTCTCTTGACTGCACCAAGTCCAGCTACCTCGCCGTGGTGGAAGGACCCCGAAGACGTACCCGCAGGGAGTCGAGGATCGGGACTTCCACCAACCCTCAATTATCTCAGACGCATCGTAGGCCCTCATTTGATAGTGCATAACGAGGAGCGAAGCCGGCTAAGCACCCTTCGCATGAAAGGTGACCAAGATGATCCCGAAGGGGAGTCGAGGAAGAACCGCTCCGCCTATAGCATACCTTCTATCCGCACACTAACTCCCTCCACCAAACTTTCAGGAGTCCAGAGGGCAGGCCCTCTGGGGTCCCCCTTATCAAGGGGGATTTAGGGGGATCGGCACGCAAAAAAAGCCCCATCCCCAAAGGGACGAGACTTTAGCTCGCGTTACCACCCTAATTTCGCTTATAAATAAAACACTTCATAAGCGACATCTCAAGTCCATGCGGATATTAAAAGCATGGAGCCGATATAACGTTCGGCAGACCGGCTTAGCTTACACGCGTCAAGGACGTTTCAGCTTCACTTCTCCGGGAGGATCTTCCACTAAAGGTCTGTACGTTGGCTTTCAGCATTATACCAACTCTCTGAAGAACAGTTCCTTATGGTACTTTTCCCATCATCAAATTCAATAAAATCAGATTGTGACTATAGTTATAGCTTCTTTCGCAGAAAAAGTCAACCCGACTAAGGCCTAATAGACTTCCTTCGCTTCTTCACGGCTCTCCAATGTTTCCCATCCATCCATGCTAAGTAACTCTAATTGAGCTTCAACGAGACTACGGAAACGGGTCCGATAAATAGATGCCTGCTTCTTCAACTCTTCGATTTCCATCGAAATTTTCCGTGATTTAGATAAAGCTTCATTGATAATCCGGTCCGCATTCTTCTCGGATTCTTTAATGATTAATTGAGATTCTTTCTTTGCATTACTTTTCACATCATCAGCAGCTTCTTGGGCTACAATAATTGTCTTGGAAAGAGAATCCTCAATATTAATGAAATGATCTAATCTTTCTTGAAGAGTAAACATTTGGTTCTGTAATTCTTTATTCTCCCGAATGACACCCTCATAGTCCTTTATCACTTGATCCAAGAATTCATTCACTTCATCTTCATCATAACCGCGAATTCTGCGGGCAAATTCTTTGTTATGTATGTCCAATGGTGTTAATGGCATGGATGCGCACCTCCTGAAAATTTCGGTTCAAAAAACTGAATCCATTAATTGACCTTGGATAACTCAATTCGACAAGAAGTACTCACTTCCTGCAATGTATTCACATAAATTTTCCGATTTTAACACGGTACCGTCCCTTTTTCGTCATTTCTCCGGCCTCTATCACCTTGAAACGACCGAAGGTTTGAAGAGAAACGATATCTCCTTCTTTTAAAGATGAGGAGGGATTCTCTTCTACTTTCCAATTGACCCGACATCGTCCAGCTTTAATCGGCACTAGAATTTTACTACGACTAAGTCGGTATACATCTGCACAAATGCCATCAAGACGTAACGAAGCGACCGTAAGGTCCATCGTATCAAGAGAGACTTTACTTGTCCGCAATGATTCTAGCGGTAAAACCTCACTCTGTACATGAACACGGTGCACTTGATTAAGTTGCATATGAAGGTATGATGCAATATCTTCTCCAACGACCGCATGACAACCATCTTCCAATACATGGATATCACCTATCTTACTCCGTTTAATACCCAGATTAAGAATGGAACCCATGTAGTCACCATGATCGAGTTGAAGAAATTTCTGATCACCTGAGTAGATACTTAGTACAGCCATTCCCATATTTTCGTTGTCTATATCACGATAATCAGGTGCAATAATAGCGCGGCACCTTTCAGCTTCAACATAACCACCGCTTAATCGAATATGTACATCAGGATGTCGATTAACTAATGTCTGCAGTATAAAAGATTGCCTAGGATCCAGAAAATCCGTTAGTTTCACTTCATGATATTCGCCAGCATTAACGACCCATTCCCAAGCTCTGTCCACAAACTCGCGTTCATCTGGGTGAAAATGATCAAGTATATCCAGTCGCATCATAAACCCCTAGAAAAATATCGAGTGGATAACAAATTTCAATCCAGATTGGACAAATTGCAATACGAACAATGCAATAATTGGAGAAATATCAAGCATTCCCATAATGGGTGGAATAAATCGACGGAACACAGATAAATACGGTTCAACCAACTTAGTCAAGAACTCACCTATGAAATTCTCACGTAAGTTTGGAAGCCAAGACATTAATACATAAATTACAATCATATAAAAGTAAATTTCGAAAATCATTGTGATAATTCGATCAAGCTGGTACAAAGTAGGCTCACCTCATTCTATTATATTCTAGTTCTTCAGCTAAAATCTCAGAGATATTACCTTGGATTTCAACTGTATCTGGGGTGCATAGAAATATGTTACCACCAATTTTCGAAATACTTCCACTTAAAGCATACACCGTTCCACTGACAAAATCGATAATACGAAAGGCTTGATCATTACGGACACGTTGCAAATTCATTACAACTGTACGATGGGAACGCAAATGATCAGCAATTTCCTGTGCTTCATCATATGAACGTGGCTCAGCTAATACTACTTTAACATTTTTCTGTGAGTGAATGCTAACGACATTACTTCTTTGATTCTTACGTGGCTCAGTATTCGTTGTCGCATACTCCTCTTCCTCAACTGCAAGAGGCTCCCGCTCAGTAACCTCTTCTTCTTCCTGTAAACCCATAAAGTTCATAAAACGATTCATGACACCCATCTTTAGCCCTCCTCTTTCCCCACTAGAATAGATCCTAAACGTACCCAAGTAGATCCTTCTTCAATCGCGACTTCGAAATCGTTCGACATCCCCATTGATAATTCTGTGATAGGTTCGCGTGTAAGGGACTGCCGGTTAAGTTCATCTCTCAATTCCCTTAATGCTCGGAATATCGGCCGTGTATCTTCAGGATGCCCCTCAAATGGAGCCATAGTCATCAATCCAATGACTTTAATATGATCGAATCCCTTAATCTCTTCGAGAAAAGATACCACTTTCTCAGGTGCTAGACCATATTTAGAATCTTCGCCTGAAATATTAACTTGAACAAACACCTGCACGACTAATCCTAAGGATTTCGCCTTACTCTCTAGCATTTGGGCTAGTGAAAGACGATCCAGTGAGTGAATATAATGGAACTTATCGATGATATCCTTCACCTTGTTCGTCTGAAGATGCCCGATGAAATGCCAAACCCCTTGGTTGCCTAATGCATTCCACTTCTCTTCAGCATTCTGCCAGCGATTCTCACCCACATGAATGAGGCCTTGATTCAGAACTTCAGCTGTCATCTCCAATGAAACATACTTGGTAACAGCAACGACATGTACATCTTCTCTAGATCTACCACTTCTTATGCAAGCATCATTTATGCGAGTTTCTACATCATTAATCCGATCTTTAAATGTCAAAAAAACCCACCTCACTTTAAGCCTAACCAACTTGCCATACGTCCTGTCGTTCCTCCATCTTTACGATAAGAGAAGAACAAATCATTGCGGCAGCTTGTACAATATGTTGTACATTCGATATGACTCGGCATTATTCCTGCTTTCATCATAATCTGTCGATTCATTTCTTTCAAGTTTAGCATACTTTTGCCGTTGTTCTTTTTCAGATACCATGAAGTGGAATACGTATTATTACCCAAGACATCTTTTTCTAAATCGTATACCGATAACATCACCTTATCGTCTACCTCATAACAGCATGATCCAATCGAAGGGCCAATAGCAGCACGTATGTCATGAGCATCACTACCATACTCATGGACCATCTTATCTACCATGGTTGAGGCTATTCTTGATACCGTCCCTTTCCAGCCCGCATGGGCAAGCCCAATGACTTGCTTAATGGGATCATAGAAATATAACGGCACGCAATCTGCATAAAAAGAAGTTAAGAGAACGCCTGGGATATTCGTGAGTAGCCCATCCGTATTCTGAAATGCAGATGATTGATCCATATTACCACGACCTTGATCTTCAAGGTGAACGATCTCCACGTGATTACTATGAACCTGTTCACCACACGTCCATGCTTGATAAGGGAAACCTAATGTCTCAACTATTCTATGGCGATTAATTATTACATCACCCGGGTCATCATCTACATGAAAAGCACAGTTCAGACTTTCATAAGGGGATTTACTAGTTCCTCCATGTCGTCCTGTAAATCCTACGGTTATTTTATCGAAAGAGGTCCATGGTGCTAGCAGAAACAAAGCCGGGTCCTCATCTTTACGATTATTCACTACAAATGGTTCCATTCATTTCACCTCTATTCCAGTGTAACATATTTCTAGTTTGCTTACGGCAACTAAAGAGATGCTTGCGAAAGGTAACGGTTAATACGATCGACGATCAATTCGATCCAACCGATCCATATCCTTTTCTTGTTCTACAGCCTTAACTTCCTCCATTTTCACCAAAACGACATCCGACCCTATCTTCACAATATTATTCCAGGGAATAATAAGATCACTGCGACCACCAAATAAACCCATGAATCTACTATAGCTAGGCACGACAATCGCTTCAATTCTACCCTGCCGTAGGTCAAGCTCTAAATCGCTGATTTGCCCCAATCTTTTGCCATCTACAATATTAATAACATCCTTGGTTTGAAAATCGGAGATTTTCATCATCATCCCCACCATTTTCTTATCTGGAATCATAGCTTCACACCTTCATAAATATAGTTATATATTTAATATATGTGGGGTCTGGGCGAAATGTCATTTTATTATGAGAAAGCCAAAAAAAAAGCGATCCCATTAGGATCGCTCTTTGGAGCTATTTTAAAATATAAGAAAATATATGTTTCACTTGATACTCCATTCCTTATATTATTTAAAACGAGTCCCATTTTTCAAGAAAGACACTTTAGCCGCTTCTATATGATTCATGGACATTCATTTAAGCTTTAACATATTTCTGCATTTGTTGAATGGCTGATTTCTCCAACCTAGATACTTGGGCTTGAGAGATGCCAATTTCGTCTGCTACTTCCATCTGAGTTTTACCTTCAAAAAAGCGCATGGAAAGGATCATTTTTTCCCGTTGTCCTAATCTGTGCATAGCTTCTCTTAATGCAATCTCTTCAATCCATGAAACATCTTTGTTCTTATCGTCACTAATCTGATCCATCACATAAATAGGGTCACCACCATCATGGTAAATCGGTTCGAATAACGATACTGGATCCTGAATGGCATCCAAAGCGAACACTACATCTTCCTTAGGAACATTAAGTGCGGCAGAAATTTCAAAAATAGTCGGTTCTCTGCAATTCTGATTCGTTAAGGAGTCACGGACTTGAAGTGCTTTATATGCTATGTCACGTAAAGAGCGTGATACTCTTATAGGATTGTTATCCCGCAAATACCGTCGAATTTCCCCAATAATCATGGGTACCGCATACGTTGAGAATTTAACATTTTGCCCTAAATCAAAATTATCAATAGCCTTCATTAGTCCGATACAGCCTACCTGAAACAAATCGTCGACAAATTCCCCCCGATTGTTAAAACGTTGAATCACACTCAGTACCAACCTTAGATTTCCATTTACTAATTTTTCCCTAGCTGAACGTTCATTATTTTGCTGAAGGGCATGGAACAATTCCCGCATTTCCACATTTGTTAGTACGGGAAGTTTGGCAGTATCTACCCCACAGATTTCAACTTTGTTTCGGGTCATGATGATTTACCTCCCAAGAAGAAACATTAATGTACATTATCTCCCCAGAGGCTCAATTTATTCCTACTCGATAAATCTATATAGAAGAACTAAATACGAACCCCTTATCCATGGGTCTCTTCAGAATGAAGGAATTGTGGTTGCAAAATTTAGTTCAATCTATCTACTACACCATCTTATTAAATTCCTTACGTAGTCGTTTGATAATTCTCTTCTCCAATCGAGAGATATAGGACTGAGAAATCCCCAACATATCCGCTACATCTTTTTGCGTCTTCTCTTCTCCATCCTGTAGTCCGAATCTTAGTTCCATAATGGTCCGCTCTCGTTCTGTCAATTTATCAAGTGCTTTATGCAATAATTTTCGGTCTACTTGCTCTTCAATATTACGATAAATCGTATCATTCTCTGTACCTAGCACATCAGAAAGTAATAGTTCATTTCCATCCCAATCAATATTTAAAGGTTCATCAAATGACACTTCACTTCGAATTTTATTATTTCGACGCAAATACATTAGTATCTCATTCTCAATACAACGAGAAGCATACGTAGCTAATTTTATTTTTTTCTCAGGATCAAATGTATTAACAGCCTTTATCAGGCCGATAGCTCCAATCGATACCAAATCTTCAATATTGATACCTGTATTCTCAAATTTACGTGCGATATAGACGACCAATCTCAAGTTACGTTCAATCAACATTGCCCGGATAGCTGAGTCACCAGTGGACAGCCTTTGCAGTAAGTACTCTTCTTCCTCTCGTGTTAGAGGTGGGGGAAGAGCTTCACTACCTCCTATGTAGTATATTTCTTCACTTTTAAGTCCGAATAAGTAGAGCGCACGATAATATTGAATTTGTACTACTAATTTCCATTTAACCAACATGAATTCTTTCCTCCTAAGAGTTTTCTGTAAGAAAACTAGCATCGTAAGCATCATCTTTGAGTTTTCTGTAAGAAAACTAGCATCGTAAGCATCATCATATGTTTTCTGAAGCAAACTACCATCGATGTACCGCAAAAATATCTTTTCAATCATTAACTTGAGTTTCCGAAGGATATAAGCCAGCGGGAG
>NZ_LVJI01000016.1 GCF_001637225.1 Paenibacillus antarcticus
GTATAACAACTGGGGGATTGCTTTAAAGAATTTGGCTAAGAGCAAGGAAGGGAAGGAAGCAGAAAAACTGTATCAGCAAGCCTTTGAGAAATACGCAAAGGCCGTTGAAATCAAACCGGACAAGCACGAAGCGTATAACAACTGGGGGATTGCTTTAAGGGATTTGGCTAAGAGCAAGGAAGGGAAGGAAGCAGAAAAACTGTATCAGCAAGCCTCTGAGAAATACGCAAAGGCCGTTAAAATCAAACCGGACAAGCACGAAGCGTATTACAACTGGGGGATTGATTTGATGAATTGGGCTAAGAGTAAGGAAGGAAAGGAAGCAGAAAAACTGTATCAGCAAGCCTTTGAGAAATACGCAAAGGCCGTTGAAATCAAACCGGATAAGCACGAAGCGTATATCAATTGGGGGAATGCGTTAAGGGAAATGGCCAAGAGCAAGGATGGGGAGGAAGCGGGAGAGCTCAATCAGCAAGCATCTGAGAAATACCAAAAGGCAGCTGAAATAAAATCTAGTTAAGATCGAATTAGAAAAGAGTAATTTGGAGAGTAATTCGCAGAATAATATAAATATGTAGGTGAATCAAGATGAATATTTTCTTTGCCCCTGCCGATGAATTTAAAGGGCAATTAATTGGTATTGTCGTAGCTGTATTATTGTTTGGACTTATACCTGCTTATAGCATGCGAAAAAGAGAAGGATACTGGGAGCCTATTGGACTTGTCGTTGACTTTATGAAAGTGATTTTCTATGGTTTGCTTACCTTTCTTACACTTTACTTGCAATATGATGAAGCTACAAAATCATTTAGTTTAAGCCTGATTGATAGAAAACTATCTCTAGGTGAGATATTGGTAATACTATTGGCAGCATTTGAAGTCATAGCAAATATTATAAGTATAAGGATTGGGTTTGGAAATATATCCAAATCCAATACAAATCATATTATAAAAATATTAGAAGATATAGAAAAAGATAGAGAGGAAGAGAATTGTCAAAAAGTATTACAAATAGAAATGGAAATGGAAATGGAAATTAAAAGGAAACTTGAAGAAAAACAATATAAAGAAAAACTCATTGCAATTAGGAATGAAAGATTAAATAAAATTAAAGATAAAAAATACAAGTACATCTGAACTGTAAGAATATACATGGAGGGTATTGCCCCGTTCTTGAACTCGCCATTCGGTAAAATAAGGAGAGCTAGTAGGCTCTATGGAAGGATCGAAATAAGAAGTTAAATGTATCGGGCCATTCGGCCATCGGTCCGGTAGAAATTTTGGAAATAGTGAGAAAAAATATGGGGTCAAGGCTACAATGAAGCATTTCTTGAAAACTCAATTAGTAGCAGCACCGTACCTTGCTAGTATTGCATTTTTCTTTTATTTTACGGAGCAAAGACCAGGGAATCTAGTAATAGCAGGTTTATTTTTCTTTTTATTTGTTTCTATTATTTTAACCGCCTATGTATCTGAAGCGAGATGGATTACTATTGTATACTCATTAATAAATTTTATTATAGACACCTTTCTTTTATATTTTATCTGGTTATTCTTTCTTAGGGAAATTATAGATGGTAATAGCTCAGTTGGATTATTGATTATTATTACGTATCCTATAACCATTTTTGAACTTATATTCGGTGGTGTAATTGGTATTGCAATAAGTATGGATCTCATTGAGAAGAAAAATGAGAAACTAAACCTTAATTCAGAAGTGAATGAATAGTTAAGAATGAAAAAGTGCTGGAAGCCAAGCAGAAATCTCTGCCAACTCCCAACACTTTTCATTTCCCTCTTAATAATCACACAAACGCTCAGTGGTTCCTACTTCCACACTAAAAAACCGCAACAATTCGATCCAATATCCCCGTAATATCAAGAAAAACAACAATAATAACTAACGGAATAACGAACCTCATAATGAAAAACCATATATTAAATGCCGTAGCCCCTAACCGAGAATGCTGTAATAGCTCTTCCCGCAAGGTACTTTTCTTTATCTTAAGGGGTACGAAGATAGAGATTAATAACACGCCTAGTGGCATTAATATATTACTTACTAAGTAATCGGCGGAATCAAATAAATTCTTCGAGAAGATTAGAATATCACTAAAAACACTATAGGATAAGGCAGAGGGGATTCCCACCGCAAAGATTAGAACACCAACAATATATGCATGTTTCTTTCTCTTCCCATCTTGTCCTTTAACAGTAGAAGCTACAATGATTTCTAACATTGAGAACGCCGAAGTTAATGTGGCAAATAGGAATAATGCTAAGAAACATAATAAGAACACTTCTCCAAATATAATCTGATCAAACACAGCAGGCAATACAACGAACAACAACCCAGGTCCTTCAGCGGGTTCTAAACCTAGTGAGAATACAGCTGGGAAGATTGCTAATCCCGCCAATAAGGCGATCAATAAATTCATGGCGACGATTGAAATCGCCGGTTGGATTAAGCTTTCTTTTTTGGAAAGATATGAACTATAGGTAACCATTACAGATACTCCGACACTTAAAGCGAAGAAAGCTTGACCCATCGCATACAGAATATTCTGAGATGTGATACGCGAGAAATCAGGTGCTAGAAAGAATTTCACACCTTCCATCGCGTTATCGAGTGTAAGTGAGCGAATGATTAGTACAATGAATAGTACGAATAACGTGGGCATTAAGATTTTACTGACTTTTTCAATGCCATTCTGAATCCCTTTAGCCACAACTAATACGGTAACAGCCAGAAATACGAATTGAGCCCCAATTACCAGGATTGGATTGCCTATCGTTACGTTAAAGACCGATCCATAATCCGCGCCTTCACTAATGATTCCACCGAACAATCCTTTTACGAAATAGATAACGATCCAACCACCAATGACACTATAGAAAGACAATAGTAGGAAACAGGTGAACACCCCTAACTTTCCGATCCAATGCCACTGCGTATGAGGAGCTAGACTACGATAAGCGCTAATGGCTTCTTTTTGCGTGCTTCTACCAATAATGAACTCTGCTAATAACAAGGGGAAACCCATAAATAAAGAGAACATAATAAATAGAAGGAAGAATGCACCGCCCCCACTGATACCCGTAACATAAGGAAGCTTCCATATGGCGCCTACCCCTATTGCTGAACCTGCTGCTGATAAAATAAAACCGATTTTCGATGACCATTGCTCTGTCTCTGTTGTTTGCACGCTTATCAATCCAATCTATATTTATTATGTCTTCTATATAATGAAAAAGACAAAAAAGCCACATCTCTATCTTTAACGATAGGGACGTGGCTATTCACGCGGTACCACCCTAATTGGAAACAATACGTGTCTCCCACTTGGTTAAAATAACGGTTTAATCCGTTTCTATACTCATTTCAATTAAGATACAGTATAAAAAAAGCTCCAAGAATGAAATTCACCTAATCTTTGTATCAGTTCGCACCAACCACTGATTCTCTGTTCACAGGGAGACCGGCTTAATAATGTTCTTGTCGTCGCTCATTGCATATTCATAATAATAAACGAAATTATAGTATGCTAGCACCGTAGAGGTCAAGCTCTTTAATCATAGTAATATAATGGTAGTATCGAATGTCCGATTGAACGTCAGGAATGTGTAATTTTGAAAGTGTATTAGCCTAATATCGTTATAATCAATCTTTCCATGTTGTTGCGTTAAATAAGTATGGTAAGTTAGTTGAGAATATTAAAACCATATTTACCCAAAGGAGTGACTTGAGTGGATATTAATCTCCAAGAATGGATTGTAGAAGCAGATATGAGGAGCATGCAAGCGGCTATGGAATCAGGTGCTATAAGTTCGGAAGATTTAGTACAAGCATACTTAGATAGAATACATAAGTACGATACAGATATTAATTCAATATTAGAAATCAATCCAGATGCGATACAAATTGCGAGGGATTTAGATAAAGAACGCCAAGAAACGGGAAGTCGTGGGAAGTTACATGGTATTCCGATTCTATTGAAAGATAATTTGGACACAGGCGATAACATGCATACGAGTGCGGGTTCCTTAGCTTTAGCTGAATCTTTTGCTGCAAAGGATTCATTCGTGGCATCTAAGCTCCGAGCAGCAGGTGCGGTTATACTTGGGAAAGCAAATATGTCCGAATGGTCGAATTTTATGTCGAGTTCTATGCCAGCAGGCTACAGTTCACGAGGAGGACTCGTGCTCAATCCCTATGGGCCAGGTGAGGTATTCATTAGTGGATCGAGTTCGGGATCAGCGGCAGCTGTAGCATCGAACTTTGCAGCGGCGGCAATCGGTACGGAAACGGCTGGATCTATTGTGGGTCCTGCATGCCAAAGTTTCCTTGTAGGGATCAAGCCGACGGTGGGACTTGTTAGCAGAGCGGGGGTCATTCCTATTTCGGCGAGCCAAGATACGCCGGGACCCATTGCTAGGACCGTTACGGATGCGGCTATGATGTTAGGAGCATTAACGGGCATTGACGACAAAGATAATGAGACACGTTCGAGCGAAGGGCGTTCTTACGGCGACTATACCCCTTTCTTAGATGCTGACTTTATAAGGCAAGCAAGAATAGGTATTCCTAGACATTATTATATGCATTTAGACGAAGAAAGATTGGCTATAATGGAAGCAGCGATACTGACATTGAGAAATGCGGGTGCTACGATTGTAGATCCCGTTAGTCTTCACATAGAACATAACCATTGGAATAATGACGTAATCTGTTATGAATTTAAAACAGGTCTCGATCAATATTTATCGCAATTATCGGATTCCGTACCGGTTCACTCTTTGGAGGAACTAATCGAATATAATGAGAACCATGCCGAGGTTGCTTTGAAATATGGGCAGGATACGCTGATCAGGTCAGCAGCAACCACATTGACTGAGCAAGAGTATCGTCAGAAGAAACAAAAATATGATGCGCTAGCGCTTACTCAGGGTATAGATTATGTGTTAGAACAACACCATTTAGATGCATTAATGTTACCTGGAGATGTGGATGGGATGTATATCGCCGCACGATTGGGATATCCGTTGATTACGGTTCCGGCAGGGTATTCAACAACAGGAGTCGTTGATTCCGATGGTGATTCAACGAAGGGTCCTTTTGGCGTTGTATTTTCTGGCAAAGCATTTAGTGAACCTACGTTGATCCAAATTGCATACGGCTTCGAACAGACAACGAAGTATCGCTATCCACCTGAGCTTGGTTAGAATCTTATTCAAACCATACAGATAGTTAACCTTAATAATCCTAATAACTCTAATAACGAATGATAAAAGTAGCTTCAGTAACCCCGGAGCTACTTTTAATGGGTTGTTCCACGCCATTCACTAGGATAATAGTTGCCAATTACTAGATAAGCTATTAAGATAGGTTAAGGAATTTCGACTGAAGCTACCTTCTCTATATTCGCAATATGTAATATCTCCTATAACAACTCTTTTAGAAAGACTTTAAGGACATCCTTGTAATAAGTAAATGGATGAATGGAATACCGTTTTTTGAGTGCTAATCGATGTTGGTGCTTCCAATGTATTCCTTACTTTAATGAGTAAGGTATTTTTGAGTGCAATTTTAATGATGAGGTGAGACAGATGAGAAAGAAGTTAGTTGGAGTTATTGTATTAATTGCTGTATCCGCTTTAATGTTAGTAGGTTGTAATTCATCCAAGCCAGTTCCGTCTGAGGTTGGGAATAGCGTGAGTAGTCAAGAGAAAAAGGACGAGTTGGTGTTAGCTTTTGATTCTGAACCAGAGACAGGGTTTGACCCAACAACAGGCTGGGGGCGATATGGCTCACCACTATTCCAAAGTACTCTCTTAAAAAGAGATGACAAGCTTAATATTGTAAATGATCTTGCAACAAGTTATGAAGTAAGTCAGGATGGTAAGGTTTGGACAGTGAAACTCCGTGAAGATGTGAAGTTCTCGGATGGACAACCTTTAACGGCTGCGGATGTTGTCTTTACATATGAAACAGCGACTAACAATGGGTCAGTTGTTGATCTTAATAGTATGAGTAAAGTAGAAGCCTTAGATGATTACACCGTTAGATTTACGTTGAAAGAACCCCAATCCACCTTTGTTAATACCATTATAGGAACAGGTATAATCCCACAACATGCCTATGGTAAAGATTACGCTGAGAATCCGATAGGTTCTGGACCTTATCAACTCGTACAATGGGACAAGGGCCAACAGGTGATTATCAAAGCGAATCCGGAATATTATGATAAACAGTCGTATTTCAAGAAGATCACTTTTCTATTCTTAAACGAGGATGCATCGTTTGCTGCGGCACAAGCAGGAACCGTTGACCTTGCCTATATACCGGCTGCATTTAGTAAACAGAAGGTACCCGGTATGCGGTTAGAATCCATTCAGACCGTGGATAACAGAGGTATCGCATTTCCATTTGTGAAATCAGGAAGTGTTACGAAAGATGGCTTACCTATCGGTAATGATGTAACAGCAGATCCAGCGATTCGCCATGCTATTAATATCGCGGTAGATCGTCAAGCCCTTGTCGATGGGATCTTAGAAGGACAGGGAACGAAAGCTTATACTTCTGTAGATGGACTTCCTTGGTGGAATCCAGAGACTGTCATTGCAGATGGTGATATAGACGGTGCGAAGAAGGTATTAGAGAATGCCGGTTGGAAGGATACAGATGGGGATGGAATCGTTGAGAAGGGTAGCTTGAAGGCGGAGTTCACCTTGTATTATTTAGCGAATGATGCGATTAGACAATCTCTTGCGATTACGGTTGCTGATATGATGAAACCGTTAGGAATAAATATCAAAATTGAAGGTGGGAGCTGGGATATTCTTTCTCAGAAAATGCATGCCAATCCCGTTCTTCTAGGTTGGGGAAGCCATGATCCTCATGAAATATATAATATATATAGTACGGAGACGGCTGGAATTGAGTACTACAACACCGGTTTTTATTCGAATAAGACGGTCGATGGATATTTCGAACAAGCCCTTCAAGCAAGGACGGAAGCAGAAGCTAATGAGTTTTGGAAAAAGGCACAATGGGATGGTGTAACGGGTCTTAGTGCAAAAGGTGATGCTGCATGGGCTTGGTTGGTCAATATTAATCATTTGTATTTCGTGAAAGATGAACTTGATATCGGCGATCAAAGAATCCACGTTCATGGGCACGGGTGGCCTGCAACAGATAATATCGTGGAATGGAAATGGGCGGAATAATGTGCGTAAATGGATAGATCGTAAGCTTGTATTATTTATATTGTGGAAAGGATTACGGATGGCTACGTTATTAGTTGCCATCTGTTTTATATCCTTTTTGTTAGTGAAGAACTCTCCGATTGATCCCATTCAAGCCTACATCGGTGCGGATATGTTGAAGGTAGGGCCTGAGCAACGGGCCAAAATCGCTGAATATTGGGGAGTAGACCAGCCGATCATGGTGCAGTTCATGCATTGGGGTTCTGCTGTCCTGTCCGGTGATTTAGGAACCTCCATGATCTATCGTCGCCCGGTGATTGATGTTATTGGTGAACGATTCTTGAACTCCCTAGCTCTCATGTTATCCGCTTGGGTTGTATCAGGCGTGATTGGCTTTGTGATGGGTGTTGTCGCAGCTATGAAAAAAGGGACTTGGGTAGATCGTATCATCAAATGGTATTGCTTCACCTTAGCTTCTACGCCTACCTTCTGGATGGGGCTTCTTATCCTCATTGTATTTGCTGTGTGGCTGCAATGGTTCCCTGTTGGAATGGGGGTTCCAGCTGGCGTCTTGGCCGAAGATGTTACGCTCATGGATCGAATTCAGCATCTCATTCTGCCCGCTCTGACACTTAGTATTGTTGGTGTTGCCAATGTGGCTCTCCATACACGGCAAAAGATGATTGATGTTCTTGCAAGTGACTATGTTTTATTCGCTAGAGCAAGAGGAGAACAAGGATTTATGTTGTTTTGGAGACATGGATTACGCAATGTTGCATTGCCAGCAATTACGCTTCAGTTCGCAGCATTCAGTGAATTGTTTGGTGGAGCGGTATTGGCTGAGCAAGTATTCTCGTACCCTGGTCTTGGACAGGCTACGGTTGACGCAGGACTAAGAGGGGATGTTCCTCTATTACTCGGAATCGTAATCTTTACTACGATGTTTGTGTTTGTAGGGAATTTACTTGCTGATATTAGCTATCGTGTATTAGATCCGAGAACGAGGGAGGGGAGGAAGGCATGACATCAATCCTAAAGAAATTCCCTCTGAATCGTAAGCAATGGGCACTCATGAAGGTGTTGATCTCCGTTAGTGTTATTATCATTGTCATATTAGGTGGTTTATTTCTGGATGAGGGTAGAATTGTAACGAATCTTACGAATCGAAATTCGCCACCGTCCATAGATAACCTCTTTGGTACGGATTGGTTAGGAAGAGACATGTTCACACGTACGGTCATGGGACTCACTTTAAGTATAGGCGTCGGACTAATTGGGGCTATTGGAAGTGCGTTCATTGCGCTGATCTTAGGGATGGCGGCTGCTACAATGGGGAGAACGGCGGATCGTATTATTTCATGGCTGATTGATCTATTTCTGAGTGTCCCTCACCTCGTAACCCTAATTCTAATCGCTTTTACATTAGGGGGAGGGTTTAAAGGGATCGTGATTGGATTAACGTTAACCCATTGGCCAACGCTTGCTAGACTCATTCGGGCAGAAGTGATGCAAATAAGGTCTGCTGATTTTGTTCAGGTATCTCAAAGAATGGGGAAACCTAGATGGTGGATTGCTGTGCATCATATTCTTCCACATATCGTACCGCAATTTCTAATTGGTTTTATGCTACTGTTTCCCCATGTTATTTTGCATGAGGCGGCCGTTACGTTTATAGGATTAGGTCTGTCCCCGCATGAGCCCGCGATTGGAATTATTCTATCTGAATCGATGAAATACTTATCTTCAGGCATGTGGTGGCTGGCCTTCTTCCCAGGACTTTGTTTGCTAATGATTGTGAGAATGTTTGATTCTATTGGAGACAATCTAAGGTTGCTCACAGACCCTAATGGCAATCGCGATTAAGGAGTATACTGCGTTCGATAGGAAGAGGAGTTAACGAATGTCTATTCTTGAAGTGAAAAATTTATCAGTCTCATTTAAACAATATACAGCTGGACTTAAACAGACCAATCATAAGGTAATATCCAGTCTGAATGTAACCCTTGAGGCAGGTGAGATTCTTGCCGTTGTGGGTGCAAGTGGATCAGGGAAAAGTTTACTCGCACATGCGATTCTAGGAATACTCCCAAGCAATGCAAGTGTCAGTGGCGTGATTACATTTGAGGGAGAAGAGCTTACATCTGCTCGTCAAAAGGCGGTAAGAGGTAAGGAGATTGCACTTGTCCCTCAATCCGTGAACTTTCTAGATCCACTGATGCACGTTGGCAGTCAAGTCCGGACATCTGTGAAGAAAGGCGATGCCGTGAAAGCGCAACGGGCGGTCTTTGAACGCCTCCACCTGAGACAAGAGGTTGAACAGATGTATCCATTTCAACTTTCTGGAGGTATGGCAAGGAGGACACTACTATCGACGGCTATGGTAAGTGGAGTAAAGGTTATTATTGCGGATGAGCCTACACCAGGCCTTGATCCTGTTGTCATCAAGGAAGCACTAGATCAGTTTAGAGAGTTCGCAAACCAAGGTTGTGCAGTCATGTTAATCACGCATGATATTGAATCGGCGCTGCAAATTGCTGATAAAATTGCCGTGTTTTATGCAGGAACGACAGTTGAGATTGCAAAGGTGGAGGATTTCCTAGGGCAGAGTGAAGCTATAAGGCATCCATATAGTAAGGCTTTGTGGCGAGCATTGCCTCAGAATGATTTCATTCCTATTCCAGGATCGCAACCTCATCCTAGCGCATTACCAACGGGCTGTCTGTTTGCACCACGATGTGAAATGGCTACACCTGAATGTTGGGAGGCCCAACCGGACATACGGAATCTTAGGGATGGAATGGTGAGGTGTATTCATGCAACTTGAAGCAAAGGATATCGGGTTTCGATATGATGATGGACCGTGGTTATTTCGTGGTGTGAATTTATCGGTAGAACCAGGAGAAGTAGTGGGTATTACCGGCCCGAGTGGCCGAGGGAAAACAACCTTGTGCCGAATTCTATCGAGTTATGAGACCCCTTTGGAGGGAACAGTGACCTATAATGGTGCTCCGATCCCTAAGAAAGGGTATCATCCTGTCCAAATGGTCCTTCAGCATCCGGAGAAAGCGATTAATCCAAGGTGGAAAATGCATAAGATACTTCATGAAGGATATCATCCTGACGAAGAATTGTTAGCATTATTAGGAATTGAACAAGAGTGGTTAACACGCTGGCCCCATGAACTATCGGGGGGAGAGATGCAGCGCTTTTGTGTAGCCCGGGCGTTGGGACAGAATACTCGATTTCTCATTGCAGATGAAATGACAACGATGCTTGATGCCATCACACAAGCTCAAATCTGGCACGCTGTCAGTGAAATTGCTAAGAAGCGAGAGATGGGGATTATTGTTGTCACGCATGAGGTGAAGCTGATGCAAAGGCTTTGTCATCGCATCATTGACTTTAGTGGATAACAAAGAAGGCCGTAACGAGAATGTATTCTCGAACGGCCTTCTTTGTTTTTATTTATTGGAGAGTTACACGAGGGCTATAATACTAAATTACTCTGGATTTTCTTTATTATTGAGTTCATGTTGCGCTACTTTTTCATGGATTTCAGATTCCATGACTTGTACAAGATCGTCTTCAAGCTTTTGCTGAGGTTGAGGATGAAACCATTGGATGTCTCCCTTGTGAAC
Organism: Paenibacillus antarcticus; assembly: GCF_001637225.1. Classification (GTDB taxonomy): domain Bacteria; phylum Bacillota; class Bacilli; order Paenibacillales; family Paenibacillaceae; genus Paenibacillus_AQ; species Paenibacillus_AQ antarcticus. The sequence goes on from NZ_LVJI01000016.1 coordinate 10,845, forward strand.
AAAACCTTTGTATTCTGCTCCCTGCACTTGAAGAGAGAATTGCTGACGCTCATGTGCAGTATCTTCAAACATTGGTTTTATGGTAAGGCCTTGAATTTCTTTCGAAATTCCATAATGCCTCATTAATGAGTGTATGGTAGATTCAATCTTATCTACTTTAATCACACCAATCATTTGTTTCGGGTGAGGGTTAAGCCACAGAATCTCATCGTTATGAAAGTGTCCCTTGAATTCCTCGCCTTCAACCTTAAAAGTGAACGCAAGTCGTTCATGCACACGATTCTCAAACAATGTTTCAACCTCGAAATCCTCAAGTAAAGGATCAGCATTCTTATCTTCAGTCATATTGTATCTCCTCTCATGAAAGTATCTACTTAACCATCTTTTCGGTTATCGAACCATCATAACACGTAGCGATTCGGTTGTTCCTTGGCATAATAGGACAATATGAAATTTGTATTAATATTTACGTAAAGAACTTGGAGGACGATTATTCCACTTTTCGCTGATGATGGTATGACATTGGTTTAATATTCGCTCGATGGTCTGGGTAGCGTTCGCCTGAATTCGTAGGCTGAATCCAGGTATAGCTAAATTGGATATCCCAAATGAAAAATCTGCTTCTTCTGCTTGAATCATTTCATACAGCGCATCGAGGAGTACATTATCCATTTGGTCACTCACTGCAATCATAGAACCTAGATGTGTATAGCCTTCCATGAATCCAAGCCCAGTTATATTCTGTTGCTTCGGTACTAACTTGATGTGGTCAAATACGCCAAGTTTACCGTCCCAATAAATTTCTGTCACTAACTGAATGGTATCGTAACTGAATTTCTCTCCACTCGGAGACCATCCAGGCGTGAGAATATCTGTATACAGGAACGTTGCTCCACGCTCCATATGAACAATATTTCTCTGCTTATAGTGAGCATTCTCATAAGCGATCAACGGATCGGGGAGATATTCCAAATAGCTACCCTTTTTCAAGTTGATTTCGGCTTCTTGATACGCATAACTTGTTGGTGTTTTATATACTTTCGTCGCTGATTGTGTCGTTAAAGTAACTTTGGATCCTTCATCGGCTGATATTTCCATTTTGTATCGATCACCGTCTAAATAACCGCCACCAGGATTAAGAAGGTAATAGCAGACTTGTCCAGAATCATCAGCGTAAATCGGCCGCATCACTTTGAATGCACCTTGAAAGTACACGCGTTTTGCAACCGTTTTTCCTAGTCGATCCTCCAAGTCTAAAGATAAAGATCCAGTCCAATCTGTCATATTACTCTAACCCTTTTAGCAAAGCATGCTGCCTAATCCAGTCCATGACTTCGGACAGTCCCGTTTCATCCTTCAAGTTAGTGAAGAAGAAAGGTTTATTACCGCGGAATACTTTCGTGTCCTCCGCCATAACTTCGAGGCTGGCACCCACATAGGGAGCAAGGTCGGTCTTATTAATGATGAATAAGTCAGATTTAATCATACCTTGTCCACCTTTACGAGGGATTTTCTCCCCTTGTGCGACATCAATAATATAAATGGAGAAGTCAACAAGTTCAGGGCTGAACGTAGCTGCAAGATTATCGCCACCACTTTCAACAAAGATAAGTTCAACATCAGGGTGACGCTCAATCAATTGATCAATGGCCGCAAAGTTCATTGAAGCATCTTCACGAATGGCAGTGTGAGGACAACCCCCTGTTTCTACCCCAATGATCCGGTCCTCAGGAAGAACGCCGTTTTGAATGAGAAATTTCGCGTCTTCTTTCGTGTAAATATCGTTAGTGACAACTGCCATTTTAATTTCGTTCTCAAGATGGCGAGTCAATTTTTCTACAAGCATCGTTTTACCTGCGCCAACAGGTCCTCCAACACCGATTCTGATGGGATTCATGTAAACACTTCCTTATATGAAATTTCTGTAAATTAAGACATGAATATTCGTAGATGAACACGTTCGTGCTTCATTTGAGATAGCTCAATACCTGGAGACACCATTCCGAAATCATCATAGGAAAGTGCCATGATTGTCTCTACAGCTTGGGTTAATTCGGGTATAGATTGATGAGTAATGGTTTGACCTGCTGTTTGTCCAAGAGGGATGGCGCGTACTGCATTTTGGACTTGACTAGAAATAGCAGAGTACAAATAGTAGAGGATCGTATCTTGTTTACTTACATGAAGCCCATGAGCTACCATCGAGAACACAATAGCAGGGTGACCGAAAGCATTCTTACTTTTCACTTCTTCTCTATATTGAGAAAGTATAGGCAGACCGTATAGGGTCTCCGTCAGTTTAAGCATCCGATCCCCAATCATCTGAGTTCCTTCTCGGGTTTCTCTCGGCAAGTTCTGGACTGTTAATAGGCGATCGAGTCGCCAAATCTCCTGTATATTGTTATCTACGAGGGCTTCATACACGAGACGTGAGGCGAGCCCGTCTGAATAGACGAGCTGCTCATGCAAATACACTTTGAGCCAACCAAGAAATGTCTCCTGATTATGAACCTTATCTTCCTGAATATAACTCTCTAGTCCAAAAGAATGGCTAAATGACCCGATAGGAAAGTTAGAATCGCATAGCTGAAATAAAGAGAGGAGATTGTTATTCATGACTATGGCCGATATGACGGAATGCTTGTTTAACTTTTCGTTCCTCTCTCTTAAAAGGGATTCCAAGTTGTTGAAGTAATTCTTCAACTAAATAATCATATTGAACCAACATATCGTTATCTTCAAATTGCGCTGGAAGATGGCGATTACCAAGTTGATGAGCGATGGTTCCCATTTCTAGAATACTCCTTGGTTGAATGACTAGGAGATCATCTGATGTGACATCAATGATGATCATATTATGATCATCCATGTACAATACATCACCAGCTACCAGATCTCGATGATCACTTAAGCGTATGCCCAGTTCGTTGCCATGATCTGTTGTTACACGTTGGATGCGCTTCATTAAATGTGCGCTTTCTAGGTATACTTTTTCAATATGGCGTTTTTCAATTTCCGCTTTATCCATTTTATCTAAGTTGGTTACAATTTTATCAATAATCATGTTCTTTCACCTCAGAATAGGAAATATCGCTGGCCCATCGGTACGATATCGACCGGATCACATGTCAGCAATTCTCCATTTACTTTTACTTCATAAGTTTGTGGATCTACCGTAATATCAGGTGTTTCTGAATTTAATTTCATACTTTTCTTCGTTAATGTACGAATACCACCAACAGGCAGAATTATTTTCTCAAGTCCAAGTTTGTGGTGTACTCCAGCGTCAAAAGCTGCTTGCGAGATGAAGGTTGCAGAACTGCTTGCTAGCGCTTTGCCGAATTGAGCATACATAGGACGATAAATATATGGCTGTGGTGTTGGGATTGAAGCATTGCCGTCGCCCATTAATCCAATAACAGCAAGACCATTTTTAAGCACCATTTCTGGCTTTACGCCGAAAAACTTCGGATTCCATATGACTAAATCGGCCATTTTACCAACTTCGATAGAGCCTACATGTTCTGAGATGCCGTGCGTGATGGCTGGGTTTATCGTGTACTTGGCGATATAGCGCTTCGCACGGTTATTATCTGCATATTGGCTATCTCCTTCAAGGAGACCACGTTGTTTCTTCATCTTGTCAGCTACTTGCCATGTGCGCAGGACAACTTCGCCTACACGACCCATGGCTTGGGAATCCGAACTAACCATACTGAATACACCCATATCGTGAAGGATATCTTCAGCTGCGATGGTTTCTTTTCGAATTCTAGAATCGGCAAAAGCGATATCTTCGGGTACAGAAGGATTTAAATGATGACAAACCATAACCATATCAAGGTGTTCATCGATCGTATTAATCGTATAGGGTAGCGTGGGGTTCGTTGAAGAAGGCAGAATGTTCATATAACCAGCTGATTTGATTAAATCAGGTGCATGTCCACCGCCTGCGCCTTCCGTATGGTACATGTGAAGGACTCGATCTTTCACAGCAGCCATCGTATTTTCCATGAAGCCACTTTCATTTAATGTATCTGCGTGAAGGGCTACTTGAATGTCGTACTCATCTGCTACTTGCAGAGCGTAATCTAGGGATGATCCGGTAGCGCCCCAGTCTTCATGGACTTTTAGACCGATCACGCCAGCTCTGACTTGTTCGGCTAATGGTTCGATGGATGCAGCATGTCCTTTACCTGTAAATCCAATATTAATAGGCAAGCCTTCAGCGGCTTCAAGCATTCGGTGTATGTTCCATTCACCCGGAGTAACCGTCGTAGCTTTAGATCCCGCAGCAGGCCCTGTACCACCACCGATTAGTGTCGTCGTACCCGACGATAATGCGATTTCTACTTGCTTCGGGTTAATGAAATGTACATGGGTATCGATCGCTCCAGCGGTTACAATTAAGCCTTCTCCAGCAATGATTTCGGTTGCAGTACCAATGATAATATCGATGTTATCGGTAATGAGAGGGTTTCCACTTTTACCAATACCAAATATTTTACCATCTCGAATTGCGAGATCCGCTTTGCAAATGCCTGTGTAATCTAAAATAATGACATTGGTTATGACGGTGTCTGCTACACCTTCTTTACGGGTTGCAAGAGGGTGCTGACCCATGCCATCTCGGATCACTTTGCCTCCGCCAAATACAACTTCTTCACCATAAGAAGTGTGGTCTTTCTCAATTTGAATAAATATATCTGTATCCGCAAGGCGGATCGAATCACCTGTTGTTGGGCCATACATTTCAGCATATTGCTTTCGGGACATTCTAAAACTCATACGGAAACCTCACCTTCTAATTTTCCATCGACTTTATTATTGAACCCGTAAACACGGCGTTCTCCTGAAAAATTAATAAGCTGTATTTCCTTCCCGTCTCCGGGTTCAAAACGAACGGCCGCTCCAGCAGGGACATTGAGCCGTTTGCCGTAAGCTTCTTCTCGATTGAATTGAAGCGCTTCATTTACTTCATAAAAGTGAAAATGTGATCCGACCTGAATAGGACGGTCCCCTATGTTCGTAACGGAAATCGTAAATATTTCGCGGCCCTCATTACAAACAATGTCTTCGTCTTTTAAAATATATTCTCCTGGTATCATATAAGGCTCCTTTCTAGTTAGCGTATCGGGCTATGAACGGTCACTAATTTGGTTCCATCAGGAAAGGTGGCTTCTACTTGGATGTCATCAATCATTTCAGGAATCCCTTCCATGACATCATCTCGAGTCAGAATAGAAGCTCCGTACTCCATCAATTCGGCAACTCTTTTTCCGTCACGCGCACCTTCTATGATTTCATAAGTGATAAGGGCGACAGCTTCGGGGTGATTTAATTTCAAGCCCCTATCTTTCCGGCGCCTAGCTAGATCTGCTGCGACCACGATCATAAGCTTGTCAATTTCCCGCGGCAATAAATGCATAGTTACATCCTCCTAAATAATCACAAACGACAAGAACCCTCCATTCAGTGAGAAAGGAGGGTTCTTGATTTGAAAAATATATAAAATCTTTATATAATTTCTCCTAAAACCTGATAGATTAACTTTCCCCTAGAGTCACAGTTATTTAAGCCCAACTAAACTATTCTATCATAAATAGAAGCCAAGATGAAGATTATTACAATTATTTTTTTGGAATTTCGAGAAAAAATAAGGACTGCACGACGATATAATACCTTCGGATAGTCGCGCTTGAAATAAGTGCTTTAAACTAGTCAGAGCGGATTATGTTAAGATAGTTAAGACTCCCAATAAGACAACTAAAGACCATATTTTACTAGGGGTTGGCTTAAGTGGAACTTATAATAGGTACATATCGCAATCGACTTGAGCTAGTGTAGGATCGATTCAGTATTACCGAGAACTTGATTTCAGAATTCAAGAAAAGAATTGGACGATTGAATTAATAGACGCGTAAAGGAGCAACAGCTTAGATGATTAAGAATTTATACGAAACGCATTTACAAGTTAAGGATCTCAAAACCTCTATTTCATTCTTTGAGAAGCTAGGATTAGAGCGTGCGTTAGTCATCAGTGAAAGAAAAATGGCTTTCTTCTACATTGGGAAGGGTAGACAACTATTAGGGATTCGGGAAGTTCCAACCGGAGTTGAAGTGAGTAAACGGCATTTCGCTTTTGGTGTTGATCTGAGTGATTTAATGAAAGCTATGGAATGGCTTACGGAGAGAGGGATACAACCTTTAAACTCCGTGGGTAAAGAGGCTGTTGAGCCAGTCGTTCATACGTGGATGCCCGCAGCTGCTGTTTATTTCAATGACCCTGATGGAAATGAATTGGAATTTATATGTTTGCTAGAAGACGAACCACAGGATATTGGATATGTACCGTATCTAAGTGAATGGAATGAACTGAATAATAGTAATAAATAAAGAGAGATTAAAGATTATTGTAATCGAATAGAGCTTGACCAAGTGGGTAGCTCTAGTCCATAAAGGTGAGTACAACCCGCCAACGGGTAGTTGGACCTAAAGAGATGCAGGGCCATATCTTAGTAATAACTAATTAGCCCAGTATTGTAACAAGAGTGCGACAGCATGCAATTAGGGAGTATTCGATTACTGTAACTACCATGTACTGATTTATGGATTAGGGTGGGCAAGGGGATTTGTGGTTAATACTTGAAGATAATATATGACCTGACTTATGATAGGAGTACTATCTTAGGCTGGGTCATTTTTTAGAAGGAATCGAACATACGTTACATCTCAACTCACCACAATTTCCATATATAATTCATATAGGTCTTGATAGGGAGGAACCCATCGTGGAAGTGAATTCGAATAATATACAAGAGAGTGATTTGCCAATAGGATTGGCTAAACCAGCGTTACGTGCACTTGCTAATCGTGGTCTATCAAGATTGGAGCAGGTTGCGAAGCTTAGTGAAAAGGAACTTAAGGAACTACATGGCATAGGTCCGAATGCAATTAAACAAATTCGTCTCGCGCTAGATGTTAAAGGTCTTACTTTCTCAGATAAATAACAAATATTGAACTGGAAGATTAACTCGAAACGAGATAGGAGGCCCTATGAATAAGGAACTAGCACCGTCAGGAGAAGCCATTTATCGGGACTAGTGGATCTGAAGATAAAGAGTGTTTGTAAGGCATCCTTTTGAAGTTTTAAAAGGGAGGCGCCAAGTAATAGAAGACAGATTGCTCTAAGGAGCAGTATGTCTTTTTTTGTTGCCTGAACTTCTTACAATGTCATGGGATATTATGGAGTATAATAGAGGGGTAACACGCAATACTAAATCTAAGAGAGCAATATGCAGAGGTGTGAAATGCAACCACGTTCAGAGACTATAAAGAGTAAAAGTGAAAGTGAAATGAAAAGGGAAACTAACGTTAAAAGCGAAATTAAAAATAAAAAACAAAGTGAAAGGCATTATTTCGAGATATTCGTATGTGTCATTTCAGCTATTATTTTCGGTATGTTTTTTGCTATACAAATAATAAGTAGAGTAGATATAAGTGAATTTATCCAAACATTTGTGCAAGTGAACATTACCTCCACCTTATCTATTGCAGCATTAGTTGCAAGTGTGGGAGCTTTCAGATGGGAACATTATATAAAAGGACTTACTCATGCAGGACATAGGGATAAATATGAACGTCGTGAATATATTCTTGAACACGCAAAAAAACCATTGTATGGGGTAATAAAGCTAAATAGCATATTTATTATTGTGAACTTAATTACTTTGCAATCGGCATCAATTAAGTTGGAAGAGATTACACTTGCATGGTTTACAGTGCCTTTGTTAGTAATTAATTATAGTTTGATTGCTATATGTTTGATTATGGGACTTATTTTAATATATTCATCTATGCTTTATATGAAAGAGCTTATTTTTAAATGACGGACAGAACGTAATATATTATCTGTGGAATGGGATTAGGAGCAGAAATAATTGAACCGTCATTTGCTTAGTTTAGAGAATCCGAGATATGTTAACATGAAAATTAAGGGATTTATTTCTGATGAAGTCTGCTAGAAATATAACGAATTGAGAGGATCAATAAATGACCCTTATTGCTGTAATAGATTGAAGAAGAACTAGAACAATTTATAGAATTAGAATCGGATGATATAGATAAAAAGAAGAATTAGTAGTTGCCAAAATTATTATTATGGAGGGGAATCTTCTTTATGAAGATAAGAGTCCTTACACTATTATTTATGATTAATATGTTACTAGTATGGTCTTCAACTGCAATGGCGCAGCCAAATGTAGAAATTGAGTTGAATGGGACCAACGTTACATCTAAATTCTCACCGAGGGTAGTGGGTAATACTGTATTTGTTCCTGTACAATCTTTGAACTTCAATCCGGAACTGAAATTTGGATTCTTGGAGGGTGCGATTCCAAATCTGATTATTCTTGAAAGTAATAAATATACGATTTATTTAACCATCGGTAGCGCTACAATGAAGAAGAATGGTGAAACTATCGAATTGAAAAGTCCCCCGTTCTTTAAAGATGGAGTAACTTGGGTACCCCTGAGGGCTATAGCTGAAGGATTTGATTCAAAGGTAGTGTGGGATCAACAATCTAACGTGGTAGGTGTGATAACCAGCGGAGAATTTGAAAAATAATAATGAATATATCATTCGAATAACCATAAAATAAATGTATAGCTTAGAGATCAAACAAGAGGTGATAACAATGCAGGATATTACTCAATTAGTAACGGAGAATATATATGCTTTTATTATTATATTGTTTATATTCCCGATCATAATGATGGTATGTCTGCTTGTTATATTCAAAAAGCTATTTAGAAGGAAATCATAAATAGATAGGTATCTAAGGAATTAATGCCTGCCCCCTTAAGTAGCGGAGGTAGGTGTTTTTTCATTAGAATAGACGCGAAAGAAATTTCGAGATGGGTAGATATCGAACAATCCGAAATATTAGTGCTAATGCCTTCATATAAAGAAGGATTAAGTAGAATTGTAAGAGAAAACATGGAAGTGGATTATTTTGATGAAGGAATTATGTGAGATTATAAAGAACGGACAGAACTAGAAAAGAGGGAATCATGATGGGAATTCAAATTATTAATTTAGCAGATAGAATGGAATACTATGAAACTGTTTGCCAGTGGATTTGGAAGCAGTGGGCTAGTGACAAGCCAATCGAGAATGTTAGATATGCCGTATCACATAATTCTCAGACAGATCGTGTACCTATGACTTTTGTGGCGCTTGAAGGTGAAGAAGCTGTAGGAACAGTATCTTTTTGGATGAATGACCTATCCTTCAGACAGGATCTTTCCCCTTGGTTAGCATGCCTATATGTAAGCGAAGAGCATAGGGGTAAGGGAATACCAAGAGAACTGCAAAATCGTGTCATAGAAGAAGCGAAGAAATTAGGATATAACGAGTTGTATTTAATTACGACTCATGATGATTATTATGAAAGATCTGGATGGGATTTTATAGAGAGAGCACCGAAGCCTAGCGGAGATTTCACCAAAATATATCGGAAAGATCTAACAATATGACCATAAAGATCGTTGAGGTATCATCCAATCATGCAGATTTAGCCATCATTATAAAGAAGCTAGATGAATATCTGTTACAGAAATATCCAGCAGAAGAGATCTTCGGTGTTGATTTCTCTGAGCCCAAGGTAAATGACATTACTTTTATTGTTGCATATTTAAATGAGGTGCCAGTTGGTTGTGGAGCAATTAGAGAGATAGACAAGGAAAGTACGGAGTTGAAGAGATTTTTCGTGGAACAAGATTTTAGAAATAGAGGCATTGCATATGAGATATTAATGGAGCTCGAGCTTAGAGCTAAGACATTGGGATATACATGTATTAAATTAGAAGCGGGTGAACCGCAAACGGAAGCCTTATCATTTTATAGAAAGAATGGGTACTATCAAATAGATAGATTTGGAGAATATGTGGCTTGTGAATCCAGTATATGCTATGAAAAGAAATTGAAAGTATAAATCTCAATTGTATATAGGAGGTAACGATGACAAGAATTCTAATGATAAGTGATATTCATGGATGTTTGGATCCATTTAATGAATTGTTGGAATTTGTTAATTACCAATCGTCTAATGATCAATTGATTGTATTAGGTGATTATGTGGATAGAGGACCAAAGAGTAGGGAAACCGTCGATAGAGTAATAGACTTAGTCAAGAACCATCATGTGATTGCTTTACGTGGTAATCATGATCAGAGATTGGTTGATCTCATAAGAACAGATAACCCGATAGTGAAGTCGAAGTTTCTAGAACATGGAGGGTTACAGACCCTTCAAAGTTATTGTGATTTCATCAATAGTTCAATGGATGAGAGTCAATTTCAAGAAGCTATAGATTTTATCAGAAGCCACTTTATTACACATATTGATTTTCTTGAATCGTTACCTTTATATCATGAGGATAAAGAGCATATATATGTACATGCGGGTCTAAACCCTAAATATAATAATTGGAAGAGCAGTCAGCGCATGATTTCATGTATATTAAGTCGGAATTCCACCGCTGGAAGTCTACTGCTGACAAGACAGTTATCTTTGGACATACCAGAACGATTGAACTTCAGAAATCCGCAGACATCTGGTTTGATCAAGATAAGATTGGGATAGATGGCGGGTGTGCTTATGGATTGCAGTTGAATTGTCTGATATTTAAAGATGGATCTTATGAGTCAGAACATATTAAGAATTTGAAGTGAATAACAATAAATTACGGCTGAACAAGAGCCAAGAGATCAAAGGAAAGCGATTCATAGTGTAGATCAGCATTGTCGTCATTTCATATCATCTGAAAGGGGCATAGAATCAATCTCGCGTTGCTATTCGTAGCTATATGATTAGACAACTATCCTTTTGATTTGCTAACTACGTTAGAATTGATTATATTCTTATGCTTATAGCTGTTGGTCTGACAGTGTTCTCTGGATTCAACTATATTATAAGGAATTTCAAAGTACTTCGGTTGGGGAGGATGACATGACTACGTTAACACTTGTATGGTTATTCATCATTGCCTTTGTGCTTCATGATTTAGAGGAAATAATATGGGTTGAAGTGTGGATTAAGAAAAACAGAAATCATGTCATGAATACGGTGCCTAGAAGGATAAGAAAGAGGCTAGGAAAGCTACTTAATATTACGAGTGGCCAATTTGCAGTTGCTGTATTACTTGAGTTAATTCTATTTATTCCATTTACTTTTATAGCAGCAGAGCAAGGAAAGTTGTTTATCTTCTTATCTTTTAACACGTTGTTTTTAATACACGTATTTACGCATGTAGGGCAATCCATCTATATGAAGATGTATACGCCAGGGGTAGTAAGTGCTGTGCTCATTGTACTGCCTTATACGTTGTATCTGTTAAATAGATTGATTAATGAGGGGTTAGTAACATGGGGAGAGGTTTGGTTGAGTATACCTGTGGGAGTGATGTTGCTACCAATCGTCTTATTAGGTCATGAATTAGGAAGAAGGATTGTGAAATAAAATATAATAGGTATTCGGATAACAAAGGAATATCGCTACCTTTATTTTGTTTTCTGAATGTCTGAAGTATCCTCATGAAACAGTTAAACTACACATGAACCGGTCTAAGATAGAAACTTATCTGAGGTCGGGTCATGTTGTTAATAGGGCAAGTAAGATGAAATCATATAAGGGGTGACTTCTATGGCAAAAGTAATGCCAGGTAGATTTGCAGCTGAAATGGAGGGTCCGTTTGTAGTTTTTATTATCGGGATGAGAATTAATCGATTATTTGCGTTGCATAAATGGATTCCTGTAGCTTCAGCAATGGGGCCTATGATTAAAGAGTTATACCAGAATCCTGAGATTGGATTTATTAGTACAGAATTCCTTTTGAATTGGAGAGGAATCACACTTATACAATACTGGAGAACATACGAACAGCTTGAGACGTATGCAAGGGGCGGGACGCATCTTACAACATGGAAGAAATTCAATACATCTGTTGGAACAGATGGGACTGTAGGAATTTATCATGAGACATATAGAGTTCAACCTGAACAGTATGAAGCTGTTTATGTGAACATGCCTAAATCAGGATTAGCCAAAGCAGGAGTGATTGTACCAGCAGTTGGAACAAGAGAGACATCTAGAAGGAGAATGGGTGGGGATAATAATCCCGCTGTTCCGACGCCTACTAATCCAGAATAGGATTTGAATTTATAACATGGCTAGGACAAGCCGATAAAGTTAAAAACATCAGCAATCTTTGCGATTCCTAGTCGGTCACGAAAGGATGAGAAATATTCTAAAAGCGATAATATTCGACCTTGATGGTACCTTACTCAATCGTGATCTTTCATTAAAGAATTTCGTTGAACATCAATATGACCGTTATGACGCATTTCAACATGTAAAAAAAGAAGTGTGGGTTCAACGTTTTATTGAATTAGATGAAAGAGGTTATGTGTGGAAAGATCGTGTGTATCAATCTCTAATTGATGAATTTGAGGTCAAGTTAGACCGGCAAGTTCTATTGGATGATTATATTGAAGGCTTTCAGTACCATTGTGTTGGATTTCCTGGGATGGTTGAAATGCTGAATTACTTAAAAGAAAAGAATTTGAAATTGGGTGTGATCACAAATGGATATGAGAGATTTCAGGATAATAATATACAATCCTTGAAAATCAGTCATTATTTTGAAGTGATTCTGATATCAGAACGTGAAGGAATAAGAAAGCCGAATCCAGAAATATTCTTAAGGGCTGCGAATGAGCTTGGCGTGAAGCCTGAAGAGTCCATATATGTAGGAGATCACCCTAATAATGATATTGAAGCCTGCCTTAATGTGGGTATGAGATCAATTTGGAAAAAAGATGAATTGTATAATCAACCTATGGATTCAACATGGACGATTAAAGAGTTAAGTGAGATAAGAGATATTGTTGCGAGATTGGAACTCAAGAAATATGATTAAATATCAATTCGTTCTTGATGTTGCAGGAGTCATCGTAACCAATCTTTTGCCAACATATTGGGTGGAGATGTCTGCATTAGCGGGCGTTTCTTATGAGTTCTTACATAATCAATTTAAGCATGAAATACGCGAGTTACTTTGGACGGGAAAGATAAGTGAGGAAGCGTTTTGGGAATGGATAATTAGACAATGTCCATCGCTTGAAATCCATGAAGCCCAATCTATGTTGTATAAACACTTGAGGACTTTACCAGCATTCGATGATATTCCTTGTTGGAGTGAAGTAGCCGACATTCATCTTCTTAGTAATCATCGTAGAGAATGGCTAGATCCCTTGCTAGAACCTATACGACCCTATATCAAGAGCATTACAATATCAAGTTCAGTTGGATTGTGCAAACCAGATCCTGAGGTCTATACAATCGTTAATGCTAAATTGAACCCGGTGCTACAGGTGATGTACATAGATGATCAGAACAAGAATATGGAACCTGCCAAGGAACTCTCTTGGAATACATTAATCGCGGACACAGAAGGACGATGGATTGAAAAGGTAAAACGAATGTTATATTCCAATTAAAGGATTTTATATAGAATCTAGGGATCGGAGGGGCACCTTAGAATTTCTCGGATTTGACAAGAAGGGAGAGATAATCATGTCTAATATCATTCTAATTGGTCCAGTTGGAACAGGTAAGTCAACGTTAGCAGACATTTTATCGCAACAATTAGGACGTCCTCGATGTTGTGTGGATGATGTACGATGGAAATTTTATGAGGAACTAGGATATAGCAAGGATAAAGAAAGAGTCATTAGAAGTAACTTTGGTTTTGAAGGTGTCTATAAGTATTGGAAGCCTTTTGAAGCGCATGCTGTTGTGAGGATTGTTCAGGAATACAAAGATCATGTCATAGATTTCGGTGGTGGACATTCTGTATATGAAGATCCAACACTATTCTCGATCATAGAGCATGTATTACAAGATGAGAAGAACATATTCTTAATTTTACCTTCTCAAGATCAGGCTGAGTCACTAAGAATTCTAAATGAAAGAGAAAGCCTCGACATCAACACTCATTTTGTAGAGCATGAATCTAATTATATACTGGCTAAGCATATTATTTATACCAAAGATAAGACTCCTCATGAGAGTGCAGAAGAAATTATTTCACTTGTCTGCTAATGATCATAATATTTGAAAAGAGGTAGTCTCGTTATGGATACTGAAAAGGAAATCGAGAAAATTAAAGATAGATTAATGGTACTAGAAATGAAAGCAAGAAGTAGTAGAAATTATTATATAAGGTTTGCTGTTATTATTCTTATATGTGTTCTTGTATATTTCTTGGTAGGCGTTTATGGTATGAATTTTGGAAATATTCCCGAGTTAAAGTGGTAAATATCAATAAATCAAGTCATAAGGAGCGGGTTATATGTATAACACCATTATTTTGGATGTTGATGGGACATTAATAGACACAGAAAAAGCGGTACTCAAATCACTTCAGAAAATGCTAGCGATAGAATACAACATAACAAAGGAAGTTGAGGAATTAGAATTCGTATGGGGAATTCCAGGTTCTAGCTCATTACCCTTATTAGGTATAGAAGATACTGAAAAGGGAGATATTCTTTGGAATGTGTATATGAAGGAGTTCATGGACTCCATCAGTGTCTTCTCAGGAATCAGAGAATTGCTAAGCACACTTCATGAACGAAATATTCAAATCGGAATTGTAACATCAAAGACTAAGATTGAATTAGAAGATGACTTCATGCCTTTTGGCTTGATGAAATATCTATCTTTTGTCGTGTGCGCGGATGATACTGTATTACATAAGCCGAATCCAGAACCGATTCAGAAGTTTCTAGAGATTTCGGGTGCAGACCCAAGTAGCTCTATTTACATCGGAGATACGACATATGATTATCAATGTGCCAGAGATGCGGGGGTATCGTTTGGATTAGCTGTATGGGGTGCTAAGAAAAATCATGGAATCGATGCTAAACATTTGTTTAATCATCCTAATGAAGTGCTAGAATTTGTTACTGAATAAGTTGATAAAGCGATTACGTATTGATAATCAACAGATTACGGTAGGCGTGGGTTATTCTTGCTTGTCTCAAATGGCATCTTCTTCGGAATGATCTCTGGTTCTACTACTTCTAGGTATTATGAAGGGACAGGTAGTTAAGAATAACAATAATGTAGAAACCGTGATATCGCCAGAAAGTTAGTACCGGATAACAGTATCTACTCTTTTTTCTTGCATATGCATAAACAGTGATAAGTAAATTACCTAACGGGAGTTGTATAGGGTGGGGGGCTATTGTTACAATGGATATAAGAAGAGAAGGAGTGATCCGTATGGAGGAACAAATTCACGAGTCTACGTCACATGAGTCATGCGGCACCGATGGGAGAAAAAGTCACCATTCCGATAAAACAAAAAGTAATATCATTAGCAGGCTTAACCGGATTGAGGGTCAAATTCGTGGCGTTAAGGGATTGATCGAAAAGGATACCTATTGCGATGACGTTCTGAATCAGATTTCTTCGGTCCAGTCGGCCTTAAATGGTGTAGGAAAGCTACTTCTTGAACACCATATGAAGAGCTGTGTCATGGATCGTATCCAAGAAGGCGATGATGAAGTGATTGATGAACTGTTGAAGACGATTAATAAACTAATGAAATAAGTGATGAATGAAGGATTCGTAAGAATCCTTTTTTTTGTATGGAATTTAATATGGTAATCGAGGAAATAATACATCTAAGTATTGACACATTATAGGGTAGGGGGGTATACTAATATTAAGAAGTTAAACAAACGACTTTAGGTATGACCTGAATACGTCGATAATGGCAATCGGCTATAGATTAATCGATCATATTCGATATAGAAAATGAGGTGTGCATCATGGAAACAACCCAGTTAAAAACAGAGCAAACATCTTTAGATATTACAGGCATGACGTGTGCTGCTTGTGCTAATCGAATCGAAAAGGGTCTGAATAAATTGGATGGCGTAACAGAAGCAAATGTGAACTTTGCAATGGAACGCGCAACCGTAACATACGATCCAAGTAAGATCAAGGTTACGCAAATGGAACAGAATGTTCAGAAGCTCGGTTACGGTGTGGCGAAAGAAGTCGTTGATTTAGATCTCGTAGGTATGTTCTGTGCCGCTTGTGCGGTTAAGATTGAAAAAGTACTGAACAAAACGCCTGGTGTCACAAACGCCGTCGTTAACTTCGCGATGGAGACAGCCCGAGTGGAATACAACAAGTTGGATGTATCCATTACCGACATTCAACAGCGAGTAGAAAAGCTGGGTTACAAAGCGGTTACCAAGCAAGAAGATGGAGATCCTTCGGAACATCGAGAGAAAGCGATAAGTGCGCAAAAGCGTAAGTTGCTAATTTCTGCGATTCTTTCCCTGCCGTTACTATGGTCTATGGTCAGTCACTTTTCCTTCTTATCTTGGATCTGGATGCCAGATTTATTCATGAATCCTTGGTTCCAGCTAGCACTTGCGACACCTGTTCAATTCTACATCGGTAAGCAGTTCTACGTCGGGGCATATAAATCCCTTCGTAACAAAAGCGGTAATATGGATGTACTTATCTCGCTTGGAACGTCCGCGGCCTACTTCTATAGTCTCTACTTAACCATTGAATGGGCTTTGAATGGCGGAAGTATTCATCATGGTCCAGCGATGTACTACGAAACAAGTGCCGTGTTGATTACATTGGTCATTCTCGGCAAGTTGTTTGAGTCATTAGCCAAAGGTCGTACGTCTGAAGCGATCAAAACGCTGATGGGTCTGCAAGCGAAGACAGCGTTGGTCATCCGTGACGGGCAGGAAATAACGATCCCAGTCGAAGAAGTGCTCGCAGGTGATGTGGTGGTTGTGAAACCGGGTGAGAAGATTCCGGTGGATGGTGAAGTGCTTGAAGGAACTTCAGCTGTAGATGAGTCTATGCTGACGGGAGAGAGTATTCCTGTCGATAAGAAGGCAGGAGACAACGTTATTGGCGCTACGATTAATAAGAACGGTAGATTGAAAGTAAAAGCGACCAAGGTCGGTAAGGAAACGGCGCTTGCGCAGATTATTAAAGTCGTAGAAGAAGCACAAGGCTCGAAAGCTCCTATTCAACGTGTAGCTGATGTGATTTCTGGTATATTCGTTCCAATCGTAGTAGGGATAGCCGTCTTGGCTTTCGTCGTGTGGTTCTTCTGGGTCACACCTGGGGAGTTCGCAAATGCATTGGAAAAAGCAATTGCTATTCTGGTTATTGCCTGCCCATGTGCGCTTGGACTTGCGACACCTACATCCATTATGGCGGGATCGGGTCGTGCAGCTGAACTTGGGGTATTATTTAAAGGTGGGGAACATCTGGAATCCACACATAAGATTGATACCATCATTCTAGATAAAACGGGTACCGTTACTAATGGTAAACCAGTACTTACAGATGTCCTAGTTGAAAATAATATCGACGAAGGTACGTTCCTCCGCTTTGTTGGTGCTGCTGAGAAGGACTCAGAGCATCCACTAGCAGAAGCGATTGTATCTGGAATTGTAGCCAAAGGCATCGAGATTCCTGCAACGGAACAATTCGAAGCCATTCCAGGGTTCGGAATTCGTGCAGTCGTTGAAGGCAAGGAAGTTCTAGCAGGGACGCGCAAGCTGATGGCTAGATTCAACGTTCAAGTGGAGCACGCTTTAGAGCGTATGACGCAGATGGAGTTGGATGGTAAGACAGCGATGCTGATCGCGGTTGACGGTCAGTATGCTGGATTGGTTGCAGTTGCCGATACGATCAAAGAAACGTCCAAAGAGGCAGTTACTCGCTTGAAACAAATGGGCATCGAGGTCATTATGATTACAGGTGACAACGAACGCACAGCCATGGCAATCGCTAAAGAAGTAGGAATTGAGCACGTTCGGGCCGAAGTACTTCCAGAAGGCAAAGCTGAAGAAGTGAAGAAGCTACAAGCGCAAGGTAAGAAAGTAGCAATGGTTGGGGATGGCATCAATGATGCACCAGCACTAGCTATGGCGGATATCGGAATGGCTATCGGAACGGGAACGGATGTCGCGATGGAAGCGGCGGATGTAACCTTGATGCGTGGCGATTTGAACAGCATCCCAGATGCGATATACATGAGCCGCAAGACGATGACTAATATCCGACAGAACTTGTTCTGGGCACTTGGTTATAATACGTTAGGTATTCCAATTGCGGCACTTGGGCTATTAGCACCTTGGGTTGCGGGAGCAGCTATGGCACTGAGTTCCGTGTCCGTTGTGTTGAATGCACTTCGTCTTCAGCGGATGAAGGTTTAGGTAATAGACCATCAGAAGCTAATGAAATAACAATACAATTATATTAAAAATGAGAGTTCAAAAAGGAGAATGATTATTATGACAAACGTAACATTAAAAGTAGAAGGTATGTCTTGTGGACACTGTGTCAATTCCGTTGAAAGTGCTATGAAAACACTAGGTGCTACCGGAAAAGTAGATTTGAAAGACAAGTCTGTAGCTGTTTCCTATGACGAGAAGAAGTTGACACTAGAAGCTATAAAAGAAGCAATTGAAGAACAAGGATACGATGTAGTCTAGAAGGAAGTTAGATGTGTTAGATGGGAGAGTGAGTCCATTGGGCTTGAAAAAATTTGCCGTAACACCTGGATTTGAGGTGGGAGGTACCCTATTTAAACCTGAGCAACTGGCCATTCTAGGAGCAGTAGTTGGTGAGGATGCCAACATTGAAATGACGACGTTCAAGCAACTATACGTGGAGATGCAAGAAGAGCGTATAACCGAAGTGCAAGATGCACTCAGAGAAGTTGGCCTTCAGATTCATCCCGCGGGATTCTTCACTAAGAGCTTAATCGCTTGTAATTTCTGTAAGGGTGCCGAGGATGCCGGACTAGAAATAGCTAAAGTCTTAGACGAAGCTATTGCAGGTCATGAGGTACCCCATCCTTTAAAGATTGGATATGCAGGATGCGCACTTGGGACAAGTGAGCCCTTGATTAAGGATATTGCAGTCGTTAAAATGCGGGATACCTTCGATATCTATGTAGGTGGGGAATCCAAAGGCTTGAAGGCTAAATTAGCACAGAGACTCCTGTCTGGCATTACGGAAGAACAGCTTGTACCGATCGTCACGCAATTAATTGCACAATTTCAAGAATTGGGGAAAAAGAAAGAGAAGTATAGCAGATTTATTGATCGAATGACGATGGAGACACTGCGGGAAGGCTTTAGCGTTGCATAAATGCTCTTCAGTTAACCAATAGGATAATGCAATATATATAGATATTAGGCTGCCAGCATCATGGCAGTCTTTTTTCTCATCTAAAGAGAGTTATATGCAACAAATAAGGGGATTGTTCGTCTATATTTATAATGGTAATAACTGGAGGTGTTGGAGTGGGGCGCTTATGTTCATTGTTATTTGTACTATTATTAATAATTACAGGTTGTAGTAAGGACGTAAAGATAAATACAAATACAATGCCGCAATCATTACCCGCAGATTTCGATTTCATGGTTAGTTTTGGTTATGGAGAAGTGACTAAGAATGAAATTAATACCTATCAAGATACGGTTGTGAAAGATTTGGTAATAAACGGCACTGCAACGGCGAACATGACTTTTACTGTGGATGAGATGCGAATCATTTATGAGAAGATGAGAGAGATAAACATCATGGGTACGAAAGACTTAGTCCCAACTAACCAGAATTGCGGTAAAAAACCATTTAGTAAAGACCGTTGGAAAATTAGTGTGAATGGAGTAACTAAAGAACTTACTTGGTCAGAAGAATATTGTGACGTTACAAGCGATGCGCAAGAACTATTGGAATTGCGAACATTCATTCAAGATATAGTGGCGGATAAAGACGC
This sequence comes from Paenibacillus antarcticus, assembly GCF_001637225.1. GTDB lineage: Bacteria > Bacillota > Bacilli > Paenibacillales > Paenibacillaceae > Paenibacillus_AQ > Paenibacillus_AQ antarcticus. The sequence continues at coordinate 30,749 of NZ_LVJI01000016.1, forward strand.
TTATAAAGAATTACCCCAAGCAGAGGGTGGTTATGATTGATAGACCCATTCATCAATAACATTACGATTTAAAAAAGAAATGAGTTGATCACATGAAGAGCAAGGTTGTTTTAGCTGGAGGTACGGGCTTTATTGGACAATACTTAGAGGAGAAGTTCAATAATCTTGGCTATGACGTGAAGATCATTTCAAGACAAGTAGGTCATATTTCTTGGAATAATAATACGGAGATCGTAGAAGCTATAAATCATTCGGAGCTACTCATTAATCTTGCAGGGAAGTCAGTAGACTGCCGTTACAATGCAAAGAATAAGCAAGAGATTATGAAATCAAGAACAGAGACAACCAACATCCTTGGCAACGCCATATTAGCATGCGATAACCCACCAACACTATGGATCAATTCGAGTACAGCGACGATTTATAGACATGCTGAGGATCGGCCGATGACAGAGGACAATGGAGAGATTGGATCAGGGTTCTCCGTTGACGTAGCCAAAGCGTGGGAGAATGCACTCTTTTCTTTTGACTTACCTAGCACGAGAAAAGTTGCCTTAAGAATCGCTATTGTATTAGGTGAGAATGGTGGGGTTATGACGCCTTTCAAAAACCTCGTTCGATTTGGACTTGGAGGTCCTCAAGGGCCGGGTACTCAACGATTCAGTTGGATTCATATCGAAGATGTATATCAAATTATGCTCTTTCTTAAAGACCACGAGGAATTAAGCGGCGTATTTAATTGTTCTGCTCCTAATCCAGTCACCAATCGGGAGTTAATGAGTCATTTGCGACAGGTGATGAATGTGAAAGTAGGATTACCATCTCCTAAATGGCTGCTTGAATTGGGTTCAGTCATCATTAAGACAGAAACGGAATTGATTCTGAAGAGTCGATGGGTTATACCAGAGAGGTTGGAAAGGGAAGGCTATAAATTTAGATTTAGTACATTGGATACTGCGCTTCAACAGATATTAAAGAAATCATAATAACTACTACTTTTTGCAGTTCAGAAGAGTTAAATGTATGATCATACAGGGGCAGGTCAAATTGATTATAATTTGTCTGTCCCCTAATCTTTTGTTAAGGAGTATACCATGAACATACTAATTGCAGATGACGATCCGGACATGCTTAGAATCTTAGTCGCTTATTTTAAAAAAGGAGGGTTTCAAATATTCACTGCCCACGACGGAGAAGAAGCCCTGGATATTGGTATGAACCACAAAATAGATTTGGCGATACTCGATTGGATGATGCCCAAAGTGAGTGGTATCGAAGTATGCAAACAATTAAAGAAGCAGCAGTTCTCCAAAGTGTTGATGTTAACCGCAAAAGGCGAACAGGAAGATGAATTGAAGGCGCTAGAGATAGGGGCTGACGATTACGTACGCAAACCTTTTGTACCTCGTATCTTGATTCTAAGAGCCAAGAAACTACTCCATATAGAGGAAGATATCACGTTCGGGGGGTTGCGAGTAAATATGCCAGGCGGAAAGATCTATCGGGATGGATTGGATCTAGAAGTTACGAATAAGGAATTCCATTTGATGAAGTGCCTACTTGAACACAAAGGGCATATATTGAGCAGAAAAGTGTTACTGGATCAAGTATGGGGATTCGATTATATCGGAGAAGAAAGAACAGTGGATACCCATATTCGAAGACTTAGGGAGAAAGTGGGAGAAGGGTTAATTAAGACATACCGAGGCAGTGGATATAGTCTGGAAATTCCGCATGAGTAAGCTGAGTCGTAAGTTATTTTGGCGGATTGCATGCATGATGTGTTTGGTGTTTGCGGTCTCATTTTTAGTGAATACATTTTTTCTGCCAAAATATATTCTGTATCAGCAAAAGGTGAATTTAGCGCAACTGACTAACTTTATGAGCAACGAAACGGTAGAATCCCTCATCCAAACCGAGGGGGAGCTGGAACAGCAGTATAATGTAACGATTGTAAGTACAGAATTTGTGACTAATCCGAATGTTTTGAATGATATTATTCGAACTGAATTGAATAGGAAAGGTATTACGCTTGCGAAATTTTGGGTCATGGAAGAGAGTATTCAAGATCTTGAACATGGGAAGACGGTATACAATTTGTATAGTCAGAAGAAGCTTAACACCAGCTTTCTTGTCACGATCTTTGCAAAGGACAATACGGTCTTCGTCGTCGGGGACTCCATTGCACATACAGATCAGTCGATTCGAGCAGTTAATAAGTTCAATTTGTATATTGCCATAAGCACGATGTTCTTAACGCTTGGGTTAGCGTGGCTGATCGCCAGACAAATCATTCGTCCAATTAAAGAGTTGGCAAATAACGCCGAAGATATCTCCAATCTGAAGTTCCGTACAACGAACATTAAGACAGGTGATGAGATTGAACTGTTGGCGGCAAGCATTAATCGGATGAGCAACAAACTGGAGGAAGCACATTTAGCTCTGGAAGAGAAGAATCAGAACTTACGGAACTTTATTTCCGATATTTCTCATGAGTTAAAAACACCGATTGCTCTAATAAAAGCTTATTCCTCAGGCATTAGAGACGAAATGGACGACGGGACATTCCTAAGTGTTATTGATAAGAAAACCGATGAAATGTCCCAGTTAGTGGACAAGTTATTGCACTTAGCCAAGCTTCAGAATGAGATTTATGAGGTGGAACATTTTGATTTCAAAGCGTTACTTGGTGATGTGCTAGATAATTTGGAAGTGGCAATACAGAAAGAGCAGAAGATCATTCAGGTAGATGATAACCAACTTCATCATCCTATTGTTCGAGGAGATCAACAGAAGATCAGGATCGTTCTAGATAATTTCATAACCAATGCACTGAAATATGCCAGTGGGCCACAGATAGATATATCACTAATGAACGAAAGAGAACGGTTGGTATTCACCATTCGAAATGGCATTCGAACGTTGGATGAACAGGATGTGAATCACATATGGCAGCCTTTCTTCGTACTAGATCACTCAAGGAATAAGCAGCTTAGTGGATCGGGGTTGGGACTGTCCATCGTGCAAGTTATCTTGGATAAACATGAGGCGCCTCATGGAATTCATACAGAGGACCAAGAGATTTCATTTTATTTCTCCTTGGCTGTGGGACAGAATAATGGAGAAACGGATATGCGTCCTTGAGGGACGAGTATCCGTTTCTTTTTTGTTTGTCATATTGGCGTAACATAGATAGAATATGCTTATTTTCGAGGTGATTCACACAATGAAGCAGTTAAGAAAAAAAGATAGATGGTCAATCATAAGAAATAGTGTACTTATATCGACCATTCTAGCACTTGTTGCAGGATGCAGTACCAACGCAGCTGTACCTTTAGAAGAGAAAGAACAGAATAGTAGCCAAATTGAGAAAGTAGATATCAATGCATGGAAGATGGATTATTGGAATGAACAGCGAAAAGGCTCTAATTTCATGAATTCCACATCGTTACCAGACAATTACGCAGCAGCTAAGGAACAGGGAATCGAGTTTATTCGGCTAGCACCTGACAAGTGGGGCAAGGATCGAGATTTCTTGTTTAACGATAAATCAGATACCAAACCTAATGAAGAATTTCTGATGGGTAGCGCGGATAGCTATGAAGGCATCGTGGAAGAGGATTTCGCAAGACTCTTAGCAGATTTAGATGCAGCTGAAGCCAAAGGCATGAAGGTCATCTTAACCGTACTTAGCCTACCTGGAGATCGATGGAGGCAGTTTAACGGGCAGAAGAATGATGATCGCATATGGCAAGAGCGTGACTATCATAGTCAAGCAGCCCTTTTCTGGAGGGATCTTGCCACTCGATTGAAGAATCACCCTGCTATTATTGGCTACAATCTTATTAATGAGCCACACCCAGAGACAGCAACGGGCTTTAATGACTTCTGGACACAGGATTACACTGCTTGGTACAAGAAAGTAGAGAATACTTCAGCAGATTTAAATGTCCTCTATGATGCAATGATCACAGGGGTTAGGTCAGTTGATACGACGACACCGATTATTATTGATTCTGGACTCTATGCAACACCGTGGGCATTCAGTTATTTGAAACCGATTGATGATCCTAACGTGCTATACGCGTTCCATATGTATGAGCCGTATGAATTGACTAGCCAAAATAAGAATAAGGGATTCACTTACTCTTATCCGGGAATGGTAAAAGTTGGAAATGACGAGAAAGAAATGAAGTTTGATAAGCAAGCTCTTAAACAATTCATGGAACCCGTTGTGAAGTGGGCAACCGATAATAATATTCCTGCGAATCGGATTATAGCGTCAGAATTCGGAACGAATCGAATGGTCAAGGGGGCAGATCTATACATGAGTGATCTTATTTCTCTATTTGATGAACAGGGTTGGCACTGGTCATTCTACGCATTTCGCGAAGATACTTGGGATGGGATGGATTACGAATTTGGGAGTGAAAAGTTAAGTTACAAATACTGGGATGCGAGAGATAAAGGGGAGACTTACATTCCAGCAACATCGGACAATCCGATTTGGAATGCGATAAAGAAAGGCCTTGGTCATAGATTGTGAGAATGATCCTGATTGGATTATGCACGAACATCCTCTTTATCTTAGCAAACGGGTTCTATGCCACAGAGATTGAGCCGAAGGCGCTGTCCGTGACGCGAATCGAGATTGAGAATAAATACGTTCAGAAGTCATTTGATGGCAAGACGATCATTCAATTCTCGGACACGCACTTAGGTCCCGATTATTCAGTTGATCAGCTTCAATCGTTAGTTGATCGGATGAATATTCTTAAACCCGATATGGTGGTATTTACAGGTGATCTATTCGATAATTACGCAGAGTACGGTTCTGAGAATAGAAAGTTAGCCCAAAAGGTGTTAGCGAAGATAGAAGCTCCCCTTGGTAAATATGCTGTATATGGTAATCACGATAGAGGAGGGGGAGGGAGCCGAGTATACAAGGAGTACATGGAGGAAGCTGGGTTTATGGTACTCGTGAATGAGGTTCACACCATTACATCTGCTAACGGTGAAAGGCTGACCATAACTGGGCTTGACGATTTCTTGTTGGGCAGACCGATGATTGAAAGTACGCTTCAATCTCTCCGTCCTCAGGATTTCAATCTACTGCTCGTGCATCAACCTGATGTTTCTGACCGATTCACCGATTATCCGGTTGACCTACAGCTCTCCGGACATAGTCATGGCGGGCAAGTTCGTATCCCGTTCTTGAAACCACTGATTACAACGTCATTAGGTAATAAATATATTGAAGGATTGTATTCACTTGAAGGCAAGATCAGACCTCTGACGCTGTATGTGAATCGAGGAATCGGGACAACCCGATTGCCTATACGCTTATTCGAAAAACCTGAGTTGACCGTTATTCGATTGAAGAATCAATAGTAGATCCAGGGAGTCCCACGTTATGCGAAGCATGGCATAACGTGGGGTTTTCTTTTTGAGCATATAAAAAAGCATAAGTTGTGTCTACTTGATTAGAACAAATAGTTGCTGAATTGATTAATCAATTCAGAGCGATGGCGTTCTTTATTCGTCACGGCATAAACATAGCGGTCTATCAGGTTACCGGGGATGGGGCGCATTTGGAGCAGTCCGCGCTGAACCTCGCTATGGACGGCCATTCGGGATACGAAGGATACATGCGTTCCAAGTATAACCGCTTGTTTAATAGCTTCAAGGGAATCTAGCTCCAAATAAGAAGGTAGACGCTGTGCGTGGTTTTCTAGCCATGTATCTGTCATTCTTCGGGTGCTGGATTCTTTGCCATGAAGAACAAAGGATGCAGAGGTAATCAGTTCAGGTGTTACATTTTCTAGGAAGGCTATGGAATGAGTTGGAGCATAAATGAGCACCAATTCGTCTTTACATATTGCTTGAGCAAGCAATGCAGGAGCTGCGAATGGTTCGGTTGAGATAATGCCGATATCGATTTCATGACGTTCTAGCATATCATTTACGACGGGAGCGGTTTTGACAAATAGGGACATCTGGATTCCCGGATATTCCTTACCAAATCGATGTAACACAGCGGGAAGTACATAAGTAGCAGGAACATAACTAGCTCCGATACGGATACTCCCCCTACGGAGCGTGTCGAACTCCAAGACGACACGCTCCGCTTCGGCAGCGAGCGCATTGATTTTGACGGCATAATGGAGCAGGGCATAGCCCGCATCTGTCAGAATGATTCTACCCATTCGCGCTTCGAACAGTTTGACTCCGTAGTCGCGTTCCATGTTTTTCATATGAAAGGTGACGGTTGGTTGTTTTAATTCAAGGATGTCTGCGACAGATGTGATTTTCTTATGCTTTTCGAGCAACTCCACAATGCGTAATTTTAATAGATTCAGGTTCATCATCATAGCTCACTTTCGATGTTGTGTCTTATCTATAGATTCTATCTATAAATGTTAACAGTATTCATTGAAATAATTAATTGTACCTTTACATTCATTTAACACGGGTATTGTACTTCACAGCTAGACTAATAAATGTAAGTAAAGATTCAATACATAAAGCCAAAGCATACAAGGATGGTAATCATATGGATTTGAACATACGAGGGCTTGGTAAAGCCTTTGGTGGAACTATTGCCTTGCATCCAACGAATTTGACTGTACGTCAGGGAAGCTTTACGACACTACTAGGTCCTTCAGGCTGTGGGAAAACAACAATTCTGCGCATGATTGCAGGGTTAGAAACACCGGATATGGGTACGATCTCGATGGGGGAAGAGGTGATCTTTTCGGGGGCAAGTAAGAAGGTGGTACCGACACACCAACGTGGCTTCGGCATGGTATTTCAAGATTTTGCATTGTGGCCGCATATGACGGTATTCGAAAATGTTGCCTTTGGCCTTCGAGCGGGTAAGCGTACTTCAAGAATACGTGAAACCGTGATGGAAGCGTTGGACAAGGTTAAGTTGACAGGGATGCATGATAGATACCCTCACCAACTGTCTGGTGGACAGCAGCAACGTGTAGCTTTTGCACGCGCTGTTGCTATAACACCACGTCTTGTGTTGTTCGATGAACCGCTAAGTGCATTGGATGCCGTACTACGTGAAGACATGCGTGTGGAAATGATGTCATTGGTTCGTGATTTGGGGCTTACAGCTCTGTATGTCACACATGATCAGATTGAGGCGATGTCCATGTCTGATGAAGTGGTGGTTATGAATAGTGGTCGAATCTTACAATCAGGAACACCGGAAGAGGTTTATGGTGAACCTTCAGATGCCTTTGTTGCACGCTTTATCGGCAAATCGAACTGGCTTGTGCCAGACCACACGATGTTCCGTCCAGAGCACCTGTTATGGGATCGGACAGGAGAAGATTGCCACTCTTTTGTAGTAGAGATTACACATGTCAGCTACGTAGGAGAGCGATATGAATTCAGAGTCAAAGCGGAGGCGTATGGGGAGCAATGGACTGCTTATCACCATACTCGACTGGCTGTAGGTACGAAGACTGAGGTTTATTTACCGCATCATCGCCTTCATCACTTGAACGAATCTAAATAAAGGGAGAGATTAAATTATGAATAATTTCACGACGAATAAGACAGGATGGAACAAGGGAACGTCACTTACATTGGCTCTGGCACTAGGTTTAACGTTGGCAGGCTGCGGCACTAATTCTAATTCTAATTCTAATTCAACTGCCAAGGAGGCTTCGCCTTCAGCGAATAACAGCGTGACAAACACCCAAGCTGCCGATCAAAAGCTCGTTGTATATAGTGCGGGACCAGAAGGTCTCGCTTACAAGATAATTGAAGGATATGAAGCCCAAACAGGGGTGAAGGTCGAAATGTTCCAAGGAACAACAGGTAAAATTCTAGCTCGTATGGAGGCAGAGAAATCCAACCCAGTTGTTGACGTTGTGATTCTAGCATCACTACCTTCTGCACAAGGGTTGAAGAACGATGGGCTGACACTACCTTACCCGGAAGCCCACAATGCAGACAAGCTTAACCCTGATTGGTCAGATAAAGAAGGGAACTATTTCAGCAGTAGTGCTTCTGCTCTAGGTATTGCTTATAATACAAAGCTTGTTACAACACCGCCGACTTCTTGGGAAGACTTAACTAAGCCAGAATACAAGGGACAAATCAACATTCCTGATCCTTCGTTATCGGGTTCGGCGCTTGATTTCATAACAGGTTATCTCAGTGACAAAGGAGAGAGTGGCTGGTCCTTGTTCGAGCAATTTAATAATAACGACGTAGCTGTTGCAGGAGCCAATCAGGAAGCACTGGATCCAGTTATCACCGGTGCTAAAAGCATGGTAGTTGCTGCGGTTGACTACATGACATATAAAGCAAAAGCAAAGGGAGAACCGGTTGATATCGTGTATCCGAAGGAAGGTACAGTGATTAGTCCACGTCCCGCAGCGATTATGAAATCAACCAAGCATGAAGAGAATGCTAAATCGTTCATTGACTATCTACTATCAGATGAAGCCCAGAAGCTGGTATCCAATGCGGCCCTCCTCCCAGGTCGTACAGATATTAAGGCTGAGAATCGTGCCAATCTAGATGAGATTCCGCTACTCAAAGCTGATTGGGTATGGATGAATGAAAATGGAGCAGATGTGACGGATAAGTTCACGAAACTATTTAAATAATCATGAGAAACTCTTCATCTTTGCGACACATTCGAGCATGGTCGATTGCCCTAGCTTTACTTGTACTGACGATAATGATTGTTGTCCCTTTAGTTGAAATATTTATTCAAAGCGTATATCGGGATGGGGAGCTGCAGTGGGCAGCACCGTTGCGTACTTTGGCCGATGCTGAGCTCATCAAAGTTCTACTTGGCTCAATCTGGCTAGGGATTTGCGTTATAGCAGGTACAACCATACTCGCACTACCCCTCGCTTGGATCATGGTGAATACCCGGCTTGCTCGGTGGCGCTGGCTAGATATCGTCTTTTTGATCCCCTTCATGACACCACCTTATATTGGGTCTATGGGTTGGATTCTGTTTATGCAAAAGAACGGGTATCTGGAGCAACTTGTACCTGGGCTTGCATCAGTGACACCGGTCTTCTTCACCTTTGGAGGCATGGTCACGATTATGAGTCTACACTTGTTCCCATTTCTGTACTTGCTACTGCGAGGAGCGCTTGAGCGGATAGGCGGTAGCCTTGAAGAAGCGGGAGCTGTGCTTGGCGCGCCTTTCACATATAGGTTTCGGCGTATCATTGCACCGTTATTGCTCTCTGCGTACGGAATGGGAGCTATGCTCATCTTCGTTAAAACGATCGCCGAGTTCGGAACGCCCGTCACGTTCGGAAAACGTATTGGGTATGAAGTAATGACCTCGGAGATTCACAAATATATATCTAGCTGGCCGATTGATTTTGGCAAGGCGACATCGCTAGCCTCCGTGCTACTTACGGCATGTTTGCTGATTTGGTATGCGCAGTCGGTTCTAAGCCGACGATTCACTTATAGTTTAGTAGGTGGTAAGGGGATGCGTCGTTCTTCCTTGCATTCACAAGGCCGAGGGACATGGATTTATGTTATCTTTGTCACGTTAGTGTTACTTCTGTCTATTGGGGTACCCTATTTCTCAATCATTGCAGCTTCAACCATGAAGCTGCGGGGAGTAGGACTTGCTTGGAATAACTTTACGCAGGATTATTACAAGGAATTACTGACCTGGGGTTCTACGAGCATGAGATCGCTGATGAACAGTGTGCTACTATCACTAGCGGCTTCAACAATTGCCGTAATACTTGGCACTTGGTTTGCTATTGTCATTGGGAGATCACGTACCCGTATGGAGAGAACGACGGACTTATTCAGTCTATTACCGAATACGGTGCCGGGAATTGTTATGGTCGTTGGATTGATTCTGCTGTGGAACTCACCGTGGATGCCGATTCCGCTGTACAACACATATGGTATGGTCATTTTGACGTATATCATTTTGTTTGTTCCATATACCGTGCAATATGTAAAAAGCGCCTTTGGCCAGATTGACCCCTCGTTGTTTCAAGCGGGACAAGTATTTGGCGGGAAACCACACTATGTTTTTCGCCGCGTATTGCTGCCCTTAATAGTACCCGGTATGATGGCTGGATGGATGATGACATTCACCATCGCCTCGCGGGAATTAGTGGGTTCGCTATTAATTTTGCCACCGTCCGTTCAAACCTCAGCAACGTATATATTTGCTCAATTTGAACAAGGGCAAGTATCCTTGGGCATGGCGATGGCCGTCGTATCTGTAGGGCTCACCACCATGATGCTTGTAATTATTGAGAGCCTGGGCTCCAAAAGAAAGTGGAATGCTTGATGATAAAACTAAAGGTTTGGGGTGGAGCGGGCGAACATGGCCGCTCCTGTTATGTCTTCTCCGGAGAACAGAACCGGATTATGTTGGACTGTGGTGTCAAAAAAGAGGGGGTAGGGATTTACCCGCTTATTGATGCCGATGAAGTATCACAGTTAACCGCTGTTTTTTTGTCACATGCACATGAGGATCATTCCATAGGACTTCCGTTATTATATAAACATGGATACAAGGGAGATATATGGACAACAAGGGCAACTTCGGAACAACTCGGAAGCTATTTCGAAAGTTGGCGTAGATATGTGAACAGACGCGGGGGAGAGCTTCCGTACGAAGAGAAGCATATAGAAGTGATGACGTACCGTTATCTTGAGGATTATGCTTTACCTGATGAATGGTTCGAACTGAGTAAGGACTTGAGAATAAAGTGGGGAAGAAGCGGGCATCTTGCTGGTTCTGTATGGTTATTGCTAGAGATGGAGGAACGTAAGGTATTCTTCTCCGGGGACTACAGTCGTGAGTCCCAATTGTTGGGCGTGGATTCACCTAAAAGTTCAATAGTCGATATGTCTATAATTGATAATGCATATGGTATGGAGGCCGACCCACAGCAAGTAAAGCTGGATCAACTTACACAGGCAGCAAAGCGTATTCTTGGTGCAGGGGGTCACTTGCTATTGCCGGTTCCGGCGCTTGGCCGAGGTCAGGAATTACTCATTTGGTCGTCAGAACTATTTTCCGAATACAGAATAATAGTAGAACAAGAGATTTGGCTTGGACTTGAGCGAATGAGAAAATGGTCAGAATGGCTCCGTTCAGGGGCTCTACAGCGGATTGAAGAACTATTGAATAGCAACAAAGTGGTTATTCCGATCGATGATCAGGAACGTATTTCTTTGTTGGAAAGTGACATGCCTAGCATAATATTTACCGGGGACGGGATGATGGAATCTCCACGAGCGCGTTGGTATTATAATCAATTATCACATTCGGAGAAACATGCAGTTATTTTGACAGGTCATACGGCACGAGGTTCATTTGGAAGGAAAGTATTAAATAAAGGAACGCTACCATCGGGATGCAGTGTGCAGCACATATGCTATAAAGTTCATCAAGGTCTACCCGATGTGAGCATGATGTTGAATGAAGTACCAAGCAATCAAGCGGTTTTGGTGCATGCGCCTAAAGAAGAAACTGATCTTGTGGTCGCGAGATTGCTTGCTGAAGGACATAAGGGTTTGTATTCATTACAACCAGGTACAGAAATGAACTTACGTTAGAAGCACGCTAACCCGCATATAAATGCGGGTTTTTTGACATATACGAAACCGTCAGGATTTTCTTAGTATTAGAGAGAACTAAACAAGGGATTAACGTATTACTACCGAATTATGAATGTACTACTTGTAAGATAATAGAGAGAATTCTCTTATGGAATCAACCAAAATAGAAAGGATGATGATAATGTCGAATCTATTACTTGAATTAGCCAAACCAGAAGGTGGAATGCTTCGCCCTGAAATGCTAGAACAGCTAACAATTGTTTCCGGAGAAATAGTTGCTTGTGATCCTCTCATATCTCATAGCAATCCCTTTGAACAAACGATCCAGCCGGGTACGTATTCGGTCGTAGCATGGTGGCATGAGGAAGAAGAACGTATCGCTGCAGCTGAACTGAAATTGTCTGATGGACGACCCATTCGGTGGGAGATGGCTGTAAGACCAGGACAGAACGTGAACGAACTGAAGGATGGAAGCATATACGGATATCCGGTGGATACGGGGCTAGGATGCTTCGCGGATGTAGAGGCGATCCATAAGCTCGAGGAAATGGAAGCTAGATTGCAACGAGAACTCGGAGATGACTTTATCAGTCTATATGACAACCTAATCGATGATGTGTTGAGCGAACATGAGGATAATTGGGGAAGTGTGATCGTATGTGAGAATACCGGACTTAATGTAGTTATGTTCAGTTCTGGTTACGGCGATGGCTTCTATGCTTCTTATTGGGGATTTGATGCTGACGACAACGTAGTCTGTCTTCTTACGGATTTCAATGTACTCATGTAATCGTAATACGGGGTAGTAATATACTGAATTTATGATTTAGAGGGTGGTGTAGTGGAGATGAGATTAATCGAAGCTTACAAGCCATGAGCAATAGAAAGGAATGAGTCTGCAAATAAGTGAACTTTACAAGACACCTTTTGGTGTCCTATAATTAATAAGACAACAAAAGGTGTCTTATTGGTTATTGTGATTATAATCAGTGACATTACAGGAAATATTAATGAAAAGGTGGGGGTGATTTTGACCGAAAAGGGCCAAGTAAGGGATGTTTATGATGCTGTTGCCGATCCAACAAGGCGCAAATTACTTCGAATGTTGGCAGATGTTGAAGAATTACCCCTACATGAAATAACGGTTCATTTTCAAATGGGTCGTACAGCAGTTTCTAAGCATTTGGCTATTCTTAAAGAAGCTGATCTCGTAATTACTCGTAAGGTTGGTAGAGAAACGAGATATCGGTTGAATGTCGCTCCGCTCCAAGAAATTCAAGATTGGGTATCTTTTTACGAAGGATTCTGGAAACAAAGAATTGTGAAATTAAATCTATTATTGGAGGAAAAACAATGAAATCAGATGTATCATTAGATTTTCAATTTACAAGTTCAATCGAGCAGGTGTGGAATGCTTTAACTGATTCGGATACGCTTGCGAAATGGATATGGAAAAATGACTTTAAACCAATCGTAGGACATAAGTTTCAATTCCGGGCTGAGCCAAATGAATGGTGGGATGGAATTGTAGATAGTGAAGTGCTCGAAGTAGACGAGCCTCATACAGTATCTTACACTTGGGTAAGTGCCGGGGAAAGCACTACGGTTACATGGACTTTGAAAAAAGGTTCAGATGGAACTACCCATCTACATTTCGATCAAACTGGATTTAGTGAAGAAACCAAAGCCCGCGAAGGAGCCATCGAAGGAGCTAAATATGCTTGGACGAACATGGGTGGTCAGCTCGAAAAAGTGTTAGCGGAATTGTAAATTATTAATATAAATCTTCTCATACAAATATACCATTCTTCAAATAGGGTGCAATTCTGTAGTAAGAATTGTGCTCTTTATTTATGAGAAGGGCGCTCTTTTGGAACACGGATAGCATCATTATTAATGGGATGGAGGAATATGAGTTTGTTGATTCGAAAAAACAATAAATTCATTTGAAGTTTTGCTAACATGGCAATGCTATATAAAGAGGATGGAGAGGATACCACTATGAAAATAAATCAATTAATTGCGAACAATATTAATAAATTAGATGCAGTACTACCCGTAGATAAGTCGCTAGGAATTGCTGGTTTGTCTGGATCTGGTAAAACAACGTTTTCCCAAACCATTGGTGAAGAATCCAAGAAGCGTCTCGTTTCCTTATTGCCAAAGGCTGAATATCAGTATTTATTTCCTAATATTATGGAAACCAATTTCAGTGCCATCAAGATGGAAGAAATGCCACTGGTACTTTTTCTGGGAAGATCATCGATTTCTTCTAATCCGCGTTCAACTATTGGTACACATACTGGCGTGTTTACAGAGATTCGTGTTGCTTTTGCCGAAAAATATAATCTTTCTCCGGAAGTTTTCTCATTTAATAATGAATTAGGTTGGTGTGCAGATTGTAAAGGTCGCGGAACGACTAAAAACATCGAATGTAAAAAATGTAAGGGTAGTCGCTATAATCAAGAAATTGAACAATATAAAATCGAATTATATGATAAAGCACAGCGAATTTCCGATATCAATGACCTAAGTATTGAATCCATTCTCTCATTAGCTGAGGTTCTACATATTAGTGAAGCGAAGCAGAATATTCTCCAGAATATAATCAATATGAATATTGGTTACTTAACCTTAAATCGCATTATGGGCACATTGTCAGGTGGGGAATTAACACGACTTTACTTGGCGGAATTTATGTCTTCAAGTGAAAATACAATTATTATAATTGATGAAATCTCCGTGGGTCTTGATCACCAGACATTATTGAAAATTTTGGAACAGATTAAACATTTGGGCTATAAGAATCAAATATGGGTCATTGATCATTCTGACACGGTACTCGACACAACAGACGAGCAATTGTTCTTTGGACCAGGTAGTGGTAAATACGGTGGGAAAATTGTTGAAGAATCACCACGTCCTGGGCCAATCAGCTGGGAACGAAATCAGGCAGCGCCAACAGAATACTATCAATTTCATGATCTTTACTGTCGTAATATCCAAATAGCCGAAATTCAGATTCCTCACAATAGACTTGTAACGTTTACGGGTGAGTCTGGATGTGGTAAATCTACACTCGTCAATGAGTGTATGGCCAAAGATTTTCTGAATCGATATCCTAAAGATAAACTGGTAATCGTCGGGCAAGATCGAAACCAATCGATTACCAGTCGGTCAACTGTTGCGACTTTTCTTGATATTAAAAGAAAACTCACAAAATATAGTGAAGATATTGATGATATTTTTGAGCGTTCAATTGAAGATATTATTGATGAACTGCCAAATGAAGACATTGCTCATAAACGCTTGAGCCTATTGATCAAACTTGGACTTGGTTATTTGACGTTGGAAAGAAAAACACAGTCCTTATCGACTGGTGAATTTCAATGTGTCCATTTAGTTTCTGAGCTGTTTGGGGGATCAAGAAACCCACATACGCTTTTTATTTTTGACGAGCCTTCAAAAGGTTTATCACAAAATATTTTGAATCAGTTTATTGATAGTGTTAGGGTCATTCTACAGGATGAGTCTGTATCAATTATGATGATTGAGCATAATTCGTATATGCTGGAAAGCTCTGATTTTATCGTTGATTTTGGTAAAAGACAGCTTGCACCTGTGGAGCGCCTTAATGTTGTTAGTCATAATGATTATTATCGTCAAGAAAACAGTGCGGATAGTATGGCACCGTTGCATATTTCTTCAACACGAAAGTCACAACATGGAATTGACTACTTAAAAGAAAATCAGATTTCCTATTTTAAAAATGCGGAAAACGTCTATAAGGGTGGTATTCTAAAGAGCTTATCGTCCATGGCCCGTCTGATTTATGGTGAATACGAATCTGAAATAATAGCACCCGTCATCGCCATTGATATGGAAAGACATTTGTATAGTCAATATACTTTTCTCTATGAAATTGGTGGATTGATCAACCATATTGTGGCGGCGCATCCTACCAATAAAGATACGAATAGCTTCGATTTCTATCATCAAGACAATCATTGCCCATGCTGCAAGGGGCGCAGGATGATTGAACAATTTGATTTTGATATTGTTATTCAGGATAAAACCGTGCCATTCTGGGATGGATTGTTGCATCCAGATGCGATGGAGATTTTAAAATTCTATAAATTTGAAAAAATACAATTCATCTTTGATGAGATTAAGAATGAGCTCGGTCAGGATATAAGCAAAAGTTATAACGAGATGACAGAAGCAGAAAAGCATACCTTTTTATACGGGTATTGGGAGAAGTCATTCTATGATAAAGCAGGCAAGGCATCGAGGACTTGGGAAGGATTTAATCACATCATTGGGAACTATATGGTCATATCGAAATCGATTATTAAAGAGCATATAAAAGAATCGAAAAAAATGATTACCTGTCCAATCTGTGAAGGAACCGTACTAAATCATCATAAAAAGCTGAAATTTGGCGACACCGATATTCGTGAGATTATTGGACAGCCTCTTAATCAAGTCATAACAACCGTTGGAAAGTTACAGGTACTAGAAAAAATGAAGGTCATTGTAGGCGACGATATGGTTTTGACAGCGGATGTCTCTCTATTGCCTAGGGAAATACAAGTCGCTCTGAAAGTGCTTGAACTAGAGCTGGCAAGCTTTGCGCACTATGAAATGGTCTTGCAAAATGTCCTACCATTCTGGGGCAGTATAGCTCGTAGTATCGAATCCATTAGCATAAATAATCGAATTACCATCTGTGATTTTGCGAATATCACCGAAACAAGAGAAACGATTATTGATAAGTATTTCACCAATGGAAAATACAAAAAACTGACTTATGTCTATGAAGCGTTTGGTTACAAAAAAATTATCACCTTAATTAATAAGATTAAAGCAAGTCATCCATGTCCATTCTGTAAAGGGAAGAAAGTAATATCGGAAGATGGGCTTCATGATGGTGTGTATAAATTAACGATACCTTGTGTTAGTTGTTATGCAAGTGGCATCAACGATGAAGGACGCATGGAAATCGTCGAAGGCGTAGACGTGCAAAGATGGCTAACGGGCAAAGTAAGTGAGGTTGCTAGTGAAAGCTTAAATCTTGAGGCTGTCGCAGATATTCCAATTTTTAATCGTATTCGTGAGCTAAACAAACAAGAAATGATGGCAATTCACCAATTTCTTGAGCAAAATAATTAAATTAGAAAACTCATTTGCAGTAATGAATTGTAGATGAGTTTTTGTTTTATTCTGAAGCGAAGATTAACTTAAATATGAATTTGAACAATTAGTAGATAACAATTGATTATAGTTTTATTTTACTTATGAAATAGATTATATATGTGATACCCTTATTTGTAGTTATAGTAAAAATATACCATCGCTTCAATAGGTATGTATCGAAAGGGGTATTACTTTGGGGGAATCGTTTCAGATGTTAGGTGAGATTGAAATACGAAATTTTCAAGAAGGTGACATGCCGTTACTTGGCGAGTTGTACAACTCAGTAACTTCTAGAGAGAATGCTACCTTTTGGTGGGTAGGCGACCCGGATAATTGGGTTAATGTATTTTGTGCTTTTGAACAAGGGGAAATGGTGGCTAAGGGGCAAGTGAGTATTATCAATATTGTTCCGTCGAGTCGTTCTGCTGACAGCAAACATGAAATTTTTCTTAATTTAAAGACCATCCCAGAAAGAGAAGCTGATCTCAATCTATTAGAACAACTCTACCCCTATCTATATTCACGTGCCATTGAGTTAGGAGAGTCTTTGCCGCAAGAATACGAAACATTACTGTGTGTAGGTAACGATTCGTCAGAGATTGCCAATAGTCAATTCTTCATTCAGCAGAAGAGTTTCAGGCATAAGGAAAGCTTATTCACAATGGAACGTGATCTTAAGCAGCCTATGATAGAGTTATCAATAAGCGATGGTCTTCAATGTACACCTTGGACAATGGATTCTTCTCAAGAAGAAAGTGAGTATTTAGAGTTAGAAGCAGAGATTTGGCCAGATACACCACTAGGAATGGAAAGACTCTCACAATACAAACAAAATCCACTGTGGACAGCGATAGTTGTGCGTGAAGTAGATACGATTGTGGGTAGCTTAATGGCATGGCGGGAAGAAGATAAAGGAGTTATAGAAGATGTCTTCGTACGTGAACCATGGAGAAATACTGGCATTGCGAAATATATGCTGACACAAGCGCTGACCTATTTAAGAGGAAATGGGCTAGAATCTGCTGAATTAATGGTATTAACTACGAATAACTCTGCGTTGTCACTATACGGATCGGTTGGATTTAAGAGGGTCAAAGAGGAAGCAAGATATTGTGTAGAGCTTAGTAGATAGATTGTTTAACAAGGATTGCTTAATGATCTAAGGTGCATGCTAGCCTCAGAAAACTTGTCTGTGCAGTCCATCAGGAGGTATAGCTATGATAACAGAATTAAATAAACATGAATTTTATACAATAAAACATCTCACCGACCCGTGTAACAATATTGAAGTGAGAGCTGTGGTCAATGGAAATAGTCCTGGTTGGGTCTACGTGGATCATAGAATAAGGCCTACGGCTGCATTATTATGGATTCAGGGTCAGGAAGGTTTCCACATTATTGGAAATGAACACAGTGAGTCTTTTCGGATAGGGCTGGAAGCATATATGACACAATATATTGAACCCAGACTACAGGAGCTTGGTGTGAATTGGGTCGAGATCAGTGGTGAAACGGATTCATGGGCTGATACAATCCAAGAGATTTTCACTACCCGCGACATTTCTAGTGATATTCAGCATGTGTTTACCCTTAAGGGAAATAGTGACGCTTGTGAGTACATAGAAGATAAGATTATGATTCGAAGAATAGATGAGAACTTATTGAATTCTAGGAGATTGGATAATCATTCATTCTTAGAAGAGAAAATTAATCGCTTTTGGAATTCCATAGATACTTTCTTACCAGTAGGGTTTGGCTATATTGTGGAGCATAATAACAACGTCTTGAGTGCATGCCTCTCTTCATTTGTGGACAAAGAGACTCATGCTATCGATATAGAGACTTTAGAAGGATATAAAAGAAATAAATATGGCACAGCAGTAGCTAGAGCATTTATTGATGAATGCAAACAAAGAGGGATATCTCCGTATTGGGATTGTTCTCCGGAAAATATGGGATCAATATCGGTAGCTAGAAGTCTTGGATTGACACCTTGTTTTGACTATAAGATATTCTGGTATGAATGCAGGACAATAATGCCCAAAACAACTTGATGTAACCGGTAGAGATCCATATTGCTTAATCGCGAATAAGGATCTCTATTTCTCTTATTCTTATGCTGTTGCCATAGGAATTAAATTTCCTCACGACTTCGGTAACTTGGACTCTGATATCACAATAGTCTGTGAAATTTGCTTCTCCCAGTCGAATACCTTCTGTAGAGAAGAATGAATAATTACCATTTGATCATACATAAGTGTGATATCAGTAGCTGCTGTAACAGCGTCACCTTGTTTCACACTAACTCTATAACTACTCTCCGCTGCCGAATAGATTTTTTTTGCTGCAGTAATCGTCTTATTCTCAGCTGTAATCTTCTTTTTGAAATTCCGTACAGGAACTAGGGAATCTTTAACTATCTTCACTTTACTTGCACGTTGCTTCTTCGCACTTGAGAGCGCTGCTTTCTTTGCTTTAATATCGGCACGCGCGACTTCCACTGAAGTACGTATCTTATTGCGTTGTAGATCGAGAAGATCAGCTATTTTCTTATTTTTTTGTTCTTTGGCGGCAGTAGCCTGTTTACTTAGTCCTGTGTATCGTTCTAATAGTGGAGAGTGCTCCCGTAAGGCCTGATTATATTTTATTTGTAGTTTTTTTATCCATTCCACATCTATGGCGTTGATTTTTATATTCAAGAGCTTCAAAACATCATTATTCTTTGTACGTTGTTCTTGAATATGTTGAGTTACTGATAGTGTGGTTCCTTTGAGCGTTGTAACATTATCGTAAACGATATCGACATGTGCCAACGCAGTATCCCAACGATCAGCTGCACTTACCTGAGGTACATTTACTTGTAATGCAGTCCATACACAGAAAATCATAATCAACCTACACCAATGAGCTCTTCTACTTACATCCTTCATTAATGACTTCAACCCCCATCTACAAGAATAGTAACGCAAACACAAAAAAGCACCTCTCAAGAAAGGCTGTTACGCCTGATCTTGCGAGGTGCTTCGCTCGCTACAATGTTTAATTTCCATTCAACATACCCCACAATATGTAAGTTGTCAACAATTAATCGAACATACGTTTGATTCCTCATATCTCACCTGGTATACCATACATCTCCTAAATAGGGTTTAACATTAGAACATGCCCATCTTGCATATGCTTTAACTAATGCTTAATTGGGAGGGGAACGAATGTCAGACCGATTTGTCGCGCAGTCTTTAGATGAAGTCAGCTTTTGGTCCAGAATTATGAAAGAACATTCATTTTTTTTAGGGTTGGGTTTCCGTTGTGAGGATACCGTACTTAAGAAAGAAGCAGATCATTTCTATCGCGTGTTTGAAGACATTGAAAGGCGGGTACACTGCTTCACCCTTGATGTGGATCCCAATACGATTAAAGAATTTAATAAAGAAGTACATTCCGCGGTGTGTCACATTTGGGCATTCAAAAGAAAAGTCCTCGGCTTAATACTGAATTGTAAACTGCCTGGTCAAACGAACTTTCCCCTTCTGGTCGATCATGTGAGTAGGGAAGCTAATTACTTTCGCAATCGCTTAGAAGAGCTAAATAGAGGTCAATTAGAACCACTATATGATTCAATTATTGATGAGAATGTATTCTTCCTGAGAATTATGGGCGAACATGCCCAGTTTATTGGACACTTATTAGATCCATCGGAACGCAAGCTTGTTGAGCAAGCCCGAGATTTTAGTAATGATTTTGACCAGTTACTAGTCCAAGCGAGGGATATTGACTCGATGAGACCTCAATCTCAGACGGTTCCTATATTAGATCAGTTTCTGGATCAAAATAGAGTATCTGTTAAGTCATTACGAGATTTCAAGAAAACCGCTCGTGATCTAATAGATCAATGTAAGATTAAGAGCATTATTCATCCCCTACTTGCGGATCATGTGTTCCGTGAGGCAGAAAGATTCCTGGAGATTATTGATATGTTCGAGAACTCGCTAAAAGGGAAAGGGAGGACAAATGAGATTATTCATCATTAAATAAGCCGATGTTAAAAAGACTTTTAGACCCTTGATCATAGGGTTGAAAGTCTTTTTTTGTTATAGTTAGAGTAGGATACACTTATAGTTAAAGTTACTTGCTTAAAGGAGCACGATGGAAATGAAACGTATCACGATTCTAATAGCGGATGATGAGGCGGAGATTGCGAATCTCATTGCGTTACATTTGGAAAAAGAGGGCTACCATATTATCAAAGTATATGATGGGCGAGAAGCCATTCAAGCTATCCAATCACACACGATTGATTTAGCGATATTAGACATTATGATGCCAGGAATCGATGGTTACGAAGTGACCCGTCAGATTCGAGAAAAGTATCACATGCCCATTATTTTTTTGAGTGCCAAAACGTCTGATCTAGATAAGATCACGGGACTGGTCATGGGGGCCGATGATTATATGACCAAGCCTTTTAACCCCATGGAATTGGTTGCCCGTGTGAATGCTCAGCTACGACGTTCTATGCAGTTGAATACATCGACAACAGAGGAGCAATCCATCTTGGAAGTCGGGGGATTAACGATTGATCCTGAACAACGCACGGTTACGTTATATGGTGAAGACATTATTTTAACACCGAAAGAATTCGATATTCTGTATCTACTTGCCGGTCATTCGAGGAAAGTATTCAGCGCAGAGAATATATTCGAACACGTGTGGGGCGAAGCCTACTTTGAAAGTGGGAATACGGTCATGGTGCATATTCGCACCCTACGGAAGAAGCTTGGAGAAGATAAGACTAAAAACAAATGGATTAAAACCATTTGGGGGGTTGGATATACATTCAATGGCTAACATGATACGAAGTTTTCGATCTAAAATGATCGTATTATTAGGGTTGAGTATGTTGTTTTCTGGTACGATCACTTTTATAATCTATAAAGCTCTCCAGCGTTATTATGTGAAGGTTCGGTTGGAAGATCCATTAGCTCAAGTTCGCCAAGTCATAAATAACTTTGGGGATCTCAATTTCTTTTTGATCCTATTCATTCCACTTGCGATTCTATTTTTCTTTTTTCTCACGAAGCCCTACGCAACCTATTTCAAGGAAATTTCTACAGGAATTCATTGTCTCGCCAATGGTGACTTTAATAATCGTGTTCAAATATCATCGAATGATGAGTTCAAAGATATTGCAGAAGACATAAATTTGGCAAGTCAAAAGCTACAAGAAGCGGTTGTACGAGGGGATTTTGCAGAGAGTAGTAAGGATCAGTTAGTCTTAAATTTAGCACATGATTTACGTACGCCATTGACTTCAGTGTTAGGTTATCTAGATCTGATTCTTCAAGATGATCAGTTAACAACAGAACAGGTTAAACATTATTCGACGATTGCTTTCACCAAATCTCAGCGGTTAGAGAAACTCATTGATTCACTATTTGAGATCACTAGAATGAACTACGGGATGATTTCCATTGATAAGCAATCCATCGATCTAAGCGAGCTACTCCACCAATTGAACGAGGAATTATATCCTGTCTTTGAGAGGAATAATCTAATCGCTAGATTAAATGTGACTGCAAATGTAAATATTTTGGGCGATGGAGAGTTATTGGCACGTGTATTTGAGAATCTATTGACCAATGCCACCCGATATGGAAAGGACGGGCAGTTTGTAGATATGAACTGTCACCTCGAGGGGGGAGATGTCGTGGTTCAAGTGATCAATTATGGTAATTGTATTCCTGAGAAAGAGCTACCTCATATCTTTGAGATGTTTTATACCGGTGATCAAGCCAGAACGCATCAAGAAGGTGGCACGGGTCTGGGTTTGCTTATTGCGAAGAATATTGTGGAGCAACATGACGGAATCATATCCGTTCAAAGTAGTGTGATTCGTACTATGTTTGAGGTGAGATTACCACAATGAGGGAATAAATTTAAGAAAAACTTTATATTTGCCCGACTTCTTTTTAAACAAGGTCCTTTATTCTTAATGAATGGATGGTTAAGGAGGAACTTAATATGAAGAAGTGGGCTTTTTTACTTGTTATTGTACTTTTACTATTTGGGTTTGAAGTCATGAAGCAGGAGCCAGAAGTGGCGAGCAATAATCAATCGCTAGAAGAAGATCTTGCTCCAGATAAGATAGATCAAGATAACAATCATTCGATAGAAGTTGGAATGGATCATATCTACCAGGGCGATCTCTTGTTAGTGAATAGTCAGTATCCTGTACATCCAATGGGTGTAACACCCGATGTGGTGAATTTGTTTCAGAATAAGGAACTCGTACAAGGATATGGGTTGTTAGATAATACGATTCAATTGTCGCGACGTGTGGTGCAACAATTCAAAGTGATGATCGATAAGGCAGCTCGAGATGGCGTACGTCATTTCTTAATAAGTAGTGGTTATCGAGGTGACGAAGATCAGAATCGGCTTTATGAAGAAATGGGTGCAGATTACGCCTTACCAGCGGGCTATAGCGAACATAACGTAGGATTATCCCTTGATATTGGATCTACTAAAATGGCAATGAATCAAGCGGATGAAGGACAATGGTTACAGAAACACGCCTCTACATATGGGTTTATTTTACGATATCCCAAGAACAAATCAGCAATCACAGGCATTCAGTATGAACCTTGGCATTACCGCTATGTGGGATTACCACACAGTGTGATTATGCAGGAGAAGAACTTTACGTTGGAACAATATTTGGATTTCCTGAAAGAACAAAAAACCTATACTACGAGTATAGATCATAAAGAATATGAGATTTCCTATTATCCTATTGTTAAGAATACGATGATACTCATGCCGACGGATCGTCGTTATGAGGTATCGGGTAACAATATAGATGGCGTCATTGTAACATTATATCCCTGATGAACATGGACATATCTCAAGAAGGTGAGCGTGCGGTATGAAACTAACGAAATTAATCAATGGCATCATGGTACCGATACTATTCGCTGGGTATATGTATGTATTAATCAAAGTTATCTTATTTAAATTTGGGACAATGGATGTGAACTTTTTAAGGGGTCAAATGCAGAGGAATCTACGAAACCCGGAGAATATGATTGAACGATTGCAATCAGGCAATTTAAGTCCGATGAAGGAAATATCCAGAAATATGTATCATTTATCGGGCCATGGTCTAATCAATTTGGTTGGAAATATTGCATTATTCATACCGTTTGGTATTTTTCTTCTACTTATGTCTACAAGAATGACATTCATACGCGTATTTCTTCTATCACTTGGTTTAAGTTTAAGTTTGGAGTGCGCACAAGTCCTATTTGAAATAGGAACTTTTGATGTAGATGATCTTATACTAAACGTGTCGGGTGGGTTAATTGGTTTTGTAATTTTTAAAGTTTGTCTCAAGTGTAAGGGTGGAAGAAAAATAAAGAATAGGTAGTCTCATAGTGAAGCTACCTATTCTTTATTTCCATTCATATGCTATCTAGATTTGAGAAACGAGCTGGGGCGTAAACAAGTATTTATATTATTTATATTTTAAAAATACCAATTGTTTTAATTTGTTGTAAGATACACTGATTTCTTTGTTAGTAGTAATGATGTCCCATTTATTTATCTTGTTGTAATTAACGCCATTTATCTGTTTCGTTTTTGGTAAGTATCTGGCCATTGGTATCTACCTGATTAGTAGGGAATTTCCCGAAATACGTAGATTTAGGTAGGAAACTAATAGCTTCATTACCTTTGTATATATAATTATCGGGGACCTGTAAATGATCAAGGAATACAATATATTCTTCTCCTTCATCCATAATCTGATACCCACCAAAAGATAAGTAATTAGATCCAAAAAAATAGAAGAGAAAGACTCGCATATCCTAGTTAGGATACTGCGAGTCTTTCTCTTTCGTTTCCTAATAATAATTCTGAGTAAAGAAATCTATCTCTTTGACTCAGCGAATTGCAACATAATTCTCATATTCCTATTTTGCTCTAGATGAAATATAAACCATACATATAAGGTAATGCTATCGTCTGTAGCTTGGTATCTGCTGGTTGCTCTATCGTTGAATGGGGATCGAACAAGAGCGACACTAGCTCGGTATTACCACCAATAACGGATGATCCATGTGGTGTATGTAACTCATAACATCCATCTGGAAGAACGGAGATTGTGATGTTGTCGGGATGAGACTTACCATAACCAGATTGAGCAATCAATGCTTCCCCATCGATAACAAGGACCGTTCCAACATTACTTTGTCGCTCAACAGAGGTATTGGCAGCTTGAAGAAGATTGGCAAGTTCAATATCTTGCCACGGTAATGTTACGCTTAGGGAAGTTAGTTGGAACTGAGTGAGAGCATTAGACAGAAGTGCTGCTACAGCAGAGGGTAACCCGGCTTGTTCTATAAGCATGCCAACGCTATTTGTAGAGTCGTTTCTCGGTACAGCGAATACAGCAACGCCAACGATCTCTTGTTCCGATGTTCTCGCAATAAGGATATGCTGATCCATTTTGTGAATATTGGCCAGGGGACTTGCACCAATGAATTGGGCAATATCTGAGAGACCCCATTGAATACCAGCGGTCTTATGTATCATTAAGGAATGGACAGCAAACATATCCTTGGGTTCCATTTCAGAGAATGACCAATGAGATGTATCAATCTTAAGTTGTTCTGCAGTCAGAGCTTCAAGTATATATTTATTGGATTTACCAAACGTTACACTACCTGCTCTAGTGTATAAAGAGCGATCTCCAGAGATGAACATCAATGAAGCACTTGAATCTTTGGCGTGTTGCTGACAAAGAGTAAATAACTCGCCTGCAAGTCCTTGTCCTCGATATGCTGGGTCTGTACAGACCGCACCGATCGAATACGCATGTAGATGTACATCACCAGATTGAATAATGAAGGGAACCATTCCGATGAAGGATACAATCTTTCCTTGATCATTGAAGGCAGCATAAGAATGGCTCACACCCGGACGAAATAAGGTTGGAAAGGAGAATTCCATAAACCGCTCTCCGTTTGTACTAAATACTTCTTCTGCTAATAGCGCGGCTTCTTTTAGTTCTTTTTCTTTAATGAGTCGGAATTCCATGACTAAATGCCTCCTGTTGCATAACGTGATAAATTATCCGTTCTGTGGAAGCGGATATGGTAATTAGTATAACTCTAATGAGTGGTATTTGTTAGTTTTATGAAATACAAGGAGAAATTTCGCTATTTATAGTGGAATTTTGTATTGTAAATACTAGTAATATAGGAGACAATTGTATTTGAATAATATTGTTAAAGACGATACCAACCGTCAACGAGGTGTGATTCCATTTGACCATTAATATGATCAAGCTCCTATATGTACCCTTAATCTGTGTTCTTATTAGTATATCTTCTGTATTACTGGGTAAGTCGCCGAATGTTATAGTCACAGTGATAACAGCTGTACTGCTAATTCTAAGTGTCATGTTGGATCGCAAATATACTTGGCTTAAATATATTCAATTTATTCTGTTAGGAGCATTCCATTATTCTAGTCATTTAAATTGGTGCATTTTATTGTATTTCATAACGACTATCAACGTGATAGAGCATAAGGTAAGACATCGAGATACCACGCTAGTTGCACTCTTGTTCATCCTCCAATACACACTCATAAGGCTTTCCTATGTTCCCATTACGACCTACAATATGTTAGTTTCTATTTACGATGTGATCACATCATTAGTCACTGTTCTATTCTTTCATGTCATCTTACGTAGTGAATCCGAGAAGAGGCGATTGGTGAAGAAGAACGAATATCTTATCAACTATGACACTCTTACAGGGTTTAATAATTACTCTGGGTATATCAAAACAGTCCAACATCATATTGAACTTAACAAAGAATTTCAATTTGTGCTGTTTGATATTAGCCATGTTGCAGCTAAAAATTTTGAAGAAATCCTAGTAAGTTTCTCTCGTACGCTGAAAGAGTATTTCCCGAATCACCTCGGTGCATGCCGATATGCTGGAGATAACTTTGGAATCATGTTATCGGCTAGAGAGAATTTTGACGTTCTAAAGATATGCGAGAAATCCGGAATTAAGGTGACGAGTAGCATCACGCGCTTCCCAGAGGAAGGAAGTAACTTCCAAGATTTATTCCAAATAGGCGAAGAAAGAATTCTTGAAATGAAGCAAGGGAATCGCCATAAACGGGAAGAAGATCAGCTACGTTCAGAAAAAATGCAGATGGTTGGGCAATTAGCAGCTGGTATGGCACACGAAATCCGTAATCCGTTAACATCCATTCAAGGATTTATCCAGCTATCTAAGAAATCGGGGTATAATATTGAGCCATGGTATGACGTTATTATGAGCGAAATCACAAGGGTTGGTGAACTAACAGTAGAGTTCTTGCAATTCTCCAAGCCTCATGAAAGTCAGATGAAGGTTGAAGTGCTGGCTAAATGCATGGCAAAAGTGTATTCATTGTGTGAATCAGAGGTTACATCATACGGTCATATCCTCGAAATGGAGTCTTCAGACGAAGGTATTATGTTATTAATGGATCGGGACAAGATTACACAAGTGTTAATCAATCTGATTCGTAACGCCTTTCAGGCTATGGAACAAGCTGGTCATATCCAATTCATACTGAGCAGAGAAGGGGAGATGGCCGTAATTCAAGTCCGTGATAACGGAAAGGGCATCCCACAAAGCGAAATCAACAAGATATTTGACCCTTTTTATACAACTAAGGAAGAAGGAACGGGCTTAGGGCTATCCTTATGCAGTAAAATTATTGAAGATCATGATGGTTTCATTTCAGTAGAAAGTGAAGTGGGTTCGGGAACAGTGTTTACTGTGAAATTACCGATGTATCCGGCTAATAATTGATCCGTGGAGGTTACGTTATGATGAATTCATACATACTACGTCCGTCCTTTTGGGGTAGAGAAGTCAAACATA
Organism: Paenibacillus antarcticus; assembly: GCF_001637225.1. Taxonomy (GTDB): domain Bacteria; phylum Bacillota; class Bacilli; order Paenibacillales; family Paenibacillaceae; genus Paenibacillus_AQ; species Paenibacillus_AQ antarcticus. Next base: position 58,486 of record NZ_LVJI01000016.1, read on the forward strand.
GATACATTCACAACGATTCTGCATCATTAGTTGTTATTTTTCCTGGAAAGAATTATTCCTGTGAGTTACCTCTCCTTTATTATGCGAGCCAAAGTGCTATTGAGCATAACCACGATATATTACTACTAGAATACGGCTACCAAAGTGCAAGAGTGGAATTGGAATTTGAAGCATTGAGTGTCCTTGTTGATGAGTGTACACAAGCAATTATCCAGATCATGGCAAGCTATGATAACCTGATTTTTGTTAGTAAAAGTCTAGGGACGATTGTGGCGGGGCAAGTGGCTGAAGCGATAGACAATAAAGGAATTAGACATGTTTATTTAACACCATTGGATGAAACAGTTCCATATATTCAGCATGCTAGGGGTATTGTTGTTTACGGAACGCAAGATCGATTATTTAGCAAGCAGAGTATCCAAGCTATAGAAGGACTTAATAACATAGAAGTTCACGCTATTGAAGAGGGAACACATGCCTTAGAAGTGGGCACGGTTAGAGGTTCGTTAATTATAATGAATGCAATCGTGGACATATATGATTCTTTTTTTCAGAGTGAATGATAGCGAGAGTAAATATTAAGGGAGATCACGATGAAGAAATATACCCAGGTGCAGTAAAAAATAGCTACAACATAAAACCTAAGGGAGATATTAATCTACCATAGGTTTTTTATGACTTTATTTTGTCGAAGCCCATTCTTCTGCACGAGAAAGTGCATGATTCGGTTCTCACAAATGCAAGGATATAACGAGATTGTATATATTGGAGGAGCCGAAATATGGTTGTATACACTTAACTATTTATATGTAGTACCAATAGGTGGTACTGTTGTAATGGTGTAGCAACATTTCAACATCTATCTCGTCTTAAATGGCAGGGGGTGTTGAATATACGAAGTATACTTCTGCCCAGTTGACAGCAATTGTAATGATCGTTAGTGTGCTGGCCGGGATCCTGTACGTTCTATGGCATCTGTAGCGTGCAAGGAAGTAGACTCTTTTCCAAGACTAATGATGCAATTTCAAGTAGGATATTAAGAAGCTTGTATTCCTAGTGAATACAAGCTTCCGCAAATGATTAACCATGAAGGAGTAGTGACAATGAAAATTGAAGAGATTAGATTATATGCTGAACGTTTAGATGCCTTGAAAGAATTCTATTCCGTCCATCTAGAATTTCCAATCATCGATTCTTCGAATACATCGATTACCTTTTCAGTAGGATCATCTCGGCTTACATTTGTACAAAGTGATTGTGTAGCTACTCCCTTTTACCATTTTGCTTTTAACATCGTAGAGACTAAGAACGAATTGGCAATCGAATGGTTAAAGAGCAAAGGAATTAACATTAATCAAGTCGATGACCATGATGAAAGTTATTTTGAATCTTGGAATTGTCATTCTATTTATTTCTATGATCCTGCAGGCAATATCGTAGAATTCATTGCAAGACATAATCAAGAACATGAATCAGATTCGGAATTTAGTACGAAAGATATTATAAATATAAGTGAGATCGGCCTCCCATCGGAAGATGTCATAGAGCTCTCAACATATATTCAAGAAGAGTATAATGAGCAAATTTATCTTTCAGGAAGTCCTACATTTACACCCATAGGTGATGAAGAAGGTTTAGTGATATTATCTTCTCTTCAACGTATTTGGTTAGGATCTAATAAGGAATCTGAGATATTCCCTGTAGAGATTGTGATTAATAAAGGGGAATCGGGAACGAAGCAATTATTACAATATCCATACAAAGTAACAACAATATAACGATCAAATCGCGAAGTCATCACAAAAGGTATAGTTACAATATGAACGCTACACATAAGCAATGTAACCGCTTTTTTATTATTGACGTCTGTTCTATAAAAGATTAGAATGCAATGTAAGAACGTGCCATAGGCTATATGCAACAGGAGTGAATTCTAAGTATGACCACGATTTATGATATCGCTAAGAAGACAGGGTATTCACCTACCACAGTCTCGAAAGTATTCAATAACTACACAGATGTAAAGGATCAGACGCGTCAGACGATTTTGCAAGCAGCCAAAGAACTCGGTTATTGGCCTAATGCTCATGCACGAACGCTGACAACGAAGAAGTCTTGGACCATTGGTGTGTTATTTGTTGAATCCTCTGGCATTGGTATGCAGCACCCTTTCTTTAGTGCAGTTATCGAAAGCTTCAAGCAAGTGGCAGTAGCTAAGGGATACGCACTTATGTTTATTTCTAAAGATGTAGGTGGTAAGCAGAGCGGGTATCTGGAGAATTGCAAAATTCGTGGTGTCGACGGGGTAGTCGTCATTCTATCCGATTATGAAGATCCTTATTTCAAAGAACTTCTGGATAGTGACATACCGTGCGTCGTCTTGGACTATGAAACATCGCAAGCTCATACCTTGTACTCAGACAACTTTGAAGGAAGTCTTCTAGCTGTGGAGTATTTATATTCACTTGGACACCGCAAGATCGCTCATATTTCTGGAGGAATAAATACATTCGCTGGCTCTAAGCGCGTGCAGGGATATGAATTAGCAATGACCCGTCTGAATCTAGAGACAAAAGAGTCTTATATCGTCGACAGCGCATATTATTCCATTGAGAGCGGATATGCCGCAATGATGCAGATCTTAGATCTGCAAGAACGTCCAACTGCTGTGTTTGTAGCGGGTGACCATTTAGCACTTGGCGCTATGAGAGCCGCTAGGGAACGAGGACTTCGTATTCCTAACGACCTATCTATTGTAGGATTTGATAATATTGAGCTATCTCAATATATTACACCTGCTTTAACAACCATTGCACAAGATACAGCGCTTATGGGGAGTAAAGCCGCAGATATATTGATTCAGTCTATTGATGATCCTTCACAGGTTCTGGAATCAGTGGTGTTACCTGTAAGGCTGATCGTTAGGGATTCATGTAGCAGTGTGACCAACACAACATAAGAACCAACACAATGAGCAGTAATTTCTTTTTTTTATCTTATTTCGAAACCGGTTTCGAACTATATTAAATAAGGAGTTGTTCACAAATGAAACAAGTGAAAATGATCGTCACAGCTAAGGATTCAGGAGAACGTTTAAGCGATAAGGGGAGTCTGTCTTTTCTAACTCGGGATGCGGGAGTTGTGGCAGATATTGAACTTGATCCAAATACAACGTATCAAAGTATCTTTGGATTTGGCGGCGCATTCACAGAAGCTGCTGCATATACCTTGTCTCGTGTAAGCGATGAGAAACGAGCTGAGGTCATTCGTAGTTATTTCGATCCTACCGAAGGATTGGGCTATAACATAGGGAGAGTACATATTCATAGCTGTGATTTCGCCCTTGGTAACTATACGTATGTGGAAGATAACGATACAGCATTAGCGACCTTTGATATAGCGCATGATCATAAGTGGGTGTTACCGCTAATTCAGGATGCGATGAAGGTAAAAGGTGGCGAGTTCACCATGCTAGCTTCGCCTTGGAGTCCTCCGGCTTGGATGAAGACAAATGGGGAAATGAATAATGGGGGCCAATTGAAACCGGAATACGCAGCAGTATGGGCACGTTATTACACTAAATTTATTGAAGCTTATGGCAAGGAAGGCGTTCCAATCTGGGGGATTACGGTACAGAATGAGCCAGCTGCCGTGCAAGTATGGGATTCTTGTATTTACAGTGCCGAAGAGGAACGTGATTTCATTAAAGATCATTTGGGTCCAATCATGCACCAAGAGGGTCATGAAGATGTGAAAATCTTAATCTGGGATCATAATCGTGACATCATCGTAGAAAGAGCATCCGTTGTTCTATCTGATCCAGAAGCAGCTAAGTACGTGTGGGGTACAGGAGTACACTGGTACGTAAGTGAAGAATTTGAGAAGGTGGGTCAGGTGCATGATTTGTTCCCTGATAAGCATCTACTATTCACAGAGGGATGCCAAGAAGGTGGCGTGAAGTTAGGTGAATGGTTCACAGGTGAGAGATACGGTAGAAATATGATTGGTGATTTGAATAACTGGATCGAGGGTTACTTGGATTGGAATATCGTACTGGACGAGACAGGTGGACCTAACCATGTAGGTAACTTATGCGATGCCCCAATCATAGCGGATACGTTGACGGACACTATCCATTACAATAGCTCTTATTATTACATTGGACATTTCAGTAAGTATATTGCTCAAGGTGCTGTACGTATTGGACAGAACTCCAAAGTAGATATCTTGCTCTCTACAGCGTTCTTAAATCCTGACGGTACGATAGTAGTGGTTGTCCAGAATGAGACGGATGAGGTACAAAAAGCAACGATCGGTCTAGGAGAAAGCATGTTGGTAGCTGAGTTACAACCGCATTCCATTGCAACTTACATTATGTCTAAATAGGAGTGGATCGATATGTCTAAATACTATTATGAGAACAATATGTTTGTAATTGAGCAATTCGACCAAGCTAAACCATTCTCAAGCTTCCTACCAGGTATGGCAGGATTGAAGGGCATTCCGATGTGGACGTTCTACGTCAATCGTGGTCAAGGGGTATGTAGCTTCGGGATTCGGGATAAGAATTCAGCGATCATGGAATTCTCACCTGCTAGTATTACTTACAAGAACGTTGCAGCTAATGGATTTCGGACGTTTGTCAAAATCCAAGGACAAGACAACATATACGAGCCGTTTCAAACAGCTCGTCCTGATACACAAGCTTCTCGCGTGATGAGAATTTCTCCGAATGGACTCACCATCGAAGAGACGCATGCAGCACATAGTCTTAAGACAGTCGTAAATTACTTCAATTTACCTAATGATGATTATGCCGGGTTAGTACGTCAGGTAGAAATTATTAATATTAGTGATAAATCTATTTCATTAGAACTGCTAGATGGAATGCCAGAAATTCTTCCATACGGTGTGGAGAACGGTGGGTTCAAAGAGATTGGTAATCTACTACGCAGTTGGATGGAAGTCTACAATCTAGAGAATGGCATACCGTTCTATCATGTGCGTTCCAGTACGGCAGATGAGGCGCAAGTTAGCGAAGTTACGAGTGGACATTTCTACTTATCCTTTACAGGAGAAGGGGAGAGAATCGCACCGATTGTAGACTTTGAAGTTGTATTTGGTGGAAATACATCCTTGATGTACCCGGATAACTTCGCCACTGCTTCGCTAGCGGAGCTTAATCAACAGCCACAATATCCGTTCAATAAGGTGCCATGTGGTTTCAGCGGGGTAGCGAAGAGCATTACACCAGGCGAGAGTCTAACTGTGAACACCATTATCGGTCATGTGAATGATATTGAGAAGATCAATGCCAAGGCAGATCGTTTATGCACGGCGGAATACATTACTCGTAAGCGGAAAGAGGCGGATAGCTTAGTTGAAGATTTGACGTCAGATATTGCGACGCATACGTCTTCTGAACTATTTGATGCCTACGCTAAGCAGTCTTATATGGATAATTTCCTTCGTGGAGGCTATCCGTTTATATTTGATAATGAGGGAGAAGGCTTTGTTGTCCATCTCTACTCACGCAAGCATGGCGACTTAGAGCGGGATTACAATTTCTTCTCATTGGCCCCGGAATATTACTCTCAAGGTAACGGTAACTTCCGGGATATGAATCAGAACCGCCGTAACGATGTGTTCTTTAACCCGAAGGTAGGTACTTTTAACATCAAAATGTTCTTCAGTCTGATGCAAGCAGACGGATATAATCCGCTTAGCGTTCAGGGATGTAGCTTTAACGTCGTGTTGGAGAATAGAAACAAGCTTAAGGAATTGCTCAGTAGCTCAATTGCAGATCATCATGAGGAATTAAGCGTGTTGTGTACTGGGAAATTCACGCCAGGGAAAGTTATTAATTACTTAGCTGATTATGCTGTACAACTTCATGTCAGTGAAGAACGTTTGCTAAGTGGCATACTGGCTCTTTCGCAGCAGAATATCGAAGCCGGTTTCGGTGAAGGATTCTGGTCAGACCATTGGACTTACAATATGGACTTAGTAGACGGCTACCTCGACATATTCCCGGATAAGAAGGAAGAGCTTCTCTTCGCAGATGAGACATATGCTTTTTACGATAGTGCTGCTTATGTTCAACCTCGATCTAAGAAATATGTTGTGCTTCATGACGAAGTTCGGCAGTATGATGCACTGATCGAGGATGATGATAAGTTAGAGCGTCTTGGACGGAGAATAAATGATACGAATTGGTTACAAATAGAGGGGGGCAAGGGCAAGATTTATCAGACCAATCTGTTTGTCAAAATCGTATCGTTAGCCTTAAATAAATTCGCTACGTTAGATCCGTATGGTATGGGTGTGGAAATGGAAGCTAACAAGCCAGGATGGAATGATGCGATGAACGGACTCCCGGGGTTGTTTGGCTCAGGTATGAGTGAGACATTTGAATTGAAGCGTATGGTGATTTTCTTGTTAGCAAGTGCGAAGGAATTCGGTGAGAAGTCTGTCCGCTTACCAGAAGAAATGGCTGGTTTGTTCCATGAGGTTCATCGTGCGGTCATACTCTATCAACAAAATAAGCTAGATTCATTCGCATATTGGGATATTGTAGCTTTCGCTCGGGAAGATTATCGTGATCGGGTTCGGTATGGAATTACTGGAGTAGAGCACGAAGTATCCTTGAACGTGATCGAAGAAGTATTCTCCGCATTTTTAGTTAAGCTAGATGAAGGCATTGCGAAGGCTATAGAACTAGGTGATGGCATTACGCCTACGTATTTCCGGTTTGAAGCCACGGCGTTTGAGAGAATAGTAGACGAGAATGGACAACCAGATTTGAATAGTGGCGGGCTTCCTAGAGCTAGAGTACTGCATTTTGAAGCGTCCGCATTACCGCATTTCCTTGAAGGCCCTACACGTTGGATGAAGACGTTGAATGATCCACAACAGGCCCAAGAACTCTATGACCGTATTAAGAAGACAGAGTTGTATGATAAGACGACCCAAATGTATCAAACGTCCGTTAGTCTCGACTCCGAAGGTCATGAAATTGGACGTATGCGTGCTTTTACACCAGGTTGGTTAGAACGAGAATCCAATTTCCTTCATATGACGTATAAATATTTGTTAGGACTATTGAAAGCGGGTCTTTATGAACAGTATTTCGAGGAATTAAAGACATCGCTAGTGCCTTTCCTTGATCCGGCTGTGTATGGACGCAGTACGCTAGAGAATTCCTCATTTATTGCTACGGGTGGGAATCCAGATCCTGCGGTACATGGAAGAGGGTTCGTAGCTAGATTGAGTGGATCTACAGCAGAATTCCTAAGTATGTGGAGGATGATGATGGCAGGTTCGAAGGTCTTCACTGTGAGTAATGGAGAATTAACCCTTACCCTTACTCCAGCATTACCAAGTTGGTTATTTGATGAGTCAGGAAAGGTATCCTTTACGTTCCTAGGAAGCACACAAGTGAGATATTACAATGCTCGTCGAGCAGATACATTTGGTAAGAATGCTGCCAAAATATCTAGGATGAAAGTGCTTAAACGTGATGGTAGTACTGTCGAATACGATGGGGCTGTCATAAGAGGCGTAGAGGCGTTAGCCGTACGTGATGGTGAAGCAGCATCCATAGAAATCTTTATGGATTAGCACGAGTAATCAGCAGATATAACTGAGATGTCGGATGACTATGATATGTCCTGGTAGCGTAAATTTTTTTGTACATGTAAGGCAAAGCCGTGATAAGCGGCTTTTTTTCCCATAATACGAACGTGCAGACAAGATGAAGTAAAAAAGACTAGTAGTTTGTTAGACATTTTTCAATGTGAAGGGGGAACTTGACACATGAGTGATTCTAAGGATATTGTAGATACAATAAGTCTGTAATTGAGGTGGAGCTATGAAATTTACAAAAGCAACGAATTATGCACTACACACCATGCTCATGCTCGTTGCCGCTTCTCCGGTTAAACCGATAGGCGTTCAGCAGTTGGCTGAAACCCAAGGTGTATCGCCAACCTATCTTTCCAAGATTTTAACAAGGCTCGTGAAAGCAGGAATGATCGAATCGGTATCAGGAGCTAACGGAGGTTATCGTTTATTCCGCAATAAAGAGGATATAACGTTTTTGGATATTATCCACGCCATAGAGGGCACCACTTCTTTATTTGAATGTAATTTTGTCCACGGAGACGAATGCTCGATTCAAGCTGTCATGAAGGAAGCAGAGGAGAAAATGGAGCTGCATCTCAGGAATACGAAGTTAATGGACTTAGCCCCAATGCAAACGAAAGTTTAATAAGAACCACTGTATGTTGTTATCTTCTTGAGTGTAGATTCCCATCCACTGAACGATTGGATCAATTCTTAATAGACCTAAACGAGCATGCCAATTATAAATTATCAATTGTTATTAATTAATAGTGAATGGGTATATTGCGATTATAAGAGAAAAGGCTGCCAGGTGGCAGCCTTTTCTCTTATTAATAGACAGTAATGTTGAAGTGGTCTCGCTACTATTTATTTCTCCATAGGAAATCTAAGCGTTACCGTGAATGATAGCATTTTCAATCAAAGGTTGAAGCATTAAGTTTGGCATATGATAGATGAGAATCGATTCATTAATGAACGAGCTGAATAGAAATTTTGATCAATGACATTGACCAACTGTTCGTACATTTCAAACGTACTGGTATACGTATGATTAATGTTTGAAAGAGCTTGACATGTTGACTCCATTTGGTCGCTAATCTTACCAGGGACTGTGCCTATAGTAAATGTCATTTTGCTTATGAATGCATTTCGTGCGGCACCGAAGCCATTGGAGGAAGCTGCAACGATAGACGGAGCTTCACAGTGGACGATATTGCTTCGTATTTATCTTCCAGAGGTTATGCTGTTTACAATCGTTGGGCATTGGAATGACTATTTCGGAGCTTTGGTGTATATTAATCAAGCTGCCAATTATCCTTTGCAAACCTATATCCAGCAGCTTAGCGTAGAAGTTCAGAATATAACAGATCCTGCTATATTGATGGAATTGGCCAAAATTTCTGATAAAATATTCAATGCAGCTAAGATAGTCGTGTCCACATTGCCATTACTTTTGATTTATCCTTTTATGCAGAAGTATTTCATATCAGGGATCGTAGTTGGATCTGTTAAGGAATAAGCTATTGATGAAAGAATAGAACATATTTAAAGTGCCGCTATGAAAGTTCATAGCGGCCTCGTATTTAAATTCAGTCATTGATATACATTGAATTTAGGCAGATATTAATCGCAGATGAGAGAGGTTTGAAAGACAATGAAAAAGACAAAAAAGACATGGTGGAAAGAAGCAATAGGTTATCAAGTGTATCCAAGAAGTTTTATGGATTCTAATGGAGACGGAATCGGCGATATACAAGGTATGATATCGAAGCTGGATTATATTAAGGATCTAGGAATTGATGTTATTTGGATTTGTCCGATGTATAAATCCCCGAATGATGATAATGGATATGATATTAGTGATTATCAAGACATCATGGATGAGTTCGGAACGATGGAAGATTTCGATACTTTACTATCGGAAGTTCATAAAAGAGAAATGAAGTTAATTATTGACCTTGTTATCAATCATACGAGTGATGAACATCCATGGTTTGTTGAATCACGCTCTTCGAAGGATAATCCAAAGCGGGACTGGTATATCTGGAAAGATGGCAAGCAAGGTGGGGAACCTAACAATTGGGAGAGCATTTTCAGTGGTTCAGCATGGAAACATGATGAAGTGACCGATCAATATTATCTTCATATTTTCTCTGAGAAACAGCCTGATCTGAACTGGAGTAATCAAGAGGTTAGACAATCGATTTACCAAATGATTAATTGGTGGTTAGATAAAGGAATTGACGGCTTCCGCGTAGATGCTATCAGCCATATTCATAAAGAAGAGGGCTTGCAGGATATGCTTAATCCAGAAGGTCTGAAATACGTTGCCTCCTTTGATAAACATATGAACGTGAAGGGAATACAACAATATTTACATGAATTGAAAGAGGAGACATTCTCTAAATACAATATTATGACGGTTGGGGAAGCCAATGGCGTGAGTACAGATGATCCTGAAGATTTGGTCGAATGGATCTGTGAGGAGAAAGGCAAATTTAATATGGTATTCCAATTCGAGCACATGGGGTTATGGGACCATACAGGCGAAGGCAGAAATCTTGATGTTGTAGGTTTGAAGAGAACATTAACGAAGTGGCAGAAATCGCTTGAGGGCATTGGTTGGAATGCATTGTTTATTGAGAATCATGACCAAGCTAGAAGAGTCTCTGTGTGGGGAAATGACGATAAGTATTGGTATGAAAGTGCAACGGCTCTTGCAGCCATGTATTTCTTTATGCAAGGAACTCCATTTATCTATCAAGGTCAAGAACTTGGGATGACGAACGTCCAGTTCCAGACGATTGAGGAATATGATGATGTTGCTGATCGGAATATGTACCTGTTGAAGAGAGAAGCAGGCGTTCCTCACGAAGAAATTATGAAGATCATTTGGGCCTCAAGCCGAGATAATTCAAGAACCCCTATGCAGTGGAATTCGGAAGACAATGCAGGCTTCACAACAGGCAAGCCTTGGATGGGTGTCAATCCTAACTATCGACACATTAATGTTCAAGATCAGCTTCAAGATGAAGGTTCCGTTCTGAATTTCTATAAAACAATGATCAAGATGAAGAAAGAAACTGATATTTTCACATATGGTATCTATGATCTTCTGTTACCGGAACATCCAACCGTATTTGCTTATACCCGTACATTAGACGATGAACAGGTGCTGGTCATCACGAACTTGTCTAATAATACCGTAGAACTGAATGAGAAAGATTGTAATCTAGCACATGCGAAGTTAATTCTCGCTAACCATGCAGATTGTGATAATAGCTTATCCTTGCGTCCTTATGAAGCAAGAGTATATCAAATACAATCATAGAATTGTGATATGGGAGGTTAATACGAATGAATATCAGATGAATACATCCATCTTGGATGACATGAAAATATTCGTACCCATCGAAGCTATTCACGCGGTCTCTTTCACGAATAAAGATGCTAATCATAATGTAGTTAAGGAGACCTGTGTATCCAAATCTACATTACGTGCCCAGCAAGATAAGCGGAATAACGAGTTGTTAAAGGATGTTGCTTTCGCAACGCCATTAAGTTTAGACCATCATGCAGTTATTAAGTTATAAAATAGAAGAATCAAATAAAGACGACTTTTCATTCAGCTCTGAATGGAAAGTCGTCTTTATTTGTATTGTTATCTATCTTCACCCGAAAAATGAGACCCTAAATACGAAATCTGAAGCCTTATGTCTGTGAGAAAAAGGACGTACTATAAAGATAATAAATGTAAGTGCTTTCAACATAGAGAAAAAGAATCAACATGGAGGTCGAAGTCATGGAAATGAAACCTACTATAAACAGAGAAATCGCTTCAAAAGGAAGGCTAGTAAACTCGCCCTCATCTAGGCGTAAATGGTTGAGGAAATTATACACCCAAAGGCATCTTCAGACCATGGCGTTACTTGGAGTCGTATGGATGATTATATTCAACTACATTCCAATGTATGGTGTGATCATTGCCTTTAAAGAATTCGATATCATAGGTACGATATCCGAGGCACCTTGGGTCGGGTTAGAGCATTTCAGAGCGTTTCTGGAAGATGAGAATCTAGTGAATGTCATCAAGAATACGCTAGGAATTAGTTTCATTAAGTTAATTGTAGGATTCCCATTACCTATTATTTTCGCTCTATTTCTGAATGAAATACGATCCGTTCGTTTCAAGAAATTTGTACAGACCATTTCTTACCTACCACACTTTCTCTCATGGGTTGTATTGGGAGGAATTCTAGCGACTTGGTTAGCAGACGTTGGAATTATTAATAACATATTACTCATGTTACATATTATCGATCAACCGATTACGTATTTGGCTGAACCTAGCTATTTCTGGACCATTATTATTAGCTCCGATATATGGAAGGAGTTAGGATGGTCTGCGATCATCTATCTGGCTGCGATTTCGAGTGTGTCTCCTGAAATGTATGAAGCAGCGACGATTGATGGTGCGGGACGTTTTCAGAAAATGTGGTATATTACACTACCGTCAATTAAATCTACAATTAGTATTCTATTCATACTGGCCGTCAGTGGTGTGCTTAACTCAAATTTCGATCAGATTCTAGTCTTACGTAACTCGCTTAATGACAGTGCAAGTAATGTTATTGATTACTATGTATATCAAACTGGATTAATCTCGGCTCGGTATTCGTATTCTGCTGCTATTGGATTGATTAAGTCAGTCATAGCAATGATTTTACTACTTGTTGCGAATGGAATAACTAAAAAACTCAACGATACGTCATTGTTTTAGATAAGGAGGCTCATACACTATGTTTACTCTTCAACGCAGAACGAAAGGTGAGACCCTTTTTGATCTAATCAACACGATCGGTATGGTTCTTATCTGTTTCGTCACTTTATATCCAATATGGTATGTCTTAGTAAATGCTTTCAACAATGGTTCGGACGCCATGCGAGGTGGAATCTACTGGTGGCCGAGAATGTTCAGTCTGGAAAATTTCATAGCAGTATTCGAAAGCCCGGGGATTATGACCGCGATGGGAGTTACGGTAGCTAAGACAGCGATCGGAACTGTGGTGCATGTATTTTTTACGGCGATGGTCGCATATGCCTTTTCAAGAAAGGGACTTATTGGTGGGAAAATATATATTCTAATTGGTACAGTTACGCTATTCTTCGCAGGCTCATTAATCCCATACTTCTTACTGATTAGAAATATTCATTTACTAGATAATTTCCTTGTATATATCATTCCTGCCATGTTCAGTTTCTTCGATCTTATCATCTTTATGACGTTCTTTCGTGAAATTCCAGAAGAACTGGAGGAAGCGGCTAGAATTGATGGAGCGAATGATTGGACCATCTTTATGAGAGTGGTTCTTCCTGTATCGATGCCTGTTCTTGCGACGATTGCATTATTCCATGGTGTATTTCAGTGGAACGATTATTTCACAGGCATGATTTTTATTAACAATACAGATCTTCAGCCTATTCAGACTTATTTATATCGCGTTGTCGCACAATCGAGTTCTAGTCAAATGGTCGCTGCGGTACAAGGAAGTTCTGGAGCGAAGACAGTAACATCCCAATCGATCAAACTCGCGACCATGGTCGTCACTACACTTCCTATTGTGTTCGTATATCCTTTCTTACAAAAGTACTTTGTTAAAGGTATGATGATTGGTTCGATCAAAGGGTAATCCATAATTTCTAGATATTCCTCCTCGCCACCCATTGGTGGTAAGGGTTGTAATATGAAGTGTGATATACTAACGATCATCGAAAAGGGGTAAAGAAAATGAACATGAAGTATTTGAAGCGTAGCTTACTAATGACTGCAGCATTGGTCGTAGTAGTCTCTACAACTGCCTGTTCCTCCGGTACTAATAACGAGAAGAACAAAGCTGCTAACAAAGTAGAAGACAAGCCAGCTGTGACGTTAACTGCAGATCAACCAGGTTGGAAAGAAGACATTTCTCCAATTACATTTGATTGGTATCTAAACTTCTCTTGGTTTGCGAACAAGTGGGGTGTAGACCCAACGTCGCAATACATTACGAAAAAGACAGGCGTAGATATTAACTTTATCGTTCCTGCAGGTAATGAAAATGAGAAGTTGAATACATTAATCGCATCTGGGAATCTTCCCGATTTCATCACACTGGATAAAGGTGAAGGTGCCATCCAAAAAATGATTGACGGTGAATTGGTACTTCCGTTGAATAAACTAGCTGATGAGTATGATCCATACTTCTTTACATCATCAGATGCAGCTAAATTATCATGGTATACAAAGCCTGATGGTAATGTTTATGCGTATCCAAACGCATCTTCTTCTCCGAAAGATTATGAAAAATATGGGGATACGTACATCTCAAACCAAACATTCCTCGTACGTAAAGACATGTATGAAGCTCTTGGTAGTCCAGAAATGAGAACACCAGAAGGATTTCTGAAAGCGCTACAATTGGCGAAAGATAAATTTGGCACGGTAAACGGACAACCATTAATTCCGCTTGGATTACATGAATTTACTGAAAATGGCAACGCTTCGCTGGAATGGTTTATCCAGAATTTGCTAGCCATTCCAAAAGCTAAGGATGGCCAAATATATGATCGCTCTACGGATCCTGAATATGTGAAATGGCTTAAAACAATACGTCAAGCGAATCAAGAAGGACTACTATCTAAAGACGTCTTTATTGACAAACGTCCGCAAATGGAAGAGAAACTTGCTCAAGGTCGTTATTTCGCATTGATCTATCAAGGTAAAGATATGGAGGCACAATTAAGTTCACTGTATGCGAAAGATCCAAATTCGGTCTATATCGCTGTTGATGGACCAGCTAACTCTAATTTAGATACACCAACATTGGACGGTCCTGGTATTTCAGGTTGGACAGTAACCTTGATTTCTAAGAATGTAAAAGACAAAGCGCGTGCTATTCGTTTCATGAGTTATTTGAACAGTGAAGAAGGAAATAAGGACTTATTCTTAGGTGAAAAAGGGTTCAGTTATGATACAATTGATGGGGTAGATCAGTATAAACCTGAGCAATTAGCACTGCTAAATTCAGACCGGTCTGCATTTGATAAACAGAATGGGTCATCCTTCACATTCTGGATGCTGATGAATACGAACATCACAGATCAATGGGCACCGAAAGCCGTAGAACCCTTCAAATCCATACAAGATTGGACAAGAGGGAAGACGGTGAGTGCATCCGAGTTCGAGTTATTGAATCCGACAGGGAATTCTCCAGAAGGTATCATTAATACGAAGCTTGCACTGCAGTTTGGTAAAACACTTCCTAAGCTACTGATGTCCAGTTCCGATGCTGAGTTCGATACCATTTGGAATGAGTATCAAGAAAAACGTAAAAAAGATGGATTGGATAAAGTGACTGCATTCCAACAAGCGCAATATGAGCAGAATCTGAAGAAACTACAAGAATTCATGAAATAATCATATAGATCTTAGAGCCCCGAACCCGTAATTGAGGGGGTTCGGGGCTGTTTCAAGGAGAATAGGAGTGCTTTAGGAAATGAAGTGGACACCGAAGTATTTACAATCATTGATATATTGGTGGGATCGTAGATCGTTACAGAGTCGCCTCATGTCAGCGTATATCTTAATTATTTTGGTGCCTAGTCTATTTGTCTCTATCCGTTCATTCAATTCGATCAATGAAACCTATATTAAAGATACGATAAGTAAGAATAATAATTTACTTGAAATGGAGAAATTACAGATTCTGAATCAGATCGAATCGATGGAGCGGTCTGCTCAAATTGTTGATTCTGATAAAGATGTGAGAAATTATTTAACGAGTCAGATGGAACTCGAATTAGGTGAACTTGTTGAATTTAATATGAATACATTTGTTAATTTGAATCGAATCCAGTTTACTAATCCTAATATAGAGCACTTACGGTTATTCTCGTCTAGTAAGTATTTCCATGAAATTTGGCCTATCTTTTTTCGGGAGGATAGGATTAAGCAGGAACCATGGTATAAGGAGACAGTTGGACTCGGAAATCAATTAAAGTGGTACTTGCAAGACTATGACCTCGATGTGATGGAGGGTTCAAAACCAGAAAACAATCCTAAAGTCTCCTTACTTCGGGAGATCAGTGTCCCTACCGGTGTACATTCGGGCATTATTCAAGTGGATATGTTGTTATCTAAATTCTCACCGAGGACATTCTCGAAAATGCAGGATGATCAATCACAATTGTTTCTATTAGATGATGAATTGAAGCTGTTCACAAGACAGAATGATTCCTTCCTTGAAGATAATGAAGAAATGAATCAGGCGATTCAGGAGCGTTTTGTATCTCTCCAGCAAGGGGAAGTATGGGACACAGAGTACCGTGAGAACGGTAATTCATTCTTGTTCATCCAAGTTCCCCTTGAAAGTATGAACGCATATTTGCTAAATGTGGTCTCTATGGAGGGTGTATCGAAGGAGATTTCCGTTATCCGTAACAAGACAATTGGAACCAATGTGTTGTTTATCGTGTTATTCACGGTGATCGCATATATACTTAATTCTTTTATTCTGAAGAATTTAGTGAGACTTACTGAAGCGATGAAGAAAGCTCGTAGAGGTGAACTCTACACAGGAATTACGATTCGTGGTGGTGGAGAGATTGCGGAGTTAGCGCACCATTTCAATAAACTGATGTATAAGATCAACGAACTGGTTGCTGTGGCTGTTCGAAAGCAGGCATTGACCAAGGAAGCAGAACTACGAACGTTACATAATCAGATTGACTCTCACTTTCTCTATAATACGTTAGAGAATATTAAAATGTTGGCAGAAATAGATAACAATCGCACGATATCTGATGCGCTGACATCTCTTGGTGGGATGATGCGTTATAATTTCAAATGGTCGGGAGAGTATGTCAAATTAAAGGATGAGATTAGACATATTCAGAATTATATCGATGTCATGAACATTCGGTTTGAAGAACCCATTTCACTAGACTTAGATATTTCATCTCAATATATGGAGCTAGAGGTATTGAAAATGTCTCTTCAGCCTCTCATAGAGAACAGTGTCAAGCATGGGTGGTCAGATTCAATAAATGAAGGCGTAGACAAGAAAATCCGTATCGTAGTAGAGGACGTGGAGGATGATATCTGTATATCCATTACGGACAATGGCGATGGGATGAGTCAGGATCAACTGCTAGAACTAAATAAAGGAATACAAGAAGATAGATTTGATGATAAGAATATACTGGATCGAGACAAACAAGACCATATAAGAGCAGGAGCGGGTATCGGATTACACAATGTACATCAGAGAATGCGGATCTTTTATGGCAAGGACTATGGTTTGGTTATTACAAGTGTGGAAGGCGTGTATACGAAGGTACTAATAACTTTACCTAGAGTTCTGTTGACAGGAGGTAGTACTGATGAATCGAACGCTATTGATCGTAGACGATGAGAAGAATATTCGAGTTGGATTGAAGACGATGATTGAGCGAGAGTTCTCAGATAGGTATTGTATTCATATGGCGAGTAATGGACAGAGCGCATTGGATATTTACCGGGAGACACGTGCTGATATTGTGATCACGGATATACGGATGCCTATTATGGACGGCATTCGCCTTATAACCGAATTAGCCAACGTGAGCAGTGGGGAAGGACCAGCAGTTGTCATTCTAAGTGGATTTGATGATTTCGAATATGCCAAGACGGCCATCAAATATAAAGTGAAAGATTACTTATTAAAGCCAATTCGTCGGGAAGAATTGTTTGATCTTCTGAATCGTATGGAGAAGGACTTAACCAAACAAGAAGCAATCGATCGACAACGGGAAGAAGAGATTGAACTTTTCCATAAGGGGATTCGTGCTAGTCGTATCCAGCAATTGTTGTTGCAAGAGAGTCCATTGTCTGAAGAAGACGTGGAGGAATATAGTCGTACGATTAGATTTCAACAGTTCGAGAAGCCATATACAGTAGCTGTTGTGAATTTTCGATATGACGATGGATCTAGAATGTCCCCAAGTGAGACGGAGAGCTTGGTAGAACGGCTGTCGCATTCCTTGGAAGGGAATATTGAAGTCATGACTTCGGATTACGAAGGAAGACTCGTGCTTATCGGGAGCCCTAGAAGTTGGTTTGAAGAGTTATCGAAACAGGCGGAACTCAAAGGCTGGCATGGTCTGCGTATGGGAATCAGCAGCATTGAGGGCCATCAGTTAATGGATATTAGAACGCAATATATGGAAGCTATAACAGCATTGAAATATACTTTTTTGTATCCGCAGACCTATGCCATTGAATATGATGCGATCAAGGGGGAACGCCAAAGCTACGCTTATCCTCAGGAAGATATTCGTAAATTGGGGAACATGCTCGGGACAGATCATGAGAAAGAGATGCTCGTTCTGTTAGGTTCCATATTTCAGATCGAACATTTGAATCAGATGGACATCTCATATTTGGAGCGGGTCAGTCGATTGGTAAATGAGCAAGTACTCGATGAGGTGTTCCTTGTATACGGAGAGTCTTCCGTTGAAGTGCTTAAGTTATACAAGAAGGTGGGCAATATGTCTAACTTTCAGAGCTTTCATGATTACTATCGTAAGTTGGAACATCTACTGATCAGCGTGAATGCCTATGTTACACAGGTTCGATCAGCGTATACGGAACATGGAGATATGAAAGAAGCGGTAGCTTTTATAGAAGAGTTCTATTCCCGTGCGTTGAATATGGCGATGGTAAGCAATCATGTATCCTTGAATTACTCCTATTTTAGTGAGGCATTTAAAGCACATACGGGGGAGAATTTCGTTCTATATTTGAAAAAGGTACGGATTCGAAAGGCCAAGGAGTTATTGTTAAGCAGTCCGGTTAAGCTTTCAATGATAGGGGAATCCGTTGGGTTTGAGAATAGTAAGCAATTCTCTCGCGTGTTTAAAGAACTAGAAGGTGTTACTCCTCATGAGTACCGCATAAAGGTTCAAGCTGATGAACGACTCAAGGTGTGTGAATGAATATTTAATACCAAATAATGGGTGAATTAATTATTGTCGCCTAAAAGGAATACCATAACAAAGCTCCTATCCTACTTATCATAGGCTGGGAGCTTTGTTATGGTGATGAATAATTAGCTAGGTTAATAATATACACATTATTACATTAATGCATGGTTAGGGACACATATATAATCTAACATAATTGACCTAAGAAGAAGATCACACTATACTCTTAATATACCCATACGGGTATAAGTATTATTGAATACTAACATGTGTTTTGGATATTAATGATAGCCAAATAACTGGCAAGAATCATCGTGAACAAAGAACAATTATTCATTCTCGATGTTCGCAATGAGAGTGATCTCATGGACTGGAAAGTAGAAGGCGAGGGTATTGAAGCACTCAATATTCCTTATTTCGACTTGTTGGATGGCGTGAAGGGGGTATGAAGTCTTGGAGTGAACATTTGGAACCTGTTAGAATATGTGATCTCTCGGATGGGGGTTCAATTTATCAGTTCGTATGCATAGGTAAAGGGTGTCTTTCATCCATGATCATATCTAATGGAGAAGCAGCGATTGTTAGCGAAGAAAAGTGGACGCAACCTACTGGTTACCTCCAAAGGATGCAACGGAAGTTGTGTTCCATTATGCTATGCTTGAAGAGGGCCAGACCTTGACAGTTGGGAACACTAAGATTAACATACAACCGGTATACTCTCCGGGACATATGATTGGGAGTACATCATTGATCGTACATGATCGGTATCTATTAACTGGAGATATTTTGTTCATGGAGTCGATTTGTCGTTCGGATTTGGCAGGAAGTAACTAATCATTTACCGCCTCAACCGAATGCTTATCAAGAGATTCAGAAGATCAATATGGGTAAGATTCAACGGATTGATGAAGAACAACGTGAGATGGAAATTGGGCCGGATCGGTGTGCAATTCTTGACTAATCAGGGTAATGAGTAGTGTCGTAGACAATTTTCACTCCAAGGGAATGGTAGGTTTCTTCCTTATAGTGACCTTGTGAGCAAGTTTTTATTAAGTGTAAGTTCGTATTATCGCAGGTAAGTAATTCATTACACGTCGGGCATCGGCTTTCAAACAAGCTTTTTAATTTATTCAGCATAATAATCACCTAATTCATATGAATTTACTTGGTTTTATTATACCTTTACGCCTCCCTAATGTATAGGGATTAATTAGATTATTATTGCGAAGCTCAATGGATGTAACAGTCTATTGGGCTAGCGGTATGAGGGTGGGTCTATGGACATATTTCTTTCTATTATTATGATCATTCTTGGTTTTGTGGGTTCCTTCTTTTCTGGATTGTTGGGTATTGGTGGAGCTATCATTAATTATCCCTTGTTACTATTTATTCCTTCAAGTCTTGGTGTAGCTAACTTTACAGCACAAGAGGTATCCGGAATTAGTATGTTTCAGGTATTCTTTGCATCATTAGCGGGCGTTATAGCTTATAAAGCGAGAAGCAAGAAAAGTGAAGCAGCCTCATTAATCCATAAGGGACTCGTTCTCAATATGGGCGTTAGTATTTTGCTAGGAAGCCTTATCGGAGGATACGTTTCCAGATTTTTAGTTGGAGATGAGATTAACGTTATTTATGGTGTATTAGCGATTATTGCTGTTGTGCTTATGGTTATTCCGAATAAAGGCAAACAACAGGATGATTCGAGTGAAATAAGGTATAACAGAATGATTGCCATTGTAGCGGCATTTCTAACCGGTATTGTCTCGGGTATTGTTGGAGCAGGTGGAGCTTTTATTCTTATTCCGATTATGTTAACTGTGTTAAAAATCCCAACAAGAACGACAATAGCCTCTTCCCTTGCCATTGTATTTATTTCTGCCATAGGCGGTGTACTTGGTAAAATAACAGGAGGACATATTCCGATCATGCCAACGCTGTTTACGGTTATTGGTAGCATATTAGGTGCTCCACTTGGATCGCGGATCAGTGCAAGAATGAATGTGAAATATTTGCGATATGCTTTAATCGTTTTAATATCATTTACGGCCGTTAAAGTATGGATGTCGATTTTATAATGGACATGATATATCAGGAACTTAAATAAAGGAGAGAAATGAAATGGCCTTTAAAATACCGAGAGAAATCACGCCCGAGGCGCTCGCTGCACGTCTGAATAACGGCGAGTCCCTTATGATTATAGACGTAAGAGAACCACAAGAATGGATGGAAGGACATATTGCGGGTGCTACACATATTCAACTTGGACAACTGTTAGAAAGAAAACATGAGTTAGATCCAGCACAGGAAATGTTCATGGTCTGTAGAAGTGGAGGCCGGAGTGGCTTAGCATGTGAGATGTTAAGTGAGAGAGGTTTTAATGTCGTTAATATGACGGGCGGTCTTTTGGATTGGACAGGTGAACTAGTAGGAGTATGATTTACCCCGTCATCCTTGTCGTTGTTATGTGGTATGTATTTAACCGATTTGGAACGAGTAAGAAGGTAAGAAGTCTAAAGGATGCGGATTTCCGCAACGAGATGAAGAATAGTCCAACACCGATGTTGATCGATGTACGTGAACCCCATGAATTTCAAGGTGGGTATATTCCAGGGGCTAAGAATATTCCTCTCTCTCAGTTCGGCCAACGTCTTTCGGAAATTCCAAAGGACCGCCATTTACTCCTCTATTGCAGAAGTGGTATAAGAAGTGGTAAAGCCGGAGGTATTCTTATGAAAAAAGGGTATACCCAACTAACGCATTTACAAGGTGGCATCGGCACTTGGAAAGGGAAGATTTCGAAGTAATATAACACTATAAAAAGAACCCGAATCTGATATTTAGGGTTCTTTTTGCGTATGATGTTACCACTGTGAAACCATCGGTTTTTAGATAAAAAGTGATATAATCTAATCAAGGTATGTATTCGTGAATTTGAACCTCGATGACGTCGAAGGATGTATTTATAGCGTGTGAAGAGAAGTGCATTTTTTTATGCAAAAGACTAGGGAAGGAGGGGGAATTATTTCAATGATTGATAATGGGGAAGATGGAATTATTGTTGATGCTCAGATGTGTGAAGCATATCAAGCGGCTGAGCTTGTACTGGAAGGATATTCAGAAGTGAACAATGGTGTAGGCCAAGCCTACGCTATTCCTGTGTTGACGGTAGGAGCTCATCGCCTCAAGGCAGCTGAAGTCTCGCGGAGTATTAAGCCAGATGGGTCCCTTGTGCCTGTTCTTGATGGTTATATTTCGGTGGATACCCTAAGGCAAGCTGGGGTAGGTCCAATGGGCAGAACCATTCATGGGGCCGTATTGGACAGACCTTATCAACTCCTTCCGGTGGAGATTATTGCTCGTGGAAGTGAGAGGATGCAAGGTGCGTGGAATCGAGTTATCTTTCCTGATCTAGTGTGGCCCCACGGAGGAACATACCCAGTCTACGAACATTTGAAGTTTCTGGCGCAGTGGGGCTTGAATGGGGGTGCTCGGGGTGGAGCATTCAAACATGCAGACCAAATACGGATGTATATGAATGATACAATACATCGTTATCCGGACACGAAGATCCTTGTGGTAGGAAAAAAGATATTATTGGACAAGCTGAGGGAGAGTTGGATTGAGCTGGATGCGATGTGGCTTACTGCTGGTGGGAAAGAGCAGATGTTTCAAGAGATTCTCCCCAGTGGGATTATGATTGCGACACCTAATGTAGCGAAGCAACAACAAGTACAGACAATGTCTTTTGATATCATAATTATGCTTGAACCCGATGACTTAACGAAAAGTAGTACGACTCAAATATATAAGCAATTGAAGAAGATGAAGTCGCGTCTGAAGCTCGCAATCTATGCAGAAGAAGATTATATTTCACAATCTTATGTATCGACTACTCATATGAATTTGTTGAAGATCAATGAATATACGGTTTCTCAATACGTGATCTATAATCCTAAGAACCCGAGAAAAGAATTGCCAAGACCCTATCGGAGGATGGTACGGCCATCCATAATTACGCAATCCGCCTCGCTTCATATGACGGAGATGGAACTTGAAGGAGAGCGTGGTGAGAAGGGGACACCTATTCCCCGTAGAGAAGATAGGGGACAATCTATTCCATCAGGGTTAACGCCATGGCCAGTACCTGAACGACACGCCTCTGTTCATATGGAACAAGCGCAAAATACGCCGATCTTGTCTGAGGTAGTAGGCATTCCGGCATCGGTATCTGGGAGCGAACCGAAATCGCCGTTCGATCTTAAACTGCATTCTGAAATCGATTCTCTATTTCCACTACAGCCGAGATCAGCTAGGGGGCTTGATTCTTCTACTACCTTATTTCCTACCAGGGGAATTGTGGGAGACGCAAGTGAACATCGGTTTACCAAAAGAGCTAGATTGTTAGAGAATACAACGGAGTCATCTGCTGAGTTTGTACCTTTTATGAACTACTGGCCTACCTATGATAGCATGACAGCTTCGCAAACCAGATGGTATTTCTACTGGAGAGGTGAAGTGAGAGGGCAGCGTTATCCGGATACAGATCTTTCTTATCTGTTTCTATATGTGTATGAATTGATCAACGGGATCGGATGGAAGGAACCGCTGCAAGGTTATCACATGATGGTCGATGTGTGGATGGCTTATCGCGAACGTCATAGGAAACTGACGTCGCACTTATTAGAATGGATGACCGACTTCGCTTTGGTACATCAGCTTCCAATTTCTCTTCATGATGCATTCAGATATGCTCCACATGAACTTTCCGGTGATTTGTTAGAGATGGAATTGAAGTATAGTTTCGAGACAGAACCGCTCGATATTCCCTTATCTCTGTTGCTACGATTGTCCGATGTTGATGTATCCAAGAGCAAGTTCTATACCGAGGGCGGGGAACAATCCATGAAGGAATATGTCCCTAAGGTATTTGCGCTAGTGGATGCTTATTTAGCGAAACAACAAGGGTTGCGACTCATTGAGATGTTCTATCCGGGACCGATGCCGGAAAAGGAAAGACCTCTGTTTCAAAGTGCGATGTACGATGAATCTCAACATGGTCGATCGGTTGTGATACAGGTATCCAGGATTAGTGAACATGTACCTCTAAGGGAGTTCGCGACACAATTGATTCGTCTAACGGAGAATAAGCTTCGAGAGAAATTGAATTTCAAGGGAAGACTCCGTGGCATTGAATTAGAATCTGAGATTGAGACACTTGTGTCTCGTTACATGGATCGAATGTTCATGACAACGCCCGTGCAAGAGCGAACCGGACCGGCTGTTGTTATCGATGAAAGGAAACTTGCTCAGCTTCAGCAAGATTCGGAATTCGTTCGTGATATTCTTACTGTGAATCTAGAAGAAGTGGAAGATGCTGAGTTTGTTGTGAATCACGAAGATGAAGGCTCACAAGGGGCTGATGATGGGGATGAAGATACAGCCTTATGTCCAAATTTGTCGCAGCATAACTTACAAGGGATTGAAGAAGCTGAAGTTGACGGTCAGCCTCCTGAATCCTACATAACATGGGATGTCACCGGACTGCCAGAAGAGTGGGTGGAATTCGCGGACGCACTCAGTGCAATTCAACTCGAAGCTATATATGTACTGAAAGAGGGACACGATCTGTCAGGACTACAGAATATTGCCGATGAAGCGGGAACAATGCCAGAACTGTTACTAGATGATATTAACCAAATCGCTATGGATACCCTAGGTGATTTAATGATAGATGGTGAAGAATTGACGGAAGAATATGTGCCAATGTTGGCTCAATTAAAGAAGATAATTTCATGAGAAGAGTAAGAGGTGATAACCATGAGTGAATTGAAAATTCCCAAAAGAATGACGACAGCCCTTGTGAATTCTTTAACCGCAGGCGTGGTGCCCAGAATTGGGTTGGAGCATATCGCAGTAGGACGTAAGTTTGAAATTGAAGCTATTCTTCGGGATATGGATAACGTCTCTGAGGGCGGCGCAACATTCAAGCTGATTACAGGACGATATGGTAGTGGCAAAAGCTTTCTGTTACAAATGATACGCAATTATGCGATGGATCGAGAATTTGTAGTGGCAGATGCTGATCTGTCGCCAGAACGACGATTAGTTGGAACCAAGGGGCAAGGATTAGCGACGTACCGTGAGCTGATGACGCACCTCTCTACACGTACGCGTCCAGATGGAGGAGCACTCGAAGTTATTTTACAGAAGTGGATTGCCTCTATTCAGCAAGCTGCTATGAAGGAGCTAGGTCTTCGACCAAATGATCTTGCTTTGAATCAGGAAGTGGAGCTTCGAATATTTGCCATTACATCAGAAATGCAGAACATGGTACATGGGTTCGAATTCGCTAAGGTACTCGCAGCCTATTGGAACAGTTATAAGTTAGCAGACGATGAGGGAAAACAAGCTGCACTTCGTTGGTTACGTGGTGAATATGCGACCAAGACCGAGGCGCGTAAATCGATAGATGTTGGCGTAATTATCGATGATAGCAACTGGTACGACTATATGAAGTTATGGTCGGAATTCGTAGCTCGAATTGGATATAAGGGATTGCTCCTGTTCATTGATGAAGGGGTTAATCTATATAAAATAACCAATAGCATCTCTCGTCAAAGTAACTATGAGAAGTTACTCATGATGTTCAATGACACCATGCAAGGTAAAGCAGAACATCTTGGCATATTCTTGGGTGGTACGCCTCAGTTTGTAGAAGATCCAAGACGAGGATTGTTTAGCTACGAAGCGCTTAGATCTCGATTGGTTGAGGGACGTTATGGTGCAGAGGGCTTGAAGAATTACACAGGACCGATGCTTCGCTTGAACATGTTATCTCATGAAGAGATCTTAATTCTATTACAGAAGCTTAGTCAGATTCATGCAATGCACTATAGTTATGAGTCATCTTTAACCGATGCACAACTTGTACAATTTATGGAACTTGCAGTGGGTCGATTGGGGGCAGATGAACTTCTTACGACACGTGAAATTGTGAGAGATTTCATGGATTTACTCAATACACTTCATCAGAATCCAGAGAAGACATTCGGTGACCTTCTCGGGGAGCATCATGTAGCACCAGCTGCGGCTGATCCGGATGATGTGGATGACTTCCTTGCGGAGTTCGAGCTATGAGTAGCAATCCTTTCTATCGATTAGCTCCGTTCATTCAAGAATTTATATATCGCAAAAGATGGGATGAATTACGTGAAGCACAAGTAGAAGCTTGTCGTGTATTATTTGATACGGACAATCACTTACTTATTGCTTCGGGGACAGCTTCTGGCAAGACGGAAGCTGTCTTCTTTCCAGCATTGACGGAGTTACATGTTAGGCCGTCTACATCGGTGGGTATCCTGTATATTAGTCCACTGAAGGCGTTAATTAATGATCAATTTGAACGATTGAATGAACTGCTGAGAGAAGGCGGAATACCGGTATGGCATTGGCATGGCGATGTTCCTCAAGCTGAGAAAACGAAGCTTATGAAGAAACCTTCAGGTGTGCTACAAATTACGCCTGAATCTCTTGAAGGTCTCCTTATGAATAGACCGAATGCGATTCCAGCGTTATTTCATGATCTCAGGTACATTATCATTGATGAAGTGCATGCTTTCATGGGATCTGACCGAGGTATTCAAGTGTTATGTCAGCTCTCTAGAATTGAACGAATGGCCTACTGTAAGCCGCGTAGAATTGGTCTATCGGCCACGCTTAGTGACTATGATTCCGCAACCGAGTGGATTAGTGCAGGCACAGACAAAAAGACGGAGATTGTGTCTCCACAGGGTGGACGCAAGCTGAAGTTGAGTGTAGAGCATTTCTCATTTCCTGATGCACGTAATGAAGAAGAGGCAAAGATGTTGGAACATGCGAAGCAAGCGTATCACGACTACATATACGATCATACACATCATAAGAAAGCCCTAGTGTTCACTAATAGTCGTTCAGATGCGGAATTAATGACATTGGAGCTTCGACGCATCGCGCATAAGCGACACGAACCAGATGTATTCTATGTCCATCATGGAAGTATTTCCGCGATGTTACGTGAAGAAGCAGAAGCGGCACTCCGTACGGGATACGGACCAGCCGTTGCAGCAGCAACCTTGACGCTCGAGCTAGGAATCGATCTGGGTGAACTGGAAAGAGTGGTTCAACTTGGAGCACCTTACAGCAGTTCGAGCTTTGTCCAAAGACTAGGACGATCAGGACGTCGTGGTAATGCAGCATCGGAAATGTTATTCGTATGCCCTGAAGAAGAGGATGAAGAAGCAGAGTTGCCCGCACGGATGCCATGGATGTTACTGCGAGCGATTGCTGTTATCGAGTTATACGTTCGAGAGAAATGGGTTGAACCCCTACATGTTCGTCAAATGCCAATGGGACTGCTGTATCATCAGACGATGAGTACGCTTAAGAGCCTTGGTGAGGCAGCACCTGCAGATCTAGCAAGAGCGGTGCTCACGTTACCTTCTTTTAGAGAGATTCAGCCAGATGATTACAAGGTATTTCTAAATTATTTACTTCAGACGGACCACATTCAACGTACAGAAGTAGGTACCTTCATTATTGGATTGATGGGGGAGCGAATCGTGAATAACTTCCGCTTCTATGCCGTATTTAAAGATGATGACGAACATGTTGTATATAACGGAACGGAGGAGATTGGTTCCATTACAACGGTTCCGCCTCCTGGATATTGTTTCACATTGGCAGGTAAGCTATGGAAGGTTGAAGAGGTAGATACGAAACATCAGGCTGTCTATGTGAAATCTTCTCGCGGTAAGGTGGACACGCTCTGGTTGGGAGCGGGAGGAGATGTACATACCCGTGTTGTGCAGAAGATGCGTGAGATATTGGCGGACGATGGTATCTACTCCTACTTAGCACCCAATGCCGTGAATCGTCTCGAACGTGCTCGCCGCCTTGTGCGAGAAAGCGGGATGTTACGTAGTTCTGTCATGCCTGCTGGCGGCGATTCTTTCTTCATTATGCCTTGGGTAGGAAGCAAGCAGTTCCGAACCTTGGAACGATTAATTAAGAATAACCTAAAGGATAAGTTGGGCCTACGCTCCGTTGTCCCTATGGAGCCTTATTACATGGTCGTATCGGGAAAGGCCAATGCGCAGACTCTCCTTGACCATATTCTAGCGGAAACCTCTAACTGCGAGGATCCGATCACCCTTTTATCAACTGATGAAGCGCCGTATCTAGGGAAGTACGATGAGTTCATCCCGCCTGAATTGGTTCGAAGAGCTTTTGCAGTAGATGGTCTTGATGTTAAAGGACTGGCTAAGGAATTAGGGAAACATGAATACAGATCAGCATTAAATAATAACCCCATAAACGAGATCTAATGTGATCCCCTTTAAGAGACCCTCATAAATACCTCATGTTATCGTGGAGTAATGAGTGATTTTGGAGGGGTTATTTCTATGAGGAAAAAGTACATATACTTTTTCATAAATACAAGAAAGTTCAAAATGGTATCGGTGCAAGCATTTGTTGAGGAGATCTGAGTGGATACCCGGCATCCTAGTATGTTTGTATAAAATAAATGGGACAGATTTGATTTTGTCCATTGATTTAGTATGCCGATATCCGTACTCTACTTATAGAGAATGATTATCATTATCTATAACTATAAAACAAATAGAATAGTGGGGTAGAGAGATTATGAAGAAAGCAAGATATATGGTTGTAGTAATAGCACTAATTTCCCTAATGGGGGTTATGTTACTTGGATGCACTGGTGCTAGCAAGGATGACAATATAGCCAGTGAACCCTTGAATGGAAATAGTGCGGACATCAAAACGGATGCAGCGAAGGAGAGTTCAGATGTCTCAGAGAATGAAGTATCACGTTCGTACACTGACTATAGGGGGCATGTGGTGGATATCCCGACAGCACCACAGCGTGTCATATTTGCGGGTGAAACAACAGGTGATCTACTGGAGATAGGCATTCAGCCGATTGGCGCGCTCGGAGTCTCCGTTAAAGATACATTATATGAGAATGAGCTTACCCAAGTCGAGGATGTGGGGTTTCCCATTAATCTTGAGAAGGTTATTTCTCTAAATCCCGATCTGATTCTGGTTGCAGACACTGATGAGAAAGGCTATGAAAGTCTTTCAAAAATAGCCCCAACGATTATGTTTGATACATTTGCTTCGCTTGATGAACGAATGATCGAGTTGGGTGACATCTTTAGTAAACAGCAGGAGGCAACAGACTGGCTTAATATCTACAATGCAAAGGCAGAGGAAATCTGGAAGCAACTTTACGACAAGGTACTTAAGCCAGGAGAGACGGCATCTGTATTTACGTATTATCCTGGGGATCGGCTGTTCATTATGGCTCAAGCTGGCCTTCCACAGTTATTGTATGGCAAGGGTGGTATGAAACCGACGGATCCGATTCAAGAGGTTCTAGATGAAGGGGAAGGATTTAGACAAATCTCAGCAGAAGAGATTGGTAAATTTGCAGGAGACTATATTTTTATTCTCAATCCTATAGACCAAGAAGCAAAGAAATCAACAGAAGAAATGCTGGCAAGTCCGATTTGGAAGGGTCTTCCTGCAGTAAAGAACGGACATGTTTACCGTTTGGATATTAATAAAGCTAGTTCGGACGCCTTTACCCGTGATTATATGCTGAATGAGCTATCGAAATTACTGGGTAACTAAGAGAACAAGGGCTGAGATAAATAGATAAAGATAGCGTTCACTCTTAAGTAAGCTATTCAATCTTACGGTTGAAAAGCTTACCTTTTTTCTATACAATGAGAACTATTCTCATTTAAAGGAGCCGTTCAATATGAATAAGAATTCCATTCCTATATCAACAACCCAATCACTACTCTTTCATTTGGATGCAGTCAGATTGTGTCAGTTGCCTTCTGGAGGAGAAACGGCAAAGGAACGAACTTCATTACATACACTGATTGTTGTAACACAGGGTCAAGCGGGGGTCATGACAGACGATTATAGGCGGTTTCACTTGGTTCCGGGTAGGGCATTCTTAGTGTGTCCCCAAAGTGGATACCAGCTTCAGAATGAAACGGAATGTACCCTTATATATTACCGGCTGTCTTTTTCTGCTATACAGATGAGAGGAATGCATCCTCAATTATACGATGGCGAGCTAGTATCTAGGTTAGGGGAGCTGACTGCCCATCCACTGACTCGGATCCTACGTCTTGTGAAGTTGATGGAAGAAGCAGAGACAACCTCTGGCGTACTAGGAGATTACAAGCGACAGCTTTGCTTTCAAGAACTAATGGTGCTTCTTCTTCAGCATAACCTTCATCCTGAGAGCGTAAATGTAGATGGAACCAAGCTTGTTGAGGATACTCTTACCTATATTCATAGTCACTATATGGACCGTATAAGCGTCCGGCAACTTGCAGAACTAGCGGGGGTTATGTACCAACAGTATACTCGGATTTTTCAACAACTGACTGGTAAGAAACCACTGGATTATCTGAATGAGTTGCGGATTGAGAGATCTAAAGAGTGGTTGCGAAACTCAGATGCACCGCTGCGGGAGATTGCTCATCTGGTCGGCTTTCGGGATGAGTATTATTTCAACCGTCGCTTTCGCCAGATGACGGGTCAAGCGCCAAGACAGTATTCAAAGTCAACACTTGGACATGTCCACGTCCGGGACTGGCTTGGTTATAGTGTCGAGATTCCGCAGAATCCGAGACGAATCGTATATCACGGAGAGACATTTGGCGATTTAGTGGCACTTGGCGTTGATGCAGTAGGGGGTAGTGTATTCCTAGAAGAACGTATCCCGGTTGGAGAGCAAGTATGCAATGAGGTGGATGTCAGATTCTTAATCGATGTTGCTAAGCTTGGAAGGTTGGAGCCCGATTTAATTATTCTGGCGAGCAGTGATGAGGAACAGTACAACAAGGCGATAGGGATCGCTCCAACAGTAACATTTGATTCATTTGCGCCCCTTGAAGAACGGATGCACACGCTAGGAAATTTGTTGGGCATTCGTGTGGTTGCTGAACAATGGATGGAGAATTATAAGGAACGCACGGATCAGATGTGGATGCGGTTGAGTGAGGAGCTACGACCGGGTGAGAGTGCTTCGGTGTTCATTACTGATCGCGGTGGACGTTTTTTTGTAATGGGAACAATCGGACTTCCGGCTACGTTATATCATAAGTCGGGTTTTCAGGCGCCTTCCAGTATTGGGCAGCTACTTGACCGAGGAATGAGCTACATGGAAATTTCCATAGATGATCTGACCCTTTTCGCTGGAGATCGAATATTTATGGTTCTGACGAAGGAGGCTTCATCTCGACAGGCTGCCTATGAATTAGCTGAAAGTAAGGTGTGGAAAGGGCTACCCGCTGTACGAAATGGCCATGCTTACTGGGTAGAGGATTGTGAGTGGAATTATGGGGATGCCCTGACGAGTATTCACATTCTGGACATGCTTCCAGCCTTGCTCACAAGTTCTTCCTAAATATTCGTGATTTGAGAATTCAGCTCTTGCACTAGATACGACAGATCATATGGCAAGAAAAAGAGACATTAGAGCGTAATGCTCTAACGTCCCAAGATAATTTTTGTATCAAGTACCTATATACGATCATGGAGATCGTTTAGGCAATAATTTCACATATTTATCTGATAATTTCATAAGTGACAAGATATAATCATAGTCCTTACGGTAGGCACTCACATCTTGAACAGGTTGGAGTGTTTTTAGCGAGGTGGCTGTTCCATCCTCAAATCCAGTACCAGGAACGAACATGACATCGTTATTAAAGAAAGAACCTGTGGGTAAGTAATATCGCATTCCGACAACATTATGGTCCGTATTCAGAAGGTCGCGTCCGAATGCAGTGAACTTCTTATCCTCAAGGGATAGACCCAGGAGATTAGCCACTGTCGGCATAATATCAAGTTGTCCACCTGTAACTTCTACAACTTTACCTTCTTTTTGTTTGGGAACATGAATCAGGAATGGAATATTGAATCGACTGATCTGATTATCGTATGGAATACCTAGTTTGGCTGTTATCTCATCCCCAGCGATCTCTTTCGGGTTAAGACCAAAGTGATCTCCATAAACGACCAACATCGTGTTATCCCATAGGCCATTCTCTTTTAACTGATCGATAAGTGTTCCTAATGCATAATCAGTATAGTTCACAGCTGTCAAATAGTTACCGAGTTGCGATCCCTCCATATCGGCGGGCACCGTAATTCTTCGTTTATCTTCAGGAATAACAAAGGGAGCATGACTAGATGTTGTTACGAACTGTGCATAAAAAGGCTTCTTCTCAGAGGACGTCTCTGTAATTTTCTCAATACCAACACGATACATTTCTTCATCTGAAGCTCCGAAATCATTGAACATATCATTCACATAGTAGGGTTTGTCATAATAATGATCGAACCCAAGCCCCGGATATAATAAGTTTCGACTCCAAAAGGTTACATCATTAATATGAAAAGTTGCCGATGTATATTGCTGTTCATGTAATAGCCGTGAGAGGCTTGGTAGCTCCCTGTTTCCAAATCCGGCTGACATCGCTTCGGTTCCTGTTGGATAAATGGATGTGTTGGACATGAATTCAGCATCCGATGTATTACCTTGACCAATCTGCTGATAAAAGTATGGGAAATAGTAGCTTTCCTTCGCAAGTTGGTTAAGCACAGGTGTGACTTCTTGTTGTGCTAGATTGAGGTGAATCGGGAAATTCTGAAAAGCTTCCATTTGTACAACGATGACATTCATGCCTTTAGCAGAACCGAACTGAGTAGGTGGTACAGCGTTATTATTGCGATAAGGGTAGGTTGACTGTAGCACCTTCACTTCTGCTTTGGTTTCTTGTAAATTCCCACTAGCGATCATGTTGCTCTCTTGTTTACTCTTAAGTGCAGCAGCCACTTGATAATTTAGAAATCCAAGGTTCTCAGCTTGTACAAGTTCATTATCGATGTGCAGAGAACGGTTAATAACAAGACTTGAACAACCAATACTTAGTACTAATGTTAATGCTACAACGATGTTCCACTTTCTTGTTCCATCCTTGTGATTGCGAGTAGAACTCATGATATGACCTAAGGTGTACATACGATGACTCTTGCGACGGACAACGATGCTAACAAGTATAAATATTAGCCCGATGGCAAAATCTACAAAGAAGAGGAAATGGATGGGTTTGATCAAAGTAGTAATACTGGAACGAATTTGACCTACTTGTCCTATTTCTGTGAGTGTCGTATACGTTGGTACTGAACCAAAATGAATCTGATACAAAGTTGCAGCAAACAGCGTAAGCGAAACAATAAGATTAACACTCCAGAATACGCTTCGTTTTGCTTTGACGGGTGTGATGAGATCGAATAAACACATGACTACAAGAATGGACAATGTGTCGGCGATTATTCCTGCTCCCGTAACTTCTTTGAAAAAGAAAAAGCGAAGAAGACAAAATTTAGCTATTAATAGTAGCGTAATACCGATCAAAGTGGGTAGTTTGTTTGCTTTCCAATTCATGGACATTTCTTATTTCACTTCTTTTCTTTTATTGAAAAATTAATAATTAGTGTAACGTAAAAAACGAAAAAAGACAAAGAAATGGCAGTTATTAGTGATTAGGCAATCGACTGTTAATCTGTTAGATTTGTGGACATAATAACCAAGAGCTTCGCCTTCGCGAGAACTTTCTCCAGCGGCATTGCCATCAATGTGCATCAGGGTTTAATCATATATCACCATAAACAGGATATCACTTTAATCCATCTCAGTTTGAGATCGGTTTTATAATGTGTTATCATTTTAGTAACAGTATGCGAAAGGGGAGATGAGATATGATCAGAATACAACAGGTAATTCGTTTTTTTATGTTGCTTGGTATAGCTTTGGTTCTATCCTTCTCCTTTCCAGTGTCTTCTAATGAAGAGCGTACGAGTGAGAATGAAACATACCAGCGAACGATTTCTTCAGAAGTACATATGATTAGACCACTTCTTCGTCAAACCGCACCAGTGTACTCAAGGCTTACTATAGTCGCGCAATTATTACCCCTTTTATTCATGGTGTATTTTCTAACCATCCTACGAGTATTTTTATTATCAAATCCCTTTAAACGTTGTATTCCTTTATTATTACGTCGCTTATTTCTTGACCCCATTAAATACACCTCCACTTATGTGAGCAGAGCTAATTTGCCTGTGCTCTAATTTAATTCACCCTTTTATACGTAAGCCATTCCTAATAACAATTTTTATAATGTTATACTTATCCATGAACAAATAGAGACGGACACTGTTCTTTTTTAAGGAGCAATGTAATCGTTCTATTTAAATATTCAGAATAATTGGAGGTATTTTAATAATGAATGTACGCGAGATAGATTTACCAGGTATTGGGAAGAAATTTCATATTATGACACGTAGTGGGGATAAGTTAGTGGTCATTATTCATGATGATGGAAGAAGAGAAATGTATCATTTTGACTATGAGGATCCGGATGACAGTGTTTCTATGATTTCGATGGATGACGATGAGGCACGTGTGATTGCAGCGATTGTAGGTGGAATGACTTATGTCCCTAAAGCACTTGAGAAAGTGGATATGGCATTCGATGAACTAATTATTGAATGGTACAAAATTGACAGTAGCTATAAATCCATCGGTAAATCGATTGGTGAACTTGATGTGCGCCAGAATTCGGGAGCTATGATTATCGCCATTATTGAGAAAGATCACTCGAAGCACGTGAATCCAGGTCCAGAATTCGTGATTACGAAGGAGTCTACGCTGGTTGTTGTAGGAGAACGTGAACAGCAGAAGTTATTCAAACAAATTTTACTGAACGGAAGTGGTTGAATAGATGGATTATATTGTTTTTGAAGTAGGGTTGGCCATTGCTTTAATCGCTGCAGCGGGACTGATAGCGACCAAGATTAGATTTTCCGTTATACCCTTTTATATATTGATTGGTATGGCCGTTGGGCCTCACGCAATGAACTTTTGGCATTTTGATTTCCGATTCATAGAGAGCGCCCCCTTTATTGACCTTTTAGGTCGCATTGGGGTACTGTTCCTCTTGTTCTATTTGGGTATTGAATTCTCGATAGGGCGGTTGATCAAGTCAGGTAAGTCGATTGTGACGGGCGGATCGATATACATTGGAATTAACTTTACTTTGGGACTTATATTGGGATGGTTAGCGGGGTTTCCGATTTCGGAAATTCTCGTTATTGCAGGGATTACAACCATCTCCTCGAGTGCCATTGTAGCCAAAGTCCTTGTAGATCTGAAGCGTACAGCTAACGCAGAGACGGAAATGGTCCTTGGAATAACCATGTTTGAAGATGTATTTCTTGCTGTATATTTATCTATCCTCTCAGGAATTGTCCTCAGTGACTCCTCTAGTGTGTGGGGAGTACTATTGACCGCATCCATAGCCTTGGGATTCATGTTATTGATGATTATTATTGGACGAAAGGCGGTCCCACTGTTAAATAAGCTGCTCAATATTCGTTCTAATGAACTATTTGTCCTTGTTGTGTTTGGTTCATTATTTCTAGTGGCGGGCTTTGCAGAAACGATTCATGTAGCTG
The DNA here is from genome assembly GCF_001637225.1 of Paenibacillus antarcticus. Taxonomy (GTDB): domain Bacteria; phylum Bacillota; class Bacilli; order Paenibacillales; family Paenibacillaceae; genus Paenibacillus_AQ; species Paenibacillus_AQ antarcticus. Next base: position 93,718 of record NZ_LVJI01000016.1, read on the forward strand.
AAGCTATAGGAGCGTTACTCTTTGGACTTGTACTCGCGGATACGGACCATGCGAAACGCATTGAGCATCTTATTTTACCCTTTAGGGACTTTTTCGGAGCTATCTTCTTCTTTAGTTTTGGGCTATCCATTAATCCGTTAGAAATGTTTGGTGCGGTATGGTTATCTCTTGCAGCTGTTCTTCTAACGCTTGTTGGGAATTTCGTTGCAGGAATGATAGCAGGTAGAAATGCAGGATTGTCCACTAAGGCATCATTTAACATCGGATTCACAATCATGGGTCGTGGGGAATTCTCCATTATCATGGCTAACTTAGGAAAAGCAGGGGGCCTTATGCCCATACTACAGTCCTTTACAGCTCTGTATGTATTAATTATGGCCATCCTAGGGCCTTTGCTATCTAAAGAGTCTAAGCATATTTATAACTTCATGGATAACATATTCAAATTCAAAGATTCTAAGAGAAGAGATAAAGGTGAGGTTAAGGTGAAACCTAAGCTGCCAGAGGAAAGTGGAACGTAAACGTTTATAATCCACGCCTGAAATGCTGTCCAGAACCGTCTGTCATGATAGGTAAACTCTATTGCAGAGGAGGAGGATTTGCACTGAAACTACTTAGAGCTTCTTTAGAATCAACGCACTCATATGAGCGCGGTGAATTTAAACGCTGGTGTACTCGAATTTTGTTTGTTGTTATAGGTAGTGTGTTAGCCTCAGTAGGGTTGGAATTGTTCTTAATTCCAAATCAGATTATTGTCGGTGGGATGACAGGGATTTCTGCTCTATTCGCTCATATGACAGAGATGAGATTAGGATTATTTCTTCTTTTATTGAATGTACCCTTTATAGGTATGAACTACAGACACATTCGAAGAGAGTTTGTCATCCTGACGGTACTGGGATTGATCGTATTCTCATTAAGTGCCATCTTTCTTCATCATACTCCTGCATTGATCGAGCATCCATTATCGGCTGCAATGGTTGGGGGAGTCTCATTGGGACTTGGAGTGGGTACAGTTGTTCGATATGGCGGAGCATTGGATACGCTGGAACTTTCTGAACGTTCTCATTGGAGAAATGGATTACCTGTGGATAACATCATGATGTTGATTAATTGTATGGTGTTGAGCACCGCTGGTGTTATATTCGGATGGGATCAAGCGATGTATTCTGTTATTGCCTATCTTCTAGCGTACGAGATGATTCATATCACCATTAGAGGATTCGCATTATACAGGACGATGTATGTTCAGAGCGCCAGACATGACGAGATTGAACAGGTTCTTTCTTTGAGGCTTAGTCTTACGAATATATCGCCGAATGAGATGAATTCCGACCTTGAACACCGTAATAAGGTAGTCAAACCGTTAGAATATAAGGTTCATATAGCTGAAAAGGCACGATTTAGAGTTCTGGTGAGATCCATAGACCCAGAAGCAGATATTTCAAGTCATGATACAAGAACCACGCCAAATTATTTTAATAGAAAATAAATATCATTCTTATGAAAAATGCCAAAAAGCAGGAGTTGAAATTCTTGCTTTCTGGCATTTTTATTTTAATTTTTCTATGGTTACGATAGTGCGGATGCTGGATTATCCGTTCATCACACTACCACCGTTGGCTCCAAGAACTTGTCCGGTATAAATGCTACCGTCATCTGAGGCAAGGAATAGAACGGATCTTGCGATCTCCCGAGGGAATGCGAGTCTATTCAATAAATAACGTGCGTCATTCTTATCTTGGGTCTCCTCAAGAGAGGAACGGATATCGGTGAATGTACCACCTGGTGCTACGGCATTAACTAACACGTATGGAGCTAGTTCCCTTGCGAGCGATTTAGTAAATGCAGTAATGCCGCCTTTAGCTGCTGCATAATGTGCAAATTCAGCACCACCTTGGGTTACAAGGTCAGATGTAACGTTAATGATTCTCCCTGATTTCTGCTCCCACATTCGACGAGCTGCTTCACGAGAGGTATAGAAGGTACCATACATATGTATTTTGATCATTCTGTCCCATTGCTCGTCTGTCATTTCTCTGACGGATACTGCTTGGGCAATCCCAGCATTATTGACTAGAATATCAATTCTTCCGAACAGACTGTCCATCGCTGTGAATAAATCCTTTACCTGAACAGGGTCGCTGACATCTGCATGAAAAATTTCAGCCCGAACGCCGTAAGTTTCTGCTTGATTCTTAACATCCAGTGCTTCCTTATCGTCACCGAAATAGTTAATCATGACATGGATACCTGCTTTGGCAAATTCCAAAGCGACTGCCTTTCCGATGCCTCTACTAGAACCAGTGACTAAAGCGCATTTTACGGTTGATTCCATACCCATCTTGTTTAGTCTCTCCTTTGATAAAGATAAGTGATAGGGTTTTCATTAATAGGAACACAAAAGACAAAGAAAAAATGTTTAAGTTAATATATCAAATTAGATAATTTAAATCCATAGATTACCATGCATTAAGTGGGGTAATAAGGGATAATGTTACAAAATAGCAAACTAAATACACGTCGTTTATTATCAAGATGACGTGTATTTAGTCATATATTGTAAGAAAATAAGGTTTGCTTAATGTGTGTGAAATACCTTTAAGACATACGTTTACTTTCTTTTTGCAGCTTTTTGAATAAGCTGAATGACTTGATCTATCGTACTCGACTGATCATGTTTAGTCATGTTGTCTACGATCTGTTGGCGGTTATATAACAAGAGTTCTAGCGATTGAATGAAGGATTCATCGGTCAACTCCTCTTCCAATAGAACCTCAGCATATCCTGCTTTCTGAAAAGATTGTGCGTTTAATATTTGATCTCCTCGACTTGCTGCTCTTGATAGAGGAATCAATAACATGGGTTTGTGAAGGGCAAGAAATTCGAATATTGAATTGGAACCAGCCCTTGTTACGACAACATCAGCGGAAGCAATGACATCCGAGAGCTCATCTTGAATGTATTCGAACTGTTGATATCCATCGAGATGGATGGATGGGTCGATTTGGCCTTTCCCGCAGATATGTACCACTTGGTATTGTTTCAAGAGTTGGGGTAGATTGTTACGAATGGTCCCGTTTATTTTTTTGGAACCTAAGCTACCTCCCATTACGAGAATGATGGGTTTACTGTCAACGAACTTAAGTAGGCTTCGTCCACGGGTGGCATTGCCAGTACGAAGCTCATCACGAATAATAGCTCCAACATAAGTGGCTTTGTCACTCTTGATATGATCCAACGTTTCAGGGAATGTCACGCACACCTTAGTTGCAAGAGGAAGAGCAATTTTATTAGCGAGACCCGGCGTGATATCTGATTCATGAATAATGATAGGAACATTGTTTAATTTGGCGCCAATGACGACGGGAACAGAGACGAAGCCACCCTTTGAGAACACAACATCAGGTTTTATTTTTCGAATTAGGGAGTAAGCTTCAAATACTCCTTTGACGATGCGAAAGGGATCTTTGAAATTCTCAACACTCATATATCGTCGAAGTTTACCTGTTGAAATCCCGTGATAATCGACATGATCAACGTTCGAAATGAGCTCAGATTCAATACCCTTGATCGAGCCTATATATGAAACATCCCAGCCTGATGCAACAAACCTTGGAATGAGAGCTACATTCACAGTGACATGTCCTGCAGATCCGCCACCAGTAAATAAAATACGTTTGGACATTTGTTAAACCTCACAGTTGTTCTGGTCACTTTCGTGTCCCAGTTATTCTAACTTGCTTGTACATGGATTTAAAAGTAAGTAGCTATCGGTAACACTCAGATTTTCGCAATCACCCTTTATAGAGGGTTTACCTGAACCATGGCTTGTTTCCCGCTGAGTTGTATCCCCGTTTGTTTACTCCCAACGTCTACAACATCTTTTAGTAACCGTTCTAACAATTCCTTCGCTTTAGGACCTTCTTTACCTTGAATACGAACAACGAGTAGCACAGCTTTTCCTGTTTGTAAAAGCTTATGAGCCTGATTTTTCTTCGTATCATAATCATGATCTTCAATTTGAGGAGTTAAGCGTATTTCCTTTACCTTAGCATTTTGTTCTTGCTTGCCGCTCTTGGGCTTGGCTTTCTGTACTTCTTCCTTAGCAGTTCCAGCTTTCATTAATCGGCAGGGTGGTGGGCTACTAAAGAGGGATGTACAGATCAGGTCCACTTTGAGCTTTTTGGCCATGGATAGTGCCTCAACAGTGGAGATCACACCTAAGTCTTCTCCATGAATACCGGTCAAATGAACCTCGGAGGCTCTAATTTTTTCGTTTTTGATCATTCTTTACACACCTAGACTTTCACTTGGGATAATGACCCCATGTTAGCGTGTAGGAAGAGAAATATCAACCTCTGTATGTGAGAGGATGGACGTTTCTCACGAACAGTCATTTTAATGCATCTTAGACTCCAGACGCCGAGCAATAATAGAAAGGGTGTAATTCACAATAAAATATAGCGCAGCTGCAAGTATGAGTGCTGGAATAATATAATTGAAGTTTTGTCCTCCAAGAATTTGAACATTGTGCATGATTTCAGGCAGAGAGATGATAATGGCAAGCGACGTATCCTTAAGTAAGGAGATGAATTGACTAACCATGGGTGGAGACATCCGACGTAATCCTTGTGGGAGTATGATGTTCCAGAAGGTCTGCATATAACTGAGTCCAGAAGACCGTGAAGCTTCAATCTGTCCTTTATCAATGGAATTTAAGCCACTTCTTACAATCTCAGAGATCATGGCTCCCTCAAATAGAGTCAACCCCACGACAGTAGACCAGAAGGGGGACATGCTGATACCGATTTGCGGAAGTACAATCTTCATGAAAAAAATAATGAGTAATAGAGGTAAGTTACGTATGATATCAACGACAATGGCAGTCAGGCGCGCTACAACAGGAATTCGAGTGTATCTCAAGGTTCCTAACAGTGTCCCTAAAAGGAAACTTAGAATGATTGAAATAAAGGCTACTTCTAAGGTGATCAGAAAACCTTTCAGAATAAAAGTCAGATTAGGAATGGAGTACGCGCCTATAAAATCCATATATTACTCACTCCTTTTCCAATGAAATAGGCGTCATTTATTGTCAGCGATGTTAAAACGTCTTTCCATATAAAGAACGGCGTAGCTGAGTGGAACAGTAAGTACTAAGTAGAAGAGAGCCACAAATGTATACACCGTTAGAGGTAAGAATGTATCTGAATTAATGAGATCTGCATAATACATCAAATCCATTCCAGCGACGACAGCAAGGATAGATGAGTTCTTAACCAGATTAATGAACTGATTTCCTATAGCGGGAAGTACGATTTTAATCGCTTGTGGCAGAATGATATGGATCATCGTTTGAAGATAGGAAAGACCGGTAGCTCTGGCTGCTTCTGACTGACCTGTTGGGACTGCCTGAATACCTGCACGTATGGCTTCTGCAATGAAAGCTGCTGTATATACCGTCAGACCTAATGTACCTGATACAAATCCATCTAATGCGATGCCGAGTGATGGTAACCCTAAATAGAAGAAGAAAACCACGATCAAAAGCGGAATATTACGAATAACTTCTACATATGCCGTTCCGAACCAATTTAGAGGTTTAAATGGAGCAATTCGAAATATGGCAATGATGGCCCCCAGTATGAAGCTTCCAATGAGAGCAATGATGCTAACCTGAATAGTGTTTATGAATCCATCCATATAACGATCCCAATGGTCAAACACAAGTGTGACATCGAAGTTGCCCATAACTGGTCTTTAGATCCTCCATTTCCTCCGCGAAATAAAAAAAGGAAGAGAGGCGCGGAATAGCCACTCCTCCAATCTCATGAACGATTAGATTAACTATTCAGGTTTAACACCCATCCATTCTTCATACAGTTTGTCGTAAGTGCCGTCATCCTTTAGTTCTTTTAGTAAATCGTTAACCGTAGATACAAATTCACTATCACCTTTGCGAATAGCTATACCATAAGGCTCATCTGTGAAGGTACCACCAACGAGAACATAACCAGGGTCTTGTTTTTGCATACCAAGTAGAATGGCGTTATCTGTGGTGAGTGCGTCACCCTTACCTGCTTTTAGCGCTGTGAAAGCATCTTGATAATTCTCGAATTCAAGGACTTCTGTAGCAGGAGCCTTTTCGCGAATGTTAGTGGCGGAAGTAGATCCTTTCACTGCGAGTACTTTAGTGTCTTTTGTAAGACTTTCGAGTCCTTGAATAGCACTTCCTTTTTTAACGAGTAGGGATTGGCCTGCTTTGAAATAAACATCACTGAAATCGACTTGCTCTTTACGTTCCTCAGTGATTGTCATCGTAGCAATAATGAGGTCAATCTCTCCGTTCTGGAGTAGGGGAATACGAGTCTTGGAAGTGACTTCTTTAAGTTCAATCTTCGTTTCATCACCTAACACTTTTTTGGCTAGCGCCTTGGCGATATCAATATCGAATCCTTCTACTTTTCCTGTAGCAGGGTCTTTAAGTCCGAATAGCTTGGTATCATATTTAACCCCTACAATTACTTTTCCGCGGTCTTTGATCGCGCCTAGTGTGGTATCTTTCTTAGAACTACAACCTGTAAATACGACAGCAACAACTACGATTAGTATGAGAAGTAAATGAGACCTTAGCATTTTGTTCATCTTTAATGTTCCCCTTTCGAATCATAGGATAAGTTAATGGTTAATCAGTCGACTGAGAAAAAGACGTGCACGGTCTTCACGTGGACTTTCAAAAAAGTCTGAAGATGTAGCGACCTCTAGAATCTGACCTTCATCCATAAATACGACCCTATCAGCAACTTCACGTGCAAATCCCATTTCATGTGTAACAATCACCATAGTCATACCGTTATGAGCCAAAGACCTTATGACATCGAGAACTTCGCCAATCATTTCAGGATCAAGTGCAGAAGTAGGTTCGTCAAACAACATGATCTTGGGATTCATTACAAGTCCGCGAGCAATAGCAACACGTTGTTGTTGTCCACCTGACAGTTGGGAGGGGAAGTTGTCTGCCTTTTCTTCTATACCAACCCGTTTGAGGTAGTACATGGCTGTTTTTTTGGCATCTTCTTTTTTAAGGCGTTGAACTTTCATAGGCGCGAGAATAATATTATCGATGACTTTTTTGTGGGGATAAAGATTGAAGTGTTGAAACACAATACCTATATCACGACGAAATTGATTGATATTAACTTTCTTGTCGTGTAGAGGTGTCTCATTCACGGTCAATTCACCGTCTGATATGGTCTCTAGGCGATTAATGCAACGGAGTAGTGTACTTTTACCTGATCCTGATGGACCGATGATTACAACTACCTCTCCTTCTTGGATTTGAAGGTCAATGTTTTTAAGTACGTGAAAAGGTCCAAAGTACTTGTTAACTTTCTTGAATTGAATCACGGTCACGCCCCCTCGCCAATGAGAAAAGAATAAAAGAAGGTTTAGCGAATCTTGTTCATCATATGAGGAGAGAAATAATACAATGCCTTATTGTTATAAAACAATGATGGTTTGGATATAATAAATAGAGTGGTGGGAAATACGTTGTTAGATGCATATAATTTTTGTATCGAATATATAGGGCTTAATAATTGATTTCACCTCATCCTTGCGTTTAGTATTGGCCTGTGATACAATTACCTTAGTTAGAAAACAACAACAGCAAGAACACATTGATCGCTTTCACGTATTGAAAAGCGGATTCAGTAAAAATGGAACTCTTTTCAATGTGTGAAACTTTTTTATATGTAAGTGTAAAAAAAGATCAGCATTAAATTAACTTTTTGGAGGAATTACAAATGCAAACAGGTACAGTAAAATGGTTTAACGCAGACAAAGGTTTCGGTTTCATCGAAGTTGAAGGTGGAAGCGACGTTTTCGTTCACTTCTCCGCTATCACTGGCGACGGATTCAAAACTTTGGACGAAGGCCAACGCGTACAGTTCAACGTAGTTGAAGGAAACCGTGGACCACAAGCAGAAAACGTAGTTAAACTTTAATTAACTCAAGACTGCCCTTAACGTCTGTTAAGGGCGGTTTTTTCTATACTATGATATTTAAGAACGTAAAGGTATGATCTATCTTGCGGATGCCGCTATTCTAAGTTAGGTATCCGTCTATACTTGTTTGGTTTTTTAAAGTCTTAGAAGGAGGTTGAGTATGAACTATCGCAAAAAATCGTTAGAGGAAATTCCAGAGGAAGATACTTCGATTTGGTCCTGTACGGACGAGAGCTGTAAGGGATGGATGCGTGATAATTTCGCATTTGAACATGAACCGACTTGTCGGTTGTGCAATTCCCCTATGGTGAGGGCTAGCAAGATGCTTCCTATACTTAACAATTCCAATGGTGACTTGAAGGCAATCAAGAAGGGCGTTCAGATTGATTAAATAACATCTAGGAAGAACTTCCATCGGTGGATGTTGCCTTCTAATACAAATAGAAACAGACCGTAATCCTAAAGGACTACGGTCTGTTTCTATTTGTATTATGAAGTCTGTCTAATTAGACTTTAGTCTTTTCTCTTGTTGAGAGCCACAAATAAAGCTGCTATCGAAAAGGCTAAGGCTGCAAGAGAGAAGATCGTAGTAGCGATACCTACGCCTGAGGTGGAAGTAGTTGTATTTGTATTGGATGAATCCGGCATATCTGAATGGTCGTGATCATCTGCAACTGGAACTGTAGGTGTTGTTGTTCCAGAGGTCTCGTCATGACCTTCATTGCTATTGTTAGATGGTTCCTCGGATGCTGAAGCAGCTGCAATGACAGTGATAGAATGGGGTGATTCTGAACCTTCATCTCCAGTCCACTCTACAATATTTCCGTCTTTGTAGTATTGATAAGCGTCCCATGCTAAAGATGCATCCGCTTCTGGATTCTGAACTACGAAGTTAAAGGTTTGAAATTCGCCTGTAGCAATTCCGTTGCCTGTAGCGGTCCAAGTAATGGAACTGACTTTGCCTGAAGTATCTTTCGTTGTGCTAGTTTGCCAATCAGGTACAGGTTGATATTGTTTGAAATCTACGCCAGTCGGAATTTTTAACGTTACCTTTGTGGTTGGTATGTCTCTTTCAACGGGAATTTTAATAGTATAGGTTTCCCATGCACCTGGTGTAGATGCCGTAGGTTTAACGGTAACATGAGCGCTTGCGACACCAGCGAACATCATGATACATGTGGCAACTGAAATGAACATGACAGATAATTTAGATCTTTTAAACAAAGTAAATCCCTCTTCTCAATTATAGTGTGAAACGTCTTACTCGGTCCCGACCCTAATGTTAAATTCAGTATCTAAAGTATCCAGCGAATCAGTTAGGATATGAACTTGGATATTCCACCGACCAGCCATGCTGATGAGATCTTCGGCAGCAAAGGTGGAACCTGGTTGATATGGAATGAGGATTTCATATTTGTTCATATCCATATCAAGGGAAGTGAGCGTAAGTTTAATTTGTTGAATGTTAAGTACTTCTTTTTGATTAGCATCCTGTACTTGGATTTCAAATTGGTTCTTTCCGATTGTATTGGGACTAACCTGAAGTGAAATATTTTCCCCGGTCTCTAACGTATTACTCAGATCAACAGGACCTGGTGAAGACATGGCTGTCGGTAAATTACTAAGGAGTGCGGCAAGCACAAGTGTGATCACGCCGACGCTTAATTCGAACCATACCGTTCTGCCAATGGATTTATTGTGTCTACCACGTAACATGTTGAAGGCTGCGAACCCTAGCATAATGAGGACAAGACCACATTTGAGTAGCAACACTTGCCCATATATTGTGTTGAATAATGAATACATGGTTGGTACATATTTCAGGCTAGCATACGTTCCGCTTAGGATAAGGATCGTTACAAGTCCTGTTCCCCAATAAGAGAACGTGCGAATAACGCGGAAAATCATCCTTTTTCGTTCTTCGGGGGAAGAAGGAAGTGAGGCCTCACCTGGTAGAATAGCAGCTAGAGCAAGTAATGAACCTAACCAGATACAGCTAGCGGACAAGTGTAGGAAGTTCATCGATATAGATAGAACCTTTAATTCAGATGCAGCAGCATGACCTATAAATGACTTAGATAAAAGAATTCCGAGTCCTAGAAGTAGAGCTGCGAAGTGATACATGCCCCGTGAGTAACTTCTCGTTGAGGCGCGATTAGCAATATATATAACGCCTCCGAGGATAACGACCATAACCAATTGAATTAACCAGATTGTACTAAAGCTCGTTCGCATCATTTGTTCAATCCAAGGCGTCGTCCATAACTCCGACCATTGTAAACGCGCTTCGATCGTAGCTTGTAAGGGAAGACTTAAGAAAATGCTTGCAACTATACCCCCATAAGATATCCATAACATCATACGGCTACGCTTTGGCAATCGATGTTTGGCTTTGGCATTGGATGGATACATGAATAGATAGAAGCTGAGAATACCCATTAAGAAAGCCATGCTTAAGTAAAGTAACCACCGAATCACAATCAAATCTAATCCAGGATAATACCCTGTAGAGGTTGCTGTAGGAACATTAGTTGAACTACTAGTGCTGTTCCCAATTTGGAAAGGAATGTTCCCTTCTAGTGGATGACCATCCCCTGAAATGATCTTCCAGCCAATGATATATTGCCCATCTGGCAGATTGGGTTGGACACTTCCCTCAAGTATCTTCGGCTGATTGTCTACGATGTAGCTGTCATCAAGATCTACACGTTCTCCTTCTGAATTCGTAACCTGAATGGAATGAAATGCAGGCTGGATCGATTCATTGAATTGAAGTGTAATCTTGGAGGGCGAACCTACGATTATCTCGTTGGCTGAAGGCGTGGATTGTTGAAGATATGCATGTGCATATATAGATGAGGGAAATAGAAATATACATACAAATGAAAGGATCAATCCAAGTCCAAATGTCTTTTTAATCACGTGCAAATGTTTTCACCTACTGACTCTCTGTTGTAATAGATCTATTCTACCGTGCTGTTCTTTAAATTGTAATGACTCTAATGGGCTATAGAGCATAGTTAGCAAGGAAGATGGAGCATGAGGGAGGATATCTATGACTAAGGATGGTCAGAACCTCTCTTCAAAGTGTATCCTGTATTTCAAGGTGTGAGTCATCGTCAGCCAGTTTCCATAATTGCACATCATTCTTTATACTTAAAGTAGAACTTTTAACGCAGTTCAAAAACAAGTCAGGAGTGATTTCGTTAATGAACCATGCTATGTTGGAGCGTCGTAGTGAGATATTGAAGAAGAATATTCACCAAATGATTATGCAAGATAATCAGTATGGAATTAGTGATCAGCAGAATATGCTCATGCAGCATATGATTAAGGAGCTACATCAGACATCTCACGAAATGAATTTAACGGATAAAGATTGAGATGACAACATTTAAGCTAAGATGATGACATGAGAACATTAAATCATTAAATAACCCGCTAGTTCGAAAGTTATCGAACTAGCGGGTTATTCATATTTCAAGAGAAATAAGCCGAGATGATATGAACAGTAATATGGAGGTTAGAATTGTGAAATAGGGAATTCTGTCGTTCCAACGAATTTATTTTCAATGTAAGCGATGAATAGCTCTGTCAGAGTTGGATCGAATTGAGAACCAGCACATGCCCGAATTTCTGTAATAGCTTCAAATAATGTCTTCGTTTTCTGATAGGGTCTTTCTGATGTCATAGCATCGAAGGAATCGATAATGGTCAGCATGCGGCATAGCATTGGAATTTCCTCTCCCTTGAAACCATGGGGATATCCTTTGCCGTCGTAGTGTTCGTGATGGAGTTCGATTAAAGGGGATAAATCTTTGAACCGCTCTTGACTCAAAATGATTTGTTTACCCCATGTGACATGGCTTTTGATCATGTTCCATTCATCCGAAGTAAGTTTCTTGGTCATTTGAAGGAGCTCTCGAGGGAGTTCTATCTTACCAATATCATGAATGAGAGCTCCTAAGACGAATTTCCTATAATGTATAGCATCCAACTGTAGAATTTGGCTCATGTCGACGGCATATTGAAATACTCGCTTAGAGTGGGTATAGGTTGTAATATCTTTATACAAGAAAAGGCTTAGCTGTTGTTCGAGGTCTCTCACATCTTGAGAAATATCAATATCAGATTTTAGATTAGTTGTAGACCCATGGATGTAGACCGTGTTCTTTCCTTGATGTTTAGCTTGAGATAGTGCTTGAGTTGCGCGATCAACGAGATCTGATTTGTGATGTATATCTAGTTGTACTGTTGAAATACCTGCAGAGAAAGAGAGACAACTATGAGGAAATACCTCAACTCCCTCGAAATAAGTATCATTTAGGTTTTTGCGAAGGCGGTTTATAAAGAGAGAAGCTTGGTGTGAATCATAACCGGGCATAAGAATTGTGAATTCTTCATTTATACTTCGAGAGGCAATAGCATCGATCGCTTCCGACTCAACTCTAAGATTCTTTCCAACCAAGGCTAGCAGTTGGTCAGCTAAGAGATGACCATGATGATCCTTATATATTTTGAAATCATCGATGTGGATCATTGCAAGGGATAAGTTAGTAGTATTTAAGATGCAAATATGGAGTTCTTTTTCGAGAATACGCTCAAAAAAATTATGGTTATAAAGTCCTGTGTGAGTATCTTTAATTGCTCGCTCTTCAACTTGTAGATATAGGTTATACATTTTAATATAAGATCGCGAGAGAAGGATGCTAAGACCTGTAAACAATAATAGTCCTACAATGCCGTTATAGACAACCAATACAGTAAGGACGATAGATAGGATCAAGGTGCATATATATATCGTTAAGGATGCCTTGAACTGGTTCTTTAGTGTGTCTCGAAGACGATTACCGAAGTCCAGAAAGTAAAATATACTAATACATAAGATATTTACAGTGAAATACACCGTTAATGCGAGCGTATATGCAAATAGGTGCTTATTATCTAAGGCCCCTGTGGAACCTCCTGCCCAGTGATATATAGCCGAAGAACTGATGACCATATTGGAATAAATACAGAAATTAATTAGATGCTTTCTCAGCGCAACTTTTCTTTGGTAGATTGTAAAGACAAGTGCATTTAAGAATAGTACGGTTAGAGCAAATGAAACGTCGTAGATAAACATGCAAGCCAGATAAACTGCAGAGTCCATCGATTGTTTACTTCCGTCGGGTGGTAACTGAAATGTGAAAAAGTAAAGTACAAAAGAGGTACCGAGCATCGATGTTAATAATATCCACTCTGAGGATGAATACTCGAACAAAGAGGGCTTATATACTATGCCGAATAAGCTAATCCCAAGGAGGCATAGTAACATTGGGTAAATCTGACGCCATGTTATACCGTTGATCCGTAGTGAGGTAAACATGGATAACCTTCTTTCTTCTTTCTATAGAGAGATTATTGATGGGTTATGAAATTTAGTTGTGGTAATTTATCTATTTATGATTCGTCAAAAAAAAAAAAATTCCTTTATTTTATAACATTTTTATCATAAAAATTACCATAAATACAAAGGATTACGACAATCTATTAAGAAGCCTGTTGTTGTAGACCACAAGGGAAGTTGTGTCGTTGAAAGAAGCGTAGCAGGTGAACGTGATGTTATTGCCGAATTGTTGATAAATCGACTTGGGTATGATTGTGAGGCGGCTGGGGTAAAAGGGGGGGACGTCGATGGTATCATCAAATAAATCTGAAGAGCACAAGACAACGTTACAAATTACGGGTATGACATGCTCGGCATGTGCAACGCGGATTGAGAAGGGTCTTAGCAGAATGACGGGGATCTCTCAAGTGAATGTGAATCTTGCTTTGGAAACGGCTCATGTCGTGTATTTACCAAGCAACATAACGGTGAAAGAGATGACTAGTAAAGTGGAACAACTTGGATATAAAGCTTTACCGAAACAGAAAGCTCAAGATACAGCACAGCTTCGACAACAGGAAATTGATCGAAAAAAGTGGATGTGGTTGTTCGCCGCAACGCTTTCGCTTCCTTTATTGTGGGCTATGGTATCACATTTCTCATTTACATCATGGATTCCTGTTCCTTCCTTATTTATGAACCCGTGGTTCCAACTGATCTTAAGCACGCCAGTACAGTTTATTATTGGAGGGCAATTCTATGCGGGAGCCTATAAAGCACTTCGTAATGGTAGTGCCAATATGGATGTGTTGGTCGCCTTAGGTACATCGGCAGCTTACTTCTACAGTGTATATCTTACAATTCAGTCAATCAGTATGGAGATAATGGAACACAGGATTGAAATGTACTACGAGACAAGTAGTATGCTAATTACATTGATTCTGGTAGGGAAATGGTTTGAAGCATTGGCCAAAGGTCGTTCATCAGAGGCTATTAAGAGTCTGATGGGATTGCAGGCTAAGACCGCGTTAGTTGTGCGTAATGGAGAAGAAGTTAGCATTCCAATAGATGATGTTATGGTTGGTGATGTGATTATCGTTAAACCTGGAGACAAGATTCCCGTAGATGGACAAGTTATTCATGGGCAATCTTCTGTAGACGAGTCGATGCTTACAGGGGAGAGCATTCCTATAGAGAAACAGATTGGAGATAAGATAATAGGTGCAACACTGAACAAGAATGGTGTCCTTCACATCGAAGCCACGAAGATTGGTAAAGATACAACGCTAGCGCAGATCATCCACGTGGTAGAAGCAGCACAAGGTTCAAAAGCACCTATACAGCGGATTGCAGATGTGATTTCTGGCATTTTTGTACCTATTGTGGTAGGAATTGCGGTGATTACGTTCATTGTGTGGTATTTCGTTGTGGAGCCAAGCCAATTCGCTAGTGCCTTGGAAAAAGCCATTGCTGTACTCGTCATTGCTTGCCCATGTGCGCTTGGTCTTGCGACGCCAACGTCAATTATGGCGGGATCGGGTCGTGCTGCAGAACTCGGAATTCTGTTCAAGGGAGGAGAGTATTTGGAGTCTGCACAACGGATAGAAGTTGTTGTGTTAGATAAGACTGGTACCGTGACTAACGGCAAGCCTGTATTGACAAACGTTCTTCCCGTAGCGCCGATGACTGCAAGCTCATTACTCAGAATGACCGCTGCTGTTGAGAAGTACTCAGAGCATCCACTTGCGGATGCTATTGTGAGTGCGGCGATAGATCGAAGTAAAGGGTTACCACTTCCTGCTGCTAAACATTTTGAGAATATTCCTGGGTATGGTGTCATGGCATGGGTGGATGGTAGGAAGATGCTCATCGGTACACGTAAGCTAATGTCTGAGAATGGAATGGATATAGGTATTGCCCATGAAGATATGAATTACCTTGAAGAATCGGGAAAGACGGCCATGCTTGTTGCTGTTGATGGTAAATATGCAGGTATTGTAGCTGTTGCGGACACCATCAAAGAGACTTCTAGAGAAGCGGTTAAGCGATTGCAAGATATGGGGATTGATGTCATCATGATTACCGGTGACAACAAGCGTACGGCTAAAGCGATTGCCAAGCAGGCGGGTATCTTAAGCGTGTTAGCTGAGGTGCTTCCCGAAGGAAAAGCAGAGGAAGTGAAGAAGTTACAGCAGGCGGGCAAAGTCATTGCCATGGTTGGAGATGGGATTAATGACGCACCAGCCTTAGCTACGGCGGATATTGGTATGGCAGTCGGGACAGGAACTGACGTCGCTATGGAAGCTGCCAATGTTACGCTAATGAGAGGCGATCTGAACGCCGTTGCGGACGCTGTTATGATGAGCAGAAGAACAATGAGTAATATTAAGCAGAATTTGTTCTGGGCTCTAGCATACAATGCAATAGGTATTCCAATAGCTGCTTTGGGTTTCTTAGCTCCTTGGCTTGCCGGCGCAGCGATGGCGTTTAGCTCAGTCTCCGTCGTCCTTAATGCACTACGATTACAACGTATAAAGCTATGAAATATTTGAATTTATAAATTGAAAATCCATTTAAGGTGGGGATTTACACCATGTACAACTAACCTAGGGAAGGTAACTTTCTTAGGTTTCTTTTTATTTAAGGGATTGACAGTATGCCTATAATTGCATATCATATCTAAACAAACGTTTAATTTAAATAAGTGTTTAAATATGATGTATAGGAGATGATAACGATGGCTCACGCACTACAAGCTTATTTTAAGAAGCCACATACGATTATTGCAATTGTGATAGCTATTGCCTTTCAGTTAATCTTTAGCGCGATATGGATGACGGCTTATGATGGGGTGACTGAACGGGTTAATAACTTTAGAATCGCTTTAGTGAATCAGGATAAGACGACGGGGACAATGATAGAGAAACAACTTGTTGGTAAACTTCCCTTTAAAGTCTACCCTTGGATCAAGAAGAGGCACAAAGACAGTTAGATGGACGTGATATACAGATGATTGTTCAGATTCCAGAAAGTTTCAGCCAACAAGTGCAGACTTCAGGGGAAAAGGCTTCGCTAATCTATACAATTAACGAATCAAATGCGGCTTCAATTAAGAGTATTATGCAAACCGTAGCAACCACAATCACAGAAATGGTGAATCAGAATATATCCACACAGGGAACTCAAGCTGTGCTAGAACAGTTGCAAATGCCATCTGCCCAAGCGACTGGTACGGCACAATCACTCGTGGGGAAGGTAGAATCAGAAATGATCTATACTCATCCAGTCAATGGGATGAATAATCAGATGGTGCCATTAATGCTTGTATTGGCTTCCTTTGTTGGAAGTATGATTATGGGACAGAACTTACATCAGTCAACACTGTTACTGGCAGGTACGCTTTCCAAATGGAATAGCTTTCGTGCGCGGTTGGTAATCAATTTCATTTCGGCACCTTTGATTTCTTTCATAGGGTCAGTCATGGTATTGGTACTTGGGGGACAAATGGAGCATGGATTTCTAGCACTATGGATGTTCCAAATGCTATTAATATTAGCCTTCATGTTCTTTAGTCAAATGTTTATTAACGTGTTAGGCATGAGCGGGATGATCATAAATATTGTCATGATGTCTTTGCAGCTTGTGACCTCAGGTGCAATGGTACCACGACTCATGTTAAATACCTTTTATAAATGGCTAGGAGAGTTTTTACCTGCAACATATGGGGTTCAAGGGATAATGGCGCTTCAGTTCGGAGGACCTGGAATAGGTTCGAGTGTATGGGGACTTATTATTATTACTGTAATATGTTTGTTAGTTAGTTTACTGACTGTGGCACTTAAGAAAGAGAAAGTTGCTATGGTGATTCATCAAGAAGGAAATATTCCGGTATCTGTAGCAAGTCAACGCTAACTTGCACATGCAATTCTTAAGATTCATAATAAGAATTAGTAATCTTAAGGGGACGAACGAATGGAACATTCGGAACTAGACAATAAAATGCGTATTTTGTTATCAGCTAAGAAGCTGTTTGCAAAACAAGGATATGATGGGACGAGTGTCCGTCAGATATGTGAGGAAGCTAATGCCAACATTGCTCTTGTATCCTATCACTTTGGGGGTAAAGAGAAGGTATTTGAAGCTTTATTTCTAAATCTTTTTCCGGCTAAAAAGTTGTTGGAAATGAATGATTTGCTTCAAGACCCAGTGGAAGGTATGAGAACGATGATTCATGGGATAATTAAATTTACTATTGCAGATAAAGAGCTTAGCGATATTGTTCAACAGGAGATTATGCTCGAATCTAACCGGATGAGGATTGTGTTAGAGTTCGTGAATCCCATGTGGTCCAAGGTCAAGCAGTTATTGGAAAAGGGAAAAGAAGAAGGTGTCTTTCACTTTACTTCTTTGCCCCAAGCTCTGCTAATGGTAATCAATTTATCTCTTGCTCATAAGAAGACTTGTTTAATTGAAAAGTTCTTTCCAAATGATGATATTATACCAGATATTCTTGCGGAACAGACGGTTGAATTTATACTAAGAGGATTGGGAGCGGTAGAGAGATGAGCAATGTAAATACAGTAAATGAGACAGTTTCTCTATTAATGAATCATAGATCTGTTCGTCAATTTACAGATACGCAGGTCACAGAGGAACAGTTGAATACGATTATTTCCACGGCACAAAGGGCTTCAACTTCTAGTAATGTGCAAGCCTATAGTGTCATTGCTATAACGGAACCGGAACTTAAAGGCAAGCTAGCTGCATTTGCGGGAAATCAAGCGTATGTTGAGCAGTGTTCCGTATTCCTAGTCTGGTGTGCAGATTTACATCGCCTGAAGCAAGTAACGGCACCGCATTTAGGAGATAAACCTTCCTACGAAGACTCGATGGAAAACTTAATTGTGGCGACGATAGATGTGACTTTAGCGGCTCAGAATGCAGCAATTGCTGCGGAATCATTAGGGCTTGGAATTGTGTATATTGGCGGTATTCGTAACCAGATTGCAGAGGTCTCACAACTTCTTGGTTTACCTGAATTAGTGTATCCTGTATTCGGCATGTGTATTGGATATCCAGAACAAGAGAATGAGTTGAAACCACGATTACCCATTGAAGCGGTACTTCATAAGAACGGATATAACAAAGAACAAAGCGTAGAACAGGTGAAAGCTTATGATATGACTACGAAACAATATATGCTTGAAAGAACAGAGGGAAAGAACGATACTCCATGGTCACAAGTAATGGCTACTCGTTTGGCACTGCCACATCGATTACACATGAAGAAATTTCTGGAGAGTAAAGGGTTTATGAAAAAGTAGTTCATATGACCTCATGTTATTCCATAAAATAGTTTAGTATTGGAGTAGATCATCTCACGGGCTTCTACTACATTCATGTTGTGTATCTGGCTCCAAGCATGAATCACATCAGCAATCATACGGGGATGGGTCATTTGACCAGAGAAGGGCCCTTCGAAAGGCCAGGGACCATCCGTTTCCACCATGATTTGATGGATTGGATAGAGTCGAGCTAGCTCTTGAATCTCGGCTTCATATACAAGATCGGGTGTGAAAGAAATATAATATCCGTTATTTGCCATCCTCTTTATTGTGTCTCGTGAACCCTTGAACCAATGAAAATGTGCACGAGTTACGTTATAATGTTCAAGTAAGTTACACACGATATCGGCGTCTTCATAAACAGCATGGAGTACGATAGGCTTATTATGAATGGCAGCGAAAGAAATAAACTTCTCTAATAGGTCGATGTGGGGCAATAGATCAAATGGATGTCCGTGCTCTTTGGCTTCACAGTGAGCATAATAAGGAAGTCCCACTTCACCAACAGCAACCATATCCTGAAGATGGTTCTCCATCCATGAGAATAGTTGTGCAGTCTCCTGTAGGGATGGCAAGGGTTGTTCGGGATGAAAACCGAAGGCTGGGTGAACAATAGTAGGGTGTATTTTTGAGATTTCTAGGTTTCGTTTACTAGACGCTAAGTCCATAGATACAGCAATTACACCTGTGACGTTGTCATTGCACAACGATTCAAGGTGTAAGGGGTGCTGTTCAGTATAGGAATCAAGATGTATATGAGAATCAATGAGTGGCGTGTTTACTGAAAGATTCATGTTGATCGACTCTCCTATCTTGAATTTTTTTGATTAATTACAGAAGTATGGAATGGAGTCGGTCGTCTTTATGACAAATTTAATGGATCAAGTCATTGAATGGCTTCTGAATTTTACAGGCTTAGAGGGTATTGGGATCATCCTCCTTACGACAATGCTTGCAATTATTCAGGGCATATTAGGTCTGTTTCCATTTGCAACACTAATTGTGCTTCACATATCTATTCTAGGATTGGAAGTTGGATTATTGGCTAGTTGGTTAGTTGGCTCTGTGGCTGCCATTTTAGTGTTTACGATGTGTAGATATTTTTTCTACAATTGGTTCAACAGAAGATGGGGTAAACGTTTGGAACGTTATGAAAAGTGGCAACATGGTATGGATAAATACGGAGGATGGTCTATTATCTTTCTGCGTACGATACCTGTTATGCCTAACAACCTCATTTCCTTTATGTCTGCCTTATCCCCGATAAAGTCTTCCACGTATGCCTGGGCATCTATCGTAGGTACACTTTCACATATTTGGTTGTTCGGTATTATCAGCTCATCCATTATCATGCCAGATATGAATATTAAAGGGATGACGCTGTCGTATGTCCTGTTTTGTATTGTTCTTATTTCCATATTCATAGCTAATAACTATAAAAGCTTTGGAAAAAGCAGGGGATAAGGTTGTGTATCTACCGTAAAATCTGCATTTTACGTTGTTCTTCCTTCATTAACGCTGATAGTTCTCGTTTCAACCCTAAGAATGTAGGATCTTCAGTCATTGTCTCTTGACGTGGTCGAGAGAAAGGTACTTCAATCTCTTGTAGAACGGTACCGGGTCGACTTGAGAATACGTAAATTCGGTTGGAGAGGAGTAACGCTTCCTCTATATTATGTGTAATGAGTAGGATAGAGCGACGATTCTCTTCCCACATATCTAGTAGCCAGCGTTGCATATCACTTCTAGTAAGTGCATCTAGCGCACTGAAAGGCTCGTCTAAGCACATGAGTTCTTCAGGACTCAGTAATGCTCGTAGAAATGCAGCGCGCTGCTGCATACCACCAGATAACATATGAGGGTATGCTTTCTCAAATCCAGAGAGACCCACCTTCGCGATCCACTCTCGTGCATCCATACGTGCTTCCCTCTTGGAAATCCCCTTTACTTCCTGTGCGAGAATCACATTATCTTCAATGGTTCGCCACGGAAATAGAGCGGGTTGTTGAGGCATAAAGCTGATATGACCACGTTCTCCAGTTACTTCTTGTCCGTTCATCCATACTTCGCCGGAATCCGGTTGAACTAACCCTCCAATAATATGAAATAGCGTGCTCTTCCCACATCCAGAGGGACCTACAATAGATACAAATTCACCTTGTTCTACCCTAAGTGTTACCCCTTCAAGAACGGATAGTCCAAGACGTCGTCTGTTGAAACTTTTATGAATATTGGTAACTTGTAAGGCGGGAGATACAGAAGTAGCTACGCCGTCAGGGTTACGATCATGCTGTGTAGGTAATTCCAACAATGCTAACACACCCTTTATTATTTGATTGAATTCTTGGAGAAAAGGATCATTAGCTTACTGCCGTTGATTCCAGCGTGCGAACCATTTCTCGAGCAGGGCTATCATAGCGAACATGGTCAGACTAAGAACAACGATAATGGCTATTGCAATAAACATGCGGTCTGTACGGTAGCTAGATTTCTGAAGCATCATATAATAACCAATACCTTTATCGGAGCCAATCCATTCAGCAATGACTGCACCCATCACGCTATACGTTGCTGCAATCTTAATACCTGAGAAAAGTGAAGGTAGTGCATGTGGAAGTTCTAACTTAAGGAATATTTGCCTATTACTTGCACCGATCATACGCATATAGCTAAGCATAATTGGATCGGTTTGTCGTAACCCACCCATCATAGCGATAGCGACCGGAAAGAAACAAACAAGGGTAATCACGATCACCTTGGGTAGAAGGCCGAACCCAAACCAAATCATAAGTAGTGGAGCAAGAGCTATAGTAGGTACATTTTGACTGAGAATAAGTAGAGGATATAGGGCTGATTTAAGAAAAGGAATACGGTGCAACACAATGGCAATAAGAAGACCTACTGACGTTCCAATCGTGAAGCCTACACCTGTTAACCTCACTGTTGCTAAAGTGTGTTGCCACAATCCAGCCGACCCCGATATCGCTTCACGGGCAATATTTATCGGAGAGGGGAGAATCCATTTCTCAATCTCAAAGAGTGAGGTACATAGTTGCCATATCCCCAATAAAAAGAGGACCGCCACGAGGGGCGGCCAAATTTTGTTCCACCACAACCTCATGGACGATATTTCTCCGTTAATTTATCCATGCTGATACCCTTTGGATTGTGTGCTATTTTGATCTGAGAAATGACACTAGGGCTACCAGCTGCGACAAGAGCTTCATGCATATTCTTCACGATGTCTAATAGCTCACTAAGTTCGCCTTCCATAGTAGTCTCCAGTGGATGAACCTCGTGTTTCACGCCGGATTGTTGAATGACCTCGATAGCACGATCTACATAAGGAATGGAGTCTTCATTTCCAGGTGTCTTCGGAATAACTTGAATGCTCAATAGTGTGTTTGCCATAATTATATGTTCATCCTTTCAAGATGGGTTTGAGTGATTTGTTAATTTGCTAAAAAGTCATTGGTATAGGCTTGATTGATATCAATCTTTTTATCTAGAAGCTTATGGTTTAACATCCAATCCGTATAACCCTGCCATACTTCTTTCTTCTGCTCACCCCAACGAGGCGCATCATCAGTATAACGTGGACTAAGCCATTTCTGACTTGCTAGGACTAGATCTTTATCTAACTCAGGAACTGCTTTACTAAGGATACTCGCTGCTTCTTCTGGATTGTCAATAGCGAGCTGATACCCTTTAGCTGTTGCTTTAAGGAAGGCTCTTACGAGTTCTGGGTCATCCTTGATCTGCTTCTCATTCGTTACGATGACCGGGGTATAGTAATCAAGCTCAGGTGCGTAATCTTTCACATATAACATATCGAGTGGTTGTTTACGTAGTTCAGCTTCGATACCCGTCCAAGCATAGAATATCCAAGCGAAATCGATATCACGCTTAACCGCTGTGAAGAAATCAGCATCACCCATATTGATGATCTTAACCTTCTTAACATCGCCTTTTTCTTTCTCCATGATGGAACTCATCACGGCTTCTTCAACAGGAGAACCCCAACCGCCATACGTCTTGCCTTCGAAATCTGTAGGAGATTTAATATTCCGTTCTATTGGTGCTGCGAATCCGGAGGTATTATGCTGAATTACTGCTGCAATAGATACGAGAGGTACATCTTGTGTTCTTGCTTGCGTGACGCCCTCCTGATAACTAATTCCAAAAGGAACAGCTCCTGATGCGACCATTGTATCGGCTCCACCCTCACCGGGTTGGATGATCTCAACGTTGAGTCCTTCTGCTTCATAATAACCTTGATCCTGTGCTACATAGAGTCCGGTATGATTGGTATTAGGAGTCCAGTCCAACACCACCTTGATGTCTCGTAATTTCTTAGGTTCTGTTGAATTTACGTCTGTCGTCTTGTCGGCGGGCTGATTGCTAGGGTCTGTTGCTTGTGCATTCTTGTTACCTCCACAACCTGCTATTACGATTAATAGCACGCACATTAGAAGTAATGACATCTGATTTCTCTTTCTCATCGTCTCTCTCCTTTTCGTAGAACATGTCATTCGATAAGTTCTATTAGTATTCGACAAAAAAGCGCCCCGTAATCGGGACGCATGTGGGCGCAAGATAGATATGTACAGAAATCATATCGGTTACGTTCCTACGCTGGCATTACCCAGATCAGGTATAAGGGTCAGTGTCATGTGGGACACACTCTCAGCCGGCCATTATTCCAGCACCCCTGGTACTTATGAAGTTAGGGTATTTCTACATGAATTATAATCCAGTACTGTTGAGGTGTCTAGTAACAAAGATAATAATATTGAGAACGGTATTGTATTTCGGCATTTTTGTTACGGATTAAGCTTGTTCTTGATCATACTTACGCTGAACTCGGAACGCAGCTATGCTGAGGATACATAACCCGACAGTGAACATGGCAAGCATTCCGGCGGATTGGTTAACGACTAAGTGGTCCATGCTCCAGCCTGTGATTAGCGGAAGAATAGCGCCTCCGATGCCACCAGAAGCGATTAGAATGCTAGTCGTTGATTCCTCAGTACCAGGCATGAGCTTATTGGCAAACACTAATGTAATAGAGAATATCCCCGACATGAACAAACCAAGTAACGTAATAACCGCGAAAGCGGACCAGACATGGTTCGTTAAGGGGAAGAGACTTAACATCAATAGCGTAGCTAAGCTACTAAAAAGGACATAGGATTTATAATGAATTTTCTCAGCAAGATAACCCGCAAATAACCTGCCACATGACATTGCAATCCAAAAGAAAGTAACGCTAAGTGCGGCACCTGCTTTATCCATTCCCATCTTCTCTATGAGCATGGATGGCATGAAATTAGCTAAGCTCATTTCTACACCGACATAGAGAAAGAAGAAGAGTATAAATACGATTAGCGTTCGCATCTGATTCTTCGTATATACGACAGCCTTTTGCTTTCTTGAGGTTTGATCGCGTGCATTTAGCATGGCATCTAATGTTCCGAAGGAACCCCTTGCCCAGAATATAAACGTGATTAGGGCAAAGGCAGATACGACAAGAAACGACCATCGCCACCATCCCAATGAGATCATACCACTAGCGACCAATGGCATGAGCATAGCACCTATCCCGAAAAAAACTTCTAGTCTACTCATAGCTACTGCAGTCTTTTCAGTTATCGCTGCGATGATGATCGTTCCGATCACGGCCTCTATCATACCAAACCCGAATCCGGCAATGACACCGGTAACATACATCCATTCCCAAGGAGGGAGAGTTGTATATACTAGCTCAGCCGCAAATAACAGACCAATGGCGAGCATCAATCCCCCTCGTTTTCCAAGACGGCGGTTAATCGTTGATGAGAGCATCACACCTCCCAAAAAGCCCGCGAACTGTGCAAAGATTAGTGTACCTCCTTCGCTATACTCTCGATCATAATGCTCCAAGATGACAGGAAGTACTGAACCTAACACAACATGTGCTAATCCGATTAAGAAATAAGACAAACATCCAATCCATATTATCCGTTTCATTAAGATATATAACTCCTTCTTTGAGTGTAGTTCGTCTTTGTTGTGACGTTCCTATCATACTTCAACGATCACAAGGAGTCATTCATAAAAATAGTGGATTCGATAAACCATTCCCAACTGAATTTTATAAGTGGAGGTGGGTACACTTAAGTGGTATATGTTGTTTATCAAATAAATATGAGAAAGGAAATAATATTCATATGGAAAGAACCTTAACAGAGCAGGAAATATCGAAGGCCTTAGATCGTAATAAGCTATGTTCTCTAGCAACGATTGAGGGGAATAAACCAAAACAGAGATATATGGTGCTATATAATGAAGGGTTGAGCATTTATTTAGCGACCAACCGAAGAACACATAAGGTTGAGGAATTGGAAGATAATCCACACGTATCATTGCTGATTGGGTATGAGATCGGTGGAAGTAAAGAAGATATCGTTATTGAAGGAACTTGCTCCATCTGCACTGACGATAGATTAAAGGAGAAAGTGTGGAACGATGATCTGGAAAATTGGTTTAAAGGACCTGAAGATCCTGACTATGTCATTCTAGATATTCGACCTACACATATTCTTTATACGGAGAAGGATGGCCACCAAAGGGAATGGCTTGCATAGACCATAAGTGTAAGTCTGGGACAATGTCTCAGACTTTTTCTAGTGCAATAAATTTAACACCTAAAAACTGGTTGTCGTGGTATAATGAATTCAACATTTTTCGTCAATATATGCAAGGAGGATGTTCATGAGTTGCAGCGGATGTACCCTCATACAACCAATAGAAAATCAAGGAATCGTACGGATCAAGCCCGTTAATACAACACTTATGAATAGCTTACTAGAACAAGGAATGGGTGCGGAAGTTATCGCTGATTGTACGGTGGTACCTTACAGAAAGAAAGAGGAGATACTCAATCTGTTGCATTTTTTACGAATACTTCCAAAGAAAGACCGAACTTACATGAAAATCTCTATAACGGGACTAGGGGAATATGCTATGTATAGTCCATGGATCCCTGTAATTCAGATGGAGGCTAAGGTGGAAAATCAAAGTGTTATCGATATCATTAGACTTGAGAAATTCGCTAGCCATATGCAACCTATAGTAGATACGAATGAACAGATCATGGGGTTCGAATTTTTGCTGAGACCAGAACAAGGGGATCATTCTTTTCAACCGTATCAGTTATTTGAGGTAGCTCGAGAGACAGGATTACATTCGTTTCTTGATCGTGCAGCACAGATTACCGCCATCAAGACGAGTGCACTTTGGGTACCAAATGGTTTTAAAAGATTCATTAATTTCTTGCCTTCAACAATATATGATCCAAAGTATTGTCTGATTGAGACATTTGAGACGATTGATCGTTTGAATTTGGATCCTAAGGATTTTGTTTTTGAAGTTGTAGAGACGGAAAATATAGAGCATATACCACAATTGTTACGTATATTTGATCTTTATCGTGAGAAGGGTATATCTGTTGCATTAGATGATGTAGGTGCTGGCTACTCTACAGTGGAATTAATGTCAGATTTGAAGCCTGACTATGTCAAGATTGACCGTAGCCTCATTGATCACTGTGATCAAGATCCGATTAAGCAACGGGAAATTACTCGAATAACTGAAGCTGCATTTCAATTTAAGGGTCAGGTATTAGCTGAGGGAATAGAGCGATATGAAGATTTTCAATTTTGTAAAAATGCGGGTATAAATCTGGCCCAGGGTTATTTATTCGGAAAGCCTTCTGAGCGCCCACCACTTGATATGGTGATTTAGCAGATATTAGAATATATTGAATGATTAGAGACGACGAATACATAAATGGAGACCCCACACCTTTGGTTAGGTGTGGGGTCTTTTTTTTGTAGTGGATGACTATAGGCTAACTTTAATTTGACTCAGTCCGTTAACGGTATAATCATTTCCGTATACATTGACGTTAATGGAGGTTTCAGTCTCATTGCTGACAGTTACATCATGCTCACCAACAGTAACTTTAAGGCGTGAGTTCCGGAACATCACTTTGAAAGAAAATGATTTCCAATGGCCAGGGTTGAATGGATTCAAGCAAAGTGCACCATTCTTAACACGTAAGCCCCCAAAACCTTGTACAACAGACATCCATGTTCCTGCCATACTCGTTGTATGACAACCATCTTCGGTATCGTTGTTATAATTGTCTAGATCTAGACGAGAAGTACGTAGATACATTTCATAAGCCTTTTCTTTGTAACCCAACTCGCAAGCGAGAATGGAATGTACACATGGAGAAAGGGAAGACTCATGTACCGTAAGTGGTTCATAGAAATCAAAGTTACGTTTCACGGTAGCTAGATCGAATTGGTCTCTTAGTGTGAAAATCCCTTGTAATACATCCGCTTGTTTAATATATGCGGAACGAAGGATACGATCCCAAGACCATTGTTGATTCAATGGTAAATTGGAAGGGTCTAGTTCTTTCACTGGCGTTAGATCTTTATCTAAGAATCCATCTTGTTGTAAGAATATCTGACGTTCTTCATCATGAGGATAGTACATTTTGGCAATGATATCGCACCACTTGGACGTTTCATCTTCAGTAAGATTCATTTTATTAATAAGTTCGTCGTATAATGCCGGTTCATTCTTTTGTAGATCATTCAGAACTTCCAAGGTGTATTTCATGGTCCATACCGCGATACTATTCGTATACCAATTGTTATTGACGTTGTTCTCGTATTCATTCGGCCCAGTAACACCTAACATCATATATTGATCTTTAGCAGGGACATAATTGACACGTTCTTCCCAGAATCGTGATATTTCAGTAAGGACCTCAAGACCATATTGACCTAGGTAAGCTGTATCCCCAGTATAATTAACATAATTATAAATAGCATAAGCGATGGCACCGTTACGGTGGATTTCTTCAAAAGTAATTTCCCATTCGTTATGGCATTCTTCCCCGTTCATGGTCACCATAGGGTATAATGCGCCTTTGCTGAATCCGAGCTTGCGAGCATTTTCTTTTGCTTTCTCAAGGTGCTTGTAACGATAGATCAAGAGATTACGCGCAATGGATGCATCTGCTGTACTGAGATAGAAAGGAAGGCAATAGGCTTCAGTGTCCCAATACGTGCTTCCACCGTATTTCTCTCCTGTAAATCCTTTGGGTCCAATGTTAAGACGGTCATCTTCGCCAGTGTAGGTCTGATTAAGCTGGAAAATATTAAAACGAATCGCCTGCTGTGCAGCTACATCTCCTTCGATGACAATATCACTTTCACGCCATTTCACATCCCACGCAGTAAGATGTTCTTGCAGGAGTGCTTCGAACCCTAGCTCCATAGCAGATGTCAGATGTGTACGTCCTACGGTTATTAATTGATCACAATCATGATCACGGGAAGTTACATTTGCAACATATTTGTAGAGGACGACCTGATCATTCTCTTGTACCTCGAGTTGTAACTGATGAGCTACATATTTATCTTGATGGATCATTTCAGGTGTTACGGTAAGCGGTTCGCCGTTCTTAAGTAGGCTGTATGCCATGACCGATGTGATGTGGAAGTCAAGTTTCTTCGTCTTCATTGTTAGCGCAGCATCATCCGGCGTGACTTCTTTGAACACTTCTAACCAGAACTTCTCATCGTAGTTGGAGTCTTTGTTAGATACATCTCCATCTAAGTATGGAGTCAGCGAAAGTGAACCACTGAAATTAAGTGCCGTTACTGCGTAACGAATAGCTCCAATTTCTTTGTGAGCAATGCTAATAAAGCGCAAAGCTTCAATTTTTACGATTTTGCCTTCTGGCGTCTGCGCAATAAAGCTACGAGACAGTGTTCCTTCTTTCATATTAAGTACACGTACAAATTCTGTAACCTTGCATACGGCTAGATCAAGAGTTTCGCCATCAATAAGGACATTAATCCCAATCCAGTTGGTAGCGTTTAATACTTTGGCGAAGTATTCTGGATAGCCGTTCTTCCACCATCCTACACGTGTTTTATCCGGATAATATACACCGGCCATATAACTACCTTGAAGTGATGAGCCGCTATAGACTTCTTCAAAATTAGCCCGTTGTCCCATATAACCGTTACCAATACTAAATACACTTTCTGATATTTCATGATGATGAGGATCGAATCCTTCTTCAATAATGTTCCATGGATCCAGTTGTAGATATTGCTTCACATGAATCGTCTCCTTCAGAAGTTATGATTTAAGTATGTGTATATGATTAATGTTTGGTCATGATACGTTGTAATTTCTCAACAGACATTTCTTCAAGCGAAGATACGACATGTTCTGCGTGAATGAGTGTTCCTTGTGCTCCAATTCCGATACTACGCATGCCTGCACGAGTAGCTGCCTCAATACCAGCTTCAGCATCTTCGAACACAACACAATGTTCTGGAGATACTTGAACGCCTTTTGCACCCAGTATAAATACTTCAGGGTCAGGTTTGGCATTGGATGTTGTAGTTCCGTCAATAATGACATCGAAGTAAGGAACCAAGTGGGCATTGTTTAATATCATCATGGCATTTTTACTAGCGGAACCTAGTGCTACTTTAATCCCATGTTGTTTGAGCTCCTTAAGAAAGGAGAGGGATCCGGGTAAAATTTCTGACTCATCCATCGATGAAATGTAGTCTACGTACCATTTGTTCTTCTTTTCAGCGAGTGCAATCTTGCTTGTTTCATCGAGTTGAAGGTTGCCAACTTCAAGTAAGATTTCTAAGGAAGCCATACGGCTAACACCCTTCAGTCTTTCATTATCTTCCTCAGTAAATTCAAATCCTAATTCATCGGCGAGTCGTTTCCAGGCCAAAAAATGATATTTGGCAGTGTCAACGAGTACGCCGTCTAGATCGAATAAACATGCTTGTATAGGGGAGTTTGTAGAGTTCATAGGGGTTCCTCCTTATTTGTGCAAACGTTTGTACTGGCTTTAAAAATATATGAAGCAATGACTTGCTTCAGAGATATTACTTTAAAAAATATGCTGAAGCAAGTTCTTGCTTCAGAGATATTACTTCGTTCAATATAAATGAAGCAAGTTCTTGCTTCATTGGTAGTATGCCTAAATTTGGTGAGTTTGATCAACCATAGAGAACATAGAAGACTCCCGTACTACGAGTCGATGTGGGATAATGTGTCTTTTCTGAAATTGTGGCTCTCCCTGATGTTGAATCGATTGAATTAATGCCTGTGAAGCAGTGTACCCAAGATTATATATACCAATATCGATACTGCTTATTGGTGGATTAGAGAGTTCTGCAATGGATATATTATTAAAGCTGACAATACTTAGATCATCAGGAACTTTATATCCAAGCTCATGTAAACCGCGTAGTACACCGAATGATACAATATCATCTACCACAACTAATGCCGTAGGGCGTTCGGGTAAATTCATAAAGAATGACATAGCCCGATATCCACTTTCTTGAAGAAACTCTCCTTCAACAATCCAGTCCTTACGCATATCAATGCCACTTTCCTCAAGAGCTTTTTGATATCCCTTAAGTCGATCTACTGATAGAACGTGATTAGGTGGTCCGCTAACGAATCCAATTCGTTTATGTCCGAATGAAATCATATGCTTGGTAGCATCATAAGCTGCCTGAACATTATCATTATCCACAGATAGCAAGTTGGGATATTTATCGCTTCGCCCAATCAAGACGAAGGGGTGATGGTTACTTTGTAGAAATTCAACAACAGAGTCATCTTTACGCGAATAAAGCAGTATTGCTCCATCAACTCGTTTCCCATTAATTAAACGGGATACAACATCGATTTCCTCCTGTTCACTTCCTCCAGAACTAAGTACTACATCATAGCCAGAACGGTTAGCTTGTGTCACGATACCTCGGACTAACTCCATGAAAAATGAATTCAAGAATAACTCTTCAGCTGACTTAGGAAGAATCACGCAAATGCTATTTGTTGTTTTGGAAACTAAGCTCTGAGCCATGATATTAGGGTGATATCCCATTTCTTCTAGAATAATCTTTACTTTACGAGAAGTTTCACGACTAATCCTAGGGTGATTTGATAGCACGCGGGAAACCGTAGAGGGAGAGACGCCAGCTTTTTTAGCAACATCTTTAATCGTTACAGACATATTAACCTCCCGGATGATACCGTTTGCGTAAATCCTTAAATCAAACAAACGAATTATTTATTTTTACAATTGATATCTTAATCTAATGTTAACGGCTTGTAAATGACAAACCTTTCATGCTGAATCTGATTATAACAAAAATAGGAACCAATTGTTGGATTTAAAAATTAAAAAAAGAAGGAATAGCAAGATACAGCCTATATTATCTTCTCTAAATCAACGAATTATACAGAATACAGATATCATCCCATTTGGACTGTAAGGATTTCTCCGTTATGATAATATCCACAAAGTACCAAAATTTATAATAAAGGAGTAGTTGTTATGGATAATTGTAAATCAAACAGACATACCAAACGACTTAATATTGGATTAATCGGGATAATTCTTCTTGGGAATATACTGGCTGGCTGTAACAAAGATAATCTTAATGTAACACAACCAGAGGAGAACAAACAAAAAACTTCTTTACCCATGTCCACTTCACAGAATAAGTTTCCATCCAATTCGACATCTGTTGATCTGATTGATGAACAACCTTCAACGGTCTATTATGAGCTGTTTGTTCGTTCTTTTTATGATTCTAATGGGGATGGTATTGGAGATTTGCGTGGTGTAATTGAAAAGCTCGATTATTTGAATGATGGGAACCCATCTACGACGGATGATCTTGGTGTAGGTGGGATTTGGCTTATGCCGATTCAATCTTCGCCAAGCTATCACGGATATGATGTAACCGATTATAGAAGTATAAATCCTGAATACGGGACAATGGCAGATATGAAAACATTGGTTGATGAAGCACACAAACGTGGTATGAAGGTTATCATGGACCTGGTTGTTAATCATACAAGTAAGGAACATTTGTGGTTTAAGGAATCTGCAGAAAGCAAGCTTAGTCCTTATCGAGATTGGTATGTATGGGCAGAGGATCAGAAGCGCGAGCCTAATGGAACGAGTGCGGCATCGGGTGCTAACCCCTGGTACGAAATGAATGGTAATCACTATTTGGCGGGTTTCTGGGATGGCATGCCTGATCTTAATTTCGACAATGAAGCTGTACGAAGTGAAATGAAAGATGTGGGTCAATACTGGTTGAAATTAGGTCTGGATGGATTTCGACTCGATGCAGCAAAACATATCTTTGAAGATCTAATAACGGATAAAAACAAGGAGGTAGAAGCTAAGAATGTTGCTTGGTGGCAAGAATTTCGAAGTAGTATGAATGAAATTAATACTGAAGCCTACATCGTAGGAGAAGTATGGGAGAATTCGGTTACTTCAGTGGCTCCATACTTGGATAAAGCCTTTGATTCTGGATTTAATTTCAGTCTCGCTGAATCAATTATTAGCAGTGTGAAAAGTGAAAGAGACAGCAATATGGCATTTACGCTAGAGCGAACATATAAGCTATTCAATGCTAAATCTGAGGGGAATTTTATTGATGCCGTATTCTTGACGAACCACGATCAGAATCGTGTAATGAGTCAACTTGATAGGAATATGGAACATGCGAAGATGGCAGCTTCTATTCTTCTGACCTTACCAGGAAACCCATTTATATATTATGGTGAAGAGATTGGGATGTTAGGTGCAAAACCAGATGAACAAATTCGTGAACCGATGATCTGGTACAAGGATGGAGGGAAAGGCAAGGGCCAGACAACCTGGGAAGAACCTGTTCTCAACACTGGAGTACATATCGGAAGTGTTGAATCACAAATGAACGAGAAGGATTCTTTATTGGCTCATTATCAGGAGCTACTGAGATGGAGAAATGAAATTACAGCCATTCATGATGGGAATATTCAATATTATGATACAGGTAATATCCAGATTATATCTTATGTTCGGCATACGAACACTGAAGAAGTTCTTGTTGTGCATAATGTATCATCTGAGGAGCAGCAAATCGTACTTGAGGGAGAAGGAGAAGAGCATAAATACACTGATATTTTGAAATCAACGAACCGAAATACAAATATTAACTCTAATTTCTTACTAATATCCCCATATACATCAGTTGTTTTGAAGTAAATGGTAGCGATACTGTGTTATTTTGTAAAAAACGGAGATAAAGGGGTGAATACCTTTGGAATTGGTATAATATAACCATAATTAGACTGTGCAAACGTTTTTACAAAACAAAATCTATTGTGTATGATAAACCCATGAATTAAGCGCTTACATAACTTGTATTATGATTTACAACCAGATAATCACATATCAATACGGGAATCTAAGCGAATTTGTGAAATCGTTTGCGCATAATTCTTGAGTCAAGTAATTCAATGTTAAACCATTTACGAGAGGGGTTAATTTAAAGATGAGAATAAACAAAGTAATGACGTTAGGTGCGGCCTTAACTTTAGCTTTTTCAATTACAGCTTGTGGTTCTAATAACAACGCACAGACGAATAATGCAGAGCCTACACCAGCTCCAAGTACGGAAGTGGTTGCTACACCAGAGGAAGTTGTTGATCCAGGACTTCAACCAGAAGATGGTGCAACATTGATCGTATGGGAAAGTAGAGAAGAACGGGCGTTTACTGATGAAATAGCAAAGCAATTTGAAGAGAAATACAATGTTACTGTCAAAGTTGAAGAAGTACCTGCTACTGACCAAGTTACGAAGTTAACACAAGATGGACCTTCAGGGTTGGGTGCCGATATTGTCATGTTCCCACATGATAACCTAGGTAGAGCAGTAGTTGCAGGTTTGCTATTAGAGAATGATGTATTTGGAGAAGAAACGATTAAGAACAACACTGAGGCATCCATTCAAGGGGTAACGGTTGATGGCAAATTATACGGATACCCAAGAGCGGCTGAAACGTATGCTCTTTTCTATAATAAGGATCTAGTAAAGGAAGCACCGAAGTCATTTGATGATGTTATTGCCTTCAGTAAAACGTTCACAGATAAATCGAAGAACAGATACGGAATTATGTGGGAAACAGGCAATATGTATTTCAACTATCCGTTTATAGCCACTGACGGTGGATATATCTTTGGTGAAAAGGGTACGAAGAAAGATGACATCGGGATTAATAATGATGGTGCTATTGCCGGATTACAAACATTTGTGAAACTTAAAGAGGCACTTCCTATTAAGAGTGGTGATATCACGCCAGACATTAAACGTAGTTTGTTCAATGCAGGTGATGTAGCTATGGATATTACGGGGCCTTGGGAACTTGCTGGTTACAAAGAAGCACTAGGAGATAAGCTTGGAATCGCTCCAATACCAACGATTAATGGTAAGCCTGCTATTTCATTCTCGGGTATTAAAGCATTCTATGTAAACTCCTTCACACAATACCCAAATGCAGCTAAACTATTCGCTAATTTTGCATCTTCGAAGGAAGCACAATTGATTCTAAATGAAAAAGTAGGTTCAGTACCGACGAATTTAGAAGCATTAGAAGCAGATCAGATTAAGAATGATCCACTGGTAGCTGGATTTGCACTGCAAGTTATTAACTCTAACCCTATGCCCATTATTCCAGAAATGAATAATACATGGACTCCAGTTGGTGCTGCCTTGACTGAAATTTGGGATAACAATAAAGACCCTAAAGAAATGATGGATAAAGCAGCGCAACAAATTAAAGATCTGAATGATGGCGTAACGAAGTAATCGTTGGACTGTTCGAGGATTACAGTTAGAAATTACCCGCCGCAGGTTGCGGCGGGTAATTCCTTGGTTTTCCTAGGAAGGAGAGAGCACTATGGACCGACATCGAAACAAAGCAACCCTACTGTCGATTATAAGCATGGGACTGGGACAAATATATAACCGTCAGTTTATTAAAGGGATTATATTCCTGTTAATCGAAATCTCTGGAATCATATATTTCGGAAGTAATCTTTATAGATCTGTATGGGGTGTTGTTACATTAGGAGAGACGATAAGAAACACTACAGTCAAACCGCCCATTGTCGGGGATAATTCGATTATTATCTTAATTCAAAGTTTAATCACACTGCTATTTTTAGCGCTCTTCATCATTCTTTATATTATGAATATCAGAGATGCACGCCAAACTGCCGTAAGAAGAGAAGACGGAGTGCAGCCTAATAATTTCCGACAAACGATTAGGTATACGTTGGATTATAAATTTGCACAAGCATTTTTGACATTACCTGCTATAGGTATTCTATTTTTTACTATCTTGCCTATTATTTTTATGATCATGCTTGCCTTTACGAACTATTCTTCTCCGAACCATATTCCTCCGGCTAGATTAGTCGATTGGGTTGGTTTTAATACTTTTAAAGAATTGTTAACGCTCAAGACATGGAGTCATACGTTCTTCGGGGTTCTAATCTGGACGATCATCTGGGCGGTTCTTTCTACGGTTACCACTTATTTCGGAGGATTACTTGTTGCATTACTTATTAATCAACAAGGAATTAGATTTAAGGGGCTTTGGAGAACACTGCTAATTATTCCTTACGCCATTCCGCAACTCATCTCGCTACTTGTGATGAGAAATATGTTCAACGGTCAATTCGGACCTATTAACCAATATCTCGGCTATTTCGGCTTAGGAGGACTTCCTTGGTTGACTGATCCAATGTGGGCGAAGGTTACCGTTATTATTGTTAACATGTGGGTTGGTATTCCCGTCTCTATGATATTGATTATGGGGGTCTTAACAACGATTCCTCGGGATATGTATGAAGCTGCTGAGGTTGATGGTGCAAGTGGCTATCAGAAATTTCGAATTGTGACTTTGCCTATGGTACTCTTCTCAACTGCACCTATACTCATCATGCAGTTTGCAGGTAATATCAATAACTTTAACGCTATATTCCTACTTACGAGTGGGAATCCAGTCGTGGGTGATTACCAATATGCCGGGGCTACGGATCTACTTGTTACCTGGTTGTACAAATTAACACTGGATCAGAATAAGTATAATATGGCTTCTGCTATAGGAATCATTATTTTCCTAATTATCGCCTCGTTCTCGATTTATAACTATCGTAGAACGAAGTCATTCAAAGAGGAGGATATGATCCAATGAGTGGACGTAAAACAAAGAGAATAATTCGATTGTCGTTAAGTTATCTTACCCTCATCATCATGGTGATTGGTGCAATATATCCGGCATTGTGGGTTATCATGGGATCTGTTCGGCCTGGAAAGTCACTGTATAGCAAGACGCTAATCCCAGATCAGTTCACGCTAGATCATTACCGTGAGTTATTCACATCTAAAAGTTATTTGTTCGGACAATGGTATATGAATACGTTGAAAATTTCGATTGCATCCATGTTAATAGGGATTGTATTAACGCTATTAACCAGCTATGCAGTATCACGCTTTCGCTTCCGTGGACGGCAGACAGCGCTATCCATCGTATTGATTCTAGGAATGTTCCCGGGGTTCATGAGTATGATTGCCATCTTCCTATTGCTCAAAGAATTCCGTATGCTCGATACACATCTTGCCCTTATTATTGTATATGCAGCAGGTGCGCCTCTATTAGGGACCTTTGTTGCTAAGGGATTCTTGGATACAATTCCACGATCACTAGATGAGGCAGCGAGAATTGATGGTGCAAGTAACTTTAAGATATTCACGCGCATTATCCTTCCGCTATCTAGACCTATGATCACCTATATGGCCCTGACGCAATTTGTGGGTCCATGGGTAGACTTTATCTTTGCCAAGATGGTACTTCGCTCTAAGGAACAATGGACAGTAGCCGTAGGGTTGTATGAAATGGTGAGTTCGAATACGAATAGTAATTTCACGATATTTGCAGCAGGTGCAGTAATGATCGCTGTTCCAATTACAATTCTGTTCATGTTCCTTCAACGCCTTCTGGTGGAGGGGTTAACATCTGGAGCAAGTAAAGGTTAGGAGAACGAAGGAGTGACATGCCCTAATTTATATGATATGGCATATTCATCTTAGCTTTTAAACATATTTAGTATGACAACTGGGTACAACTCTGCATTAGGTAGGGTTGTACCGTTTTTTTTATAGTACAACATGATGAACGTTGAAAGGGGAATCATATCCTTGAGAAAAATACGTATTCTTCGGTTTAAATCAATTGGAATGAAATTGTTCGTGATATTGTTCTGTGGCATTGTTGCATTATCTACAATACTCGGTCTTTCATCCTATCAGTTATCTAAAGGAATCATTAAAGACGAAGTCTCCTTGGCGTCATCACAAGCTATTGTACAAGCTGCTGATAAACTCGATTTCTTATTCTTACAATACGAAGCGTTATCTAAACAGCTAGCTGTAGATTCAGATTTGAAACACGATTTAGAGACCATTAATCAAGCAGGGATTGGAACGTTAGAGAAGCGTAATTTAGAAGAGGGGATACGTAGCAAGCTTAGTTCTATTTCAGGGTCTGATAGTAGGCTTCTAGGTGTACGTTTAGTAAAAGAAAACTTAGTTGAAGTAGACTCATATAAATCTACGGGTATAAGTGGTGTCCGAAGCGATGATGATATTCAAGCGAAAATGAAAGAGATCGAGGAAGCGAAGGGTCAAATTGTATGGTTCCCGACAAGTCGGAAAGGATTTTTTAATTCGTATGCTGAACCCGCTCTCACCATGGGAAGATTGCTTCGAAATATGAATCATCCCGAGGCAGAATATATATTGTTATTTGAAATCAAGGAGAAGTCCATCGCAGAAATGCTATCAAATCTCCAAATTGGAGTGAGTGGTCAAGTTGAAGTCATAACAGACAGCAATAGAATTGTTCATGCGAAAGATAATAGTCTTCTAGAATTACAGTCTTTTATTCACATTAATAAGGAAAGTGCAGGAGGTGAAACAACATTTACAGCGGATGATGAGGAAGGCATAGAGCAGCTAGTTGTATACAAAACATTGAAAACAACCAAATGGACCATGATGGGTTATGCTCCTATTAGTGATTTCGTAAAAGGTACTAATCAGCTGCTGTATGTTACTTTGATCGTGATCCTCTTGTCAGTGATGTTTGCATTATTTATTGGATATTATGTCTTCTTGAATGTAGGTAGACCGCTTGCGAAATTGTGCAACTTAATGGAGGAGGGGGAGCGAGGTAATCTTCAGGTGCGTACCACTTTCCAAAGTGAGGATGAGATTGGTCGGTTAGGTTCCAGTTTTAATCAAATGATGCATCAGATAGGAATGCTTGTAGATCAGACAAATCGCTCGGCTCAAGAGGTATTGGAGACTGCGGATGAGTTAACGAAAGTCTCGAAGAGCACGTCTTTATCAGCTGGGGAGATTGCGGATGCCTCGCGAGAAATTGCTGTAGGAGCCTCTAATCTGGCTATGGAAGCCGAAAGTGAGAGTATGTTGGCAGAACATATCGCTGAGAAAATCCATAAAGTATCCACTTCAAATTATGCTATGGAACAATTAGCTCATCGCGTATTACAAGTAAGTGGACAAGGGTCGGATTATATGGATCAGTTAGTACATAAAACGGATGGTATCGTGGGTATGAACAGAGCGATTGTTAGTCAGGCAGAGGTACTGAAGAAAAGCACAGCCTCTATACAAAAAATATTGGAACTGATGAGTAACTTGACTCAGCAAACCAATATTCTATCAATGAATGCTACGATTGAGGCGGCCAGAGCTGGTGAAGCAGGACGAGGATTTATGGTGGTGGCGAATGAGATTAGAAATCTTGCAGACAGTTCGAAGCAATCCATACAAACGGTAGCTGAAATAACGGACGAGATCAGACGTGGAATTGAACACACCACAGCATCTTTAAATGCTGTTTCTCCTGTGATGGCTGAGCAATTGGTGTCGGTTAAGGAAGCGTCTACTATGTTTCAGAATGTGAAGCAAGAAATGGATGATTTTCTCACCGAGATTGATAACTCTTCCATTGCTGTTAAAGAGTTAATTGAATCGCAACGGCTTTTATCGGTGTCTATTACTTGTATTAGTGCAGTAGTCGAAGAGACGAGTGCTTCGACGGAGGAAGTGGCTTCTATGTCTTCGCAGCAGTATGTTGTCAGTGAAAAGTTGGTGGGTTTATCGAATAGACTTGAAGAGATGTCAGAGACATTTAAGCATGTATTGGTGAAATTTAAAACATGATGTGAATGCTTGCAATACCCAATTCGAGATTGAGACTGGATGACAAGTGGCTAAGGATTAATATCCTTAGCCGCTTTGTTGAAATATAAGAAAGTATAAGCTTCACTTGATACACTACTTCTTTATATTTAAGAAGAGACGGATATCCCTTCTTGGGGGGGATCCGTCTCTTCTTGTTTTATTAATACTAATAAGGGTTGTAGGATGCTACTCTTTAATAACTTTGTATATCATTGAGGTAAATGGAGATAATTCTACGTTCAGTGTACCGTTCTTAATATTATAGGCCTTACCCGTGTGAATATGCTCTAATTGAGTCTCCGCTAAAGACAGCTCGATGGACTGCTGCTTACTGTCGTTATTCATGAGAATAATAAATTTATCCTTCTCATCCTCACGTGAATATGCAAGTGTCGTACTTCCTGCTTGAGCAGACAGGAATGTGAGTGTACCTGTACGAAGAGCGCTATGGTCCAATCGCAACTTAATTAGTTCTTGGTAGAACGTGAATAGGTCATGATCTTGCTTCTCAGGGGCCCATTCCATACACTTACGGCAGTCTGGATCATGGGCGCCTGTTATGCCTATTTCATCACCGTAATAAATACATGGGGTGCCTGTATAGGTGAATAGGAATAGCACAGCTAGCTTCATTTTACGTTTGTCGTCTTTACATAGTGTGATTAGACGCGCTGTATCATGGCTGTCGAGTAGGTTGAAAGCAACTTCATTTGCTTGACGTGGGTAAAGGGCTACCTGCTTGCCAATGGCTTGTGAGAATTGTTCTGCATCTGTCGAACCTTCTATAAAGAAATCGAGTGTGGCATTAGTGAATGGATAATTCATGACAGCATCAAACTGATCACCTTGTAGCCAATTGGAGGAATCATGCCATATTTCCCCTAGAATATAAGCGTCTGGTTTTGCCTTCTTAATCACTTGTCTGAATTCTCTCCAGAACTGGTGATCCACTTCATTGGCTACATCTAGTCTCCATCCATCAATATCAACTTCTTTAATCCAATATTCTGCGACATGAAGAAGATAAGCTTTAACTTCTGGATTCTCCGTGTTGAGTTTCGGCATCAATGGTTCAAAAGCGAAAGTCTCATACGTTGGAATGCCTTCCTCAACACGAATTGGGAACTTGGAAATATGGAACCAATCCTTGTAACGTGAAGATTCTCCATTCTTCTGCACATCAACAAACGGTGCGAATGTTCTGCCAGAATGGTTAAATACGGCGTCCATAATGACTCGTATTCCATGCCCATGACAGAGGGCAACTAATTTCTTCAATAAGGTGATATCACCGAACTGGGAATCAATCTGAAGGTAATCTTCAGTATCGTATTTATGGTTGGTTGTTGCAGTGAATAATGGTGTGAAATAGAGAGCATTGATACCTAAATTACTAAGGTGATCGATG
The DNA here is from genome assembly GCF_001637225.1 of Paenibacillus antarcticus. GTDB lineage: Bacteria > Bacillota > Bacilli > Paenibacillales > Paenibacillaceae > Paenibacillus_AQ > Paenibacillus_AQ antarcticus. Next base: position 134,082 of record NZ_LVJI01000016.1, read on the forward strand.
TGATCAATAACACCTTGTATATCCCCACCAAAGAAGTTATCACTTTGTGGAGTTCCTCCCCATGGTAACGTACCTGAAGGGTCAATACTTGAATCTCCATTGGCGAACCGTTCGGGGAATATTTGATAGAATACTGCGTCTTTGACCCAATCAGGGGTCTTGAACACATCGATCATATTGATATAAGGGAATTCGAACAATCGATTGGGATCGCTTGGTTGTTCATTCAAGAAAGCGAATTCCGTCATCCATAGCTTCTGATCGCCTTTATGCAGCAAGAATCCATATCTTAAGCGTCGGTATGGAGGAACAACCTCGCATTCCCAGTAATCAAATAATTCATCAGACGATAGGATCGACATTGGCACATACGTGAGCGTGCGGTCCCAAGCGTATTTATCTCCAGTTATTGCATCTATAGAAGTGATATCGTTTCTCTTGGTACGGATTCTAATATGTATCGTGTTCCCGTTATAAGCATAACACCAATTTTGTTTCGGGCGATGATAGATAGCTTCTAATAACATTATGATCTCCTCCTCCAATTTCCTCATACAAAAAAAGGTACAACACAAGACTAAGAAACAGCCGAGGTTGTACCTTTAGGTATAGGGTAGCATTGCCTTTTGGTTAGATAATAATTCATTTTAAGAAATAAGAAAGTATACGTTTCATTTGATATGACACTTCTTATATTTCCAAAGAGACGGTGTAATCCGTTCCTTCTTAATAATATCCTAAATATACCATAAAACACTTGAATTGTACATTGTTATAAGTGTGTACCTTCTAAAGATTAACTCTAATTCATGTTGTCATTTGACTGGATAATGTGCTTGTATTCCTTATACATGAACAATCGCCAACGAACAATCATTCCAAATGCTAATAGGAAGAATAAAGCGCCTGTCTGGGCAATAGAAACATACTGTTCAATAATTTGATGGAGCAACGTACGCACTATAAGTAATGCAAACAAGATAACAATGAAACTTCGAGAGCGCTCGGCATAGACTTGTCCGTCGACGATCTTGAAATGAGTGCTTCGGATGAGAGGGTAAGAGAACAGAAACCATCCTATCACAAAAGCACCTGCAGCCCACCACAAAGGAATATGCGTGAAAGGTGCAACAAACATGAGAAATCCTGTAGACATACCTAAAGGTGGAATAAGAATCTTCTTAATTGTGACTGGTGAACTGCTTGCTTTGAGTCTAATGAAAATGGTAAGTAACGCAATGAGGATAGTCCCAATCGTAGTACCGATTTGAAGATATGAGGGACTGATATGAGGCACATTGAGAACCCCTCTCTATAATTAGTATACTATTTACGAATGATCAATCCCGTTGTTCTTAATTTGATCATCTGTCAGTTACAAGTATTATAGCACATGGATTACGACATTCAATTTCAAATGAGTTTACATGGATAGAGAGTAAGGAATCATTCATTAAAAATGGAATTTCCAAAATTGGAAACTTGACATCCAAAAACTGTTATGCATATAATTACAGATGAGAGGGAGCGATGAAATGAATAGTGAATTCAATATTGCCGTCCATTGTTTAACCCTTCTTAGCTTAAAGAAAGACCACATGGCTAATAGTGATGAAATTGCTAAGAGTGTTTGTACGCATCCTGCGCGTGTCCGTAAAGTGCTCGGATTACTACGGAAACAAGGTTATGTAACTACCAAGGAAGGTGTTGGCGGAGGCTATCTATTGAATGCTGATAGTTCGAAGGTGACGCTTGGCGACTTGTATCGTCTTCTTGCACGTGGTTCACTACAACCAAGTTGGTGTTCCGGAGGTGGAGAGTCAGCTTGCGTGGTATCCGAACATATACAAGAGGTTATGGAACGGATTTATAGCGGTGGGGAATTGGCTCTTGAACGCCATTATGATAACATTACATTATTGGATGTTACACGTGATATTCAATCGGAGAATCAACCTTAACGTTAATAACTATTAAATGGATGAGTCCTGCGTATGCGCAGGGCTATTTTTGTATGCGTATTAATTCTCGTTGAACTTGTAGGGAGAATAAATTATATTTAAGATGAAACACATCTGAACAGCTAGGAATATGCTTACGAAGCGAGCTTTACTTCGTAAAGCTAAGATTATGCTTACGAAGCAAGCTTTACTTCGTAAAGCTAAGATAATGCTTACGAAGCGAGCCTTACTTCGTAAAGCTAAGATAATGCTTACGAAGCGAGCTTTACTTCGTAAAGCTTTTAGGAGGAATAGTCTCATGACCACTCAGAATGAAATTGTTTTTTTTACAGGAACACAAACGAAGGATACAGAGAAAGGTATTTTCCGTTGTGCTCTTAATAAACTGGACGGATCTATGCGAATTGTGAGTAGTACTGAAGGTATAGAAAATTCTACATACTTAGTTGTAAATTCAATAGGCGATCGTCTGTATGCTGTCAGTGAAAAATCTGAGGGCGAGATTTTTGTCTATGCTATTGATAATGAAACAGAAGAATTGCAGTTATTGGATCGGAAACCGACACATGGTGCTGACCCATGTTTCATAAGTTTATCCACAGATGGTCAATATGCATTCGTATCTAATTATTCTGGTGGTAATGTGAACGTATTCCGAATCGGGGATAATGGGACGATAGAAGAGTCATGTACGATTACTCATAGTGGACACAGTGTGAATCCAGATAGACAGGAATCCCCTCATCCTCATTCGATTTACCCAGATCCATCGGGGAGTTTCGTTATGGTGTGTGATCTAGGAATAGATCAGATCGTGATCTATCGTCTAGAGGGAGGACAGTTAGTGAAGCATCGTGAGGTGAACCTTCCACCGGGAGCGGGACCAAGGCACTTCGACTTTCATCCTACAGGTAAATGGGCATATGGTGTGAATGAGCTTAATAATGAAGTCACAGTATTTACGTATGATGATAAGAACGCAGACCTTCACACGATTCAGAGTATTTCGACACTTCCTGATGACTATAACGAAGGAGTCTCATATCCTGCTGATATACATGTATCGACTTGTGGACGTTTCTTATATGCCTCTAATCGAGGACATGACAGTATCGTACAGTACGATATAAATTTAGATACAGGTAAATTAACAGCTGTGGATTGGCAAAGTACACACGGCGAGTACCCTCGTAATTTTACGATTGTAGAAGATGAGTTTGTTCTCGTAGCGAATCATAAAACGGGTAATGTTGTCTCCTACTATGTGGATACAGAGACAGGACGCTTATCAACGACTGGATATATACTAGAGTTACCGATACCAATGTGTGTTCAATCTCTATAAATCAAACATGATCGTCCTGCTCGTTGAGAGAATATTATTCGTATGATTAAATGTTAACTTTAATATATTAACTATTTATGACGTAAAGAATGAATATAGCAGAGGCTATTCCTTTTACTAAAGGAGTAGCCTTATTTCAGTATAAAATTATTCTAACTTTAACAAAAAAAGGTTTGACACTTTATCTCCATTTAATTACAATACTCATATACCTTATTAAACAGGTCGGAATAATAAATAATATTTCTTACCGTACAGACGGAGGAAATCACTCGCTAATGTTGCAAACACAGTTTTATGTGACTGGTATGACAACAAGGGTAGGTGATTTTCCTACGTCTGTTTTGTGTTCTTGTTAGTAAGGTGAGAAGAAAAATGGGAGTGATAATGATTATGAAGAAGGCATTGAAGCAAGGGGTTCTATTGAGCGCGGTATTACTATTGACTACTATGATGGCTGCATGTGGAGATAAAGCAACAGAGAAAGAAAACGCTACTCCAGCTACTACAGATATAAAAGTGACAGAAAAACTGAAGGATGTTGAGCTATTGAACGTATCCTATGATCCAACACGTGAACTTTATGCAAGTTACAATAAAGCATTTGCTACGTATTGGGAGAAAGAAAAAGGACAGAAAGTTACTATTAAGCAATCCCACGGAGGTTCAGGTAAACAGAGTCGGGCTGTTATTGATGGGCTAGAAGCAGATGTGGTTACATTAGCACTGGGATATGATATTGATGCACTTCAAGAAGACGGTCTAATTAAAGAGGGTTGGGAAAGCAAATTTGAACTTAACAGTTCGCCATATACCTCAACAATTGTATTCCTAGTGAAGAAAGGAAACCCAAAAAACATTAAAGAATGGTCTGATTTAGTTAAAGATGGTGTGGAAGTGATAACTCCTAACCCTAAGACTTCAGGGGGGGCTCGTTGGAACTATCTTGCTGCTTGGGGATACGCACTGAAACAGAATGGAAATGATGAGGCGAAAGCTCAGGAATTTGTTAAGAATCTATTTACACATGTACCGGTTCTAGACACAGGAGCTCGTGGCTCAACAACAACATTTGTGGAACGTGGAATTGGTGATGTTCTTATTGCTTGGGAGAATGAAGCGATCCTTTCCGTGAAGGAATTAGGCCCAGATAAATTTGATATTGTCTACCCTTCCGTAAGTATTTTGGCTGAACCTCCAGTAGCTGTAGTTGACAAAGTGGTCGACAAACGGGGAACACGTGAAGTGTCAGAAGCTTACTTAAAGTATTTGTACTCGGAAGAAGGACAGACGATTGCCGCTGAGAATTTTTACCGACCTACGCTTGAGAGTGTAAAGACTACATTTAAAGATTCTTTCCCAGCAATTGAATTATTTACTTTAAAAGATGTATTCGGAACATGGAAAGAAACGCAAACGAAGCATTTCAAAGACGGCGGTGTATTTGATCAAATATACGTACCTGGAAAATAGACTAATCGTGGATAGCTGATCGACTCTTAGGTCGAAGGCACGGAAAGGATAGGATACAAGGATATGAGTCAAGTCAAAGTCAAAGGTATCCAACGTAAAGTCATTCCCGGATTCGGACTGACGATGGGGTTTAGCGTGTTCTATCTTAGTGTGGTTGTCCTTATTCCTTTGGCAGCGCTACTCTTTAATTCTACCGGACTCACTTGGGGCAAGTTCTGGCAAGTGGCGACCGATCCTCGGGTACTAGCATCTTATCGTGTCAGCTTCACAACGGCGGCAGCAGCTGCATTACTTGATGCAGTGTTGGGCCTACTTCTAGCATGGGTGCTAGTACGTTATAAATTCCCGGGTAAAGCATTGTTTGATGCTTTGATTGATCTTCCCTTCGCACTGCCTACGGCAGTAGCGGGGGTCTCGTTAACTGCGCTTTATGCACAGAATGGATGGATAGGTTCATTATTGGAGCCTCTAGGGATCAAAGTGGCATTTACTCCCATAGGGATAACACTAGCGTTGATGTTTATTGGTATTCCGTTCGTGGTTCGCACGGTGCAGCCAGTGTTAGAGGATATGGAGAGTGATGCGGAGGAAGCTGCTGCAACATTAGGCGCAGGACGTTTTCGTACATTCTGCAAAGTAATATTCCCTAATTTGTTACCACCACTGTTAACAGGGTTTGCTTTAGCATTTGCACGTGGCATAGGAGAGTACGGTTCTGTCGTCTTTATCTCTGGTAATATGCCGATGAGGACCGAGATTGCGCCGTTGTTGATCATGTCGAAGCTTGAACAATATGATTATGCGGGCGCTACTGCTGTAGCTATTATCCTATTGAGTATTTCTTTTCTTTTGTTACTTTTAATTAATTCACTTCAACGATGGGTGCGCCGAACCTCTCGCTAACAAAGGGAGTCATTGCAACCACTTTGTTAAAAGGAGGAAAGGTAGATGGCAGGAAAAGAACCGGTGATAGCATCACCTTCACTACAAGGGAGTATCTCAACAGCGGCAACCGAACCCAGATGGGCTAGATGGCTTCTGATCGGTACTGCGGGTTTGGTATTGCTGTGGTTAATCGTACTTCCACTTGTTATTGTATTAACAGAAGCTTTGAAAAAGGGTTGGTCGGTGTATGCTGCTGCGCTTACTGATCCAGATGCCATGTCAGCCTTAAAGCTAACATTACTTGTAGCGCTCATTACTGTACCTTTGAATACGGTGTTTGGTGTGGTCGCTGCATGGGCGGTAACTAAATTTAAGTTCCGTGGTAAAGGATTGTTAATTACCTTAATTGACTTACCTTTTGCCGTTTCACCTGTGATAGGGGGACTGATCTATGTCTTGGTATTTGGTGCTCATGGCTGGTTTGGACCGTGGCTTGACGCGCATAATATCAAAATCATATTTGCTGTACCTGGTATTGTTCTGGCCACACTATTCATTACCTTCCCCTTTGTAGCTAGAGAGTTGATACCTTTGATGGAAGATCAAGGTGTACAAGAAGAGGAAGCTGCGGTGACCTTAGGGGCACGTGGCTGGACTATCTTTTTCAAGGTGACATTGCCTAACATCAAATGGGGGCTGCTTTACGGTATTATTTTGTGTAATGCGAGAGCGATGGGGGAGTTCGGTGCGGTTTCTGTCGTGTCGGGACATATCAGAGGAGAGACAAATACGCTCCCCTTACATGTTGAAATTTTGTACAATGAATATCAATTCTCAGCTTCTTTTGCTGTTGCATCACTATTGCTTCTATTAGCCATGGTAACGCTAATTTTGAAGAGTTGGTTTACACGGAAAGATGCCCATTGACACTTCTTTCCAGTACGTGTTAATGTTAATCCATACTAATTCGGTTGGATAAGAATGAATTATACTAAGAGCTATTCTAAGTCTTGATACATTGACTTAATAACCTGGCGAAGGGGGCGACACTATGGCAAAACCACTTCAAGTGGACGAAGTTTGGTTGGGGCGTATTGCTGAGTTACTAAATAATATGGAATTTGGATCACTTCAGATCGTAGTACATGAGGGACAGATTGTACAGATGGAAAGAACGGAACGGAAGCGATTTGAGAATAAACCCTTGGGGATCGCCAAGTCTAGTTCTGCTCCTCGGCCAGGAACGCGAAATCTTAAGGAATCTAGTTCTAATTAATTGGTTATCATTGATAATAGCCCCACTGTTCAAGACGAACGTTTCTGCTAATAAGAAGCGTTCGTAGGGCAGTAGGGCTATTTCTTATGAATAGATATGAGGGTATGTGTAGACTTATCCGCGGTATTTGTTATTCTTCCGATTGGAACGTGTGGGTAGCTCAGATATGTCGTGATTCGGAGTCGTGGCAAGTGAGGATACGCTCACCTCTGTTATTAACGTTGGTGCAACTTCTACCACAAGATCGCGACCGGCATAAGGACGTTCCCGACGTGTGCGTTTGGTGGTGAGTGTAAAACCAGCGATAAAGAGGATAACTTGTACAGAAATAATATAAAGTGCCATATTCAAACCCAACAAGTGGAATAAGGCAACTGCAGCGATCAATACATAGAGACCTGTATAGAGTAGGTTAAGTGGAAGCCTACGAGTATACATGAATACAAGGTAAAGGGATGCCGTAGCAATAACGCAAGAGATAAAGCGAGCCCAAGCATGAATGACATTCGACTCAGGTAATCCAATAAGAGTCTGATATAGTTGTAAACCCCATACCAGAATAGCTACTAGAGCCACAAAGGGGAGAGCTGGTTTGAGCAATACCCAGAAGCTAAATCCCCAACTTGGTCGATCCCATTTGCGCAAAAGAGTACTTTGTTCCTCAATCCGCCGATTAACCTCACGTACCCACGTTTTGTGAAGCATTGATAAGCGAGACGGATCTCGTTCTCTTATGTAAGCGTCAATCTGTTCATGAAGATCGCTTGTGAGTATTGGTGCCGCCTTACACTCCTCTAAAAGAGAAACCAATTGAGATATTTCGTCCTGGCTGTGATTCTCACGCTCCATCATTTCACTGAGGGGGCCTGTAACACGGCTATATAACAACAAAGACTTCTGTAATCGCTCTAATTGTTCCCTGCGGGCTGTTTGTAGTTGTAGTGCTGTACGTATGTATAGCCATATAAATAGAACAACCGTTAAACCAGCTAATATAAATCCTTCTACAGAACTTGAGAGCGTGTTGATGAATGTCGTAACCATATGGAACAACCCGATGCCCCCTTCATTATTCTACCTCCACTATTGCATAAGGACACTAATATTTCAAGGTGATGAAGGGTTCAGATAACAGACCGTCTTAGCTAAAACCGTGGTCTTCTACGTGAACCAGTAACAGCTTCGATAAGCAACACAATTGCAGTGAGCCCATGCATGATCCATCCGACAATAGGAATAATGCCTACTAAGGAAGTGACTACACCGAGTCCATTACCAATAATAGATGCTCGATCCTTTAAGAGAGAGACAATTGCCACGATGTGTAAGAGCAATGCAAGTCCGAGTGGTAACCACCCATGAGAAAGAATATACGCACCTCCTATAAATGGAATAGCGAAAAAGGCTTCAAACGCAAATGTAATCCATTTCAAAAGTCTAGATGTGTTAGACATTTTTTTTATGACACCTACCGTTTCTTGTTTATGATGGTCGTATACCAATTCTACATTCATTGGCGTAGATAATAAACCCAATAGTATAAGTATAGGATTGAATTATACTTATATATACCCCAATCTTGATGTTTGGGAACACTATAGACAATTATGAACTTCTATAGTTCAAATTATATATATAGAATGAACTAAAGTATCTGCGTTCGCCTTTAGTTCATTCTATATAGATGGTAAGATAACAGAACGAATTATTAAACTCATGGCGCATCATAGGATATGCCTGAACAACATAGAAAGAAGGAATATGAAGTGGTAGATATTAAAGGACAAGATGTTAAAATTGTATTGTTTGGCGCTAATGGAAGGATAGGGGAGCTTATTATGAAAGAGGCGTTAGACCGTGGTTATCAGGTTACTGCCGTAGTACGTGATCAGACTCGTATGACAGAGCAATATGAGAATCTAAGTGTGGTAGAAGGAAATGTGATGAATGTAAATGAAGTTGCATCCATTTGTGAAGGTCATCAGGCAATCATAAGCGCAATGGGTACAACGCTTGGAGCGGAGGAGGAGTTAGCAGTTGTAGCTCATTCGATTGTTGAGGGTGCAAAGCGTTCGGGTGTATCCCGACTTATCATAGTAGGTGAAGCTGGAAGTCTTGAAGTAGCCTCTGGCGTAAAGTGGATGGATACGGATGAATATCCTATCGAATCTAAGCCACTTGCTAATGCTCATGCTAAGGCCTATGAAATATATAGTGAGTCTGACTTGGACTGGACGTATTGTAGCCCTCCAGCTCAGATTATCCCTGGACGTCGTACCGGGCAATTCCGTATTGGGACGGATAAGCTCATTCTAGATGAGAGTGATAGAAGTACTATATCAGCTGAGGATTACGCTGCTGCAATTATTGATGAAGTGGAAGATCCGTATTTCTTACGTGCTCGATTTACGGTAGCTTACTAAGTAGAGGTAAGTATTATCATTGCTGAATGTAAGGTTTTATAATGAAATAAACCGCATATACTGGAATGGTGACAGGTGGGCATTCGCGCTATTTTAGCGTGGAACGCAGGCTGATCGAACAACGTGTGATCATATTTAAACCTTAAGAGGGCATTTGCATTTGCAAATGCCCTCTTAAGGTATGAAGATCCAAATACATACTAGAGGAATAATCCAAGCGAGCATAAGGGAGGTGAGAGAATGTCTCCGTAATATGCTGGTGGCGAAGTAGAACAATAGGATCGTACCTAATCCGAGGAGCCCGGAAAGCCAAGAGGCACCGATCCCATTTACCGTTAGGGTGTAACCAACTATATATCCCCATATAGACAAAACAAATATATATATGGACCCGCTAAGAGGAGCCATAAGAGCACATAAAGCATCAAAAGTAATAGATGCCATCATAATTATACCGTACACCCATTGTTCAAGAGAGAACGGTGTTATGGAGATTGTGATGTAATCATGCGTGATCATATTGATTAGGTTTAATAATAAGAAGGCTATCCCTCCACAAGCTAGCTTATTTATAACGTAGTGCCCGATGTGTAAACGCCACATCATGGGGGAGTATTCTTTAGAATGCATCATTTCAATCCTTTCCTGGTACGTCCAGTAAATGTATCTAATCCATCCCTTCATTATAGTCATAAGCCTATTCGTATGTTCTAGGCATATGCCCAGTTATAAAAGACAGTTTACAAGGAATGGGGGCGCTTTATAGACATAAATAAAGCGCTTACACTATTAACAAATGTACGAAAACATGATATTATTAGAGCGTAAACAAAACCTTATAGCAAGCAAGACCTTGCTGTATTCCCAATGGGTGGATTTGTAACGGCAGGGCGAGGCTTGCAACCATTCAGGAGGTCGAAGGTTATGTATGAAGGATTTATTGAAATGCAACATGTTGTCACACGGGTTCAGTATTTAAGAAATGAAGGACAAGGACTTGAGGAGTATCATAGAATTGAGTTCGGATATGAACGTAATCATCTTCATACACCAGAGCTCATAGGGGCGAAAGAGGAGCCTTTATACATTTATGATACATCTAGAGTAAGAAGATGGTGGTATTAGTCTAGCGCATAAATAATAACATATAACATAATAGAATGATGAATTATATAAAAAAGGGGCACTACGGGAAAAGGCTATCTACCATGATTTGTGGTAAGTAGCCTTTTTAGGATTGAATGAAATGGGAATTGGACGCCATGGTTATTAATTACGTAACCTCCTTCATCATGCCATATGTGTATGCATTAGCCCATGTTAGCGTGAGAACAATGTTGAAATGAATAAGAAAATGATACATACGAGTAGTAGTCAAATTAATAAATCGGTGGAATGGACTGAGAATGGGAACAGAGGGTGTCTTCTTGGTCATAATAACTGACTAGAGACACCCCCCTCTGTTTGAGCGAGCAATGTTTATTTATTCATGTCTTTAACTTATTGTTGTGTAGTTGGAATTAATCGTTCCATTCCTCCCATATAAGGACGCAGTGCCTTAGGGATATAGATGGAACCATCCTCGTGTTGATGATTCTCTAGCAGTGGAATTAGAATACGTGGGGATGCGACAGCTGTATTATTGAGCGTATGGCAGAATTGTAGCTTACCATCAGCATCACGGTATCTAATGTTAGAACGACGCGCTTGGAAATCAAGCACATTGGAAGACGAATGTGTCTCTCCATAGCCTTGCCTACTAGGCATCCAGGTCTCGATGTCATATTGCTTATACGTTTTTTGCGACATATCTCCTGTACATACCGACATCACACGATAAGGAAGCTCTAATAACTGAAGGATTTCTTCCGCATGAGCTGTGATTTCTTGAAGTATCTGCTCTGAGATCTCAGCATTATTCTCACAAAGAACGACCTGTTCTACTTTTGCGAATTGATGAACTCGGTATAGTCCTCGAACATCCCTCCCAGCTGATCCGATTTCTTTACGGAAACAAGCTGACATCCCAGCTAGTCTAATCGGTTCTGTTACATCAATGATCTCATCGCTATAATACGATACCAAAGAAACTTCAGACGTACCGACTAGCCATTTATCTTCGCCCGTAATCTCAAAAGTCTGATCCGCTCCCGTTGGGAAAAAACCTGTTCTTGTGAGTGCCTCTGGCCGGACCATAACCGGCACATCCATAGCTGTGAATCCATAATTGGTGAGTAGATCCAGTGCTAATCGTTGTACGGCTAGATGTAAATATAGACCGGCCCCCTTGAGAAAATAGTTCCGGCTGCCTGCGGCTTTCACGCCACGTGGAATATCAATGAGATCATGGCGTTCACCTAGCTGAACGTGATCTAATGTCTCAAAGGCAAAGACTGGCGGAGTACCGACTCGTCTAATCTCGACATTGTCAGTATCATCTTGGCCCACAGGTGTGTCGGGAGATACAATGTTAGGAACCGACATCATCCGGCGCTCACATTCTTCATTAGCCTGAGTTAGTGCAGATTCATGCAAAGTTAACTGTTGATTGATTTGTCTTACCTGTTCTTTGAGAGGTTCAGTGGAGGTTGGCTGTCCTTGTTGGATGTTCGTAGCGATTGCGTGTGTCAGTCGATTACGATCAGCCCTTAAATCTTCAATCTGTTTCAGTAGATCGCGTCTCTTCTGATCCCAATGCAGTAAATCGGTGACCGACAATTCTAACCTTTTCTGTTGTGCTGTCCGTTGTACCAAGTCCGGATTGTCCCGGATAAATCGAATATCTAACATATCCCACGAGCTCCTTTGTCTAAAAAAATACAAAAAACGCCCTCATCCTTTGGGACGAGGAGCGCTTGCTCGCGGTGCCACCCAACTTGATCGAAGCAGCTATAGGCAGTCTTCGATCCTCTTGGTTCCGCGGTAACGGACGGATGCCGGTTAACTTAGGGAGAAGAAATACCTTCTCTGGTCGCCAACGCCTCACAGTTGGATTCTGATCATAGGCGCAATATCACTGTTCAATTCTTTGTCGTTTATTATAGCGTATACGAAGTGGAAGTTCAATATACAGTTCAGGGTAATGGGATATAGATAAGCAAATTTATAGCAAGGGGAAGGGTTGATTAAATGGACATTTAATCAATTGACAAATGTTGTAATACTTGTTACGATGATTTAAACACACTATCCAGATCGGATTTATAAATTATAAATATTAAATACTGAGATTCTTATGTAGAGTCTTATGAAAAGGAGAATAAAAACATGGCCAAAATTGTTATCATAAATGGAAATCCTTCGCTTACTTCGAGACTTGGTGCAGTTATTGATTACGTGGAACATATTCTTGGTGTCTCCGGTTTCGAAGTGAGTCGTATTGATGTAGCCCGGCTCCCGGCGGATGATCTCATTCATACGAAGTTTGAAAGCGAACATATTGTCAAAGCCAACGGGCTAGTGGTAGAAGCAGATGCTGTAATTATTGCAAGTCCAGTGTATAAGGCATCTTATACGGGTGTACTTAAGACATTCCTTGATCTTATTCCTCAAAAAGGTCTTGCTGGTAAAATTACGTTGCCTTTGTTTATGGGAGGGAGCCTTGCACATTTACTGGCTATTGATTATGCTCTAAAACCTGTTCTGTCTGCGCTAGGGGCACGTCACATACTAGGTGGAGTCTACACGGTAGATTCACAAGTGACTCGTACGGAAAAAGGCGGGATGGAGATTGCTGAAGAGTTACGGATACGTCTGCATGCTGAACTTGAAGAATTGGCAATCGAAACACGCTTGAGAAGCGAGCATAACAATAAAGTATACGAATTAAAGGTGTAGACCTGGTGATTAAATAGTGTGAAATGGAGTTGGAACTGGTTACAGTTTCGCTCTTTTTTTATATTAAAAGTTCTCATGTCTTTATTTTTTTGTGAAAAAAAAGAGACTAAATCGATTTTAATACGTTATTGTATCAAAGGAGTGATTACTTTGAAGAAACATTCTACAACAATGACAAAAGCTGTCGTCGTTGGGTCATTGATTCTAACCTGCTCTCTGTTATTTATGGCATCAGGTTGCTCAACAAGAAGTGATGAGGCCGCGGCTATAAAAATAGGCGAGAGCTTAAAGAAAATGCAATATGAGATTCAAGTTGCTGACATAGGAACAACCGTGGAGGATAGGATAAAGAAACAAGAGGAATTTAAGCCATTCTTAACGGAGCAAGGATATATAGTATTCACAGCTAATAGACAAAGCGAAATAGCGACAGGTTATGCCCTTAATAATAATTTGAATATAAAGGTTAAACAAATTGAATTCGAAAATATGAAACAGGACAATATGGAGAAGGATACATTCTCTTTTCGTTATAGTATAGACCTTGAACTTAGCCCATCAGAATTGACTTCATCTAAAGGCACAAGCGTGGTGACTCACACAGGACATATGTCAGTCGTTAAACAGGATAATGAATGGAAAATACTTAAAGATCTTGATAATGGGTTCATTGCGGACGAGTAATTGAAAATTATGGTTGGTGTAAGCAAAAAGGAGGTGGCTCATTAGAGCCCCTCCTTTTTGTGTATAAGAATACAATAATATATTGAACTTACAAATCATCGAATCCGTTATCATCGCCGACTTTACCGTAGTTACGGGATTTCGCTTCGAAGAAATCAGTCTTCGTTGAATTGAGGGCATCGTCTGAGAAAGGTTTAATCCAAGGCATACAGTTCACATCTACACCCACATAAGCTTTGTCCATACCCATGAGTGTAAGACGTTTGTTAGCTGTGTACTTAATATAATTCTCAAGCTCATTTAGATCAATTCCTGCGATCTGACTAAGCGTGTAATGTGCCCAGTTAATTTCTAATTGAACAGCTTCATCAATGGTTCTATACACATACGCGATGTTTTCTTTCGAGTTAAGTTCTGGGAAATCAACAAGCAACTGCTTAAATACTTCAGCAAAGAAATAGCAGTGTTGATTCTCATCGCGTTGGATATACGAGATCATCTGACTTGTTCCCATCATTTTTTGATCGCGAGCCAAGTTATAGAAGAAGGCAAATGTACTATAAAAGAAGATACCTTCAAGAATCAAATCTGCCACCATCGCATGGAAGAATGTCTGTGGATTCTGTTCATCACGGAAACTTTGATAAATATCAGCAATGAAACGATTGCGTTCAAGAAGAACCGGGTCCTTCTTCCAATATTCAAAAATTTCTTTCTGCTCTTGATCCGAAACAATGGATGAAAGTACATAGGAATAAGATTGATTATGAACAACTTCTTGTTGCCCAATAATCGCTGAGATAGCTTCTAGTGAAGAATCCGTAAAGTAACGTTTTACATCCCCTACAAACATCGTTTGCATAGAATCTAACACTGCAAGTAATGAAATATTAATCTTGAAGACGCGTTGTTCTTCAGGATCTAATCTTGCGAATTGTTGAGCATCTTTGGACATTGGAATTTCATCTGCAATCCAGTGATTTAATAACAGTACTTTATAAAGTTTATACATATGAGGCATACGAATATCATTCCAGTTTAGAATACCCGAACATTCACCTTCGATAATGCGTGTAGATTGATTGGGTGCTTCAGTATTGAAAATTTGTTGCAATTTCATATCTATTACTCCTTTATAAATAAGCTATCTTACCTATCCGCGAGAGCGAATAGGTAAGGGTAGTAAATGTTATAGGTTTTGATCTCCCGCATTTGCGAAGCAAATAGGAGGTTTAGAACTTGGTTTAGAACTTCCCCGCATTTGCGGAGCAAACAGGATCTGTAGCTCGGCGAAGCAAGAGCTACTCACTCCCACGAAGTTGAGCGGGTCCCCGAAATGCATTCGCAAAGCGAACAGGGGGACTAAGCGCTCCAAGCACGAAATGATCCACACGTATATGCTCCCAATCCCCTCACTCCACCAAAGAGTTTCGGGTGTCCAGAGGGCAGAGCCCTTGGGGCCCTCCTGAAAGCTTCCCTTGGGAAGCTCACTCCGGAAGCATAAGCTTGGTAAGGGAGGGTTTGGGAGGGATCGAAAAGGTCTTAGTGAAGAGATATTACGAACTGCAACTGTCACATTCCTCAATCGTCAATGCTCGGCTTCTTACATAATAAGTCGATTTCATTCCAGCTTTCCAAGCATGAATGTGTAAAGATAGGAAGTCCGTTGCTTTAATATCAGGACGAACATATAGGTTGAAGCTTTGACCTTGATCCACATGACGTTGGCGAGCAGCAGCCATGTCGATAGACCAATGTTGATCGATATTAAATGCTGTTTTATAGTACCAGATGGTCTTATCAGATAGATCTGGTGCAGGATTAGCAATTTTGTAAGTTGTTTTCTCTTCATAAGATAACAATTCATACAATGGATCGATGCTCGCAGTGGAGCCAGCGATAATGGATGTGGAACCATTTGGTGCAATAGCGAACATCCAAGCGTTCCGTACACCATTCTGTTGTACATCTTGTTGTAGTTCCTGCCACTGTGCAGTTGTTACAAAAGGTCCTTCAAGCTTACCGTCAGTATAACCACGTTGAGTGAAGTAAGTACCATTGTCCCAGTCAGATCCTTTGAATTTCGGATAATGACCTTTTTCTTTCGATAGCTCCATGCTCGAACGAACGAGTAAATAGTTAATTTTCTCATACAGATTATTGTTATACGTAACAGCTTCCTCAGATTCCCAACGAATGCCTTCGAGAGCTAGTAAGTGATGAAGTCCGAACGTTCCTAGACCAATAGCACGATATTGACTGTTTGTATATTGAGCTTGAAGCACTTCAATGTTATTAATGTCGATAACGTTATCAAGCATACGCACTTGAATAGGTACAAGTCGATCTAACACACCTGCTGGAACAGCACGAGCCAAGTGAATAGAGTTCAAGTTACATACGACGAAATCGCCAGGGATTTTGGAGATAATAATTCTTGTTTGTCCATCTTTCGTAACAAGTTCTTCTTTTTCCACAACCGTTGCGGATTGGTTCTGCATAATTTCAGTACATAGGTTGGAGGAATACACCATACCATGTGCACTATTTGGATTCGCACGGTTTACCGTATCGCGGTAGAACATATAAGGCGTACCCGTTTCAAGTTGTGATTTCATAACACGTTTCATGATATCAATAGCAGGGACTGTAATACGGGACAATAATGGATGATCAACAGCTTCTGCATATTTATCACTGAAAGCCCCTTGTCCAAGCTGTTCATCATAGAAATCTTCAAGTCCAAGTGGACGACCGTTGCTATCTGTCCAGCCCATGACTTTCTTAACTTCATGTGGACAGAATAGATTCCACATGCCGCGGTTCTCCACAGCACTCATGAACAAATCGGGAATACATATCCCGTGGAATACGTCATGCGCTCTCATGCGCTCGTCACCGTTGTTTAATTTGAGATCAAGGAATGCAAGGATATCTTTATGGAACACATCGATGTAGACTGCGATTGCACCTTTACGAGTACCTAGTTGATCTACGCTGACAGCCGTATTGTTTAACTGACGAATCCAAGGAATGATACCGGAACTTGTATTCTTATGTCCGCGGATATCTGATCCACGTGCTCTTACTTTACCTAGATAGACACCGATTCCACCGCCCATTTTACTAAGACGAGCTGTATCTGTGTTGGAGTCGAAGATACCTTCTAAGGAGTCATCTACGGTATCAATGAAACAACTGGAGAGTTGTCCAGCTACTTTTTTGCCGGCATTAGACATCGTCGGTGTAGCAGCAGTCATATATAGATTACTCATAGCCCAATAGGATTCCTTCACAAGCTCCATACGTCTCTCAGCAGGTTCTTTATGCATAAGGAACATGGCAATGATCATATATCTTTCCTGTGGAAGCTCCATGATGTGTCCATCGAAATCTGTTGTAAGGTAACGTTCTGTAAGGGTTAGAAGTCCGATGTAATCAAACAAAAGATCGCGCTTGTAGTCAATGAGTTCAGCGAGTTCTTCAATCTGCTCTTTTGTATAGTATTCAAGTAATTCTTCACGGTATATGCCTTTGTGCACCAAATCTGTAATCAGCGGGTAAAGTGCCCCATAAGGTTCATCTGCATAGGATTTATAACGGCGGTGATGAGCTGCTCTTTTATATAAAGAAGTAAGTAGGGAGCGTGCAGCTGCAAACTTCCAGTTAGGTTCTTCTTTCGTAACCAGTTCTAACGCAGACATGGTAAAAGCATTACTGATGTCTTCTCCTGTGACTTCATCTCTACGTAGCTTAGATAGTACCCCTCGGATTAATTGTTCCTTATCAAGCATGTCCAATCCTTCTAGAAGGCGATCGGTATAGATGGAGAGACGACTCTCATCAAAAGAGAGTTGGCGATTGTTCGGTTTTACTACGGAATGTGGCATAGGTTAGGCGTCTTCCTTTCAATATATGTTTTTCAATTGTGGATAATTAAATGTACAACATTGTGGCATCATCATGTCTTGAATTTTGCCTGAATATCTATAATACGCTGATTTGGACTCCCACGATAGGGGAGATGGGTATTTTTTAAAGATTCTTTTTAAGGACCAGCGATGACAACTTGGTACTTATGAAGAAAACGGTATTTTCGCGAAATCCGTGTAGGAGATATTATCGTACATCCCACTAACGTATCTGTAGTGGCATCCACTAAGAAAGATGACGGCATGTAGCCATCACCTTTCTTAGTGGATTCAAGATAGTGTAAGCTACTGGGATTCCCATCATACTTCAACTTAAGAGATAGCTTTGGCAACTAAAGGTAGCAAATTCGGTATTGGGATCTGTTGGATCATAATAGAATAAGTTGAAAGTAGCATCTATGATGGCGAAATTAAGCTATAAATTAGTGTAACCTTTTATGAAAATGCTTCGCAAACGACTTGACGACATAAGGATCTAAATCATGATCTCATTTGCTCAAGAAAACTCCACTATATTGAGAATTTTGCTGAAAATGAAATATTATTGCAACTAAGGCTTTGGCGGTGAAGGTTGAACACTACCGCTTCCTGTAATGAAGCCTCTAGATGGGATTTTGTCGAGTGGATTGAAGATATAATTTATATTTCTTTACGCGTATTGACCACGATCATGTAATATATATCTTTTTGATCTACTGATGTGAAGATTCGTCTTTCAGGTAATATGTAAAATATTGGGCACCTTTTGCTCTGCAAAAGATACGTAGCTTCTTAATAAGAGATGCTGGAATGCGACTCCGTGCGTGAACAGACAATACATGTCATCAGACAGAAAAAGCACTCCGTTGAGGTGATCAGGACATGTCATAATGTTTCCTGGTTACGTAACCGAAGTAAATAATAACAAATTCCTATTTCCACGTAGGATTTGTGATGAGTATGTTCAACAAGCAGATATTCGTCTGCAATATGCAGCTTAATCGTTAGCATATAGTGGCGGGAGCGTGTTGGATTTGCACCAATCTTCTCTTTTGAGATCCAAATATGCCGTAAGAACAGGATCACCTGTTTTCACTATATTTAGTAGTGCTATATAAATCTAACTCAATATATTGTGTTTGTAAACAGTTAATCATGAAAATTTAAATCAAAAAAAGTGTGAAACTTTTCCCAAGCCCGCTACGACTAACCTTTTGAGAGATTTCATAAGCAAAATGAATTTTTTGTGACTGCGTTTTGCGAATAATTTATGAATTGGGTAAGATAGATCAAGAAACGAAATGCTTACGATGAGAGTTTTGTACCAAAACTTGAAGTGAATGCTTACGAAGTGAGTTTTGTACCAAAACTTTAAGGAGGAAATGAAGATGGCCATAGCAGAGGTTACAATTATACCGATTGGAACACAGACGACAAGTCTAAGTGCTTATGTCGCGGACATGCAGCGGGTACTGCAAGAGCAAGAAGGAATAACATACCAACTGACTTCTATGAGCACCATTATTGAGGGACCTCTTGATTTGGTATGGAAGGCGATTGCTACTCTGCATGAATCTCCATTTATATCAGGGGCAAAACGGGTATCGACTTCTGTCAAATTGGATGATCAACGTGATGAAATCTCTTCTAGCGCGCAGAAATTACAGTCCGTTCAGGATAAATTAAAATAGGATATATGAGTTAAATAGGATGCGGTAACCCAATGTTTGGGATACCGTGTCTTTTTGTTTTCAGTGTGTTTTTAAAGGTATTTGTTAAGTAGGAGAGAATATACGAATTCAAGTGTATTGCATATATATAATTATACACGAGGATAGAGGTAGCCAATGATTAAGAAGTATTTAACAAAATATCCCTTGTGGTTTACGATTATCTGGATGTTAGTCGTTGTAACATACATTACCGTCATTCTGACTAATCAGAACATACTTATAATGATTGGTGGAGTATTAGTCTTATACACAGCCAATGGATTCAGAGCTTGGAAAAGCGAACGGAATTTAGCAATTGTATCATTCATATTTACGGTTGTATTTTCCTATATTCTATATAAATTTTTAATGCTATAAAGTAGAATATTATTTTTCTGGCCTCCTTAACAAAGGGGGCCTCTTAATGTTCAGATATTATCTAAGGTGAATTCATTTGAAATTCCCCGACTCAAGTCCAGTACATCCCAAGCCTGTGGACTGGTGTTTATAATTTCCTTATATTGTATAGTATACAATATAAGGGGTATTGAATTGGGGGCGTTATTAATTATGAGAAGAAACTATAAGCCAATGCTGCTTGCAGGATTTGTTTCACTAGTATTATTGTCTGGTTGTGCTAAGAATGCTAATGAAGTGATACAGACAAGTATTGATGAGGCAACACAAGCCATTGGCGCAATCGGGGAAACAGTATCATCCACAGCATCAGAATGGGGTGATCAGTTGAAAAGGACTGGTATCCATAAAGAGATAGTACTGTCGCAAAATATCGAAAGTTCCGTATCCATTCTCCATTTGGCAAATGAGGTAGGTAGTATTGAGGTAAAGGGGAGCTCTGAAGACAAAATTAAGGTGAAGGCTACAATCTGGTCACTAGATAAGTCATTACGTGATGACAAATACCAAGACATGATGGATAGTGCGGAAATTACTGCCGTAGTAAGTGGAGATCAGTTGAAGATTAGTACGCATTCAAAGGGTAATGAGAAGCTTGATCTCTGGAAGTGGGCCGAGAAAGAATATGGTTTCTCCAACTTTAGCATTGATTATGTGGTGGAAATCCCAAATTCGGTTAATGGCTTTGAAATCTCAAGTGAAGTGGGAGCAATTAATCTTAGTCATCTAAAAGGTAGTTATAATGTTCATAATGAAGTGGGAGCTATAAGTATTGAGGGTGCACATATCCAAGGGAAATCTAATGTAGGGTCTGAGACGGGTAGTATTAAACTAGCTATCGATCAAATGGAGGCTGATAGTAGACTTGAAGCTAAGACTGAGGTAGGCTCCATTCACGCTAATCTTGCTGAATCACTTCAAGTTAGCCTGGAGACAGAAAGCGAAATCGGATCGATTACAGGAGCTCCTAAAGGCGCAAGTGACATCAATGGAGGTGGTCCGTTACTTTCACTCTCCACCTCCGTAGGGTCAATAACGATAGAATAACCAACCATTACGAAGTCGTATATATAGACATATATAAATATAGACAAAGCCCCCCATTATTGGGGGGCTTTTTGTGAATTAGGAGATAAGAGATCAATAATTTTACGTAAAAACGAGATATAGGGAGCATGAATGAGCGGCGAGGAGATAGTTATTTTTGTAATCGCTACCATCGATCTAGATGCTTCTTATTTGGTTCTAGGAAGGGATTGAGTCACCTTTACACTATTTTAGGGCGGGTGTATGATTCATAACGAAATACAAATTGTTAATTTATTCAATTGTTAATTTCGCTGAGTTTTCGCTTTGTGGCGGAGAACGGGGGAACCAATAGTAGCCACTTTTTCTCGTGTGAGAGTCGAGAAATTAGAAGCTACAGGGGTGAATCCTGACAAGGACAATTAGGTCTTTGCTGGGTAGAGCGACTCTCACGGCTCGAATCCGACAGCTAACCTCGTAAGCAAAAGTTTGAGAGAGGAATGATGAAGTTTGTGATCGAACATAAATCGACTATAGAGCACGTCAGGCTTTGTAATTGTTAACATTTGATAATCGGTTATTTGAAATTTTATTAAAAGAATGTCTTGAACGCTGAATTCAGTGTGATTTCTGAAACGGGGGAACCAATCGGATATGTCTGCTGCGTAAACGCCGGACGTATCCATGGGGTGAATTTCTGAAGTGCTGTACCAGTATTTCAGAATAGGGCGACTTCCTCGCCCGAATCCGACAGCTAACCTCGTAAGCGTGCAGGGAGAGGCAGCAAACCGCCTTCTGGCTAGTCCGTGAGTTTAATTTGTCATGGACTTACTAAGAAGCTCTGGAAAAGCTACTTTTCACTGAGCTTCTTTTTTGTTGCCTTTAAACGTATAGGAGGATCTATTTTATGGAAGATGCGATCATTTTGGTTATCGCTCCCAATGAGGACGGACGGAAATTCGTAGACCAATTAATGTATAGAAAGAAATCATTTGCGATATTAACTAACAACCGTGCGGAAGAAAAAATGTATCAAAAAATGGGTGTTAAGAATGTTGTACGTATCGATACATTTATGACCAAGAAATGGATCGTCCCACAGATAGCAGTAGACAAAATTTATATTTTCGAAAGTAGTCTTAACTTAAGTTGCCGTTACCTTCAGATTTGCCGTCCGTGGACGTCTCAAGAGATATACATTGTAACCCGCTTTTGGAGTCCTCGAGGGATCTATAGAGGTATGGGTGCGGATCACGTCGTATACACAAAAAATGGAGATGTCGAATTTCTACTTGAAAGATAAGACTAATCAAAATTCGTATGAGAAAGGGGCATTTCCATAATGATGGATGTCTACATGGTCATCACGTTAATCGTTGCATTCGGCTTATTATTACTGTTCACGCATTGGTGCGGAACATTGGTCGATAGAGGGGGCGGGAAACAATGATTGTTGTACTTGCATTGACCATTGTCATCTTCGTCTATCTAATATATGCGCTTATCAACCCTGAGAAATTCTAATAACGCTTAATTAAATAGAATGAACTAATCAGAAAATTCATCCCTATAAGGAGGATATAAAGCATGGAATTACTACAAATGGGAATTGTGATTGTTGTACTGCTGTTGCTGGTGAAGCCAGTCGGTACTTATATGTTTCATGTATTCTCCAATGAACCCAACCGAACGGATAAGGTATTCGGTTCAACTGAAAATGTAATCTTTAAGATCATCGGATTAAGAAATCGTGACAGTATGAACTGGAAAAAGTATGTACTGAGTTTTATTGCTACGAATGCGGTGTTAATCGCCATCAGTTATTTGCTGCTACGCTTCCAAGGAATGCTACCAGGAAATCCGAGTGGCATTGAGAATATGGAAGCATCACTCGCTCTTAACACGATCATCAGTTTTATGACAAATACCAATCTACAGCATTATAGCGGTGAGAGTGGTTTGACTTACTTAACGCAAATGGCTTTTGTTACGATGATGATGTTCACATCGGCAGCGTCAGGTGCTGCGATTGCGGTCGCATTTATTCGCGGGATTACCCGTCGTGGAGAAGGTTTAGGTAACTTTTTTCAGGATTTCACTAAAGCTATTATTCGTATCTTCTTACCCCTAGCACTTATCGTTACCATCGCATTGGTTGGTTTAAAAGTACCTCAAACGTTTGACCCGACAGCAACAGTAAGAACGCTTGAAGGCGTCGAACAACAAATCACGATGGGTCCTATTGCTTCACTAGAAGCCATTAAACACCTTGGAACCAATGGTGGTGGATTCTTTGGAGCCAACTCATCTCATCCTTTTGAGAATCCAAGTCCTCTAACGAATGTTATCGAAATATTAAGTATGTGGTTGTTAGCAGCTTCCCTACCCTATATGTTTGGTTTGTTTGCAAAAAACAAGAAGCAAGGATGGGTCATTTTCTCATCCATGATGATTCTGTTCTTGATATTCCTAAGCATCAGTTATTCGTCTGAGAAAGCTGGGAACCCGGCGATTAATTCGCTAGGCATTGAATCATCTCAAGGTAGTATGGAAGGAAAAGAAGTTCGATTCGGCATAGCACAATCGGCACTGTTCTCTACCGTTACAACGGCTGCCACAACGGGATCGGTCAATAATATGCATGATACATTAACTCCACTAGGTGGGCTTGCAGCTCTTTCTGAAATGATGCTTAACGTCGTGTTTGGCGGTAAGGGTGTCGGGCTAGTTAACATGCTGATGTACGCCATACTTGGAGTCTTTATATGCGGGCTTATGGTCGGACGAACGCCAGAATTCTTAGGCCGTAAGATTGAGGCCAGGGAAATGAAATTGATTGCGCTCGTTATTCTGGTGCATCCGTTCATTATCTTAGTACCTACGGCGCTCTCATTTATGACTGCTTCGGGCTATGACTCGATAAGTAATCCAGGGTTCCATGGCTTAACCCAGTCCTTATATGAATACACTTCATCTGCGGCTAACAACGGATCAGGATTCGAAGGACTAGCGGATAATAATGTGTTCTGGAACGTATCGACAGGACTCGTGATGTTCTTTGGACGGTACATGTCCATCATCGCAATGCTAGCAGTGGCTGGTTCACTCAATGCTAAGAAACCGGTAGCGGAGACAATCGGTACATTCCGTACGGATAACAAGCTATTTATTGGAATATTGATCGGTGTTGTACTGTTGATCGGGGCACTAACGTTCCTTCCGGTCATTGTCTTAGGTCCTGTGGCCGAATTTTTAACACTCCATTAGAACGAGGTGCTTGAACGATGAGTAATATACGCAAGAGCATGTTCAATGGTGAAATAGCCAAACATGCTGTTAAAGAGAGTTTTATTAAATTGAATCCGATGTTTATGATAAAGAATCCCGTGATGTTTGTTGTTGAGGTTGGAACATTTGTTGTCCTGATGATGGTTCTATTTCCAAGTTATTTCGCAACGGAAGATCAGTTAGGATTTAATATCAGCGTGTTCCTGATCCTGTTATTTACGGTCTTGTTCGCTAACTTCGCTGAATCATTGGCGGAAGGACGTGGGAAGGCGCAAGCAGATTCTCTGAAAAAAGGTAAACAGGAGATTAAAGCGAATAAACGTGTAGGTTTGGAGATTAAGATTGTTAATTCTACGGAGTTACGTAAAGGTGATGTTGTTATTGTCTCCAGTGGGGAGATGATTCCTGGAGACGGTGAAGTCATTGAAGGATTAGCATCCGTGGATGAATCGGCCATAACCGGTGAATCGGCTCCTGTGATAAAGGAAGCAGGGGGAGATTTCAACTCCGTTACGGGTGGTACACGGGTAGTCAGTGATGAAATTGTAGTTCGAATTACTGCTGATCCAGGCGAGTCCTTTATCGATAAGATGATCTCGCTTGTAGAGGGTGCTCAGCGCCAGAAGACACCAAATGAAATAGCACTTAATACGTTGCTTACTTGTTTGACATTAATATTCCTCATTGTAGTGGTGACGCTGGCTCCTATCGCCAAACATTTCGAAATTGATCTACCGATTCCAGTTCTTATCTCATTGTTGGTATGTCTGATACCGACGACGATTGGGGGCTTATTATCCGCCATCGGTATTGCGGGTATGGATCGGGTGACTCAATTCAATGTGTTGGCGATGTCAGGAAAAGCTGTTGAAGCTTCAGGTGATATTAATACGATGATTCTAGATAAGACAGGAACGATTACGTTTGGTAATCGGATGGCAAGTGAATTTATACCTGTAGGTAAGATGTCTAAGAAAGAATTGGGTTATTGGGCATCCATAAGTTCGTTGAAGGATGAGACACCTGAGGGACGATCAGTTCTTGAGCTCATGAGAAAACTTGATTATACCATTGAGGATACAATTGCAACAGGTGGAGAATTCGTAGAATTCAAAGCACAGACTCGAATGAGCGGTATAGATCTCAAAGACGGACGTCATGTACGTAAAGGAGCTGTTGACTCTGTAAGGAAATGGGTCGAATCTCAAGGCGGACTCATCCCTGCAGATCTAGAAGACAAGGCGAACGTGATTGCTTCTGACGGAGGAACGCCTCTAGCAGTAGCAGTAGATGGTGTCATTTATGGATTGATTTACTTAAAAGATACCGTAAAACCAGGTATGAAAGAGCGGTTTGACCAATTAAGACAGATGGGGATCAAAACCATCATGTGTACGGGAGATAACCCGCTAACTGCAGCGACCATTGCTCGTGAAGCAGGCGTTGACAGTTTCATTGCGGAAAGTACCCCGGAAGATAAAATCGAAGTCATTCGTCGTGAACAAAGCGAAGGTAAATTGGTTGCCATGACAGGAGATGGAACGAATGATGCTCCAGCTCTCGCCCAAGCTGACGTAGGACTTGCGATGAACAGCGGAACGACGGCTGCAAAGGAAGCAGCTAATATGGTCGATCTGGACTCTGATCCTTCCAAAATCATTGAAGTCGTTGCGATCGGTAAACAGTTATTGATGACACGAGGAGCCTTAACAACCTTTAGTATTGCGAACGATGTAGCTAAATATTTTGCCATTATCCCAGCGATGTTTATGGTTGCTATTCCAGAAATGAATGTGCTTAATGTGATGGGCTTAGGTTCGCCACTCTCTGCAATACTTTCAGCACTCATCTTCAACGCTGTGATTATTCCACTGCTCATTCCGCTTGCCATGAAAGGAGTTAAATATAAACCCATGGGCGCAAGTAAGTTGTTAAGTCGGAATTTAATCATCTATGGTGTTGGTGGGGTTATTGCACCGTTTATCGGGATTAAAGCCATTGACCTGATTGTACACTTATGGATTTAAGCCTAAGGAATAAGATGGCATGCGTTAAATGCCATAGACTATAATAGGGGAAGGCAGGAAATAGCAATGAACAATAAAGAATCATCCCATAAAAAGAATTCAATGATAGGTATCGCAATACGTATCAGTCTAGTAATGATCGTACTTTGCGGCATCATTTATCCCACGGTTAGTACAGGGGTAGCGCAAGTGATTTTCCCTAACCAAGCGAATGGTAGTATGGTGAAAGATGGAGAGGGGAAAGTGATCGGTTCCGAACTGATTGGACAGACGTTTACTAATCCTGCATTCTTCCAAGGTCGTATATCAAGCATTGAGAATAATGGGGCAGGTTCTGGTTCCAACAACTATGCACCGTCTAATCCAGAATTAGTGAAACGGATCCAACAATCGATGGTTGCTTGGGAAGCTGCTAACCCCGATGTTCCTTTAGAGCAGCTACCGATTGATTTAGTAACGAACTCAGGTTCAGGACTAGATCCACATATTTCACCAGCCTCAGCCAAAGCGCAAATTCCAAGAATCAGCAAGTTGACTGGATTAGATCAAGCTGTGCTTCAGGAATTGGTGGATAGCCATACGAAAGAACGTGACTTGGGTGTGTTCGGGGAGCCAAGAGTCAACGTATTGTTGTTAAACATTGATTTGGGAGGGAAAGTTAATAAATAGTAGAGATGATCGATTGCCAAGTCGGACGCGTCTGATCTTGGCAATCGATCAAATTAAATAGTTGTTCATTTATACCTACATAAAAGCCAAGGTATTTCGGATTTCATCTGCTTGTTGCGGCTCTTTTTTTTAACGTAAAACGAGTGCGTTCCTTGCAGAAGGACGGCGTAGCTGTTTTCTACTTGATTGTAGAAATTTAGTAAAGGATGAAGCGACGATGGAAACCTTCAAAAGAAAAACACCCGAAGAAATCCTTTTGTCTATCTATAAGTTGCATCGCGGTCGATTAGAAATTCTCATTGGAGCTGTGAGTGGTTCAGGGAAAACGTATCATATGCTAAGAGAAGGACAACTTCTTAAGCAGCAAGGGATAGATGTAGTTATATGTGCCGTTACAACTTCTCAGAGATCTGAGACAGTAGAACAACTTGCAGATCTAGAACGTGTACCGAGTATTCATTGGATTAAGAATGGAATAGAACAAAAGGATTTAAACCTAGATGTTCTGCTAGAACGAAATCCAGAAGTGGTTCTAGTGGACGCGATTGCTCATCGAAATAGACCGCAGGCACGCTTTATGACAAGACTTGAAGATATTCAGTACTTACTTAGTCAGGGAATTAGTGTTATTACCACGGCAAATATATATGATCTAGAAGGTGTTCGAGAAGTAGCTAGTAGAATGACGGGTATTGAAGTGAAAGAAACCGTACCGGCTAATACGCTTTCCTTAGCAGATGAAGTTCGATTGATTGATGTAACACCAGAAACACTAATGAGTAGGATTGCGACAGGGAAATTTCAACTTAGTCAAGCGGAAACAGATCTTGTTTTCAAAAGAGGTAATTTAGCGATACTGCGCGAACTCGCTCTACGTCATGTCGCTGAAGGTGTTAATGATTCACTGGAGAAGCATAATGATGAGATAGGGAATTTTGGACCAACAGGTGTAACTGAAAAAATTCTAGTATCAGCTCAATATCATTGGAATAGTTCGATCTATGTTCGACGCGGGCAACAAATTGCTAAAAGGCTAAATGGAGACTTGTCCGTGATCACCTTTTGGAATCCACAAGATAAGATGAGCAGAGAAGCCGAAACGTTTAAAAGATCGCTTGTGAAATTAGTAAAAAAAGTGAATGGTGAATTTGAGGAGCTTCCTTTCAGTTCGAGAAGGGGGCTTCCTAATATATTAGTTAAGTATGCAATGGAGCATCGGACGACACGGATCGTGTTGGGTCATTCGAAGCAAACGCTCTGGCAGGAATGTTGGCAAGGTTCAATCATTCATGACATCCTAAAAAAGACTCGGAATGTGGATGTGTTTGTTATTGCAGATCGAGCGGCGCATGAGGGAGAACGTATCCTGCCAACCAAGCTGAAGGGTCCTGAAGAAAGCTCGTTGTATCGGCGCTTAAGCTCTGAAGAAGTAGAGCAGCAAATTGAAAGAATTAAACGAGGACAATTTAAAGTATATATTGGGTCTGCACCTGGTGTTGGTAAGACATACACCATGCTTCGAGAAGGAAATGATTTAGAGAGGATTGGAACGAATGTGACGATCGGTCTTCTTGAAACACATGGTCGTAAAGAGACGGGTGCTCAGGTAGGATCGCTTGGAACGATCCTCAGGAAAATCATAGATTATCGAGGTACGCGACTAGAGGAAATGGACACAGAGGAAATTATTCGACAAGCTCCAGATGTTGTCCTCGTGGATGAGTTAGCGCATACTAACGTTCCCGGGAGTAAGAATAAGAAAAGGTTCGAAGATGTCATTGAGATTCTGAACGCAGGTATTTCTGTCATTTCCACAATGAATGTACAGCATTTAGAAAGTCTGAATGATGCTGTAGAGCAAATTACAGGCGTTCGTGTAAGGGAAACAGTACCCGATTATATTTTACATTTAGCGGATGAAGTGCAGTTAATTGATGTAGCACCTCAGTCTCTTCAGCAAAGAATAAGGGAAGGGAAGGTTTACGCACTCGATAAGGTTGAACAATCACTCAGTAATTTCTTTAAGACAGGTAACCTGATTGCTTTGCGTGAGCTTGCGTTAAGAGAGATCGCAGACGATGTAGATGAGCGATTGGAATCTTGGCAACGAACAAGTTCATTAAGAGGACCTTGGCGGAGGAAAGAAGTAATATACGTGTGTGTAGAATTAACAGCTCATGCGGAAAGCTTAATACGACGAGGGTTTCGAATTGCGCATCGCCTCAAAGCAACCTGGTACGTAACCTATGTTCAGCTAGAGGATTCAGAAACGAAAGATGAAGATTCAGTACGCATTGAGGCATTAGAGAAGCTAACGGAACGTTTAGGCGGTCACTTTAATATACTACAAGCGAGACGTCGCAGTCATATTGCAAGGGTACTCATTACCCAAGCAAACGAACACAAAGTGACTCAGATTATCGTAGGTCAATCTAAGCTACGATTCATTCAGGTAATAAGGAAAGGTTCTGTTGTGAAACGACTACTGCGTGCAGCGCGGCATGTAGATGTGCTTGTCGTAGCGAGATTCTAATTGAATATTTCAACTAACGTTATGTATTCATTTTGCGTGGTTTACAATAACTTATATAAGGGAGGGAGTAGGAAAGAAACTCTCCTTCTCCCATTGAGATGATTACTAGCAACAACAGTGTCTGTGATGATGACGATGATGACGTCTTTTAGCTTTCACTAAAAGTCTTTGACCAGGTCTTAGAACGACTTCGATCGTTCTGTGGTGTCTATGACGTCTATGGTGTCTATGTCCACACATGAATATCACCTCCTTTACTAGTAGATCAGCTAATGGCTGGCTATGTATTTTATAATTACGTGCTTTGAAGTAACTCTTTAAAGAGAGGGAGAAGGATGGGAACTCTCCTTCTCTCCTATTGATATGATTACTAACAACAGTGTCTGTGATGATGGCGATGACAACGTCTTTTAGCCTTAACCAAAAGTCTTTGACCAGGTCTTAGAACGACTTCGATCGTTCTGTGGCGTCTATGGTGTCTATGTCCACACATGAGTATCACCTCCTTTACTAGTAGGTCAGTTATCACAGTGTGAAATTAGAGCATTTTGTGAGTGACTTTTACTAACAACAGTGTCTGTGATGATGGCGATGATGTCTTTTAACTCTAACTAGAAGTTTTTGTCCAGGTCTTAGAACGATCTTGATTGTTCTGTGGTGTCTATGACGTCTATGGTGTCTATGTCCACACATGAGGATCACCTCCCTTACTAGTACACTATATTAATCAATTGTTGTTCTCGTGTGGGTTTCTAATGAAGATGGGGGAATGAGATTAACAGAATTGTCTATGGTGATGTCTTATGTGGTGACGCTTTCTAGCTGCTACAATCAGAACTTTACGACCCGCAGGAACACCGATGACGATAAGTTTCTGATGTCATAATAAGATGTATCACCTCCTTACATCGTCAATATATTAACCAATCGGACTTATCGTGTGGGTTTCTAATAAAGATAGGACAATAGCCATTTTCAGAAGATACAGATCGCTATAAAACACAAAAAAAACCACCGATTATCACATGCCTGAAAGCTGTGAAATCGGTGGTTTTTTGCAATTCTCATGAAATTTTATCTTAGAATCCTTTATATTGAGGTTCTTCGTTCTCTAATTGCTGTACACGTGTTTCAACTTGCTGCACGATTTGTTGTGCTTGTTCAGCTGCATTCGTAAATGTTGTTTTTGCTTCTTGATTTTGCGTCTCGATAGCGAATTGTTCAAGGCTGGCTTGAGCACCTTTTAAAGAAGCTAAGCATGTTTTTACTTGAGAAGCAACGGTCATCTGTTTCACCTCCTTATCATTATTTTTTACGTAAGGAAGTAGGAAGTAACGAATCATATCTTATCCGGTTTTCGCTAAAGCCATACATCATTTTATTGAACTAAAAAATATGTTGAATTTGGTTAAAAAGACACCTTAGAGGACATCTTACTGTGTAATAACTTTGAAAACGAACAGGAAAGAGGTATGTCAATATGCAGGAGTGGTTAATTGTTTCTTTACGTACCATCTTAACTATTGTCGTTCTTTTCTTTATGACAAAACTTCTTGGTAAAAGGCAGGTATCCCAGCTTTCCTTATTTGAGTACATAACTGGTATTACAATAGGTAGCCTTGCTGCGACGATTCCTATTGAAATGGATGGTACCTGGCACTTAGGACTTATCTCTTTAGTTGTGTGGGTGGCATTTTCTTTAGGGATCGAATTTCTAACGATTAAAAGTAAAATGGCCAGAAATGTGTTAGATGGTAAATCAACCATACTCATTAAAGATGGCAAGGTACTTGAGGAAAATTTAAAAAAAGAGCGACTTACGACAGATGAGTTATTGGAACAGCTAAGAAGTAAGGATGTGTTCAGATTAGCGGACGTAGAATTTGCTGTGATGGAGTCGAGCGGTGAAGTCAACGTTCTCTTAACAAGAGAAAATCAACCACTTACACCTGTTCATTTGGGGATAAAGGTTGCACCGGAACAAGAAACGCAGGCCGTCATTATGGACGGGAATATCATGGACGAGCCATTAGCAACCATTGGTCTAAACCGGCAATGGATAGATACAGAGTTAGAGAAAATTGGTGTTGCCGTTGAGAATGTATTTCTTGGTCAGGTTGATTCCTATGGGCAGTTATTCGTAGATCTTTACGATGATCAGATTATTGTGCCGAAATCGCAAAATAAGGCAACGTTATTTGCAACTTTGAAGAAGTGTGAAGCCGATCTAGAAATGTTCAGTCTGTCTACCGACAATCAGCAAGCCAAGCAAATGTATGAACAATGCTCAATCAGTATGGAGCAAGTCATCAAGGATGTTAGACCGGCGCTTACTCGTTAGCAAATCAAAGTAACTCATGTTACTGAGAAATGAAATGGAGGCAATATTATGGCGAATAAAAAGAAAAAGGAAAAATTAACCCCTACTCAACAGGAATATCAGGAACTAGCTCAGAGAATTCAACCACCAAGACCGGTCTTAAAAAACTGTATACGCGCCTTTATTGCTGGTGGAGTGCTTTGTATCATTGGCCAAGCGATTCAAGAAATGTTTGTTCATTGGGCCGGTTTTACGGAAAAAACAGCTGCAGATCCTACGGTGGCCGTTATGATTCTCATATCTGTTATATTGACGAGCTTCGGCGTATACGACAAATTGGCACAATGGTCAGGAGCTGGAACAGCAGTGCCCGTGACAGGATTTGCGAATTCCATGGCTTCTGCTGCGATCGAATATCGAAGCGAAGGTATCGTTCTAGGTGTTGGGGGACAAATGTTCAAGATTGCGGGTCCGGTTATCGTGTTTGGAACCGTAGCTGCCTTTGTTGTGGGCATCTTGACATGGATCATTCAAGGTGGAGGAGGATCATGACATGCTAAAGGGACATCAAAGCTGGGTGTTTGAGAACAAGCCAGTGATCCTTGGTACCGCAACGGTGGTGGGCCCATTTGAAGGAAGGGGACCGCTAGCCAAAGATTTTAGCATCATTCATGGGGATTCCATGTTAGAAGAGAAGAGTTGGGAAAAAGCCGAAAAGGTGTTGATCGAGGAAGCCGCTAAGCTTGCTATAGAGAATGCTGGATTAACGAAGGAACAAGTTCAATTTTATATTGGTGGCGATTTGATGAATCAGATCATCAGTAGCAGTTTTGCTGCACGAACATTATCTATCCCATTCCTTGGTGTGTTTGGTGCATGCTCAACATCGATGGAGAGCTTGGCACTCGCTGCAATGATCGTTAATTCCAAATCAGCTCATTATGCTCTTGCTGGAACATGTAGTCATAATGCAAGCGTGGAGAAGCAATTCCGTTACCCAACGGAATACGGATCACAGAAACCACCAACCGCTCAATATACCGTAACCGGTGCAGGGGCTGCCATTGTATCGGATAAGGGGGAAGGACCTGTTGTGACCTCTGCTACGATTGGAAGGGTAATCGATATGGGAATCACGGATCCATTTAATATGGGTGCTGCCATGGCTCCTGCTGCTGTAGATACGATGGAAGCCCACTTTCGTGACTTAAACATTCAACCGGGTCATTACGATTTAATCGTTACGGGTGACTTGTCCAAAGTTGGATATGAGATCGCTTGTGAATTGCTGAAGAAGCATAAGATTCCAATGCAACAGACTGAGTATAAAGACTGCGGGATGATGATTTACGACTATGACACACAGATGGTTCAATCGGGTGCAAGCGGGTGTGGTTGTTCGGCAGTTGTTACCTATGGACATTTAATCAATCGGATGCGTAAAGGAGAAATCAAACGGATGCTCGTTGTTGCAACTGGAGCACTTCTATCTCCGCTGAGCTTTCAACAAGGGGAAACGATCCCCTGTATAGCTCATGCGGTATCGATCGAAGCAGGGAGGGATATGTAATGATTTTTTTATGGGCTTTTCTGGTTGGTGGTGCTATATGTGTCTTTGGGCAGATTTGCTTCGATGTATTTAAGCTAGATCCTGCACATACAATGACCTTGTTGGTCGTATTAGGAGCTGTACTGGATGGGATAGGGTGGTATGAGCCACTTATTGAATTTGCTGGTGCGGGAGCTTCTGTACCGATTACGAGCTTCGGTAACGCACTCGTACATGGGGCTATTACGGAATTGAAAGAGGATGGAGTAATCGGCATTATAACCGGGATTTTTAAAGTAACAAGTGCAGGAATATCAGCAGCAATTATCTTCTCTTTCATTGCTGCATTATTTGTAAGACCAAAAGGTTAATTATGATGAACGTTGTGTTAGAGAGGATGTCCTCTATTCACAGCGTTTTTTATATTTTAATTTTTCAATGTACATATGCTAGTCGCAATGCCCCCGGAAACAATCGAAATAACCGAATAGAAGAACGTCTCCCAAGATATCAGTAATCCTCCAATTCCAATAATAAGTCCATCGGTTAGAAGAATAATAATCCCTACATTTAGATGAATATATTTAGAGAATAGATTTGCAAGTAAATCCGTTCCGCCAGTGCTTGTCTCGAAACGTAACATGAGACCTAATCCAGTTCCAAGCAGGAACCCTCCGAACATAGAACTTGTTAGAGGTCCTAATTCAATATAGTAGAGAAAATAGTACTGAAACGGTGCTAGCAACTCTATAAATAGTGATGACACAAGCATGCCAGTTATACTGTTATAAAAGAATTCACGATTTCGCACCCATGCCACGATAAAGATAGGTATACTGCACAATAGGATAACCAGTCCAATTCTGAATCCCAAAATATAATTTATGATCAATGCAATGCCAATAATTCCGCCATCTAATACTTTATAGGGAACGAGGTAGAAGTCTGTACCGATAGCGATCAATAAACTTCCCAGTACAATAATCGCGTATTTGTGAAATGATTTCATATACACAGCTCCCTAAAAAACGCCCTAAACAACATGTCTTATATATATGATTGTTTTATCTAATTCATGATATTAGCCCACTAAATAGATAAAACGATCTGTTTAGCGGGCTATTTGTATTACTAGGCTTGAATAGAATAATAATGGAGGTAATCGTCATGTGCATATGGTGTAAATGTATTGTATGATTAATAAATCGTATACTAAGTGTAGAAAATAGAATCTCTAACGTTGTGAGAGGAAGTGGATTTGTGCAAGGGAACGCTGCTTTACTAAAAGATGCTACGAAAGTGTTAGCTCAGACTAGTCGAACGTTTATTATTCCAATTAGCCATCTAGGACCCGGACTCCGAGAAGCAGTTACAGCAGGATACCTAAGTATGAGAGCTATTGATGAGATTGAAGATCACGAGACACTTCCTAAGGAAGACAAGATTTCACTATTACAATCGATTTCTACATTATTAAATAAGACGTTTACTGATGAAGATTTCGCATCATTATTTGCACCCTATGAGAAGGATCTCCCTGAAGTTAGTCTTCGAATGACAGATTGGATCAAATTAGCTCCACTACAAACAAAAGAAATGATATGTCGTTATACTGCGACCATGTCGCATGGAATGGCTAAATGGACGATCAAGAACTGGAATATTCAGAATAAAGAAGATTTAGATGACTATACCTATTATGTGGCTGGATTAGTTGGGATTATGTTGTCTGACTTATGGACTTTGTATGGAGAAAGTGACGTAAGTAAGGACCAAAGTGTTGCATTTGGACGAGGATTACAGCTAGTCAATATTATAAGTAATCGTTCCGAGGATTCAGAGCGTGGCGTGAACTTTCATCCACCGGGATGGAGTTTTGAGGAAATGCTGGATTATGCTCGTCAGAACTTGAAGATTGCTGAATCCTATACGAGTCGTATTAAGTTAGACCCCATTTATAATTTTTGCAAGATTCCCCTTGCACTTGCAACTGGAACATTAGATGCTATCGTAGCGGGCAAGTCAAAGCTTAACCGTATATCTGTGCTCAAGATTGTGAGTGGAGCTGTCCGATAAGTATTTAAGGACGAATTGTTACACGCGTGTTTATAGGGGCTAGAGGAGAAAGAGCAAGGACGTCACTATTATACATTCGAATACATCCATGGGATACTTCTCTTCCAATAGAGGAAGGGTCGTCAGTACCATGAATTCCATAATGGGGTTTGGACAGACCCATCCATAACGCGCCAAATGGACCACCTGGATTTAGCTGCTTGTTGATAATAGTGAATTCACCAGCAGGGGTCCTTGTCAGCATTTTTCCAATCCCTACGGGGAAGGACCTGATAACACGGTCACCGTCGAGCAAATAGAGATTTCGATCGGAGAGATCTACTATGATTCGATTATTTGGCATATGAATGATCACAACTCCTTTTAGTATTAGGATATGTGATATCTGTGTTGGGTGTGAACAGTAAGAAGAAGGGGCTATGTCATCCTTAATAAGGATGACATAGCCCCTTCTTCTTAAATATTTGTTTACCAATTAAAAAAGCACCCGGAATATGGATTCAGAGTGCTTTCGCTTGCAGCATGACAAGCTATATATTTAATCCCGTTAGCCATGATGTTTCGGCTACAGTCGGTCCCTTTAGCAGTTGGGTTACAGAATAATTGACTTCTAACACAACAAAAGCCCTACCTCTCTTTTGTCCTTACGGCTCCAATGACCGTGCCAGTGTGAATCAGAAACGTCTTTAAAACTCTACTCAATTTGGGTTTTAACAAAATAGAAATTTCAACTTCATTAGGTGAAGGGTTATTCTTCGTGCGAGGAACGCTTAGGGGATTAAATTATTTTTAACACTTTACATATCATAACATATTTAAGTTCAGATATCAACCTATTTTCGCAACTCGTTAGTTCAATTCTTTGCTGACGAGGGTATGCCTATCCAATACATAGAAAATATATCACAGTTCTCTTCTTAATTCGGCTCATTTTCGCAATGAATTATATTTAAAATTGTAGTTAAAAGATATGATATATATCATAAATAGCACGAATATTGCGATATTGCTTCTCTAAATTGATCGTTTTATGACAATCGCAAAATACTACCAATTTTATGCAATTTCGATTGAAGCAATTCCAGAAGATAGGTATAATTAAAGCGTCTAAGATTTAGACAATTAAAATATAAGGGAGTTATCCCATGAAACGCGGAGACTTACTAATCATTGCTATCATTGCTGCTGTTGCGTTATTTTTCCTAGTTCCCAGATGGTTACCTGGAGATGAAAGTGAAAACAATCACAATAAATTGCTCACGGCTGACATTACTTTAAATGGTAAATTGTATAAGACTGTTGAGTTGACCAAAGAGGAGCAAATCATCGAGATAAAATCGGAACGTGGGACGAATGTTGTCAGAGTACATGATTATGGTGTCGAGATGTATGATACGGATTGTCCGGATAAAGTATGCCTTACTTTTGGATTTATTAAGAAATCGAACCAGAGCATTATTTGTTTGCCCCATCGCGTGATGGTTGAAATAAACGGAGTGCAAGATCTAGGAGATGAGCCGGATGCCATTATCAACTGAAGAATCTACCCGAATGTTGAAAAGAACGGTTATTATCGCTATCTTTGCTGCGGTAGCTGTCGTTCTAAGTATCGTAGAATCCATTATTCCTGTTAATTTACAAATACCAGGTGCCAAGTTAGGGCTTGCCAATATCATGATACTGACCTGTTTATATTTTTTACGAGGTCGGGATGCCCTGATGCTAGTCATACTCAAGACGATTATTACGGCCTTTATCTTCGGAACTTTCTCAAGTATGTTGTTTAGCCTTTTTGGATCGTTGTTTAGTTTTGCTGTGATGTTCTTAGTTATGAAATTAGGTCGTAGTCAAGTCAGTCTGATTGGCGTAAGTATTGTAGGTGGTGTGGGACATAACTTTGGACAAATCACAGCAGCATCGATCGTGTTCCAAAGCTCGAATATTTACTATTATATGCCGCTACTGTTGATAACAGGGTTGGTAACAGGGATATTGGTCGGTATTGCTGTTAAATATTTAGTGCCTTCTTTAACTAAGCTTTCTTTGTTTGAGGAATTTCAGAATAACAGTTAGGAAGAGGGAGACGACATGTTTCAACGTGAGTTAATAGGACCTCATTATACGTCGAATGCATTTGAAGAGAGCGTAAGAAATCCTAGTGTTAATTCAAGTAAATGTTCCCCAGCTATCGAACTTGTCGGGGTAAGTTATGGATACGCAAAGAAGGACCTACCGGTTATCAATGATATAACTTTTAGTATTCCACAAGGGCAATGGGTGGCACTTGTCGGAGCGAATGGTTGTGGTAAATCAACTCTTGTGAAGCTCATGAATGCTCTTCTTCCCAAAGGTGAGGGAACTATTAAGGTGAAGGGTTTAGAACTACAATCAGATACGATCGGAGAGATCCGCAAGACGATAGGTATGGTGTTTCAGAATCCAGACAATCAATTTATCGGAGCTACGGTGGAAGATGATATTGTATTTGGTCTTGAGGGCCAATGTCTTTCTATAGAAGTGATGGAGGAAAGAGTCAAGTCCTATGCGGCGAAGCTAGGCATCGCTGATCTACTAGACAAGCATCCAAGTGAGCTGTCGGGAGGTCAAAAGCAACGTGTAGCCATTGCATCTATTTTAAGTATGGAGCCTGAGGTAGTTATCTTTGATGAAGCATCATCCATGTTGGATGAGAAGACACGAAATGATCTGTTAAATATTCTGTCGGATATGCATAAGAGTGGGAGGTACACCATTATCTCGATCACACATGATGCGCAAGAGATAGCTGCATCTGAGCGAGTGCTCGTATTGCAAGAAGGTAAACTTATTGCCGACCGAACACCAACTGAACTCTTTCAAGATGAGAAAATACTTGAGATGAGTCATGTCATCGCACCCTTCGCCTTTCAACTAACGACAGAGTTGCACAAGTATGGTTTGGATATTTCGATTCCCAATTGCGAAAAGGAACTTACGGAGGCACTATGGCCATTACATTTGAGAAAGTAAATTATGAGTACGATGCCAACAGCATGTGGGGCCAAGCGGCACTACAAGGGGTTAATTTACATCTGGAATCAGGTGTGTTGGCAGGTATTGCTGGAGCCACTGGTTCTGGCAAGTCTACACTACTACAGATGTTCAATGGGATATTGAAACCAACTTCAGGGACTGTACGGGTGCTTGACATTACGCTGAGAGGTGGAGAAAAGGCGCCTAAGCTTCATCAATTGCGCAAAAGAGTAGGGCTAGTCTTTCAATTTCCTGAACAGCAGTTATTTGAAGACACGGTCGAAAAGGACTTATGCTTCGGTCCAATTAATTTCGGGTGTAGCATGGATGAAGCCAAAGACCGAGCGCGTAGCGCGATGGAGAAGATGGGGTTGGATGTAAGCTTGCTTTCACGTAATCCATTTCAACTGAGTGGAGGACAAATGCGTAAGGTAGCCATTGCTTCCGTATTAGCCATGGACCCTGAAATATTAGTGCTCGATGAACCAACAGCGACGCTTGATCCTGTGAGTAGAGCAGAATTAATTCAATTGTTACATCGACTATGTCGCGAAGAAGGAAGGACGGTCATTATTGTGACACATCGTATGGATGAGTTACTTCCTTTTGCAAATCAGTGGGTTATTCTACATGAAGGTAGAACGGTATTTCAAGGGACGGTTAAGGCCTTAATCGAACAAGCTGATCAAATGGAGGCCTATGGTATTGTCATACCGCAGTCTATACGTTATTGGCGAGCGATATCTGAGAAATTCGGTTTAAGTGGTGAGGATCCTTGCTTGAGTGCAGAGGCGATGTCTAAGCGAATTGCACAATTGGTCAACTCAGAGGACGTTTAAAGAGAAGAGGGATCGAGATGAGCGAGAAATTGCTAATCGGCCGAACGATTGATACAGGCTCATGGGTACATCGTATTGATCCTCGGGCAAAAATGGTAGCGATGATGTTGTATGTTGTGATAATAATATTGTCTAATACATG
This sequence comes from Paenibacillus antarcticus, assembly GCF_001637225.1. GTDB lineage: Bacteria > Bacillota > Bacilli > Paenibacillales > Paenibacillaceae > Paenibacillus_AQ > Paenibacillus_AQ antarcticus. The sequence goes on from NZ_LVJI01000016.1 coordinate 173,487, forward strand.
GTTAGAGATGGCTTGTGTTGCTGGGTTTTCCTTTGCTATTATCGCGTTAACTCGTATTCATATTAAATATTTCATTAGGGCTGCTAAGCCATTATGGGTATTAATGCTATTTATATTTATTGTTCAGTGTATAAAGGTAGACGACAAGAATGGTGCAATTTTGTTGAGTATTGGTTCGTGGAATCTATATGTTGAAGGTTTCAAATTAGGATTGTTCTCTGTGCTAAGAATGGTGTTTCTAGTATCCTTTACAGCTATTCTAACCTTTACGACGACACCGGGTCGTCTTAACCAAGGGTTAGAGGGCGTGCTGAAGCCATTAAAGGCTATACGTGTATCACCTGATCGCTTCACCTTAATGGTTAGCATTGCACTTCGGTTTATTCCTTCAATTCTTGAGGAAGCCCAGATTATACTCAAGGCACAAGCCTCTCGTGGCGCGGATGTAAGAGAACTTCCTTGGAAAGAGAAAGGGAAGATGCTTGTTTCACTACTGGTTCCTGTTACGGTTGGTGCATTCAGAAGGGCCGAAGATTTGGTTCATTCTATGGAATCTCGTGGATTCCGTATGGGAGAACCACGTACGAAGTATCACCGACTGGTATGGAGAAGTCGAGATACGATATTTATAGGTTTCTTCATTGTTATGCTCATTGCAATGGTGTGGATGTCGGGTTATGGAACTGGAGAGTTGTGGACGTTGTAAAGAGTTAACTACTTCATGGTGGGGGCGATTGTTATGGCACGTTTCTTTAATGGAAAAGAAATAGAACTACTTGCACCGGTTGGCACTTTTGAAATATTCAAGGAAGTAATACAAGCACCTTGCGATGCAGTGTACTTGGGTGGACCGAGTCTGAACATGCGTATGATGCGTAAAGGATACAACTTCTCATTAGAAGAGATTGTTCAAGCGACTGAGATAGCACATGAATTACATAAAAAGGTATATGTTACGGTGAATAACCTACTCAGTGAGGATGATGTAGAAGAAGCCAAAGAGTATCTGCGCTTTCTCGAAGGAGCACATGTCGATGCGCTGATTGTGCAGGACTATGCCGTAGTGATGCTGATCCAAGAGATGGGACTGAATCTCCATGTTCATGCCTCGGTTATGATGAATGTCCATAATTTAGAAACCGTTCGTTTGCTACAAGAACTTGGTGTGACTCGTGTAGTCACATCAAGAGAAATGGATCTGCAAACAGCACGATATATTTGGAGCCAAAGTGGAATGGAACTAGAGTATTTCATCCATGGAGATATGTGTGTAGCGCATGGGGCTAACTGTCACTTCAGTTCTGCCGTATTCGGGATGAGTGGTAGTCGAGGTAAGTGTATGAAGCCATGCCGCTGGGAATACCGTGTGAAAAAAGATGGAAATATCTATCCAGCGGATTATCCTCTTGCTGTGAAAGATATGTATATGTACGAGAATATCCCTGAGTTGATTGAGTCCGGTATTTGTTCGTTCAAAATCGAAGGACGGATGCGGGATGTAAACTTCATCTTGTTATTGATCAACAGTTATGGGGAGGCCATTGATCGTTATATTGAAGATCCCATCGGATTTGATCGTACAGTAGATAGTGACAAGTTACACGAGAATCGTAAACGGGATTTCTCCACCGCCTATGCCTTCGGCAAACCAGGATTGTCTAATATGAATCGGAGGTACGAAGGTACAGGCAAGTTCTATAGCACAGGAAAAGTGTTCAGTACACCAACAGCTGAACGTTCATTGACGATAGGACGTGTGGCAGAACTAAAGGAGAGACTGGTACAAGTACAACGCATAGAACAATTTGCTCGTCCGGAGTTAAGTGTTCGAGTGAACAATATAGACCAGGCACGAATGGCGATAGAAGAAGGCGTTGATCACCTGTACCTTTCAGGTGATGTGTATCTACCAGATGTACCCTTCACGAAGAAGAATATCATCGAACTAAGTGCTATCAAAGGTGCAACCAAGTTATATCTCGGGTTGCCTCGTATGATGACGGAGCTCCATTTTGAACAATACGGCGAATTACTCTCTCGAGAACCGTTAGGAATTGACGGTATAGTCGTGACAAATAGTGGCGCTATTCACGCGTTTGCGGATAAGGGTTATCCAATGGTAGGCGATACGAGCTTGAATATATATAATCACTTAAGCGCTGAGATGTATGCTGGTCTAGGGATTCAGAGATTGACGATATCACCTGAGATGACAGCAGATCACTTTACAGGACTACTTGAGCACTCTACCTTACCTTTGGAAGCTGTGGTGCATGGATCTCCAACGGTTATGTATATGGAACATGATCTTTATGCAAATACGGAGGTACAAGAATCCGTTGGAGAAGAAAATAATCATTATGTCGATAATTCGATCCTAGTGCTGATGACAGATAAGGGCGAGAATCCGGTATATCGTGATCAACATGGTCGGAATCATCTGACAATGGCCAAAGAAATCTGTTATCTTCCCTTGGTGAAAGAATTAGCGGAGGCAGGATTGTCTCACTTTCGAATTGAGGGAGCCACCTACTCTGTGAGTCAGTTACGTGCCATAATTTGCGCTTATCAGGCAGCCATTATGGAGCAAACCTCTACAGGTGAACTGTTTGAACAACTTCATCCCGTGTATGCCGGATATACACTAGGTTCATTGCATTTTAATTGATACAACGACATTCTACTGGCATAGACGAGAGGGAGAATTCATATGAAATCGATGACAGAACACTATATTGGACCCGAAGGGATCAAGGCAAAGCGAGCATCATACTTTTATCCCTGTACTCAGCATTTCTATCAGAACCCGCCTCAGATCGTGACAGGATCAATGCAGCATCTGTACGACGAGAAAGGGAAGGAATATACGGACTTTTTTGCAGGTGTCTCTGTTGTAGCCTGCGGACATTGTAATCCTGCCATTACGGGTGCAACAATGAGTCAGATTGGGAAGCTACAGCACACGACTACGATATATTTAACACAGCCAATTGTAGACTTGGCAGAACGTCTTGCTGAGTTATTACCTGGAGCATTACGACGGACTTTTTTTGTTAACAGTGGTACTGAAGCTAATGAAGGAGCACTTCTATTAGCAAGGATGCACACGGGGCGTAAAGGCTTTATCGCTCTTGAGCAAGGTCTACATGGTCGAAGTAATCTGACGATGAGTGTGACGGGGTTGTCTATGTGGCGTACGGATCCTTTTTTAGAGGAAGAAGTGTACTTCATACCACGTCCCTATCGCACAGGAGTAACTCCTGAAGAGGCTGCTCAAGATTCCCTTAAGGCACTTGATAAGGTGCTTGAGGAACAAGGACACACAATTGCAGCTTTGATCATTGAGCCTATTCAAGGAAATGGAGGCATCATAGTACCGCCAGAAGGGTATTTACAGGAAGTGAAAACACGTCTGGAAAGGTATGGCGTGCTCATGATCGCTGATGAAATTCAGACGGGGTTTGGACGAACGGGTCGGATGTTTGCAATAGAACATTTTGACGTCGTACCAGATATCATTTCAATGGCGAAGGCTTTAGGGAATGGTGTTCCTATTGGTGCTTTTGCCACTACAGATCATATTGCAGCATCTTTAAATCGGCCATCAGCTTCTACATTTGGTGGGAATCCTGTATCTTCCGTTACGGGAATAGCTGTTTTAGACTACATCTGTAAAGAGAGACTCGTTGAACGTTCTGAAGAGCTTGGTCACATACTCATGCAAGGATTAGAACAGCTCATGATAAGTCATAGAGCGGTGATATCAGAGGTTCGTGGTAAAGGATTGATGATTGGGGTGGAGTTATTAGCTTCTAATCCAGATATTGGAGCCATTTTAACGGATCAAGTAATCGAGGGAATGAAGGAACAGGGTTTCTTGATCGGGAAGAATGGAATAGATCGTAATGTATTGGCATTCCAACCTCCCTTGGTCATTGAAGATAAGGACATACGGAAGATGCTCAGGGTGCTAGAGGTAGTGTTAGCGAGATTGGAACTGCCCGAGGAGATAGAAGTAGGGGTAGGAAGGGATCCTCGCTGAGGATGAATGGTGGATTGCATATGACGACTAGAGCACTATTTCATAAAGGTAAACAATTTGGTGAATTGGTTATGTTCTCACATACATTATTTTCATTGCCTTTCGCTGTGATTTCCATGGTATGGGCTGCAGGTGGTTGGCCGTCGTGGTGGATTATGATCTGGGGATTAATTGCCCTTATTGGTGCGCGTAACGGAGCTAATGCTTTCAATAGACTCGCAGACCGTAAGTTCGATGAACAGAACCCGCGCACCGCATCAAGGCATCTTCCACAGAGATTACTTGGGACGCGTGAAGTTATTATTTTTGTAATTATCAATTATCTTATATTTGTGATCGCAGCCTCTATGCTAAATCCATTGTGTATGATCTTGTCCCCGGTGGGTATTCTCCTCATCACGTTATATTCATATACGAAGCGGTTCACATGGCTCAGCCATCTTTACCTTGGATTTGTGATCGCATCTGCACCAATTGGTGCGTGGTTTGCGGTGACAGGAGAGTTCGCGTTCACACCCTTTGTGCTCGGAACCGTTGTAATGCTCTGGATTGCGGGCTTCGATGTTATCTATGGTACGCAAGATATCGAGTTCGACCGTAAGCATGGATTGTGGTCCATTCCTAGCTTCTTCGGTCTGAAAACGGCACTATGGATGGCTAAAGGCATGCACATGGTCATGCTTATTCTGTTATTATTTCTTTACTATTTCAGAGATTTGAGTTGGATGTATCTTATCGGATTAGGTATTGCGGCTATATTGCTCATGACGGAACATGGTATTATCAAACCTCACCAACCTAAATTAATGAAGATTGCGGCTTATAATCTTAATCAAGTGATAAGTATGGTGATCGTAGTCTGTACGTTAATGGATTACTTTCTAATTGCTTAAATTAGTTAACTACGATAGCGGAAGAAGCATAAGACCCTCTCTACATCATTTGAACATGATGAGGGAGGGTCTTATGCTTCTAGAAGATCGAGTAGATCTTATCTTAATGATCACGTCCTGCGAAATAATCGAGTAAAGATTGAAGATCTTGATACGCTGGGAAAGAAGATAACTGATCAATGATGTCTTGTGCCTTATTCAAATAATCATGACTAAGCTGTTCTGTTTGTTGTAGTGCTCCAGATGAACGAATGATATTAATAGCTTCATTGATCTCCCTTGGAGTGGAACCGCTATGAATCGCACGAATAGTGGCCGCAAGCTCAGGTCTTTGCAAGGCGTAGATGACAGGTAACGTAACTTGTCCTTGGATGAGATCACTTCCAGAAGGCTTGCCAAGGATATCCGGTGTCTGCGTAAAGTCTAATAAATCATCTTGGATTTGAAATGACATTCCTATATGCTCGCCGAATGTGTAAAGGAGGTCGGCAAGTTCAGGATCAGCTTCCGTAGATAAAGCGCCAACTCGTAAACAAGTTGCCATTAATTGAGCTGTTTTATTCCTCGATTTCTCTAAATATTGCTCTAGGGTTAGATCATAATCGTACCTATGCTCAAGTTGCTCATACTCACCGAGACACAGTTGGGCTGTGGCAACGGCTGATAAATCATGAATATAACGGTCTTTATTAGAGGAATAACCAGATAGGAGTTCAATCACACGGGCAGACATGTAACTACCAATATGAACGGCCTCAGATACTCCCGTTATCGTATGCATGGCGCTTTGGCCCCGTCGCATATCTGATCGGTCAATAATGTCGTCATGGATCAGAGAAGATGCGTGAATGAATTCAACAGCAGCAGCCAATTGGAGTTGTAATTTCCCTGTTGGAAGGGTACCAAACCGACTCCCTACAATAACCATCAAAGGGCGTAGTCTTTTGCCTCCAGATCGAATAAGTGCAAGGATACTTTTTGATATAACAGAGGATGATGGAACGTCTCTATCTAATCTAACGATATCCTCAATGGTCTTGTTGATACGTCGTAAATTGATATTCAGAGTCTCATGTAGTTGCATGTTGTTAACCTACCTGTTCTACGGTTGTGGTATAGGTATCCCGTCTGAATTCAAGATCTAAGAACTGTTCCAAGCAGGTGGCTAACAACTGAACTCCGGAATGTCCTTCAGCACCTCGGATCTGCCATTTTTTGATGTGGGGCGCTAGGTATGATATCAGATCGATTTCTTCAAACTGGACGGCTAATTGAATATATAGACTGTATAAATAATCACCATCTAGCACCTTGCGGGTTAGATTCGGATCAGATGGATTGCAGTCTTTATGACGGCTTGTGGCAAGCGAAAGGATAGTATAGAGTGCGAGAAGATGTACTTTACGCTCATAAGCTAAGTCGTAACTATTCAATAAGGACTCCGTATCCAGTATTTCTGTACGATCGATGTCCAACGTAATTCCAGCCTTCGGAGAACACTCAGCTTGGAGTAGTTGAAAGGTTTCATTCATAAGTTGTGTGTGCATATGCTTCACCCCTTGGATCGGTTTTCATACCTTCAAGACCATATAAAATAAGGAGAGTAATGTGCGATTTGCACATTACTCTAATGTATATCTATAGAATGAACACAAGTTTCTGTCTCTAGTTCATTCTATTTAGCTTTGATAACTAGGAATGATGTAACATCAATCTGTGAATAAGTACCATCGTCTAACGAGCGGAATCTTCTTCCATTGTTTCTTCAGCCAAGGAAGGACGTAGTAGTCAAGACCAAATACGCTTCCTGAACCGCCAATTGTAGCAATTGCAGCCGTTACGTACCAGAGCATTTCATAAGGTGCCATACCTGATGTCCAGATCATAACGCCCATACCGATCGTCGCGATTGAAGATACTGCAGTGAATAGACCGAGAATGAGAAGTGCTCCAAAAGTGATTTCTGCAAGTACCATAGCTGTTTGGAATACTTGAGCCAATACAGTATAGCCACCATCTGAGCTATAGAAGAATAAGTCCATAAAGACATTCATAACGCTAGTAATGAAACCAGGTACAGGAAGTGCCGTTAAAGTCTCACCTGTCGTTGCTACGGCAGAAGCTGCGGCTTGAGCATCGACGGTCTGAGCAACAGCAGTTACAGCTTCACTTGCAGCTGAGGTAACATCAGCAATAGGAGATGCAGGGATTAAGAAAATACGTGATGGTTCATCCCATATCTTACCGATCTTCTCCCAACCCTCATGAAGCCACATGTAACCTAAATAGATACGTAGTGGAACTAGCCAGAAGTTTGGTGAACGTTTGGAGAAGTGGCCTCCTAAGAAGCTTCTGCGATTCTCCACATGAAAGAATTCATGCATCATGTAAGTCCATACTTTATTAAAGCCAGCAACGGTTGATAAATAGAATAGATTAATAAAGTGCTTAGACATCATAGCCATAAATCCAGTAAGCATGAACATCTTATTAGGAAGTCCTACGTTTGCTACACCATAACGGCTTCCGATCGAAACCATCGTGCCATGAAAGGCAGGTTTGTAAGATTTCTTCGCTTTACCAGTCACATCTGCATGAATGTTATGAGCAATCAGTGGAGCAGCGTGCTCCGCATTCTCAACCATTTGAGGAACTGGACGAGTCTCACCTTCAGGAATGAAGAAAATATTATCTCCGACAACATATACATTCTCATGATCTAAGCTTTGTAATTTGTCATTGGTTTCAATACGTCTGCGTCCTTGTTGCTTCACATCCAATGAGCCTACAAGATCAGAGCCTTCAACACCGGCTGTCCATACAATGGTGTTAGCTGCAATTTCAGTATCGCCCAGCTTGACGGCAGTAGGATCAACACCTGTAATTTTGGCGTTTGTAATGATTTCAACACCCATTTTACGGAGATGATTCTCTGATTTAGCGATCAACTTATCGGGTAGAATAGGTAGAATCTTAGATGCCATATCTGCAACGACTAAGCGAACATCTTGAGCATCAATATAGAACTCCTTGCATAACTCATCGCGGAACTCAGCCATTTCACCGATCAATTCCACACCCGTAAAACCTGCACCTACAACAACGAAGGAAAGCTTTGTCTTACGGATAACTGGATCTTTTTCTTTTGCCGCTTCACTAAACATGTCGCGAATTTGTTTCTTCAATCGAACTGCATCTTCGAAGGACCATAATGTAAATGCATTTTCTTCTGCACCAGGAATACCGAAGAAGGTTGGTTTACTACCTGTACCGATGACTAGGTAATCATATTCATATGTTGCCTTGTCAGATATTAAGGTTTTACCCTCAAAATCAATTTTGCTAATGTCATCAAGGACAACATCCACTTTCTGATTGGCAAAAATCTTCTTGAGGTCAATCTTAACTGCATCTTCTGGGGTACGATTAGCTGCTACCTCATGAAGTTCTGTTAAGAGTGTGTGATACGGATTACGATCGATCAATTGAATTTGAACGTCGTTATTTTTCTTGAATTTGTTAGCTAATTTCTTGGCGGTGAGAACACCGCCGTAACCTCCGCCCAAAAGGACAATTTTCTTCATTGATAGTTCACCTCGTTATGATGTCGGATTTATTTCAACACTTCATGATACCAATAATAACCAATGTCAAACAGTAATTATTTGGCAGACGCTAGTGCCTTTTGTGACAACGTAACAAAGTCTGATACATGAATAGTTACACCAGAAATAGCATCTGTTTTACCTTCTGCATTCATAGTGATCGCTGCTGGATCTTGTTTCTCAATCAAGAAGGCTTGGGCTGCTTGAGCTTCTTCGTGCCATTCAGCAACAGATCCGCCATTAGCTTTCATACCGTATTTACCTTCAATAGAATTCGCTTGTTTATCTTCGCCAGCTTCATTTACACCACTGAAGAATGCATAAATAATTTTTCCGTTAGCAATGGTTAGATCAGTAGTACTTTTCCAACCTGATGTGGCATCAAAAGCATCTGCTTCAGCATGATATGATCCGTCTTTATATGAACCTGGTGCAGCCGGTCCAGCATCCAACGCTTTCTTCGCCAAGGTAGTTAAATCGCCGACGTGAATAGATACGCCAGAAATAGCATCCGTTTTACCTTCTGCATCCAATGTGATTGCAGCAGGATCTTGTTTCTCGATTAAGAATTTCTCAGCTAGCGCAGCTTGTTCATACCAATCGGCTTGTGCTTTACCTTTTTCTTTCATACCGTACTTACCAGCTTTATCTAGTGTCTTCTTGTCAGGACCGCCTTTGGAACTAACAAAGTTCCAGTCTGCCATTGCGATTTTACCATCTTTAACGCTTAGCACAATATAAGGTTTCCATCCACTTTCTGCATCGAAGTCTCCTTCAGCATAATAAGCGCCATCTGTGAACTGACCTTGTGTTGCTGCTGGTGCAGTAGTTTCAGTAGTTGGCTCAGTCGTTGTTGGTTCAGCTGCCTTATTATTGTTACCGCATGCTGCGAGTACGCCGACTAACATCAGACTGCACAATAGGATAGACCATTTCTTTTTCATTTGAATTTCCCCCATATTAATTAAATTTAATATATTAAAATGTGAACCATTAGAACAAAGGAACACATTTTGCTATTCAAAATAATGAAATGATAACATTTATTTGTTGAGGCGAATTAAATTATCCAATATCTATAATGAAATGGTACCATGATCTTCCTCTCAATTTATGTGAAAAAAATCACACTTATGGCTAAAATATCACTAATTTTAAATACTTTTTCCTCTGTTTTGTCCATAACACATCAAATAATGTATTATTTTGGAATAAAAGGAGGAAAAAATATAAAAATATTAGATATTATTAGGAATCGAGGGTTTCGTATTTAGTTCAATTTATCTAATTATCTAACTGTAACGCTCATAGCGTTTGCTGCGGACTATTTTATGGACCTTTACACTAGATAAGATGAGAATAAATACGGCTTCACCCAAAAGAATTGCACCAAGCGCATCGTAAATCACATGCTGCTTTATCATAAAAGTAGACATGATAATCGTTAGTGAACACATCGAGAAAATAACTTTTGTGCGGAATCGTATTTTACTTGAGTTCCAAGAGGCCCGCATTACGAGGAAAGAGTAAAGGGAGTGAATGCTCGGGAAACAGTTGAATGGTTTATCATTTCCATAGATCCAATTTAGCATCTGATGATCCCAGCTAAGGCCGGTAACAATTGGGCGAGGTACAGTTGTTTGAAAATAGAAATATATTAAATAGCATACGGCTACGCTAATGTTCATAGAAAGAAGTGTTCGGAAATAAAGTTGACGATCCTTCCAACACAAATAAGCCATGGCCAGAAAAATATAAGGATACCATCCTAAATATGGAATGCTCATGGCTGGAACTAAAGGAATCAGATTATCGATAGGCGAGGAAAGGACAAGAGAGTTGTGCGTAATTGAATTTAGAACGTTGTAGATTAGACCCATAATCCCGAGTGAACCAAGGAGACTGAGAGACAGTATATATGATTTATTTAGCAACGATGACAAGTGGAGATCCCCTTTTTCTGTGATAATAGCAACATTAAGAACAAAGGTAATTATACCTCTCTATTTCTAAAATTCAAAAGGTAGAGTCTGAAAGATTTTTATTCATATATGAGCCTGTGAAGGTTAGTTCATTTTCTGGAAATGTTTGATTGGATGGGAGACTATATTAGGTTGTTATTCTTCGTTATTTTGCAATTTATTTAGGGGTTTTGTAAGCGCACACAACGAATGCATAAATAAGATTGACAGATGAGTACTTGCGTGTAGAATGGGGACAAAAGAAAGATTTGTAGAGGAGTGCATCCAGATTCGTATGGCTTATAAGAGAAGGCGGAGACTTTCGCTTTGTTTATTGCAACAACAGAGGGAATTTCCACTGTTATTTTCCAAATGCTACTAGGAGGCCCCTTTCTCACAGGATATCTATTGTACTTAGGTGCAGATTCAAGCGTAATAGGATTTGTCCTGTCGATTACAACCTTAGTCAACATCCTGCAAGTATTTATCGCATTTATGGTTCAGAAATTACAGAGTCGTAAATGGACACTCGTTATATTTATCGCACTTCAGAGGATACTTTGGGGTTCTACAGGACTCATTCCGTTTATATTGGACAAAGAATGGTGGGTACCGGTCTTTATTATTCTTTACGCTTCAGCATTTTTGGCGAATAACGTAATCAACGTATTATGGACCTCACTCCTTAGTGATATGGTGCCCGATGGGGTAAGGGGAAGATATTTTGGGATTCGTAATACCATTTTGAATGCTTTGGGAAGCGTCATGATTTTTATGGGCGGCAGAATATTAGATACTCACTCTGAAAGTACAGGGTTCCTAATATTGTTTATCCTTGCATGGATTTTTGGGCTTTTGAATATTGTTACATTCTTTTTCTATCCCGATCTGCCCTTCGAACGATCAACAGAGAGCAAGATGATGCCTATGATAAAGAAGCCGCTTCGAGATGCATCATTTATGAAATCTACTATTTTTTTAGCATCTTGGTTATTTCTGCAAACGTTAGTAGTACCACTATATTCTTATGTCATGCTCGATTTATTACATATTAACTACCAGACCGTATCATTATTAACGGTGGTTCAGACTATTGCTATGATGTCGAGTTTCTATATTTGGGGCAACTTAAATGCTAGATATAGCAATAAAACATTACTGTTCTGGACTTTACCAATCATTGCTGGATCTTGTCTTGCTTGGGGAATGCTGTCGTTCCTTCCTGTACTACTCGTATTGATGATCTCGCATGTTTTGTTAGGGATAGGTGTAGGGGGATTCAATCAATTAGTATTCAACTTTACAATCGGGGATACACCGAAGAGTGAACGTCCGATGTTCATAGCCATGTTTGCTGCAATAACGGGTGTTACATCTTTCTTAGGACCTATGATTGGTGGTCAATTATTTATAGTAATGAGGGTATTCCCAGACTGGGTTCAGCAGTATGGTTTCCAGAGCGTTGTAGGATTTGTTATGCTAATTGTAGCTTTGACATTCGGTCGCCGAATACTCAGAGAGGAATGATTATGCTTCCGAGGTAGTTATTATCGAAGTATACCGATGAAGTAACGCTCTAATAACTTAAGATTATGCTTCCGAGGTAGTTATTATCGAAGTATACCGATGAAGTAACGCTCTAATAACTTTTAGGAGGTTTCTATGGAGTTTCAGGCCATTGTATTAGGTGCTACAGGATTAGTGGGTGGATTCGTAGTTAATGAACTGTTGAATCGAGCAGAGTATGATGTTGTAAAGGTACTGGTGAGGAGACCTCTAGGGATACAACATCCGAAGCTTAAGGAAATAATAATAGATTGGGATAAGTTAGAGCAACATCAGGATTTGTTCGAGGACGTACTTGATGTATTTTGTTGTTTGGGTACTACAATCAAGAAGGCAGGATCTCAAGAAAAATTTCGGGAGGTGGATTTCAACTATCCTCTAGTTGCAGCCCAATTAGCACACGCAGCAGGAGTTCGCCAATTCCTACTTGTATCGGCTATGGGGGCCGATCCTATGTCCAAGTTGTTCTATAATCGTATCAAAGGTGAGGTAGAGGATGCCATTTCTAAGGTGGGGCTTCCAGCAGTTCACTTATTTAGACCATCGCTAATACTTGGAGAACGTGACAATAAGCGTATGGCTGAGGCAATAAGTGCAAAACTTATGACATCTCTCGACTTTCTTTTTCATGGGAAGGCGGCTAAATATCGAGCAATACCGGCAGAGGTGGTCGCACGCGCCATGGTAAATATCGCATTGACGGGTCCAACGGGTGTGCATATTTATCCTAATGATGTTATTTATGCCGTGGGACTGGTACAATAATGCGTATAAAGTGATGTTTTAATTCGAATATGAATAGAATGAAAGGAGACATAAACAATGGGAAAAGAAGTAATTTCAACAGAATCTGCTCCGGGAGCTATCGGGCCATATAGCCAAGCGATCGAAGCGGGGGGATTCATTTTTACATCAGGTCAATTGGGTCTTAACCCAGAGACTGGACAATTTGGAGAGGGTATTGAGGGGCAAACCCGTCAATCCCTTACTAACTTACAAGCGATTCTAGAAGCAGCAGGAGTTGGGATGGATCAAGTTGTGAAGACAACGGTCTTCCTCAAAGATATGAATGACTTCGTTGCTATGAATGAAGTCTATAGCTCATTCTTCTCACAACCGTTCCCAGCACGTAGTGCTGTAGAGGTAGCTCGTCTACCTAAAGACGCTCTAGTTGAGATCGAAGCCGTAGTGTTAAAGAAATAGTATGGATTATACAAAAAGCTGAATTGCGCGAATCCATCGCATAATTCAGCTTTTTGTGTTTGTTAAATGGTTCATATAAATAAAAAAGAGTGAATACTAATCTCTTCAGCGGCGAAAGTTCATGCCCTTGTTTATCCGTTTCCGGACAAATAATAGATATATCGCATAAAGGAATAGGATACCAGCTAGTATGTATGCAACAGTGAATACATACTCAACGTTTGTTTGTTTCACTGCAATGGCGACGTAGGCCCATACAAATACTAAAGGGAATGCGCTATCTCGATAAGGGTAGCTCGCTAGGATAGCGATTAGTGCTCCAGCACAGAGCATAATGATGGCCCAAGTTGTGTCATCAAGTCCAAACCCACCCCAGTTATTTTTGGTAAGGGATATCGAAATATTTAATATTGTCGCAACGCTAATCCATCCTAAATATAGGCTGAAGGGTAGTTTGATGAACCAAAATTCCCCTTGTGTAGGATACGAAATACGTCGCGTGCGTGTATACAAGATCATAAGTGACATTAACAGGAATAACATGGCTATGACGGATATTTCGATATAGAGATACTGCCATAGAAAGAGCCATACAATATTAAAAATACAGCTGATGATGAACCATATGCCAATGCTTTGTACAGATTCTCTGCTCTCATTATTCCTTCTGAGCTGATAGTAGATAAATCCGCTTAAGAGGATGTAAATGACAGACCAGATGGTAAAAGCGTATCCAGCTGGCGTCAACAAAGTAGGATACATGTCGGATACATCACTTGTTCTTCTTCCACCAATAAGGGTGGTATTGGCGAGTACATTCACGCCGATCATTGCTAGAAATGCAATGAGATTCCACCACTTATAAGGATTTCTTTTCAGCATATATATAACCTCCTTGTTAAATAACATCGGTTCGTTGAAGTTAAGTGTCTTCTTTAAGATATACCCATTTTTATTATAAAAGTACTCAACTTGTCCTGCTTTTTTTTTGATCAAGCAAAGGAATGGGAAAGACGGGTCTGGGTAAGACAGCCTAGAGGTTTAAAAAAGTATTTAAGAGTTAATCGTAGTTCGGTTGTTATTGTTTGTATCTATATGGTATGATAAACAGTGGTAAATGGAGTTAAATTACATTCACAAATGAAAATAAGTCGTTCCCAGTTTTGTGTCTAAAGTCCACAAACCCACCTTTGGAGAGTAAACTTGGGTGGGTTTTTTTACATTATTAGTCAGGTAATAAAAAGTAGCATTTTGTAATTAGATCTGAGGAAAAAGGGAATAATTTGGTTTGAGTTCCAAAAGTGAAAAGGTTTTTAAATGTTCCCTTTTTGTATAAGATGTAATTAAAATATGTGAGCAGTGAAACGACAGGAGACAACGATGAATCAACCGCTATATGGCGTATGGTTAGGCGAAGTGTTTTTTTGTTTTTCCGGTGAAGTATCTGAACCAAAGGTAGATGCTTGGAGCCGTGTAGTTAAACAGTTTGAATGGAAGGGTGGAGTACGTCCATTTGCCAATGCTGTTCTTAGGTTGGCAGAACTACGGTATCCTTCTTCTACTGCGAACCCTAAAGCGAGCAACAGAAGGGGAGAAAGACGCCAACTCATGGGCCGAACATTAGAGGGTCTTGCACTTTCTCCACAGGATGCATTCTTTATGCTCCTTGCATGGGATGACGAAACTTGCTTAGCGAGAGGTATACAACCAGGCCCTGAAATGAGCTATTGGGTGAAGGTGGCAAGGTTCGCATTGGAGCTGATGCTTCATGGTCGGATATCTCCTGGAACGGCGCCCCTTGTCACAACGGGTACACGTAGACGGACGGGCGAACAGGTCGTAACATCTCGTTGGAAACCTAAATTAAGGGATAAACACGAAGCAGAGATCTTCTTACAACTTGCTGCTTCGATGCCACCACTTGCATTTGGTGTGCCTGCATTCGGGGGCTTTGAAACCAAAGAAGAAGCTGGTGCTGCAGTGTTGCATTCCTTCTTAAGTGCCGTTATTCATACGGAAATTAAAGATGTGATACAAGGATTAGAAGCAAAGCTTTCTCGATACATGGCTAATTATCGAAGAGGATATTCACCACTTTCTGAATTGTGGTGGGATGGCCTCTTGACGGTAAGTCGTGATATTTCCGTACAAGGATCTCCTGATGAAATTGAAGAACTAACGAAAACGGCTTCCCGTATTGGAGGTACCTCTATTCCTGTGATCGGAAGCGAGGAGGAGCAAGCTCGGCAGATTGGCCGCCTGAATTTAGGACTACGTATGGAGCCTAGACTTCTAGAGGAAGAACAGCGATGGTATGTATCCTTTTGGGCAGAAATTCAAGACGATTATGGAACTTGGCTACCTGCAAACTATATATGGGGTAGAAAGGAAACGGACTTAGAAGTGCGGGGGAGACATTACGAAGCGGTTCAGGAACAACTTCTAATGGCTCTTGGTGAAGCAGCATTAGTGTCATTTGAAATTAGTGATACTCTGAATGCACCTGCACCGATTGGAATGGAACTTACGCCGGAACAACTCTTTACATTTGTTCGTGAATCTGTTCCGCTACTCACTGCAGCTGGGGTTACTGTTCAGTTGCCTTCACGCTGGAGTAAGGAGAAACGACGTGTGGGGCTGTCTTTAAAAATGGTGCAGCCACCTGAAACAGAGAACAGAGTGGGGATACCGGTCGCATTGGGTATGGATCACTTAGTCTCATTTGAAGTGGAAGCGGCGCTCGGTGGCATAACACTTACACTTGAAGAAATGACTAAATTGGCAGAGTCTGATGTTCCATATGCAGAGTTCCGTGGCGAATGGATTGAAGTTGACCTGAAAGAGATTCGTCAGGTTATGAGATATATTAAGAAGCATGAGAAAGGCCAGATGGAAATATCCGACTGGATGCATTTAACTGCTGAAGATGGCGAAGAGCGGATGTGGAAGGGCCTTACCGTGATGGGAATGGAAACGGTGGGTATGTTATCTTCCCTTCTCGAAGGTACTAGTTCGCGCAAAGTGCCTATTCGCCCAATACCTGAATCTCTTCATGGTGTGTTACGTCCATATCAAGAACGGGGTTATCAATGGCTCTCTGCCATGAGGGATCTAGGATTTGGTGTATGTCTAGCAGATGATATGGGGCTAGGTAAGACAGTTCAGGTTATCACGTGTCTTCTTGAGCGCATGGCTGAGCATACCAATCCTATACTTATTGTCTGTCCTACATCATTACTTGGGAATTGGCAGCGAGAACTTCAGCGTTTCGCGCCGGATTTATCTATATATATCCATCATGGGAATCGACGTTTACATGGAGAAGAATTCATTAACAAGGCCGCAGAATATGATGTTATTCTAACGACGTATCATTTATGTGGTAGAGATGGCGTAGATCTGGCGCAGGTATCATGGGCAACCATTGTATTGGATGAAGCGCAATACATTAAGAACTATCGGACGAAGCAGGCTCAAAGCGTGATGAAATTGTCTTCTCCTCATCGCATTGCGATGACGGGTACGCCTGTAGAGAATCGATTGGGTGAACTGTGGTCCATTTTTCAATTTCTTAACCCTGGCTATTTAGGAACCTCATCCTCATTTAGACATCGGTATACGGGAGATGATGAACAGGGGCGCTTACAGGAACTACATCGATTAGTGGCACCTTTCATGTTGCGCCGTCTGAAGAGTGATCCGGATATCGCGAAGGATTTACCTGAGAAGATTGAACTTAAATCTTACTGTACGTTAACAGATGTACAAGGTGCGATGTATCAGGCTGTTGTTGATCAAATGTTGGTGCAAATTGAGCAGGAGACGGGGATTGCTAGAAAGGGCTTAGTCTTATCTTCACTTACGAAGCTGAAGCAGATTTGTGATCATCCGCAACTTCTCGGTAAAGAAGATAGTCGGGGCACTAAGCAGGAGGCTTCCGGTAAAATGGAGCGATTGCTCGAGCTGCTTGATAGTATAGAGGAGATTGGTGAATCGGCCCTTATTTTCACTCAATACGTAGCTATGGGACAACTGCTTGTTTCACGTCTTGCTGCAAGGTACGGTAAAGTTCCATCATTCCTGCATGGAGGAGTACCGAAACAGGAACGAGATGAAATGGTAAGCTCCTTCCAAGAAGAAGAAGGGTCTGCATTCTTTGTGCTCTCGTTAAAGGCAGGTGGAGTAGGATTAAACCTGACCCGTGCCAATCACGTACTACATTATGATCGATGGTGGAATCCTGCTGTTGAGAATCAAGCGACGGACCGTGTATTCCGCATTGGACAACATAAGAATGTACAAGTGCACAAGCTTATCTGTCAAGGTACTTTGGAAGAGCGAATTGATGAACTGATTGAGAATAAAAAGGCACTGTCTGAACAAGTGGTAGGTTCGGGTGAAACATGGTTAACAGAGATGTCGGATGCGGATCTGAAAGATCTTATCGCACTGCAAGGCGAAGACTGGATGTAACTCTAATGAGCTTGTAAGGGTTGCTCTAATATGTGATAAAGCTCAGGAGGGATACATTTGACAGAGATGGCAGAGGTCATACTGGATGTCCGTCCAGGCTTGTTGATAGGGAAGGTTACCAGGTCCCTGGAAGAATTAACGGGAATGAAGACACATGAAGTGAACATACCTGTAGAGGTGTGTTCACCACTCATTCAACAAGAGATTCTTATAGAATTACAGAATACAGCTCATGATCTGTACCTACTCTTAAAGGGGCAGACTCCAGTGTGGCTTGATGATTTGTTGCCTTCATCTACGGATATAATGATGATGAACGAAGCGACATGTCATTGTGGGGATTCTAATTGCCAAGAGATAATAACGGTGCGTGAATATGCAGAGCAACAGTTGTCTTCTGATCCGGTTATGAAATTAACGCTCATGGGGTTACCTCGTAAAGAGTTATTGCCTGGGATATTTGGTGCATGGTCATCTGCGATCATTCCCAAAGCAAAGGAATTTGCCGGGGTCGAAGCAACTTTGACAGAGGAAAAGGGAAAAAGCGGACCCTCCCCAGGGGAATGGCTTGCAGAGGCCGCAGAGCAAGGGCGTCTTCATGAACCGGGTCCACTCTTCCGGGATGTTACTCTCAAGCTTACGCCACCTGTGGATGGAGAGAATCAACTCGATGATTGGACTCCGCTATTAAAAGGATCGCTTGGGGTTCAAAAGGCACTGAAAATGATTATGAAAAAGACATCAGATATCGCGGAGAAACGTCGCCGTCAATTTATTGGGGAGTAATGGTCGATGCGAGTTTCCTTCATGTGATATATGATATTAGTAATAAAGCCTCACATAAAGGAGAATCATCAATGAAATCACAGACATGGGGAAAGAGACATTGGATGCGTGTTCTTGGTCCAATGATTGTATTGTCGGGAATACTTGTAGGGTGTGGCTCTGATACAGGAGGGTCTGCTCAACAAGAAGGACAAGCATTACAGGGTCCAGCTGGTCAAGGGGATCAGTTGGAAGTTGTTGAGGGACAAGCTAACGATTCTATTATGGCAATGCGAAGTGAGAATTCACTCCAAGCAACCATTCAAGAGCAAGACGGACGATCTATCGTAACCAATCCTGAAGCAGTAACTGTTATTGTGAACAAACAGCGTAGTCTTCCTGATGGTTACGAGCCTAAAGATCTTGTAGAACCAAATGTTAAATTTTCCTTTGATGGAGCGAATGAGAAACGATTTATGCGTAAGGAAGCAGCGGAGGCATTAGAGAAGCTATTTGCTAGAGCAGAATCAGAAAATATCGAGTTACGTGCAGTATCTGGATACCGATCTTATGCTCGACAAAAGGTTATTTTTGCGAATAATGTTCGTACTAAGGGAGAGAAGGAAGCCGCTCGTGTTAGTTCTGTACCAGGAAATAGCGAACATCAAACGGGTCTGTCGATAGATGTATCCAGTCCGAGTGTTGATAATACATTAGAGCAATCCTTTGGTGAAACAACGGAGGGTAAGTGGTTAGCGGAACACGCACCTGAGTACGGATTCGTTATCCGTTATCCTGAAGGTGCTGAAGATAAGACCGGTTATATATATGAACCGTGGCATATCCGATACGTAGGTACTGACGTAGCACCAGATCTTGCCAAGAGTGAATTAACGGTCGAAGAATATTTCGATAATGCATTTATTAAGCTGTAAGATAGGTATTGTATATACGATAAACAGAAGGCTGCATTCCTACTATTAGGATGCAGCCTTCTGTTTATGTAGTTAGTTAATATCCAAAGTCCGATTATTGGGATAATAGCGTTGGCCCTGAATTTGCTATACCAGAAAGGATTTCTTTCTGAATTCTAAGCATTTTCTTATCAAGGGCATAGGCGGCTTCAGAAGCCTCTTTCAACTCGGTGTGTACATGAGCAGGTACTTGCTTGTCATACTTATAGAATAATATATGTTCCATACTCGCCCAGAAATCCATGGCTAAGGTGCGCATCTGAATCTCCACTTTCATCCACCTTGTTCCTTCTAATAGGATGAGAGGCACGGCTAGGATGATGTGAAGACTTTGGTATCCATTCGGTTTGGGATCATTAATATAATCCTTTACCTCTAGCACCTGAATGTCGCTACGCTGTTTGAAGTGCTCTAATAAGAGATAAATATCTTTGACGAAAGCACATACAATTCGCATGCCAGCAATATCGTGGATGAGGTTTAGCATATTATCTACAGTAAGGTCACAACCCTTACGTTTCATTTTGTCTAAAATACTCTTAGGTTCTTTAATTCGTACTTTAATATGTTCAATAGGACTATAACCATTGATTTGTTTCAGTTCTGTCTTGATGACTTTAATCTTATTCTGTAATTCTTCTAGCGCGAGTTGATATAACATCGGAACATTATTCCACTCATTGAGCTGGAGTAAAAGTTCGTCGGCTAATTCCCTGGTTCCCATATCCTTTAGATGAATTGGGTTTATCATAAGTTGACTACCTTCATGTTCTTTCAATGGGTGATCTCCTATACTTCGTAATATGGTGATGATTCTATTTTAACTGAAAAAGAGGGTTGGAAGCAAAAAATGGTTAGTGAGTGGTTAAGAATAATACTGAAGTAAGCTAAGACTGAAATAAGCAGCCTCCAAATATGGAAGGCTGTTTATTTGGATTGGAAAACCTTTAGTTGGATAAGCAACTTAAGAGTTTCTTGTTTTGTTTATAGTTGAGAGTATCAACTAAGTATGATGGAAGGGCGAAACTACGAACTGAAATACATTAAAAAATAATAGGGCCATTAGTTCTATTCACATGGAATTTTTTATAGTAAAATAAAATGTGATAATATGACAAATTAAGTATTAATATACAAGATAATGGACATGAAGCATCGATGCTAAATCAATAAGATGATAATAGAGTTGCAGATCTACATAGGACAAACTTGTCACTACCCAATTAAAGACACATGCATCTGAAGGAGTGAGTGCATATTGAGAAGATCCTTTGTTGATTCCCAGTTCCTTTGGAAGTGGCTCTTCTTCGCAGGCACTTTACTGCTTGCTTTTGGAAGCGCTTCGCGGCATCCGCAACTGATTTACGGCATCGAGTTTACCTTTACCAATATTCTTCTATTGATGTTGGTACGACTCTTCGGAATTCGAATTGTTCTACCGGTAGCCGTGCTGGTTTATGCTGCTGCCATATTCATCTATCATGAGCCTTCTTATATTGCTATATTTCTACTTGAAGTTTGCTGGATCGGGGTATGGCAGATTAGAAGACCAGGTTACCTATTGGGTCCAGATGCTCTATTCTGGTTATGTCTGGGTGCCCCAATTACGCTATTCGCTTGCTGGTTATCCGGATCTCTATCGTTAATTGAATGTATTCTTCTATATTCAATTACAGCATCCAATGGTCTATTTAATACCTTGATCGCCGAAATACTTGTTAATTATGTGCCGTTTGGCCGCTGGTTTGGTCCTATCAAGAATAACAAGCCTCTTATGATTACCTTTCGCCGGGTTTTGTTCCATTTGTCTATTACGCTTATCGCCCTTCCATTTCTTATGAATATGATCATTAACGGAAGGGATGCATTCGATGTATCCACTCGCACGACGCTTCAAACGGCTAGTAATACGGCGAATAGCATAAAGGGAGAACTGGATCAATGGAAACAGGAGAACGTGTTGGGCGTTCAGTTGGAGGGGCTAATCCAGATTGGATATTTACAGGAAATGATCAAACGCAATACAACACAGAAGCTGTTCGATATCACCATTATGAATCAACATCATAAAGTTCTGGCTACGAACAGTAAGGATGTAGTTCTTGCTCCTGAGCAGAATCAATCTGCTATTCCTACTGTGGATAACTTCTTGATTGAGGTACCTGCTCAATCCATAGTTCTACTTCCAACCCAACATTGGCGTAATGCTCGTTATGTTCATACCGTCTCTTTGGAACGAATTCCATTGATTATTTCGGTTAGCGTTCCTGTCAAAGCATATCAGGAACAGATCTTCCGGGAATATATTTATCAATTAATGTACATGCTCGGCAATGTCACGATCGCAGCCCTGCTTGCATGGGTTATTAACTGGTGGCTAGGCCGAAGCCTGATGCAGCTCGCCAGATCGACGACTAATCTGCCAGCGAGATTGAAGCAGATGGTCCCTCTGGAGTGGCCAAACAGTGGAATTCTGGAAATTGATTCACTCACTCATAATTTCAAGGATATGTCCCAGAATCTGCTTCATATGTTTCAAGATGCCTTGCGGATGAACCAACGTCTTCAATCTTCCGAGAAAAAGCTACATCAGTTAGCATATTATGATAGCTTGACCACGTTGCCAAATCGGTTGCAGTTCCATCAAGTATTAAGCGGCTTACTCTCAGAAGATGGTGGCCATAACGAACGAATCGCTGTCATGTTTATGGATCTGAACCGCTTTAAACAAATCAATGATACACTCGGACATGCAGTAGGAGATATTCTCCTGCAGAAAGTAGCAGAACGCTTTAAAATGATTGCAAATGAAAGTTGCAAAGTTTTCCGTTTGGGTGGTGATGAATTCGTGTTTGTCATGCGCTACGGGATAAATAATGCACCCGATGATTTCGCGAAACAGATCTGCAACTGTTTTGAAGCACCCTTTGAGCTGGATGATTCATCCGTCTACACAACGATCAGTATTGGTATCAGCTTATATCCTGAACATGGAACTTCTATGGGAGATATTCTAAAGAAGGCAGATATGGCGATGTATGTCGCCAAGGAACAAGGAGCGAGCAGTTATCATTTCTTTAGCCAAACGCTAGAAGACTCGCTCAATGAGAAGATGTACTTGGAGAATGGTCTGCGGAATGCGTTGCATGATGAAGAGTTCTTCCTAGTGTACCAACCACTAGTTAGTCCAGCATCGGGGAAAACGACCGGAATAGAGACATTAATTCGTTGGCGGCATCCGAAATCTGGAATTATTTCTCCTGATAAATTTATTCCGCTTGCTGAGACATCTGGCTTAATTGTAGACATTGACCTCTGGGTATTGCGAGAAGCGTGTAGGCAGGCAAAGGACTGGCAAGACCGAGGTTTTCCTAAGATCCCTATGTCTGTCAATCTGTCCGCCAAACAATTTTACCGGACGGGTCTGTTTGAGGATATTCGCACGATCCTAGAGGAAACAGGGCTGAACGCCCATTACCTTAACCTCGAAATCACGGAGAGTGTATTTATCAAGCATATGGATCCTGTCATTGATACATTGACTCAATTGCGAAACATGGGAATCCAAATCTCTATTGATGATTTCGGTACTGGCTATTCTTCACTAAGTCAATTACAGAGGCTACCGATTTCCGTAGTCAAACTTGACCGCACATTTATTCAAGACGTGGAGCAAAGCGAGATGAAATCATCCGTCGTCAAAGCAGTGATCGAGCTTGCCCATAGTATGGGTCTGAAAGTCGTGGCGGAAGGTATTGAGACTGAGCAAGAACGTAATTTTTTTACTCGCTTGGCATGTGATGAACTCCAGGGGTTCTATTTCAGTAAACCGTTAGAGGCAAGCCTTTTTGAACAATATTTAATTATCGAATACCGTTAGTAATTCAATGGAAGGAGCCCAATTATGAGAAGAACAATATTTGTCATATTTATATCGTTTGTTCTTTTCGCTGTAACATCGACAGGATGTAACTACCGCGAAGAAGTTCCTTCTGTGGAGCTTCCGGCTTTATCCTCTTCGGGTAACTTGTCTACAGATCCAGTGGAATTGGAAATATGGAGTTACTACAGTGGTTGGGAGCCAGCTATCAAATTTTTTGAGAAAAAGTACCCAAATGTATCCGTGAAAGTGAGAATATTCGAGTCTGATGCGTATGTATCTGCCTATCAACAAGCCATTATAGACGGTGTGACGCCTGACATTATGGTGAGTGACAGTGAGCAGTTCGGGCATTTTACAGCAATTAATGGATTGGAGGACCTATTGGATTATGGTGCCGACAAATACCGTGCGAACTTCAGTGAACACTTGTGGACAAGCAACCTTTCTTATAATGAAACAAAATTAATTGGTTTTCCAGTATCTACTTCGCCGATGATGACATATTATCGGGCGGATATTATGGAGCAGTATGGGTTCCCGACTGATCCCGAACAACTCGGAAAATTCATGGAACTACCTAAAAACTGGATGGAAATTGCGAAGGCCTTGAAGAAAGATGAAATATATATTACCCAATGGCCAACTGAGGTTGTTCAAATTTTCGATAGTACTCAAGGTTTATTTGATGCTCATTTTAATTTTTCACGTAATAATGACAACTTCCTTAATGCCATCAATATCGCAAAACAAGTCAATGATAATGCTTTCGCAGCCTCAATGGATGTATGGACACTTTCTGGGGCACAGGCAGTTAAAGATGGAAAGATTGCTATGTTGTACTTAGGGACTTGGGGGGCCGCACAAATTGAAGCATGGGCACCCGAATCAGCAGGCAAATGGAGAGAAACCCGTCTCCCCTTTAATCAATATGGTTGGGCGAATAGTACCAATCTAATGATGCCTTCGGCCTCCAGAAATAAAGAATGGGCATGGAAGTTTATTGAATTTATTGTAACGGAGTGGAGTGAACAGGTAGAGGGGGTTAGCGTACCTGCTTATATTCCAGCACGCAGTAATTCTAAGAAGTTAGCTAGAGAGAGCGATTTCTATGGTGGGCAGAAGCTGTATAGCTTACACGAAAGCTTGGTCCAAAAGATGAAAGAATTTAAATCAACTCCTATTGATGTGCAAGCGCGGAAAATCTGGAGAGATCAGATTAATATTGGCATCGAGCGTAACAAGGGTGCAGAAGTGATACTGAATCAAACGGAACATACCTTGTTCACAAATTTAAGTGAGGAAATTACCATTCTGAAAAATAATTATCCGGGGCTTCTGAAAGCAGTTGTTGATTAGTAGATTAAAAGCAGCTGATCCTCTAACAGAGGAACGAGCTGCTTTTTGGGTTATATATTATTTTATTCCAAATGCTTCTTTCAGGAACCGTGACGGTTCTGCAGTTTTGCCATGGTACTGAAGGGGTGAAGTAATATAGAGATGTTCCTTCGCCCGAGTTACAGCTACATACGCTAGACGTCGCTCTTCCTCAAGCGCTGCTTTAGCAAGGCTGGATTCAAGCTTCTGTGGATTGGTTACTTTCATTTCTTGAGTAACTTGATCCTTCAATGCGGTGCTGTGAGGGAGAATCCCTTCACTTGCTCCGATCCAATATACGTGTCGGAATTCCATTCCTTTGGCACGATGAATCGTTAATAGTTGTACAGCATCACCGGCATCTCCATCACGCATAGCTTCCATTTGCTGATGACGAAGTGTTAATTCATCTGCATGAGCTATGAATTGCTCAACTGTACCAAACTGTGCAGCTGCGCTCTCAAGTTCATCCAGACTATCAATCATGGTTTCTTTATATTGCGTATGAAGCAGGGGGTCCCCGGCTTCCAAATATTTATCATAAAAGAGTCTTCGCATTTCTTGAATGGCGTAGATAGGTTTCAATGTCGTAAGCTTCTTAATCAATCGAATTCTTTCTTTGACGGCGTCTTGCTGGAATGGTTTAAGACGATCCCAACGCGTTAGATGAATAAGAGGATACTTCTTTGGTTGTCTCTTCTCTTGTTCATCTAGATAGCTCATACCATCTTCACGTGGGATATAAAGAGGCCCGAGCGTACTTTGAAAGGCCTCTTTACAACGCGGATTCAAAGATAGTCTGAGGTGGTCCATGACCGTCTTAATTAAGGTCTGATCATAGAATACGGTGTTATTCCCATATTGGACAAAGGGAATTCCTCGAAGCAATAGCTGCTCTAACATGGCGCGGCTACTGCCGGCGGTACGATGAAGGATAGCGATGTCTGAGTATGAGACCTTCCCAAGTTGTACTTGTTCCTCTAAATGGCCTGCTACGAAAGCAGCCTCTTCCTCGGCATTGGCAGGAGAAGCATAGTGGGGCGGTAATCCAACAGATCCAGCGGCAACGAGTTGCTTCGGACGTCGGAACTCATTATGAGCAATAAGTGCGGTGCCTAAACCCAGAATACGACTATCACTTCGATAGTTGATCGGCAGGGCAATAATGGTGGCATCAGGGTATACTTTATCGAAATCCAGAATAGATTCTTGACGTGCACCATTAAATGAGTAAATGGTCTGGTCATCATCTCCTACAACCATTAGATTACGGTGTCCCGCGGATAACTTCTGTACCATATCGTATTGGACGGAATTTGTATCTTGGAATTCATCCACCATCATATAAGCGAATCGTGATTGGAGCTTTGTTAATTGCTGTGGGTCGTTTAATAACGCAGACGTATGTAACAGGATATCGTCGAAGTCCCATTGATTACGGCCCTGTTTCCATTCTTCATATGCGAGTAGAATATTCTTAATCTTCTTTTCTTCTTCTGTGTTATCTGGAAGATCAGACGGCCACTCGCCACTCATTTTCCAAGAAGATAACGCGGCTAGGAGCGTCTCTGGTTGATATGTTTCTCCTGCCTTTAGACGACGCAAAAGTATTTTCATTATCGTATGTCTGGTCGTAAAGTCGCTAAGAATTTGTTCGTGATGTCCAGACTGACGTAACAAGGCAAGCCCGAAGGAATGGAATGTTCGGGCTTGGACAGCTCGAACTGCACTAGCTTTAATACTAGGAATACGAGCAATTCGTTCTTTAATTTCAGATGCTGCTTTACTTGTAAAAGTCACTAATAGAATTTGGGAAGCAGGAACTCCCCGTACAGCAATTAAATAACCAGTGCGTGCGGCTAAGACAGTAGTCTTCCCACAACCAGCTCCTGCAAGTGTGAGTAAAGGGCCCTGACCGTGGCGCACAGCTTGAATCTGTGGACCGTTTAGATGAATGCCTTCTTTCTCGAGGGCACGGAAGTAGAACGAATCATCGATAGATGAGTGAACGAGTTCTTTGCTTGTCGTTGTTGGAGCAGACGCAGTCTGTGGTAATGGTGTGGATAAGGGCACACCGGCCGGATGTGATTGAAATCTAGTGGTTGGTTGTTGCAATTTCGGCCTTCCTTTCGATAACTGTGAGAGATTTCCCTTTTCACAATCCCTATATAAATTTGGTATGATAGAGTTAGCTATAATTCTCGTCAAGAAAAGAACCAATATTAATATTATAACGCTAATGGCAAGGGTGAAGACAGGCATTCCTTTTTCTGACAGTAATAAGCATAATCCCAGCTCTACATCATAGGGCTATTATAGGCAATAAACGATGAGAAAATGAATGTAATTTAACAGGTGAAGGAGAAATTTAATTATGGATATTATGAAACGTATCAAGAATAGCGCTAATCGCGCAACGGGTAAGGCTCAGAGCATAGTAGAAGTGAACAAAATAAAAGGTCAGATTATTGAGATTGAGGATAAGATGGATGTCCATTTCTTAAGCATGGGAAAAGTGTTCTATGAAGGCTATCAAGCTGAAGATATGAGAGTTGCGGAGACAGAGATGGTGAAGTTGTCGAGAGCTTGTGATAACCTGAGGGAAGAAATTGATGGCCTACGCGAACGTATTGCAGAGTTAAAGAATGAAAGATTATGTCAATGTGGTCATGTTGTGGCATTAGATGTTAACTTTTGCCCCCATTGTGGCACAAAATTGTCGGAAAATGAGTCGAAGCATCGGAAGGGAAATAGTACTTATACAGAGAAGAAATCAATACTACCTGAAGATCTGGAAATATTAGACCCTGGATACCCTGATCCTGTTGAACAAGAGGAACATGTGGAGAGTGTGGACAATGAGCCTCCGGATATTGAAAAAGAGCGCAGACAAGCTGAAGAGTTAGAGCGTGAGCGAGAGAGACAACTAGAGCTTGACCGCCGTATTCGTCATTGGAACAACGATAAGAATGACGAAATGGCTGTGGAGGACGAAGTAGTAGCAACAGAGGGAACATTCAATTGTCAGATCTGTGCAGTAGACTTACAATTAGGATCAAAGTGGTGCCCACGATGTGGTGCAGAACAGATTTAACTTTAGTTCAATCTATATCATAATCTAACAAATGGTTTCGTAAAATGGAACACGTTCATGCAGCATGGGAGGACAGGAGAATGGAACAGTTGTTACATCATCTTCGAAATCTAGGATTTACGGAGATGGAAGCCAAAGTGATGGTTGAATTGGCTGGAAGGGGTCCTTCATCTGGGTATGAGGTGGCCAAAAGATTGGGTGTTTCTCGCTCTAATGTGTATACTACATTACAACGTCTATCCCAACAGGGCTTTCTACATAGTAGTCAGGGGGAACCTGTTCGGTACAGTATGCTTAAGACAGAAGAATTAACGCATATGATCTCAGGTCAAATGCGGGAATCGCTGTCATTTGTTGAGAGTCAAATGCCAAGGGATGTAATGGACCAGCCTCCTTTTTATTCTGTTGAAGGAGATGAGAAGATACTAGAGGCACTGACTCATGAATTAGAGCGTGCAGAGCGCGAAATTGTCATTGATGTATGTCATGAAGAAGCAACCCTTTTACGCAATGAATTAGAACGTGCTGAGAGCAGGGGTGTGAAGTTACTTTGGTCTACGGATGGTGGAGAAACTTCTTTAAGTCGCCATATGTTATGGCCGGGTTGGGATTCATCCTATAAGGAGCCATCAGAGAGCACGGGACGCAAATTCTCATTCGTTATTGATCGTACTTGGTGTATGCTTGGCACGCGTGGAGAGAACTGTTCTTCTGTGGCTATGGTAACCCTTCATCCGGTCATGACGGAGTTACTGCTTAGCCATTTCACACAGGAGATGGTCTTATATGAAATGGAGAGTGACATGGGTAACGAACTAACAGATCGTTACGGCTCACATTATGAACAAATTTATAACAAGTATGTCGGGACGGATTCAATCACGGCGAATAGCGACAATGACAAAGGTAATAATGACAATGACGATAATAGTGATAATGTAGTATTAGAACCTGAAGAAGCTGAGGACATTGATTAAAAAAATGACAACAAGGTCAAGGAGGAATATCACATGAAGGAATGTCTCGTTCATTTTCAAGTGAAACATAAAGAGGAATTAAAGCATCTACGGGGGTTAATCTTTCTTAATGAGAATCAACAACCGGGTAATGAACAACTAATTGAGATGTTTAAGGATATGGCTTATATAGTCGTACTTTCTGATCCCAATTCATTAGTGTTTAAGCCCGTTGACCCTTCAGCTGATTACGAGTCGATTAGAATTACTGAATTGGATATGGGTGAAGAAAAGTACACAGAAGATAGAGACCTCAAAACCATTCTCAGCAATTTCTTATAGAATTATTTAAATGAAGCAGTAAGCATTTTCCTCTTTATTTTGTACGGTGTTATGCGTTATACTTTCCAAGTTACATTTATATGATTCTCGTATAGGTGCAGGGATAGGCCTGCATGTCTCTACCCGATCACCGAAATGATTGGACTACGGGTTAATAATATATTGTCTGCTCCATCATTGTGATCAGTTTATTTGACTGTGAAGCACGGATTGGTGTGGTATATTTGTTAATCTAAGGCCCTTGATTCTCTGCTGAAAGCTAGCAGTGGCGAAGGGGCTTTTATTTTTTTGTGTGTTGATATGAATATATAAAATTAATTTAAGGGGGATATTAGGATGCAATTATTGAGAAACAAAGTCATAGCCGAAGGCATCGTCTTGAGTAATAAGGTATTAAAAGTGGATTCATTCTTGAATCACCAGATGGATCCGGTATTGATGAAAGAAGTGGGCAAGGAGTTCACACGCCGATTTAAAGATGAGGCCATTACTAGGGTTCTAACGATTGAGTCTTCTGGTATAGCGCCAGGGATTATGACGGCACTTGAGCTAGATGTACCGCTAATTTTTGCACGTAAACAGAAATCACTTACGCTCAAACACGACATTTATGTAGAGAAGGTATTCTCCTTTACGAAGCAAGAGACCAATGAAATTACAGTAGCTAAGAAATTCATAGATCCTAATGATCGTGTATTAATTATTGATGATTTCTTAGCGAATGGTGAAGCAGCATTTGGACTAGCCCGGATCGTTGAGCAGGCAGGTGCAAAGGTCGTAGGAATCGGTATCGTTATAGAGAAATCATTCCAGCCTGGACGTCAGCTTCTATTAGATGCAGGATATCGTGTTGAATCACTTGTACGTGTTGCGGCACTAGAGAATGAGACCGTGACTTTTGTGGAAGAAGATTCTAGCGAAGCTTAAACATATAGCAATCACATATTTGATTTATTATTGTCTAGGGGGAAGTACAGTCAGATGCAACAGCATGAACAAGGGCACGATCCTATTTTTCAGAAGAATAGAAATCCACTTCAAACATTCTCACTAGGTCTTCAGCATGTGTTGGCCATGTATGCAGGTGCAGTCATTGTTCCTCTTATTGTGGCAGGGCAACTGGGACTTTCATCAGAACAATTAACCTATCTCATTTGCATTGATTTGCTTGCCTGTGGTGTGGCGACATTGTTGCAAGTATGGGGGAATAAATACTTCGGTATTGGACTTCCTGTGATGTTAGGCTGTGCTTTTCAAGCAGTATCCCCTATGATTGCTATCGGACTTGAGTATGGGGTCTCTGCTATCTATGGTGCGATTATTGCTTCAGGTATATTTATTCTCTTATTCTCAGGTTTATTCGGGAAGTTAATAGCTATATTCCCACCTGTTGTAACAGGTTCTGTTGTGACCATTATTGGCGTGACGCTTATTCCAGTAGCTTTAACGGATCTCGGTGGTGGGGATGTTTCAGCGGCTAACTTCGGAAGTCCCCTGAATCTGTCTCTTGGATTTGGTGTGCTGTTGTTTATTATTCTAATGAACCGTTTCACGAAGGGATTTATTCGATCTATATCTGTTCTAATTGGTTTAGTCGTAGGTACGTTAGCGGCAGCGATGTTCGGTCATGTTGATATGACACCGCTTAGAGAAGCAAGCTGGTTCCATGGTATACAGCCATTTTACTTCGGTAAACCCACCTTTCATCCATCGGCCATATTGACGATGATGCTAGTATCTATCGTGAGTATTGCAGAATCTACAGGTGTCTTTATGGCACTGGGTAAAATTGTTGATAAAGATCTGACTTCTAAGGATCTGACTCGTGGTTATCGTGCTGAGGGTTTAGCCATTATACTTGGGGGATTGTTTAATTCATTCCCGTATACGACGTATTCTCAAAATGTAGGGCTCGTACAAATGAGTCGTGTCAAGACACGTGACGTCATCGTTGTAGCGGGTGGAATTCTGATCGTTATTGGGTTTGTCCCTAAGATCGCTGCACTGACACAATTAGTTCCTCCGTCTGTATTGGGTGGTGCTATGGTTGCTTTATTCGGACTCGTTGTATCGTCAGGTATTCGTATGCTAGGCGATCAAGTCGACCTGAATAGATATGAGAATTTATTCATCATTGCATGTTCTGTCGGTATGGGACTAGGTGTTACAGTAGTGCCAGACCTATTTGCTCAATTACCAAGCTGGGCTCGTATTCTTGTGGACAATGGTATCGTTGCAGGTAGTGTAACAGCCATTGCGATGAATCTTATTTTTAACGGATTAAAAGGTGCTGAAGCAGGTAAATCCGCATAATTAAATGAATAGGGGCTTATCCTAGAAGATCTAACTATAGACCTTCTGAGATAATCCTCTTTTTGTAATGAAAAATAGGACCATTCCTGAAGAAGCGATCTTCTCCTTGGATGGTCCATTTAAATATGTATGATATGAATTCAATCGGGTTTCACTTCGGTTGTGGGAGCATCAACTGTAAGGCCCTAGGGCATAGAATAGAATCGTAAGAAAGATGAGCTATATTCTCACCGTCACCAAGGGCTAACCTTGGCAGCTCGTTATCGATGGAAATTACCCGACCGCGCAACATGGTGACAAATGGAAGGGATACATGCTTTCCCGTAAGTACTCTAGGGAATAGACATAATAGTTGTAAACGCGTGCAACCGTGAACGACACAGATGTCTAATTGACCATCATTGGGTAAGGCTTGTGGTGCTATCTTGAACCCGCCACCATAGGAGGGGACATTCGAGATTGCCGTCATCCATGTGAATTCATAAGTGGTGGTATCATTGTCGCAGGTAACACTGACTCTTCCTGGTCTAAACGTAAGCAAGGTATGTAGAATTCCAATAATATAAGCGACTCTGCCAGCTCTAAATGTATTACACCATTTCTTATAGGAGCTACGGTTAACGTTCTCAGCAACCTGAGCATCGAAGCCAATGGCAAGTGCTGTTAGTGTCAGCGTTCCCGAAGTTGATATGAGATCTATTGCCTGTGATTGACCTGTAAGTAAAACATCAAGTGCACCAACTGTGTCGAAGGGAATACCGAAGCTGCGAGCTGTATCATTACCAGAACCTGCTGGAATAACGGCTAATGGGATACCAGTTTCTTTTAGGATTGGCAAAATACTATGGATCGTGCCATCACCACCAATAATTGCTACGGCTTGCCAAGGTTGCGGTTGCTGCAGCATTTCTGTAAGTAAGCAGGAGGCTTGATCGGAACTTTCTGTGAATATATAGTGATATTGAATCTGACGTGACTGAAGAATGGAACGTACTTTAAGCCAAGTGCGGAACCCGTTTCCATTGCCAGACTTTTTATTTATTACGAATAGATACATCTCTTCTCCTCCAAGTAATGGATATATCTATTCTAAAAAGAAAAGCCCTAAAAGAAAACTGTAAAATATGGTAATTCTAAAAGTGTCGTAACTGACTTTCAGCAATGTCACCTATCAAGGGGATTTTAAACCATCGTCCTTGAAAAGCATTTACCACTAATATCACCCACATGACTAGAGTAAGGATAGATAACAATGATGCGATAAGTGGGCCAATCACCGGGATGAAACCTACGATGACATGTACGACCATCATCCCACAAAAGAATATAACGGACTGCAACGCATGAAACATAACAAATTGACTACGGCGTTCTACAACTAAGAAGACAATGCCTCCAACAAAAGAAAATAAGTAACATAACGCAGCAGCAATATGCTCAGGTAAACCAGAAGAAGATTTGAATGGGGACATGAGTAGACCACGCTCCTTATTAGCTAAACCAAGTATCCTTATTACCCTATGTATAAGCTAGACATGTTATGAAGATGTTATTTCTAAAGAAGTTAATAATAATTAGTCAGCAGATGCCAGAGGTGAAATAACATCATGCAGCATATCATGTTTAATAAGAAAAATATTGAGGGTGATATAATAGTTATAGCAATCCACAAAGCTCAAAAAAGAATAAAGGAATCATTTTACCCAAGATATTGGGAAGTATGATATAATGTGGATGAGTGATTCAGCTACACTGGTTCTGGGTAAGTATATTGTTAGATGCCTGGCGGTGATCGAAGAGCTTTCTATCCACCTCATAATGCATGTTACTTCACGATGTTTTAAGGAAGATCTTTTCGGCATTCTCTAAACCCTAGCTTTTCATTCAGCGTTTTGGGAGGGAACAATTATGGCAACGAAAGGTCATAACGAAGTCAAGGAAAGTCTGCGGGAAATGACAAGAATTTTCCGGCCTAAGGATCCTAAGAAATTTGTCAAGGATTACGTCCGGAAATATCATATTATGGGAGGATATGAAGAGGAATTGACCTCTGTGGTTGAACATGAATTGGGACGTATGAATTCATCCGTTTCATAATACAATGAATTGAACATAATGGAAGACCTCTATAGACTGTTTTCTGCGGTTATGAACCGTGGAATACGGTTTTTTTGTGTCTAAATTGATTGGATATTACTAGGGAATTCGTTCAATCTAATATATTTAAAAGTCACAATTTAGCCAAATATACAAAGAATAGGTTCTGAGTAGGGTGCATTTACTAGAGACACTTCTTAATGTTTAAGCTATCTTTGATGTTTGAAATCGATTACAAATGCCTGTGGAATGCAGTTTTTTTGATATTTGAACATTTTGTGAACTAAGCGCCAATGATTGACAAAGTACTACCTTAAACTTATATTAAAATAGGTGATTATTTTAATTGACAGGTTCATTTTTTGAGCAAAATGAAGGCTTTTTTAAGTGATAATGTTTTGAAAAATATGTAAAAATGCAACAGAAGTGGGGTAGATAATTAATGAGACGGTGGCAGGTTATGAAACGACTTCTTCCAATGCTAGCAATTTTTTCTTTGTTCTTGGCAGGATGTGGCCGCGAAGATTTGTCGGTATTAAGACCGCAAGGGCCTGTGGCACAAGGTCAGTACGATTTAATTAAGCTTTCAATCTCGATTATGTTAGTTGTGTTAGTGATTGTATTTGCAATTTCAGCGTATGTAATCATTAAATTCAGAAGAAGACCTGAACATACGGAGATGCCAGAACAGGTTGAAGGTAATTTCAAGTTAGAAGTTATTTGGACGGTTATTCCATTGATATTGGTTCTTGTTCTTGCAGTACCTACAGTAAAAGAGGTATTTGCATTTGGAGAAGATCATGCGAATGATAAGAATGCTATCCAAGTAAAGGTTAATGCACATCAATATTGGTGGGAATTTGAATATCCTCAGTTTGGGATTACTACAGCTCAGGATTTGATCATTCCAACAAATAAGAAAATTGCATTTGAATTAAAGACTTCAGATGTCATTCACTCTTTCTGGGTACCATCACTATCCGGGAAATTGGATACAAATCCAGATGGGACGCTTAACCGTTTCAGCTTCAGTGCTCCAAAAGAAGGGGTATATCGTGGTAAATGTGCAGAATTATGTGGACCTTCCCACGGATTCATGGAGTTCAAAGTGAAGTCCGTAAGTCCGGAATCATTTGAGACTTGGAAAGCAGCTATGAAGGCGCCGATGGTGGCTATTGAAGATAAGGCACTTGCTGAAACATTCAAGAACCAATGTCTAACTTGTCATGCAGTAGGTGATCAAGGAACCGCTGTTGGACCGAATCTTACTGGAGTTGGTTCACGAGAGTCGGTTGCAAGTATCTTGCTGAATTCTGAGACCAATGATGAAGGCAATCCTGTTCTAGAGAACATGAAAGAATGGCTTCATGATCCACAATTAGTAAAACCAGGTAATAAAATGCCTTCACCTAAAGATTTAGGACTTACCGATGCTGAAATTGATGGCATTGCAGAATACTTAGCCAATTACAAATTAGAATACTAATAACAGCAAGGACTCTAAAGGGGGTACACAACCTTGGCTCACGCTCATAGTGTTAAGCGTTACAAGGGCTTAATGGATTGGTTAACGACTGTCGACCACAAAAAAATCGCTATTCTTTATTTGTTGAGCGGGGGATTATTTTTTGCAATCGGCGGATTCGAAGCCATCTTAATTCGTCTTCAATTGATCAAACCAATGAATGACATGTTAGAAGCACAAACTTTTAATGAATTAATTACGATGCACGGTACAACGATGATTTTCCTAGGCGTTATGCCTATTGTGTTCGCTCTAATGAATGCTATCATTCCTCTTCAAATTGGTGCACGTGATGTCGCATTTCCATTTCTGAATTCTTTAGGTTTCTGGACATTCTTGTTCGGAGGAATCTTATTGAATCTTAGTTGGGTTATGGGTGGCGCGCCTGATGCCGGTTGGACATCGTACACGCCGTTATCTAGTACAATGTATAGTCCCTCGCATGGAGTGGATTTCTATACCGTAGGTTTACAGATTGCGGGACTGGGTACATTAATTGGGGGTCTTAACTTCCTAGCAACGATCATAACAATGAGAGCACCAGGCATGTCCTATATGCGTATGCCAATGTTTACATGGGCTTCATTCGTTACTTCAGCTATGATTTTGTTCGCTTTCCCAGCGATCACGGTTGGTCTAGTACTATTAACATTTGACCGAGTACTAGGTGCAAATTTCTTTAACGTTGATGGTGGAGGTAATCCGGTACTATGGCAACATATATTCTGGATATTTGGGCACCCAGAAGTATACATACTTATCTTACCAGCGTTCGGTATTATCTCAGAAGTTATTCCTACATTCGCACGTAAGCGGTTATTCGGATATAGTTCCATGGTATTCGCAACGATTTTGATCGCATTCTTAGGCTTCATGGTATGGGCGCATCATATGTTTACAACAGGGCTTGGACCTGTCGCGAACGCCTTGTTCTCTATATCTACGATGCTAATTGCGGTTCCGACGGGTATTAAAATCTTCAACTGGCTGTTCACGATGTGGGGCGGTCAAGTGAAATTTAATACAGCTAACCTTTTTGCAGTTGGTTTTATCCCAACATTTACGATGGGTGGGGTAACAGGTGTTATGTTGGCATCTGCTCCTGCAGACTTTCAGTTCCATGATACGTATTTCGTTGTAGCCCATTTCCACTATGTTATCGTGGGTGGTATGGTGTTCGGATTACTATCAGGACTTCATTATTGGTGGCCGAAAATGTTCGGACGTGTGCTTAATGAAACGCTTGGCAAATGGACCTTCTGGACCTTTGCGATCGGGTTCCATATGACATTCTTCGTACAACATTTCCTTGGACTTATGGGAATGCAACGTCGTGTGTTCACATACTTACCGAATCAAGGATTTGACACGATGAATCTCGTCAGTACCGTAGGTGCTTTCTTGATGGGCGTGGGTATCATTTTCTTCACGATTAATATTATTAAATCATTTATGCAGCCGAAAGGTTGTGCTAATGATCCTTGGGAAGATGGACGCACATTAGAATGGACGATTCCTTCTCCTCCGCCGGAATACAATTTCAAACAAATACCACTTGTACGTGGTCTTGATGCTTATTGGAAAGAAAAAGCGGCTGGAAACACAGAAATGACTCCTGCAGAGCCAATAGGACCAATTCATATGCCTTCACCTACTATTATTCCTTTTGTAATGTCTGTTGGTATTTTTATCGCAGGTCTTGGATTAATGTTCAGTGGAGAAGAGTTCTCTAGTTCATTTATGAGTTTTATATTTAATAACTGGATTGTGTGTGGATTAGGGCTTCTCATCACGTTCGGATCAATGTTGATGCGTTCTCTCTTTGATGATCATGGTTGGCACATTGAACCAGAGGAATTTGAAGAGGAGGGGTATAAACATGGCTAATGTACACACAGAACATGGAAATGGCCAATTGCCTCAATATCCTGAGAAGGCAACACTTGAAGGTCGTAACAAAATTCTTGCCTTCTGGTTATTTCTTGGTGGCGAAGCCGTACTCTTTGGTACTCTCTTCGCTACATTCCTTACACTTCGCAATCAGACGAATGAAGGGCCTACGGCAGCTGAACTTTTCAGTCTACCGTTAACGGCAGCTGCGACGTTTATCTTGCTAGTAAGTAGTTTGACCAGTGTATTTGCAATTCAGGCGTTGCATCGTCACAAGGTGAAAGAACTGATAACCTGGTTGATTGTTACAGTGCTTCTGGGTATTGGATTTCTAGCTCTTGAAATTTACGAATTCTATGAGTACATGCATTTAGAAAATTTCGGTATGACTACCAGCGCATTTAGTTCAGCGTTCTACACATTGGTCGGCTTTCACGGTGCTCACGTAGCTTTCGGTGTATTGTGGATCGGTGTTCTGATTGGACAGTTGTATAAAAAAGGATTAACAGTCGTGACGGCACCGAAGATTTACGTGTCCGCTATGTACTGGCACTTTATCGACGTAGTATGGGTATTTATCTTTACGGTCGTTTATTTGCTTGGAAAGGTGGGTTAAGTCATGACTGTAGATGAACAGAATAAGCACCAACTGGTTAATCAACGGCACCGTCATGAGGGCCCTCAGAAACATATTGTAGCGTTTATCTTCTCCATTGTGTTGACACTAATCGCTTTTGCAGCGGTAGGTGCAGGGGGAGTGAATCCAGCCTTTACCATTATCATATTGTTGGTAATGGCCGTCTTACAGGTGTTTGTACAGATGGGATACTGGATGCACTTGAAGGATAAAGGCCATATGATTCCGATCATATTCATGTTAGGTGGATTCTTTGTAGCAGGTACGGCTATTATTACTGCATTGTCTTGGATGTGGTGGTAAGATGAGAAGAGGTGGCTCATGCCACCTCTTCTTTTTGAATGGTTTATTGTCAATTGTGCGTATTTTGACATAAGAAACCGGTTAAGATAGGAGGTTATTAGATGCTAGGATTAGAATACTTTAGTGTTGCGGACTTATGGAGTCCATTATTTCTGGTATTCATGTTGCTTTTGGCTGTTGGGTATTTGCTTCTTGTAGGTCCACTTAGTGATAAGTTACAAGGTGCCAAGCCGGTATCATGGATGAAGAAAAGTATGTTTATCTCAGGTATGTTTATGCTCTATCTAGCTCAGGGTGGGCCTGTAAGTCTATTAGGCCACTTGATGTTCTCATTCCATATGTTAACAATGGCACTTTCGTATTTAGTGGCCCCTCCGTTAATTATGATGGGAATACCCGATTGGTTATGGCGAGCATTCTTGAAGGTGAATCCATTACGTAGTCTGAAATTTTTGGCCAAGCCGGTTGTTGCAGCTCTTTTATTCAATGGATTATTCTCTCTCTATCACATTCCAGCGATTCACGATTATGTCATGTTACATTTTAATGTGCATCGGTTGTATTACCTTGTATTATTCGTAACAGCTATGCTCATGTGGTGGACACTTCTTAACCCATTACCTGAGAGTCAAAAAGGGTCCAGCCTTGGCAAAATGGGATATATCTTTTTAAATATGGTATTATTGACTCCAGCATGTGGATTAATTATTTTTGCATCCCAGCCGATGTATGCTACATACAGTGATCCGAATACTTGGGCAAACGCGATGGGGTATTGCATTAGCGGAGATCCTATAGCGATGCTAGAGAAGTTCGGAGGTCCTACGTTCTTTAATATCATGTCTCCACTTGTTGATCAACAGGTTGGTGGTATTCTGATGAAGTTCATACAGGAAATTATTTTCGCTTCGATATTGGGTTACGTATTCTTTCACTGGTATAAGAAAGAGAATCGCGAAGACGATGATGTGATTCCGAATAGACAGAAGGATAGTACATTGAATCATCTGTAGGAAAGTGAGTGTTTGTAAGGTTAGATTGTGGGCTCTAAAATTCAGTATATTCAAAAAGTAACGTATTATATTAAAAGTAGCGAAGGTGACGGAATTGTCCTGAAGAAGCGTAAGCGTTCGCCTTTGCCCTCTGATTTCAACAGCTATAGAGGTGTACAATCAAGAAATCGGAGGGCAACAGCGATCGGAAGGACAATCCGTTATCGCAGCGGGCATGCTACACTAATGTTTTTTATAGGCTCGTGTTAAGCTAGTTTTTTACGAAGTATTTTCAAGAAGCGTTGCTACAAAAAAACTTTTAGGAGGATACACATGGATTTATATTTCTTGCTGCCAACGATAAGTACTACGTTCATAGTCATAAGTGCAGTATTAGTCGCCATTGGTTGGATTCTTATTATTAAGGGTAAGAAAGAAGCGCATAAGAAGGTCATGATTGCTGGAGCTATTGCAGCGTTAATCTTCTTCGTAATTTACTCATCACGCACGATATTCGTGGGTAATACAAATTGGGGCGGACCTGAAGACCTTGAGATTTATTATCGCGTATTCTTGATATTCCATATTACCCTTGCAACGGTTGCAGCGGTATTTGGACTTACGACACTCACACTCGGATTTAAATCCAAATTTGCGAAACACCGTAAATGGGGTAGGGTTACTTCGATTATGTGGTTCTTTACGGCGATTACGGGTGTAGCTGTATACTCACTTCTTTATCTTCTGTATCCAGGTGGCCATACAAAACCAATGTGGCAAGCTATTTTCGGTATATAGGAAGTCTCTCTGTTATAAGAGATATTATTATTCTAGGATAAGATCCGTCAGTATAACTGAGGGGTCTTTTTTTATGGAAAAAATATCAAATAATATCTTGACGTAAGAATGAGCACACATTATACTGTGTATAAAGATATATACAGTAAGCACACCGAGCACACCTACATAACAGTGTCAGACCACAATGATGGAGAATAATAATCTTTAAGAGCGAGGCGATGAGCGTGAACACTGTAATAAGAGATGCTTGGGTGATTTTTAAAAAGGATATAAAAATTGACAAGATGCTGTTGATCCTTTCAATCCTATTTATGGGTTATATCGGGATTACGATAAGTATGTTTATCGGGGGAGAGTATCAGAATGACAAACAATTTATTCCAATGGCAGACATCATGATGC
Source organism: Paenibacillus antarcticus (assembly GCF_001637225.1). GTDB lineage: Bacteria > Bacillota > Bacilli > Paenibacillales > Paenibacillaceae > Paenibacillus_AQ > Paenibacillus_AQ antarcticus. The sequence continues at coordinate 213,578 of NZ_LVJI01000016.1, forward strand.
TAATCATGACTCCAATGTTAGGGTTTTATTACTCAAAGAAATCTTTTAAATATATGACGGATGATTCATACACACAAATGTTGGTCTATCTACGAACATTGCCAATCTCGCCAAAAGTCATTATGTGCTATAGATATATTCAGATGGTAATCGCATTTACGATGAATAGCGTGATCGTCTTTAGTATCATATATGGCGTTAGCTATCAATTGAGATCGGAGATATCTATAGGAAATTACCTATGCTTCGCACTCACATGGATTGGATATGCGTTGGTAGTCACAGGGATTTATATTCATCTCGAATTCACCAATAGTGGAAGGAAATACTTCTGGTTAACCTTAGTGTTGATAGTGATTACGATTATTGTCGGCATCACTAACTGGTTACTAGGTGGAAATCTGCTGTTATATACAATGGAAATGAGCAAAGAGTGGGGATTACTATCGCCAGTCATGTGGGGTGCTTTAGTAGGTGGAATAATTAGCCTGACACTAATGGGTAAATTAACTTTTCGCAGATTACAATACAGAGATCTTCTGTAATTAGACGTATACGATTTCGAAATGAGGTGTGAAAGGTGTGGATTCCAATTCAAATAGACGAGAACAGTGCGGAGCCTTTATATTATCAGATAGAAACGCAACTAAGATCGCTTATCATAAATGGTCAGATCGAGGAGAATACACTTTTACCATCGATTAGGGAATTTGCTAGTGGGTTGAATTGCAGTGTTATTACGGTTCGAAGAGTATATCAGGATTTAGAGGGTGAAGGGTTACTCCGAACGAAACAAGGAACAGGAACTTTTGTTGCAAAGGTTGGAGACTCCAAAAGGGAAACATTCAAGCGAGAGTCTGTTGAGGATGCTTTGGGCAAAGCAGTTGACGCGGGGATATCCGTTCAGTGCAGTGAAGATGAGATAAAAAGATTGTTTCTAGATATAGTAACGCGTAAATATCATCCCGAGGTCGGAAAGGAGTAATCGTTATGGAGCAAATAGTCGTTCAAATGGTAGGTGTGAAGAAGAAGCGAAGAAATAAAATGATAGGTCCCCTTAATCTGTCTATTCCACAAGGATATGTCGTTGTCATCGTAGGAGAGAATGGGTCAGGAAAAAGCACAATGATCAATATGTTGATGCAGACGGTGATACCTGATGAAGGGGACATTACATGGTTCGGTCAGTCCTATCCTAATGGGATTCCGCCAGAGATTAAGCAACAAATTGGTTATGTATCAGAGAAGTCTAATATCGAAGAGGACCTTATGACGGCTGAGGAAGTCGCAAAATTCCGATCATATTGGTATAAAGATTGGGACGATATGCTGTTACAGAAATTGTTCAAGACGTTTAATATTCCTGTTAACACAAGGTTGAACAAAATGTCCAAGGGCGAGCGAAGAAAAGTTGAAATTTCCGTCGCTTTGGCATCCCATCCTAAGTTGTTACTGTTAGATGAACCTTCTTCTGGGCTTGATCCTTTTGCCTGGAAGAGAATGATTAATGAGCTTCAAGAATATATGGCACAGGGAGAATCGACGATTCTATTGTCTACCCATATTGTAGATGAGATTAGGAGACTTGCAGATTTCATCATCCTTGTTCATCAGGGTCGAATTCTCGGGATGGTTGAGAAAGATAGTCTTCTGGATAATTGGAAGGAAGTATGGATGAAAGGTGATATTAGCATGGTAGAAGATTTACCAGGCATTATATCTGCACATCAGGAGTCCATAGGGATGTTGCGCTTAATTACAACAGAGTGTAAGGAACTCGAGAATCTCTTGCAACAATCAGGAATACAAGTTATGAAGACACGTGGATTAGAGCTTGATGAAATATTGAGTCTATGGATTCAAAGAGATGAGGCTGTCATTGTGCAGTCTGAGAGGGGAGAATAACATGGAATCACTGAAGCTGGAAAAGGTAATCAAGCAATTTGGAGATAAGACCGCAGTAAATGAATTGTCTCTAGAAGTAGGGGTAGGTGAGATCTACGGACTTCTTGGAGCAAACGGTGCTGGAAAGACGACAACTATGCGTATGGTACTAGGACTTATATATCCCGATGGAGGAAGTATACGATACAATGGTAAACCCCATAGCGATGAACTTCGGCAAATCGTGGGCTATCTACCTGAAGAACGAGGGCTCTATCCGAAGGTTAAAGTGAGTGAGCAACTTAGTTATTTGGCTCAACTTCGAGGTATGTCGCGAAAGGATGCAGATAAGAGCATACGGTATTGGTTAGAGCGCTTTGAAGTCCCTGAATATTACGAGAAACGAATTGAAGAATTATCCAAGGGGAATCAACAAAAGATTGGGTTCATTGCTGCTGTTGTGCATAAGCCTCAGATCCTCATACTCGATGAAGCATTCAGTGGATTGGATCCTGTGAATGTGGAGTTATTAAAGGCAACGGTTAAGGAGCTACGTGATCAGGGAACCAGTATTCTTTTCTCGACACATCGAATGGAACACGTTGAAGAGTTATGCCGGAACATTACAATTATGCATCGTTCTAACCCGATTGTTCAGGGAAGTCTGAAGGAAATCAAAAGTAGATATCCACGCGAGCAGGTAGCTTTAGGAACGACAAGTGAAGTAACTGGACTCGAGAATATTCCCTGCGTAACTAAGGTAACTATTCAGGAACAAGGTGGGTATTTGATCAATATTTCCGATGTATCCGCCGCCCAACAGATATTGCAGATAGCGATGCAGCAGAGTGTTGTTGAGAAGTTCGAGTTAAAGGAACCCACATTGAATCAAATCTTTATTAAAGAGGTAGGTGAATCTCATGAATAAATTAGGTACTGTTATTGGATTTACATTTCGTAATAAGGTGAGGACTAAAGCGTTTCTCATAACAACTATTGTGTTAGCTATTATTATGTCTATTGCTATTAATATTCCTTATTTCATTCAGTTGTTCACTGGGGAAGATTTGAAGTCAGGTAGTACGAAGATAGGTCTGGTATATGCAGAGCAGGCTAATGTGGCTGAACAGCTAGATAGTTATTGGAAGGCACAGAACAATGATGAATTTACTTTCGTGAAATATGATACATCCGATGCAGCAAGTTTAAAGAAAGATATTGAAGCGGGTACAATTGACGGATATTTACAGTTCTCAGATGATCAGAAGACACTATTCCCGTCAGTTGTGTATTCTTCTGACGAAGATGATGGTCTGAATGCGGTCGCACAGGCAGAGCTTTCAGGTGCTTTACAGGCTGTTAAGATGCAGGTTATTGTACAGGATTCACTGACGCCTGAGCAAATTGCTGAACTAAAAACACCTGTACAATTTAATGCACAAAATATAAATGCAGATGCTTCTGCTCCAAAGGCTAATGAGAAAGATGAATCAAATCGTATGATGGAGTTCGGAGTGGTATATCTCCTGATTATTCTATTCTTCTTTACTTCTATGACTACAGGCAACATGATCGCCGCTGAAGTGACGACAGAGAAAAGCTCACGGATTATGGAAATTCTGATTACAAGTGTATCACCATTGACTCAAATGTTTGGAAAGATTATCGGGATGTTCTTGGTGGGCTTGACCCAAATTGCTGTATTTGTACTGGTGATCTTAGGAAATCTATTCATGCCACAGAATAAAGAAGTGCTTGCAGATTTCAACATAGATCTTTCACAGGTCAGTATAGATGTGTTAGTCTACGGGTTCACATTTTATGTCTTGGGATATTTCCTATACGCAGTATTGTTCGCAGCTGTCGGCTCTATCGTAAGCCGTACAGAAGACTTAGGTCAGGCTATCATGCCGATTACGATGTTGTCGCTTGCTGCATTCTACGTGGGAAGCTTCAGTATGGGAGCACCAAATACCATGTTGATGAAAGTAGCTTCATTCATCCCATTTCTATCGCCAACGACCATGATTGTACGAATTGGTATCGGTGAAATAGCAGTATGGGAAATATGGGTTTCGATACTGATTCTTGTGATCTCAATCTTGTTCTTCGGATGGTTATCCGCGAAGATTTATCGCACAGGTGTGCTTATGTACGGTAAGCGTCCAACGATTAAAGAGCTTCGTAAAGCGATGAAGGCTTATAAGATTTAGAGGTTGTGAAGTAAGAAAATAATAACTAAAAGGAGTGTTAATATTGAATAAAAACAATCAAACGTTAATGATGCTTGTAATTGGCCCTATGCTGATCTTAGGTAGTACAATGCATACAGATGGATCGATAGTGGAAGAGGTTGTGAAGGGTATACTAATGGGTATGGGCTTAGTGTTCACTCTTGTATATTTATATGATTTTGGAAAAAGAAGAAAGAAAATGGGCTGAATATTAGTCGAAAAAAGAAAGCTGCGGCATGTGCCACGGCTTCTTTTTTTGATTTTGTGTTTTGGATTAAGGATTTAATTAATAAAATTTAATAAAAAGATTAATATTATTTAACAACATTGATTTTATTTTCTGTTAGGATATGTGAAGCGTTGCAGTTATAGAGTAAATAACATAAGAATTTGCAGTGCATTTATTCTAATAGTGTTGTAATCAACAGAGGAGATTAACAATGAAATTAACCAAAGAGACAATAATAGGTATGGTATTAGGTAGTGCCTTAACGCTATCTTTAACAGCAGGAATTAATTACGTATCTGCTATCGGAGCCACCAAACAAATTGAAGCGAATTTCAACAATATTAAAGTTAATGTGGAAGGTAAAAAGTTGGATTTATCAGATGCAAAGGGAAATAAACTTGAACCATTTATTGTACAAGGTACTACCTACTTACCTGTTAGAGCAATTGCAGAAGGAATTGGTAAAAGTGTAGAATGGGACATGAAGACAAATACCATAAATATCAATCATAGGAAGCAAACCAATGATTTGAATTACATTGCAGCAGAGACGGTTAAGAATCAGGGATTAGAACAGCAGATCATTAAAGCACTTAAGATGGATGACAGTGAAGCCAAAGAAACCCGTTATTATTACAATTACATTGATCTAAATGGTGACGGAATTAAGGAAGTCTTCGTTCAATTAGTCGGACCATATACCAGTGGAACGGGTGGAGATATAGGACTTATTTTTCAGCAAAAAAATAATGGTTTTCATTTAGTACAGCAGTTCTCACTTATTCGTAATCCAATCATTATAAGTAATGAGAAGACAAATGGATGGAATAATATGATTCTTGAAGTTTCTGGTGGTGGAATTACAGCACAAAGAGTCGAGCTGAAGTTTAATGGAACAAAGTATCCAAACCCTAGTGATGGAATTGAACTGAAGAAGAATACAAAAGTTAAAGGTACAGGTATAATTAAGAATGATATTGCAGCTGATTGGGAGACTGGAAAAGCTTTGTATTTGAAATAAAAAAGTTATCAATTATAGGGACTGTCCTCGAGCATAAATAATGCTTGAAGAGGGTCCCTTTTGTTATAGATTGAAACTTTTGATATCGATTCTAGTGGACTCTACATAGCCATTTAATTCAGCCGTCACACGATAGGTAGGATAGAGTGCCAATACCTTATCCTTGTTTAAGGGCATAATATAACGGGTAATTTATTTGAACAACAACGACAAGCTAGAAATGAGGTAAAGAATAAATGAAAAAGAAACTGATTTTTCTTAGTGTCGCCACAGTTATTGCTTTAAGTGGTTGCGGAAGTGGAAATGATACAAGCCAACAGCCTGATTCGAACACGAATATGAATAATTCAAACACGATTAATACAGAGATAAATCATTCAGATATGAACCATGCTAGTTCTAATGAGGTTCCAAAAGGGTTAAAAGAAGCAAAGAACCCAACGTTTCCAGTTGGAAGTCAAGCGATTCTTCAAACAGATCACATGGCAGGTATGAAAGGTGCTAAAGCATCGGTTGTAGGTGCTTATGATACGACTGTCTATGTTGTTTCATATACTCCGACAAGTGGAGGGGAACCCGTAAAGAATCATAAATGGGTTATTCATGAAGAAATTAAAGATGCGGGCAACCAAGTATTGAAATCAGGAACAGAAGTTACCTTAGACGCGGACCATATGCCTGGTATGAAAGGTGCTACTGCTGTAATTGAATCAGCTGAAGATACTACCGTGTACATGGTTGATTATACTCCGACAACGGGTGGAGAAATCATGAAGAATCATAAATGGGTTACAGAAGATGAAATTTCAAATAAATAAAACTTGATCAAGGAGAATTGGACAATAGTTAGCACGAATTAAAGAGGAGTAACAACGTAAATATCGTGCTTTTCTGAGGAAGTTAAAGTCCAAGTCAAGAGACTTGGATTTTTTCTATTATGAACATTTCGTTATCAAGATTATCACAATTCTCTTTTGTGAAATAATAAATCTAACATGGAGGTTATAGTGATGAATACATTTGATGCTATTATTATTGGCTTTGGTAAAGGTGGAAAAACACTGGCAACTGAACTGGCAAATCGTAATTGGAGTGTTGCAGTAATTGAACGATCCAATAAAATGTATGGTGGAACCTGCATTAATATTGGGTGCATTCCATCTAAATCATTATCTTATCAATCCAAGAAAGAACATTATGAGCAAGCTGTTGATAATAAGGATGAGCTTATTACTTTTCTGCGTGAGAAGAACTATAACAATCTGGCTCAGAATGAAAATATTACGATATTCGATGGTGAGGCTTCATTCGTGTCGGATCACGAAGTACAAGTAAATAAAGGGAATGAAACCAAGAGGTTGACGTCTTATAAGATATTCATTAATACAGGTGCGGAAACAGTAATCCCGGATATTGATGGGCTTAGAAATAGTAATCATGTGTACACGAGCACTTCGATTATGGATTTAAAGAAACTACCTAAGAAGATAGCCATTATTGGTGGAGGCTACATAGGTTTGGAATTTGCTTCGATGTATAGTCAATTTGGTTCGGAAGTTACTGTCTTAGAGGATAGTTCTACATTTATGGGTCGCGAAGATCGAGATGTTGCAGATGCTGTTCATCAGACGATGACGAAGAAACATATTAACATTAAATTGGATGCTAAAGTTACTGGATTACAAGATACCGTGGATGGCACCATACTTTCATATGTTACACAGGATACAACCCATGAACTACATGTTGATGCAGTGCTGTTAGCTGTGGGAAGAAAACCAAATATTGAAAGCTTGAATCTCGAAGCAGCAGGCATCGAAGTGACAGACCGAGGAGCTATTAAAGTAGATAATAATCTAAGAACAACGGTTCCACATATATGGGCGCTTGGCGATGTGAAAGGTGGTCTACAGTTCACCTACATTTCTTTGGATGATTATCGAATTGTGAAAGATGATCTCTTTGGCAATCATAATCACAATATGAATGACCGCGACAATGTACCGTATAGTGTATTTATTGATCCCCCACTGGCCAGAGTTGGATTAAGCGAAGAGGAAGCTAGCAAACAGGGTTATGATATCAAGGTAGCTAAGCTTCCTGCTTCAGCCATTCCACGTGCACGTTTAATCAATGAAACAGATGGATTTCTAAAAGCGATTGTCGATGAACATACAAATAAGATTCTTGGTGCGACCTTGTTCTGTGCCGAGTCTAGCGAGATCATTAATATCTTGAGTTTGGCCATGAAAACGGGGCAAGATTATACGCTCCTCAGAGATCATATTTTTACTCATCCTACGATGAGCGAGGCTTTGAACGATCTGTTCGCTCAAATTAAAGAATAGCTCATTGCATAAGAAAAGCGTCCCAGCCAGGTGTAACCGGCTGTGGATGCTTCTTATTTCTTATTCGAGCAAATGCTCAATAGTGCTATTTCACGAGCTCAATAAACTTGCTTGCCGCATTGGAAAGTGGCATGTTGCGCATAATCATGAATCCCACTTGAGAAGGGGGCATCTTGATGTCGAGCTGAATTTCAAAGAGGGAACCCTCATCAAGTTCTTTGGAAATGAATTCTTTCGTGACGTAAGAGATTCCAAGGCCTTTGCTAGCTAACTCAATGAGAAGATCGACGCTTCCCACCTCAATTTCAGGTTTAATTTGATAACCGTAACTTGTGAATAGTTCGGTGATGGCCATGCGTACCCGGCTATTACGCGAGAATAGAATGATAGGGTACTGAAGTAGTCGTTCCAGTGAGAGTACCTTGCCCTTAAGCTCTGCATATCGAGGCCCTGCAACAAAGCAATCCTGCAACTCAATACCCTTCATCACTTCAATTTGAGAATCGACGATGGGCAGACGAGCAACGCCTAGATCAATTTTTCCTTCTTTCAAGAAGGCGATGGTTTCCGGTGTTGTCCCATGGTTCAGATGCAATTTGATGCTGGGATGCTTCTGATGATAGCTTTCTAAGTAAGGAAGGATATAATGCTTGAACAACGAATCGCTACCACCGATCCGTAACTCGCCGCTATCCAGATTTTTAAGTGAGGCCATTTTTTCTTCTGCTAAAGAGATTAGGATCTGAGACTTCTCGATATAAGAATAAAGGGTTACGCCTTCTGGTGTTAAGGTAACACCTTTGGAATTTCGGTAAAACAAGGTGAGGCCGAAACTTATCTCCAGTTGTTTGATGGCGTGGCTGACACTTGGCTGCGTGATGAACAATGATTTGGCGGCCATAGATAAGCTTCCTGTCTTTGCGGCCCAATAGAAAACTTTGTATAGTTCGTAATTGATCATAGACGTGGTCTATAGCTCCTGTAAAATATATTGATTACCTGTATAGGTGATATTCGTATTATAGTGTATTAAAGAAATAGAAACCAGAGCTAACAAAGAAGCTCTGTTGGAAGGAGCAATACCATTGGAGGCTACTACGTTTGTATTATTTGGAGCGACAGGGGATTTAGCAAAAAGAAAAATTTACCCTGCTTTGTTTAATTTGTTCATCGATCAGAAATTACCTCAATTCTTCTCTGTCATTGGTCTTGGAAGAAGAGAGTTATCCAATAAAGCATTTCAATCAAATGTAGAGCAATCACTTCGTATGTTTTCTAGACGGGAAGCGACAGACCCTATTATCGTAGAACAATTCTTAAGTGCATTCCGCTATAGTGTTCTCGATGTAGGACATAAAGAAGATTATCAGACACTACTTCAATTGATTGAACAGAAGGAAGAAGAGCTACAAGTTGCACCGAATCGCATGTTTTATTTGTCGGTAGGACCTGAATTCTTTGAGACGATTACTGCTAACATCCATGAAAGTGGACTTGGTACAACGAGTGGTTGGAGACGTCTGGTGATTGAGAAGCCTTTCGGCCATGATTTGCAGTCTGCTCGGGAATTGAATAAGAATCTAAGCAAAGCTTTTACAGAAGAAGAGATATTTAGAATCGATCATTATCTAGGCAAGCCGATGGTACAGAAACTTGAAGTATTGCAGAAGAGTAATCCGGTTCTTAAGGCATTATGGGATAATCGGTACATTGCTAACGTTCAAATCACAGCCAATGAAATCGTAGGTGTTGAAGAAAGAGCGGGCTATTACGATCATGTGGGTGCTGTAAGAGACATGTTCCAGAACCATATGTTGCAATTGCTCATGATGCTAACGATTCACCTTCCGAATAACAGTACTGTGGATAATGTTCGTTATAAGAAGAAGCTAGTGATGGATTCGCTAGAGACGTTAAGGAAAGAGGATGTTGGATCACACGTTATCCGCGGACAGTACGCGGCAGGAACGATTCAAGGCGAACCGGTGGTCGGTTATACATCGGAACCCAACATTGCCGCAACATCAAGAAACGACACATTTATCGCAGCTAAGCTGCAAATTGACGATTATTTCTGGCGGGGCGTTCCTTTTTACATCCGTACAGGCAAAAGAATGAAGGACAAATCAACACGAATCGTAATTGAATTCAAAGAACCGTTGAAGCAGTCCGGGGCAAATGATGATAATGCATTGCCTAATCTTCTTGTATTTGAAATCAGTCCGAATGAAGGTATTGTACTTCAATTGAATTCAAGAGATCCTCTACACAAAGGGGAGTTCAAGCCCTTGAATATCGATTTCCATGAGAGTCAAGGCAATGTGCCTGAAGCTTACGAGAACTTAATCTGCGACGCTTTGCAAGGTGATTCTACGTTCTTCGCACATTGGGATGAAGTCGAGTTGTCATGGCAATGGGTTCAACCTATCTTAGAGGCATACGAAGAGAACACAGTACCACTTCATCTTTATGAAGCTGGCACCTATGGCCCTGTAGAATCCGATGAGCTGCTGAAGCAAGACGGCTATCATTGGTGGTTCGACGAAAGTGAAGTAGCTGAAGTAAGAACAGAAGTCAGCGTATAGTAGGCATGTTCTTTCGAAGTTAGGTACACGTATACAAGTAATATAAATGATAACTATGGAAAACGGAGGTAATGACGATGAAATTTTTTATCGATACTGCAAACCTGGTAGATATCAAAAAGGCTTATAAAATTGGTGTATTATCCGGTGTTACGACAAACCCATCTTTAGTTGCTAAAGAAGGCGTGAAATTCGAAGATCGTATCGCTGAGATTTTACGAGAAGTACCTGAGGTGGAGTCGGTTTCAGCCGAAGTGACACCAGATGCAGAAACAGCTGAAGACATGATCGCGCAAGCGGATGAACTGATTAAAATTAATAACTATGACAAGAACATCACCATTAAGCTTCCGATGACGCTGGCAGGTTTAGAAGCATGCCGTTACCTAACGAAGAAGGGTGTAAAGACAAACGTAACGTTGATCTTCACCGTGAACCAAGCACTATTGGCTGCTCGCGCTGGCGCGACTTATGTCTCCCCGTTTCTTGGACGGTTGGATGATATTTCGGAAGATGGCGTTCTACTTGTCTCGAGAATCGCTGAATTGTTCCGTACGCATAAGTTGGATGCACAAATCATCGCAGCATCTGTCCGTCATCCCGATCATGTGACACGTGTAGCCATGGCTGGCGCGCATATCGCAACCATTCCCTTCTCAGTTATCGAACAAATCTCCAAGCATCCTCTAACGGATCAAGGTATGGAGAAATTCGCTGCCGATTGGGCAAATAAATAGCGTAACCTTAAATCACACTTTACTATACAGAAGTTAAAAGGAGAGTTATTCAAATGAAGAAACAACAAATTGGCGTCGTTGGTTTGGCTGTTATGGGTAAAAACCTAGCCATGAATATTGAAAGTAAAGGCTTCTCCGTTGCAGTGTACAATCGTTCTGCAGAAAAAACAAATGAACTATTGGCAGAAGCGCAAGGGAAGGATTTCGTAGGGACATACAATATCGAAGAGTTTGTTCAATCTTTAGAGATTCCACGTAAAATTCTTATCATGGTTAAAGCAGGTCAACCTACGGATGATACGATTAATCAGCTTGTACCATATCTTGATCAAGGAGATATTCTAATTGATGGCGGGAACGCTTATTTCCCTGATACACAGCGCAGAAATAAAGATCTTCAGGCGCAAGGATTCCGCTTCATCGGCGCGGGCGTCTCTGGTGGTGAAGAGGGAGCATTAAAGGGTCCTGCAATTATGCCAGGTGGACAAAAAGATGCGTATGAGTTGGTAGAGCCAATTCTAACAGCTATTTCAGCTAAAGTAGATGGTGAACCTTGCTCGACTTATATTGGTGGAGATGGTGCGGGTCATTATGTCAAAATGGTTCACAACGGTATTGAATACGGCGATATGCAATTAATCGGCGAAGCGTATCACCTACTTAAAGATGTACTGAACTTAAGTACAGCTGAGTTACACGATATTTTCACAGAATGGAATAACGGCGAACTTGATAGTTATTTAATTGAGATCACGGCTGATATTTTCAAAAAAGTAGATCCTGATACAGGTAAACCGATGGTAGATGTTATTCTCGATTCGGCTGGGCAAAAGGGAACGGGTAAATGGACAAGCCAAAGCTCCTTGGACTTGGGTGTGCCATTATCGATCATTACGGAGTCTGTATTTGCACGGTTTATCTCCGCAATGAAAGAAGAACGCGTAGCAGCAAGCAAATTATTGAGTGGTCCTGCGGTATCGAGCTACGACGGTGACCCTAAGGAATTCATTGAAGCTGTTCGTAAAGCGTTGTATACAAGTAAAATAGCTTCTTATGCACAAGGATTTGCACAAATGAGAGCTGCATCAGATGAGTATAAATGGGACTTGAACTATGGTCGCATTGCGATGATATTCCGCGGTGGCTGTATCATTCGTGCAAGATTCTTGCAAAATATTAAGGATGCTTATGATCGCAATCCAGATCTGAAGAACCTGCTCTTGGACGATTATTTCAGTCAGATCGTTGATAACTATCAAGAGGCTTGGAGAAATGTCATAGCTATTGGTATCAATAGAGGAATTCCGGTTCCTGCATTTGCTTCTGCGTTAGCTTATTATGATAGCTATCGATCAGAGAGACTTCCGGCTAATTTACTTCAAGCGCAAAGAGATTATTTCGGAGCACACACATTCCAACGTCTTGATAAAGAGGGAAGTTTCCATTTCCAATGGATGGACAATAACGAATAAGAAGTTATATAACGATATAAATAGGCACTCCTTGTGGCTAGTCATGAAATTATACATTTCATGACTAGCTAACATAGGAGTGCCTTTTATTTGTTTTCTCATTACATAGTTTAAGGTTCATGTAAGGTTTAAATTAAAAGGGTGTAAGGTGGGTGAATTATAATTGCTTTAATAGGACTTAACAGGAGGCAATTATGAAACCCATATTAAAAGCTATAAACGTGCAAAAAGTGTTTGGTGTCAAAGGTAACGTATATAAAGCGTTGGAAGATATTAATTTAGAGATTCAAGAAGGTGAGTTTGTTGGGATCATGGGTCCATCAGGTGCCGGCAAATCAACACTGCTTAATATATTATCAACCATTGATATGCCATCATCAGGCGATATTATAATCGATGATCAGAATATTATCCAGATGACAGAAGAACAATTGTCTGATTTCCGCCGAAATAAGCTAGGATTTATTTTTCAAGATTACAACTTACTTGATACGTTAACGGTAAAAGAAAATATTGTACTTCCACTTGCCTTGTCAAAGGTACCTGCGAAGGAAATCGAGGAACGAGTCAATGTAGTGGCTGATACATTTGGGATTGGAGAAATTCTAAATAAATATCCCTACCATATATCTGGCGGTCAGAAACAAAGAACAGCAGCTTCTCGAGCGATTGTTGCCAATCCGAGCTTGATTCTAGCTGATGAACCAACAGGTGCGTTAGATTCGAAATCGGCTACAGATTTACTTGAAAGTTTAAGCTCATTAAATGATAAGAACAAATCAACCATTATGATGGTCACTCACGATGTGTATGCAGCTAGCTTTGCTAAACGGGTTTTATTTATTAAAGATGGTCGGATTTTCACAGAAATTCATAAAGGACAGTTGTCACGCAAGGCGTTCTTTCGCACAATACTAGATATTCTCGCTTGGCTCGGAGGTTCTGATCATGACGTTATTTAGCATTGCAAGAAAGACGATTCGGCAAAATTTCAGCAATTATTTCCTCTATTTTGCATCGATGATATTTAGTATTGTGATTTACTTTGTATTCGTGTCATTAAAGTACGATCAGACGATTCAGGCTAGTTCTGACACATCACCCAAAATCAACTCTGTATTTAGCGGGGCGGCAGTTGTCTTAATTATTTTCGTAGCGGTTTTCATTTGGTATTCTAACTCTTTCTTTACACGGAAACGTAAAAAAGAAGTGGGACTGTACTCATTACTTGGTGTGCGGAAGAAGCAAATAGGTCGCATGCTCTTTTATGAAAACTTCATCATGGGATGTCTGGCCCTTATTGTCGGAATTCTGTTGGGGTCGGTCTTATCGAAGTTTTTTGTGACGATTCTAATGAAGATCATGGGGTATAACGCCATTGTGAATTTCACTATTTCACTAGAAGCGATCATAAATACGATTATTGTGTTTATGATCATTACGCTCATTACATCGTTTCATGGCTATCGATTGATTTACCGTTTCAAATTAATTGAACTATTTCAGGCAGATAAAGAAGGGGAGCAAGAACCGAGAACATCGTTTATTATAGCCTTGATCTCCATCTTATTGATCGGAATCGGTTATTGGCTCGCGTTACAGAACATGCTAGATTCAGCAATATGGCGAAAAATAGGGTTCCTAGTTACACCACTCATCATAATCATTACAGTGATTCTAGGTACGTATCTCTTATTTAGTAGTTTGACGGTGTATTTATTAAAGGTCTCAAGAAAGAACAAGAAGAAATATTGGAACGGAATTAACTTGATCGGGACATCGCAGCTTTTATTTAGAATTAAAGGTAATGCACGTACACTCACCATTATTGCAGTGCTTAGTGCAACGACATTAACAGCAGTTGGAGCAGCGTATAGTTTGTATTATAACAACAGAAGTAATGTGGAAATGGCTGATCCGAGCAGCATGATGTTTATTGCGGAAGACAACAACATAGATGAACAAGTAAATGGCATGATTACAAATAGTAAAGACCATGACCTAATCTACCACGAGGCGATTTCCACCCTTCAAGTAGATGCAGACGTAACGAATCTTAATAGTGAGTTCTATAGCAATGATATGATCTATACCGTGGTTTCAAACCGTGATTTCAATACAATAGCTAAATTGCAAGGAAGAAATGATGTGCTTTCACTACAAGCAAATGAAGCAGCTGTCTTAGACGCCATGTACTCAGAACAGATGTCGCCTGTATATGTCGGTGCAACGATTTCTTTAAAGGTAAATGATCGCGATGAGAATGTTACATTTAAGCATTTGAAGAAGTATAGTATTTTCAATTATCGCACTGCGGGTACTACGATTGTTGTCAGTGATGAATTATTTGCAGGATTAGCCAAAGAAATACAACCAGAAAATATGCTTATATATAAAATCACAAATGAAGATAATGCTGAGCATTTAACAAAGGGTGTTCAAGCAATCATGCCGGATGAAGCAAGGCTTTCTAGTTTCTATGCGGATTATACTGCGGGTCTAGAATCATCAGGATTATTGATTTTCATGGGCGGGTTCTTAGGGTTAGTATTCCTAACGGCAACAGGAAGCATCATCTATTTCAAACAATTAACAGAAGCGAACTCTGACAAAGAGCGCTATGAAATTTTGCATAAAATCGGTGTAAATAAAAAAGAAATTAGATTAGTTATTGCCAAACAAATGGCATTCATCTTTGGATTACCTTTGATTGCGGGAATAGCCCATTGTGCTGTGGCGTTAACGGCTTTATCACGATTGTTACAAATCAACTTAGTTATTCCAGTGATGATTTGTATGGCCGTATACACATGTATCTACATCGCTTACTACTTCTTGACAGTCAATGCTTATTACCAAACCGTAACGAAAACAAAATAAAGGTTAGTAAAGGGGAAAAATAATGAAAAAGTTAATCATATTTGTATCCGTAATCGTTGTGTTGGTCGTGGGGGCTTTCTTTTTTCTACAAAATGTTAATATAAACAGACTAGGCACAGACAATTATTATGTTCAAATTAAAGGTAAGGGTGAGAAATTTGAAAGCAAAGCAAATAATGGGGAGAAATTCGTGCATTATGAATACACTTTACCTGGATTTAATGAAGATGGCATAGAGAAAGTATTCACTTTTACAAGTAGTAAGCAACTTCGTGAGGAAGCCTACTTAAATTTGTTCGTGAAAGACGAGGAAGTTAAATCATATAAAGAGGTTAAACTTGGGGATATTTCGAGTTCGGCTCAGGAAAAGCTGAAATGAATCCATCCATACCTCAAAAACAAAGAATTGTTTCATTAGATATCATTCGTGGTCTAGCATTATTCGGCATCATGTTTATCAATGTAAGGGGATATATGCTTCTCATGGAAGGAACATTAATACCTGAGTACAGCGGTGCTAATAGCGTAATAGAAATACTGATAGCGATGTTTGTGGAAAAGAAGTTCTTTTCTATCTTTTCCTTTCTGTTTGGCGTAGGATTTTATATATTTGCTTCACGTGCGGAGAAGCGAGGCGATAGACCAAGATGGCGTTTTACAAGGCGATTGATGGCTCTCTTTGTAATCGGAATTATCCATGTACTGTTTTTCTGGGGATCCATCTTAGCTATTTATGCAGTGGTTGGTCTGCTGCTGCTTCCTTTCTATCATGCTCAAGTTGCTACGATCAGCAAATGGCTTGGGGTTATAATGGGTATTTACTTGCTTGCGCTCCTTACGAAGATTACATTGGGGGGAGCAGGGGCGTTAACAGGAGTGCTGGAATTTATTATTTCGGATGTTACATTAATTTTCATTATGTTTCTAGCAGGATTTCTGGCAGCAAAGGCAGACTGGATTCGTCGTATCAATGATTTGAGCAAACCAATGAGATGGATACAAATGAGTATGTTACCTATATGTATTGGTTCTTCGATTTGGATTTGGGTAGCTTTTCAAAGTGGCGCAGAGAATCTTCCTCAGATTATTGCTTTAGGGACAATTCCAATGGTCATATTATATGTAACAACCATGTTCTCGATATTGGAGAATGAGAAAGTCCAACGTTTCTTCAAGCCCGTGTCGCGTGTGGGTCAGATGGCACTTACTAATTATGTCGCGCAAAGCTTTATAGGATTAGCTATCATCTCACTCATGAATCTTGAAGTAGTATCGCCTATACATGCTGTCATCATTGCTATTCTTATATTTGCGTTACAATTACTGTATAGTACTGTATGGTTTAAATTCTTTAAGATGGGACCATTGGAGAGAGTATGGCGGTTCATGACATATGGGAAAAATGGAAGAGTCAGAATATAAGCAGTTATCCCTAGGAAAGACAACTGAGAATTTGGGGAAAGGGGACATGATATGTCATTAAAAAGTACGAAGGTATTAATTATAGATGATGAAGAAGACATCCTAAGAATATTGAAAACAGTGCTAACAAAAGAAGGGATAGATCATATCTATACTTCGACAACGGTGAGTGACGGATTTATGCAGTTCCAAGAAAACAAACCTGACATCGTGTTGCTAGATATTATGTTGCCCGATGGCGAAGGGTATGACGTGTGTAAACAAATTAGAAACATCTCGAACGTCCCCATTTTGTTCTTATCCGCAAAATCAGAGGAAATTGACAGGATTCTAGGATTTGCTATTGGTGGTGACGACTATATTGTAAAGCCATTTAGCCCCAAAGAAGTGGCTTATCGTGTGAAAGCACAATTGCGTAGAGCAGAATATATCCAGATGGATAAAGAAGATATTCTATTAACAGCAGGCCCTTTTGAATTAAATGAACAAAGGGCAGAATTTAAAAAGAATGGTGAGAATATTGAACTCAGGCCAAAAGAACTTGGCTTAATAACATATCTTCTTAAAAATGTGAATCGAATTATTAGCAAAGAAAGCCTCTACGATCATGTGTGGGGGGAAGATTTTATAGGATATGAGAATACGGTCATGGTACATATTCGCAGGTTAAGGGAGAAAATAGAGGAACAGCCCTCTAACCCTCAATATCTAATTACAGTAAAAGGTTTAGGGTATAAACTTGTTGTAAGGGACGAATAATCCATGAAATGGTTGTTAACGGGAAGGTACTTATTATCCATTGTGTTGGTAGTCATAGTCGTGCTGATTATAAATATCCTGATTTTATTGGGCATGCTCGTGACCTATTCTGTGTCACCGAACCCCTCTTTTCAAAACAGAGAGATATCTGCGGAAGCATTTACGAAAGGGTTCCGTGATTACATAGAGATAGCAAATAATCAGGTGACTATCAGTGAACAAGGAAAAAAAGAGCTTGAAGTCAATAAGTCTTGGATACAAATATTAGACGAAAATGGCAAGGAGATATACGGATATCGATTACCCGAAGGGGTAAAGAAGAAATACACACCATTAGACGCTATTCAAATGCACAAATATAAAGAAATAAATAATGAGACAACTGTTTTTGTAAGTGGAAAAGAAATAAATAGAAAAAACTATAGTTTTTTTATTGGAATAGAAGATCGTAATATCGGTAAATATGTCTTCTCATTTGACTATCGGGACATTTTCAAAGCGTTTAAAGTAGGAAGCCTTACTTTCATTATTATTGATGGATTAATTGCATTAGTGATCGGGTATTTATTCAGTAAAAGACTGACCAAGCCATTAAATATATTGATTGATGGGATCAAGAGGTTGGCTAATAAAGAATACAATATAAATTATGAACCTAAAGGAATCTACAAAGATATCTTTTATAACGTAAATTATTTATCAAATGAACTAAGAGTGAACGAAATTGAACGAAAAAAGCTGGATAAAATGAAGGAAGAGTGGATTTCAAATATCTCTCATGATATTAAGACGCCACTTGCCTCCATCTTAGGTTATGCCGAAATGATGAAAGATCCCGACTATCAATTTACATTAGAAGAAATGATGGAATATGCCGAGATCATTGAAAGTAAATCACTATATATGAATGAGGTTATTGAAGATTTAAACTTAACGACAAGATTGAAGAATAAAGAATTAAATTTAAATAAAGAGACGATCAATATGGTAACTCTTGTTCGGAATATTGTGATTGATATATTGAATGATGCCAAATATGCGAATAGACACATTGAATTTCATTGTAGCGAAGAAACAATACCCTTAGATGTAGATGAGATCTTTATTCGGAGAGCGATAAGTAATCTGACCTATAATGCGATAGTTCATAATGATGACCATGTAAAAATTGTTGTCCGCATTGAAAAGAAGGAACAGGTTCATATCATCATTCAAGATGATGGAAAAGGTATACAAAAACAAGAGCTCGATAGAATTTTTGATCGGTATTATCGGGGGACAAACACTGGGGAGCTACATAAAGGCTCGGGACTTGGCATGGCGATTGCCAATGATGTGATCCGTGTACACGGTGGAGAAATCAAGATCAATAGTGTAGTGGGTCACGGAACGATGATTGAAATCTTACTATAGAAGATGATGTGGAGTTAGGACAAGAGAGAAGGAACGCAGGGTAATATCATATCAGAGGAGCAACGGCATGTGCCGGGGCTTCTTTTTGTTGAAGTCTTGTCTATAAGACTTCTAATTAGAGTTCTAATACTTATATATGGTTAAATATAGAATAAGGATAGATGCTTCTGATTATTTAAATGCGAGATGGAGGAATCGTCTATGAAATTATATGTCACCGTTAAAAACTTAGGTAAGCGTAAGAATGTACTGACCAAAATTGAAATTGAGCTTCCAATCGTTCCGATGACACTAAGGGAACTCATTACGGAAGTTGTTAAAGTGAATGTGCAGGATTTAAAGGATAAGCAACAAGGCACTCAGCTGATGCCATTCTTAACAGGAGCGGAGATTGAGGCGCGTGGGGAGAATGGTAAGGTGGGATTCAGCTCGGTGTATAACGAACAAAGTCCTGATGTAGCTAAGGCAGTAGAGAACGCATTATTAGCTTTTGATGATGGGTTATATAAAGTATTTATTCGTGAAGAAGAGAATAGTCTGTTGGAGACACCACTTAAGCTTATGGAAGAAGATGAGATTGTATTTATCAAGTTTACAATGTTAGCTGGAAGCCTATGGTGAAAGGGGATAATGATTGATGGAGAAGCAGGAACGAGAGAGGTATTACTATGCATCATTACAAGAAATAGCTGAGGGGCTAGATCCTCATTTAGCTCCATTAGCTCAGTTGGTGGTAGAGTTAGGTCAGATTCAATACGTGACTCAGGATGAAGAGTGTTTTACGAAATGCGCAGAGACCTTGCAGTCACTTGCTAGTGGTAATGATGAGATATTATTCGAACCCCTAGTGAAAGTTGTGAGGCTACTTACGAAAGAGTATACGGGAGAAGTCTTTGATTATATTGCTTCTCATGCGACGGAATACCCTTATGGTACAGGATACGAACGTAGACCTTTCCGTACATCGGACCGGCAAGCTCACTTGGGCCAGGTGATTAACAAGTTGAGTTCACTGTTATCTATGGAATGTCATGATTTCGTAATGATTGATTATTTGACGACAGCAGACTATCCCTTACGCCAGAATTATCAAATGGCACAGACGATAAGTGATGTCGTTGCTTTTGAGATAGATCGTAACAATGCAGAGGTTATTGCGGCACTTAAGGACGTAGTTTATGGAGATAATCAAACCGCGTTACTTACACATGGGATGATCAAAGGAATATTTATGAGTCACCAATCGGACTTGTACGTGATGATGGGAGAGCTATTAACGGCTGCACGATTACAAGAGGGGCTTCGACAATCTATTGTGGAACGAATGGACGAGGGCACGCTTGAGGCGAATTTATACATGCTGAAGGTCATCATAGATCAAGGTTATATTCGTTATAGTTCTGTCGTGAGAGCGCTTGGTGTATGGACGGGTATGGGGTTGGAGTCAGCGAATCAACGTGTAGCAGGACAACTGATAGAAGGTGCCTATCTTGTCTTAAGTGATGAATCAGTTCGTACATCGTGGCTGTCGAGTGACAATGCGAACCATGTCTATTTAAGTTTATGGGCTACAGCGGTATATGAAGAACGCGATTTATTTCGTGGCATTAAGCACTTGATGGAGCATGGTGCACTGTATCAGAAGATCATTGCACAATACGTACTCGTGAATAGTGAGAATAGAGATGTTCGGTATGAGATTGCTAGACAATACCTAGATGCTACGGATCCTGAATTACAGTATTGGATTCTATCCAACTATAGTTATGACTACTTCCGTAATTGGGGGGAAGAGGAAGCTAGCGTTACGATTGTACATACGTCTGTCTTGGAGGATAAGAATGAGCGTCGGCGTGAATTCGAGCAGCTTAAGGGCATGTTCCTTGCCATGACTAACAAAGAGATTTCTGGACCTTCCAAAGTGTTGGATTTCGCACATATTCATTACACGCCGGATCTCCCCGTCCGTAAGATGTTATACCTTACAGCTTATGATATGGACAGTGAATGGATCGCGACAATCATTACGTTGAAGGATCGATTAAGTGCGGATATGCGTGGCGAGTTGTTGTCTTTATTCATGAAAGATACGGATCATTCTGCACAGCGTGAATTTATATTCTCATCGCTATCCGATAAAAGTATGCTTAATCGCGAGAAAGCACTCGACAAGGCGAAGAAATTGACGTTATCAGATGAAGAGTTGAGACTAATAGAAGGTTTGTTGAAGCTCAAGACAGGTTCCTTACGTCAAAGTGCTATTGAGTTACTGTTGCGTCAGCCAGAGGCCAATGTGAAGAGCTCACTAAATCGTTTATTACAAGGTAAGAGCGAATTACAACGACTGGCTGCACTAGAGACTATAGTCGAAATTTATGGTGACAGTGAACGAACGAAGCAGTATGAAGACCTAAGTCCACTTCCTCTTTTAATTGAGAATCCCACGCCTAAGGAGCAGCAATTGATTGGAAAGCTTGGTCAAGCGAATGAATATACTAAATCGAATGGCTTTGGTCTATTTGATCCGAATATGATCGAGACTTGGCTTACAGAAGCTCCGGAATTAGGAGAATTTGAGTGGAAGAAGATCTTCAGATTATCGACAGAAGAGGTGATTCTGTTCCTTTCTGGGCTGGAGCAAGAAATTCATAATCATCGTGACTATGAGTATGAGGTAGAATATTACTCTGGTTATAAGGATACATTGCTACTCGGTACAGGATTAAGAAGGCTTCATCCACTTCAAGATGAAGAGGATGATACAGCAGAGCTTACGAAGTATCCATTGCATGAGGTATGGAGAGATTACTTAGAACGGAGTCATTTAGGTGCTATTGAAATCATGCAGCTCTATTTCTATTCTTTACTTGACCCTCTTGATCAGACATTGAACCAGTATTATCATTATTTCTCTAATGGTGATATGGATTACGCTGAGCTTGCGAAGCATACGTTGCTTGAGGGTTGGCGTAAGGAGTTTGCGGAGCAGGTGTATCCTGTTGCTCAGATTCAAGAGATTAAAGATGCACTCAAACAATTTAAGTATAGAGATCAGATCACTACTCTTATTCATGCATACTTCATAGATAGTGATAAACGTTCAACATTTGATTTGAGCGTAGATGCTCTAAATACTGTGATGCAAGCGATGCCTAAGGAGAAGGTGTCCACTGAATGGGGGATATTCAAGCTCTTGGTGAATCCGTGGTTCTCCATGGTCCGTAGTCGAATGGTTGATGATGACAGCTTTAAGCGAGTGTTCCATACTTTCTATGCATTTAATATGATGAGCCCGAAAGAGCGTGTTGATTCCGTACTTGAACTAGAGGATTACTTGCGTGCTTTTGAAGCGGGAATGATCGGAAGAGGAGAAGTATATCGGGAGTTGTTAGGGAGTCATGACAGTCGCCATCATATGCGCAGTATTACATCTAAACGATATGATTGGATTGATGCCAAACCTGAGCTAGTTGCGATTCGACAGACTGCTGTAGAGAGAATTCTAGAGATAGAGCTTGAACGTGGCGATCTAGCGACTGATGTTACACCTCTAGCCATGGGACTGAATCGGATCGAGGGTATGGAGCATTTCATTCATATATTATCTGGCTTACAGCAGGACACTTTCATTCGTGGTTATATCTACGGATATGGGGACAGTATCACGAAGAAGGAAACGTTCAGTCATTTACTGAAGATCAGTTGTCCACGCGAGGGTGAAGATGACAATGGCTTGAGACAAATGCTTGTAGGTCATCATATCACGGAGAAAAGGTTACTAGAAGCAGCGATGTATGCTCCTCAGTGGTTAGATATTGTAGCTAAATATCTAGATTGGGAGGGGCTGCGTAGTGCAGCGTGGTATTTCCATGCGCACATTAATGAAGGCTTCTCTGCTGAGAAAGAGACGATTGTCGCGCACTATTCACCGATTTCAGCGCAAGACTTTAATGATGGTGCCTTTGATATTAGTTGGTTTAAAGAGGCTTATGATACGGTGGGGAAGAAACGGTTCGATTTATTGTACGATTGTGCTAAATATATATCAGCCGGAGCTAACCACCGAAGATCACAGTTGTTCGCAGATGCGACACTGGGCAAGCTAGATATTATGGAAATACAGAAGTCGGTAGAAGAAAAGCGGAATAAGGACCTTTTACTCTGTTATAGCCTTATTTCATTAGGTGATGACCGTGAACAGGATATTCGTGATCGGTATGAGTTCATTCAGCAGTTTCTTGTGCAGAGTAAGAAATTCGGTGCTCAGCGTCGCGCAAGTGAAGGCATGATCTCTCAGATAGCCCTTGGCAATTTGGCGAGAAATGCAGGGTATGGTGATGTTATTCGACTGATGTGGGATATGGAAGCTCGAAAGTTGGACGATATGCAATCCTTCTTCGAGCCCCATAACCTAGATGAGGCGACGACAGTACAGCTTCTTATTGATGACGAAGGAAAGTCAGAGATTGGCATTATGCGTAAAGGTAAAGCGTTGAAATCCGTTCCTGCAAAGTACAAGAAAGATGAATATATTGCGGATTTGAAAGAAATGAGGGTTGAACTAACAGAACAATACCGGAGAGCACGTAAGGAGCTTGAACGCTCGATGGAGTCAGGAAATACATTTACACTGCAAGAGTTGAAGGGGTTATCAGGAAATCCAGTTATTACTCCTCTAGTGCGGACGCTAGTGTTTAAATCTGGAGAGACTTTGGGATACTTCGATGCAGCCACAGGAGGACTTCTAGATCCAGCGGGTAAATTAGTTCTTATCGGGGATAACGAAGAACTCCTGATTGCACACCCCCTTCATTTATATAAAAGTGGGCAATGGAGTCAGTATCAGAAGGACTTGTTCGATCGTCAACTTCGTCAGCCATTCAAACAGATATTCCGTGAGTTATACCTTCCCAATGCGGATGAACAGGCTAATGAAACCGTTTCTCGCAGATATGCTGGACATCAAATTCAACCGAGAAAGACAGTCTCCCTACTCAAAGGTAGGCAGTGGACAGTTAGTTATGAAGAGGGATTACAGAAGGTATACTATGCGGAGAATCTAATCGCGAATCTTTACGCGATGGCAGATTGGTTCTCTCCTTCGGAGACTGAAGCGCCTACACTTGAGACGGTTCAATTCTTTGATCGCAATACCTATAAGAGCGTAGCCTTGGATAAGGTTCCTCCGATACTGTTCTCAGAAGTGATGCGAGACGTAGATTTAGTCGTGAGTGTCGCGCATGTCGGAGGCGTTGATCCAGAAGCCAGTCTGACTACGATAGAGATGCGTTCCGTCATCGTCCGAGAGTCACTTCGTCTCTTGAAGATTGATAATGTTCGTATAGAAGGTAATTATGCTCGAATTGAAGGTTCCCTGGGTGAGTATGGGGTACATTTAGGTAGCGGTATGGTCTACAGACAAGCTTCGGGCGCTATGCATATCATTCCTGTACATTCACAGCATAGAGGCCGTATATTCCTACCCTTCATAGATGAAGATCCGAAGACAGCAGAAATTTTGTCTAAGATCGTGATGATGGCTGAGGATAAGAAGATTAAAGATCCACAGATTCTAATGCAACTGCAATCATAAATGTATTTCAGCGGTACCCAATGAATAACAAATAAAAGACCCGAAGATAGACACTGGGGAACCATGTGTCTATCTTCGGGTCTTTTACGGTTAGGATATGTATAGATTGCAATGGTAATGGTTACGTCATTATTACACAGAAGTGTTCAAAGTTGGATCATTAACAACTTTACGGGAAGCACGTGGCTTGCCATCGCGTGAGAAATAAGTCCACATTCGGAGAATGCGCTCGAATGGGCCATTCTTAAACCAACGGAATAGCAGGGTCGTTAGTACCGCTTGCACCGAATATATAAGCAGAGCCAATAGAAATCCGTTTAGAATGCTGATTTGTCCGAACCAACCCAACCCATACCCATAAAATATGGTTGTACAAATGACAGTTTGCATCAAATAGTTCGTTATAGACATCCGTCCGATAGCTTCAAATGCCGATACGAGCAGTGATCCATTAGATAAGTACGATAAGATTAGAGCTAGCGCAGAAATATACCCAAGTGCGAGCATCTGCCCACCAGCGGCAAGGAGGACGCCGCTCCAAGGGGAGTCTGGCTGCAGTATAGCTATGCTCTTAAACCCTAGTCCAAGCGGCAGAAGAGTAGCCGTCCCCCATATGTATCTCCGTCTCTCGCACCGTGAATTGTGAAACCACTCTTTCTTTGCGGCGGCGATCCCGAACAAGAATGTTGGAATCATTACGATGGGTGCAATAAATATCAACAAGATGATCATAGCGCCTGGCGGTAAACCAAGTGGGTCC
This sequence comes from Paenibacillus antarcticus, assembly GCF_001637225.1. Taxonomy (GTDB): domain Bacteria; phylum Bacillota; class Bacilli; order Paenibacillales; family Paenibacillaceae; genus Paenibacillus_AQ; species Paenibacillus_AQ antarcticus. Next base: position 238,915 of record NZ_LVJI01000016.1, read on the forward strand.
TCAGTCAAGCGAAACTTAGAAATCTCCGAATAAGTTCCTTTACCATAGATTTCAATGGATTTTGTGACATAGGCTTGTATCTGAGTTTCCTCTGTAGCTGTCATGTTATTCGTATTGTAGCTTAAGCCCGGTATTACTAAGCTTAGTAGGATTCCCCATATAATAAGTGTTTTCGGTTTCCTCTTAACGAATAGTAGCAAAAGGAAGCCCACTCCCCCATAGAATGCTAGAATGTCACCCTCCCATAATAATAAGCTATGTATTACTCCTAAAATTATGAGCATGAGGAAACGCCGAACTAATGGCCACTTGGGCTTAAGACTACGGTTTACCAAGCTTTCCCGAAGCTTATATAAGCTGTAGCCAAACAGGAACATAAAGATCGGCACAAAGCTACCCACAACTGTAATATTCAATACCTGATACGCTATAGTATCCAAGCTTGTAGGGTTGAATAGCGACATGTTATCAAGCCCGTACATGCCATATTGGAAAGTAAGCATATTTGCAATAAGGATACCGAGTAAGCAGAAGCCACGAATCACATCTATAACGCGAACGCGGTTTCCTGTATTTATTGGGTTCAACTGTTCCACCACCTTGTTTATAAGTATAATCATTTAATTATCTCTAACTCTGATCAACTAATGTTAAGGTTTATATGCAAGCATTACAACAGGTGATGGAGAATGAATATGGGCAAGATGATTATTAAATATCTACAGTGAAATTCATAAAAGAAGCGTCCGCATATGCACGGACGCTTCTTTTATGAATTGATAACTATCTGTGAGTGAACAAATAGATGATTAGTGTGACATATGACCTGCTGACATGTTAGTCATATCAGTTGCCATGTTATGTGCTGCTGCACTTGCCGGTGCCATAGCTTTCGTCATTATAATGGTTGCCTTATCCTTGCCCCAAGCAACATTCCAACCCAGAAGCTCGGTGATGAAACGTAGAGGAACCTCAGTACGACCATCTTTTACGAATACCGTTGCTCCGACCTTCTTGTTCATACCATTCAATTGCATTGTGTCTTGACCAATCCAGAAGGCAAGCTTATCATCTCCAGCCATGATCCAAGTGGTATTTGTTGTTTTATCATATTTGACTTTAGCACCAATCCCTTCAGCTAGGAAACGTACGGGGATAAAAGTACTACCGTTCTTTATGAAAGGTGCCACATCCATCATCATTTTGTTGTTGTTCACATGAATTGTTTTACTTCCGAGTTGCATGGTGACAGTACTCACTTGTGGTGAAGTTGGTACAGTTGGAGTCGTTGTTTCGAATTTAGCAGGGAACTGTTTTACAATACCTTCAGATAGAGCATCACCTGTCATAAACATATGGGCATAGGCTTCACGTTCAGCGGTATAGGCTGTTTTGTAGTCTTTAGCTACATAGCTGTCGAATGCTTTCAGCAATTCATTAATGTGCATTTTCAATCCATCAGCCAATTGTTGTTCACTCAGATTCGGATTTGCTGTAGCGAAGAATTTAGCTTGTGCTAGACGATACTTCTCTAAGTTAGCTACTGCTTTTTGTTTCGCTGTGTTGTCTTTGGTAGCTGTTGCTTTGACATAATCTACGAAATATCCGATATGAGAAGACCATAATGGGTTGAAGGCTTTACCTGCATCCGCTCCGTAGATTGAAGCTATGGCGTTGGACAAATCATTGGTATTCATCGTTAGAACAGCGGCTGCTTGATCGAAGTCAGGGGCACCGTCGATTCCCTTTTGCATAGCGAATACGGCTGCTGAAGCATGTTCACCGAGTATTTGACCTAAAGTCTGACGAAGGTCGGAAGCGGGGTTGTTCATAATGTCTCCAGTAAACATGGTAGGGAATTGTTTAACAATTCCGTCAGCTAGAGCATCACCAGTCATAAGCATGTGAGCATAAGCTTCACGTTCGGTTGTGTACACGCTAGCATAGTCTTTAGCTACATAGCTGTTAAATGCTTTCAATAATTCATTAATGTGCATTTTGAGTCCTTCAGCGAGCTCTTGTTCATTTAGGTTCGGATTCGCTGTTGCGAAGAACTTAGCTTGAGCCAAGCGGTATATCTCAAGATTATCTACAGCTTTTTGTTTGGCTACGTTATCTTTAGCACCGGTTGCTTTCACATAATCTACAAAGTATCCAATATGCGAGGACCATATGGTGTTAAAAGATTTACCAGCTTCATCGCCGTATACAGATGCAATCGCTTGGCTTAACTCATCGGTGTTGGCATTCAGTGCGCCGGCTGCATCGGCAAAGTCTGCTTTACCGTCGTAACCTTTCTGCATCGTGTTAATCGCAAGTATGGCATGTTCACCAAGTAGATTACCGAGGGCTGATCTGAGATCGGCCGCTGATCCTTTAGTTGTCGGTGCTGCACTAGCGAAGGCTGGAATCACAAGAAATACGGCTAACATCAATGTAAGTATTCTGGTCATATGAATTTTCATGAATAGCACTCTCCTTTGAGTTATGGTTATTTGTCCGCCTGTCTTTGAAGCGGTTATACTGATGAAACGTAAGAAGTTGATTTTTGGATCACATAAATTGAAATAAATATTTTGTTATAAAAAGTCATCCTCTTCAAAGGTTCTTGCGAACGTTATAATAGAGGGAGATCATGGAAAGGGGCCCTTAAATGAAAGAACCCATAGAGGATAGTCAGATCATGCAGCGGATTAGGGATAGGGATCAAGCGGCGCTAGAGTTGCTATATGACCGCTATGAACGAGTCGTATATTCCTTTGCCTACCGTATTGTCAATGATGCGATGGCCGCCGAGGAAGTGGTGCAGGAATTATTTCTGCGGATCTGGAACCATGGTGAGAGGTATGAAGTAACCCAAGGGAAACTAACAACGTGGATGTTCGTGATTACGCGAAATATTGCTGTGGACATGCTACGGCGCAAATCGGTTAGAGCAAAGGAGACCCCAATCGAGACGGAAGTTCTACAGCAGTTCACAGATGAAACGTCAGACACCGAGCTAGAAGTGCAGCGAAGAGCTGAAAGTGATGAAGTGAAGCAGGCACTAAATGTACTTAACGAAGAGCAGAAACATGTGATTGAATGGATATATTTCGAGGGACTAACGCAACAAGAAGTGGCCGATCGGCATGATATTCCGCTCGGAACGGTCAAGAGTCGTGTGAGACTTGCCATGAAGCAGCTTAAGCGGCGGCTAACGAACGCGGGAAGGAGGGAGCATGTCCATGAATGAGAGAGCAAATGAATGTTGTGACTGGGCGGATATGTATGTGCTGGGCGGACTTGATGCTGTGGATACGGTTGAATTTGAAGCGCATCTACAGACATGTGTAGCTTGCCAAGATCAGGTACAGGAACTACGCGAAGTTGTAGACCTTCTTCCCTTAGCTGTCGAAGAAGTGCAGCCGCCAGAAGGTATGAGAACACGTATACTAAGCCATGTGTTGAACACAAGCAAAGTGTCGGAAGATAAAGTTGACGCAAGTGATGAGGAGCACAACGTAGTTGAGCAGACGAGCAACCGTAAGCATGGTGAAGATATCCAGAACCTAGCTAATGAGGTATTGCAGGTGGGAAAAGAGGTATTGCAGGTAGAACCAACTCTATCAGATCGCGGAGGAATGGTATCCGCGCAAGCAGTTGAGACGCCAAGCGGTTCGTGGATACCAGCGCGTAGAAATACACGCCGCAGTAGTCTACTATTGTGGCGCACAGTTAGCGTGGGGCTCGCAGCGGCTGTAGCAGGGTTGGCTATCTATACTTCTCAGCTACAACGTGATGTGAATGGTCTAACTAATCAGCTTACGACTATGAATCAGCCTGCACAGGGATTGCGGACGAATGAAGCGGTTCAGCTGAATCCACAAGCGAAGGACATTGTAGCGAAGGGCTTAGCTACCATCGTCATTGACGATAAAGGCACGCATCTGGTCGTACAGGCAGAGAAGCTGCCTGAACTTACAGGCAATCAAGCATTCCAAGTATGGTTGATTAAAGGGGACGTTAAGCAGAATGCTGGAACGTTCCTTGCGAACTCGAAAGGCACGGGTGCGGTCTACTATTCCTTTGATCCAGATGAATACGATACCGTAGCCATTACGCTAGAGCCAGATGCGATGGGGCAGCAACCAAGAGGGCAAATTATATTGGCTGCACCTATTAAAGAGAGCTAGTCAAGATCTTCTAATGTTACTTTTGGGAATGAGAGCTAATCGGAATTTTCCGATTAGCTCTTTTTGAAATATTATTAATTGAAAAAGGTTTTTTATCATAAGAATAGAATTAGGATTTGGGATATATTTACTTATTGTTGAGGTATCAAATATCAGAAAGAAAAAGGAGGGAATTCGAAAATGACGAGTCCAACAATAAAAATGTATGACTACCACGTCTGGGCAAACGGAGTGATAATGAATCGTATAAAAGAACTTCCACAGGAGATTTATCATAAGGAAGTTCAGAGTGGTTTTTCTTCCATTTCCAAGGTGATGACCCACATCTACCTCGTAGATTCTGGATGGTTTGATATTATCTCAGGGAAAAGCATGAATGAAGCATTTGCATATGCAAACGCAGTAAGAGAACAGTTGGAAGCAAACAATATTGAGGAAATGGAGACCCTCTTACTCAATTTATCCGAGAGGTACAAAGTGTTTATCAACCTTCAAGAAGATTTAGATAGGGAAATTGTAGTTGATAATCCATATGCAGGGTTGCTTGAAACGTCACCTTCTGAATCGATTCTACATGTTGTAACGCATGGATCATATCACCGTGGCAATGTAGCAACCATGTTAAGACAATTGGGACATACCTCTGTAATGCAGGACTATGGACTTTACCTATATTCACAATAAACTGAGAGTTTCTTTCAATCAAATTTCTCTTTTGTGCAATAATAATTGTGGATATTATTTACTATTACGTTATACTCAATGTAGCAATTATATCGTCACGGGAGCTTGGTGGGACCAGGCTGAGAGGATAGTTATAACTATCGACCGTCAAACCTGATCTGGATAATGCCAGCGGAGGAAATGGAGTTTTATTTCTATTTGTCTACTCTAAGGGCTGCATCTTAATCAGATGCGGTCTTTTCTATGGAGTAGACTTTACTCCGCTTGATCAAATCACCTTTACTTAGGAGGAAATGAGATGACAAGTGAAATGAAGAATGACCCAATCAATTTATCAGCTTTTCCAGCAAGTCAAAAAGTATATGTAGAGGGTTCGCGTCCAGACATTCAAGTACCGATGCGTGAGATCAAGCTCAGCCCAACGTCAGGTATTCATGGCGAAGAAGAGAATGCACCGATCCACGTCTATGATACAAGTGGCGCTTACACAGATGCTGATATTCACACCGATATCCGACAAGGCCTACAGCCCAACCGTTTAGGGTGGATCGAGGAACGTGGAGATGCAGAAGCGTACGAAGGAAGAACAGTGAAACCTGAGGATAATGGCAATGCAAACGGAAAAACCACGGCGGAAGTATTTCCAGCACTTCAAAGAAAACCTCTAAGAGCGAAGAGAGAACATAATGTCACTCAGATGCACTATGCTCGTAAAGGCATCATTACAGCGGAAATGGAATACGTCGCTATTCGCGAGAACGTGACACCTGAATTTGTACGAGATGAAGTAGCTCGTGGTCGAGCGATCATACCAGCGAATATTAATCATCCTGAGAGTGAGCCTATGATTATTGGACGGAATTTCTTGGTGAAGATCAATGCCAACATTGGGAACTCCGCTGTATCTTCATCTATCGAGGAAGAAGTGGAGAAGATGAGATGGGCGACACGTTGGGGTGCAGACAACATTATGGACCTATCTACGGGCAAAAACATTCACACGACACGCGAGTGGATCATTCGCAATTCTCCTGTTCCGATTGGTACAGTACCGATCTATCAAGCTCTGGAAAAGGTGAGTGGTAAAGCAGAAGAATTAACGTGGGAAATATACCGCGATACACTCATCGAGCAAGCAGAACAAGGGGTTGATTATTTCACCATTCATGCAGGCGTTCTGCTTCGATATATTCCGATGACAGCAGAGCGAATGACAGGTATTGTTTCAAGAGGTGGATCGATTATGGCTGCATGGTGTCTTGCACATCATCAAGAAAATTTTCTATATACACATTTTGAAGATATATGTGAGATCATGAAGACGTACGATGTCTCTTTCTCCCTAGGGGATGGATTGCGTCCGGGTTCGATAGCTGATGCTAATGATGAGGCACAATTTGCTGAATTAGAGACGCTAGGTGAATTAACGGCAATTGCCTGGCGACATGATATTCAAGTGATGGTCGAAGGGCCAGGGCATGTACCAATGCATTTGATAAAAGAGAATATGGATAAGCAACTTGAAATCTGCAATGAAGCGCCATTTTATACATTAGGTCCACTTACGACAGATATTGCACCGGGTTATGACCATATTACCTCGGCTATTGGTGCAGCGATGATCGGTTGGTTCGGTACAGCTATGCTTTGTTACGTTACGCCGAAGGAGCATCTTGGTCTACCGAACAAGGAAGATGTACGTGAAGGGGTTATCACTTATAAAATAGCAGCCCATGCCGCGGATTTGGCAAAAGGTCATAACGGAGCACAAGATCGCGATAACGCGCTTTCCAAAGCCCGGTTCGAGTTCCGTTGGCGAGATCAATTTCATTTATCATTGGATCCTGAACGAGCGCTCGAATATCATGATGAGACGTTACCTGCTGAAGGAGCCAAGACAGCTCACTTCTGTTCCATGTGTGGACCGAAATTCTGTAGTATGAGGATTTCCCACGATATCCGTGATTCCACGAGAGCCCTGAAACAAGAGGAGCAGGAATCAATAGAGGTAGGGATGCTAGAGAAAGCAGAAGAATTTAGAATAGGCGGTAACGTCATTTACAAATAACATATTGTCAAGATAAGTGCGACAGGACCTCCGGGAATGATTCGTAAGCGGTCTCGAACTATAATGTCGTTAAATTAAAAACCCAGTTGTAGCATTCTCATGCTGTAACTGGGTTTTTATTCCTTTATCTATTGATATACAACACTAAGTTTATAATAAAATAATGAAAGCGATTACAAAAGTTGATATAAAGAACGTTTTGTTTATTTTACGTCCTTATTTGCTACATCCTCTTTTGTTATTATGATCTTGTAACTTTGAAAGACTGATAAAATTTAAGGAGGCAATGGTAATGAGAAAAAGGATTAGTTTGTTTTTATCCTCAGTCATGTTGGGGAGTATATTGTGTGTGTCATATGTTCCATCTGTATCGGCAGCCGGGCCTGGGGGTACCATTTGGACGCAGGACTTTTCTAAGAGCGATGAATTTGACAGCTTGGATCTTAATAAATGGGACACTTCATTCTGGTATGATATTTCTGGTGTCTTTGCATTCAATTCGAATAATGTTGCAGTGTCCGGTGGAAACGTTAATCTTTCAGCTAAAAAAGAAAATTATAATGGAAAGTCTTATACCTCAGCCGTGCTAAAATCAAAATTTCAGGTGGGAGGAGATTCTTACACTGAGATTAAAGCCAAAATGATTAATAAAAATGCTAATGTTACCGCTGCACTCTGGTTATCTGATCAACCGGCTCAATGGAGCAATCCGAATATAGAAATTGATATAATGGAAAGTTTAGACCCAGACGGTGCACCTCAAAGAGTCGAAAGTACTCTTCATACTTGGCCAGTAAGCCCTGATTTCCACTTTGTTGCAGGGAATAAAAAATACAATGCGCCAGCTCCTTTAGACAATGACTTTCATGTTTATGGATTAGAGCGAAGAGACGGGAAACTTCGGTTTTATTTGGATGGGGTTAAATATTGGGAATATACTGCATCTGTAATTAAGGAATTTGCAACACAACCTAGAAACGTTATTTTTAGCATTGAAGGACATGCTGGAAATCCTGTAGATGCATACTTGCCTTCTGACTTTCAGATCGATTATGTAAGGGTGTATTCAAGTACAACTGTCGAAAATCCAGGCTTTGAATCCGATGGCGGACAGAATCCGACGGGATGGCTGGAGTCAGGTGATATAGGGGCGAGTTATGCTGTTCGTCATGTAGGGGGCACACATAAGGGGAATTATAAGCTGGAGCATGCAGCTAATGAGCCTTTCGTTGTAAACACGTATCAGAAGAAAATTGGATTGGAAAATGGACTCTATACGATGAAGGCTTGGGTTGCCAAGAGCAGTACAACGAATTATAATTCGTGCAAGATGTATGTCAAGGATTACGGCGATATAGAACGTTCAACTAACGTTAATGGTACTGGCTGGAATCAGATTGTCATATCTAATATTAATGTAACTAATGGACAGATTGAATATGGCTTTGTTACAGATTATAAAGGTGGGACTGGAGATTGGGCCGTGTTTGATGATGTTGAGTTTTATAAGCAGTAATAAGCATTAATTATAAAAAGAGGCTATTCTATCGCGACCATGATAATGGTTGTGACAGGATAGCCTTTACTTATGATTAACTATCGTTCCCAATTTATATTGCAGAACGTGTTGGTGTTGGCTGATTCATTCGCTTTTAAGCACAATAATGCACTAATCAAACCATCATCTAACGAATTTTGAGACGGATCTTGCCCTCGCATAATTTGGATGAAGTTTTGGAGAAGCTTTCTGTCTCCGCCCATATGTCCTTCAGTATTCGCATCAAGCTGATAGGTTTCAACCCTAGCATCATGATGCATATAAACTTCTAATTTATTCGTATACCAATCAAATTCTAAAGTTCCCTTATAACCGAGCAAACGCGCTCCGCGTTTCTCTGCTCCTCGACGTGCGAAAAAGTTCTGTGAGTAGGAAATATGCATCCCGGACTCATATCGAATAAGTGCGCTGCCCGAATCTTCGTTTCCAGTATCTTCAGCGAAGCAACAATACTCTCCAATCTGACTAACGATCGTACTTTCAGCGCAAGTATACTTTTCATCACATTCCGTGCATTTGAGTTTGGCGGGTTTGTTTCCTTTGAAGATCTGCTTCGATTTCATTGCACAAACGGATAAGGGCTTATTAGATCCAATCAAATAGTTAATATAGTCGAAATCATGTGTTGCCTTTTGCAGGAATAAACCTCCGGTAATTTGTTCGTCTCGATACCAACTGTGAAAATAGACACCTCCGTAGGGAACGTTATTCACTGCCTGTACATGCTCTACGGTGCCGATTTTGCCAGAATCAATGATTTCCTTGGCCAGTCTGATCATTTCGGTATGACGAAGAGGGAATGAGACGACAACTGGTGATTTCGAAGCTTCATATCCTGCCTTTAATGAAATTAAATCTTCTAAGTTCGTTGCTACCGGTTTTTCGAGAAATAGCGGTAAATTTCTCTTCAGCACTTTAAGTGCGATTTCCGTATGAAGATCACATCGTGTACCTACCATGACGCCATCCAATTGCATCTGCTCAAGCATTTCATCTGCATTTTCAAAAAACGTGATAGATTCCGATTCAGCACCCAATTTTGTTTTAATCTCCTCATGACGAGGATCTGCGATAGCAACGATATGGCAATCAGCATCCATTGTGGATAGCATGACATGAAGATGCTTAAGGCGAAGCCCATAACCAGCTATTCCAATTCTCATATAGCCTCTCCTTTTACGATTTCAGTAAGAATCTCAGAGATGATGTCCTCGTAGTCCTTATTCTGTAATGAAAAGAGTTCTTCCTTTGTTTTTCTTGCGCTCGGATGAAGCTCATTTAATGTTGTCCATAAGAATACATTTTTCATCTTTTGCTGTATCTTCTCGCGATCTCCGCCTTGATTGATATAGCTATTGAAAATTTCATAATCCCGAATACCCTTTTGTAATAATTTATATCGTAAGGATAGTAGGGGGTGACCATTCCTACCGGGATAGACGAAGTTAGTATCACCCGCTGGGAAGAAAGGGTAATGGTAGGAAATCTTATTCAATGGATCATTAGGCCACACGGTATAATTCCATCTTAAGAAACCATCGATGTTCATGTGGAAGGCGAGCCAAGGAATAAGTCTGCTCTCTAACAAGTGTGAGCGTATGAAAGTGTTAGGAATTTCAGGAACACAGCAGACATAATAGGACATTTTTCCTTTGATCTGGTTCTTCAATTCCTGAATTCTCTCGAATTCATTAGCAATGCAATCTAGAACCGGGATATAATCCATAATTCCTTCAATATCTTGTTCTATGAAGGAAGCATGATTAATGGCTGCTTTATATTTAAAAGAGGGTGCCATTTGTTTAAGCTCGTTAAGTCTGTGAGTGAAGATTTCCGTATCTGAGGGTTCATCAGCGATGACTCTCACGATATCGATCCAGCCTTTATCGATGAAGTTTTGTTCTAAAGCTTGAACATATTTCTCTAAATCTTTTTTATACTTCACAAACTTGTAGGTATTCGTGCTCTCATCCCAATATCTAATTCGGATGGCATCATTATAATCTTCAATAACACTTCCGAGACCAGCATCTTCAAGAACCCAAATGTTGAGCAATCCGAACACTTCGATTTCTTGTGTTATTCCATGCTTCATTCCTAATTCCACATATCGATTCAAGGCATTGAAGTCAAAGGACCATTTGCCATTTCTTAAGAGCGATACGTTTACAATATTATATTCGAACATGTTCGCGGGATCGATTCGATCATAACTTGAGGATTGCCCTGACCAAGGGATTTCCGAGACGATAACCGATAAAGCCTTCTGCCCAAGATCAGCCAAGGAGGAGATATAGTTCTCCATGATGGAGAAATGTTCATCACTCCACAGGGCTAAGTCGTATTTTCTCGCGATATTAGAATTGTGTTGCCATAAATTCAGGTTGAATGAATAATCCGACGCATCGGTAAGGGTTGTATTCACGACTTGGATGTCGAAAGATAGCTGTCTAATGATGACCTCGTCTTCGAACAATCGATGTCCAAATACGCTTATCTGAGGATTATAAGTTCCAGGCTCAACATCTTTATCGATCTCTACTTCGATCCAGATAGGTTGTACTCTTCTACCATCAACATGGATGAACGGCTGCTGCAGAATGATATCGGACTTTAATTGCCGATCATCATCTTCCACAAGACCAATAAGATTAGCTTTAATGCTTCCTTCCTTTAGACCAGGTACTTCAACATGTACGCGGACAATATCGATGGGTCTTCTTTCATAGAAGCAAGCATCTTCATTGACTGATATCAACATTTCTTGCTCGGAATAGACAAGAAGTTGAACGGCAGCACGGTCATTCTTCCCGCATACAAGAGATGTCTCCTTATTCTCGTCAAAAGGGAGCTTGAAATTGTTCACTGCACCATGTACATACTTATAGCTTGCATCCTCTAAACCCAGTGAAATATTCATGAAGGGCCTCCATTTAAATTAAGTATTTGATAGTTAAAGTATAGAACCTGCGAAGTGAAAACCATATGTATATTTCCCTTGTGAATATGGACAATTCACGTATCTATCTGTGATTATGCTAGAATATATTTAAAGAGGTGACGAGATGAAATATTCAAGCGCATATCGAATAGCGGATGAAGATGATAGGGGAACTCTTGATCTAAGCAGCCATCTACTCGTAAATTCCGTTGGATTTTACGAGTACGAGGCTTATTTTAAAATGTCTCATAGGAAAGAAGGGCGTAAGGACTTTTATCTCTTTTATAATTATTTCGGACCGATGACAGTACGTAGTAGGGGGCGAGAACATATATTGCAACCCGGAAGTCTATTTGTATATCGCCCACATGAAGAACAGTACTACGGTCATTACGCCGAACGGAAGTTTATTTCCTACTGGGTGCATTTTACCGGTTACGGTGTGGAAGAGGTTCTTCATACCGCAGAGTTGGCCGAAGATGGCCCTTATTTTGTAGGAATTAATAATGATTTAGCTGAAATGTTCGAAGATATTATGAATGAACTACGTGATAAGAAACCTGGATATGAGCTTGCATCTGCCTCACTTCTGTCGTACTTGTTATCCATTATATCAAGGCAGATTACGCAAGGTTCGGATGTTCAAGCCAACAAAAGCCGTACAGAAATCTATGAATCTATTAAATATATACACGATAACTATGCGCAGGAATTATATGTGGCTAAGCTTGCCGAAATCGCGTACCTTAGCACCGACAGATATACAACGCTGTTCAAGATCATGATGGATACGACGCCGTTGCAGTACCTCATTAGATTCAGACTGGAGAAGGCGTGCGAGCTGATGAAGCATACCCACTTAAATATCCAGCAGATTTCAAGCCGTGTAGGCTTTGAAGACCAGCTTTATTTCAGCAGAATGTTTAAGAAGTATTATCATGTAACCCCCTCTGAGTACCTTGCAAGGTTTAATTAATTAGCTTAATTAGCTCAAAAACCCACATTATGCTCAATGGTTATGTTACGAGTAGAGTCGGCATCTGCGAAGATTGTTTTGTCATACTGGACAGTCGTGGTGACACACTTATTTAGTGTGACTGAAACATCACTTGCATTAACAATATGAATGACTCCACTATAGAACTCGTCATAAACAGGTGTTTCTTGTTGACTTGACCCGTAGCTATGCTGTTCAAGTGGAATCTGATTAGAGTTGATGATGGCATTCCTTCGGACGCTCACATTTTGGCAGGAAGAGAGGAACATCGCCATCCTAGGGCAGTTAATGATCGTATTATCCTCAATCCATATATTATTGAAAATGGGGAATGAGGTTCTGCCGCCTGGCAAATATACGCCCATATAAATGACGGCCATCTGCCACGCATTAAGATCGCAGTTACGAAAGATATTATGCCGAATTGCTAATTGATGAACGCCAGTTCCTTCAGACCATCTGGATTCACAGCCAGCTTCAATCTGAATGGCCGCGCCTTGAATGCTATCGAATATATTGTTTTCTACGATACCGTTAGAGCCATGAATTAATACGCCACGGGCACGATTATTCGTAAACCGATTATTACGAATGATGAAGTGGTTTGTAGAAAATCTGCGATTGAATAGAACGGTGTTCTCATCCAAATGCTCTGGCAGTACATCTTTGAAAGTAAGCTTGCAGACGAACTGCTGCTCATCGTAGGTTATCCCGGTTAGTTCAGAGCTGAAATCCATCGGGGATAAATCGGGATTTCGCAGCTCAACGAGATCATCTACTCCGAATAGTAGCGAGCTTTTTCTTACACGCAAAGCTAGTAGCGTATAATCATCAAGACGCCTGACGCCCATCGTTGTGTTGTCATGAATGTTGATGCAGTCATCACCTGCATAACCGAAGTCGCAATCCTCGATAATGAAATATCCTTTAGAATTAGCGATATGAAAGCAGTCAGCTGCAGTAGAAAGTGATCGATCGGTGCCTGGACGAATAGTCACTTTACAGCTCTGGATATGGATGTGATGGATGTTTCCATTACCGACAAAGCCGCTTCCAGGACATGAGTAAAGTATGACATGATCAACTGTAATATGGCTGCTATCGAACAAGAAGATGGCTACCGTATCATACTCATAATGCCGTAAATTGTAGCATTGACCTTGCTTCATTCGCTGAGCGGTCCAATCGGAGTCCGTAGTATAGAAACGCATCGTGTTGGAGTGTATTTTCTCTATGCCGAGAATTACATTCGATAGCTCTCTCACTAGCTGTTGCATTTGCGAATCTGTTTCTTCTTGATCGCTTGTTATTGCATGCTCGTTTTTGTAAGGACGGTATTCGATGCCTCCAGGCGTTCCGGGGGAATAGAGGACAGGGTCATAGGGGCCGACGATGCGGATCGGCCAATTCTCGGGTATTTCTTGATACGTTGGGAATGCCATGTCGAAGTAAGCACCATTCGTCTCGAGGTGTGTAACTACGCCCACGCTAGATAGCGGGGCGAGCTCCCAGTTCCAATCTAGAACAAGGTTACACAGGCGAATTCGGGTGGAATTGACTACCCGGATGTACATTTTCGGATGTTCAAATATAAGCTCAGATCCGCAACCTTCAACAGTGAAATCAGTTAAGCCATCAAGGGTAAGATAAGCCCCATGAGGTGGGTCAGAATGAAAATAATAAATTCCTTTCGGAATGAAGAGACTCGAAGCACCAATGGCTTTACAATGCTCGATCGCTTGTTGAAAGGGCTGCTGATTGCACACTTGTTGTTGGGTTGATGCTCCAAAATCATGCACGTTAACAGTTATCTGGTTATTACTTTGAGGAAGATCAATCTGAATATTTAAATTTTCATAGGTTAACATGGTCTCTACCCCTTTACTCCGGATGCCATAATGCCTTGCTTTAATTGCTTCGAGCAGATGATGGTAAGTAATATAACGGGTATGATCGTAATGAGAGAAAGGCCAAGAATAAAGTTTTGTTTGGTGCTACCGTTCATAGACAAGTTATAAAGTGCTACGTTAAGTGTCCATAGTTTCTGGTCTTCTGTAACCATCCATGCCCAGAAGAAGTCATTCCAGTTCCCAATAAAGGTTTGTAGGGCAATAAGCGAAATAATTGGCTTCGAAAGCGGCATACAAATTTTCATATAGAGATAAAAGTTTTTGGCGCCGTCCAGTTTAGCTGCTTCGAAGTAGTCTCCAGGTATACGGTCGAAAAATCCTTTGAATAAATAAATATAAAAACCGAATGGATATAAGAACGGTAGCAGTAATGCAGCGTAGTTGTTATAGAAGCCCATATCCTTATACATGATTAACTGAGGTAGCATAATGGAAGCGAATGGAATCATCATCGCTCCAAGGAAATAGAGAAGAACAATGCTGCCAGCCTTTGGACTAAGTAGACGAGATATGACAAAGGCGGAAATGGAGCTTAAGATTACTTGTGTAACAATAGCCCAACCGATCACGATGAATGAATTAAGCACAAATGTTAAGAAGCTGTATTTGGCAATCATAGGATTGTCTGCATACACATACGATGGCAACTGGAAATAGTATTTGAAGCTTTCGAGAAGTAGTAAATTATGATTGGACACACCACTGCCAATAAACTTGCCGTTTGTTTTGTAGCTATCGGATAGTAGACTTGTCAATGTTGGTGAGTAACTATCGTCAAGATGATCCAGCTCTGGCACTCGATCAAGGCCCTTCGGATCAAATTGATAGCCAATGGAATCATTTGCTCGGATATAACGATCACCGTATAGTAATACATCGGACTTCACGACAGAGCTCTGGTACACACCGAAATCTCGGATTAGCTCTAGCTTCATCTTGTGAGCTCTGGAATAGAAGATCGTTTTGTTGTTCAACATTCCATAGACTTCGATTTCAAATATAGACTCTCGTGGATACTCATAGTTGGTCGCGAACATCGCAAGCGCATTATCTCGCAACGCTTTGTCCAGAAGTTCCTGGTCACTCAGTTCGCCCAGACTAGAGTAGTCGATGACAATAGACATGCTTTGTGCTGGGTCGGGCAGTAGCTTAGGCGGTACATCATAAATTTTAACGTTATCCTTAGCTGAGTTGCTTATCGTATACATAAATGGATACAGCATGCATACTACAAATAGAATTGTGATGGTGTATGCGGTGAATCGGAGCAATCGCTCCGAGCCAAATTTGCTAGGTTTCTTATTCATTCTAAATGGCTCCTCTCTAATCACGTTCAGTACGATCAAACTTCATTTGAATGGCAGTGATGATTGCGATGACAAGTAACAATATCGTAGAGGCTGCGGATCCTCGGCCGTAATTAAAATCTTGTTTGAATGTATTGAAGATGTAGATACCCATTGTCGTTGAAGCGCCGCTTGGGCCTCCAGATGTGTACATGAAAGGGGCGTCCAACATTTGCATCGCAGTAATGACTGCCATAACCAATTGGATGGAGATAATGAATTTGATGTTAGGTAAAATCATATAGCGAATGCGCTTCCAACCGACACAGCCATCGAGCTTAGCAGATTCCACAATATCTGGTGAAATGCCTTGAATAGCTGACAAGTACAAAAGAACACTTATCCCGCCTCCCAAGACGCCTGGGAAAATAATGCAAAATTTCGTCCAAGCCGGATCACTAAGCCATGCTTGGGGCTGCCCACCGAAAAACTTGAGGATTTGATTCGCGACACCGTAATCAGGATGCCAGATCCACTTCCAGATGATGACGTTGACGGCAGTCGGAATGAGTGCCGGTAAAATATAGAGTGTTGTAAACACATGTTTCCAGCGAATGATTTCGTTCAGAAATAAAGCCTGTATAATAGGAATAAAAAATGTCATGGCGATACTTAGAAATAGGAAAATAAAGGTGTTGTTCCAAGCATCCCAATAGTATTGCGTAGAGAACATGCGAGAATAATTGGCAAAGCCGACAAACTTACCAGGAGTATTAATGGGATCGTAGTCAAATAACGAAATATAAAATGCTTTAATAATTAAGTAATACTTGAGCCAGGCTGTCAGTAGAATAGGCGCCGCGAGTAAAAGCCATGGTGCTAACCTATTTCTCCAAAAGTATCCTCTCGAATGTAATCGTGTTTGCGATAAGTTAACCACCGTAAGAGACCTCCATATATATAGTAATGATGCTGCATTCATAGAGTACCAAGGGATGGATGTAATTGAAACGATACATAATTGACATCTATGAGCTGTATTTTCTACTTCCTCATGAGCTTGGATGTAGGCGTTGTTATAATATTAAAAGTGCAATCATGAAGTTGATTTTAGATACCATTATGTTCAATTTGATACATATTTCTTTGGAGAACTGTGAGCTATACTTCTAATCACACCACTGATGTTGCTTTATGAAATCCTAAAAAAATGGAGGTCTATCAGATGTTCAAAAGAATGCTTAGCACATTATTTGTAGTCTTGTTAGTTGTTTCTACTGTAAGCGCTTGCGGAGGGAGTGGAAACAGCAATGAATCGTCATCTACTCCTGCACCATCCGCAACAGAGCCTGCAGAGTCAGCTAAAGATCCAGAGCCAGTAACTCTCACGATGTGGGTGACAAGTCGAGAGCAGGATGATTTTACAGCGCAGACAGAAAAGGAATTCTTGGACAGCCACCCATATATCACCTTTAATAAGGTTGTCAAGGAAGGCGATCCCGGAAATGAATTCTACCAGGCAGTTGCTGCGGGTAATGCGCCTGATTTCGTGAACGTATCGTTCACGATGATGGATAAGTACATGAAAGCCGGCATTCTGGAACCACTTAACGGGTATGTTGACAAGTGGGACGAATGGAACAACTTCAGCAAAGAATATGTAGATATGTTTACTTCGGACGGCAAGCTTCAAGGTATTCCTCAAATAGTTGCACCGATGCTGTTTGGATATAATAAAGCGCTATTTACTAAGGCAGGCATAACTGAGCTTCCAAAAACATGGGACGATGCCGTCGAAATTGCGAAGAAGATCAATGATCCTTCCAATCAAGTCGCGGGCTATTCTACTCTGGCGGCCGAATGGACGGAATGGTTCTTCCAGTATTATGTTTGGCAGGCAGGCGGTGACTTGACGACACAAAATCAAGACGGCACGATCGAGTTGACATTTACGGATCCTGCGGTAATTAAGGCTGCGGACTTCTACAAGCAGCTGCGTTCCACAAAAGTGTTGCAATCGGATCTCACGCTTAAATTCGACGAGGTAGTAGGTAAATTCGCCCAAGGTAAAATAGGGATGATGCCGTTTGCAGGAGATTGGGTAAGTTGGGTGATATCTCTTGGTATGAAGCCAGAGGATATTGGTCTAATGTTGCCTCCTGCGGGCCCATCTGGCTCTACCAAGACAGCGATTGCGGGAAGCGTCTTCGCTATTAATTCCAAAGTAACGCAGGATAAAAAAGATGCCGCTTGGGAATATATTAAATTTCAGATGTCCAAAGATTATTTGGTTCGATATTATGAGAATATTGCCAGTAAGGGCGCAGGCAACCCGATTGTTATGGTCAGAAATGATATCAATATTACGGACTACTACAATTTCCCGAAAGAGTACGAACAAGTTCTCAACGATGTAAAGTCAGTAGGAAGACTTGAATTCTACGGTAAATCCGAGTTCGGTATTTATATCGACCGGGTAGTGCAGAAATTATTGTTCGATCCGAACGCGGATCCTACCAAGGAATTCGAAGCAGCTCAGAAGCTGGCTACCTTAGAAGCGCTTGACGGATTCAATGAAAAGGCCAATAAATAAAATAGAGTCAGGGAAAAGGACTGCTAAGACAGTCCTTTTCCCTGATTTAATGGTATATAATAGAATAGATTTCAGGTTCATATTAGGTATTAATTAAAGCAGGTGAGAGTTCATGATTGGGGTATTGCGTAACCGCTTTTTCAATTTTTCACATAGGGTTATTAAGATATTGCGTAAAATCAATATTTTTCAACGACTTATTATCGCATTTCTGGTTCTCGTCATATTGCCAACAATCTTCATTACATTGTTTACGTACAATAAATATGTGAATGAAATCGAAAATAATATGGAAAAGTTTATTTCATTACTCGTCCAAAATGTGAACGTCCAAATTACCGACAAGCTGAGCTCCTTTGAGCAATTAGCGGTTCAATTTTATTCCGATAGTACGACTGTAAGTAAGCTGGAAGATGGTGTCTCTGAGAGCAACCGGGTGATCATTGGACAAAAACTGAACATGATAGCCCATAATAATGGGTATGTGGCGAATATGCTAGTGATAACGCCTCGTGGCCAATACTCTATGATGGATGAGTTTGGCAACAGAAACGGTGGGTATATCAGGGATATAGATCGGTTTCGAGAGAGTCAATACTATACAGAGGCCATTGAGCTGCACGGTTATCCGGTTTGGTTTGATACGAGTAAGGTAAGCGATGTTTTCTATAGGAGCGAGAGTATTAAATACGGAATGTCAGATGTAATCACGATGACTCAGGCGATCTATAATATAGAAACTCGTGAATTTATCGGTGTTCTTGTGATGAATGTCAATATCAGCTTTCTCACGGATTCGTTGAAATCTTACGCTTTTTATGGAAGCGGTAACACATTCTTATTCGGTCAGAATGGCGCAATTATGGGTATTAATTTGAATATATCTGAGCCTAATTTCTCTAATGTTAGAAATATGAATCATCTCATTTATCGAGTTCCGGAAGGCTCCTATAGTGGAAAGATAGACGGTACTAATGTGTTCATGGTATACAAACTCGTTCCCTATACGGATTTGTCCGTCGTTCACATCGTAAACAAAGACAGATTGCTTGAGACAGCATTTAATATACGTAATCTATGCTTGACAATTGTAGCTTTTCTTATTGTATTGTCCGTCGTAGTTGCCTATTGGACAACGGTTAGCATATCGCGTCCTCTGAATAAGTTGATGAAAGCAATGAGAACGTTTACAGAAGATAAATTCGTTGTTAACTATGCCGCTTCTGGAAACGACGAAATCACGGTGCTCGGAGAAAAGTTTAATGAGATGGTCTATAATACGAAAGTACTGATTGACAAAATATATGTGGCCGAAATTAAGCAAAAAACATTGGAGCTGAATAAGACGAATGCGGAGTTAAATGTTCTGCAAATGCAAATTAATCCGCATTTCCTCTATAACACACTTGATATTATCCGATGGGAATCAATGTATGAAGCCGGTGGAGAGAGTAAGGTAAGTCAGATGATTGAAGACTTTTGCCGACTTATGCGGATGACGATCAAAAAGAGCGAAGACATGATACCTATCTATAGTGAACTTGCACACGCTCAAACGTATACTGAAGTTATAAATTTCAGAAATAGGGAAAAGATTGCGCTGACGATTGATTGTTCCTTTGACACAAACGATTACTATATACCGAAGCTTACCATTCAGCCGTTGATAGAGAACGCTATTGTTCACGCATTCGATGATATAGTCTCTCAAGCGAGGATTAGTATTGTGGGTTCAATAGAGAGTTCGGATATTGTGATTGCTATTACGGATAATGGAAAGGGAATGGAACAGGGTCAGCTAGAAGAACTACAACAATTGCTGTCAGGAGATGGGGAACTTAAAGAAAGCATAGCTCTAAATAATGTGAATCAAAGACTGAAGCTACACTTTGGAGAACGCTTCGGACTGAATGTTAGTAGTGAGTCTGGTGTGGGTACCACTGTTCTTGTTAGATTACCTATGAGGCAAGGGGTACAGAGTAGGATGACTCATGCAATTGAATAGGAGGGGACAGTCTTGCACTATAAAGTGTTACTCGTCGATGATGAAGCGATCGTGTGTGATGGTCTGACAAGGTTTGTTAATTGGGAGGAGCTCGGATATCAGGTCGTTTCGGCAGCGAATTCGGTTGCGCAGGCGCTCGTGTATATGGAATTTCACCCCGTGGACATCGTGATAAGTGATATCAAGATGCCGGTACAAAGTGGATTGCAGCTACTTGAAGTAATCCAGGAGGAATATCCGGATGTGAATACCATCATCTTAAGCGGTTATGGTGAATTCGAGTTTGCACAGAAAGCGTTGCGTCTAGGTGCTGTCGATTTTTTAATGAAACCTGTCAATTTCGGTGAACTAAAAAAACTACTAACGGCGATTCACCATAAGCTTGAGGTGGAGCGTAACGAGATTCGCTATAGACAGGACTATAAGAAAATGCAGATCAATAACTTGTTAAATAACCTTGCCAAAGGATATATAAGTGATCTTACTCATGAAAGTGTGCAACATCTTCAGCTTTCTATAACCGATGATGATTATTATGTGGCCCGAATTCAATTGAATAGGTCCTACATGCAATATGATACCTTGACGACGATTAAAGAAGAGATTCATCAAGTCGCTGGTCAGGCTGCCGAGGGTATTGGAACGGTATACGTCTTTAACAATGAGTTAAATGAAATGGCCTGTCTGTTTACTCCGCTGGCAAGTTTGCAAGGTATTCAACGTTTCGCAGATGAGTTACTAGCTGTGCTTGTTGGACGCCAAATCTATGCTCTGATCGGAATTAGTGCTAGACACCAGAAGATGGTTTATTTGAAAGAGGCCTATATAGAGGCTGGTAAAGCTTTGCAGTATTCCATCATAAACAATAAACAGAAGATGAACATGTATAGTGATATGGATCATTTACTGCTGATAGATCATAGCATTGATGAGGAATTGGTTATGGATATGCTCAATATGCTTGCTAATCCGACTCAGAGAGACAACCTCGTAACGGTTATACATTCGACGATTGATGCTATGGATCATTCCAGCGGACAAAGCGTTGGTGAGATCCATTCCTTTTGTATTCAGACGATGTTCATGTTAAGCCAGCACATTCAGAGCTTCAGTAGCGTTAAATCGGATTTTGACGGAAAGCTGTACTCTTCAATAAGATCGTTGTTATTGACTCCAAATATACCGAGCATTAAAGATAATATGGCAAGCTACCTGGTTCAGTTGAACAATGAAATGACGAGGCTGGAAGATGGTGCGGGGTCAGGAAGTGTGATTGCGAACGTGAAGCGTTATATAAACGAGCATTTCGCTGAAGATATAAGTCTCAACACGCTTTCGAACGTATTCTTTATCCATCCCATTTATTTAAGCCGATTGTTTAAGGAAAAGACAGGCGTGAATTTTATTGACTATGTAACCGAAGTGAGAATTTCCAATGCTAAGGAGCTTCTGAAAAACCATGCTCTGAAAATATATGATATCTGCCAAATGGTAGGCTATGATAGTCCGCGCTATTTCAGTAAGTTATTTAAGAATACAACGGGTATGACACCGAAGGAATTTAAAAAAATGACTCTTTAATTCTAAACCATAGGTCCATGCGACCCGTATCAAAATAAGTAGGAATACGATAATCGATCAGTAGGAGGACTTCTTGCGTGAATTTGAAATCATTTTGTGAAGGGATAAGACTTAATCCCGACGCCCAAAAACTCTTGTTTGATTTTCATAAGGATGAAGAATCATATAATAGGCACAAACAACAGTTTTACAATAATCGATTCTCCTTCTTTGAGACTGTAAAGCAATATCCAAACCATCGTCAGCTATTTTTATATTATTATGTGAGATTTGCAATAGACGCTTATGGAGAATATCAAAGAAGGGGCATAGCAGATCAGATTTATTTTGACACGTTTACTGACATAGAGATTTGGTGTTCAAACTGTAAACGAGATTTCGGTGAATACGGCATTCACGAATATGAATGGCTACAAGAGCATGTTCAACTGCGGTTATTCAGACTGGGAAGATTACAGTTTCAGCCATCTGCCTTTGATCGTGAGTTAGAAGTAGAGGGAAGAAAGATCTATAAAAATCAAATTGTTCTCAATGTACATATTCCGTCGGGGGAGCCGCTAGAACCTCAACAAGTCGAAGAATCCTTTGAACTTGCAAGGGGATTCTTCAGAGGGATTACTCCGATTTATATTTGTCATTCTTGGTTAATTTACCCGAAATTAGATGAGATATTAAAGCAAACATCCAATATTATAAAGTTTAGAAATAATTTCATAAACTATCAGATAGATTATGACGCAAGAGAAGCTGAAGAACGGATATTTAATAAGGTGAGTTCCGATCCATCTGAATATGAAGCCCATACAACTTTACAACGAAGTGCGAAGGCGTATCTAATGGCCGGCAACAAACTGGGTAGTGGTTATGGAATTAAATTATAGTTTCGTTGGCGAGATCAATTTCATTTATCGTTGGAACCTGAGCGAGCGTTCAAATATCACGATGAGATATTACCTTAGCAGGCACGCTAGAGAAAGTGGAAGAATTTAAAAAAAGCGGTAACGTCATTTATAAATAAACAAAAAGCAATAACCCAGTTGCCTTCAAACTGGGTTATTGTGCATGACATGGCGTCTTGGAATTAGCAATAATCATTCATTTAAAGAAAGCTGATTATTCATAATGAACCAAAAAAATTTAGATTTTGATATAAGACGAACTACTTTAAAATTAAGTTATGAAAGAGCTGAAAGAAATATAGAAAACAAGGGGGTCTCACCATGAAGAAGGTTAATATGTTACTACTCACTGCAATAACCGTACTTTCGATGACACTTGCAGGTTGTTCTGGAGCGAAGAACGAACCGACAGCTGATCAAGGCGAGAAGAAAGAAAAAGTTAAAGTGAGAATCGCTTACTGGAACAAAGAGGAAAGCGTTAAGACGCTTCTAGATCTAGTGAAAGAAAAATTACCGAACATTGAAGTCGAATACCAATTTATTGATAACAAACAATATCAGAACATCATCGAAACGCAGCTAACAGCAGGAGCAGGACCAGATATTATTTCCACCAATCCATATACAGCTTCAAGATATGCGAAGCTAGGATACATTAAGGATATTTCTTCGTTAGCAGATCGTTATAATGACGGTGGGAAAAATGTATACTCGGTTGACGGTAAATTGTATGCGCTTCCAGGTATTAGTTGGTTTGAAGGAATGTTCTACAACAAAGAAATTTTCGACAAATTGAATCTAAAGCCACCAACAACGTTTGAAGAAGAACTAGCGCTTCACGAAACATTGAAGAAGAACGGGGTTAAGCCGCAGGCTATGGGTGCTAAATCTTGGGAACCGATGATGAAATCTTCAATGGCCTTCGTAATGAATGATTTCTTAGCTAAACCTGAGAATAAGGATTTCGATGTTCAATATGCTGAAGGTAAAACTAAGCTTGATGGGAACTGGAATACAGCGCTAGAACAGTGGTCTGAATTAATCAAGAAAGAATACTTAACGGAAGATATGTTGGGTATTGATTATGATCAAGCGCTTGATGAATTTGCAACGGGTAAGGCTGCAATGTGGCAATCTGGCCCATGGGCTGTTGAGACAATTCAGAAGAAAAATGCAAATTTGAAATTTGATATGTTCCCGTTCTACGGAACTGAGCCAGGAGCAGGATGGTTGATTGGCGGACCAGGCGTAGGCTTTGCAGCGAATAGTAATTCCAAGCATCAGGAAGAAGTTATGCAAGTCTTGGACTTAATTTCGACTCCTGAAGGTCAACAAGCGTTCTGGAACGACAACAAGGGCGGAAGCAGTTATTTGAAAGGCGTTGAATTTGAAATGCCTGAACAATTTGCGAGTGTAAGCGAAACATTGAAAGCAGGAAATGTATATGCACCTTGGAACAACTGGGGTAACGCTTCTAATGTCATTGAAGATTACGGTAAGTATTTCCAATATGTATTGAGCGGTGAAATGACGGTTACTGAAGCGCTACAAGCTATTGATAAAAAGACAGCAGAATTGATTAAAGCTAAAGCAGAGTAATGAACCCTAATATTTGCGGCAGTACTACTGTGCTGTCGCAAATGTTTTACAGAGAGGTTGAATGACACATGAATACGAAAATGAGGTTGTTAAAGAGGGAATTTGATTATCAAATATTGATTTTACCAGTACTGATTTTTTACTTACTGTTCTGTGTATATCCCTTTTTATCGACGTTCTATTATAGTTTTACCGACTATTCCAATATGAAATTAACAAATTTAAAATTTGTGGGTCTTGAGAATTTCAGAAGTATATTTGATAGCGATCTGTTGATGATCTCCATTAAGAATTCGCTTATTTACGCATTATTAATGACAGTATTTCAGACGACTTTCGGCTTGATACTGGCTGTATTCTTAGATCGTAAATTAAAAACAAAAAATATTCTACGTTCGATGTTTTTCTTACCGGCAGTCTTCAGTCCTTTAATTATCGGTTATTTATGGAGTTATCTCATGTCTACTTCTGATTTCGGTCTAATCAACAGTGCGATTACTGCGCTCGGGTTTGAGAAAATTAATTTTCTTGGTAATCCAGACTTAGCCTTATATTCCGTCGTATTTACCCAATTATGGCAATGGACCGGATGGGCAATGGTTATCTTCCTTGCGAACCTACAGTCTATTCCCAAAGATTTATATGAGGCAGCGGAAATTGATGGCGCAAATAGCTGGCGTAAATTCTGGAAAGTCACTTTGCCACTTATGCAGCCTTCCGTAAACGTTGTTGCAGTCACAGCCATGATCGGTGGATTAAAAGTGTTCGATATTATCTTTGCACTAACGGAAGGTGGACCAGGTAATTCGACGGAAACAATTATGACTGCTTATATCAAGACCGTATTTAATGAAGGATTTTATGCAAAAGGTGCTGCCTTCGGTGTTGTGTTCTTTATTGCTGTCATGATGATCACGATGGTGATGATGAGCTTCTTAAGAAAATGGGGTGAAAATACAAGATGAGTTCAAAATTGGTGCGTAAATGGGGTAACCCCTTGTTTGAACTTTGTATGATTGTTGCGGCGGTGATCACATTTATACCGATCTATTATTTGATTGTTACGACATTTAAAACACCTGAAGATGCTACGCTCTTTCCATTGGCGTTACCGTCATCGTTGAACTTTGCCAACTATATGGAAGCATGGACGACGATGCAATATCCACGCGTATTTCTGAATACGCTGATTGTAACGGTCACATCCGTTTTGGGGATTGTCTTGTTCTCCTCCATGGCTGCTTATTCGTTGGCAAGAAGAAACCATGCGTTTAACCGTTTTTTATTCATGTTCTTCTTGGCGGGTATGATGGTGCCTTTCCAAATGGGACTCGTTAATTTGTATAAATTGATTAATGCGCTTGGTTTGATGGATCATCTTGCTGCGGTTACCGTTGTGAATATCGGTACGGGTAGTATCATCGCTATTTTCTTATTTCATAGTTTCTTTCTCAGTTCGGTCCCAATTGAACTCGAAGAGGCTGCCTTTATAGACGGATGTTCTGTTTTCAAAACATTTTGGCTCATCGCGTTCCCTTTATTGAAGCCGGTTATCGCTACTGTGGTGATCTTAAGTACATTGAACGTGTGGAACGACTTTATGAATCCGCTCCTGTTCCTTCAATCCAGAGACAATAACGTCATTCTATTGGAAGTCTTCCGTAACGTGGGTCAATTCTCAGTTGACTGGACGAGTCTGTTCCCAATGTTGCTGATGGGTGTTGCGCCACTTATGATTTTCTATCTTGCTATGCAGAAATATATTATTAAAGGTGTTGCAGCCGGAGCGCTAAAAGGATAAAAGGAAGGTGTATTCTATGCTGCTTACTGCGGTAGATAAGATGGATGTATTAGGTATGATCGAAAGAGTCATTGGGGAAGTAAAGGCTTCGCAATTTCGATTGGAATCGATAGACCAGGAGAACGGTCAGGATGTATTTGAGTTAGAAAGTGAAGGCGGGGTCGTCGTTCTCAAAGGCTCATCAGGAACGGCTCTAGCCTCAGGATTTCACTGGTATTTAAAACATACTTGCAAGGCGCATTTATCGTGGTGTGGAAATAATCTTGAATTACCTGACGAATTACCTAAGCTTGATGCCCCAATTCGTCTAGCCACACCTTATATGTACCGATACTATTTAAATTATTGTACCTTCTCCTATTCGATGCCTTTCTGGGAATGGGATCGTTGGGAAATAGAGATCGATCGGATGGCGATGAACGGCATCAATTTGGCACTTAGCATTATTGGGCAAGAGGAAGTATGGAGAAGAACACTTCTTCGAGTAGGTTATCAAGAACAAGAGGTATCTGAATTTGTATGCGGTCCTGCATTCTTCGCGTGGCAGTGGATGCAGAATATGACTTCTTGGGGCGGACCGTTACCTGAATGGTGGTTCGAAGACAGAGCTCAATTAGCACAAGCGATTCACCAACGCATGAAAGAACTAGGTATTTCTCCTGTACTACCCGGATATAGTGGTATGGTTCCACGGGACTTCGGCGAGAAATTCCCAAGTTCACAACCTATCGATCAAGGGAAATGGTGCAATTTCGATAGACCATCACTCTTGCTTACGGATGATCCGATGTATACTACCGTCGCTACCGCATTTTATGAGGAACAACAAAAGCTGTTCGGAACAGACATTCATTTCTATAGTGTAGATCCGTTCCATGAAGGTGGAAAAACAGATGGCATTGACTTAGGCGCCTATGCGGTTGGTGTTCAGTCAGAGATGATTCGTCATGATCCGAAGGGTGTGTGGGTATTTCAGGCTTGGGAGGGCAATCCGAAAAAAGAAATATTACAACATGTGATACCAGAACAAGCCTTGGTTCTTGATCTGTGGTGCGAATCACACCCAACATGGGAGAGTAATGAAGCTTTTCAAGGGATTCCTTGGGTATGGTGTATGATTCAGAATTACGGTGGTAAGAACGGGATGTTCGGTAACTTAGAGACGATTGCACATGACCCTATAGCTACGATACATAATCCCGCTGCAGGACGAATGAGTGGAATTGGGATGGCAATGGAAGGGATTGAGACAAATCCTGTGATGTACGATCTAATGGCAGACTCCGTGTGGCGCTCGGATGCGACTGATGTTGGGGAATGGCTAAATGGCTACATTGAACGACGTTATGGCAAGGTTACGCCACAAGCACGGATGGCTTGGAACCAGCTACAACATAGCGTATACAACTGTAATACGGTACAGCAGGGTGGTATGGAATCATTCATATGTGCGCGTCCATCTCTGGAAATCTCCAGCGTGTCCAACTGGGGACCAAAGAAAGAATATTATGAACTTGAGGCTGTACGTCAAGCATGCAAATCTCTCTTTGCATGTTATGAGGAGTATCAAGATTCGGAAAGCTATCGATATGACCTCACTGATGTAACACGACAGGCATTAGCGGATTTGTCCCGCGTGTATTATAGTCGTTTCTCGGAGGCTTATCGTATAGGAGATTTTGCAACGTTCGATAAGGAGTCAGAACAGTTCTTACAACTCATCCGTATGCAGGAGCAACTTTTATCTACGAACAAAGCATTTATGCTTGGACCATGGCTTGAAGATGCTAAGCGTATGGGAAGAAACCAAGAAGAGATAGAACTGTTCGAGTTCAACGCAAGGACGCTCGTGACGCTGTGGGGGCCGAAGGAGTCTTCAGAGTCGCTGCATGATTATTCTCACAGAGAATGGTCTGGCTTAATCGGAAATTTCTATTTGCCACGGTGGGAAATGTTTATCGAGAGCCTCAAGGATGCGATATCTGAACAATCGGTCCCGGAGCCAATGGATTGGTATGCATGGGAATATGAATGGACACAAGGACATGAATTATATGCGATTGAACCTCATGGGTCACTTTATGAAGCCGTGAGTATGATCTTGAATACTTACTCTGAATTTGGAACAGAAGAATAACATAGAATTTTTGTGAAAAGCAGCTTTTCAGCCAAAATTGTGGCGATGAAAGCTGTTTTTCCCACATTTCATTTAATTCACATGACGATGTGGAGCATTTAAAACTATTGATCATTCAAAGATGAAGTTGGTAAAATAGATCATGGAGGGGGATATCATCATGTACAGAATGCTTATTGCCGACGACAATAAAAATGAGAGAGATGGTATGAAATACTTGATCTCTAAATATCAACTGCCTATCGAAATTAGTGAGGCGAGAAACGGTAAAGAAGCACTTCAGATTGTTCAACAACAGAAATTTGATATTCTTCTAACGGACATTAAGATGCCATTCATGGATGGCTTGGAGCTAGCCAAAGAAGTTCGGACGATCTATCCGAATATGAAAATCATGTTACTCAGCGGTCATGGCGAATTTGAATATGCAAGGTTAGCTATTCCACTCAGGGTACTTCATTATTTGCTGAAGCCCGTTGAAGCACAAGAGTTACGTAGGGTGCTTTCTGAGGTTATTGAAGAATGTAAGCAGGAAGAAGCAGAACGAGATAAGATACAATCCAATTTGAAACCGCATACAAATATGGATGCAGACGCTCATGTAGAATCCATGGGAAATCGTACGCCAGAAACCGAATATGGTATAAGAGCGATAGATGATTTGATCCGTATCATCGAGAATAACTATGATCAGGATTTGAGTCTGGATTATCTGGCGGGAAAGGTTCATTTGTCTGGTAGTTATCTCAGTCATCTTTTTAAGAAAAGAACAGGGACGAGTGTCGTGAAATATATCAATCAGTATCGTATGGAGAAAGCGAAAGAATTCTTAGACCAAAGTAATTACAAAATAAATGATGTGTATAAGATGGTAGGGTATTCAGATTTCTCATATTTCGGAGTGTCCTTCAAACAGCATTTCGGGCTTACACCCACGCAATATCGAGAAAAGGTTCGATCTTTATGAAAGCATTATTGACGTTCTTCCGGGATATGAAGCTCAAGAACAAACTGGTCGCATCCTATCTGGTCGTGATTATTATTCCCATCTTGGTATTGGGCGTCTATTCTTACCGAATGGCTGAATTTTACTTGAAGCAGCAACTTATGATGGGCATGGAGAATACCGTGAAGCAGATTTCTCTTAACTTAGAACAGAATTTTGAGAAACAGAGCAACTTTATTGATTTCATGGTATTCAATCCAATTATTAAGAAAATTATGGGGTACGAATTAGGGGATATATTCAGCTATACGAAAGAACTAAATGAGAATATTGAGCCAACGCTTTGGTACTACACGAACATCAATATGGAGTTGAAAGAAGTCAGCTTTTACTCGGAATTTACAGGTAGGCAGATCGGGAACTTTATCTATCCAAGTGAGAACGTTCGGAATTTGGATTGGTACCAAGTAGCCAAACAGCGCAATCAGACAACATGGACCTATGAGCAGGGGGTCTTATTTGCAACACATAATATTATGAAGAGTAATAATAGTACCTTCGCGGGTGTTCTGCATGTGAAGCTAGATAAAGATAGAATTTTTGAGAAATTGGACGAGATCAATAATCGTAGTGACTATGGCACCATTATTACGGATAGCAATCAACAAGTGATTTATTCAAGTGCGAGTGGTGGGGAAGCAGATGCTGTAGCGAGTCAAATCATAGGTGCTAGTACCGGACAATTAGATATTGGCGACAAGGAGTATTCGCTGGTCAAAAGTAATATTGAGCGTCCTGGGTGGACTCTTTATTATTATACCCCTGTACGTTCTATGATCATGGATACTAGCAATATTTTAAAAGCAATGGTATCTATCATATTGGTGTGTATCTCTATCTTATTGTTCATTATATGGATTTTTACAAAGACGCTAGTACTGCCTATCTATACGCTCAAAAAGAAAATAAGAATCGTGGAGGAAGGTAACTTCAACGTTCCTATCCATTCACACTCAAAAGATGAAATTGGCGAACTTACGAACAGCTTTGCAAGTATGGTTCGAAAGATAAGGGAATTGATTGACCAAGTATATCAATCTGGCATTATGGAGAAGGAAGCCGAGCTGAAAGCTCTTCAAGCCCAGATCAGTCCTCATTTTCTATATAACACACTGTCGATTGTTAATTGGCGGGCCGTTCAAATGGAAGCGGAAGACATCAGCCGCGTGGTGAATGCTCTTTCGAAATTCTACCGGACAAGTCTGAATCAAGGAAAGCAATTAACAAGTGTCAGAGATGAGATTCTTAATATTGAAGCGTATATTGATATTCAATTGGCTATGCATGATGATCGTCCGTTCGACGTCGTGTATGAGATTGAAGAAGGCTTGAATTATTATCAGACAGTAAACTTTATACTGCAGCCGATTGTTGAGAATGCAATCAAACATGGTATTGATGAAAAAGAAGAGGGAAAAGGAATCCTTACGATTCAAGCCTATACATACGATGATCATATCCGATTTGTCGTAAGTGACAATGGCAAAGGGATGGATCAAGAACTAATCAATCGTCTTTTATATTCTAACGGAACGGGATATGGTCTGAAAAATGTCCATGAACGTATTAAACTTTACTATGGAGAACCCTACGGCATTACGATCGAAAGTGAAATGAATGTAGGGACCAGGATATGTATTGATATCTCTAAACAGATGTAGGTGGATCTATTATTGTTGCTCCTAAGTCTGTGATATCGACTAAAGATCCTATATTATAGATAAATCTACCATATTGAGGTAAAATGAGAGTTGGTAGTTTCTGATCTACTATATTCAGATTCATAGAATAGGAGACATACAATGAAACGATTTGCTCAAATATTATTATGTTCTATTATCGTCGTAGGTGGCATGTCTGCTTTAAGTACCAATACAAGTGAAGCTGCTTCTAATCAATCTGGTCAGGTTAGCATTATGTTGGATGATTATTCGCTTCCATTTCCAGTACAGCCAACGGTTAAAGATGGAACAACATTGGTACCATTTCGCGCCATATCTGAAGCGCTTGGTGTTAAGGTTGTGTGGAATCAAGCAAAACAGGAAATTACAGCATCTAAGTCGGGCGCAACAGGGACTAAACAAGTCGTACTCACGATGGGAAGTAAGAACGCACTAGTCGATGGTCAGGTGGTTAAATTAATCGCTTCTCCGCAAACGGTTCAAGGGAGTACGCTGATACCATTGAGCTTTTTTAGTACCCAATTTGGAGCAACTGTCGCATGGGATCAAGGGACCAAGACAGTATCGATTACTTCTCCCAAAGAAGATATATATACGATGGGGTTCTATGCGTTGTCTTCTTTTGATGAGCGTTCCATGGTCTCGTCATTCGATTCTGTTGCCTTTGGCTGGAGTAGAATTGATAAGGATGGTCAGTTCACAACGCAGGGCAAGGAGTATAGATGGCCACAGGCAGCGGGTACGGTTACGCCTGAATCTATTATTCAGGAAACGGATCAGCAGGGAACGACACCTTATCTGATGGTATATTCAGTTGATGGTGGTCTTGAGCTTACCAAGAACCTAGAGGACTTGGAACTTCAGAACAAGACGATTACGGCTATCGTGGATACAGCTTCTCAAAAAGGTTTTAAAGGCGTTGTACTCGATTTAGAGGGCTTAGGATGGAGCGGAGATAAAGCGAAAGCACGTTCAGACTATAATGCATTTATTAAGAATCTATCCTCGAAGACAAATCAAGCAGGACTTAAGCTTAGTATCGTCCTTCATCCATTAAATAGTTCTTATACGGGATATGATTATAAGATGCTTGCGAGCCTATCTGATGATTTGATTATTATGGGATATGCTTTCGAAGATGAGAAAAGCCCGGAGCCACTTGGTAAGGTAGACGAAGCTATTACATTGGCTTTGAAGGAAGTGGGTAAAGATAAGCTAATTCTAGGTATATCTCTAGGTAGTGAGAACGAGCAATCTGTTAATGCGAAGATTGGACTTGCCAAACGATATGGTCTCAAAGGAATTGCGATCTGGCGTATCGGAATTATTGGACAAGCAGCGTGGACCGAAATGAATAAGTCAGTCTTCAAATGAAGATTACGAAAAGTTAGATCAATTGATATCAGACCTGAAGCAACTGGTCTCCAAGCATTAAATTAGTCATCAGAATAGAAGAGAGTCCTACTAGACCATTCATTCGTCTAGTAGGACTCTCTTTGTTTATGTTGTGAATATTTTATAACATGAATATCAAGATGAATGCACTCAATAAGAAGCAATACCAAGAGAAGTACTTCAGTTGACCACGCTCCATAATACCCATGAACCACTTCATGGAGAAGTAGGAAGTAACAAGCGAGCATAGGAAGGCTAGCGCATAGGGTAGAGCTAATGTCCCTATTAGAGGGTCATGTATGAGATTCGATCCCTCAAGAATCATACTGCCGACACTTATAGGGATGTAGAGAAAGAATGAGAATTTGAGTGCAGTTGATTGTTTAAGTCCGAGTCCCATCCCGGCAACAATCGTAGCTCCTGACCGACTAATTCCAGGGATTAAAGCAACAGTCTGAGCAAGTCCGATGATGATAGCATCTTTCAGTTTGAGTCCTGCTTCATTCTTTCGACCGCGTAGATTACGGATCAACCATAACGCAACTCCGGTAATAAATAGGGAGATGGCGATGGTCAGCATTCCTTTAAAGACCTCAGAGATAAGATCATTGAATAGGAATCCAACCAGCCCAGCAGGGATAGTTGCAATGATAAGGTAAAGGATGAAGTGGAAATCTTTCTTGTATTGCTGATCTTTTGTGGTTAGGAACAGATATCCGTGTTTAATTAACTGTAATAAATCATTCTTGTATATAAGCAGAATAGCTAACAGTGAAGCGAAATTGACAAGTACTTCAAAGCTCAAACCTTCAATTTCTAATCCAAAAAGCTTTTGTACAATGATAACATGAGCACTTGATGATACAGGAATAGGTTCGGTAATACCTTGTACTAAGCCCAAGAAGGCATATTTCAGCAAATCAAAGAAATCATTCATAGTTGTAGAACACCTCGTTAGTGAAGATTGTGTAGAAATACCATGCCATGGACGTAGCGACGAGAGAGAGACTGGAAGCAGGATGTATGAACGGAAGTTAAGGCTACATGGATAGCAGTCTGTAACGTTTCTCTTTGTTCATCAGATAGATCCGATTTGTGTGAAATATAATCTTTCGCTGCCTCATTAATCATCTGATCCCATTTATAGACGAAATCTGACCGTTCACCTATGTAATTGCGGTAACGTTCATCAAGTTCCTCGAACAACGTAGCATAGGAGGAGTAGAAATCAAGAGGGTTAATCAGTTGAAATACAATTTGAAAAAACTTGCGGATGGTGTCGTAATCTAAGGTTGATCGTAGATCCTCTATGATAAAGAATAGAGCAACTTGTTGCAATGAGTACTTCTTTCCTTCCTCGGCATGTCCAATGAAATCTTTGAAATCCCGCTTCACCCAATTTTGAACAGAGGTTATGGAGAAATGAGTGTATTCAATTTGCGATCCTAAGGACACAATATCATGAAGTGAAAAAGAGGGATGAGTGTCTGACTTAATCATTTTTTCTATTATAGATGGAAATGCGGTCGATATTAATGCCGACATGGATCTACCTTGTGCCAATTCAAGCTCATGATTTTCTCTCCAAATGCCTTGAATAACGGTTCGTGGAGAAGTTGTCGCCCCTACTTGTAGTGAGAGTAATAAGGAAGACATTGCCTTACGGGTAAATGTTAGAGTTTCCATAGTGACACCTTTCTATATTGACTAGTTCATCTGAACTTATCATAAAATGATTCTGTGTTCGTGTCAAAACGATGTACTAAAAGATAATGCCTTATCAGGTTTTGCTAACGAGACTAAATCGTCTAATATCACCTCGTATTCGCTTTTTAGCGGTTTGATACAGAGAGAAGGAAATAATATAATAAGTTCATAAGAACTGTTTGTTTGAACGGTTCAACAATTGATAAGAAGGAGCTTGATATGTTACTGAATTTATTTCTGATTGCTGTACTGATTATTCTTACTGCCTTTTTCGTGGCTACGGAGTTTGCGATCATTAAACTTCGTCCTAGCAGAGTGAATCAAATGGTTATGGAAGGCAAGAAAAACGCATTGGCGGTTCAGAAAGTTACAAGCAATTTGGATGGATATTTATCAGCGTGTCAGCTTGGTATTACAATTACTGCACTAGGTCTTGGTTGGTTAGGTGAACCAACAGTGGAGAAGATCCTGTTTCCTCTGTTCAAACAACTGGGAATTGCTGAAAGCACAGGACATATTCTGGCCTTTATTATTGCATTCGTGTCGATAACGTTCCTGCATGTCGTGTTGGGTGAACTAGCTCCAAAGACGCTAGCGATTCAAAAGGCAGAACAAATCGCAGTGCTTACTGCACCTATTATTATTATATTTAATAAAGTTATGTATCCATTTATATGGTTGTTAAATGGTTCAGCCAATACATTCGTAAGAATGTTCGGCATCATGCCTGCCAGTGAACATGAGGAAGCGCACTCAGAGGAAGAGATCCAGATCATTCTGTCCGAGAGTTATGAAAGTGGAAAAATCAATAAAACGGAATATGGCTACGTCAGTCGGATATTTGCCTTTGATGATTTGTTAGCTAGGGAAATTATGGTGCCTCGTACAGATATGGTGTGTCTAGATGTGAATCAAACACTTGAAGAGAATATAGCTATTGTGAAAGCAGAACAATACACTCGCTTTTTGGTTACTAAGGGGAGTAAAGATAATATCATTGGTTTCGTAAATACAAAAAAGTTTTTCTTGAAATACGATAATACTAATCTGGATTTTGATTTTAACGGGTTGATTCAACCTGTTATGACAGTACCGGAAAGTATACCTGTTAAATCACTTCTATTGAAAATGCAGGATCAACACGTACACATTGCTCTTTTATTAGATGAGTATGGTGGAACATCAGGATTAGTTACGATCGAAGACATATTGGAAGAAATCGTTGGAGAGATCCGAGATGAGTTCGACACAGATGAGAAGAAACCCATTGAAAAAATAGAGGATCATCGTTACCTCGTTAAAGGAAACACTTCTATTGATGATATCAACTTACAGCTCGACGTAAATATTGAACATGAACAAGTTGATTCCATTGGAGGTTGGTTATATAGTCAACAACCGGAACTAGCCAAAGGTATTGCATGGCAATACAACGAATTGACGTTCATCATTCGAGAAAAAGATAAAAATCGTATTCGTAAAGTTGAGATTATTCGTGAGAATGTCGAAAAAGAAGAAAGTGAAATATAATAAAATAAGCAGGGTCCTATCGATCAGTGAGTTGATCGGTAGGACCCTTTTTTTGAATATAATGTTATGAGTATTCAAATAGGCTCTGAATTGGTATTATAAGGATTGAGTTTATTGAAAATATTGAAAGCGCTATCATAAATAGCGGTTAGATGATTTAATATGAAATACCCATTTATAGAGATTCCTATACAGGGGGGGGCGATATGTTTGAATGATCTGTGTAAAGTGTTGATTGTTGATGATGAATATCTGGTAAGACAGGGAATCAAACATCTTCTGAATTGGGAAACAGAAGGTTTTCAAATGATTGGAGAAGCTGGAAATGGTAAGGAGGCACTAGAAATGGTGTCCTTGGTAAGACCTCATATTGTGATTACCGATATTGTTATGCCTGTGATGGATGGAGAAGAATTCACTCGAACGTTGAAGGCGACGTATCCTGAAATTGAAGTTATTGTGCTTAGTAGCTTCAGTGAATTTGAATATGTGAAGTCTACTTTTCGGAGTGGGGTAGCGGACTATATATTGAAGCCTACGCTAGAAACAGAAGGACTCCTTACTGTACTGAGAGCAACTGCAGATAAAATACCGTCATTGAGTGGTAGAAATCTTGCCTTAAGCAGCTTCAGTCCTTCTGTAGATAGCATTATTGATAAGCTTATTTCTGGGTATGAAGCGGATGTTGATACAAACATTATTCATGATACATTTCCATGGGATAGCTTCTGTTTACTAGGTCGTTCTATGAAATATATGATCAATAAAGATCAGAAAGAGCTTGCTTCATATAAGACTAGCTTGGTAGCGGAGGTAGCTCGCCATGTCTCTCAAGACCTTACGAAGGTTCATCTGATTGTAACGGAACCTGAGATGTTTATGGTGCTGTTGAATTTTAGGAACAAGGAATTGGGAAATATCTCGGATGTCGTGAGAACGATAGCAACAGTGATAAGTAAGCATGAGCCGGAATGCTGCTGGGTTATGGGGGATGTTTTTCATCATTTGAATCAAATAGGGAACGTGTATCGGGAATCTTTCTTGAAGATGATGGATTATTTATTCTTTTTGCCAGATCGGACACTTATCATAGGAAGTGAGTTACCTATTGTTCCTAAGAACGATATAAAGTTCAATATGAATCATTTCACCGATGAGTTAAAGCGTAAGCAATCGGATACAGCTTTTCAATATTTGCAGGAGCATGTTGAGGTACTTGCGGGTCAGTATAAGAATGATGTGTTTGAGTTCAAGTCATTTCTGAGTAACATTATTTTTGTAATTATCACGTTACTAGATAATACGAAGATAGATACGGCGCTCCTGGAAGAAGAGAAATATAGTTATTTCAAAAAAATGGATGAATCTAGGCATGCGAGAGATGCGGTTAGATTGTTACAGTCGTTTCTAGATAAGGTGAAGCTAATGATCGCATCTACGGACAATAAAGAGAGCAATCGACTACAGCAACTGCTTGATTACATGCACGAGCATTATGCGGACCAGCTTACCTTGGCAGAGTTATCGAAGCATTTTCATTTCAATACATCGTATTTATCCAGTTATTTCTCAGCTCATATGAAGGAAGGATTCAGCGAATACTTGAACAGAATTAGAATTGAGAAGGCTGAAGAATTGTTGAATGACGATAGCATTACCATTTCAGAAATCAGTGGTAGGGTGGGATACTCTGACCATAGTTACTTTTGCAAAGTGTTTAAGAAATATACAGGAGATTCTCCAAGCTCCTATCGTCGCAAAAAATACAAGAAGCAAGTGAAGTGAATGTGATGAGGACTTTATTCGATAAATTTAAAAATTTGAAGTTGTTTACGAAAATGTTCATGGTCATGGTTGTGAGTATTATTGCCGTCTCAGTAGCCATATCATGGACCGTCATTCATATGTCGACAGATTTGTTTATGCAAACGTTTAGTATTACCAATACGAAAGTACTCAATCAGATTAAGAGTGGGTTTGAATCATACAATGATGCCATCGTAACGGTCGTAAGTAATGCCAATCAGAGCGGGGCGATGAAGAGCTTCTTGACGCAAGGGGATGCAGATTCGCTAAGTACCGCGAAGTCGTATTTCAACATGTCTGAGCAGATGAAGAAGCTCAAATCGAATTTAGATGCATATGAGGTGGGAATCACAATTGCTGGAGTGAATGGTCGAGTGTACTCAACCGATCGCTCTTATTTGTCGATGGATGATAAGAAGCTGAAGCAGCACCCACTTACTCTAAATAGTCATAAAGATCCGAAACGACTGATCTATCAAGATTATAAAGAAATTACGGGAACGAATGGTCTAGGAGAGCCGATGATTGTTGCATCCAAAGCCTTATTAGACCGCTCTACCGGTTATGTTTATGGAACGATATATATCAGCATGAAGGAGCGCGACTTCGGTCAAGTCTTCGATAGTTACACAAGCCTTGGTAACGATGTGTTCATCCTTAATAAAAATGGGATGATCGTCTCGAG
Organism: Paenibacillus antarcticus; assembly: GCF_001637225.1. Classification (GTDB taxonomy): domain Bacteria; phylum Bacillota; class Bacilli; order Paenibacillales; family Paenibacillaceae; genus Paenibacillus_AQ; species Paenibacillus_AQ antarcticus. The sequence goes on from NZ_LVJI01000016.1 coordinate 276,960, forward strand.
TAATCGACAGGATCGAATTGGCTATATGAGCCAAGAACTGCTGGATTATGCAGAACAAATGGATACGGAAGCTTCAGATTATTTAAATGTAAGTGTGCAAGGTAAGGATAGTTTTGTGATATCGGATAATCTCCCTACGTATGATTTCTATATTGTGAATACAATCGATAAAGAAATAGCCCTTGGGCAAATGATTGATACTAAGACATTGACGCTCATTGGTATCGTTATCGTAGGCATCGCATTATCGATCGTATTTCTCATCACTAGACAAATCAGTAAATCACTAACGAAGCTTGTTCTTCAAATGTCCAATGTGACACATAATGAATTCGGCAATCACATCACGGTGACGGGAAGTTATGAAATAAGAGAACTCGGTCAGGCGTTTAATTATATGGTTGATGAGCTCCACGATTATGTAGACAAGCTTGTAGAGACGCAAAAAGGACAGCGGAATGCAGAACTTGCAGCATTACAACGACAGATTAACCTGCATTTCTTATACAATACATTGGCATCCGTCAAAACATTAGTACAACAAGGCAGTAAGGAGAAGGCGACGGAAACGATTCATTCATTAATATCGGTGTTGCAAAACACGATCAGTAATGTCAGCGAGACGATTATGGTGGAGCAAGAGCTCGGAATATTGAAACACTACGTGTTTATTAACCATGCTCGTTATGGTGACCGTATTAAGGTTGGTTATTTCGTTGCACCCGAGTGCATGGACTACCATGTTCCGAAGCTGATCATTCAGCCTTTTATTGAGAATGCCTTTTTTCATGGTTTTAACGTAAAAAGTAGCGGCTACATTCATGTACTAGTGTCAACAGACGGACAGGCTCTTTATTGTGAGGTAGTGGATAGTGGTGATGGAATCGAAGGACTCCCTTCAGAGGATGCTTTCCTTAATACGAAGAAGAGTCGGCAAATGTTCAGTGGGATTGGGATTAAGAATGTACATGATCGTATCCGATTGTTGTATGGAGAAGAATATGGAGTCAGCATTGTGAGCGAACTTGGAAATGGAACACGGGTGAAAATAACGTTACCGTTGATCAAATTATAAAGATAGTAATAGAAACCAAAGAAAGTACAAATCGTTTAAGTAAGCGATTACAATATAGCGAAAAATTGACAAATGATCGTAAAGATATTCCTAACGATCGATTCTAGAGAAAAGGTAAGATTAATCCCATGGAAAGCAAACGCTTTCAGTAAAGGTTATCAAAATAATACTCAACGGGGGTTGATGAAAATGAAGAAGTTAAGTGTTGTTCTTCTAACAAGTGTATTAGTATTAAGTGCCTGTTCATCGAAATCAGAAGAATCCAACACGAGCGGTGGTGAAGCTGCAGGGAAAAGTAAAGAAATAACAGTCTGGGCATGGGATCCAGCATTCAACATCGCAGCACTAGAAGCCGCTAAAGAAGTATATAGTGCAACAGACCCTGATGTGAAAGTGAATATCATAGAGTACGCACAAGCAGATATTATTCAGAAATTAAATACAGGACTCAACTCGGGTACTACAAGCGGTCTTCCGAATATCGTACTGATTGAAGACTATCGTGCTCAGAGCTTTCTCAGTGCTTACCCAGATGCCTTTCATGAATTGTCGGGAAGTATCAAGCCAGAGGATTTCGCAGAATACAAACTTGGTCCTACAAGTCTGAATGGTAAGCAATATGGTGTACCTTTTGACTCAGGTGCAACAGGGTTGTACTACAGAACAGACTACTTAGAGCAAGCAGGTTACAAGGCTAAAGATATGGAGAATCTGAATTGGGATCAATACATTGAGATTGGTAAAGCTGTCAAAGAAAAAACAGGTAAAAAAATAATCACGTTGGATCCAAATGATCTAGGGATTATCCGTTCGATGATTCAGTCGGCAGGTTCATGGTATCTAGCTGAAGATGGAAAAACACCGGATATTGTAACGAATGCTGCGCTGAAGGAATCCTTCATGATTTACAAAAAAATGATGGAAGCTGATATCGTTAATATTCACTCGGATTGGAGTCAATTTATTGCAGCTATAAATAAAGGCACAATAGCTACAGTTCCAACAGGGAACTGGATTACACCTTCCATTAAGCAAGAAGCTTCACAATCAGGCAAATGGGCAGTAGCTTCGTTCCCGAAACTTCCGGGTAATGCTAAGTCTGTGAATGCCTCTAACCTTGGAGGAAGCTCATGGTATGTGATGAATGTTCCAGGAGCAGAGACAGCAACGGATTTCTTAGCTTCAACATTCGGTAGTAACGTTGAAATGTATCAAAAACTACTAAAAGATATTGGTGTAGTAAGTACCTTTAAAGCGGCTTCTACAGGAGATGCTTATTCGCAAGAGGATCCGTTCTTCTCAGGACAAAAAATATATGCTGATTTTGCATTATGGACAGAGAAAATTCCAAATGTGAATTATGGTATGCACACCTATGCGATTGAAGATATCTTAGCCGTTGAAATGCAGAACTATTTGAACGGTAAGGAAATTGATAGTGTCCTGAAGGATGCTCAGAGCCAAGCGGAAACACAAGTTAAATAATCATCATTTCCTGATAAACCACCCAGAGCCTTGAGGTTTGATCGGCTCCCTCGCCACAATGAAAGGGGGTTCGGTCAGCACTCAAGGTTCTATTTAGTATTACCTACAGAGAGGAGTGAGACAGGTATGAAGCAAGCCAAACCACGCTTGAGTTTAGACAGAAGAAATGGCATTTCCGGGTGGTCATTTATCATCATTTCTGTTGTGATGATCTTTACCTTTTATTTCTATCCGATGGTTCAATCGCTCATATTATCTTTCAAAACAGGTACAGGGGCTAACTTAACATTTGTGGGATTAGATAACTATATTCGGTTGTTCAGTGATCGTACTTTTCTAACAGCGGTTAAGAATACGTTTATTTATTTGATAATACAGGTACCTGTAATGATCATTCTGGCATTGATGATTTCAGTCCTTTTAAATGATAGTAAGCTGAAATTCAGAGGGTTCTTCCGCACAGCGATATTCCTTCCTTGCGTTACGTCGCTCGTTGCATATTCGATCATTTTTAAATATTTATTTGCTGGCGATGGCCTTGTGAACTCTTTATTATTGAATGTTCATTTGATTAATCAGCCGATCGAGTGGATCACAGATCCATTCTGGGCCAAGGTGACGATTATCATCGCAATCACTTGGCGCTGGACAGGGTACAACATGATCTTCTACTTATCCTCCTTACAGAATATTGATAATTCTATCTATGAAGCAGCTAGAATTGACGGCGCTTCATCGATCCAGCAATTTTTCAAAATAACAGTTCCACTAATGAAGCCAATCATCTTATTTACATCCATCACATCAACGATTGGTACACTACAACTCTTCGATGAAATTGTTAACATTACGAAGGGTGGACCAGGGAACGCCACGATGAGTATTTCCCATTACATATATAATCTTTCCTTTAAATATTCTGCGGATTTCGGTTACGCAGCAACGGTATCTTACTCCATCGTAATTATGATTATTGTGTTAGCCTTCATTCAGTTTAAAGTGGCAGGTGAGAAGAATGGCTAAAATGAAAAGAACGTTTGTATATTTGTTTCTCAGTGTCATTTCCTTCGTATCTATATTTCCTTTTCTATGGATGATTATCAGTTCTACGAATCCATCAGTTGATGTTACTAAAGGTAAGCTTCTTCCAGGTAGCTACTTCATGGACAATTTAAGAAAACTAATGGATTCAACAGAATTGTTGCAAGCACTATATAACTCGGCTGTTATTGCTATCATGACTACGGTATTGGCGATGGTTATCGCTTCACTTGCAGGTTATGGATTCGAAATATTCAGAAGTAAGACGAGAGACGCCGTATTTAACATTTTACTGCTCTCTATGATGATTCCATTTGCTGCACTTATGGTACCGCTTTATCGCTTCTTCGCAGATATATCGCGCTTTGCGCCTGCCATAGGTATTAACAGTATTTCTGCAGTTATTCTACCGACGGTAACGACAGCGTTCTTGATATTCTTCTTTCGTCAAAGCACCAAGATGTTCCCGAAGGATATGCTTGAAGCGGGTAGAATTGATGGTCTAACGGAGATCGGAATTTTCTTCAAAATATTCATGCCAACGATGAAAACAACGTACGCTGCTGCGGGTATTATTACGTTCATGGCAAGCTGGAACAATTATTTGTGGCCATTGATTGTATTGCAGACACCAGAGAAGAAGACCATTCCACTCTTGATCTCGAATCTGGGTGCGGGTTATGCTCCAGATTATGGTGTGATTATGACAGCGATTGTCATTGCAACGCTTCCGACAGCGTTAGTGTTCTTCCTATTGCAGAAGCATTTCGTAGCGGGTATGACAGGCTCTGTTAAGTAAAGCTTGATTTATAGGGTGAGGGGAGAGTTTCAGATGTCTATAAAGCAAATAACACCTACGTTAGAATGGTTAACGGACTTAAATATGTATGCAGTGAATCGATTGGATCCACATTCGGATCATCGATATTATGAAACGATGGAAGAGGCGGAAACGCTAGGCGTAATGCCTCTTCGGTATTCATTAAATGGTGAGTGGAAATTTAGTTATGCTAAACATCCAGATAGCCGACCTCAGAATTTCTATCAAGTAGACTATAATTGTGCAGGATGGGATCATATTGATGTGCCAGGACACATCCAGCTACAAGGATACGGGAAACCACAGTATGCGAATACGATGTATCCATGGGATGGGGTTGAAGAATTACGACCACCACACATTCCACTGAATGATAATGTGGTTGGAAGTTACGTGAAGTACTTCTCAGTGCCCGATAATATGAAGAATAGACCTGTGATGGTATCGTTTCAGGGCGTGGAATCAGCCTTTTATGTATGGGTAAACGGACAGTTTGTAGGATACAGCGAAGATAGTTTTACACCATCGGAATTCGATATCTCTCCTTACTTAGTAGAGGGAAAGAATAAGCTAGCGGTAGAAGTCTATCAACGGAGTACAGGGGGATGGCTAGAGGATCAAGATTTCTGGAGATTCTCAGGAATATTCAGAGATGTGTATCTGTACACGGTGCCGGAGATTCATGTTCGTGATCTATTCGTTCATACGGGTCTGGATCAGGAGTACTCCAAAGGAACGTTATCTGTAGAACTTGATTTTCTTAGTGATGTGAAAGCATCCTTACAACTGGATTTAAGAGATGCAGATGGAGAACAGGTAACGCTCGTTCATTCGGCCGTTGATGGAAGAACGCTTGAAGTGTCTTTGGACGTTGGACAAGTCCAGTTATGGAGTGCAGAGAAGCCTTACTTATATACACTATTTATTCGCGTTCTTGATGCATCAGGTAATCTAGTGGAAGTTATTCTACAACGCGTAGGATTCCGTGTCTTTGAGCTTATAGATACAGTGATGTGTCTGAATGGCAAAAGAATTGCCTTTAAGGGTGTCAATCGCCATGAATTTAACGCTAGACGTGCTAGATCCGTTACGAAAGAAGATATGTTGTGGGACATTCGTACATTGAAGCAACATAACATCAATGCTGTACGTACATCGCATTATCCGAATCAGACAGATTGGTATGAACTATGTGATGAGTATGGGATCTATGTGATTGACGAAATGAACTTAGAGACGCATGGTTCATGGCAGAAGCTAGGCGCTGTGGAGCCTTCATGGGTCATTCCAGGAGATCGGCCAGAGTGGCAAGGTATCGTTCTTGATCGTGCTAAATCAATGTTAGAAAGAGACAAGAATCACCCATCTATCCTGATTTGGTCCTGCGGTAATGAGTCTCATGGTGGCGAAGTCATCTATAACGTGTCGCAATACTTCAGAGAGAAGGACCCGGATCGATTGGTTCATTATGAAGGCGTATTTCATGATCGACGTTTCAATGATACGAGTGATATGGAGAGCCGCATGTATGCGAAGCCAGCAGACATCGAGGAATATTTGCTTGATGATCCGCAGAAACCATTCATTAGCTGTGAATACATGCATGCGATGGGTAACTCACTTGGAGGCATGCACAAATATACAGAACTTGAAAGAAAGTATCCATTGTATCAAGGTGGATTCATCTGGGATTATATCGATCAGGCATTGTTCAAGAAAGATCGCTATGGCAACGAATTCTTAGCGTATGGTGGCGACTTCGGAGACCGACCTACTGACTATAATTTCTGTACAGATGGCATTGTATATGCTGATCGTAAGCTATCTCCTAAGATGCAGGAGGTTAAAGCGTTATATCAGAACTTCCGTTTGCAGCCTGAACTTGAAGGTGTGACGATAGTAAATGAAAGCTTATTCCAGAATGCGAATGATTACAGGTTGGAATATAGCGTGAATTATGAAGGAAGCGAACTGTATCGTGGGAGCATGGAAGTGGATGTAGCACCACGATCAGAACAATATGTGGCATTGCCTTATCTTGCAAACTTTGTTGATGTAGCAGGTGACTATTACATTAACACATCACTGGTATTGAAAGAGGATATGGCTTGGGCGCAAGAAGGTTATGAGATTGCATTTGGTCAGACCATATTCCAGCATGGTTCGGTAGATATACAGCAAGAAGTATCAACTGGTAAGCTGAAAGTGATTCATGGCGACGTCAATATTGGTGTTCAGGGAACCAACTTCAGTATGCTGTTCTCAAGAGCGCAAGGTAGTCTGGTCTCACTTGTATACTCAGGCAGAGAGATGATCTCTCGTCCTCCATATCCGGAGTATTGGCGTGCAATGACCGATAATGATAGAGGTTGTAGCAAAGGCTTCACGCATAGTGGATGGTATGCAGCTAGTCTCATGCCTAAATGTGTTAATGTGGAGACGACGAAACAAGATGATTACGTCTTAGTATCGTTCTCATATGCGGTTAGTATCAGTGAGGACGTTAAAGTTACGGTGACCTACAAAGTGACTTCAGATGGTGCTTTGCGAGTGAAGACACGATATCAAGGTGCGGCTGGATTGCCGTCATTACCGATCTTTGCGCTTTCCTTCAAAATTCCTATGGATTACAATCATTTAGATTGGTATGCTATGGGACCAGAGGAGAACTATATTGACCGTGTTGATGGCGCTAAGCTTGGGGTATTTCGTAACGAAGTATCAGACAACGTATCTGGTTATGTTAAACCGCAAGAGTCAGGGAATCGTACGGGTGTTAGACAAGTCAGCATAACGGATGATCTCGGTCATGGGATTCTTATTAATGCGGACGTACCTGTAGAATGTAACATTTCACCGTATACAGCATTTGAGCTAGAGCATGCAGCGCATCATTATGAGTTACCGCCAGTCTATTACACGGTTGTGACGGTAGCTGGCAGACAGATGGGTGTGGGTGGAGACGATAGTTGGGGTGCACCAGTCCATGATGAATATCTAATCCCATCGGATGGTGAAATGGAGTTCGAATTTGTGATAAAGGGATTGTAGTTATAGAGTAACAGCGGCTCTTTATTATGGGTTGCAAGCTTTAGAGATCAATGAATTGATCTCTAAGGCTTTTTTTATGTAAAAGGACTTCATGAGTATCCAAAATGATTGCCAATTGGTATTATAAGGAATGTGTTAGACATACCAAAAAGAGCTATAAGGGGACTAAGCTATGAATTGGATCATGTTCATGATTATAGGTTGCGAAATTGCCTTTTGGGTATTCATCTTGCTAGGTTTAATATGTAGATATATTTTGAAGATGGAGAAGCTAGGATTGGTATTGTTATCATGTACACCGGTCATTGATCTCATTTTATTAATTGTAACTGGGCTTGATTTATATCGAGGAGCGATAGCGACTACGGCACATGCCCTTGCAGCTGTATATATTGGTGTGTCTATTGGATTTGGTAGAAGTATGATTGGATGGGTAGATGCACGATTTAAATATTACGTTACGAAGCAAGGGAAGTTACCCAATAGATTACACGGTAAGTCATTTGCCAAGCATTATTCAAAGGGATTTGTTAGGCACATCGTAGCTTATGTCATAGGGTGTGGTCTTCTTATGGCAATCCTGCACATCATTAATGACGCATCACGAACAGAAGCACTAAGTAATATGATGAAGATTTGGAGTATAATTGTAGGTGTGGATCTGATGATTACAGCTAGTTACTTCATGTGGCCACGTCAGGAGAAACGCAAAACTTAGTTCTTTCACTAGGTATAGAAAATACGCTACTTAGCCGAAAATAAGCTGGGTAGCGTATTATTGTTTGTGCATGACATCAAGTCATAGGGTTTATATGTGATTTAAGATTACGCTTTTTTTCTACTTCTTCGGATCCAAAAATACAATGCAGTAACAATACCAAGGGCAATGATTACATAAGCAACATTGGAATAGACATCCATATACTCGACGACGTTCTCCCAATTGTCTCCGACAGCGGCACCCACCATTACAAGAGCGACATTCCATATTACACTGCCAGCTATTGTGAAAATTAGAAATAGCCCGAACTTCATTTTAGCCATGCCTGCTGGGATTGAAATCAGACTACGAATCAAAGGGATCATCCGGCAAAAGAACACCGTCCAATATCCGTAGCGCTCGAACCAGGCATCTGCTTTGTGAATGTCTTCTTTCTTTACACGGAGGTAACGTCCCCATCGATCGATGATAGATTCTAATCTATCCACATTAAGTAGATGACCAACACCATATAGAATAATGGCACCAATCGTAGATCCGAGTGTTGCTACGGCAATGACGCCTGTAACCGTCAGATCAGTATGGGTTGTCATAAACCCTCCAAAGGTAAGAATGACTTCAGATGGAATCGGGGGGAATACGTTCTCCAAGGCAATCAGTAGAAAGATACCCCAATATCCGAATTGTTCCATAAAACTCGTAATCCAATTTTCCATGTAGAAAGATCCTCCAAGTAGGGTATATCTAGTTTTAAATAGTATAACTGAAATATTCATAATCTAAAACTTGAGAGTGACATTAGAAGTTAAAAGTTAGGGGGAATTGCTTTTATTTTCGTCATATGGCATAATGAAACGTTAGCTCATGTTTAAATATTGGGCTTTTTTGCAATATAACTTCATGGAGGTAAACAATATAGTGGAGCGTTATCCTTTTGAGCATGACCCTACCAAGCCTTTTATTCAGCAAGTTGGCGATTGGGTAGCAGATGTATTCTATGAACTATTACCAGAAGCGGGCTTTGAAGTCCGTGATGAACAGATATATATGGCGTTCCAATTGGAACGAGCTTTTGCAGATAAGAAAGCCATCTTTGCTGAGGCAGGCGTTGGAACGGGGAAGACGCTAGTCTATTTGTTGTATGCCCTTTGTTATGCTAGGTATACTCGTAAACCTGCTATAATCGCTTGCGCGGACGAGTCGTTAATTGAGCAGTTGGTGAAGCCAGAAGGGGATATTGCCAAGTTGGCTCAGCATCTTAGCTTAGCCATTGACGCACGTTTGGGGAAATCTCCTGATCAGTATGTATGTCTAGTGAAGTTGGATGAAGCTAGATTTAAGGACGAGCAGGGGGCCCAATGGGAGGATTTGTACGAGAATCTACCTGAATTTGTTCATAGCCCTCAACCCATGCAGACCTTCTATGCCTATGGTGATCGGAAGAACTATCCGCATCTAAATGATGAACAATGGCACAAGATTAATTGGGATTCCTTCCAGGATTGCTTCACATGTGACAGACGACATCGTTGTGGACAGACACTTTCCAGAGAATATTATCGTCATTCGTCGGACCTCGTGATATGCTCACACGATTACTATATGGAGCATGTATGGACATTCGAGGGAAGAAAGCGTGAGGGACAACTTCCGCTCTTACCTGATCATTGTGCGGTTGTATTTGATGAAGGGCATTTACTAGAGTCAGCAGCTATGAAAGCACTTGGTTATAAGATGAAGCATGTCATATTCGAAGAGTTGATTTTACGTTTGCTACAAGGAGAAGTACGTGAAGCGCTTGCTGTACTTATTGATGAAGCGATTGATCAATCTGAAATCATGTTTCATTTGTTAGAGAAGCACAGTGAGAGTATTCCAGGCTCTGATCGTAAGCAGATTCATCTGAATGACACGCTACTACAGGCAGTTCACCATTTCCGTAGTATCTTGACGGCTATCGAGGAAGAGCTTGTATTTGAAAGTGAGTTATATACATTAGACGATTATCAATTGCGGATTGTGGAAGAACATATTGAGATGATGCAGAAGGCTTTGGGTCTGTTTGAGAATTCTGAAGCTTTGATATGTTGGGTGACGGATAGTGAAGATGGGTTAACCTTGTCAATTATGCCAAAGGCGGTTAAAGAAGTATTGCAAGAACGGGTATTCAATACGAATATGCCAATTGTTTTCTCTTCCGCAACGCTTTCTGTTGATGGATCATTCCATTATGTAGCAGATAGTCTAGGACTGGACAATTACTTATCCTTCTCAGTGAATTCGCCATATGATTACCCAAATCAGATGCAAGCCTTTGCACCCAAATTAACGCAGGGGACTTTTGCTGAGAAGTTGGAGATTGCAGGGCAATTGCTGGAACGCACGAATGGAAGGGCTCTAATTCTCTTCCGTACGCATGAAGAGTTACAACAGTTCAAACAGCAGATTACACTAGATCCAAGGTGCTCAGATATGCCATTCTACTATGAAGGTGATCAGGAGATTAGTTATCTGATCTCGGCGTTTCAGAGGAATGAAGCAAGTGTACTATGTGCGGTAAGTCTGTGGGAAGGACTGGATGTGCCTGGCCCATCCTTATCGAACGTAATTATATGGTCGCTCCCTTTCCCTCCAAACGACCCAGTGTTTATGGCGAAGCGGAATGCCTCTGCTTCTCCGTTTGAAGAAGTGGATCTACCTCATATGCTATTACGCCTAAGACAAGGTATGGGGCGTCTGATTCGATCCCGTGGGGATCAAGGGATTATTGCTATTCTTTGTGAAGAATTACAGCAGAAGGATAATGTGCGCGAGCATGTCCTATCCGTAATGCCAGAAGGCGTTACCCTACAAGAGACGTTATAGCGTTAGATATATAGTGAAAAACCTTAATTCATCAGAAATGATGGTTAAGGTTTTTTTGTATAGATATTGTTAGAAATTTGAAGCATACCTATATACCTGAAATCACTATGATGTGTGACTTCTTATGGTTGGTAATTGTACCTAGAAACAGCCAGGCCTTACTCTGTGTATCTTCAATCGCGAAGAAGAAGGGGCGATCTACATTCATGTCAACTGGGGGTGCAGGAGCGCCTGAAGTAGGTGTTAGGACACCAGTAACTGCAGCAGCTTCTGTTCCCTTTTCATTAACTTCTAGAAAAGTTTTATGTAGAACTTGATCGATATATAATGGTGTGATCGTGGACATTTGTGAGAAGTCTGCCTTATTAGGGTCGAAGGCGTAAGTCATCCCAAGTGCTTGAAGTGCTTTTTTTAGCTTGTTCTCATATTTTGCTGTGAACCTTGGCAGGTTTATGTGAACATTCTTGGAGTCGAATGTCTTTTGCCAAGGGGAAGGATCTTTAACAAGTTGTTGTGTAAGTATATCTATTGTTGTTTGTTTATGTGGAAGGATGATGAGCATAGACATGCGACCATCACCGTATGGAAGGCGAATTGCTTGCCAATCTTCCGATTCCGCATAAGGAAACTCGTGAGTCTGTTGCATCATTTGTACGTTCTGGATCGATCCATCTCCCAATGTGAAAGGATGCTGTTCCGTAAGATCCTCTGAGAAAGGATGTTTCCATGTCCCTTTGAAATAGATGGCGTTAATAAGAACAGATAGAGTATCTGTGCTTAAAGGCTCGCTTAATATGCTATCAATTTTATTTTGTGTTTTCTTCTTCACCCAATCATTTATCTTATTCATCGTACGGGAACTACTCAAGTTGTCTTCAGCATTAATCTCCGCTTTGTAGCTGTTCTCTCCTGTATTGAGGAAGGATGGTCTGATCTTGGGACCTTCTTGATACCAGATGGAGTTGGCAATACTCAATTCGATGCCCTCATCAGAATGTTCAAGCAGTTTCCTCTGTTGCTCATTCGCTTGATTTAAGTTCTCTAACGTCGTGTTACTCCAACCAAGCGCCTTGGCCATTTGAATGGCTGTATCGCTAGATGCCCCATTGTAAGCCATGGCTAATGCGCTTGAAATGCTATAAGGGGAGATGATTATATTCTCAGTCTTATCGCTCTTTAATAATTCCTTCAGGAGCTGGATACCTAATGTATTCTCGGATTGAATGACTTGTTTATCGATAAGTTGTGCGGCTACTTGTCTATCCTCGTAGGATATGGACACAATTGTGTTCTTTGCTACTCCTGAGCAGGCAGAGAGTAAGGCTAATAGGAGTAAGCCGGTGATAACACGTGTTTTCAAAATCACTGTAGGAGAGCCCCCCTTTGAATTTCATATAGATCTCAATACCTGTAACGTATCTAAGAGGTGAAATGTTCCATAATTGTAGAATTAATATGTATGGAACTGTTGTGAAATATATCGCTTTTTATCGGAAATATGATTATTATATGTATGATCTAATAAATGTGAATGGAGGGTCCGGTTTTGCAAAGTAAACATTCGGAACAACATTCTTTATATGAGCATGTTTTTGCTAACGCTCCAACAGGGATTGCAGTGACCACATTCGATGGTCAATGGGTGAATGTAAATGCTAGTTGGTGTCAATTATTCGGATATTCTAAAGAGGACTTTATAAAGCTTACTTTAAAAGATGTGACCTATCCGGAAGATTGGAATTACGAGCAGTTAGAACTACAACAATTAATCCATGGGCAATTGCCGTCATGTACATTGGAAAGACGTTATCTTCATAAGGATGGAACGATCATATGGGCCTCTGTCCATATTTCAGCATTAAAGGATGAATCGACTGGAGAAATCCCTTATTTTATAATACATATCATTGATATTTCTGGAGAAAAAGAGGCGGAAGAACAACTTTTGTATACCAAGAGATTATTTCAACTTGTATCTCAGAATACGCAGGATATAATTTATTGTTGTGAACCGGATGGACACTGCTTGTATTGTTCACCGTCTATTCAGGGGCTATTAGGATATTCTCCAGAGGAGATGCTGCATAAGAATGCAATGGATTTAATATACCCTGACGACTTGCATGCATTGAGACAAAAGAAAGTCCTCAAAAACGGTCTTCGGCAATTCAGAGTTCGTCATCGTAATGGAAAATATCTGTGGTTCGAAGGTTCATTTAATTCTAGTCTGAACGAAGACGGGGTTATGAATATTATGGCGGTCGGTCGCGATATAACGCTACGCAAGAGAAGTGAGCACATTATTGCGGAATCACAGCGGATCGCCTTAATGGGGAGTTGGGAGTGGGATATTGAGCATCATCAATTGATATTCTCAGAACAATTGCTCGAGGTATACCATTGGGAGGCAAGGGAGGTTGGACCACAATCATTAGATATATACGACCTTGTACAGGGTGATGAGCAGGGACGGTTTAAAGAGAGCATTGCGAAGGTGCTAGATGAAGGAAGCGAACTTTGTTTTGAATTCCAGCATATCCAAGCAGATGGAATAGTTCATTACTTACATCTTCGTGGGGTTCTTGCTTTGGATGAGAATGGGAATACTGCCCGGATGAATGGAACGGTTCAAGATATAACAGATCGAAAAATGGTTGAGTTGAAGCTTCAAGAGATGCTTGAGCGTTACACCTCACTTAAGAAATATAACTATGATGCCGTGATTTCACTTGATTTGGAAGGGAATATCGTGAATTCCAATGCCAGGGCTCAAGAACTTACGGGTTATTGTGTCAATGCAATGATAGGTTTAAGTATTTCTGAAATCATAGGAAGCCAGCATTTACAGAGTATTCTTGCATATTCGATGAATGACGTGATCATTGAGAATAATATTGAGAGTATTACACATAAAAGTGGTCTTTGTGTGGATGTATTGGTAACCATCGTTCCTATTATTATTAATGAAGAGAATGTCGGTTTCTATATCTTGATCAAGGACATTACAGAACAGAAGAAGTTGTTGATTGCGAAGGAAACGGCGGAGAGTATGAACAAAGCCAAAAGTGAGTTTCTAACCATCATGAGCCACGAGATTCGCACACCTATGAATGGCGTGATCGGCATGGCAGAGCTATTATTGGAGACGACACAGCTTGATACGCAACAGAGGGAGTATTTGGAGATCATTCGTAAGAGTGGGGATGGACTATTAGGCATTATTAATGACATTTTGGACCTTTCCAAAATTGAATCAGGGAAGGTTGTTTTACAGGAAAAACCTTTGGAAGTGAGAAGTTGTATAGCCGATATACTAGATGTATTGTCACCTACAGCTGAGGAAAAGAAGCTTAATATGAGTTACTGGGTGAATCCCAACGTGCCAGAGTCATTCATCGGGGATACGGATCGCTTGAAGCAAGTGCTGATGAACCTCATTGGTAATGCGGTTAAGTTTACTTTCTCAGGAGATATCACAATTAACGTTGATCTAGTATCTCGTAATTACAACAATACAGAACTTAAGTTTGTCATTAAAGATACGGGTATTGGCATCCCTCAGGCTAAAGTAAACCAACTATTTGAGCCGTTTAGTCAAGTGGATCATTTCATGACGCGCAATTATGAAGGCACCGGGCTTGGTCTTGCCATCAGTAAAAAAATAGTGGAGTTAATGGGTGGAACAATTTCACTGGAAGATTTGGATGAAGTGGGTGCAACATTTGTATTTACGATTCATTTAAAAGAAAGTCAGGGTAACGTTAAAGTTATGGATAACCGATTATTTAGTATTGATCACAAGGAGTCTGAACCCTCTTTAAGGATTTTAATAGCCGAAGATAATGAAATCAATCAACTCGTATTGAAGAAAATGCTTGAGAAACAAGGGCATACCACCCATGTTGTCAGTAACGGAAATGAAGTCATTCAACAATTGGCATATGAACGTTATGACATTATCTTCATGGATGTACAAATGCCAGAAATGAACGGATTTGAGGCGACAGCTATTATAAGAGAGACGATATCATCTGAGTTGTGTCCTATTATTATAGCTGTCACTGCAAATGCCTTGAAGGGCGATCGTGAGAAATGTTTGGCTGCTGGGATGGATAATTATATTAGCAAACCAATTAAGTCGTTAGTATTAAAGGAAGTTATTGCGGAGTATTTTGGATGAAGATTGGATTTTTATATCTAGTCTACAATAGAAAAGAAATAGAAGAAGGCCTGGCTGCTTTTATACAGCCAGGCCTTCTATTTATGGAGCTGATCTCACCATGTCATTACAACACCCAACTTATCAAAGTAAGGATTTAACTGTAGTTGAAGTACCTTATAATAGCTGCCTCATCTCGAACTGGGGAGTTCTGGACTTGATTCAGATACTCAATCACAATTGTTTGGATTGTTATTCTGTGACTAAGGATTCGATCTTTGGTTGTGGACGTGACTTTCGAAACATCGTGTAATACAGGGCGGCGGCACTGACGTATAACGCACCTGTGATGCTGAAAGTGACGGCATAACCCCAATAGTAACCGTAAGTTGTAACAAAGTAGGATTGAATGGGACCCATGAATGCCCATCCGAGCATAAATGCAGTCTGCGTAATGGAATTGGCTATGCCTCGACTTGAATCAGATACACGATCAATCAAGACGGTAGACTGAATGGGATTGGCTGCATTCATCAATGCTTGTCTAAATAGGAAGCTCACAGCTGCGATTGCAAATAGATTGGTAAACCCCGTCAAAAGAAGGAATGGAAGGGAGAGTAATTGAAAGCAGACGACCGCCTTCACAGAACCAACCTTTGCAGCTAAAGATGGGCCGATTAACATAGATACGATCGTCATAATCTGTCCAAGTGAGATAAGTAAACCCACGGCACTAAGTGACACAGAGAAACGATTAGTGAAATATAGATTCAAATAAGGAATAACGAGCCCAGATCCGATACCGATAATAAGCTGGACGAGTGCAAACTGTCCTATCATGGTGTAATCAGTTCTCAGATTGTTGGATGCAACCTTTAACGGTTGATCTATTGTTGTGATAAGGTTCTTCTTGGGTGTAACCGTTCGCGTAGCTTCAACGATGAAGAGTAATGGAATGAACGCTGCAAAAGTAGCTACTCCCCCTATGGCCAATACGATTTGCAGACTAGTAATACGGTTCATACCGAATACTTGCAAGAGATCGGCTAACATTCCGCCACCCATACTACCAAGCACTTGTGATGCAAGGACGAGGGATGAATAATAACTGAAAATACGTAGTCTCTGTTTTATAGGAATACTTTCAGCAAGGAATGGGATAGCCAATACTTGAAAGATGGAAGCGAATAAGCCAGAGAAAACAGCAAGTGACAATAGACTGAATTCCGAATCGAAGAGGGATCGTCCGATAAAAGCTAATCCACTAAACATGGCTCCAATGATGAGGAGCTTCTTGCGACTCGTCCGGTCTCCAAGAAGACCGACAGGAATGAACATGAGAGCCGTAGCCAATGACTGAATACTTACGACTTTTCCGGTCATGGCATCTTCGTAACCAAGGCCTTGGATGTAGAGATTATATAAGACGGAGAACATTCCGCCTCCGATCTGAAATAACACATTTGCTAGAAAAAACAATTTAATATTGAGGGAAAGATCATTCCAACCCTTTTTGACTTGATGTAAATGGCGCATGATGTATTCATATCCTCCTAATATGTACTACCAACTATACTATTTTAACAGTTTTGGAGTGGACTAGGGAGTGATCTTTCATAAGTTATTTGTATTTGATATCGTATTTAATATCAACTATAATCATAGGATAACTAGTATTTGTAAATAAGTTATTGCATAAATATACATTTAGATGTATTATATGCAAAGGAAGTCAACAGAATAACATTGTGCAAATAAGGTGCTTTAGTTGAACTAACTTTAGCTTAAAAGGGAAGTCCGGTGTAATACCGGCGCGGTCCCGCCACTGTAACAGAGGAGTCGCTGCTTAGTAACCACTGATCGTACGGATCGGGAAGGGGAGCAGATGGATTACGATTCTGGAGCCAGGAGACCTGCCTATTTTGTCAACACTGATGTACCTACGGGAGATAGGGAGGTGTTAAAGATTGCGACTAGAGTAAGTATATCCTAGGGCATCTTTATCCTTTTTATAAAAGGGTGAAGATGCCCTTTTTGGATGTTTTTTTGAATATATATAGTTAAATATGAGGAGGCGTAATGTACACATGTTAAAGAGCAGTAATCTAGGGTACCCACGTATTGGGGCTAATAGAGAATGGAAGAAGACACTTGAGGCATACTGGGCAGGCAAGTTGGATGAATCGCAATTGATTAGTCAGTTGGAGAATATTCGTTTAGACCATTTGAAGCTTCAGCAAGAAAAGGGAATTGATCTTATTCCTGTAAATGATTTCTCGTTCTACGATCACATATTAGATACCTCAGCAATGTTCGGACTTGTACCAGAACGCTTTTCTTATACTGGTGGTGTAGTTCCGTTCTCTACCTATTATGCTATGGCAAGAGGAGACAAAGGTGCAGCTGCATGCGAGATGACGAAGTGGTTTAATACCAATTATCATTATATTGTGCCAGAGTTAAATGGGGCAGCCCCAACATTAACAGAGAACCGTCCTCTTAAGGCTTATCAAGAAGCGAAAGAAAAGTTAGGGATTGAAGGCAAACCGGTATTGGTTGGATTGTATACGTTCTTGAAACTTTCCAAAGGATATGAGCCGGACCAAATAGATGATAAGATCGAACAATTCTTACCTATCTACACGCAAATTGTACAAGAGCTTGCACAAGCAGGTGTTCAATGGGTCCAAATCGATGAGCCTATTCTAGTAACATCTATTACGAAAGCAGATCTAGAGAGAATTCGTCGTATTTATACCGCTTTAAATGAAGCAGCGCCAGCGTTAAATATTATGTTACAGACGTATTTTGAAGCGGTTGATCATTATGAAGACATCATTTCACTTCCAGTTCAGGGGTTAGGACTTGATCTTGTTCATGGCTTAGAGCAGAACTTACAGTCGATTAAGAAATTCGGATTCCCAGAAGGCAAGACACTTGGTGCCGGTCTGATTGACGGTCGTAACATTTGGCGTTCAAGTCTTGAATCTCCACTACAGTTGCTTAAAGAGCTATCAGAGTTCGTAACTTATGATCAAATTCTGGTGCAGCCATCGTGTAGCTTACTTCATGTTCCGGTTAGTACGAAACCAGAGACTGCCTTAGATCCTGTGTTAAAAGAGGCGTTAGCTTATGCAGATGAGAAGTTGGATGAGATTGTTCTTCTTGTGGCAGCTACAAGTGGACAAGAGGGTGTAGATGAGAAATTAAGTCATAGCAGAAAAGCAGTTGAAGCGCTCAATGCATCACAGTCAAGAAATCGGGTTGAAGTTCGAGAAGCTGCGGCGAATAGGGATTCTCAGCCATCGACAAGAAAGAATGTATTTGCTAAACGTCAGGTTAGTCAGCAAGAGAAATGGCAGCTTCCTTTCCTACCGACAACAACAATCGGAAGTTTCCCGCAGTCACCAGAGATTAGAAAAGCTCGCCAAAGCTTCCGTAAGGGAGATTGGAGTAACGAGCAATATGAGATTTTCATTGAAGATCAGATTCAAATCTGGATCAAACTTCAAGAAGAGATTGGTATTGATGTACTTGTTCATGGTGAATTCGAAAGAACGGATATGGTTGAGTTCTTCGGAGAGAAATTGAATGGATTTGCCTTCACGTTGAATGGCTGGGTACAATCTTATGGTTCACGCTGCGTGAAACCGCCAGTGATCTACGGCGACGTAGAATTCATTGCCCCAATGACTGTGAAGGAAAGTGTGTATGCTCAGTCTCTTACAGACAAACCGGTCAAAGGGATGTTGACGGGTCCACTGACGATATTGAACTGGTCTTTTGTACGTGATGATCTTCCTCGTAATGAAGTGGCCTTCCAGATTGCATTAGCATTAAGGGAGGAAGTAGAGGCGCTTGAGAAGGCTGGCATTGAAATGATTCAAGTGGATGAGCCTGCACTTCGAGAAGGTTTGCCGCTGAAGAAAGAGAAGTGGGATAGCTATCTGGAAGATTCCATTCTTGCCTTCCGTCTTTCTACATCTACTGTAAAAGACACAACGCAAATTCATACACATATGTGTTATTGTGAATTCCACGAAATGATTGATGCGATACGTGCATTAGATGCCGATGTTATTTCCATCGAAACATCTCGTAGTCATGGCGAACTTATTCATACTTTTGAAGAATCCACATATGAGCTAGGTATTGGCTTAGGTGTATATGACATTCATAGTCCTAGAGTTCCGGCTGTAGAGGAAATGGTATCCATGATCGATAGAGCGCTACAAGTATTAGACCCAGCATTATTCTGGATTAATCCAGATTGCGGGTTGAAGACTCGTGGAATAGAAGAAACGGTTGCATCTCTGAAACATATGGTGCAGGCAACTGAAATTGCAAGAGAAGCGAGAAGTGTAGCGAACTAATAACGGAATAGATGATACAAATAGGCTTCCCTTAGAAATAGGGAAGTCTTTTTTGTAGGATTTTTTTGAAAAAAGATTATTGTAAATAAAATCCAAAAGTAATATCATATAAATATCAAATTAATACTATATTTCAGGAGGTAAGATTAAACAAAACATGAAAGAGAACAAAGCATGGTCGATTAGTGGATTTGTGGGATTGCTATTAATGCTTGGATTTATTGCCTTAGCAATCTACAGCTTAATAAATGATGGTGTCGTATTAGGAGTAATATCGATTGTTATTGCGGTTACCTTGTTAGCTTCCTTTACTGTCGTTCAGCCTAATCAAGCTCAGGTTATTACATTCTTCGGTAAATATATTGGGTCTATCCGTAGTAGTGGATTCTGGATGACCATTCCGTTTTCATTTCAAAAGAAAGTATCTCTTCGTGTGCGTAATTTTAATAGCGTTAAACTTAAAGTGAATGATATTGAAGGAAATCCGATTGAGATCGCGGCAGTAGTTGTATTTCGTGTTACGGATTCCGCTAAAGCATTATTTGAAGTTGAGAAATATGAGGTGTTTGTCGAAATTCAGAGTGAAACGGCACTTCGTCATGTAGCGAGCAAATATCCATATGACCGATTTGAGGGTAATGGATATTCACTTAGGGGTAACGCTGAAGAAGTGGCAGCAGAATTAGGCGAGGAATTACAGAAGAGGCTGCAGGTTGCTGGTGTAGAGGTTATTGAGACACGCTTGACGCATCTTGCTTATGCTACAGAAATTGCCAGTGCAATGTTGCAACGCCAGCAGGCATCCGCTATTATATCAGCACGGGAAAAGATTCTTGAAGGGGCAGTGACTATGGTGCAAATGGCTATCACACGGATTGAAACTGAGGGGATCGTTCAGTTGGATGAAGAACGTAAGGCAGCAATGATAAATAATTTAATGGTAGCAATCGTGTCCGACCGCTCGGCACAACCTATCATTAATACGGGTACGATATACTAAGGTGGCAACGAAGAAGAATTTCCCCTTGAGACTGGATCCTAAGCTTTACGCAGCGTTAGAGCGGTGGGCCCAAGACGAATTACGTAGCGTAAACGGACATATAGAATTTGTACTGCGTGAAGCGCTTAAGGATGCGGGTCGACTGAACACAATTAATCAAGGAAAAGAGAAAGATCAGGAGTAATTATAATTCTAGTGCGGATAAGAGATCCCCGACAGTATTCAATGCTGTTGAGGGGTCTTTTAATTTTAGAAACACACACAAATAAGATTATATAAGGTAAAATATATCCAAATATAAAAATAACATAGTTATAAGAAACAGGGAGGTCCACAACCCAAGGAGGAGATATCGGTGAAGCCTAAGAAAAGGTCGCAACTGAGACTATTTGTAGGGAAGCATTATTTTGTCACTCGAAGATATATGAAATGGATCTTGGGCAAAGAAAGATATGCAAAGAAGATATCTCTAGATCCATTGGGACACACTATAAGTTCGCATAACACACCATTGCTAAGAGAACTTAAGAATGTAGATATGTGGATGCAGCATAATAAAGTAATCAACCTGAAGATTGCACTTGAGCAACTGAATGGTATTGTACTTCAACCTGGGGAGACATTTTCTTATTGGAAGCTAATAGGAAAACCTACGAAACGTAAGGGGTACCAGGAGGGAATGGTGTTATTTTATGGCGATTTCAAAGCAGGCGTAGGCGGTGGATTATGTCAATGCTCGAATCTTATTTATTGGATTACATTACATACCTCGCTTACGATAACGGAGAGACATCGTCATAGTTATGACGTGTTCCCTGATGCAAGACGCACACAGCCTTTTGGAAGTGGAGCAACATGTGCCTATAATTATCTAGATCTTCAGATTCGTAATGATACTGAAGTTCCATATCAGTTATGTCTTTACATGGACGCAAACGATTTAATTGGGGAATGGAGAGCGATGAATCCGGAGTCTTATACATATGAAGTATACGAACGAGACCACCGGATTACGCTTGAGGCATGGGGCGGATATGTTAGGCATAATATCATTCATCGTAAAAAGTATAATTCCCAACATGAACTGATCGATGATCAGTTCATTACAGAGAATCATGCGATTATGATGTATCAGCCATTATTGAAAGAACCTGAACAGGATATTGAAATGGAGAATAATGCTTAAGGTTTAACCTGAACTATATTATTACGGTTCTTTGGACGCGATAGACCAAGATGCTCACGCAAGGAACTGCTTACATATTCTTTTCGGAAGAGACCACGTTTCTGTAACTCGGGATGACGAGATCAACGAAATCGTCGAGTCCACCGGGTAAGAAAGGAGGCATGATATTAAAACCATCTGCGGCACCGTTATTAAACCATTCTTCGAGTTGATCTGCAATCTGTAGGGGTGTACCCTTGATAGTCCAATGTCCACGTGCACCAGCAATATGTTGGTACAGTTGTTTGATTGTTAATCCATCGCGGTCTGCTAAATCCTTAATAAGCTTAAACCGACTTTTGGCGCCGTTAATTTCTGAAAGATCAGGTAAGTTAGGAAGAGGGCCATCAATAGGATAGCCACTTAGATCGAAGCTAATGAGACTGGAGAGCAAGGATACCCCTACAGCAGGATGAATTAACTCCTTGAGTTGTGCTTCTAGTTCATCGGCTTCTGCCGTGCTACGACCTATGATAGGTAAGACCCCTGGCATGATCTGTATATCTTCAGGAGAACGCCCATATCGAGGGAGACGATCTTTAATGTCTATATAGAACGACTGTGCTTCCTCTAAGGTCTGCCATGCTGTGAATATATCTTCTGCCGTTTGCGCCGCGAATTCACGACCAGATTCCGATGAACCAGCTTGTATAATCACGGGATGTCCTTGTGGTGGACGAGCAATATTCAGTGGACCTCGGACAGAGAACCACTCACCTTTGTGATCGAGTGCTCGTACTTTGTTAAAGTCTGAAAAAATACCCGATTCCTTATCGTTAATAATCGCATCATCGTGACAACGTCTACGAATTCCTTTGCACGTTCATAACGGAGATCGTGACGTAGATGTTGATCTTTGCTGAAATTGGCTGCTTCAGCTGGATTTCCAGAAGTGACGACATTCCATGCAGCTCGCCCCCCACTTAAATGGTCAAGTGAGGCAAATTTGCGAGCGACATGAAAAGGTTCATTGTATGTGGTGGAGACGGTTGCAGCTAGACCAATATGGCTAGTCACGGATGCAAGTGAAGATAATAAGGTAAGGGGCTCGAAGATGGAGCTTACAAAGCGACTGGAGATATCACCAGATGTTTTCCCTCCGAGACCGTCGGCGAGGAAGATCATATCGAATTTGCCGCGTTCCGCTGTTTGGGCAAGACGCCTATAGAACTCGAAGTTCATTACGTCATCGGCCTGAGCATCAGGATGACGCCAAGCAGCGACGTGATGTCCAGGAATCACAAAGAAAGCTCCTAATTTCATTTGACGATTGTTTTGGCTCATCATGATATCCTCCTTATTAGTTCAACGGTAGTTACTTTCCAAGCGGCACAGCATAGATTATTTCAGGAAGAATCCAGCTTCCTGAGTTTGCTCATATGACGAAGCACAAAAACCAGAGATATATCCTAATGAAAGGGGATATCTCTAGCTATCCGGTAGAACTAGAATATATTTATTCCGACTATTTTAGTATAAAATGGATACTAACATGAAAATTTATATACATCAACATAAATTCAGATCATAAATTTATTTTCCCTAAATGGAATAGATCTTCTCTATGGTGATGTGTTTATTTTGATTATAATGGGTAAGAACAGTTAAACAGCAAGATTTATTATCGGTTCACTTCGAATATAAAAAGACTATATTAGAGTTCGAATGTTGGAACAACGAGAGGAATTGACTTATGAAGATCACACCAGAACAAACAATTAAATTGCATGGCTTCAATAACCTGACGAAATCCCTAAGTTTCAACATGTATGATATTTGTTATACCAGAACGAAAGAAGAACGTGAAGCTTATCTAGAATATATTGATGAACAATATAATGCAGATCGTTTAACTACTATTCTGCAGACTGTATCCAACATCATTGGTGCACATGTACTCAACATTGCGAAACAGGATTATTTCCCACAAGGAGCAAGTGTAACCATGCTTGTGTCAGAAGGTCCAGTAGAAACAGCGCCAACAAGTTCGTTCCAGGAGTCACCAGGTCCATTACCAGAGACAGTCCTGATGCATTTGGACAAAAGCCATATTACGGTTCATACTTATCCTGAGTACCATCCTGATGAGGGTATTAGTACATTTCGAGCAGATATTGACGTATCTACGTGTGGGGAAATTTCCCCTCTTAAAGCACTCAACTATCTCATTCACTCGTTCGATACGGACATTATGACGATAGATTACCGAGTTCGAGGTTTCACACGTGACATTAGCGGACATAAGTTATTCATTGATCACGATATTAACTCCATTCAAAATTACATCCCAGAAGAAGTGCAAGAGCAATATGATATGATTGATGTTAACGTATATCAAGAGAACATATTTCATACCAAGTGTAAGCTCAAAGCATTTGATCTAGATAACTATCTCTTTGGCTACACCAAAGTAACGCTAGATGCAGGGGAACAAGATAAGATTACGAAGAGAATAACGGAAGAAATGGATGAAATTTATTACGGGAAGAATATGAAACGTGGGACTTGATCAACGATTAAATTACACATGATCAACACATGGAATAGGCAATGACGGTGATTTCACCATCATTGCCTATTTTTTATTATTTTCGTAAGAAAAGCACGACGTTACATTACATTCAACATTTAAAATGTAAATGATTGTATGTTATTTAAATGCAAAAATAAGTACATTTTCAGAAAGTTTTGAAAATAACGCTTTCAACGGTTGCTATTTTTAACTTTATTTACTATTATTTATAATTAATTGGACTAAAAAAGGGAGTTAATGGAAAAAAATTAATTCATATTTAGATTCAAAATAGAGAAAAAGGAGTGAGTCCATGCAGTACTTTTTTTACTTATCTACATTTATTTTTATTGGTTTTCAAATTATTTACACGATTATCCCCTTATTTGCAAGTAAAGTTAAGCCATTAAATATCGATCTTTCAGAAAAGACGATCTCCGTTCTAGTACCTGCTTACAACGAGGAGCTAACCATTAAGAATTGTATAGATGCAATGGAGGGCTTAAATTACAGCAACTATGAAGTCATCATCATTAATGATGGTTCAAAGGATCAGACGATGAGTAAGCTGACTGAGCTTTTAGACTTAACCCTAAGTGAGCGAGAAGCAGATGGTAAGCTCAGTTATGCGGCTATTAAAGGGATGTATCATTCGGAGAAATATGACAATATTTTTGTAATCGATAAATTTAATGGAGGAAAGGCGGATTCCCTCAACGCCGGTATCGATTGTGCGAAGTCTGATATTGTTATTACGCTAGACGCAGATAGTATGTTAGAGATTAACTCGCTTAAATATGTGAATCAATATTTCCATGATGACGAGGTTATCGCATTAGGTGGTACTGTCAAAATCGTACAAGGCGCGGAGAAAAAGGATGGCGTTATCCTAGATAAATTTACGGGTAAAGGAATTATTAAAAGCCAAGTTATTAGTTACATACACGGATTCTATTGCAGGAAATTAACACAATCTGCATTTAATTCAATTGTTGTTATTTCAGGGGCATTCGGTGCTTTTTATAAAAGTATATTGGTTGACGTAAATGGATTTAGAAGTACGGTAGGGGAAGATATTGATATCACTCTGAAAATTCATGAGTACATTAAGGAGAACAACTTAAATAAGAAGCTTGTCTATGCGCCAGAAGCTGTATGCTACACGGAATGCCCTGAGAACATTACGAACTTCTATAAACAAAGAATACGTTGGCAAAAAGCTTATGTCGATTGCATTCTAATCTATTGGTCCAAATTATCACGAAAGTTTAGTTTTGGAGTCAGCATCTTTTTTGCGATAGACGGATTTGTGCTAGGCACACTAACGGCATTTACAACCATTTTTTATCTCATACAGGCAATCTTTCTAGGTACAAACTTAACGCAATTGATCATCCTTATGTCGTCGGTTCTTCTCATTAATGCGCTGCAAATTGGGGTTTCGTTGATCTTATGTAAAAAGTATGGAAGCAATTATTCATTAAAAGATTATATCCATATGTTTGTCTTTAGCCAATTTGAATTACTGACCTATCGAAATTTACTTCTTTATATGAATATCGTAGGCACATTTAAGTACTTTGATAACGACGAAGGCTGGGGATTCGTTGAGAGAAAAGGTGTTTCAAGCATAAGTTAATTCCTACTTAAAATATATGAGAACTGCAATTTCGGGAGGTTAATATGAGTCATATACTAAAAGATAAACGAATTATATTCATAGATATACTAAGAATACTGTCCATCGTAGCCGTCATCATTTTGCATTACACGGCGGACTTGCTTACAAGGACAAATGATTTCAATACAACATCATGGTGGATTAGTAACTTTTTCAATTCGATATCAAGGTTTGCCGTTCCGGTGTTTTTTATGATTAGTGGTTCGATGATTCTTAGGGTTGAAGTGAAATCATACCGACATTTTTACTTGAAGAAAGTTCTCCCTCTAATTATTTCGTTACTTAGCTGGTCATTAATATATGCCGTGTACACGCAATACTTTATTCTGAAAAGTAGTATGAGTGTTTATGGGTTTCTTGTTCATTTTGCAAATGGTTTGATATACGATAGAAATTATGTTCATTTATGGTTTCTGTATGCGATCATTGCGATATACATAACTGTCCCATTAATTAGTAAGTTGGTAAAAGCGTGCAGTGAAAAGGATTTGAGATATTATCTACTATGTTGGTTCTTAATAAGTGTGGTTTATAAATTCATATCTGACGTCGTATTCCGAGTAACCTCTGAATATATCAGTATACCCATAACGAATATCCCTTTATTCATGGGTTATCTAGGATATTTTATTTTAGGGTATTATCTCTATAACTATGATATATCGAGTAAATTGAAAAATATTTTCTATAACTTAGGAATCATATCTTTCTTTATAACACCAGTAGCTACGTATTTTGCATCCTTTTACAGTGGCGTACTAGATGAGATGTTCTACGGAAATTACTCGCTCACCACATTTTGTATGGCGATAGGAATGTTTATTTATTTTCAAGCAAAAGAAACCGTTATTAGTGAGCGAATTAATTACAAAATCAAAAAAATAATTAGTTCAGTCTCGAAAGCAAGCTTTAGTATTTATCTTATACATTTGTTAGTTGAGATATTGGTCTCGAAGCGAGCAGCAATAGAAGCGAATTTATTTGAAACTACAATGAGTCTTATTTTTAATGTAGCGGTTATTTTCTCGATAAGTTATATCACGGTTAAAGTGTTAAATCTAAATAAATATGTGACACAAGTGTTATTTGGAGGGAAAAGTTAACATGATCAAAATAAGTCTTTTTACAAAAGCCTTCGTAGCTATATTAGTTGTAGGTATGGGGATTTACTTTTACGATACTATTTATTCAGACAAGAAAGTAACCTCTGTGTACATACCCATATGGAAAGACTTTAAAGATATCGATCTAAAAGGGAAGAATGTCGATATCGCTATTATTGCCTTTGCCAAAATCGATAAAACAAATATATATTTTGATCTAGACCCTGCTAAAAATGAGGTCATTAAAGAGAACATAAAGAAGCTACAAGAAAATAATAAAAAGACGAGCTTTATACTTGGCGTTGGTGGTTATAAAGCAGATGGATTCTCCGATGCTTCCATGGACGGCAATCGGTACTCTTTTACAGAAAGTATTCTCGCTATGGTGAAAGAGTTAGATCTAGATGGGATAGATATCGACTGGGAATATCCTGCTTTTGATGCATGGAATACGATTAAAGCAAGACCAGAAGATACCAATAACTTCACCAATCTAATGAAAGAACTGAAAGAGAAGTTGGATAGACTCCCTCGTAAAAATAAAAATTACTATTTAAGTTTTGCTGCTGGGAACGAAGATTGGTACTTTAAGAATGTTGAGGTTAAAAAAGTAGAAAAGTATGTGGATTTCATTAATGTGATGAGTTATGACTTAACTGGAGCTTGGTCAGAAACAACAGGGTATAATTCAAATTTATATAAAGATAAGAATGAGAAGAGTAGAACTAGCGTAGATCGTATTATTAACCTTTACTTAGAGCGCGACATTGATGCTAGCAAGCTGCTATTAGGAATTCCCGCCTATTCTTACGCTTGGGAGAATGTTAAGAGTGCTACGAATCAGGATGCTGCGTTCACCTTGGGTAAACCGATTAACATCGACAAAGTAGATTTAAGCTACAAGACGATACAGGATAAATATTTAGAGAAAGATGGGTTTAAGCGGTACTTTGATGATACAGCAAAGACAGCCTTTTTATATGACGGTAATACGTTTATTACTTATGAAGATGAAGAAGCCTTGGAGGCAAAAGTTAAATATGTTAGAGATAAGAAGCTAGCCGGTGTCATGGTGTGGGAATATTCGCAAGACTCCGACGAGGGTATTGTAAAGTATTTAGCGGATAATCTTAATAAGTAATATCCGGTCGTTCATTTCTGTTCTAATCAAAAAGCCGCGATATCCTATAACAGGATACCGCGGCTTTTTAAATGAAAATGATATCGATTTATTTCTCAGTAATCTTAACATTTTTAATCTGAATCTTCTCTGTTGGTGTGCTCATTTCACCACTCATACCTACCTCAACAGGTGTGGCAGCAATCTGTTTTACAACATCCATTCCATTCGTAATTTTACCGAAGATAGTGTAGTTAGGCTGATTGTTTAGAGAAGTGCTATCTGCACCGGTACAGATGAAGAATTGGCTTCCATTTGTATTTGCTCCAGCATTAGCCATAGCTACAACACCAGGTTCATATTGATAACTCGTCTTCTCATCTTCGAATTGATACCCAGGTCCGCCTGCACCAGTACCTTGTGGATCGCCAGTCTGTATCATGAAACTCTCAATAATTCGGTGGAAGATGACGTCGTCGTAGAAACCTTGTTTAGCTAGGAATACAAAGTTATTGACAGTCTTAGGTGCGTCCTTAGCATAAAGCTCGATAGTGAAAGTTCCTTTGTTCGTAGTAACTTCAGCCTCATAGGATTTCGTGCTGTCAATCTCCATAGCTGGAGGGTTGTCCCAACTCTTCGTTGTTTGAGTAGGTGTTTCCTCTGCGGGTGGAGTCGGTTCAACAGGCGTTGTTTGTTCTGTGTTACTTCCCGTTGTTTGATCCGGTGTGGACTCTTCTGTGGGCTTGTTACCGCAACCGCTTAACACTAGAGCAGCAGTAATAAGCGTAATTAACGGCATGAATAGATGTTTCTTTTTCATAAATACGTGTTCACTCCTTTATATCAAATATCTTGTCTTATCATATCGATATTTCGAGTAAAAATCTAGTTCACCTGATTTCAGTTCTTCAAATTACCAACAATTTGAAACTTGTTGGGGAGTAATAACGTTTAATATTAATATGGGAGTGGGATTGTAATGGGAGGGATTGCTCATGTTTCATGATTTAAATGTACGTCTGGCTGAAGTCAAAGAGAAAGGTCGCAAATACAGAAAGTGGGATAAGCGCCTTGTGGATCTCGGACTTTCGTTAGAGCAGTATGAGCGTGAAGCGAATAACTGGGAACAGCGCCTACAACGTGAAGAGCAGGATGTAGAGAGAATGACGGGAATGTCTTTATTTAACCTCATCTACAGTGTTATGGGCAAGAAGGAAGAAAAGATTGAACGTGAACAGCTTGAAGTACTTGAAGCAAAGGTGAAATATGATGAAGCATTACGTACGTTGAAAGATACGAAAGATCAAATACATGACGCTCAGCAACAACTTTCTCATGTCAGGGGTTGGGAAGTAGAATACGACGCAATCATAAGACAAAAAGAACAATCCCTCCTACACAGTAACAGGGAACTTATGGAACTTGTTGATCAACAAACGGATATACGACTGACTCTGAAAGAGTTGAAGGAGGCCATTCAGGCGGGTAACTCAGTTATGGATAGTCTGAAGAGCGCATCAGATGGGCTTCAGAAAGCTAGAGACTGGGGCACGTATGACCTTCTTGGCGGGGGAATGATTGCGACCCACATAAAGCATAACAATATTGATGATGCGATGTCGTATATTCATGATGCTCAAAGGGAATTGAGCTTGTTCTCGAAAGAACTGAGAGATATCCAGATGACCACATTGATTGAGATAGATATTGGAGATTTCCTTAGATTTAGTGATTATTTCTTCGATGGATTTATTTCGGATTGGATGGTTCAAGGTAGAATTAATGATACACTAGATCAAGTAGAAGGTAAGGCAAACTCAATACATGAGATACTACAACAACTGGACAATGAATATGAGAAGCTAGATTCTGAGTTAATGACTTTGAATCTTCATTACACAATGATACTTGAACAAGCAGAATAGAATATACGGAGGTAAGAACATATGAGTTTTTTTGATAAATTGAAATCAGGCGTATCGGAAGCTGGTAATAAAGCCAAGGTAGCTGTAGAAATTAATCGGCTGAGGATGCAGAACAGTTCTAAACAAAGAGAAATATTAGATCATTATCAGGAGATTGGACGCTCCGTATTTATGTCATTAACCAATGAGAATCAGTCACTTAATAATGATCATCTTGAACCCATCATCCAACAAATATTAACTTTAAAAGATGAGATTCAGAAGAATCAGGACCAAATGGGTAGTGTTGGGGATGAGAAAGATTGTGTCTGTGGGCAAAAGGTTGCGATAGCAGCACGATATTGCCCAGCGTGTGGGCATGCATTTGAAGTTATTGATATCGGGGAGTAGAGTTAAATATTGTTCGATTTGCTGTTGGTGTGAGACGCGTCGGTGTGATATTAAAAAGCAGGACCATTAATCATGATGGTCCTGCTTTTTCATTATTCGTACATATGAATTACATTAAATATCGAAGATAGATATATATCGTTGAAATGATAATGGACAGAATCATAAGTGGGAATCCGTATTTAAGAAATTGTACAAACGTAATCGGCTGCCCTTCTTTGGCGGATAACCCCGCGACAATAAGATTTGCACTGGCACCGACTAACGATCCATTTCCTCCAAGACAGGCACCTAATGCTAGGCTCCACCACACAGGTTCAAGATTGCTTACACCCATGGAACCCATATCCTGAATCAGAGGAATCATGGTAGCTACGAAAGGGATATTATCTACAAAGGCGGAGGCGATGGCACTAAGCCATAGAATTAGCATGGAAGTGGAAGCTACATTTCCTCCGGTTAGAGCCATAGCTTGTTTCGCTAATGCTGTTATAACCCCCGTCTCAATCAATCCAGATACGAGTACGAATAGCCCCACGAAGAAGAATATGGTTGTCCATTCAATCTTAGCAAGAGCCTTCTCTAAGAAATGTTCTCCACTAAGAAGTAGCAATAGAAAGGCTCCAGTTAAAGCAATGGTAGCCGATTCTAGATGTAGCATCTGATGTATGAAGAAGCCGATCATCGTAAGTCCTAGCACGGATAAGCATTTGATAAGTAATGTTCGGTTCGTAATGACTGCTTTTTCATCCATGTCCATCAGGCTATGCATTAATTCGGGTTTTGTCTTCAATTGTTTACGAAATATAAGAACAAGTATAGGAATCATAACCATCATGATGATGATAATTACTGGCGCTAGATTCTCAATAAATGCCATGAAGGTTAGTTCCTTTACTGCACTTCCGATCATAATGTTGGGTGGATCTCCGATCATCGTAGCTGTCCCACCGATATTTGAAGCTAAGATCTGAGCAAACAAATAAGGAAAAGGGTTAACTCGTAGTTGACTTGTAATGCTGAAGGTAACGGGTACCATGAGTAGTACGGTAGTTACATTGTCTAAGAATGCAGATGCAAGTGCCGTAATAAGTGTGAGCGAGATAAGAATACGAATGGGGTGTCCTTTAGCTTTTTTCGCTGCCCAAATCGCGATGTACTTGAATAAGCCAGTCTCAGCCGTGATATTGACCATGATCATCATGCCAATGAGAAGACCAATTGTATTGAAATCGATATGGTGTAAGGCTGTTTCTTGATCAACAACGCCTAAAATAACCATAAGAATACCGCCTATCATAGCTACGATCGTGCGGTGTATTTTTTCAGATATAATAAATCCATACACAATGAGGAAAATACCAATAGCTAGAATCGTCTGATGTTCCATAATGCCTCCTATAGTTGTCCGGTATATAATAACGACAGTAAGCTGTCGTCAATCAGTAATTATAGAGGATAATGAAGGGTACAACAAGAAAATACCTAACATATAGCTTCATGATTAGAGGCGAAATATGATATTAAGTTAGCCAGTGTTATACTGAAATGGAGAGAGCTTAAGAATCTAATATGATGACTAATTATTATGTGTTTAGTGGGGAAGGAAAATGAATATGAATATGAATATGAATGCTCACAATCAAATGGAACAACTCAAACAGTTTAAGCATGATATTACGCGATTTATGATGGTCTACAAATTCGCCTTGGACGAAATGGAGACTAAAGTTGATATATTGAAGGAAGAATTTCAGTCTTTACATGACTATAGTCCGATCGAACATACGAAATCACGTTTAAAGTCTCCAGAAAGCATTATGAAAAAGATGCTTCGCAAAAATTATGAATTAACATTTACAGGTATAAAAAGTAATATTAAAGACATTGCGGGTCTCCGGATTACTTGCTCCTTCATTTCAGACATTTATCGAATGCAAGAAATGCTTTCGAATCAAAGTGATCTCATTATTCTTGAAGTGAAAGATTATATTAAGAATCCTAAACCGAACGGTTACCAGAGTCTTCATTTATTGATTGAAGTCCCCGTATTTCTGTCGGATGGCGTAGAACACGTATGTGTTGAAGTACAGATCCGTACGATTGCTATGGACTTCTGGGCAAGTCTCGAGCATAAGATTTTTTATAAATATAATCAATCTGTACCTGAACGCCTCACGCAAGAGCTTAAAGCAGCTGCAGATTCGGCTAATGCGCTAGACTTACAGATGGAGCGTCTAAATGATGAGATTCAGGAAATTAAGGATGCTCAAAGTGAGGACTCGGTGGATGAGCTAAGACGTATTATGATTAACAACCAACAATTTCACCTTCCCGTAGATCTCTTGAAGCTGCTTGGTGACGGAGAGTAATATTTATACTAAATAATTATATTTCTCGCTGAAACGGATACCATCCTTTAGGGTGGTATCCGTTTCAGCTTGTTTAGGGTCCGTTACCTCGTAACCCTTTTTCTATAAAGATTCACTATAATAACTGCAGAATTATTTCAACAGTAGTCTAGTGGATTTGAATTAAACCGCTTACAATGAAAAGGGAACAATGTATCATCATTTATCATTCAGTAAGGTGGGACTATAGGAATGCCTAAATACAATTTATTCACGAAAATATTGATGATCATTCTAATGATATTAGTACCTATTGTAGGCCTTTATTTCTATTCTAATCAGACGATGACTAGTGTGCTCGGATCAGAATTGAACAAATCGAATGAGAGTCAATTGACGTTTTTTCAGAATCAGGTGAATATGAATTTCGATCGGCTAGCTCTCATGCCTAATCAATTGATTCATGATCCTGACATATCAAGTTTTCGTGATATTTTTATGAATGAGTCATATCTTGATCTAGATGCTATAACGCAAGTGAAGCGAATTCAGGATAAATTGAGTTTGCAGGAGAGTTCTTTGAATTGGAGAAGTGAACTGCTGATCTATTCACCTTCTATGAATCGAGTAGTGTCATTGAATGATGCGAAGCAATACGATCCGAAAGAGCTGAACGGACGTATTCATTCTGGTTGGCAAGTGACTACGAAAGAAAACGGAGGCTTTCAATTTTCATTATTTACAGTGACTCCATATGCAACATTTACGCACCTAGAGGATGCAAATCTCCTGGTTGAGATTAGATTCAGTAGTCTGAATATTGAGGAAATGCTCGATAAGTTTAAGGGTGATGGAAGGCGTGATCCATTCTATTACAAACAGGATGTTGGCGTGATTTATAATGGTACTTCCGATCAGGAGTTGGCAAATCTACTCATTAAAGAACTAGAAAAGAAAGAATTTCAACCTGAATCTGAGCATCGGACAGTGGAGCTGAACGGGGAGAGTTACATGGTGAACATCGTCTTGTCGAAGACGACCGGATGGTATTTGATTGATTATATGCCTTTAACTGATATTATGTATCCGATAGAACAGTCTAACCGTTTATTTTATGTGGCCATTGGAGCATTATTATTGATGAGTTCTCTGGCATCTTACTTGTTATACGCTCAGGTTCAAGTACCGATGAAGAAGCTTGTACATAGTTTTCAACGTCTAAAGAGTGGGGATTACTCGGTTCGAATGGTTCCACGAGGGAATAGTGAGTTCAGCTTCGTATTCGGCAGATTCAACTCCATGGTCGCGCAAATCCAGGAATTGTTCGAGAACGTATATATGGAGAAGATTCATGTGAAAGAGGCTCGCTTAAAGCAATTACAATCGCAGATTAATCCACATTTCTTTTATAATTGTTTCTCTTTTATTTCGAGTATGGCTAAGCTTAAGAACTTTCAGGCTGTCGTCGCTATGTCTCAGAATTTGTCTAATTATTATCGCTATACAACACGTCAGGAACGAGATGTGGTTCCCCTATCAGAAGAAATGGATTTCGTAACTAATTATTTAGAAATACAGAAGATGAGAATGAGTCGTCTTGATTATTCGATTGATCTACCTCCGATATTGAAAAGGTTAGACATTCCATTACTCATCATTCAACCGCTAGTGGAGAATTCGATTATTCATGGAATTGAGTCGAGAGCAGGTGCAGGTCTGGTCCGAATTTCGGGAGAGATCAATCAGGGTGGAGTAACGCTGATTGTTGAAGACAATGGTAAGGGTATGAAGGCACATGAGTTACTGACTTTACAATATAAGCTTAGCCATCCGGTAGAGGAAGGGATGGGCTATGGTCTTTGGAATGTTCAACAAAGAATGCAACTTCGGTATGGAA
Source organism: Paenibacillus antarcticus (assembly GCF_001637225.1). Taxonomy (GTDB): domain Bacteria; phylum Bacillota; class Bacilli; order Paenibacillales; family Paenibacillaceae; genus Paenibacillus_AQ; species Paenibacillus_AQ antarcticus. The sequence goes on from NZ_LVJI01000016.1 coordinate 311,754, forward strand.
GAAACGCAGGGGTAACATTGTCAGATTCGGAATTAGGTGGGCTTAAGGTTGTGTTGTATTGGAGTTATCCTAATGAAGCAGAAATGATCGGATGATATTTCATGAAATAGTGGAGAAGAGATATGAAAGGGTGATATGTAAATGATTGAGCTACTATTAGTGGATGATGAGTCCTACGTAACCGAGAGCATAGCTCAGACCATAAAGTGGAATGAAATGGGGGTTAGCCAAGTCTATCAGGCTAGCTCTGCAGCGGAGGCATTAGAGTTATTGGAGGAGCAATCGATAGATATCGTTATTACAGATATTCGGATGCCCGAGATGGATGGATTACAACTTATTGAGACGATTTCCTCGAGGTGGGCGGATACTCGATGCATCTTACTTACGGGCCACTCGGATTTTCAATATGCTAAAAAGGCGATTCAGCTACAAGCTTTCGACTACTTATTGAAACCTGTAGATGATGATGAATTGATAGCAAGCGTATCCAATGCCATAGAATCCTTGCAAGATGAATGGGAGCAGGTCGAGCGATACCAGAAATTGTTATATGATCGAAAGTCCGACCTCACGGTGTTGAGAGCTAATTTAATGTATGATCTATTACTTGGAAGGACATTATCATCCAAGATCATTCGCGATAAGTGTAAACAATATGAGATCCCACTTCAAGGGGATGAGCCTGCGCTGATCATGCTTATTCCCTTAGCGAAGACGTTCGCTGAGATGGATCATCTTTCCATATCACTAATGGAATATGCTATTGGCAACATTGCAGAGGAATTGTTCTCTGATCATTTCCATATATGGCATTGTAAAGCGCCACATGATTGTTTAATTATTATGGTAGCTCAGAAGGATACTCTTCGTCCGAGTAGTAACCGCGGCTTAGATAAAGAGAGTGAACGGAGAGTGAAACTTACGGAGTTGGTTCAGACTCTTCAGAGGAGTGTTAGCAACTATTTAAAGGGGGACATCTCGATTGTTCTAACAGAATGGTTCGAGTTCCCTATTGGAATATCTACAGCGTATCGAAAGGGATTAAGTGCGATCTTCATGGCGGAAGCTCGTGGTTCTCATGGGCTGTTATTCCTAGAGGACATCTTCCAGAGTAAAGATTCAGTCAATAAATCGATAGAGATGTTATACAAGCCACCAACGCTCATTCATTTGTTGGAATCTAAACAATGGGATGCCGCACAGAACAAAATCGATAGTGTATTTCAGGATATGGAGCAAGTATGTTTTATGCGAGAACATCTGTATGAAGTCTTCTTATCTGTGACAAATGCATTCTTATATATCGCCCATAAACATGGGGTGTTCATGCACCAAATTGACCATTCCGGATTTGATTTGTTCATTGATCAGAGGATCATTCATTCACTAGATACACTACGAAACTGGTCAACAGAGATGATGGGTAAGCTGAAGAAAGAGTTATATACGAATGATGAATATACGAATAGCTATATTATTAAACAGGTACACGAGTTAGTAGCTAATGATATGGGTCAGGATACTTCGGTTAAAATGATTGCAGATAAGGTATTCCTTCATCCGGTATATCTGTCTAAGATTTATAAGTCTGAGACAGGTGAAAGCCTTAGTGACTATATGATTCGTAAGCGTATGGAACGTGCGTTGTATCTGTTAAAGAATAGTAATATGAAGATATATGAGATTACGAGTGAGCTTGGGTATCAGAATCCTCAATATTTCAGCAAGATGTTTAAAAAGCATTATGGTGTGACGCCACATGAATATCGTGAACATTAACGATCAACGTAAATATTGTTACATATAGGTTGTTAAAGGTGCAGAAATCTTGAGTTCGTGACATAGGCTGATGACAGATAGCCCCCTATAATTAAAGTTGTAGTTAATATTTTCACCAAGAAATAAAAGGGGGATTAATATGAGAACAGGATCCAAAAAAAGCTTGTTGCTATCTATCTGTATGATGACGGTAGTAGGTATTGTAGCAGGCTGTTCAGGTAGTTCGGGTAATAAAGAGAATGCTCAAGGTACGGCACCTATTGAGACGACAACTTCTGAGAACGCATACAAAGATAAATACGATCCACCTATTAGTATTACTACGGTATGGGGAGTAGATCCTGAACTTAGATTTAAGAATAACGAGACGATAGAGAAAAACGTAGCCACACAATGGGCTAAGGATACCCTCGGTATTGAATTGAAGTCCTTGTGGTCTGTTACAGATACGAATAATGCATTTGCAACGAAGATGAGACTTGCGATGTCCTCAGGACAAGAAATGCCAGATGTTGTAACCATAGGTGACGAACAGTTAGCGCAAGACTTGATTGATTCAGGTTTATTTAGAGAAGTAGGATCGCTGTTTGATCAATATGCATCAGATACATGGAAGAAGGCTGTTGAACTCGATAATCATGTATGGGACCCATACCTTCGTGATGGTAAGAAGATGGGAATTCCGGTACTTGATTATGCCTATAACCATGATTATTTACTTTGGATTCGTCAAGACTGGTTAGATAAATTAGGATTAGAAGCTCCGAAGACGCTAGCTGAACTAGAAATTGTTATGGATGCATTTAAGAACAAAAATCCAGATGGACTTGCTCCGAGTGAGGTTATACCGCTTAGCATAGGATTCAAGAACAAGATGAATACTTGGATGGCAGATCCATCATGGATATTCGGAGCATACGGCACGATTCCGCAACAATGGAATGTCGGTGCAGATGGTAAGCTTGAGTATGGTTCAACTCAAGCGGGCAGTAAACAAGCCCTAGAGAAATTAAAAGAATGGTTTACGAAAGGGTATATTCCTAAAGAAGCAGCATTGTGGGATGAGAACAAGGCTGCGGATCCTGCTGTCGCAGGTAAAGCAGGAATTCTTCCAGGTCCTTATTGGATGAGTGGATGGCCTCTAGTGGATACAGTGAAGAATGTGAAGGATGCTGTATGGAAGCCTATCGCGATTCCGACAGGCGCAGATGGTAAAGCGGGACGACATGGAACGAAGTACACGAATGGTGTCGTATTGATCAACAAGAAAATGAAGAACCCAGAAGCAGTATTTACTTATCAGAACTATATGTTTAATAATTTGGCTGATCCTCAAGTAGGCAGTGAATTTGATAATGGAGTATTCAAAGGGTATGACTATGATATTGATGCCAGTGGTAAAGTACTTCACTTGGATGATATCCCAGGTGGTTACGTGAATAGTATTCGATACCTGCTTGTTCGTGATGGAGCACGTATTCCGGATGCACAGATGAAAGCACTTCTGAATCTTGCAAATGGTGGTGAAGCTAAAACGAAGCTTGAATTAGAAGCGAAGAATAACTATGGAACGGAGACACCAGCTGCAGCTAAGGTAATATTGGAGCAAGACAGTATTTCGATGAAGAATATGTTTACAGGTCCCACAACGAAGACAATGAAATCGAAGATGGATTATCTGAACAAAATTGAAAGCCAAGCGTTTAACGAAATTATTTACGGTGAGAAGCCGGTAGATTCTTTCGATAAGTTTGTAGAAACATGGAAAGCTTCAGGTGGAGATGCCATCACACAAGAAGTGAATGAATGGTATGACACGGTAAAATAAATAGCTTACACCAAGCATCCCAGACCACGAACGAGTGGTTCTGGGATGCTTGGCGTTTATGGCATACTCGCAGAAACAAAGAGGTTAAAATCGTACCATTTATATTGCTTTTGTTAGCTACTCCCTCTAAATCTGGGTTGCTATAATTCAGGTATACAGACACTCAAACATCCACAATAGAAATGTGTAAGGGGCGAGATTATGAGAACTTTAAAAAAGGATTGGAAATTCCATCTAATGCTGTTGCCTTCGCTTGTATTTCTGGTCATTTTCAACTTCATTCCCATGGGAGGAGTGGTGATGGCATTTCAGAATTACAAACCATGGCTCGGTCTAACGGGATCCGAATGGGTTGGATTAGATAACTTTCGCTATTTGTTTGAAAGGGAAGATAGTTTGCAGGTCATATGGAATACACTTATTATCGCGGTGTTCAAGTTGATGTTTAATTTAGGTGTTCCATTTGTATTCTCTATATTGCTAAATGAGCTTCGTAAGATGGTTTTCAAGCGTTTCGTACAGACGTTAGTATACCTTCCACATTTCCTGTCATGGGTTATCTTGGGCGGAATCTTAATTGATATTCTTTCCACAGATGGTGGGATTGTCAATCGGGCTTTGGGTGTAGTTGGAATAGAGCCGATCTTCTTCTTAGGTAACGGAGATTGGTTTAGATTTACGGTCGTCGTTTCGGATATATGGAAAGAGTTCGGATTCGGTACGGTGGTGTTCCTAGCAGCCTTAGCTAACATTAATCCTACACTTTATGAGGCAGCTGAGGTTGACGGGGCCAGCCGGTTTAAACAAACACTTCACATCACGATTCCTTCTATCATTCCTATTGCAATCGTTGTAGGTACGCTCGCACTTGGAAATGTCCTCAATGCGGGATTCGACCAAATTTTCAACTTATACAATTCCTTGGTCTACGAGAAGGGTGATATCATTGATACCTTTGTATATCGGACAGCGATATTGAATGGCGAGATGGGATTCGGAACCGCTGTTGGCCTCTTCAAGTCGGTCATTAGCATGATCTTAATTCTAATTTCTTATCGATTAGCCTATAAATGGGCCAACTACAGAATCTTCTAAAGGAAGGGGAGAACTACATGTATCATAAAACATTATCCTACCGTATATTTAATGTATTTAACATTTGTTTGATGCTCATTATTGCTCTGCTATGTATCATTCCACTTGTTCATGTATTAGCAGTATCATTTAGCTCAAAGGCTGCTGCGGATGGGAATCTTGTAGGATTGTGGCCTATTGATTTTACATTAGAATCTTATAAAAAGACGATGAATAACCCGATCTTCCTACATTCCATTTGGGTATCGATTAAAAGAACGGTGATTGGAACAGGGCTAACGCTAGTACTAGCTTTTCTAGCAGCCTATCCTCTATCTAAGGAGAATTCCGCTTTCAAAGGAAGAAATATATACTCGTGGTTATTTGTTTTTACGATGATCTTCAGTGGAGGACTCGTTCCATTCTATATGGTTATTCAGAAAATAGGTCTAATGGATTCGTTCTGGGTACTCGTTCTACCTGGTGCAGTGAATGTATATCTGACGATTCTACTTCTTAACTTCTTTCGAGGTGTTCCTAAAGAACTTGAAGAGGCAGCTTTAATCGATGGTGCAGGACATTTCCGAGTCATGTTCAGCATCTATTTACCAGTATCTTTACCAGCTATCGCAACACTTGCGCTATTTAGTATGGTAACACAATGGAATTCCTGGTTTGATGGTCTGCTGTACCTTAATAATGCTAAGGATTATCCGCTAGCTACTTTTCTGCAGACAGTCATTATTCAAAGAGATATGAGCTCGATGAGCATTAGTCCCAAAGAGATGGAGCTTATCTCGACCAAGACGGTAAAATCGGCGCAGATATTCATAGGAGCACTACCTATACTGGTCGTATATCCTTTCCTCCAGAAATACTTCGCGTCAGGACTTGTCGTTGGTTCAGTAAAGGAATAGTTATATAAATCATTGTAGGAGTGGACATCGATTATGACTAAAACAACTTAAGCACCTTTCAGTTCCAAGGTCCCTCACGTGAGGGGAATCGTCCAACTTCAGCAAGATGGGGTCTTTGTGTTGAAGCGGCCATCAGCCCATTGACTATTGATGGGATAATTGTTAAAGTAGTTTCATCCTAACCCAAAGGGGAGCGATTTTGATGACGAGGTTTGTTCTTAACTAATAAAACTCCATATGGACTGCATGTACGATAAGGAAATTTCGCTTGAGAGAGCGGATTTATTTGCTTATGTCTGTATAACAGTCTTGGAATAGTTAAGAACACGCGAAGCATCAAACGGCGCCTTTGGCTGTTTATTTCTTTGTAAATATAGGATGAATGGGAGTTCCTCACTTCTTAAATAGTGGGGAGACGTCTCAATCATACTATACGCGGTCGTGCTCTTGGAGCACGATTTTTTGCGTTTACATGAGAAAAGAACAACTGGATTTGAGGGCAAAGAATGACGACACTCGTCTATTCTTTGCCCTCTTTTTTTGTTATTCAAAAATTGAAGGAGGAACATGAATATCATGGATAAAGCAACTTTAAGTATGTTGGAGTATGACAGGATGAAGGAAAGTGTCATGGCATATGCGGTATCGTATGCAGGAAGAAAGCGGGTTATAGAGCTTCATCCCATGGATCAGATAAGGGTAATTCAACGTGCAATGGAGGAGACAGATGAAGCGACGGCAATGATTGAGAAGGGAGCCAGTATCCCATTACCTTCTTTAGAGGGAGTAGATTATGTCGTTTCCTTGCTGAATACAGGATACATGTTCACGGAACAGGATCTTATGGCGATGTACACCTTTCTCAATAGTTGCAGCCAGTTGAAGAAGTATATGGCGGGTAAGGGGCATATTGCGCCTGTCATTAGTACGTATGCTTCTTCATTAGACGATCTTTTGAAAGTGAGAAGAGAAATTGAGCGCTGTATTCAATATGGTAAAGTGTCGGATCAAGCGAGTAAGAATCTGGAGAGAGTTCGTAAGAAAATAGTTGTTATTAAAGAACGTATTCAGAAAAAGCTAGCGAATGTTCTATCGAGACACCAATCGATTCTTCAAGAGAGCTTAGTGTGTATGAGAAATGGACGGTACGTCATTCCAGTGAAGAAGGAGTATCACAAACAGGTCAAAGGCGTGGTGTTAGATCAATCTACAAGCGGCCAAACGGTGTATATGGAGCCAGATGAAATCTCTGATCTACAAGTTGAGATGTATATGCTAGAAGCGGATGAAGCAAGAGAAGAAGGAATTGTACTGTATGAATTAACTCGGTTACTTGAAGCTGAAGTTGCAGCTATACTTCTGAATATTGAAGTCACCGGAACATATGATTTCATTATTGCGAAAGCGAAGTATGCTAGGTCTATTGGAGGTGTGGCTGTTCAGCTGAATGATAAAGGGATCATATCTGTTCAAGGTGCGAAGCACCCGTTGCTTCTACAGAAAATGATTCCGTTATCTGTTGAGATCGGACAGGGATATCAATCGCTTATCATTACAGGACCGAATACAGGTGGCAAGACCGTGGCTCTCAAAACAGTGGGGTTGCTCACACTTATGGCACAATCAGGAATGCTAGTTCCCGTGGAGCAGGGCAGTAATTTCGCTGTATTTTCAAATATCATGACCGTTATTGGTGATGGCCAAAGTATTGAACAATCACTGAGTACCTTCTCTGCACAAATTCAGAGAATCACTCATATGGTACGTGCTGCGGATCGATCTACATTACTTCTGATTGATGAACTGGCAGCGGGAACCGATCCGGGAGAAGGAATGGCATTATCGATTGCGATTCTGGAAGAATTGAACGCCCGAGGTGCTTCCATGATGGTTACGACACATTTCAATGAACTAAAGAGCTTTGCATCACGAACTGCGGGATTTGAGAATGCCAGAATGGAGTTCGATGTTGAGACTTTAGAACCGCTGTATCGCTTAACCATAGGGGAGTCAGGTCAGAGTTATGCTATTGAGATTGCTAAGAAACTAGGTATGGTCTCAGACATCATCAAGCGATCACAGGAAATTGTCAGTAAGCAGCGAAGTCATGTCTCTGGTGCTTGGGAGGATCAGGTGTTTGAGGATATAAAGATTGAAGTCGAGCCTTCAGTGGAACATGTGGTTGTAGATAAGATCGATCGTGAGGGTAAGAAGAAGGGTGCTGTTCCTGCGACTAAGTTTGAATTGGGAGATAGTGTTTATGTGACTACTTTCGGAAGGACAGGAATTGTCTATAAGCAGGAGGACGCGATGGGTATGGTAGGTGTGATGATTCAGAAGCACAAGCACCAAGTGAATAAGAAAAGACTTCAATTATTTCTGGATAAAAGCGAACTGTATCCTGATGATTATGATTTAAGCATTATTTTCGATTCCAAAGAGAACCGGAAGAAGAGAAGAATCATGGAACGTAGACACGTAGATGGACTTATGATTACGCAGGAACCTGGGAAAGATTGAGAAGTTTTTTGTTTTAATTATGGCCATGTGGGTAATTGAGACTTATAGGAAGTATGTAGGTAGTGAAATATAGTGAAAACAGGAATGGATAGAGGGGTTGTCCATTAGAAGGAGCTTATTATGAAATCGGAACTATATGATCATGAACCACTTGAACAGGATATCCTCCAGCGATATGGAGATAGTTCAGAAGATATAATGGAAGAAAGTAAAAAGAAGATGGAGCAATGGACGAGGAAAGATGAAATAGAATCTCAAGCTCAAGTTGACCGAGTAAACATACAACTTAAAGGAGCTATTGAAGCGGGACTTGCACCAAGTAGCCCGGAAGTACAACAGATCATACATCGGCATTTCAAATCGATTGGACGACTCTATAAGCCGACTGCGGAAGTTTATAGAAGCTTGGGAGAACTATATGTGAGTCATCTCGACTTTAAAAATATTTTTGATTCCTATCATCCTAATCTTGCAGAATATCTTCGTGATGGCATGAAGATATTTGCAAAAGAACAGCTTTAATGTCATGAATACAGAGGTTGCCCCTTCGTTAAGTTATTTGACCGAAGGAGCAACTTATTTTTGTTGAATTATCCTAAGGACGACAGTTGAGCTGTTAGAATTTCTACGAATTGCTCCAGAAATTGTTGCTCTTCGCTGTCAAATCTGTTCTTTAGAGGACTATCAATATCTAAGACGCCATACAACTCGCCGTCTTTTATAATCGGAACTACAATTTCACTATTAGTGGCACCATCACAGGCGATATGACCGGGGAAAGTATGAACATCATCGACCACCAATGTTTTTCTTTCTGAAGCTGCAGCACCACAGACCCCACGGTTCAGTGGAATACGTATACAGGCAGGCAATCCTTGAAATGGACCCAGTACAAGCTCCTTACCATCATAAAGGTAGAAGCCCACCCAATTGATATCGTTCAAAAATTGATTGAGTAGAGATGATGCATTAGCTAGATTAGCGATGGAGTTAGGTTCGTCATGAATAAGTGCTTTTAATTGCTCTAACACGGTTGTAAATGAACTGCTTCGGTTGCCTTCGTAGGGAATCGCTTGAAACATTACACTCCACCTTTCTTTTAACCACTGGTTAATTATAAAAGATAGTACAACGTGACCTCTCTCGTCAAGTGGAAATTACCTCTAAAGAAAAACATAAAGGTGGCACTTTTGATCTACATAAGTTCGGGGAGAAGTTAGAACCTTAATCATTTCAATGAAGCTTTAAGGAAGCTCAATCTCATAAACAAACCTGACGAGATATAATCGTCAGGTTTGTTTGTTGGGTGAACTCATGTATTAAAGTGACTTACGCAGTGGGAGCCATTTCAATACGTCCTGTATTTTGCTATCCCAGTATCCCCAGTCATGCCCTCCGAGTTCTTCCTCATAGGTGAGCTTTAAATCGGTACGAGCACAGGCAGTTCTAAAAGTTTGGTTGTCTTCGTATAGGAAATCTTCTGTTCCACAGCATTGATAGAGAAGCGGCTTAGGGCCATCTGCTTGATCACACTGCTGGAGTAAATGAAGAATATCATTATCTGTACCACGGATATCCTTGTCGCCAAAGATGTGAGTGTAATTCACAGGGGAGTTGTTCATATGGATATGATTAGCCATATCTAAGGCACCAGACAAGCTTGCAGCAGCTGCATATTGATCGGGTCGGCGTAGCGCAAGTTTCATCGCTCCGTAACCACCCATAGATAAACCTGCTACATAATTATCTTCTCTAGCTTCTGAGAGTGGAAAGAAAGATCGGGCAATTTCAGGTAACTCTTCGTTGATAAAAGTCCAATAGCGATTTCCCTGAGCCATATCTGTATAAAAACTAAGATGAACTTGTGGCATCACCACAGCAATTCCAAGCTCAGCGACATAACGTTCAATGGAAGTACGACGTAGCCAGATGGAATCGTCATCCGTTAGTCCGTGTAACAAATATAAAGTAGGATGTTTATCTCCTGATTTATTATTTTTCATACCTATTTGTGTTCTCGTCTGTTGCGGTAGAATCACAGTCATAGAAGTACTCAGACCGAGAACCTCAGAGTAAAAGTTACAATGGAATAATGCCATGTTGGATAACCCCTCGTCTATTATTTGTTAGTAATACATAGATTATAATTGAAATGACCGTAAATGAGCTAATGATAAATTGCAGAATATGGATCATAAAGGTTTGACTTGATCCGGGGATTGTTACTATAATTGTTATAGTTAAATAGCTTTACAATAGATTAGTATGAGATATAGAATTGACAGCTTAATTTGTAATTGAATTCGAAATTAAAGCACAACAGATGTTGAATTAAATTATAAGAAAGGGGTTAGAAAAGATTCATGAAACCAAAGAAAAATGCTAATGCGATCGCCATGCGTAAATTGGAGAAAGAAATGAAAATCAAACGTATGCAAAGGATTATGTGGATTACTGGAGCTTGTATTGTTGTTCTTATTATTTTAGCTCTGGTATTAAGACCGAGTTCGAATGACAGTTCAGATACAAATGTGGCATCATTTTCATATGAGAGTCTACCTATTATTGGGAAGGCTGATGCACCGGTGAAAATAGTAGAGTTTGGAGATTATAAATGTCCATCCTGTCAATTTTTTAGCCAGAATTTCAAGCCGCAATTAATGAAGGATTTTGTTGATAAAGGACTCGTATCTTTTCATTATATGAATTATCTAGTGATTGATCCAGATAAAGACTCCAACACAGCGGCTTTGGCAGCACAGTCGGTATTCCATCAGAATAATGATGAATTCTGGAAGTATTATCATGCTCTATATGATAATCAGAAGGATGAGTCAACCATCTGGGCTACGCCTGAGTATCTTGTTGAACTGGCTCGTCAAGAGAATATCGCCATTGATTACGATAAGCTAGCTGCGGATATTAAGGATAAGACGTATCAAGATGAAGTGAATGAACATCAGGAAATAGGGAATAAGAACAACGTGAGTAGTACGCCTTCAATCTTTATTAATGGAAAACTATTTGTAGCTAAATCAGGAATGAATTATGATGACCTTGCAAAGGCAATCAATGATGAAATAGCATTACAAAATGCGGGGCAAGAAGGGAAATAACCATGAAAGTTAAAGGGTTCTTCAGAACGTATTCCCTATATTTAGCTTGGGTTGTATCTATCATAGCCACTTGCGGTAGCTTATATTTAAGTGATGTAATGCTGTATGAGCCTTGTAAGCTTTGTTGGTTCCAGAGGATATTTATGTATCCTCAGGTAATTCTGTTGGGTATCGCAAGCTATAAAGATGATAGAAAGATCATTTCTTATGTGCTTCCTTTGAGTATCATTGGTGGAAGTATATCCATATTTCATTACTTGGAGCAGATGGTTCCAGGATTCGCTAAGGTTGCACCGTGTTCTGTAGGGATACCTTGTAATTTTGATTATCTGAACTGGTTCGGATTTATTACCATTCCATTACTTGCCCTTATTGCATTTATAATGATCATTAGTATACTGCTGTGTGGAAGAAACAAAGAAGAAGAAGAATAGGATTTTAACAAGGAGTGCTAGCTGGAAACGGCTGAGCACTCTTTTTCTTTTTGTTTATGAGGGTATTATTATGTAAGATACGAGATAGAGTGATTATATTCATGATATAAGCAGGGAGGTTCATACATATGTTCGTTTGTGGCGGGAACATTCCACAACTTGAGGGAAATCGAATTCAGCTACGCAGAATGCAGGCTGAAGATTCACGATCATTATTTGAGTGCTGGTCAAAACAAGAGGTTCGTGAATACTCAGGTATTCCAGAGCTTGAATCCATAGATGCTGCCACGGAGATGATTCAATTCCTGAACGCCTTGTCAGAGACGGAGGATGGGGTAAGATGGGGAATAGTGAATAAACAAAATAGGGAGTGGATAGGGAGCTGCGGTTTCAATACGTGGCAATTAGAAGGGGCGTATCGCGGGGAAATTGGTTGCGAGTTATCTAGTCTTTACTGGGGACAAGGGTATATGGGTGAAGCGATAGAGCTTTTATTACAGTACGGGTTCCAAGAGATGGGACTACACCGTATTGAGGCTCTAGTAGATACACGAAATGAACGTGCCAGTAGACTATTTGCTACTCAACATTTTCAGATGGAGGGTATTCTTAGGGACTATCGTCATACGGATGAAGGATATCACGATGTACATATGTACTCATTATTAGTGAGAGATTGGTTGTTGGAGCATATGGAGACGCCGCAATAATTACCTGTATGCTCATATGTAATCATGGTCACAACCGTATCGATCCACGTAGTAAGTTAGTGTTGATTCTGTGTATCCGATACGAAATGGGACAGCTACGAAATCGTTATTATACATTCCTATCTAATCGTCCACATCTAAATAATTAACAAATAGTGACATGCATTCATGACATATTTACGGTAGAATACAAGAAGCGTATTGCTATACTGAACATTAGAAAGGAATTACATTCGTGAATCCATCAGTAAATATTAAACGTAATTTTATTTTAGCGGGTCTTTTGCTCTCAACATTCATGTCAGCCATTGAAGGAACCGTTACTGGACCAGCTGGACCAGCTATTGTAAGTCATTTCGGTGGCATGCAACTTATGAGCTGGATATTTACGGCTTATCTTTTAACGATGGCTGTAACCACACCGATTTTCGGTAAAATCAGTGATATATATGGTCGTAAACCGGTATTTATCGTTGGCTCAATCATATTTATCTTGGGATCATTACTCTGTGGATTATCTCAGAATATGGAACAGCTTATCATATTTCGTGCGATTCAAGGGATTGGTGCAGGGGCAATCGTTCCTGTAGCCTTTACGATTATTGGAGATATCTATCCATTAGAACAACGTACCAAGGTTCAAGCGCTCATTAGCTCTATCTGGGGGATCTCATCTTTAATTGGACCCTTACTTGGCGGTTATTTTGTTGATTATTGGAGCTGGCGTTGGATATTTGGATTTAATGTGCCCTTTGGGTTAGTGTCTATCGTGCTTATCATGCGTTATTTGCCGAAACATACGGTGACAAGGAAAGCCAAAGTAGACGTAGCGGGAGCGCTAACATTTACCATTGGTGTGACGGCACTTTTGTTCACAATGGCTACGGGAGGGCAATATTATGATTGGAATTCGCCCTTATTAATTGGATGTATGGTCATCGCTGTTGTGTTCCTTGCATTGTTTCTTATTGTGGAAAGAAAAGCCGCAGAGCCTATGCTTCCGCTTCAGCTTTTTCGAATCCGTGACATTGCAGTATCCTCTGTAGCTAATCTACTTATAAGTTCACTCTTGATTGGGATTACGACGTATACACCGTTATGGATTCAGGGTGTCTTGGGTAAGAATGCGACCTTCTCAGGTTTGGCTTTGGCACCTATGTCGATAGGATGGGTACTGGGTTCTATTGCGGGTGGGAAGATGTTGCTCACTGCAGGTTCACGTAAGACAACGTTAATCGGAGTTTGCGGTATTGTCGCTAGTGCAGTAGGAATGGCCATGATGACAAGTGAGACATCTAATATAATCTTGTTACTACTAACATTTATTTATGGGATCGGATTCGGATACACCTCGACGGTATTTACAATTATTGCTCAGTCTTCTGTTGGGTATAATCTACGTGGTTCCTCAACGGCCCTCAACTCATTTATTCGCTCTTTGGGTCAGACGATTGGTGTAGCCGCCTTCGGTTCATGGATTAATATAAAAATTGCAGCTTTGTTAAAAGATACACCAGGTACAGAGAGCGTATCTCAAGCGGACATAAATAAGTTGCTTTCTCCTGAAGAAAGTAAGAATATAGCTGAGTCTCTATGGCTTAGTATGCGTTCAATACTTGAAGGAAGTTTGCATTCTCTCTTTATCATAATGGCTGTTATTTCTATTATTAGTATGCTGGTGGTGACTAGATTTAAGAATAAGGCACCTTCTTCTGAAGAAAAGGCAATGGCTACAAAAAATTAGGATGTAGTGAATGATGGTATGAACATGACAAAAAAAGCTCCAACATCACTTTAAAGTGGCGTTGGAGCTTTTTTTGTCAACATATATATAAAAAATACGTTGTACGTGTTGCCTTCTTATTCATTGCAACTTGTTACTTTCTCGATGATGGAGATAGACGTTCAGCTTGAATACCCATTTTTTTGAGAAGAGAGATCATTTGACATTTCTCTTCCGCATTTAATCCGCTTAGTGCACGGTGAATTCGTTCTGAGAATTTAGGGTATAGGTCGTTCATTAGTTGTTCGCCTTCGGTAGTTAGCTCGGCGAATATAACACGTCGATCGGTAGGACAGGGTCTGCGACGAAGGAACCCGCGTTCTTCTAATTTATCTATAACATATGTGACATTTCCACTCTGTAGTAACAGTTTTGCACCAATCTGTTGAATGGGTTGAGCTCCTTTGTAGTATAGAACCTCCATAACAGCAAAGGCAGTTGGATTGAAGCCTTCAATTTTGCTGCCAGTTACGGCATGTTCATTCACACTTTTGAAAGACTTGGCAAATACACGATACAGATGAAGAGAGATTTGGGTATCAACTTCTTGAATTTGAATCAAGGTTCTCACCGCCTTTATATTCATAAATGGATAAATTTGATGATTATGTATTCATTTTAAGCGAAGTGATGTATAGATGGACATGTGATTTGTCACAATGACAACGCTTTTAATATTTAAAATTAAAAATTTATCTCTCCAGGGATCTTAATAAGACCCAACCCAAGGTATACAAGAGTTGTTCCTTTCATGGAACCCATGTATCTGAAACATTTTTTGGAGTGTCTACGTTATAGAGGGTAGGTGGGGACTCGCAATTGGGTCATATATTCTTCTTTATTAACATACTTAATGACAGCAGGGAGTACACAACATGAACAAGATCATTACATCACTAGTTATTGCTATATTATTTAGTTCAATTCATTTATCCGGTACAACATTTGCTGCTACAAAGGAAACACCTATCATTATTGATAACGGTAAAATCTCAAATGGAAGGACTTTAATTCCGATAAGAGCGGTTTCGATTAATCTTGATTTTAAAGTGAATTGGAATCAGGAATTAAAGACGATTGTAATTACTGATAAAGAGACTACGATTTCTTTGAAAGTAGATTCTAATAAGGCAAGTGTCAATGGTAAAGCCGTTACTTTGGAAGCACCTGCCCAAATAATTAAAGGAACGACTTATGTTCCGTTACAATTTATGAGTACAGCGTTCGGAGTGAATGTTAAGTGGGATCAGTCATTTAAAGTAGCTCATATTACTTTGGAGGATCTCGATATTCTAATCTACACAATGAGGAAACCAATTCCGAAATTAACAGAAGAGCAATTCAAGACTTTTTCTCGTATAGCAAATGAGGCAGCGGTGATAACCGATATCCCTTATGCAAAAGCGCAATTCAAACCTTATTTCACAGACAAATTACTTGGTAACATAATATGGTATAAAGGATTACCTTACGAAACACAATTTGATGAAGAAAAAAATAATTTGATAACCTATAAAGATATTTATAATTCAGAAGCAACAATATCACAAGTTGCTCAATTTGTTAGTGTTGTGTGGATTACGCGTACAATGGAGTTGAAGTTCACTGAGACAGGCTGGAAAGTGCAGACAATCGATTTTAAGTATCTGTATTTGTAGAAGGTTAATCATTTTATATGGTTTGACTGGTTACATATTGGTATTCCTGAACTTATCCAACTATAAATGAGAACAGCGGTAGTATAAGGCGCGCTGCCTTATACTACCGCTGTTGTATATTCCTTTAGCATGATCATTAGTTGTATAGAATAATCACTAACGCTTCTTTAGAACAATTCAGCTCTGAAGCCACTACTCGAATAGGTGTTTCTTAGTTGATCCCTCACGAATAGCTTTCTGCTGCGTGCATGCCCGCGGTATAACCAGTTGAGAATGCAGCGGTGATGTTATATCCCCCTGTGTAGCCATGAATGTCTAGAATTTCTCCGCAAAAGAATAATCCCGGCATTAATTTAGATTCCATTGTTGAGGGATTTATTTCTTTCAGATGGACACCGCCACCTGTAACAAAAGCATCGTCGAGTGATTTCGTTCCTGTTACATAGAAGCTGAATTTTTTTAATACGCTTAAGAAAGCCAACCATTGTGTTTTTTGCAAATGAGCGTACGTTGTATCTCCATCTAATTCAGCTTTGGATAAAAGAAGTGGAAGCATCCGTTCAGACAGCGAACCTTTCAAAACATTCTTAATTGCCTTTTTAGGTTCAGCTTCTAGACGTTCTTTGAGAAAAGCGTCGAGTTCTGTTGGAGAGTAATCTGGGAATAGATCAACAGACATTTCAACTTTCTGAACGTTAAATTTCATTTTAACTTGGCGAATAAATTGACTACATCGAAGCGCAATTGGACCGGATATCCCGAAATGCGTAAAGATAAAGTCTCCTCGATGATGAATGACATTTTTCCCTTTTGGGTTCCATACGGACAGTTCTACATCACGAAGGGAGAGGCCTTGCAATTCACGATCTTGGATCCATTTTTCTTGGGAAACAATAGGAACCTCGGTAGGATATAGTTCTGTAATGGTATGCCCAGCAGCTTCCGCCCAAGCATATCCGTCTCCAGTAGATCCAGTCTGGGGTACAGATTTACCTCCCGTAGCCACGATTACACTAGAAGACTTAAATATCTCCCCTGAGATTAGCCTTACGCCAACGGTCTGTCCATTCTCGTAGAGAACTTCAGCGATCGGACTATGGGTACTTATCTTAACGCCCAACTCTTGTACTTTGCTTAGCAATGTGTTGACTACGCTAGAAGCTTTATCGGATACGGGAAACATTCTTCCATGATCTTCTTCTTTTAAAGCAATCCCCAGACCTTCGAAGAAAGCCATAATATCACGATTATTAAAATGTCCGAATGCACTATAGAGAAAACGTCCATTCCCAGGAATATGAGCAATCAATTCTTCTCTCTCTTTGGCATTCGTTACATTACAACGTCCGCCTCCGGATATTCCTAGTTTACGTCCCAATTTATTACCTTTATCAAGCAGTAGAACGGAAGCACCTTTACTTCCAGCGGCTACACAGGCCATGAGTCCTGACGGACCTCCGCCTACAACAATAACATCGTATGTCATTCATTAATCTCCTTTTTAGCAGTTAACCCTTATGTCAGTTAATCATTCTCTTCTTTAAGATCATAACAAATAGATATAGGTTACAACAACTCTAGTAAGAGATATAATATAGAATATATTGTAATAATATCAGAGCTGTTATTTAATATAGTTATATTGCTTTTAATGGTACTTAGGTAGGGAGGAGAGATAGGTATTTATAATGTCCTTAAGAATATCCTATTACAGGTATTGATATCTAGCTCATTTGCAGTTCTATTCCCTTTCACTCTTGATAAATACATACATCACAAGGGGAAGTCTAGAAATTTAGATGCTACTGCTTTTACTATAGTTATTTTAATATCGAGTGCCTTAAGTCTGATGTTATGTTCTATGTTTTCATCTGAACTGTATGGGGAGACTATACCTCTTAATATGGGTATTGTTCCGCTTTTTGTTGGGATCTTGTATGGTGGTTATAAATCAGGAGTGCCATTGGCTATTTTATATATTATTTGTTATTTCATATTTACAGATCATTATTCAGTATATAGTCTAGTTGTGCATACAGGGTTATGGATGTATCCTGTTTTGTTCTGGACTTCTTCTTTCTTTTTAAAAGCTTCACTAAAAGGAAAGATAATTCAGATCGTTATAAGTCTATTGCCCGTGATACTGTTGGTGCATGTAACCCATCTTTTTCAATGGAATAATCTACACTTTTCTAACGTGACCACTATACTTATGGTTACCTTTTACTTAATAATTAGTCTTGTTTGGGGAGCCATTGTTATTTATTTGATTGAATTTTCATTAGAGAGGTTACTTCTTAAGGAACAGATTATGGGGATGTCCGAGAAATATTTACGTGAAGAGGAAAAATTACAGCAGGTCATGGACATGACACCCCTCTGTATGGTTTCTTTAGATCGGAATGGCAGAGTGACTAGCATTAATGAAATGATGATGAATCTGTTTAAAATAAAGATGCCTAATTTGTCCAAATTAGAGGTTATTGGACAAGATGTTACTTTGTTTACGTACGATATGATGGAAAAGGAGCATATTGAATATCGTGTTTCTCAGGCACTTCAAGGAATAATCATGGATCATGAATTAACACAAAATGAGTCTAAAATATATTATACGAATACTTCTCCGCTTACTAACTCTTATACAGGTGAAATACTGGGAGCTGTATTGGTTATTCAAGATATTACAGAAACCGAAAGACTTCGCAGTGAGTTGGGCAATATGGAAAGACTTAGCTTGGTAGGTCAGATGGCAGCAAGTATAACACACGAAATCCGTAATCCTATGGCAGTAGTTCGTGGTTTCTTACAACTCATGCACGAGAAGAGCCCTAGCACGTTAGATCATTATTACCGAATTGTCATGGAAGAGTTAGATCGGGCGAATGGTATTATTGATGACTTTTTGTCCCTTGCACAGAATCGGGTAGCAGAGAAAACAGATTGCCACTTACATAAAATTATTTATGATCTGAGCCCACTTTTATGGGCAGATGCAAATTTGCGAGGTCAGAGTATTGAGTTAGAACTTGACGAGAATGTACCTGAACTCCGTCTGAACTCAAAAGAGATTAAACAACTAATTCTAAATATAGCGCGTAACGGAATGGAATCTATGCATGTTAAGGGTCAGCTCACCATACGAACTACAGTAGATGACAATTATGTAGAACTGATTATATCAGATACAGGAGTAGGTATTCCGAAGAGTAAGATAGATGAATTATTTGTCCCCTTCTTTACAACCAAGGATCAAGGGACAGGGCTTGGATTGGTATTATGTCGTAGTATTGTTGAACATCATAAAGGCATAATTACAGTTCATTCCGAAGAGGGTATTGGTACATCGTTTGTTGTGAAGTTTCCTCATAATAACACTAATACATTAAATTTATTGTGATTTATGTTTTATGAGTAAGGGATAAATAATCTGTAAAGTACTGTCTTTCTTACTCAGTTACTTGCTTTCAAACATTCAGAATAGGTATAATCAATGAAGTCATTGTTATATATGATTAATGAGGAGTGAATGAGAATGTCTATGTCTTTTGATCGATATATGCGAGATATGATTCAACCGATGCGGGATGAATTAACAAATTTAGGTATTCAGGAACTTACAACACCTGAAGAAGTTGAGGCACAAGTGGCCAATGCTAAGGGTACAGCTTTGATCGTAATTAACTCAGTATGTGGTTGCGCTGCTGGACAGTGTCGTCCTGGTGTTGCAATGGCGTTGGAACATGCTGTTGTGCCTGATCAATTATTTACTGTATTTGCTGGGCAAGATAAAGAAGCAACAGCTAAGGCACGAGAGTATTTCGCTCCTTATGCGCCTTCTTCACCTTCCATTGCATTGATGAAAGACGGAGAACTTGTTCATTTCATCGAACGTCACTCCATTGAAGATAGATCCGCGCAAGAAATTGCTGCAGAACTAACAGAAGCGTTTGACCGTGTATGTAAGTAATACTTAAGTGTTGGCTGCATTATAAACCCCGAAGTTGCGGCAATCCGACAGCTCCGGGGTTTTGTGTACAGTATTTAAGGAATAATCATGAATTCACGAATGACATATTTTTAGAAAAGGGGTGCGCTTAAGAATGAGTTTACAAGAACAGATCATCGCAGAATTAGGGGTTAAACCTGTTATTAATGTGGAATCAGAAGTGAAGGAAAGAGTGGCCTTCCTTAAGAATTACGTTAAGAACGCTGGATCTACAGGATTACTTATTGCAATTAGTGGTGGGATTGATAGTGCAGTTGCTGCTGGTTTGTGTAAATTAGCTACAGATGAACTATCTAAAGAAACAGGTAAAGATTACATGACACTTGGTGTATTTCAGCCCTATGGAACACAAGAAGATATTGATCATAGTTATGAGACGGCGAAGGCATTCGATCTTAAACATACGGTTGAGACGAATATCGAAGATGCTGTCACTGAAGTGGCATTGGAAGTAGAGCAAGGACTCAAAGGTATGGGTATCCATCGTCATATCAGCCACAAAGGCAAAGGTAATGTTAAAGCAAGAACACGTATGGTCATGCAATACGCATTATCTTTTGAGCTGAATCTGATTGTAGTCGGAACGGATCATGCATCCGAAGCCATTACTGGATTTTATACCAAATGGGGAGATGGCGCGGTAGATATTACACCACTTAGTTCCCTTAACAAACGTCAAGTTCGACAACTGGCTGCTTATATTGGTGTACCACAGTCCATTTTGGATAAAGCACCTACAGCAGGGTTATGGGAAGGTCAGACAGATGAAGAAGAACTGGGTCTTACATATGAGGAGAATAGCGACTATCTAGAAGGTAAAGAAATTAATGCTGATTCACAGGAGCGTCTAGAGGGTTTCTACACAAGAACGGCTCATAAACGTAATTCTATACCGGGGATCTAAGTATGTTATTTATGTGTGTTACTTGGTCCTGATATAAGATAGAAATTCTAAATAGAGTGCACACAGGTAACGGTTGTGGCACTCTATTTAGAATTTTTTCTCAAGAAACATTAATATCAGATAAGACAAATGGTAACATGAGTTATGCTTGGAGAGGTCGCAACATATCGCATCGGCTGATACAATAAGGAGTGAAGCTCCTGATGGAAGGTGTGTGGAACCCATGATTTATGGAATCGGACACGATATACTTGAGATTAATCGTGTTGAGCAGTTGCTCAGTAGAAGCAATGGTCAGGCATTCATGCAAAGGGTGCTCACATCGAAGGAATATGAATTAGCTCAAAGCCGAGGACCGAAGATTACGGAATTTACTGCAGGTAGATTTGCTGCTAAAGAAGCCATAGTCAAAGCATTCGGCTGTGGAATCGGTGCAATCATTGGTTTTGGAGATATAGAAATTCTCCCTGATGACTTGGGGAAACCAAAGGTAGAATTAAGCGAACAAGCATGGGGGAATTTGAACCTTCCGGGACAATCAGCGAATTATGCTATTCATTTGAGTATTACGCATCAGAGAGAGCTTGCTTCTGCGTTTGCAGTTATTGAGAGAGTGAATTAAGCTTGCTTCTGCCCATGAAATACAAAGATAGATAAGGAGAAGCACATGTCTAATATAGAACAACAACGCTATTTCAGTGAGAATCTGCTGAGCTGGTATCTTGAGAATCGACGGGACTTACCTTGGCGACGCCATCGTAACCCTTATTATATTTGGATATCTGAAATTATGCTTCAGCAAACACGTGTAGATACGGTCATTCCATACTTCAATCGATTTATAGAGAAATTTCCTACGATTGCAGATTTGGCAAATGCACCTGAGCAAGATGTGTTGAAGAGTTGGGAAGGGCTAGGATATTACTCTCGTGCACGCAATTTACAGTATGCTGCCCAACAGGTACTAGATTTACATGGAGGTCAGGTACCTAGTGACAAAGAAAGTGTGTTCGCGCTTAAAGGCGTGGGCCCGTACACTGCAGGAGCCATCCTTAGCATTGCATTTAATCAACCGGAACCAGCCGTAGATGGTAATGTCATGCGAGTACTGTCCAGATTCTTCTTAATCGAAGAGGATATTATGAAGGGAAGTACACGCACTTTGATGGAAAGACTAGTGGTGGAGTTAATCCCAGAAGGACAGGCTTCTCACTTTAATCAGGCCCTTATGGAGCTTGGAGCGCTAGTCTGTACACCTAAGTCTCCTTGTTGCTTAACATGCCCGGTTATGGAGCATTGTGAGGCAAGGATAGAAGGCAAGGAGGGGCAACTTCCCATCAAGTCGAAGAGTAAGCCTCCGCGTCCAGAACAACGATTTGTTGCCTTGATTGAAGGTCAAGGGAAGCATGCTGGACAGATATTGATTAGGCAACGTCCAGAGAGTGGATTACTTGCACGGATGTGGGAGCTTCCACATATGATCTCACCTGTAAGTCGTGGTGGAAGAATGGACGATCTGCGTGCACAGAGCCTGCTAGGTGTGGAAATGGCGTCTGAGGGAATTCCAGCAATACCTTTGGAGCATTTCATGGATATTGAACATATATTTAGTCATATTCGTTGGAATCTCCAGGTATATCGTTGCAAAGAAGAGGATCAGATGGTTATAGAGGAGAATAGCGAACCCTATAAGATGGATGTGACCGATATTGGGGACACCATCACTGAATATCGTTGGATAAATGAAGAGGATATGACATCGTACGCTTTCCCTAATGCATTTTTGAAGATTATTAATGCTAATTTCGAAGAGAAAAGAATGAAATTATAAATTAAGCTCTCAACAAGATCTATAGATTTAAAAAAAATGATCCGACCCTAAGTGGGTGGATCATTTTTTTGCTTATAATTAAGTATAAGTTTGTTTAATTATTTAGCCGCTACATAACGCGCAGCAACTGCATCCCAATTAACAACATTCCAGAAAGCAGCAATATAATCTGGACGTTTGTTTTGGAATTTCAAGTAGTAAGCATGCTCCCATACGTCAAGTCCTAGAATAGGAGTCAAACCTTCGCTAAGTGGGTTGTCTTGGTTTGGAGTGCTTGTTACAGCTAGCTTACCGTCTTTACCAACAACAAGCCATGCCCATCCGCTACCGAAACGAGTAGTAGCTGCTTTAGCAAACTCTTCTTTGAATTTATCAAGACCACCAAGCTCACTATCAATAGCTTCTGCTAATTCGCCAGTTGGGTTTCCTCCAGCATTTGGACCAATGATTTCCCAGAAAAGGCTGTGGTTTGCGTGTCCACCACCATTGTTACGAACAGCGGTACGAATTTCTTCAGGTACGCTTCCAAGACCTGTAAGCAATTCTTCGATGCTCTTGTTTTGCAATTCAGGTGCTTTCTCAAGTGCTGCATTTAAGTTTGTTACATAAGTGTTATGGTGACGATCGTGGTGAATTTCCATTGTTAACGCATCGATGTGTGGTTCAAGTGCATCGTTCGAATAAGGTAGTGCTGGTAGTTGAAATGTCATGGTAAATTACCTCCTGTGGATTGTATTAGTTTAATAATAATTTATGAATGAATAAAGGGCCTGACGAAGCATCCTTCATCAACATATGTAGTGTAATGTACTAAATGTACAACAAGCTTAGCTCAATACATGGATGTAATGATCTAAATGTCCAACAAATTTAGCTCAATACATCGTAGCTATATATATTATTAAACCGTATTTAACATATTAAATCAACATTTATGTTTGTAAAGTCGGTTTGTACTTTAATCATTAACAAAACATTATTTATGTTAACCTATTGTTAATAGAAATATGCCAGTAAAATAGTTGATCTTCTATATTATAGCAATAAAGAGAGATATGAAGCGCTTTCATAAGAAAACAGGTGTTTTCTCGAGAAAACTGTGGTTTAATGGACTAGCAAGAAGGTTTTTCAGGTTATTTGTCGTAATTATTATATTCGGTATGTTTGTAAAGTTGGCTTGTTATGTTAACTTTTGTATAGCCGAATAAAGCTAACGAAAAGGGAGATTTAATTTATGCATGTTCGTTCCTTTCAGTTAAGTGACTGTAATCCAGTAACTGAACTTCTTCAGGTTGCATTATCGGAAGAGTGTTTTGAGAATACGATCCAACCATTCTCTAGACAACTTTCGTGGGATTCTAACCTGATTATGGTAGCAGAAGAAGATGGAGAGATTGTGGGAGCCTTGATCGGTACGATTGAGAATAACCATGGTTGCTACTTCAGAATTGCTATTCACCCAGACTATCGACGTAAAGGGATTGGAAAAGCCCTTGTTAGAGCGATGGAACAGCGGTTTCAACAACGTAAAGTAAGTCGTATAATGATTGCTGGGGATGAACAAAACCTTGCAGCAATGCCATTGTTTGAGGCGATGGGTTATGGAGCTAACAAAATTATGGAGGCTTTCCAGAAACTTAGTATTGTTGCACAAAGTAAGTTTTAGTATAATATATGTATATAAATAGACGATTCACCTAATTTTTCCTAATATCAAGCATATCTGGCCGTCGTTGCAAAAACGGAGCAGATATGCTTTTCTATTTAATAGGATCTATTGAGCAAATGAGTATAAAAAGAGGTGTAGTTATGAATCAAGATCATGTAGTAGATGGAATAACATCGGATAGTTCTACATCCCCTAATGAACCAACTGGACAACATAAGCCAGGATGGAAAGCGGAATTGTGGGATTGGATTAAAACAATTGTTGTTGTCTTTGTTATTATGATGTTGCTTAATGTATTTGTTTTTAATTTATCAATGGTTAAAGGGCAATCGATGCAGCCCACATTAGTAGAACAAGAACGGCTATTCGTTAACAAAATCATTTATGAGTTCTCTGCTCCTAAAAATGGTGAAGTGGTAGTATTACATGATCCAAGTCAAGATGATAGTAAGAAGGATTTTCTTGTTAAACGTGTGATCGGCATTCCCGGAGATGTGGTTGAAGTCAAAGAACACAAGCTATATCTAAATGGTCAATTACAGCAGGAAGATTATATTGATGTGGACATTCAAGATGAGGATTTCGAAGGAATTAAGCTTGCGGATGATCAATATTTCGTCATGGGTGATAACCGTCATCTAGGTGAGAGTAAGGATAGTCGTTATTTTGGTACTGTAACATCAGATTTAATTGTGGGTAGGGCAGAATTCATATTTTGGCCATTGAATAAAATTAGAGGACTTTAGTCTGTTATATAGCATAAGGAGACGATGTGGAGATGACGTTAGAACATGTACGCTCACCCTATGCTCCCTCGCCATCCGTATGGGAGCAACTGAAAAGAGACATTCAATTAGCTGCGCCTAGTTTAGGAATTGATGATATTGGTTTTGCTACTGCCGATCCTTTTGTTTCACTGAAATCTATTCTACAGAATCACCGTGATAAAGGATATGAGTCAGGCTTTGAAGAACCTGATTTAGATAAAAGGGTGACACCCGCGCTACCATCATCACAACCGACATCCTTAATTTCGATAGCAGTGGCATATCCATCCAAAATGGTGAACCCTCCGAAATCAGAACCAGGGGCCTACAGAGGAATATTAGCCCGCTCTGCATGGGGTAGGGATTATCACTATGTGTTACGAGAAGCGATGCAGAAGTTGGAGGATTTCATTAGGGAGCGTGTTCCCGAAGCAGTCTTAGAAAGTATGGTTGATACCGGTGCACTAGTCGACAGGGCGGTGGCTGAACGAGCAGGTATTGGCTTCAGTGCGAAGAACTGTATGATTATTTCACCGAAGTGGGGTTCTTGGATCTATTTAGGAGATATGGTAACCAACATTCCTTTTCCACCAGATACCCCTGTAACCGAAGATTGTGGTGAGTGTACTAAATGTATTGATGCTTGTCCTACAGGCGCGCTTGTAGGACCCGGACAGCTTGATGCACAGCGATGTGTATCTTTTTTGACGCAAACCAAAGGACTATTAGAAGAAGAGCAGATGCGAAAGATCGGGAATCGTCTTTATGGCTGCGACACATGTCAGATTGTTTGTCCTAAGAATCGAGGAAAAAGTTGGGATCATAACCAACAGTTACTCCCTGATCCTGAGATCACTAAGCCGCTATTGCTACCCATTCTTGATCTTACCAACCGAGAATTCAAGGAGAAGTTCGGAGAGAGCGCTGCGGCTTGGAGAGGGAAGAAACCGATGCAGCGCAATGCGATTATTGCATTGGGTAATTTTAAAGATCGTTCTGCCGTACCAAGACTCGAAGAAGTGCTGTTAAAGGACCCTCGTTTTGAAATGAGGGGGACTGCTGCATGGGCACTAGGACGTATTGGAGGTGAGGAAGCTTTGAATAGTGTGAATAAAGGACTGGCTATAGAAGACGATGTGAAGGTTAAGGAAATGCTAATGAAAGCGAAAGAAAAATTAGAACCATCGACTGCGCTTGAAGAAGAGCATTCTCAAGAGATCATTTATTACGATGAAATAACAACACCTATTGGGGTATTAACGTTGTGTACATCGGTCAAGGGAATCTGTTTAATTGAAATGGATTCTTTTACGACGAAGGAAGCCGTAATACAACAATGGTCCCGCAACTGGGCCCAAGACGCTGAATTTATATATGATGGAGATCGTTTATCCGAGGCTAAGACACAGTTAGAGCAATATTTCGCGGGGGAACGTAAACAATTTGATCTCCCGATTGATATGAGAGGTACTTTATTCCAGCTACAAGTATGGACCGCAGTTGCCGATATTCCTTATGGGGAGACTTGTTCCTATGGACAATTAGCGGAGGCTATTGAGCGTCCGAAGGCGGTAAAAGCCGTTGGAGGAGCAACCAATAAGAATCCGATTCCGATTATCGTACCGTGTCACCGTATCATTGGTGCAGACAATTCGCTTGCGGGCTATGTTTATGGTCACGAAATCAGAAGCCAACTGTTGTCCTTAGAGGGGTCATTACCCGAAAGATAAAGTATTCGGGATAATAAGTAATTAGGCCATGTGGGGGAACATATATGAGATATGTAAATATTGCTGATGTAGAAGCAGGGCAATTTCTTGGGAAGTCCGTATACTCTGGAAATGGAACAGTACTGTTAGGGGCTGGAATTCAACTCACCGTATATATGGTCAATACGCTCAATCGAATTGGCGTAACAATGATATATATTAAGGACGCTTTATACGATGATGTAGAGACCTCTGACATGCTGACCGAAGCAACGAAACAGAGTCTCATGCATGGGATAAGTGATACGTTTGAAGCCGTGCGCTCAGGTAAGGAATGGAATGCACAATTAATTGGCACAACTGTCGATACGCTGCTATCTGATGTCTTGAGTAACAAAGAATTGCTGGTTCAATTAACAGATATTCGAACTGCCGACAATGCACAGTACATTCATGCCATGAATGTCTGCCTACTATCTACAGTTATGGGTATTAATATGGGTCTGAATTATATTCAGGCCAAAGAGTTGGCTATGGGCGCCTTGTTGCATGATATTGGCAAGAACAACATATTGAAGGAAGAAGAAGTTGCTCCTGGTGTGAGGAATCACCATACATGGCGAGGATATGAGAAACTCAAGAATAAGCGAGAATTTAATCTCCTAATTGCACATGTTGCTCTCCAGCACCATGAAAGAGTGGATGGATTCGGTCTACCGCGGGGCTTGGAGAATGATGAAATTCATATTTATGCGAAGATCGTTGCTGTGGCCAATACCTATGATCATTTAATAAGCCAATTGGAGGGAGATAGAGCACTTCTTCCACATGAGGCATGCGAAGAACTAATGGCTATGTCGGAGAAACAATTAGACAGGGAAGTGTTGATACAATTCACGAGGATGGTCTCAATCTATCCGAATGGTACGGGTGTTAGGTTGTCAACGAAAGAGAACGGTGTTGTCGTGAGTCAGCACAGGGGCTTGCCGGGGCGACCTGTTATACGTATTATACGAAATAGTAATGGAGATAGTCTGGAGATCGAAGAAATAGATCTAGCCACTGAAACCACCATCTTTATTGACAAAGTACTCGCTTAGAATTATATTTGCTAGCCTCTAAAGGACATGCTATGATATGTTCGTATGTAAGCAAGTAAGACAAATTCTTGTAAATTATCGAGGTGGCCGAAATGAATATTGCACTTCCTATTATTACGCTAATTGTAGGATTAGTTGGCGGATTCTTCATTGGCGTATATTACTTACGCAAGCAGATGGAGAAAATGCAGAATAATCCAGAAATGCTACAGAAGATGGCTAAACAGATGGGTTATAATCTGAATGGTAAACAGATGCAAAAAGCACAGCAAATGATGAAGAATCAGCCTGCTGTACCGAAGAGAGGCCAAAGCCGTAAAAGGTAAGTAATCTTTCTATCCGGGAAGTATGGCCGTGAGAGGAGGATGTACTGTGTCTGGAGTTAAAGACTATGTAAACACGGATGTAGGTAACAATCGTGAGAAGATAGAATATCACATTGAACAAATTCTAAACCTTATTGGTGAGGATACTAAGCGTGAAGGACTGCTTGAGACGCCAGCGCGTGTCACTCGCATGTACGAAGAAATCTATGCGGGTTATGAAGTAGATCCACGAGATGTGCTAGGTGTAACTTTTGATGAAAATCATGAGGAACTTGTCATTGTGAAGGATATTGTGTATTACAGTCAATGTGAGCACCATATGGCACCTTTCTTTGGGAAAATTCATATTGGATACATCCCAAGTGGAAAAATTGCTGGACTCAGTAAGTTTGCACGTTTGGTTGAGGCGGTAACTCGTCGCTTGCAGGTGCAGGAACGTATTACATCTCAAATTGCGGATATTCTTAATGAGGTATTAGAACCGAATGGCGTAATGGTTGTCGTTGAAGGTGAGCATTTATGTATGTGTTCTCGCGGGGTGAAGAAACCGGGAAGCAAGACAGTTACTTCTGCTGTCAGAGGAATCTTCCGTGAAGATTCAGCTAGTCGTGCAGAGTTCTTATCTCTGCTCAGAGACTATTAATGGATTTGATTAGATAAACAAAAGAGGCTCTGTCGATTTCGGACAGAGCCTCTTTTGTTGTTAAATATAATAAGCCATAGTTCTTCTATTATTCTTTGAGAATGGATGTGTTAATGTTCGTCTTAACTTCTTCAAGAAATGAAGAGACACGACGTAAGTAATCGCGAGAGTGCTCGCGAAAGATGAGTTCATGATGACTATCTTCAACGATCCATGAGGTAGAGAGTGGATTACTCTGATTGGAAGCTAGCTTTTCAGCAATGCCAAAAGGAGCTTTCTCATCTTGAGTTCCATGTATGAAGAAGATGGGGAAAGGATAATCCTTACTTTTTACTTGTTGGTATGGAATCTGATTGAGGCTTGTTCCATTTAACACTGGAAATAGTAACTCTAATATTTCTAATGATGGATGGCGAGGCAGATCGATCTGGTTCTTAATATTGTGATATAACGTGTCTGGTTCTAATAGAAAGGTACTATCAAGAATCATAGCATCCACATCATTTGTTTGCAGACCCGCTTGAAGCGCCGTGCCTGCGCCCATGGAGAAGCCCCATACGATAATCTGCTCTGCATCGCGTTCCTTAGCAAGTTTAATAGCGCCTAGTAATTGCTGTGTTTCAATTTTACCGCCTGTCGCGACATCCTTATTGTATTCAGCTGCAAATCCATAGTCGAACATAAGCACGTTATAATTGAGGCTGTGAGCATAATGAGCAAGATCATACATAGGAACCCATGATTCCTCACGATTAGCGCCATAGCCATGGCTGAACACAATGGTCCTTTTAGACCCTTTAGCAGGAATATACCAACCATGCATCAGACGGCTATCATCGAGCGCAGGGAAAGTAACATTCTCATAAGCCATAGACTTAGCAGTTAACGGATTAGAATAGATCGGTGCAACCGTCGGATTGGATAATACCCAGGCAATGTAAGCATGTAGAGCAACGAAACAAAACAATAGAAAAAAGATAATCGATAAAACGAGTGCAACAATAATATGTTTAACACGAATGAATCGAGATGAGGTCGGCTGAGTTAACTTTTGAATGGAATGAGATTCTGGGGCATTAGTCCTAGTTAATATGTTCATAATAAGCCCCTCCTTATAGGTCTTATTAATCGTATGCCTCACATTAATGAAAGTCAATGTAGTTGGGACAATTGTTAACTAATTGTAATGTGTAGACTTTATTCAGGTTATTTCATATAATTATGTAACCATGTTTCACGTGATGAAACAACAAAGAGGGGCGATTCATCTTGGAAGATCGCAAATTGACGGTCCGTTCGGTAGAACGGGCACTTGATATATTACTGTGTTTTACAAAAAATGTAGATCTCGGATTAACAGAAATAGCTGTGCAGATTGGGCTTCATAAGAGCACCGTTCATCGTCTATTGTCGACGCTTGAAGAGAGAGGTTTCGTTATTCGGGATGCTGCAACAGAAAAGTATCGTCTTGGAATGAAAATATGGGAACTATCCACGCATTTATCAAGAAGCGATGACCCAGCGATATTATTGCTACCCGCAATGGAGAAAGTACGGGACCACTTAGGCGAAACCGTGAGTCTTTACTTACGAGAAGGAAACGAACGACTACGGATTCAGGCGGTACAGAGTAATCAAGGCATTCGACGCGTAGCTCAGGTTGGCGCGAGACTTCCGTTGTATGTGGGTGCATCAAGTAAAGTTCTAGTAGCATTTGCATCGCCTGAAGAGCAAGAGGCATTGTTAAATGATCCTGAATGGCCTTCCTTGATTGATCGTGCAAGCTATATGGGGCAATTGCATGAAATTAGGGAAAGTGGATTTGCAATGAGCTTTGAGGAGCGGGAGCCAGGAGCTGCCGCTATTTCAGTCCCTATTGCGAATCGACAGGGCGTGGTGACTGCTGCACTGTCCGTATCAGGACCCGTTAACCGACTTTCTCTAGATACACTTTATGCGTTTGTGCCTTATTTAGTGGAAGCAGCACATGATATGGGCTTAATGATTCGATAATAAATAGACAAAAGGTAAGGAGTAGCTACCACTATCACTAGTGTTTGGCTGATCCTTACCTTTTTTGTGTCAGAAATGTATATATGAAGCGACATGGAATATCGTTAGGTTTAGGAGGAAGCATAAGTTGCCTCAGAGAGAGAGAATAGCCGCCGCTTCAGGTTAATCGAGTGTGCTTAAATCACATTGTTCCAATGGAATGATTTTGGTCTTCTTCACCCATCGATATCCGAACCAGATCAACAAGAAGAGTGGAATACTGATATAGGATACGACAATGCCATACCAATCGATAGTTGCACCTGAGAAAGCTCCAAGGTTCTGTCCGAATATAGCGATTAAGCATAGGATGAAAGCGAAGATCGGACCAAATGGGAACCAACGTGCAACGAAAGGGAGTTCCGTAAGGGAATGCCCTTGGGCTACGAATGCACGGCGGAAACGATAGTGGCAGACTGAGATAGCTAACCAATTGATAAATCCGCACATGCCAGATGCATTCAGTAGCCAGATGTAGACAACACCATCGCCGAAGAAGGAAGCGAGGAAAGCCATCATACCTACTGCACTTGTTAGGAGTAGAGCATTTACCGGAATGCTACGTCGGTTCAACTTGCCTAGAAATTTGGGTGCTAGCCCATTCTTAGCCATGGAATAAAGTACACGTGTCGCTGCGTACATACCAGAGTTGCCTGCCGATAGAACGGAACTTAGAATAACGGCATTCATGAGTGCTGCGGCAAAAGCAAGTCCAGCCTTCTCGAATATAAGTGTAAATGGACTAACTCCAATGTTATTGAGATCACTATTGAGAAGACTAGGATCGGTATAAGGAATTAGCATGCCAATAACAAAGATAGCGAAAATATAGAAAATAAGAATGCGCCAAAATACTTGGCGAATGGCTCGTGGCACATTCTTTCGCGGATTCTCACTTTCACCAGCAGCAACCCCAATCAGTTCTGTTCCCTGAAAAGAGAAACCAGCGGCCATAAATACCCCTACAAAGGCAAAGAATCCGCCGTGGAATGATGAGCCTCCAAGATTGAAATTCTTCATTCCAACAGCTTCGCCTCCAAGTATCCCGAAGATCATAAGTACGCCTACGGTAAGAAAAATAATGACCGTAATAATTTTAATTATAGCGAACCAAAACTCTGATTCTCCAAAGCTTTTAGTGGATAAGAAATTTATTCCGAACATGATAAGTAGAAACAAGAGGCTCCATATAGCAGAAGGGCTGTCTGGGAACCAATATTTAATGATGACTGTGGCTGCAGCGAGTTCTGCTGCAATGGTAATTGCCCAGTTATACCAGAAATTCCAGCCCACAGCAAAGCCAAATGCAGGACTTACAAATCTTGAAGCGTATGTGCTGAATGATCCTGAGTCGGGCAGATACGTAGCCAATTCACCAAGGCTATTCATCAGGAAATAGACCATCAAACCAACCGCAGCATAAGCTAGTAACGCTCCGCCAGGACCAGAAGAGGAGATAGCACTTCCACTAGCGAGAAAGAGCCCCGTTCCAATGGATCCACCTAAAGCGATCATTGTCATATGTCTTGCTTTGAGACTGGGCTTCAATGAACCTTCAGTCTCCTTATGATTCTTCATTTATCATTACACTCCCTTTACAAATTAAATGCCTTGTCATGGAAGGGAAAGCAGACAGCAAAAAAGACCGCTGGAATGGATTCCGGCGGTCTTTTCAATAGATATCAAAACAAATGCATGCCTCTATACAAACAGCATAATGTCTTCTATTTATATGATCCGCACCCAACTTCCATGAAAGATAGCCCAACATAGCTTCCTTATCGAAGGAAACTATGACAGTTCTGCCCCTATTCGGAAAACAGACCCAGCATACGCGGCTAATTGAAGCAGCCTATATACTTCGGCGAAAGGCGCCTTTCGACCTGTGAATGATACGGCGGCTTCTTACGCCTCTTCACAGTCTACTCATCGCAATTCGCGACCTCTACCTCACCTTAGTAGGATGAGGATATCTTTACTTGATTATACTGAACAATATCTAAGTATAATCAATTGTCATAGTAGGATCAAATGGATAAATATTGTATTACGAACGAGTGCGCTTAGCCATTTGCTGCCATATCGTTCCGGCGGCTTCTTCACCTGATTCGATCCGTTCTAGAGCCATTTTGGCCTGCAAACTGACCTCGAACTCGGGATCCTGTGCTGCTTCTTCAAGAGCAGATCGTGCATCTTCTGTACCTACTTCATAAAGAAAACGTGCAGCACGCCAACGGACAAGTTTACTGCTGTCTTTTAAGGTTTCAGTCATAGCTTTCGTTGCCTGAGCATCCCCAATATCAGATAAAGTGTCCCCCGCTGTACGACGAACGGCTGCAGATTTATCTTGGAGGGCAACGTATAAGAGTTCCATGGCTTCTGGTGATTTCAAATCTCCAAGGTAGATGACTGCAAGCCGTCGGATTTGCATTTTGGAATCGTGAAGTGCAGTTCTTATGAACTCGATTCTTTCTTGTGTAGGGCTCATACCGTCAAACGCTGCATAGCGGATACGCCAATCGTTATTCTGGAGTGATTCTTCAAGCTCTTGATCGCTAAGTTGCGTACGTTTCTCCATGAACTCTTCGTCACTAGCGCCATGTGCAATGGCCTGTTGAATGACTTTCTCGAGACGTTCGGGGGGATAGGCGGCTTCAAGTTCTTGCTCCACTTCACGTGCGATGTCCGCAAGTTCACCATAACGGACACCATAATCAGAAAGCTTACGTTCCTTAATCATGGTAGCTATGGCAACAGCGGTTACCGCCTGAGTGAATCGCTCGGATAATGCAATCCGTTCTTCTTGACCAGTGGCCTTCACACGAATTTGCATAGGGATACTGCGGAAATACTGAACAAGAACTTCAGCCTCACCATAATGTTCACCTAACTCGTTATCTACTTCTAACCACGTCGTTGCCATATCATCTTGACCGAGTCGTTCTTGTACTTCACCCAAGATGGTGGACCAATCTGCATTACCTTTACGTTCAAGAGCTGCAAAATCAGTGGTGTGGAACACACTTTTGACACCTGAAATATGGAGCATTTCCCGTATCCATACGGGTGCTGAACGTTCATTTTCAAGGGTATATGTCTTCCGTAACCCAGTCTCTATAGTTTCATCCAAATGGAGCTTCATTGTATTGGGGCTTGGTGTTGGTTCAATAAATGTGATCTTCATGCGATCTTCACAACCTCCCTTTTCTTCGTTATTTTACCTCATTTTCAATGGAATAAAAAATGAAGTTAATTATTTCCTGATTTTATTGAAAAAGCAAGAAAGCAAGGTAATTTCTTATGACTTCGATAAGGTGCTTTTTTTGTGATATAATGTGAGGAGCTAAATTTGAAAGGAATGGATTTTTCATGATCAGTACAAGCGGCGTGACACTCCGTTACGGAAAACGCGCACTTTTTGAAGATGCAACTATAAAATTTACACCAGGAAATTGTTACGGGCTTATTGGAGCAAACGGTGCTGGTAAATCAACATTTTTAAAGATTCTTTCTGGAGAGATTGAAGCGAACTCAGGTGAGGTTCATATGACTCCTGGGGAACGTATGGCAGTACTCAAGCAGAATCATTTTGAATTTGATGAGTTCAATGTACTTGAGGTTGTTATCATGGGCCATATTCGTCTGCATGAGATTATGAAAGAGAAGGATACGCTCTATGCTAAATCCGAATTCACAGAAGAAGACGGACTTCGTGCCGGTGAACTGGAAGGCGAATTTGCTGAGTTGAATGGTTGGGATGCTGAGCCAGATGCTGCAGCACTCTTGATTGGTCTTGGTATTCCTCGTGAACTGCATGATAAGAAGATGATTGAGCTTAGTGGTAATGAGAAAGTTCGCGTATTGTTGTCACAAGCATTGTTCGGTCGTCCGAATAACTTGCTACTCGATGAGCCTACCAACCATTTGGATCTTGAATCGATTGGCTGGTTAGAGAACTTCTTGATGGATTATGAAGGTACTGTTATCGTCGTATCCCATGACCGTCACTTCTTGAACAAAGTATGTACGCACATTGCGGATATCGATTTCGGTAAAATTCAGATGTATGTAGGTAACTACGATTTCTGGTATGAATCCAGCCAACTTGCTTTACGCTTGTCACGCGATTCCAACAAGAAGAAAGAAGAGAAAGTGAAGGAACTACAAGCGTTCATTCAACGTTTCTCTGCGAATGCTTCTAAATCTAAACAAGCAACTTCACGTAAGAAACAGTTAGAGAAAATTACATTGGATGATATTCGTCCATCAAGCCGTAAGTATCCATTCTTGCACTTCAAACCGGAACGTGAAGCGGGCAAACAACTACTTACAGTTGATGGCTTAAGCAAATCAATTAATGGTGAAGTTGTGATTGATAATGTAAGTTTTGTGGTTAATAAAGGCGATAAGATTGCTTTTGTGGGACCAAATACGCTACCTAAATCTACATTTTTTGATCTAGTGATGGGTGAGCAACCAGCAGATTCAGGTGAATATACTTGGGGAATTACGACGACACAAGCTTATTTCCCTATAGATAACTCCCGTTATTTCGATGGCATAGAGATGAACTTGGTAGATTGGCTTCGTCAGTATTCCCAAGACCAAGATGAAACGTTCCTACGTGGCTTCCTTGGACGCATGTTGTTTGCTGGAGAAGAAGCTTTGAAGAAAGCAAGCGTCCTGTCGGGTGGAGAAAAAGTTCGTTGTATGTTAGCGAAGATGATGCTTAACGGTGCCAATGTACTTGTGTTCGATGAACCTACGAATCACTTGGACTTGGAATCCATTACAGCACTCAATAACGGACTAACTGACTTTGACGGTACGATTCTATTCACATCTCATGACCATCAGTTCATTCAGACGATTGCGAATCGAATTATCGAGATTACTCCTAACGGAATTATCGATCGATCAATGAGTTATGATGAGTATTTAGAGAACGAAGAAGTTAAAACGCTGCGGGCACAAATGTACCCTGTAGAAAAATAAACTAGAATCAATTTTTTAGTGAATATCAATAATGACCCGTAGGCTTCACTTTGAAAAAAGTGGGCAACTTACGGGTCATTTTTACGTTAATTATATGTGTGTTGTTGATTAGTATCACATTTAGTTGATCTGTCAGATAGTAAAAGAAAGCGTTTTTTCGTAAGCTTAATGAAGTCGGAATAGCAGAGGGGGACACGACATGGCACAGCTTTCCGTGAAAACGGTGGAATCAAAGCCACCGCTAAAGCGGCCTACAAACAAATTCACAATTTTTATGAAGCAAATTGATTTACAGTTAATGGTATTGCCAGCACTTGCGCTTATTATTCTCTTCAGTTATGTTCCTATGTATGGAATCATGATTGCGTTCCAGGATTATAAAGTAGGCAATAGTTTCAGCAGTAGTCCATGGGTTGGATTTAAGCACTTTGCTTATTTCTTTAATTCACCAGATTTTGCCTTAGTTATGAAGAATACCATCATTATCAGTTTGCTGAAATTTTGTATCGGATTTCCGGCACCGATCATTCTAGCATTAATGCTTAACGAAGTTCGTAGGATGAGATTTAAGAGAATTGTACAGACCGTTACATACTTGCCTCACTTTATGTCATGGGTTATTATCGGTGGTCTTGTTGGATCGATACTCGCGACAGACAATGGTAGCATTAATATGTTACTTCAAAAGTTGAATTTGATTAATGAACCGATTAACTTTCTATCGGTACCGGAATATTTCAAGACCATTCTGGTATCAACAAATATTTGGAAAGAAATCGGATTTGGTTCCATTGTTTATTTGGCAGCCATCGCGGGAGTTGATCCTAGCTCATATGAGGCCGCTTCAATAGACGGAGCCAGCCGATTTAAACAGATATATCTGATAACGCTTCCATCTATTATGCCAGTTGTTTCAATCTTCATGATTCTAGCAATCGGGAACTTATTGAGTGCTGGATTTGAAGATATTCTCGTTCTCGCACCGAATCCCGCGCTTAGGGACGTATCAGATGTCATCGATACTTATGTCATTCGAGTCGGGGTAAACAATTACCGATATTCCTATGCCACTGCCGTCGGTCTTTTCAAAGCTGTTGTTAGTGTAGGATTGCTTACGATGGCTAACGTTGTAGCGAAAAGATCAGGCAACAGTCTATGGTAAATATGACACAAGTAAAGGAGGTACATGCTGATGCGCGACACTAAAGGCGATCGCATTATGGTAATATCCATCTATGCATTTCTAACTATTTTTGCTATATCAACACTTTATCCATTTCTAAATGCGCTTGCTGTCTCATTTAATATGGGGTCAGATACTGCTAATGGAGGAGTTACACTTTGGCCACGTAAATTTACGTTGGAGAACTATGAGCTAGTCTTCAAGGATGAACGTTTAATGAATGGGTTTTATATATCTGTGTTACGTACGGTAGTTGGTACTGTAACTGCTATATTAGCCACAGCTATTTTCTCTTACGGTATGTCAAAGAAAGAATTGGTAGGACGTAAATACTATATGGTCTTGTGTATCATTACGATGTACTTTTCCGGAGGTCTCATTCCTACATTCCTTTTAATGCGGAATCTTGGCTTGATGAACTCATTCTGGATATTCATTATTCCTTCGCTAATCGGCGTATGGAATATGATTATATTTCGTACCTTCTTTCAGGCGTTGCCTGCGGGATTGGAAGAGTCAGCAAAGATGGATGGATGTGGAAATTGGGGCACCTTATTCCGGATCGTATTACCATTATCGGGTCCGGTCATAGCTACATTAGGGTTGTTTACAGCTATATCGCACTGGAACGAATGGTTCGTTGCTAGTATTTATATTTCGAAAGATGAATTGATGCCAATTCAGACCATTTTGAAGCAAATACTGGCTTCTAATATCGTATCAGAACAGTCTTCTACGCTAGATTCAGCATCATTAGCGCGTATGCAGCAGGCGAAGACGATTACGAGTAAGTCTTTATCTATGGCGACAATGATGGTAGCAACACTGCCCATTGTTTGTGTATACCCTTTCGTTCAGAAGTATTTCGTAAAAGGGGTACTTGTAGGTTCCTTGAAGGAGTAGTCACTGGGATTTACTTAGCATGAGTTTGGAGCCTTGCGCTTTAAACATAAATAAAGAGATTGAAAGGGGAAAACAAGGGAATGAAGAATAAAAGAAAGTTAGTTGGTAGTGTATTTTCAACTGCAATGGCTCTGTCTTTAGTTGTTGGATGTGCCAGTAATAATGAGACTAAAGCACCGAATGAACCAGCTAAAGATGGTAACAACAAGGTTGAGGAAACCGCTGAGGCTCCAAAGCTTTATGAATTGGGCAAGGAACAACTAGACATTACATTGTTTGGTAACTATGCATGGTACGCGGCGACTCCTAAGTGGGGTTCAGAAGAAATAACTAAATATGTTCAAGATACAAAGAAAGTCACCATTACTGAAGTTCCAAACGGGGGGAATAATGTTCAGAAGCTTAATACAATGATAGCTTCTGGCGAGCTTCCAGATGTCATTTGGGGCGAACGTGGTACCGATGTAGAACGTTTACGTGAGGCTGGTTTACTTGTACCTTTGGATGATTATATTGACAAATATCCTAACTTGAAGAAATGGTTGGATCCGATGGCAGCTAATATGCTACGTTCACCAGATGGTAAGCTATATACGTTCCCTAACTGGTATTCGAATCGTCCATACGGTAACGCTGGTTGGGTTGTAAATAAGAAAATTTACAATGAGTTGGGCGCACCGAAATTGGAAACTACGGATGATCTTTATGCTTACTTGAAATTGGTTAAGGATAAATATCCAAAAGTTGTTCCTTTTGAGAGTGACTTGGCAGCAGAAGGTCAAGGTATCGACCAGATTTTCTCGGCTTTCAAAGAAAACAATCTTAGCTTCACAAGATTTTATGCAGTACCAGAAGGCGATAAAATGGTCTCCATTTATAAAGATCAAGGGTTCAGAGAATCTGTTGTGTACGCTGCGAAGTTGTTCCGTGAGAAGTTAATGACACAAGATGCCATGACGCAAACACGTGATCAAGTTCAAGAGAAACTTAACAACGGAAAAGTTGCGGTATATGCAACTTCTAACCCTACTGTTTATGCGATGCAGGCCGATGCTGAACTTAGGAAGACTGATCCTGAAGCAGGATATATTATGATCATGCCGATTTACAAGGAAGGTCTAGATCCAAGCAAGATTTTCCCAGGTACATTCAATAAACTTGGATGGAATTCTGCTGTCATTACGACAAGTGCTAAAGATCCAGAAGCAGTATTTGCATTCTTGGATTATTGGACTAGTCCTGAAGCGATGACGTTACAAATGTTTGGCCTTGAAGGTGAAGATGGTTACTGGAATGGCTTGGAGGCAGATGGTGTAACTCCGAAATTCACTGAAAAAGTTAAGACTGATCCAGCTGGTCTGACAAAATTACAAGGTAAAATGGATCCATTAATGTGGGTAGGTAATACGGTGTTTGTTGATGATCTTAAGGCTGAAATCCAAAAAACTTTAGCTGAAAGTGAACGCAACTGGGCAACATACTGGCAGTCTGAAATCACTTGGAAAACACAAGGTGATGCGACAGAATTCATCGATCTACTTCCAAATCCAGAAACTGAAGAAGGTATCGCATTCCAACGTGCTAAAGATATCTGGTTGAAGGTAAGAGCTCAGACATTGTATGCGAAGTCAGACGAAGAAGCGCTTGCAATGCTTGATAAAGCGCATGATGATTCAATGAGTGCTGGATTCGATAAAGTACTTGTAAAACTTGCAGAGAAATGGCATAAGAATCAGGAAATAATGAAAGGTAAGTAAGGTGTACTAAGGGGACCCGAGGGGTCCCCTTTTTATTTGGGTGTATTCGTCATGGATGGTATCTAATTTCAAATAGATTATTTGGAAACTTGTGGTCCAAATGATGCTAGAGAAGTTATACTTAGTTAAAGAACGGGATGAGCCTTTTAGGAGGGTTATGAATTCATGTATAAAGTATTGTTAGCGGATGACGAGCATCTTGATTTAGAGGGAATGAAACAGTTTATTCCTTGGACTGAGTTGGGTCTAGAAGTAGTGGGAGCTGTAAATAATGGATTCGCGGCTTGCGAAGTTATGGATAAGCTGTCCATTGATATTCTTGTTACAGATGTGAACATGCCTAATATGTCTGGCCTGGAACTTGCTAGAATTGCTATTGATAGGAAACCGGATATACGAGTTGTTTTCGTAAGTGGGTATCAGGACTTTCATTATGTTAAACAAGCATTGTCATTGAAGGCGTGCAGTTATGTACTTAAGCCAATGGATGATGAAGAACTCATCGCATCGCTGCATCAAATTGTTCAGGATCTTCAAACTGAGGAGAAACGAAAGGATGAGGAAGAGCAGTATTATCATATGAAGCCGATGGCAAAAAATGATCTTCTAATTCGATTACTCCAAGGGGAGACTACCTGGGAACGACCTGATGGAATAGCGAAAATTGCTGTGTCCTATGGACTGGATAAGCTTGCTGGACCACTTCGTACAGCGGTATTGGAAATGGATGATTTGGAATGGATACAGCATGGTGATACGCAATCGGGCACTGAGCAAAAACTTGAAGTATTACTGAAAGAAATAAATGAAGTGATTCTTGAACACGAAATGGGGTATTGCTTCAGGTTATCACGACAACGCGTTGCTGTTGTGATACATGGTAAAGGGATGAATGACAATATTCATGAAATGTTTGAAGAAGTAACCGCTAGGTTATCCTTTTCGGTGACGATTGGGCTTGGAGAGCCTGTCCAAGATGTGTCACAGCTCCCTATTTCATATAAACAAGCTTTGGAAGCCTTAGATGGAAAAATGTTTTTTGGTAAGGGGGACGTGATCAACTATGAGGATGTCCGTAGAGCACCAGAATTAAGTGATGCTAAAACACTGGATATTCGCTTGGTTGCCTTATTTAAAGCGATGTCGGAGTATGACTTAGTGGGTATTCACGATGAAATTGAAAATTTATTTCAAGCCGAGTCTACGTTAAGCTCAAGATTTACGATATATAATTTAGCAATGTACATTATCTTTAAGTTGGATCAGTATCTACATACATTGGATGAGGATTTGTTCGAAATGCTGGGGATGGAGCTTCGCAGTCTTGATGTCGTATTGAAATTTGAGACGATAGGAGATATCCGATCTTGGTTAGTACGCAAAGTGTTTGAGATTTCGGAAAAGATCCACCAAAGAAAAAACTCGAAAAATAGCAAATTAATTCGTGAGATTATGAATATTTTGAAGGAACGAATACAGGAGAATATTACACTGAAGGATATTGCCCAGCAATTTTTGTTCTCTCCTAATTATCTGGGACATTTATTCAAAGAAGAGGTTGGTAAAAGTTTCAGTGAGATACTGACCGGTATGAGAATGGAGCGGGCACGCGAATTACTTAAAGATCCTACTCTGAAAATATACGAAGTTGCGAATCTGGTGGGATACAAATATATTCCCTATTTCAGTAGGCAATTTAGAGAAGCCTATGGTATGACGCCAATGGATTTCAGGAAAAGAGAGTAACGACGGAGGGAAATATGATGCAAATTCAGGTTAAGACGAAGAAGCCAAAGTATATTCCGTTTGGCTACAAGTTGATGTTGACTTATCTAGTGTTTGTTATTATACCTGTTATTGCTATTGGTTTCTTTTCTCATAATATGTACCAAAATTCTATGCGTGAGCAGACGAGGAGTAACATTCAGGGAACGTTGTTGCAAACGCGGGATAATATTGAATATAAGATGTCGGATGTTGAACGAGTATCTTCAATGTTATATGAGGATTATTTTCTGAACTTACAGCTTCGGATTATTGACGAAGGCTGGGATCGGTATGAACGTATGACGAAGATTATTTTACCTAAGTTTGATATTGCCATTAATGCAACAGGTGTGAATATAGCAATGTACTTGTTTTTGCATAATGAAAATTTTAATGAAGTATATACAGGCTCCTTAACGAACGAAAATCCAGTGTTATTAGAACGCGATTATAATTTGTATCATATAAAGCGAATCGAGGAGAAATCGTGGTATAAGAATTTTCCGGAAGAAGTATATGGGGGCACGAAAGTATGGGAAAGTGTGGAGAGTGATAGTGATTTTAATCGTATTTCGCTACTTCGCCGCTTAGTAGATAACATTCGTCCTGTGAGTTTGAAAGAAACAGGATTTATGAGGCTTAGTGTTAGCATAGAAGAACTCTTTCAGTCGGTTGATTATCGTAAAATTGGTGAAGGAAGCATATTGGCTATTAGAGATGAGCATGGGGAAGTTATACATCAATCTGGTATTATGCCCAATGATTTCGCAAATGATACGATTCATGACAAGCAGTACATGATGATTACGGAAAGTATGAGGGGAACACCCTGGGAATTAGTAGCCTATGTTCCCATGACAATTATGGAGCGTGACTCTGCAAAAGTACGAATATTCATCATTTTACTATGTATCCTCTGTCTGATTGTATTTACGATAGCAGGTATGTTTATCTCACGATATTTCTCCATTAGAGTTACCAAAATTGTCTCTGTACTCAATGCGTTCCGCGAGGGAGATTTGCATAAGCGTATGGGTTATAAGGGGAAAGATGAATTCTCACAGATAGCTCTAGCGCTCAATGAAATGGGGCACAATATTGATCATCTGATCGAACAAGTATATGTGACACAAATTGAGAAGAGGGAGTTGGAGTTAGAGTCCCTGCAAGCACAAATTAATCCGCATTTCCTGTATAATACACTTTCTTCAATTAGTAGGTTGGCCAAATTCGGTGAGATCGATAAGCTACACCGTATGGTTCTAGACTTAGCCAAGTTTTATAGGCTTTCTCTCAATGAGGGAAGGACAGTGATTCCAGTACGGAGTGAATTGGAACAAGCAGAAGCATATATTAACATACAGACCACCAAGTTCGGGGATGCAGTGTCGATCTATTTCGACATAGATCCCGAGATTATTAAATATGACACAATTAAATTAATATTACAGCCCTTTATCGAGAACGCCTGTGAACACGCATGGTTTGGTGACTCAATTCATATTCGAATTGTGGGGGAACTGGAAGGTAATAATATCATATTTAAAATCATTGATGATGGTATTGGAATGTCACCGCTATTAATTAAACAAATTTTTGATCCTGTGGAAGGATTAAACACGGGTTATGGCATTCGTAACGTGAATAGTCGGATTCAGCTCCACTTTGGTCCACAGTATGGAGTTACTATCGGAAGTAGACCAGGTATTGGATCTACCGTAAGAATTGTCATCCCGGCACAACTTCCGGACAGAAAAGTTAAGACCTATGAATAGAGTTGTCAAATAGCCAATACATTATTAATGAAAAAGATGGATCCTAAAAATTTAGGATCCATCTTTTTCTTATTGTGTGTTATCTAAGGAAAGTTACGAATTACCCGCACGACGACGTTGGGTAGTCGGCTTGGTGTTGTTCTGATTTTTTAATTGCTTAGCAGAACCGGCTTGAAAGGTATTCGTTTGACCTGAGGCAGACTGCTGTTTCTTCTGATCCAGTTTTCTTCGAATGGCATCAGCCAGACTAACTTTTTTTAATTCTTTATTTTCGCTCATGTGAAAACCTCCCTTTGGGCGTGTGTCTTCATTCTAATCGTTTTTAATTATCTCTACAAGGGGGAGGATGTTCAGGTTCCTAATGAAGCACAATTGGTTGGTCTAGGCTCAAGAAGAATACGTTTAATCGGATAGGGAAAAGATGGTTAATAACTGCAAATGAAGGGGTTGTACAATGCTTTGGATATTTATGAAGAGATACGTAAAGGAGAAAGAGGAGCATGGGTTAGTATTGCGGCCTATCTCATTTTATCTGCATTCAAATTAGTGAGTGGTTATGTATTTGCTTCTAGCGCTTTAGTAGCGGATGGCGTCAATAACGTAACAGATATTGTTGCGTCCATAGCTGTGTTAATAGGTCTACGTATTTCACAGAAACCACCGGACTCGGATCATGCCTATGGACATTTTAGGGCTGAGACGGTGGCAGCCCTCATGGCTTCTTTTATTATGGCTATGGTTGGTATTCAAGTTATAGTTGAAACAATTCGGACGCTATGGAAAGGTGAAAAGATGGAGCCTCCGAACTTATGGTCTGCTGGTGTGGCCCTCCTATGTGCAGTTGCGATGTTTGGGGTATACCTTTACAACCGTCGATTAGCTCGTCAAATTAATAATAATGCTTTGATGGCAGCAGCCAAAGATAATTTATCCGATGCTATGGTAAGTATAGGGGCAACTGTAGGGATTGTTGGGGCACAATTTGGATTTCCTTGGATTGATAGCATAGCAGCATTTGTGGTAGGAATCATCATTTGTAGTACGGCTTGGGGTATTTTCAAGGATTGCACCTATAGTCTAACGGATGGATTTGACCAGAACCAGATCATGG
This sequence comes from Paenibacillus antarcticus, assembly GCF_001637225.1. GTDB lineage: Bacteria > Bacillota > Bacilli > Paenibacillales > Paenibacillaceae > Paenibacillus_AQ > Paenibacillus_AQ antarcticus. The sequence continues at coordinate 356,077 of NZ_LVJI01000016.1, forward strand.
ACTTACGAAGTACAATTGCAAGTGTTTATGGTGTAGAAGGGATCAAAGATGTGAAAGCGCGTGTTCATGGTAGCCATGTACTTGTCGATGTGGTGATTGAGGTACAACCGAATCTAAGTGTTACGGAAGGCCATAAGATCACAGATCGAGTTGAAGAACAAGTGAAGAAAGAACATAACATTATGCAAGTCCAGATTCATGTCGAGCCTAAATAGAATGTGCTGTGTGAATATCCAGAGGTTGAGTTATGAGATTTGGAAATGAAAAAGGGTGTTTTCCAATATGGAAGACACCCTTTTTTAGGTTGCTAAGCGGTGCTATAGGATGAGGCATAGTTTCCCCTTTAGTGATAAAAGGTTCTATTACTGTTATAGTTGAATGATAAGAATAGATAGTAAATACGCCCTTTAGTAGGGTGATTCATATCATTTATTGGTTGAAAGGGGAGAGATTATGAGGATTGTTAGACGACTTGTTCTACTATTTCTTCTATTGGTTATCGCATTGATTGTTGCAGTTATAGTCTATATCAGACCAGATAAAGCAATAGATATGAGTTACGAACCCGTAGATATGAAAGTTAAAGTATGGAACATGGTGAAGAATAAAGTGCCCGAAATTGAATTGACAGGCGATGAATTAAATAATATCGCAAAGAAAAAGATGGTAGAGGCGCTCAAAACAACTAATTTAAGCGTAGATGTAACGGGGGCAGAATTTATCATTCATGGTGATGAAGTGGAAGCCCAATTGAATGGGAAGTGGGGTATACTTCCTTTTGGAGTGAATTTATTCTTTCATATGGAATCTAGTGGGAGTGACCTCATCTTAAAGCACTTATCGACCCAAATTAAGCAGATTACGATTCCTAATTCAATGTGGTCTTTACAACCTATTACTTTCTCATTAAAGGAACATATACCAGATATCGTAGGTATCGATCAAGTTGATTTTAAAACGGATAGCATTATGCTTACTTTCAAAATAGATTGGACATTGATCCCGCAATTTCTACTTGATTTTAAATAACGCAAATAACATAGAACCCCAAATCGCTAAATTAGCAACTTGGGGTTCTATAATATTTAAACCTTGATCATTTGCTCTAATGGCGGTTATACATTCCTTGACCGACCAGTAAAGAGTGAAATAATAAATAGTACAATAAAGATAAAGAAGAGTACTTTCGCAATCGAAGTTGCTGCTGCAACGATACTAAAGAATCCAAATATTCCTGCAATCACCGCAATAATTAATAATATAACAGACCATCTCAACATGTTCAGTCACCATTCTTTCTTAATAATTTAGTTTTGTTTTAGGATATTTTCTCGTTATCCTTCATATGGATAGGAGAATTCTTTGTCGTCTTAATGGGGTTGCTGCATCCTTGTAATTGGTATTTAACCTCGCTGTAAATGAATGAAACATCCAGATTTGAATGAATTGCAATAGCTAGTTCTAATGATGTAAGACCTGTTTCGCACTTTTAAAGAACGGGTAACTATGATCAATGAACAATATAAATTGAGAACATAAGAAGGAGCGATTTAACTATGATCGAAATCAGTGTCGTTATTATAGCTGTTGCATTTGCAGTACTTGTTGTATTTCTTATTAAAACGTTAAAAGCAGCTACGATATCGTTAGAAAAAACATCTCAAACATTACAGGAAGTGCAGAAGACAATTGATGAATTAGGGTATGAAGTGAAACAAACCGTTAGACACGCTAATGACATTACCGTAGATTTACAAGCGAAGATGAAACAAATTGATCCGGTGATAGAATCTGTACACAATCTTGGCGAAGTATTAAGTGAAGTCACATATGCAGCTAAGCAACTCTCGAGCACAGTGATGGATAAAATGATGAAAAAGAACAATACACCGCCAGCTTCAAATATAACACCAAGTACGGCTGAACAACGGACGGTGAATTCTTATGCAGCAGTTAACGAGGCGAAGGAATCTAAAGCAACAAGTTGGGTAAAGTACGTTGATGTTGCAGCTGGCATATGGCAGAAATTTCGTAAGTAGCGTTTAGGAAATATGATGTAATCCAATAAGGCAATCAGAAAGGGAGTGGAACATGTTTCAGCTAATGATGATGTTGCTAGGACTGCTTGCTCCTTTATCTGGAGCCCCAATGGATGAAAATGTTAGTACGATATCGCCCTCAGCAACAGTACAGAACGTTATCTATCAAGTGTCGGATAAAGATCATTATTACCAATCACTGACGAGTATCGAATCATTTGAAACGGTTAATGATATTTCTTTATGGGATCGTAAAGAGGATCTTATTAATAAGAAGGGTAAGGCTCTGCAAGTGATTGAGAACCCCATCTTAGGATGTAGCGAGTATGTATATGATGAAATGACCGTGGGGATCTGTGATGATGTGGTGAGTTATGTTCATGTAGATGCCATCGTTGGAACTCTTAGAGTTAATGGAACAGATATCACTATAAGCAAGAAGGGGATTGACGATACTTTAGGCATACCTCAATTTTATTCGGAAGATGGAGAGGTATATATCAGAGGTCAACAAGCGATTAAAGTATATAAGGATTCCTTAACGGGTACAATTCAAGGTATCGACTTTTTTGATGAAAGTTCTTCTTGAAATCTATTCTTTTGATTCAGTTATCTTCAGATAGGGTAATAGAATAACGAAGCAGAAACTTTAAAGGAGAGTGAGAATTATGGATTCAACTCAATTAAATTCTTATGCTAAAGTGGTTGATAATGGTGTTAAGGCGGTAGAAGAGGTTAAGCAATTGCGTAGCACAGGTTATGCATACGATAATATTTTTGTATTAGCACATGATGAAAAACGTACTGACCGGATTGCCGATGTAGCAAATGCTAATGAGATTGGCATCAAAGAAGAAGGCATGTTCGATTCACTTGCTAACTTATTTCGCTCTCGTGGCGACGAACTTCGAGCTAAGATTACTTCTCTAGGATTTACAGATGCACAAGCGGATGCCTACGAAAAGGAATTGGATCTTGGTAAAGTTCTAATTATTGCTAAAAGATAAATATCATATAAAATGCTTACATGTGCTTTAAACATAGATAAGGAATGGGGGATAGCTCCATTCCTTATCTGTGTTTTTTGGAACATATGACCATAGAATGATACTAACTCCAAAATAAAAAAAATTTCCTCTAAATGAAGCGAAGTTTTAGTATATAGTAATATAGTATGTATATTTACAGACAAATGTAGGAGTCAGAGTGAAATAGATTCTTCATCTATCGTATAACTTCGCAATTTCGTTATTATGAACCCAAGGAGCCAACTATGACCATATTAATTGTTGATGATAATCCTACGAATGTCATTATAATACGTGAGATATTAAAGAAAGAAAAGTATCTTGATACCCTGACTGCTTCTTCTGCGAGAGGCATGTTTGAGTTTTTGAAAATTAAGGATCATCCTGCTGAGGTCCTGCCTGAGAGCACCAATATTGACCTCATTCTTCTAGATATGATGATGCCTGAAATGGATGGTATTGAAGCGTGCCGTATTATTCAACAATACCCTCACCTTAAAGATATTCCAATCATTATGGTTACTGCCGTGGGAGACTCCAAGAAACTCGCTGAAGCGTTAGACAGCGGAGCTATAGATTATGTTACAAAACCGATTAATAAAGTAGAACTCATGGCTAGAATCCGTCTGGCATTGCGACTAAAGAAGGAGAACGACTGGCATAAGGAACGGGACCAACGTATTCAGGAAGAACTTAGATTGGCTGCTTTAGTTCAGCAAGCAGTTCTTACTCCACCAATTGAAGATAATTTATTTGAAGTACATGCTCTGTATCAACCTTCAGCAGAATTAGCGGGTGATCTATATGCGTGGTATCCACTTGGGGACGGAAGATATGGTGTTATTCTGCTGGATATGATGGGTCACGGGATATCATCTTCCCTAGTCTGTATGTTCGTTGCGTCAGTATTAAAGGATACGGTCACCACATATGTAGAGCCAGAGAAGGTCATTCAAGAACTGAATAGACGGTTTAATCAGCTATATATTGAGAATGAGTTATTACAATATTACTTCACAGCCATATATTTAGTAGTGGATACACGTATGAAGAGGATTGACTATGTCAATGCAGGACATCCCCCTGCGCTCTTTTTTCAAGAGAATGGAAGTGCAGAAATGTTACATCAAGTATGCTGTCCTGTGGGGCTATTTGACAAGATTGAAGTAGAACAAAAGACTTTTTATTATGCAGGAAACAGTCACATCGCATTATATACAGATGGATTGATGGAGATTGTCGAAGGTGATCATGATGAGCAAATGGCCTTTTTGAGTGGGCATTTAGAGAGTAGTCATAACTGGGATGAGAGCGCGATGCGACAAGCATTTTTTAATAGCGAATTAGAGAATGAACGAGATGATGATAAATGTTTGGTGTGGATATCACTTAAAGAAGGAGAGAGGCAAGAATGAAATTAAAAACAAAGTTATTTATTGGATTTGGTTCCATGATGTTTCTCTTACTCATATTGACTATGGTTGGATACGACCGCTTAGATTATATGAATAAGCAATTTAATAGTGTCTATGAGGATAGATATATTAAGGTACGGAGTTCAACGGGGATGCGTGGTGAAGTTAATAAGGTATCACGGTATATGGCGAACCTACTCCTTAATGAGGATGATAGCTCCACTCTCAATGCAAAAGATCAACAAGATATAGTTACATCAATTACTGATGCGGAGAATTACTTGAAGATCATGGTGAATAGTAATAACAGTATTGAAGAAAAACAAATGTTAGACCGGGTGCAATTAGCTTGGACTCAATTTGATACTTATTTAGATAAAGGAATATTATTATTATCTAATGGAATGAAAAAGGAAGCCGTTGCGTATCGAGATAACATGGGACTTCCAACGCAACTGGAAGCATTAGCTAGTTTGAATGAGTTGGCTACGTATCAAGACCGAATGGTTGACGAAGCAATAAAAAATGCCAATGTTGAATACAATCGTTCTATTCAAATTACGACAATTATTATGGTTATTGGACTAATGTTAGGTTTGGGTATTATTATGTGGGTTATCCCAAGCATTACTAAAGGGCTTAATACCGTTAATATGATGATTAGTAGCTTTGGTAAGGGGCATATAAGAACCATTCGACGCCTGAAGGTGAAATCGAAGGATGAGATTGGTGATGTGGCACGTGTATTCAAACAAATGGCTGAAGATATTGAGAAACAACAAGAATTGGAAAAGAGTTATCTAGAAGCTCAGAAGGATCAGAATTGGCTTAATTCTCATACAAGCCAAGTAACAGAGCTTCTTCGTGGTGTTAATTCTTTGGAACAGATTTCTCAAACCTTTATTAATGAATTCACACCTGTCTTGGGGGCTCAATATGGGGCAGTGTATATTCAAGGCGATGACAAACGGCCTAATCGTCTATTTCAATATGGGGCATATGCGGGCTCTGTAAATATAGTGAGTAAAGAATATATTGATATTGGGGAAGGACTCGTAGGTCAATGTGCATTGGATAAAAAGCCGATCCATATTAAAGAAATTCCGGATCAGTATCTATCTATTCAATCTGGACTTGGAGATACATCACCTACAAGTCTAATGATCTATCCGGTACTATTTGAAGATGAACTATTAGGTGTAGTAGAAATCGCATCTTTAGGACAATTCACTGCATTGCAGAGACAATTAATGTCCCAACTTACAGGTAGCCTAGGTATTATCCTTAACAATATTCGACGTCGACTTAATGTAGAAGAATTGTTACGAGAATCACAGGCTTTGACGGAAGAATTGCAGTGTCAATCAGAGGAATTACAGACGCAGCAAGAGGAGTTACGTCGTTCTAATGAACATTTAGAAGAGCAGACAACAGCGCTTAAGAGGTCTGAAGGACAATTGCAGAGCCAACAAGAGGAGCTTGAACATTTTAATACAGAATTGATTGCTAAGTCACGTACTTTGGAAGAGCAGATGCAAGATTTGGAAGAGAAGAATTACCAAATTGAGAAAACGAGTGCTCAATTGGAACAACAAGCCGTACAGCTTGCTGTTACAAGTAAATATAAATCGGAATTTTTAGCTAATATGTCACATGAATTACGTACGCCTCTTAACAGTCTTCTGATCTTGTCGCAGTTGTTGACTGAGAATAAGGGGGATAATTTAACGACTAAGCAAATTGAATATGCCCGGACTATATATATGTCAGGTGCAGATTTGCTGAAAATGATTGATGAAATTCTAGATTTATCCAAAGTAGATGCTGGTAAAATGGAAATTAATCAGGAAATGTTAAAGATCAAAGACTTAGAGGTATTTGTTCAACAGAATTTCACACCAATAGCTGATAAACGTCAAATCGCACTCAATGTTCAATATGGAGATGAACTACCTGAAGAAATCTTAACAGATGAACATCGAGTGAAACAGATTCTTCGGAATTTGTTTACGAATGCTATTAAATTTACAAGTAGTGGCTCTATTAACTTTAATATCAATCGAGTACAAGCAAGTGAAATACCTAATCCTCTTAAGAAGGATGGAGAATATATCGCTCTTTCAGTCAAAGATACCGGAATTGGCATTCCACAAGATAAATTAGGGTTGATATTTGAAGCGTTTCAGCAGGTTGATGGGACAACTAGTCGTAAATATGGTGGGACTGGATTAGGCCTTTCGATTAGCCGTGAGCTTGCGGGTCTTCTTGGGGGCTACATTGATGTTGAATCGAAGGAAGGTGAAGGAAGTTGCTTCACATTGTATCTTCCGATAGATTCCTCCAGTGAAGTATTTTCAGGGGAAAAGGAAGCGGCTGCTTCCCATTCAGAGTCATTCATTACTAACAGAATGAATCGATTCGATACAGATTTCATGAGCAATATGAAGGTTGAGTTGAAGGAAGTGACGATGGCGCCTTTAAAAGATGATCGCGATGCAATTCAAGAAAAGGATAAAGTCCTGCTTATTATTGAAGATGATATGAAGTTTGCAGGAATACTACTGGAGATGGCACGAGATCGAGGGTTTAAGACGTTACTTGCGACACAGGGCGATATAGGTTTAAAGATGGCACAACAATACCTTCCTAGCGCTATTATTCTAGATATTCAACTTCCAGTCATGGATGGATGGTCAATACTAGGTGTATTGAAGAATTCTGCATTAACACGGCACATTCCGGTTCATATCGTATCTGTTGTGGATGATGTGAAGCAGGGATTAAGGATGGGCGCGATTGCATATCTTCAGAAGCCCTCTTCTAAAGATTCTCTTGAAAAGGCCTTTTCGTATATTGAATCGTATACGGAGAAATCCCTGAAACATTTATTGATCGTTGAGGATGATCATATACAGCGTAATGCTATTATTGAATTTATTGATCATGACGATGTATCGATTAAGGCTGCTTCATCCGGTGAAGAGGCGCTAAAAGAACTTCGTAAACAAAAATATGATTGTATGGTGTTAGATTTGATGCTCACCGATATGACAGGTTTTGAACTTCTTGATCAGATTCGAGATGATAAACAATTAGCAGATCTGCCGATTATTATCTATACAGGCAAGGAATTAAATCATCAAGAAGAAATGATTCTGCGTAAGTATACGGAATCTATTATTATTAAAGATGTACGCTCTCCCGAAAGATTGCTAGACGAGACAACGTTATTCTTACATCGGGTTGAAGCTAACTTACCAGAAGATAAACGTGAAATATTACAAAAACTCCACAATAAAGAGGCCTTATTTGAGAATAAAAAAATACTACTTGTGGATGACGATATACGCAACGTCTTTGCGCTATCTAGCGTGCTTGAAAGTTATCATATGGAAGTTGTATTTGCCGAGAATGGAAGAGATGCTCTAGATATGCTAGAGAAACAACCTGACTTTGATCTCATCTTAATGGATATGATGATGCCAGAAATGGACGGCTATGAGGCTATGCGTCAGATTAGGCAAATTCCACAATTTCAAAGATTGCCTATTATTGCACTCACGGCTAAAGCAATGAAAGAGGACCGTTCTAAATGTATTGAAGCAGGTGCTTCTGATTATGTTAAAAAACCGATACAAACAGAACAACTACTATCATTAATGCGCGTATGGTTGTATTCGTAATAAAAAGAGAGTAGGTAATATAATGACTTCGTGGAATAGTCCTGAGGATGAAAATGCACTAATGAACTTGGTAGACTCTGAAAGAGAGCAAATTGAACTTGAGCTGTTGTTAGAAGGGATGCATCGTATGTACGGGCACGACTTCAGAAATTACGCAACGCCTTCTTTAAGGAGGAGAATATGGAATTTCATCAAGATGAATAATTTCCGAAATATTTCTTCTCTCCAAGAGAAAGTTCTCCATGACCGCTTAACGTTTGATCGATTGGTGCATAATATATCTATTCCTGTTACGGAGATGTTCAGGGATCCGCAGCTGTTTAAGTCATTCCGAGAAAATGTGGTTCCAATTCTTCGAACATATCCATATATTCGTATTTGGCATGCGGGATGTTCCACGGGTGAAGAAGTATATTCTATGGCTATTCTTCTGTACGAAGAAGGCCTATATGATAAAACCCGTATTTATGCGACAGATATGAATAGCCAATCTTTAAAGCAAGCGCAGAGTGGGATATTCGGAATTGAGAAAATGAAGTTGTATACTAAGAACTATATAGAAGCGGGTGGTTCCCGATCCTTTTCCGAATATTATACAGCGAAGTACAATTCGGTTATTTTCAAACCATTTCTTCAGAAGAATATGATTTTTGCGGAACATAATCTAGCTACTGATCGCTCATTTAATGAATTTAACGTTATTTTATGCCGAAATGTGATGATCTATTTCAATGATAAGCTTCGTGATCATGTTCATGAGTTATTTCACGAGAGTCTGAGTCGTTTTGGTGTTCTAATATTGGGTTCGAAGGAATCGATTCAACATACGAACTATGGAAGTTTATATGAACCACTGGATCGAGTGGAAAAAATATATCGTAAAATAAATTGAGAACGGAGGTGGAAAACATGGGGTTTCTTGGACCCATTCATATCCTTTTGGTAGATGACCGACCAGAAAATTTACTTGCACTCGAGGCTGTCCTTGAAAGTGAACAATATCATCTTATAAAGGCAACTTCCGGGGAAGAGGCATTGAGGTGCCTTTTGAAGAATGAATTTGCTGTGATTATTTTGGATGTGCAAATGCCTGGGTTGGACGGAATTGAGACCGCTAAATTAATTAAAGCAAGAGACAAGACGAAGGATATTCCCATCATATTTATTTCAGCGAACAGTAAAGAGGCAGAACATCTATTCGCTGGTTACTCAGCGGGAGCTATTGATTATATGGTTAAACCATTTATCCCGCAAATACTAAAGTCTAAAGTTGATGGATTTGTGGAAATGTATGTGACCAACAAGAAGCTTAAGACTCAATCGATGTTACTTCAACAGAAGACACGAGAATTAGAGAAAATGAATTATGAACTGATTGTGGCGAAGGAAGCTGCAGAAATTGCTGCGAATGCCAAGACTGAGTTCTTAGCGATGATGAGTCATGAAATTCGGACACCCATGAATGGTGTTATCGGCATGATTGATCTTCTAATGGAGACTGATCTACAAGAGGAGCAGAAGGAATATTCTGAAATTATACGTAAGAGCGCAGATGCCCTTGTCACCGTGATTAATGACATATTAGATTTCACCAAAATGGAATCTGGCAAGATGGAACTCGAAGAATATCCATTTGAGGTACAAGCTTGTGTGCAAGAGGTATTTAGTCTTATGGATATGGAAGCAAGTAAGAAGAATCTGGAGTTAGTTTACTTTGTAGATGAAGATATTCCACAAGTTGTGTATGGGGACATGAACCGACTTCGTCAAGTTCTTATCAATTTGATCTCGAATGCTATAAAATTCACAAGTAAGGGTGGTGTATACCTTGTCGTGTCTCTTCAAGAGAGCGATCAGGAGCATCTCACACTAGAATTCACAGTTAAAGATACTGGTATTGGACTCTCCAAAGACAAACTTGATCAATTATTCATCCCTTTTTCTCAATTGGATTCATCCATGAACCGTAAGTATGGAGGTACTGGATTGGGCCTTGCTATATGCAAATCAATGGTTGAGATTATGGGGGGAGCAATTCATGCTGAATCGATGGATGAGGACGGCGCTACCTTTATATTCAGTATTGTAGTTCGGTATCTGAATGAAGAGGAACGTGAATTATGTTTTGCAGATAACCTAGGTTTGCCTGTCACTAGAAAAGAACAATTAGAGGCGAACGTTCTCATTGTAGACGATCATCCGGTGAATCAGAAATTGATGGTAAGTATGCTTTACAAAATGGGGTTGTCTGCCGATATAGCGAAAGATGGATTACAGGCAGTTGATATGGTCAAGAATCATAAAGCATATGACATTATATTTATGGACTTACACATGCCCGTGATGGATGGGTTAGAAGCTACAGCTCGGATACGTGAATTGACGTCATTGACAGACACCCAACCGATTATTATCGCAATGACAGCGAATGTAATAGAGGGCATCGAACTGCGATGTTCTGAGGCAGGGATGGACAATTATATCAGTAAGCCAGTACAGATGAATCATGTGGAACAAGCATTATCGCTCTATTTGAATTAATTTTAATTTATTTGTTTCAAACATGATTAAATAGGGTTATGAATATTGGTAGTCAAAACATATTCGGGAGAGAGTGTCTATGAATACAAATAAGAACGAGAAGTTTAATGCTACAATGCAATCGAACGATGGAACAATCACTGTTGTCCTTTCTGGAGAGCTTGATTTGTCTGTTGCTCCTGAATTTCGCTTAATGATGAAGCCATTAGTTGAGGATTCCAATCATGATCTTATCATCAACTTGAAGAATTTGAAGTATATCGATAGTACAGGTATTGGCATTTTATTATCTATTTTAAAAGCGCGACATGGTATGGGTTCAAAGTTTCTTGTGGAGGATGTTCCTTCCCAGATTCAGAAATTATTTGATATGACGGGTATTTCTAAGTTCTTTGCAACTAAAGAGAATTCCTAATAGGAAAGGGTCGGACTATAAATGAATGGTGAAGCAGTTCAGAAAGTGGTAATATCATTACCTGCAAGTGCTGATTATGTAGATATTGTAAGATTGAATTTGTACGGTATTGCCTCGAAAATGGGTTTTTCCTATGAGGATATAGAGGACATGAAGGTAGCCGTGTCAGAAGCATGTAACAACTCTGTTCTATATGCTTATGGACAGGAAGACGGGACCGTAGAAGTGACTTTTGAAATAAACGGCGATTTATTATCTATTACTGTTAAGGATGAAGGGGATAGCTTTGACAATCTGACCGCACAAGGTGAAGGTAGTACGTTGCATGATAAAGAATTGGATGACGTACAAATTGGAGGCCTTGGATTCTTCCTAATGCAGGCGCTTATGGATGATGTGAGCGTAGAAAGTCAAGCGGGTTGTGGCACTAAAGTAGTGCTTACGAAACGCCTTATGAGAAGCGAGGAAATGGTATGAGTAACAATGTGACTCCCCCCGAGTCCATGAGTGAGGTAGTGGGTCTGATCTGGGAATACCAGCAGACACAAGATAATGAAATCGCCACCGTACTTATAAAGAAATTTAAGCCGATGGTAAAGATGGCTACAGGGAAAATCTCTCGTAACCGTCCTGATCTATATGAGGATTTATATCAAGTAGGTCAGATGGCATTGATTCGTTTGCTTAACCAATACGATATTAGTCTTGGGATTCCATTTGAGCCTTATGCTATGAAAAGTATCATAGGTCACATGAAGAACTATTTAAGAGATAAATCATGGTATATTCAAGTCCCACGAAGAATTAAGGAAAAGGGTGCTCTCGTTCAACGTGCAATTGATGAATTGAACATCAAGTTAGAACGTTCCCCTAATGTTCGAGAAATTGCCGAGTATTTGGAGCTCACGGAAGAAGAGACCATAGAGGTGTTAGCAGGACGTGAGTGCTATCATTATGTTTCATTGGATACACCGCTGTCACAGGAGGATTCAGGAACTACCTTGGGGGAACTCATTAGCTCTGATGTCAATGATTACGATTCGGTTGAGAAACGTATGGATTTACAGCAGGCTCTAAGTCAACTTAAGGAACAAGAACAACAAGTATTGTTATTTGCATTCCAAGATGGTGAATCGCAACGAACGATTGCTCAGAAGTTAGGTATATCTCAAATGAGTGTGTCGAGGATTCAAAAGAAGGCCACGGAGAAGTTAAAAGAAATCATTACTAATTCTTCTTTATAAAAGGAACTTTATGAAGCAACAATACAGTACACAGATGAATCTTACCCTCGTCAGGACACGCTGATATTCTCTTAGAAGAATTAGTAGCGTGTCCTTTTTGCTACGACAACATAACAATATGGATTAGAGGAGGACTGTACTTGAAGAATGAACTCAGGAAGAGGCCGTATAACCTGCTGTCTTTGCAAGGTGATTGGCAGTGGCATGATTTGGTGGTGGATGATTGGTCATCACCTGAAATTGAGAAGTTACGGATAGATCATCCCCATGCAGCGGAGTGGCTTGATATACTTCCACACCTTGAATCTAATTACATAAGCGTTAGATTTCCAGATGGTTTGAGCCCGAGTATCTTTGGGACGATAGAGTATACAATGAATTCGATGAAGCCAAATGATACAACGTATAAGCGCGAAGTGGAAAGATTCCATTACTTTGTGTTTGAGAATACCCTTATCACGATTAATTTGGATAACCATACCTGGGAGGAAATGAATAAGGCGAATCGAATGATTATGCTGCAACAATGTAAGCAATCGGTAGAAGGATTATTTGTAATCGCGAGGACAGTTCTTCATTATCTTCATCAAGGGATGGATGTGTTTGAATGTGACCTCCGCAAATTGGAGCAACAAATGGAGAGCAACAATCACCGCTATTTAATGGATAAGATTTTAGATTCGCGATATGAATTACTTTTTTGGAATAATCTATTTATTTCTTTTCAGGAATTGGTCATTGCTTCTAAAGAGGCATATTATGATGACATCAAAGATAATCGACTTTATAATCAATTATTCTATCGAGTAGATCGAATGGAGCGCTTATTTGTTCATTATAATAAAGAAATTGACACTTTAATTTCGATTGATAACGCTGTTTCTGCCTTTCGAGGGAATGAGATCATGAAGACGTTAACGATTTTGACAGCCGTATTTATGCCAGCCTCTGTGATTGGAGCCATCTGGGGGATGAACTTCGATATCATTCCATTCTCAAAAATCCCTTGGGGGTTTGTAGGAATGATTGTCATGATTGGATTAACAACGACGGTCATGTACTTGTGGATGCGGAAGAAGGGATGGACTGGTGATCTACTTAAGACAAATTCAAGGGAAAAACATGTGTGAGTTGTCTTGAAATAATGGATATAGAAATAGCCTGAAAGAATCCTTTCGTAAGGATTTCTTCAGGCCATTTCTTATTGGATCTAAAGAGGTTCATTTATAAGCATCAATGTATTGTTGTAGGTTGCCCAGGTATTTACCTATCAGAGGCATATCAACGAAAATACTTAAGATATAACCAAGTAGTCCTAGAACAACAAAGGTTCCTACGGATAGTCCTAGGCCACGAGACAGACCTGCAGTGAAGTTCGTAATAATTCTTTTCTTGGGGTTGGTATAGTTCTCAATAATGTCTTTGAACTCAGCTTTATCAAGCATATTGGCAATTTGGTCCAGTCGAGAGTTAAGGTGCTTCACTTCATGCCTGAGCTCGAAAGGATGCTCATCTACTTCATAAGTTTTGATTTTCGTCATAAGACTTCCTCACTTTCTGTAAGAAATACATCATTTTTTTAACCCGTAGACGCAAGAAATAGCCGCTAAAGAAAGCCGGCTATTTCCTCTGAATGATTGGCTTAGTATTTTGTTGTGTTTAGTTCTTTTTTAACGTCTTTGGCTGCTTCTGCGGAAGTATCTTTAACATCTTTAGCTGCTTCACTAGAAGAATCTTTGATTGCACTGGAAGCATTGGCAAGTTCTTCTGATACATCAGAGACAGAATTCTTTACCGTCTCTACAATGTTCGAAGTACCTTCAACAACAATGTTAGCTACGTCGGTAGATTTGGTGGACACGGTCTTAGCGATTTCAGATGCTTTATCGCCCACAGCACATGCAACTTCCTTCGTCTTGTCAGTAACAAGAGATAACTTCTCGTTTAAATCTCCACGTAGTTCGTTACCTGGTTTGGGAGCGAACAATAAAGCTGCTGCTGCACCGATTAAACCACCGATTAATGCCCCTTTAACGAATGTGCCACTACTTTGAACTGGATAATTTTTTTCTTCTTGATTCATACTAAATCACTCCTAAGTTATATTTTTTAATAGATATTAAGTATATTCTGGATTTAGGCAGCACGTCTGAATAAACGGCTGAGTAGACCTAGAAGGAAAACAAAAATGGCTGTTCCCAAGATAGCGGGTACGACTGCAAAACCACCGATTTTTGGACCAAAACTACCGAATAATGATGCCCCGATCCATGCTCCTACAAAACCAGCGATCATAGATCCTATTATGCCTCCTGGCATTTTATTACCCACCAGCGCATCGCCGATAAATCCAATAATAATTGCCATTACTATACTAATAATTAAACCCCACATAAGAATGACCTCCTTAGTATTGATTGTTATGATGTTGTCGTCTTGCTTACTTGGTATTTAAACTACAAAAGGGTGGATGAAACAAGGACAATGATACTACACCCATAATCAAGGGAGCATAAAGGCTATATCTATAGGAAGTTATTCTTACACATATTTAGGAATGATTGAAGTAATATGGCTGCGGGTAAGTATTGGTTATCAAATACAAATAATTAACTTATTCACACTATGGAGGTGTATGTAATGTTTAAAATCGTAACTTCAGCGGAACGTCATACTTCGGAGAAAGAGTGGATTCATAGTGAGTTTAGCTTTTCTTTTGCTGACTATGAAGATCCGAGTAATTCCCACTTTGGATGTCTACTTGCCCATAATGATAATCAACTGCAACCACAAGAAGGTTTTAAGAAACACCCACATCATGATTTAGAAATTGTAAGTTATGTCATTTCGGGGACGCTACAACATGAGGACGATATGGGTAACCAACACGTATTAGAGGCAGGTACTGTGCAGGTGATGAGTGCAGGAACGGGATTAAGCCATTCTGAGACCAATCCTTCCACAACAGACCCTGTTCGTTTCTTACAAATGTGGTTCCTGCCGTCCACTCCAAATTTGGAACCAAGATGGGCGAATAGAAGTTTCTCTAAAGAGGAGATGACAAATCAATGGCGTCCTGTTGTGGTTGGACAAAATGAATTACAAAAAGAAGATCATTCTCCTTTGTCTATTCAACAAGATGTTACGATTTATTTGCCTATTCTTGAGACAGGTAAAGAACTTGTTTTTCCACAAAAAGAAGATAGGAGAACACACTTATTTCTTATTTCTGGTCATTTGGAAATTCAATGTGATGAAGGAATCTTTCATTTAGAGCCTGGGGATGCGGCCCGAATTCATAAAGCATGTGATTTGAATATTAAAGGAAGTAGTAGTGAAGGGAAATCAGAATTTATACTTGTGGATCTTCCCTAGAACGGTTGATTCTCACAATAGAAGGAAAGAAGGAGGGTATCCTTAACCATTACTCGGTGGTTAAGGATACCCTCCTTCTAATATATTCTTTAAGCTTGACGGCGTAAGCGTCCGAGTTCTAATACAAGTGACTCCACTTCAGAAATACTAAGGTTATTCGTTTTCATAACTAGTTCATAGACATCTTGAATGTCTTCATACTGCTCTACTGAAAAGGCAGAAGCTTGCATAGCTGCTCCACTTGCCATTCTTAATTTTGTTTTAATCTCTTCAATCATATATTCGATGTTCTCAGGTGTTTTATTTGATAAATCCATTAGGTGGACCATCCTTTCTTCATATGAAATATGCTTCTTATATTGTAGCATGTCTCATATGCTCACTACCATTATCTATTAATAAAGGCTTTTATAATAAAGAAATCTTAATTAAAGGTTTCAAGATGGCGTAATTTGATTAATAATACGTATTAAGAAGAGACGCAGAGAGAAGGATTAATTATGAAAAAAATAATATGCGATGGAAATACCATTTGTTATAAAGATCAAGGTCAAGGCGAACCTCTAGTACTTTTGCATGGATTTTGTGGTAGTTCAGAATATTGGGATCAAGTGGTTCCATTATTATCTGATCGATATCGTTGTATTGTACCGGATCTTCGTGGCCATGGTTCGTCGGATGCTCCAATGGGTGCATATACGATTGAACAAATGGCGGATGACGTGATTCAACTGATGGATGCATTAGAACTTCCTAAAGTGACGCTATTAGGTCATTCATTAGGGGGATATATCACCCTTTCAGTAGTCCAACGTTATTCAAATCGTTTGAATGGATTTGGAATGATTCACTCTACAGCTTACCCTGACAGTGAAGAGGGGAAGGAGAAACGCTTACTTGCAATTAGTAACATTCAGGCAAATGGGATTACCTCTTTTGTCGATAACATGATTCCAACGCTATTTGCTCCAGATCATGTAAGTGATCATCCAGAGTGGATAAATTTAGCTAAAGAAATTGGATATAGAACACCTCCACAGGGGGCTTGTGGATCTGCAATGGCGATGCGTGAACGTCCGGATCGTCGTGATGTACTCTCAGCATCGGTTCTTCCAGTATTACTTGTTGCAGGAGAACAAGATGGGATTATCTCACAAGATAAGACCTTTACCGTCGACCAACCGAATGTGACTCAGGTAACGATTGCAGGTTCAGGACATATGAGTATGTGGGAAGCACCTGATCAGTTAGCTACGACGATTACAATTTTTTTAGATCAGGTTCAATCTAAATAGTGTCAATACAATAAATTATAGATTAACCGGAGGCGATTGTGCCTTCGGTTTTTTGTGAGGCCTATTATTCTAAGAGGAGTGACGAACGACAGACGTAACTCGAACAAGGTCGCTAGTATTGCTTGTGGGAATGACTTACAATTAAAGATATGTAGAGTAAAGGTTTTGCAAATGGGAGATTTAAAGGAGGGTACATATGTTTCGTAAAGATTACATTCTCAGGATGGTCGAGGAAATGACCCAAATGATCTCCAAGGTATTTGATTTAAAAAAAGAACGAAAATATACAGAGGCTCTTTGGGAGATCGATGAATTACTTAGTAAGGAATTCCCCTTGAATTCTCGGCTGTTGAA
The DNA here is from genome assembly GCF_001637225.1 of Paenibacillus antarcticus. Taxonomy (GTDB): domain Bacteria; phylum Bacillota; class Bacilli; order Paenibacillales; family Paenibacillaceae; genus Paenibacillus_AQ; species Paenibacillus_AQ antarcticus. The sequence continues at coordinate 373,466 of NZ_LVJI01000016.1, forward strand.
TTCTTTACCCACAGAAGAGATTACGGAAATGTTTCGTTTTGGTGGAACGGTCGAATCAGATAAGTTACAGGGAGCTGCGTACCTGCTGAATGAAGAGGGTAAGATATATAGGGATTCGGGTCAAATAGATGAAGGTTTGACACGATTTATGAAATCGTTACATCTTTATTTGGTGGCGGATACTCATGGTGCGAATAAAGAGTTGATAAAGCTTACCGATCAAGTTGATAATCTCTTGAATCAGCTCAAAGACTACCGTCTTCCTCTAAAAACGGAGACCTTGTTGTTTCATTATCAAGAGGTTAATGGTCAGTATGCTGAAGCCGAGAATGCTTTGTTTCGTCTCTTAGAACGAGATGGGATAGATCCAACCGAGGGAATCGCTTTCTACAATCGTCTTCTGGGTAAAGATGATGAAAGATTGGAGCAAGGGAGGCTTCCGAGGGTAGAAGTTATGGAAGGGTTATTAGAAATGCAGCAAAGATTCCAGTAAGAATGATTTGGAGGAGTCAACCGAATATGGTATGGTAACGGATAAGACAACTTTTAGAAAGCGAGATGTACTCTTTTGGAATCTTTACGCAAACTTATTTCACAGGTGATTAACGACTCTTCCATGATTACGGCCACGATAAGCCAACTTCGTAAGAAAGAAGGCATTTCATATACCAAAGTACAGATTAAACCGGTAGAATTGAAAAAAGTTCTTCATTACCAATTTGCTTATTACTACAGTAACAAGGTTGTCCACAAGAATGCTACAGAAGAAGAAGCTATAACGCTACTTGAGGAGCTTTTTGAGCAGACTTTTCGTCAAGGAATTATCTGTACATCTGAAGCTGATTATCAAATACTAATCAGTAAGAAGTTCAAAGTATCGATCTTGACCAAATCCCCTTCTAAGAGTGAAGTTGATTTGTCTCATAATCGTAAGAAGCAATACGTTCTTGAAGAGGGGCAACCGATTCCTTTTCTAGTTGAACTAGGAATTATGAACGAAGATGGCAAAGTGTTAGCCCGCAAATATGATAAGTTCAAACAAATAAATCGCTTTTTAGAAATGGTAGAGGATGTCCTTCCGAGCTTGCCAGAAGATCGTCCAATAACGATTGTAGATTTCGGCTGTGGTAAATCCTATTTAACATTTGCACTGTATCATTATTTAGCAATTCAGGAACGAAGAACATTGAATGTGGTTGGACTTGACCTGAAGGCGGATGTGATAGAACATTGTAATCTGCTTGCTAGTAAGCTTGCGTATAACAATCTGAATTTTCTTGTAGGAGACATTGCTGACTATAATGAACTGGAAAAAGTTGATATGGTCGTCACGCTTCATGCTTGTGATACTGCAACAGATGCGGCGCTTGAGAAGGCTGTTCGTTGGGATGCCTCTGTGATATTATCCGTACCGTGTTGCCAACATGAAGTGTTCACTCAAGTGAAGAATCCACTATTAGATCCACTTCTATCACATGGGATATTGAAAGAACGATTCTCTGCATTAGCGACAGATGGCGTACGAGCGAAGTTGCTAGATCTGATGGGTTATCGTACGCAACTTTTAGAATTTATTGATATGGAGCATACACCGAAGAATATCCTCATTCGTGCTGTAAAAGGAGATAGTGGAGATCGTGCTCAGTTATGGAAGGAATACACGGATTTCCGTGACTTCCTTCATATATCTCCTTATTTAGAGAAGGTCTGTGCAGATCTTCTACCTAGATAGATTGAAATAAAGACGAACCCCTATGTTCATGATTTTCTTTGGAAATGATTGAACTTGTGAGCGCGAACATGATTTCAATCTATACTCGTCTTCTACGAATGATTTGAATGAAGTATACCGATGACAATATTTTCATATAATAGATACGTAGCCGCCCGCGCTGGGCGGTTTTTTTTGTAGATATAAGGAAATGATGAAGGCGGGTATATCGTATGAAGAATTGGGAGTGGAAGCTATCTGCTATTGGATTGCTTACAATGGGTGCTATTTGCTGTTTCCAGACAGGTGTTTTTTTTGCATCAGATTTATATCCTATCGTTCTTGGAGCGAGCGTTGTCTCTCTTATATTAGGATTCTCTGTTCTGCTCCGGAGCTATAAGGTTTGGGAGAAGGTCACTATATTCCCCGATATACTCGTAATTACATGTCCTTTTCTTATGATGATACTATATGCGATACATGGATTCTCTCAACCGCTGTCTGCTCAGGGAACTTTCGTTGAGCTCTTGAAATGGGGCTGGTATGGGACAGTTGCTGTTATGGCTTATTATGTGGGAAGTAAGAAAGAGGGGAGAACTCTTCTAAAGGCTGGCTGGCATGGCATGGGGCTATTCCTTGCATTAAGTGCAATCTTTGATATCTATGGGCTTGTAAATATTCCTCACAATATAGTGTATACTTTGAACCCTGGCATAAGTGCCACGGGTGCAAGACTAGCAGGGATGATACAGTATCCCAACACATTCGGCGCGATCATGGCCGCTTTCCTAATGGAGCGGCTATTTGCGCTAGCGCCGCTTGCGAAGCAGCGGCCATCTAGATGGCGGGTGCTAGTTGGCATTCTGCCATTAGCACCCTATACCGCCGCGCTGCTCCTCAGCGAGTCGCGCGGCGCTTGGCTTGCGGCCGGCGTGGCATTGGCTGCCGGCCTAGTGATTGAGCGGCAGAGGCTTATGCCGCCGCTCGTGCTTGCCGCCGCGCCATGCTTTGGCGCGGCATTGCTGTACCGCCAGCTGGCAGAGGTGCAGCTGGCTCCAGTTCCTTGGCCCAGCCTGCTATGGCTGGGCGGGCTGTGGGCCGGCAGCATGCTAGCCGGCCTAGGGCTGTGGCGGCTGTGCCAAAGCCGCCATCCTCGTAGCATTACAACAATGTTGTTTGCGGCGAGCTTATGGACTGGAAGTTGTATCACGGTCTGGTTCACAGTGGTAGATCGGATCACTGCCAATTATGGCACGGTATCCGCTCGTTGGATTATTTATCAAGATGCGTGGAGGCTAATACAACAAGCACCATGGTTGGGACAAGGTGGGTATACATGGCGAATGTCATATCCTAAGATACAATCGCAGCCTTATGTAGGAAGTGAAGTTCATAGTGGATATCTCGATGTGCTGTTGAATACCGGAATTGTTGGTTTTTTGACCGTGGTGTTCATGTTGATTGGCATCGGATGGATATTGTATAAGCAATATCGTGTGCTAGTACCCGCATATTTGGTGTTGGTCCTACATGCAGCGGTAGATTTTGATTGGAGTTTTGGTCTTGTATGGATTCTTATATTTTGGCTAGCAGCATGGGGGTTCTCTTATCATGATCGCTTAGAAGAGACTACAGTAACTAATGTAGAATCTAGTGCTACGCAACACCATTCAAAAAGGATCATGCATAAGGTGTTTTGTGTTCTATGGTTATGTACAATCATATGTTTAACGCTTGTAGCTCTACGCTCAGAAATAAGTAGTTCGCTACAAAGACTAGCTTTACAATCTAAAGATTCAGATATTTCCCGAAAGCTGCTTCGCTCATCCTTACTTTGGAATCCAATGAACACAGATGCAGCAATTCAATTGGGTCGAATTTCGTCACTGGAGGAAGGGATACGAGTGCTAACACAGAGCTTGTCCTATTCCCCCCAGCACCCCGGGCTTGTATGGAAGTTAGCATACACATATGGGGAACTGGGAGGAAGTGAGCCTTACACCCAATGGTTATCCTTGAGCAATGTATTAGATCCTTTTAACACAGAGAAACAAAGTGATAGTCTGGAACAATTACTCACACTTTCCCGAGAGCAAATGGCTTTAGGAAATACAGATGAATCCTATCGTCTGATTCGTATAGGGGTTAGTCACTACAACAAATATAAGCATATGGTGGAACAGTTATCGGGACAACAGGCTCAACTACATAATGATAGGAAATTCATATTAACGAGGGAGGCTGAAGAATGGGGCAGTCAACTGGAAAGGTTGGCACAATCGCTGCCCGATTCATGAAGATCTAACGATTAGAGGTTGTTCAAAAAGTCACCTTTTGATCACGCACGATTAGCCTCCAAAAGCATCACGAAATGCAAGACACAGCTTCCCCTGATCAACTTGCCATAGTGCAGCAAGTTCTTCACTGACGTCACTTTCCCACCACTGGTATAGTAACTTACGATTGCTACTGTTTTCGTGAATCCAGATCAGCTTGCCGATTACTTTCCGGTAGTATAATTCTTCACCTTGTTTCAATAAGGGGGCTGGAATATGTGTCTTCATCCGTTTGAGGGTACGGTAAAGCTCTTTGCTACAGGCTCTACGTATACCACGCGGAGTAGGAAGGGGTCTAGTATTCTTCGCTGTGTGATTAGGGGGCATAAATCCTCACTCCTTTCATCCACAACGTATGCATAAAGATAGACGGAAGACACCATAGAATCGTTAATTGGGCTCAAGTAGAAGGTATGTCCTTTCCTATGTTAGAATAGAAATTAAGAATAGGAGTTTCTAATTATTAAATACCGAATACATAATGAAAGAGGGGACGGAGTGGAGTTCATTTCGGAAGTTGTTAATCAGCTATTTCATTGGATTCAAAGTTTAGGTTATTTCGGAATTATGATTGGCTTGATGGTAGAAGTTATCCCTAGTGAAATTGTACTTGCCTATGGTGGTTATTTGGTCTATACAGGACATATTAATTTTTTTGGAGCAGTCTTATTCGGAACCATCGGCGGAGTGATAGCCCAAATATTCGTGTACTGGATTGGTCGTTATGGTGGTCGACCTGTACTTGAGAGATATGGTAAATATATCTTTATTCATAAGAAACAGATTGACGCTTCAGAAGCGTGGTTTAATAAATACGGTACAGGCGTGATTTTTACAGCTCGGTTTATTCCGATCGTTCGACATGCTATTTCGATTCCAGCAGGAATGTCCCGCATGCATCTAGGTAAATTTACGTTGTTAACGACACTCGCCGTTATTCCATGGACAATCTTATTTGTATATCTGGGACATTATTTAGGTGCGAAATGGGAGACAATTGATGAAGTAGCAGGTCCTTATGTTACGCCAATTCTCTTAATTGCTCTTGCATTATTAATTATTTATTTCTTAATGAAATGGGTTAAATCCAAGAAAAGAGGAATCAATTCATGAGAACAAATTTAGCAGACAAAATAAGAACAGGTATTTCGCCTCAACAGTTTATGGATGGCATGGAAAAGAATAAAGAGAAGTTTCAATCCAACTATGATGAATTCGTATGGGATGTTGCTTCAGAACGCGAATTTTTCGGAAGTTTGAATCATCGTGATGATATTCGTGTTCTTATTCTCGCTGCAGATTGGTGTGGAGACGTAGTACGGAATATACCTGTAGTCTTCCATGCGTTAGAGACTGCTGGCATTCCTACGGAAGTGTTAATTCTTGAAGAGAACTTTGATGTTATGGACGAATTCCTTACGCTCGGCGGAAGATCAGTTCCTGTAGTTATCTTCGTAGATACAGGAGGACATGTTCTGGGATCTTGGGGACCTCGTCCGAAACATGTTCAACAATATATGATTTCGTTCAAACAGGAGAACCCAGATCGTGAAGCATCGGACTATGCCGAGAATATGGCTATTGTGCGGTCACAAATGATCGAAGCTTATGGAGAAGGAGTCGATGTCCGTGCAGCTATTCTTAAAGAACTGCGCGAATTGATATCGGGTATATAATTAGTTATGTTGAAAATTGATAGCTACTCCTTAGGTCCCTTACAGACGAATGCCTATTTATTAACGAATGAAGAAACAGGCAAAGCCATTATTATTGACCCAGGTATGAACCCTGGTGCTCTTATCAGAAAGATAGAGAACTTAGAGATCGAAGCCATTCTGTTAACGCATGCTCATTTTGATCATATGGGTGGTGTTGACGAAATTCGTAAACTTAAAGGATGCCCTGTCTATCTGCATGATCTAGAAAGTGAATGGCTGATATCGCCTAAATTGAATGGCTCATTGATGTGGTCACAAGTATCACCACCACTGTCAACGAATCCAGCGGAGTATGATTTGGCAGGAGGGCAGCAATTGGAGCTTATTGGACATCAATTCGCTGTGTACCATACACCAGGACATTCTCCAGGAAGTGTTAGCTTCCTTTGTGGAGACCACCTTTTCTCAGGTGATGTATTATTTAAGCTTGGGGTAGGACGGACGGATCTTCAGGGTGGTAGAGAGCGAGATCTTTTGGATTCAATACACAATACATTGTTTACATTTAAGGATGAAGTGAAAGTATATCCGGGCCATGGCCCTCGTACAACGATAGGGTATGAACGTTCAAATAACCCGTATGTATAACTTCTTAGTCGGATACAAATAAGGCGAATATTAACGGAAATATTTACCTGTACAATTGATGACAAAATGGTTACAATCGGGTTAGTTATTTGATTCACAATGAAAAAGCACGCAAGCTGCGGAATTGATCCCGGTTTGCGTGTTTTATTTTGTTGTGTTTTTTTTGTTCAATACTAAAACTAATACTTAAGAATGTTGAGTAGGATGACCGCTACGGTGACGTATTGTTCTTACGACGGCTGACGCTTCTACAGTACAATTCGCCCCCTTCGCTACGACCTATATCAATCATTACTTTATAATCAGCGTTTTAGTCTTGAGCTTTTTTTTGTATTTTATGAAAGACAAATGAACGAAACGGCCAACCTATTCGTATTATCTATGTCGCTGATGGAAGTGAGGATTGAAGATGAAGACAGAGGAATGCAATAAAGTTAAACTTGCGCAGCAAGGGGATGCTGATGTTCTTGCAGAGCTAATACATGAACATTACTCTTTTCTATATAAATACTTAGTGAAGGTCACGATGGATCCTGCTTTGGCAGAGGATGTCGCTCAAGACACTATACTCCGATGTATCGAGAAGATACACCTTTATGATGGTTCCTCCTCCTTCTCTTCTTGGCTGATGACGATGGGTACTCGTATATATATAGATCAGATGCGACGTAAGAAGAGAGAGAAGAATTGGCTATTTAAAGAGCGAGGGATTCGCCGAATTCGGTGGCAGTTTGAGAGCAGGAACGAGGAATGGGACGGCGTACTTGAATCGTTAGCAAATTTGTCTTCAGAACATCGGATAACTGTGCTACTTAAACACTACTATGGCTATACCTACGAGGAGATTGGAGAGATGCTCTCTATTCCCTCTGGAACCGTTAAATCAAGAGTAGCCACAGGCGTTCGTCAATTAAGAGAGGAGATGAGATAACCATGGATAGAAGAGATGAGTTTGAAACAGAGGAAGAGATATTTCTTAGAGGATTACGCCAAAGTATAGACAGAATGGATCATGTACTGGATCATCCTTCGACACCATCCAAAGAACAATTGAAAGGTCACATTCATGAACGCATACAAAGGCGACGGAAGTCTATGATAATGGAACTGCTGTTGTTCTGGTTAGTCTCATTATTCGTAATAGGCGGAGGAGTATTATTAGTTTATTCGGCTTCTTGGATTGTTTGGTTAATTCAGGGAATAAGTTTTGTTACGGCTTTCGTCATAGTGGTACACTTTAACATTGATGGAAGAAAAGAGGGTTTAAGATGAATGAACTAGAACTTAAAGAAATCCCCATATGGATCATTGTAACGATTGTACTGCTCCTTTTGCTCCAAGGAACGTGGTTATTTATAGATGCAGGCAAACGGGGGAAGTGGCGCTGGTTCTGGGGGTTATGGGGATTGACAAGCGCACCAACACCCCTACTGATTTATCTCTTTTTCGTTAGGATACCGAATAAGCGTCGTAAGAAATCCCAAGATAGAAAGGATAATTAAAATGGATTCGTCATTAAACTGGCCTTTAATTTTACCCATCTTGATTCTGCAACTTGTTCTTGCCGTAATTGGTTTGATATCTCTATATAAAGCGCAGGAAGTACGAGGACCCAAGTGGATGTGGGTTTTGATCATTGTATTTGGAAATATGCTAGGAAGCATCCTCTACTTCGTTATTGGAAGGAAAGATGCATAATGTCTCTACTACAAGTGACTGATTTGAAGAAGAATTTCGGTAAAGAAAATGCTGTTAGAGGATTGACATTTCAATTGGAGCAAGGGAAATGTGTTGCTTTATTAGGTCCCAATGGTGCCGGCAAAACAACAACATTACGGATGCTTGCAGGACTTCTAGAGCCTTCTTCAGGTGGAATTATCTTTAATGAACAGCAAGGGGTTACAGATTATCGGAAGTGGCTTGGTTATTTACCTCAGAATCCTACATTTTATGGATGGATGTCTGGACAAGAATATATCCGGTTTGTGGCGGGACTTAGTGGAATGGAACAGAAAGAAATTGGCAGACGAACTGAAGCCGTACTTGAGAAGGTTGGCTTGCAAGATGCAGCGAAACGTCGGATATCTGGCTATTCTGGAGGGATGAAGCAGCGTCTAGGATTTGCACAGGCTCTTGTTCATGAACCGAAGCTGTTAATCCTCGATGAACCTGTCTCTGCTCTCGATCCCATTGGACGTAGAGAAGTGATTAATCTTCTTCGTGAAATAAGACAAGAGACAACCGTCTTGTTCTCTACACATGTCCTACATGATGCAGAGGAGATTTGTGATGATATCCTCGTGATGGCGAAGGGACGCTTAGCTGAGCAAGGATCACTTAGCTCTTTGAGAGAGAAGCATCGCCAGCCGCTTGTGATTGTACAAGTGGAGAGGGAACGTGATGCACTGACATGGCTTGACTCTTTGAAGAGTAAACCTTATGTGATACTAGCAGATATTAAAGCAGATATTGCAGAATTAACGGTCCATGATCTGGGATCAGCAAGAGATGATCTCATGAGAGAAGCTACTGAGAAACGGATCCCTCTAGTGAGATTCGAAGCCGGAAGCTCTTCCTTAGAAGATATGTTCGTGAAAGTGGTGAGTGAGCAATGAGATCTACTTGGATATTTTATCAGAAAGAGATGCTAGACATGTCTCGAAGTTTCAAGCTTATATGGATTCCCATCGTATTTGCGATATTGGGAATCACGCAGCCAATCATCAGCCTGTTTATGCCGGAAATATTGGAGATGTCTGGAGGAGTTCCACCAGAGATGCTCTCATTATATGAGACGCCATCTTCCGCAATGGTTATGGTTCAAGTATTGAGTCAATATAGTACGATGGGTGTTCTGATCCTTGTACTTGCAAGCATGAATAGTGTATCGGGTGAACGCTACGGGGGAACTGCGGAACTAATTATGGTAAGACCTATTTCGGTTTTTTCTATCATGATTGCTAAATGGTTTGCTCAATGTACACAGCTACTTATTGCCTTTGGTTTTGGATACATAGCTTCGTTCTACTATACCTATCAAATGATTGGACCTTTATCTTGGACAAGTGGGTTAGCATCGTTTGGACTGTACGGTCTATGGCTCATATTAGCAATGACAATTACTCTTCTATTTAGTACAATTCTGCGAGGAGCGGGAGCGGCCTTTGTCACATTAGCTATTCTAGTACTACTTTCACTCTTAAGTAGCCTTCTTCCTACCTGGTTTAACTGGAGTCCAGCTCGTCTTACATCTCTTTCATCGGAGGTATTGGTTGGGAACGGACTTTCCGTATCTTCTGTTGTAATATGTTGCTTGATTGCCGTAGGTATCATTGTTTTTTCTCTTCTTAGTGCAGCACGTCTTCTTCAAAAGCGAGTGCTCCCGAACTAGCAATGAGCTCTTCTTAATAGCTACCGTAGACATCACTATCTTTTTTTAGTAGACTATTGAGTATCTTATTGACATCTAGGAGGTAGACGATGCTACTTATTGGGGAAAAAATTGTAATCGTCGATGACGCCTTTGAGCAGAATCTTCCGATCGGTGAATATGGTTATATAATTGCTTATGATCGTAATCCCGACAACGCATTTGACTATGTCATTCGTGTACCGAAAGTGAATCGTAATTTTTTCGTGCCTAATGATGATGTTGAGCTGGAAGAGCGGCTCTTGCAAGAGGAAGTAGAGCGTACAACACAAGAAGCGCTAATCGATTATGCATTGGCGACATATAATGAGGAGCTATTTCATCACGTGATGAATGGCGAGCCAGAACCTGTTGAGGAAGGCGAGATGATCTCAACAGAGGCTTTGTCCCAAGCAGAATTTATTAAACAAGTAAATCTTCGGGCATGGATATAAAAGAGTCGGCTTATGCCGACTCTTTTTGCGTAAAAAATGAGAAGAATAAGGATCTTGATTCCTTGTGATTGAATTGTGAATGGTTCTATCCTATAATTATAAACATTATCCTGAGGGTTGAGGCTTTAATCCTGTACTAATTGAGAAAGAATAGGGAGGAATAGAAATTACATGAATATATCGACCCAAGATGTTCAACATGTAGCCAAGCTTGCGAGACTTAACTTGAGCTCAGAGGAAGAATTAGTATTTACCGAACAGTTGAATGCGATTTTGCAATATGCAGAGAAACTGGATGGCTTAGATACAGAAGGCATTGAGCCAACAACACATGTTCTTCATCTTAGCAATGTGATGCGTGAGGATGAACAACGTGAGAGTCTTCCAATTGAGAAAGTATTTGCAAATGCACCAGAGCATGAAGATGGACAATTTAAAGTTCCAGCAGTGTTGGAATAGTGTCTTATTATTGAAGGGAGGAATACCGTTTGAGCCTGTTTGATTATAAATTATCTGAAATACATAACAAGATGAATGACGGGGAATTGTCTCCTACCGATTTGGTAGATCAGGCATTCAAGACGATCCAAGAACGTGATGATCGCGTGGGGGCCTATCTTACACTTGATGAAGAGAAGGCAAGAGCCACAGCACGTAGACTTGATGACCAACTGATTGCAGGTGGGGATCGGGGATTGTTGTTCGGATTGCCTGTGGGAATTAAGGACAACATTGTGACAGACGGTCTTCGTACGACTTGTGCAAGTCAGTTCCTTAGCAATTTCAACCCTGTATATGATGCTACCGTAACGAAGAAACTGCGTCATGCAGATTCAGTCATCCTGGGTAAATTGAACATGGATGAGTTCGCGATGGGCGGATCTAATGAGAATTCAAGTTTCCATCCTGTTCGTAATCCGTGGAATTTGGAATATGTACCAGGTGGGTCTAGTGGAGGTTCCGCTGCTTCTGTGGCAGCTGGAGAAGCTTATTTCACGCTCGGTTCTGATACGGGGGGTTCTATTCGTCAGCCTGCATCTTACTGTGGCGTTGTCGGTTTAAAGCCAACCTATGGTTTAGTGTCTCGTTTTGGTTTGGTAGCTTTTGCTTCCTCTCTAGATCAGATCGGACCTGTAACGAAAAATGTAGAAGATTCGGCTTACGTATTGCAAGCTATTGCGGGTTATGATTCTATGGATTCAACATCAGCTAATGTAGATATTCCTGATTATCTAAGTGCTTTGACTGGTGACGTTAAAGGACTTCGGATTGCTGTTCCGAAGGAGTATATTGGCGAAGGCGTAGACGCAAGCGTTAAAGAGAAGATTATGGATGCATTGAAAGTGCTTGAGGGACTAGGTGCCGTATGGGAAGAGGTTTCTCTGCCACATACTGAGTACGCTGTTGCGACCTACTATTTACTTGCATCATCGGAAGCTTCTTCTAACTTGGCACGATTTGATGGTGTACGATATGGTGTTCGTGCGAACAACCCAAGCAACCTCCTTGATCTTTATCACGAATCTCGTAGTCAAGGGTTCGGCCCGGAAGTTAAACGTCGTATCATGCTTGGAACCTATGCGTTAAGTTCTGGGTATTATGACGCCTACTATTTAAAAGCACAGAAAGTTCGTACGTTGATCAAACGTGACTTCGATCAGGTATTTGAGAAATATGATATTATCATCGGACCAACTGCACCTACTACAGCTTTTAAACTAGGGTCTCAGGTAGATAATCCACTTACGATGTATCTGAATGACATTCTAACCATTCCGGTAAGTCTTGCAGGCGTGCCTGCAGTAAGTATTCCGTGTGGTTTCGTAGACGGTCTCCCAGTAGGGATGCAAATTATCGGTAAATCATTCGATGAATCTACGGTGTTGCGTGTAGCACATGCTTTCGAACAGCATACGGATCATCATACAAAACGACCTAACATGTAACGGTCTATGTAGATTGAACTAAAGGTTTACGCTTCTCATATTCTATGGATACAAATATATATCATGATTATGAGAATTCTTCTTTAGTTCATTCTATCCAGAAAAGGAGGGAATAAGGCGTGTCTACATCCAAATATGAAACAGTCATCGGACTGGAAGTCCATGTCGAGCTCCATACGAATTCCAAAATTTTCTGTGGATGCTCGACTGAATTCGGAGCACCACCCAACACCCATACTTGTCCTATTTGTCTTGGGCATCCCGGCGTATTACCAGTTCTGAATCGCCAAGCGGTGGATTATGCTATGAAAGCAGCAATGGCGCTTAACTGTACCATTGGAGATAGAAGTAAATTTGATCGGAAGAATTATTTCTACCCAGATTCACCTAAAGCTTATCAAATATCTCAGTTTGACCAACCGATTGGTGAGCATGGTTGGATTGATATAGAAGTGAACGGTGAGACGAAGAGAATTGGGATTACTCGTCTTCACTTAGAAGAAGATGCGGGTAAACTGACGCATGTCGATGGTGGATATGCTTCGTTGGTGGACTTTAACCGCGTAGGTACTCCTCTTGTTGAAATTGTATCTGAACCAGAGCTTTCTTCACCTGAAGAAGCTCGTGCATACCTTGAGAAGATCAGAGCAATTATGCAATATTGCGAGGTTTCTGATGTGAAGATGGAAGAGGGTTCGCTTCGTTGCGATGCTAATATTAGTCTTCGTCCATATGGACAGGAAGAATTCGGAATAAGAGCAGAGTTGAAGAATATGAACTCTTTCCGTGGTGTACAGAAGGGTATGGAATATGAAGAATTCCGCCAAGCTGAAATTTTGGATGATGGTGGAGTCGTAGTCCAGGAAACAAGACGTTGGGATGAAGGACAAGGGAAAACCATCAGTATGCGCGGGAAAGAACAAGCCCATGATTATCGATATTTCCCAGATCCAGATCTTGTGACGTTACATATTGATGATGCTTGGAAGCAGCGGATACGTGCATCTATTCCTGAATTACCTGACGCACGCAAAGAACGTTATGCCACTGAATATGGTCTTCCGAGTTATGACGCATCAGTCATTACCGCATCCAAACCACTTGCAGACTTCTTCGAGGAGAGCTTGAAATATACAAGTGATGCCAAGGCGGTATCGAACTGGATTATGGGTGACCTGCTCGGATATCTAAACAGCAGTAACTTAGAACTATCTGGTGTGAAGGTTACTGGTCAAGGGCTTGGTGAGATGATCGGTCTCATTGAGAAGGGGACGATCAGTAATAAAATTGCCAAAACCGTATTTAAAGAGATGCTTGAGAGTGGGAAACTACCATCGCAGATCGTGGAAGAACAAGGTCTAGTGCAGATCAGTGACGAAGGAGCGATCCTTAGCATTGTGGAGCAGGTAGTATTGGCTAACCCACAATCAGTAGAAGATTATAACGCCGGTAAGCAGAAGGCGATTGGATTCCTAGTTGGTCAAGTTATGAAAGAGAGCAAGGGGAAAGCTAATCCTGCGCTCGCAAATAAATTAATTGTTGAAGTTTTAAGCCGTTAAGGCTAAGGGGCTTGTCGATGTTGACAAGCCCTTTTGTTAAATATAAGAAATTTGATACGCTAATTCTTATATTGCCTCAGAGACGGATATCCCCCCCATATGGGAGGTATAATCGTTTCTTATTGTATAAAAGGTCAGGTAGGTATCAGCTCATTGGAATGGAGAATGATAAATGATCATAGATCTTTTATTAGATCATGAAGATACGGTGCATCAAATATGGCGTCTGCAACAAGTTGCTTATCGACTTGAAGCTCAGAGGATTGGATTCAACGAAATTCCACCGCTGTTGGATACCTATGAATCGCTTAGCCAGTGCGGAGAGACGTTCTTTGGTGTAATGGATGAAGATGGTGAACTATTGGGAGCAATAGCTATCATTAGCGAGGCTGCTGGAACCATGACGATTACCCGGATGATGGTTCAGCCAGCTTATTTTCGCAAAGGGATTGCTGGGGAATTAATTCAGTACGTGTTAGATCTTCATGTAGATACCCCTTTATTTATTGTATCAACAGGCACACGTAATGATCCTGCGTTTGCGCTGTATCTGAAATATGGCTTTATTCCTTTTGATACCTATGAAGTAGCGCCAGAGATTGAATTGACCACGTTTCATAGACAGCAACATAATAAGTAAGATATTGACTAATTAACATTTTTTATTATTTAAGGAGGGTGCATGTTACATGTTGCATAATCCATGGCTGATCGATGATCTTCATATTTTACTTCGTTTATTACTGTCCATGTTGTTAGGTGGACTCATCGGATTGGAGAGGGAAAGTTCAAATCGTGCGGCAGGACTTCGTACACATATTCTGGTGTGCTTGGGTTCGTCTCTAATTATGATGCTCTCCATATATGGATTCGCAGACTTTGCGAATGAAATGAACATTCGAATGGATCCAGCGCGTCTTGCATCAGCAGTGATTACAGGTATTGGATTTCTAGGGGCAGGTACGATTCTATTTACAGGGAAATCGATTACAGGGCTAACGACAGCTGCATCACTGTGGGTTGTAGCTGCATTGGGACTTTCGGTAGGGGCAGGCTTCAATTTTGCTGCTATTACGACAACCGTGTTAATTCTGCTGACCTTGGTCTTGTTTAATAAGCTTGAACAGCGATACATTAAAGGCAATAAATTACATTTAGTCACGATCCACGCAACGAATGCTCCTGGATTTCTTGATGATGTTTCTCTTTTATTTAAAGAAGAGGGCTTCACCATTAAGAAATGTATCGTGAACGAACGTAATGTTAATCCGTATGGAGAACTTCAGCCTCCACAGACGACAATTGAACTCACGATGCATGTATTAATCAAACGAACGTTTGATCCGATTTATGTATCATCGAAAGTTCGAGGCTTAGAAGGCGTAACTATGATATCTTTGGAATGAAGCAATTTTTTTTACGATAACGGGTACTTTCCGAGAGGAAATTACCCGTTTTTTATTTACCTATTATTACAGTACCCAATTGTTTACCAGTTACTAAACATCTGTAATGGGGTATTATCTTTATAATCTTAAGCTCAGTGATAGGTAAGGTAAAGGAGGGGGTAGGAGATGAGCCTCTTGCAACAGCAATCATCTACCAATAATGAAAAGGTACAACGGAGCAATAAGCGAACTCGAAGATTTTTTTCTCGTAAACGTAAGTTTATAGCGGGATTATTTGCAACGTTATTACCTGGTTTAGGACATATTTATTTGGGTTTATTCAAAAAGGGTATCTCATTCCTATTTATTCTAATTCTAGACGTCTCAGCAATGTTATATTTTTCATCTAAAGGAATGCATATTAATGTGCCCCTATTAATTCTTCTTGGTCTAATGATTCCAGTTACTTATTTCTACAATTTATATGACGTACTTCAAGCGGCAGACTATACAATCACCCTCCGAGATAAGGATCTAGATGTGAACAATGATCAGATACGAAAGCGTCATAATCCTTTTGCGGGTGAAGGGAGCATTTCTTTCGGTATATTACTTGTGGTCGGAGGAATATTACTGATTCTGTTCTATCAGAAACCTGCTTGGTTAGAGCAATTCATTGAACTCCATGGACAGTTAACGATTGCCGTCGGATTGGTAATTGTAGGTTTAGGACTGTTAATTCGAGAGAAGGTAATACAACGAGGATCGAATACACAAGAGGAGGGGTAAGAATGAATGGCAAACACAAAATTCGCGTGGGGCGTTATACAGCAGCATTTTTGATCATGGTAACTGGAATTTTGTTGATCATAGATGAAGTGCAAGGAAGTGAATATATGCTTCTGTTGCTTAAATGGTGGCCTATGTTAGCGATCATGTGGGGGTTTGAATCCATTCTTATCTATTGGTTTAGGCGGCATGAGAGGGGATCTGGGTCTAGACCGCATCTTGATATAAAAGGTCTTTCAATGGCCATTATTCTATGCGCTAGTGTATTCATCATCACGCAACAAGAGCACTATTTATATCTTTGGAATAAAGTGAGCTTGAATCTGACTGCTTCTGCCGTAGATTTTAGCGAGCAAGAAGGTGGAAGTTTTAATAAAGAAGTTCAAGATGTCCCTGTTGCCTTTGATAGTGAGAACATCGTTATTAATAATATAAATGGTGATATCGTATTACATCGAGAACCTATTGAGAACATACAGGTTTCAACTGAAGTATGGGTGGATCAGATTACCGGACCTGAGAGAGAAGCAGTCGTTGAGCAGTCAGTACTTGAGATTAGCGAAGGAACAACCATCAACATCGCAACGATATCTAAGGCATATGGACAATCAGGTAAACGGCAGCCTCGGATGAATCTTAGCATCGCGCTTCCGGAGAATAGACGTTTTAATCTAGATGTACGAACAATGAATGGGAATATCAAACTTAAGAATATAAATGCCATTGAGAATATTTCATTGGAAAGTGCTAATGGAATGCTGGAATTATACAATGTATTAGGCAACGTCAAAGGTAAAACTTTAAATGGTGTCGTCAGAATCGTTAACCTTGAAGGTGATGCTGATATTAGTTCCAGCCAAGGGAATATGGAAGCTACAGATACCTCGGGCACACTTAAATTATTGACTCAAGTAGGAAATATCTCTGTTATTCGTGCACTTAGTGATGTCGATATCAGAACGAAGAATGGGGATATCTATGTTAGCCAATCCCAAATGAGTCTCAAAGCGGAATCTCTTAACGGGGGTATAACCGTGTATGCATATCAAATCGGTGGGAACTGGGATATTTATAGTGCAGTGGGAATTATGAATTTGTACTTGCCATTGGAAGCAAACTATAAGTTGAATGGCAGGATTACTTTTGGTGATATTCATTCTTCTATACCGGATTTCACAATTGTAAATAAGACCATTTTAGGAACAGTTGGAGAGGGAGATTATTCAATCCGAATAGAAGGAAATAGCGATTTAAATGTGAATTCACTTTAAAATAGATCCTTTTATATGTGTATAACTAAATTTCATGAGATGGCTAGCTCATTGACAATTATCAGATAATAACCGTAATATAATAATAATGATACTAATCTAGAAGAATTTTATAAAAGGTGGCGGGATAGATGGGAACACGAGTCCAACATGCATTGGAACAATTAAAAACGACCGGTGTCCGGATCACACCCCAACGTCATGCAATTTTAGACTACTTATTGGAATCCATGACTCATCCAACAGCAGATGAGATATATCGTGCTTTAGAACCTAGATTCCCCAGTATGAGTGTAGCGACAGTCTACAATAATTTAAAAATGTTTACGGAATCTGGGATGGTTCATGAATTGACATATGGCGATTCATCAAGTCGATTTGATGCGAATGTGTCGGATCATTATCATGTGATTTGTGAAGAGTGCGGTAAGATTGAAGATTTCATGTATCCTTCTTTAGTTGACGTTGAGCGTGTAGCGGAAGAGGCAACAGGCTTTCAAGTGAAAGACTTAAGGATGGAACTTTACGGAGTTTGCAGCACATGTAAGAAACATTAAGCTCATACACAGCGTTATAAAACATGTGGATTCCTTGAAGGATTCTTCATGTTTTATTTTTATTCCACTATTTTCACATTCATTGATTTACGGAGGTTTATACTTTGAGAAGAAACAAACCAAGACGTAATAAGACGAGAAAAAGGCGATTGACTTCACTTCTGATGATTTGTTTATTTTTGATCGGTGGCTATTATCTATATACGCAGACCCTTCCTAATTCAGAGCACGTCGAACCCGATTGGAAAGGAAAGAGTAGTCCCATTTTTGTGAGAGGTGAACTACTTGAATATCCTGCTTTGGGTACCGGTGAGGATTTAAAGCTTCCATTGCCTATATTACAAGATGTAATTGATCCACATATTCGTTATGAGTCGGAGACGAAGTCTATTATACTCACAACTTCTGAGAAGTTGGTGCATTTAACTCCGAATGAGAAAAAGGCTGAAATTAATAATGAAATCACGCAACTCCGATTTGCGCCTGAAGAATCTGAAGGAATTATGTACTTGCCTATTCGTGTATTGAAGGAACTGTACGGGTTAGATGTCCATCAAGATATCGATTCAGGTGCAGTTCAGCTTATGAAGGCTGGAGAAATTATTCCCATGGGTACAGTGAAGGCGGACAAGTCAGATACTACAATAGCTATGCGTAAAGACCATACCATACATGCGCCTATTATATTTGATGTACCTACGGGTACACAGTTAAGAGTATGGACCACCGAAGAGGATTGGTACTATGTGCAATTGGATAATGGCTACACAGGATATATGGAGAAGAATACAGTTGTAATGGGGGAGAGTAGAACGGTTGCGATGCCTCAGGAAGTTATTACACGTGCCGAGCGAAGTTGGAAAGGGAAACCTGTTAATCTGGTATGGGAAGCTGTGTATCAGAAGAAGCCTAATCTAGCTAACATAGGTGAACTTCCAGGTGTAAACGTCGTAAGTCCGACTTGGTTCAGTATCATAGATGGTGAAGGGAATGTACGAAGCCAAGCAGACTTAGATTATGTAAAATGGGCACATAAGAAGAAAATGGAGGTCTGGGGTTTACTCAGTAACAGTTTTGAACCTGACATTACCTCTAAAGCAATGAGTAGCTTTGTTAGTAGAATGAACGTTATCAATCAAACGCTACAGTATGCAGATTTATATAAGTTAGATGGTATTAATCTGGATTTCGAGAATGTATATACGAAGGACGGTAGCAATATTACGCAATTTGTTCGGGAATTAAAGCCACTTGCGGAAGCCAAAGGGCTTATTATATCGGTGGACGTAACTCCCAAATCGAAAAGTGAGATGTGGTCACTGTTTCTAGATAGACAAGCCCTTGGAGCGGCTGCCGACTATCTTATTGTCATGGCTTATGATGAACATTGGGCATCAAGCCCGAAAGCAGGCTCTGTTTCTTCGTTGCCATGGGTGGAAGCAGCATTACAGCGAATTATTTTAGAAGATAAAGTCCCGCCAGAGAAGCTTATTATGGGAATACCTATGTACACTAGGATATGGAGTGAAGAGGTTAAGGAGGGAGAAACCAAGGTTAGCTCTAAAGCTGTGGGGATGGATTCTGTTGCTGACATTATTCGTACAAAAAAGCTAAAACCAACCTATTTAGAGGCTCCTAAACAAAATTACGTTGAATATATAGAGGATTCTATACTTAAGAAAATATGGATTGAAGACGAGGTATCTTTAAAATCAAGGGTGGAGCTAGCGCAATCGTTACAACTCGGGGGAATTGCTTCTTGGACCCGAAGCTTAGCAAATGAACAAGCGTGGCAAGTACTCAAATCTATTCATCCTTAAAGTACTGACTTAATGTGAGTTTAATGAAATCATATATATGTATAATATGCTAATAAAACCGGCATCCTTATGATAGGGATGCCGGTTTTATTGCTGTAATTAAAAATATAATTCCGAACTATCCTTGAGGAGTTGAATGGCTAAGTTCTTCTTCCAACTGTTCAGCAGTAGTGTTTGCTATTCCTGGGTCCATCGTTAGTATCGTCTTACAGAACATACAGCGATCTGTTCGACCTAACATTTTTGTTAATTTACCGCATTGAGGACATTGGATTTGGATTGCACTGGTAGATAGCATACCTGCCCAGAAGTAAATACCAAGGCTACCAACCATAGCAATAAGCCCGATGACCAGACCAATAGCAGCAAAGATTTTACCGGAATGTCCCCAGAAGACGATACCTGCTGTTCCTAGCACCATAAGTCCCATGCCAATCATCGTTAGTAATAGTCCCCATGTACGAAATGCATTGATTTTTGCAGACTTAAACATCATGGTATGTTCACCCTATCATATAGAATAATTATAATTCATTTTCTAAGAAGGAACTCGTATAAACATGTTGAAATATAGTATAACTGAAATGGCGTATTTACGCCAAGAAATGTATGGAGGCAAATTGTGAAATCATCAAACCTATATATACAATATAAAGAAGTGTTAGATGAAGATACCCTAGGAGCTATTGTATGCCAGCAACATGATCAGAACAAACAGGGGTCTCTTTTTCATGATTACGATATTCTTATATTAGTGGTACAAGTATCCGAACAGAGTAGGGTTGACCACGTTATCATTGGTGGAAAGGTTTGCCAGGTGATACATGTAAGTCTTGGATTATTTAGGCGTTGGCTCATATCCGGGGAGAAGTGCAATTTAGTGAAATGTTTGTTAGAGGGTGATATTATTTTTGATACGGATAGTCGTCTTGCAAATCTTTCATTGGAATTTGAAGAATTTAAGCAACCACTTCGGGATCAAGTCATGTTCTTGGAATTCTCACGTTTTCTCTGGTTGTATCTAGAAAGTAAACGTTATATGAGCGAAGGCTATATTATGGATGCTTATCATAGTGTCATACAATCGCTTCATCACTGGGCAAGGATTGAACTGATCGAGCGTGGAATACGTCCACAAGATAAAGTATGGGAACAGGTGCGAGGTTTGAGTACAGCTGTTCATAAACTATATGAAGAATTAACGGTAAGTAAGGAAACATTGAAGCAACGGGTCGAATTAGTTCTATTGGGATGTGAGTTTTCAGTGTTGTCCAAGATGGCTGAATGTTCAGTTCTCCTCATAAGTGTGATGGATAGTCGTGAAAAGCCGTGGAGCATTAGAGAATTAATTCAACATCCGGAATTGAAAATAGTCAGTGCAGAACTACCACTGGTACTTCGTAAGTTAGTATATCGTTCAATTATTAAAGAAGTGAAGATTGAGAATGAGGATAAGAGTTTACATGCTCAACGTAATATTTTCTATAGTACGATATGAGGCGGATAGAAAGAGTGGAGGAGAGTCTAATGACTTTCCTTTTCTTTTTTATGTTGTGGTAAAGTGAAATGGTGACTTGAATAATTCGTGACTTATGTCATGATACTAGGAAGAGTACTGATAGCTATCTACATAAAACGTTTTGTGTTTATGATGAGAAGTTCTTCAATATGTTATTAGCAGAAGTCATTAATGGAATCGAGATTTGAAGGGTGTCTATTCAAAAAAATATCTTAAAATAAAGTTGACTCAGCAATAGTTTCTGTGATAAATTATATCTCGCCCCATTAAACGTGAATCGGTAATTGATAAGTCAGTTATCATCACGGAAAAAGAAGTTGAAAAAAACTTCTTGACGAAATGACGGTCAACATGATATGATATAGAAGTTGTCGCCGAGAACATGGGGTGCTGACAAAACGAAATAATTGGTCTTTGAAAACTGAACAACGAGTGAGTAGATTTCACAAAAGTGAAATCAAAACAAATGAGAAATCATTTGATGGAGAATGTAAATTCTCGCCAGTTTGTTTCAAAATGAGCATTTCGCTCTTTCTAAATACCAATTTGGAGAGTTTGATCCTGGCTCAGGACGAACGCTGGCGGCATGCCTAATACATGCAAGTCGAGCGGAGTTGTTTTGGAAGCTTGCTTCCAAAACAACTTAGCGGCGGACGGGGG